>CAXPPC010000001.1:0-228346 GCA_964219255.1 Henriciella pelagia
AATTTCAATTTTTACTGGTGGGACTTTCAACAGAACTTTAACTCCAGCAACCAGCACTGACGATTACGATTTTAGTATTTATGGCCCTAATGTTGATTGCAGTAACTTAGGCGCACCTATTAGATGTTCAGATGCTGGAACTTCAGGTACAACTGGGCTTAATAACAGCGCGGGAGATTTCACAGAAACAGTAACAGGAGATGGATTTCTTCAAACTATGAACGTTAACTCGGGTGACACGTACATAATTGTTGTTGATGAGTGGAGCTCAAATTCGGGATCAGGATACACAATGTCATTTGGTGGGACTGCAATTTTAGATTGTAATGTACTCCCTGTCGAATTATCTGAATTCGAAGCAAGTTATGTGCCTCACGAAGATGTTATAGACCTGTACTGGGCAACTGAGAGTGAGCGAGACAATGATTATTTTATTGTAGAAAAATCAATTGACGGTGTTCACTATGAACCAATTAATTTAGTAAAAGGAGTAGGAAATTCTACTATGGAAACTAAATACTATTCTATTGATAACGAACCTTTTGTTGGTGTAAATTATTATCGACTAAAGCAAGTTGATATAAGTGGTAATTCTGAATACTCGGAAGTTAGAACTGTAAATATTCTTAATGATTTTTATGATATGATTTCAATTTTCCCGAATCCAACATTAGGTATCTCTGACGTCATATTTAATTCGTATAACAATTCAGAAGCTGTACTCAAAGTCTTTAATAATTTGGGAGAACAAATCCACGAAGAAATCATAAAATGTGTGGCTGGAGGAAATCGATTCACACTGGATTTGAGAAACTCTTCTGACGGTATTTATTCAGTAACTATTTCAACAAACGACAAAACTTATACGAGCAAGCTTATTAAGAATTAGACAAAATAAAGATAAGTGGTTGAAAGGCAGTTGAATAACTGCCTTTTTTTTATAAATATTCAATGAAAACGCATAAATCCTCAATTAGACTCAATAATTGATAAACAACTGAACCACAACCCTATATTTAACCGTTGTAGTAATAGTAAAACTACATTTATGAAATCTCTGCTACTGACGGTACTGTGTTGCGGTTTCTTTTTTACAGGACTGCACGCCCAAGAATCCACCTCGAGAATTGTTATACCTGTTGAGTATCCAACAAATATTGAACGTTATGGTATTGACTATGAATTGAAAGATTATTCATTTCAAAATGGCGATAGTACAATTCTAAACACCATTAATTTAGACCATTACGACCATCTAAGAAATCCTAACCATTACGTCGAAGTCCTAGATCCAAGCACGGGATTGACAATTATTTTGTACCACGAAAAAAGATCAAGAGAATCTTTCACTTCAACTAACCAAAATCAATAGTTATGAAATTCCCATTTAACACATTATTGATCGCGTTTGCTTTCATTCCAGAAGTATTGTTCTCTCAGTATTCTCACCCAACTGTAGGTATTCAAAGTGAATATGTGGGTGCGTGTTTAGTTGCGGATTGTGGTCCTTCAACATACACTGATAACGGAGGAGCGAGTGGAAACTATTCCAACAACATCAATAACATATATAGAGTATTCTGCCCTTCAAGTGCAGGAAATTGCATGAGAGTCACGTTTAACTCTTTCGATGTGCAATCACCTCATTGGCTATTTGGTTACAGAGATTATCTAACGGTGAAAAATGGACCTACCCAAAATAGTCCTGATTTTACAACAGCGCCAGCTGCACTAGTTGGTGGATCAACATACGGAATAGCTGGCACTCCCTCAGTCCCTTTTAGCTACACTTCTTCGGATCCAAGTGGATGTTTAACCTTTAGATTTGTATCAAATAACAGTACTACAGCTCCAGGTTGGTCAGCTACATTACAATGCGTCCCTTGTGCAGGTGGCCCAAATGGAACAGATAATAATGATTGTGTGAATATGACTCCGCTTTGTTCTTCAGCATCGGTAGGTGGAAACGCCTCTGGACCTGGTATTGCAGCTGAAGGATGTACTGGATCGGCATGTCCCGCTGGTGGTGAAAATCACACAAACTGGTACACATTTACAGCATTTTCATCAGGAACTTTAAACATTAATATTGTTCCAACAGATCCATTAGATGATTACGATTTTGCCATTTACGGACCAAATGTTACTTGCGGAGCATTAGGCTCTCCAATTAGATGCACAGACTCTGGATTAACAGGAACAACTGGTATGAATTCAACTGCAGGTGACTTTACCGAAAGTGTCTTGGGAGATGCATTTCTTCAAACAATGAATGTGATTGCTGGAGAAAGTTACATTTTAGTGGTTGATGAATGGAGTCCAAATGCTGGATCTGGTTACACCCTGAATTTTTCTGGAACCGCTTCGCTCGATTGCACTATATTGCCAGTAGAGTTATCAGAATTCGATGTAGAATACAGTCCTGATAACGGAATTGTAGACGTATTATGGTCAACTGAAAATGAACGAGATAACGACTATTTTGTAGTTGAGCGTTCTGATGATGGAATTCTATTTACAGAGCTCAACGTAATTCAAGGTGTGGGAAATAGTAACTATGAGACAAAGTATTACTTTGCGGATAATGACCCGATTATTGGAACGAATTATTACCGCTTGAAACAAGTCGATATTAACGGTAGCGAAAATTACTCTGAAGTTAAATCAGTCAACATTCTTGATGATTATTACGACTTACTTTCTGTCAACCCGAACCCAACCAATGACCGAACTGAAATAGTGTTTAATGCATACGGTAATGAAAGTGCTGAACTAAAAATATATAGTATGAGTGGTAAATTAATTGAACACGCCACTATTTTATGTCAAAAAGGTGGAAATAGAATGGAAATTGATTTAAGTGATCAACAAAAAGGTATTTACATGCTTAACCTAGTAACTAATCATAAAACTTATTCTAGTAAAATCGTTAAAAAATAAACGAACAACATTCTTAAGTGGTCTTTTAATCAGGAACATACAAATTAAACCAGTGAAAATATTCAATGAAACCATTGAAATTATCGACTCAACACCTATTTGGATAATTAACTGAACCAAAATAATACTATTCACGTCTTATAAGTAGAATAAAATTCTATTTATGAAGCACCTACTTATTGCAACTACCTTGGGTTTACTTGTCCAATCATATTCTTATGGACAAGCAAGTAGTTCCAGAATAGCTACTCCCCAATCTGTACCAACTAATGTTGAGCGCTACGGCGTTGATTATGAATTGAAAGATTATGTCTTCCAAAATGGAGACAGTACTATCCTCAATTCCATTAATCTAGATTATCTTGAACAATTCCGTTTGCAAGACTCAAACTTAGACGTTAGTGATCCGAACACAGGGCTCATAGTAACTTTATTCTTCGAAAGACGAAAATCAACACCTACAACTCTCCAACTAAAACAATAACTATGAAAAAAGCTCTACTCATACTGGTTAGTTCTATCACTTCATTAACATCTTTTTCTCAATTTAGCCATCCTACAGTGGGGATTAATGGGGAATATGTTGGTTCTTGTCTCGTTGCTACTTGCGGCCCTGCAACGTATACAGATAATGGGGGAATACTTGGCAATTACTCCAACAATATTAACAATATCTATCGTGTCTTTTGTCCGAATACAGCAGGTCAATGTATGCGGGTGACTTTTACATCATTCAACGTGGAAGGTGGTTACGACTACTTACTTGTTGGCAATGGACCAACTCAGAATAGTCCTGTTTTTACGACCCCTCCCGCTTCCCCAACTTTGTACACTGGAGTCACTGGATTAACTGGTAACTTGGGAGGCTCAGTACCATTTTCATATACATCAACCGATGCTAGTGGATGTCTGACTTTTAGATTTTTAGCTGATAACATTTTCAATAGGTCTGGTTGGGTTGCTACCTTAAACTGTGTACCGTGTGCTGGAGGTCCAAATGGAACAGATAACAACGATTGTAACAATATGACTCCACTCTGTTCTTCAGCCTCTGTAGGAGGTAATGCAACAGGACCTGGAATCGCTGCAGAAGGATGTACTGGGACTGCATGTCCAGCAGGAGGTGAAAATCATACTAACTGGTATACTTTCACTGCTCAAACAACGGGAACTCTAAACATCAATATTGTTCCAACTGATCCATTAGATGATTATGATTTTGCAATATACGGCCCAAATGTTTCGTGTGGAGCTTTGGGAGCCCCAATACGTTGTACAGACTCTGGAGTACAAGGTAACACGGGAATGAATGGATCAGCAGGTGACAATACCGAAGATGTAACTGGTGATAGTTTCTTGCAAACAATGAATGTAACAGCCGGTCAGAATTATATTCTTGTAGTCGATGAGTGGAGCCCAAATGCAGGTTCTGGTTATACACTAAATTTCTCAGGAACGGCATCATTAGATTGTAATATTCTTCCAGTTGAACTTTCAAGATTTGATATTGACTACGCAAGTGACCAAGGAGTCGTTGATATAGTTTGGGAAACTGAAAGCGAAAGAGATAACGATTACTTTGTTGTTGAGCGTTCATCTGACGGAGAGTACTACGAAGAGATTGCTCGTGTGAACGGTACAGGAAACTCGAATACCTTATCACAGTACTATACAGTAGATGAAAATCCATTTGTTGGAATCAATTATTACCGTATCAAACAAGTTGATGTTAGTGGTGGAGAGAATTATACAGAGACAAAGTCGATTAACATCCTTGATGATTTCTATGATTTATTATCGGTTAATCCAAATCCAACAAATGATCGTACTGAAATTGTTTTCAATGCCTATGGAAATGAAAACGCAGACTTAAAAATATATAGTATGAGCGGGAAACTAATTGAACATGCCAGTATCTCTTGTACTAAAGGTGGAAATCGAATGGAAATTGATTTAAGTAACGAAGAGGACGGGATTTACATGTTAACTCTTTCTACAAATAATAAGACATACACAGCTAAACTTGTCAAACAATAAATTAGCAACTATAAAACCAAAAAAGGGAGAACTAAAGTTCTCCCTTTTTTTATTTCACTGTAATTAATCCTCAGGTCCATCATCTAAATCATCTTTGAATTGATTTCCAATATAGGTACCTCTAATAATTTGGTCTTGGAAGTCCTTCATTCCACCAGGTGAGTGAGGCATTAAAATTGATGAATTTTTAGAATTAGCTCCGATATCCTTGATTGTATCAAAATATTGAGTCATTAATACGAATTGCATAATCTCTTCGTGTGTAACGTTATCTAAAGATTTTTTGAAATCTTCCACAGACTCTTTAAACCCACGTACGATTTCCAGGCGTTGACGAGCAATACCTTCTCCGGAAAGTCTCTTTGATTCAGCCTCTGCCTCTGCTTCTTTTACAATTCTAATTTTCTTAGCTTCCGCTTCTTCTAATGCAGCTTCTCTTCCACGCTTAGCGGCATTAATGTGGTTCATTGATTCTTTTACTTTCGCATCTGGATCAATATCCGTTATCAATGCACGAATTATGTTGTATCCATACTGATCCATACTACTCGCGATATTCTTTTGTACCGCAATGGCAATATCATCTTTCTTCGCAAAGACATCATCTAGCTCCAATTTCGGAACTTCAGCACGAACATCATCAAATACGTATGCCGCAATCTGATTCTTTGGATTATCTAGTGAATAATAAGCCTCTCTCACAGACTGTCGAACAACCATATATTGCACAGAAACCTGTAAATTCACAAAAACATCATCTTGTGTTTTCGTTTCAATAGAAACATCCAGTTGCTGAACACGAAGATTAACAACACCAGCTTTGCGATCAATAAAAGGGATAATAAATCCTAATCCCGAGTGAGCAATTCGTTGAAATTTACCAAATCGTTCGATTACATAAGCTGTTTGTTCAGTTACCATTATTACTGATTTAAATATCAGTAGTAATGCAATTACTCCTATTACTATTTCCATAATTGGTAATTCATTTTCCATAAGTCAAGTTATTTGTTTCACCCAAGATAAATAAAAAAGCCGTTCAACTTGAACGGCTTTCTAATTATTGAATAGTTAATTTCTTTTCGAGATCTTCTAAATATGCTCTGAACTGTTTATCAGTTTCTGAGAGGTTGGTAACTGTTCTACAAGCATGAAGAACGGTCGCGTGATCTTTTCCTCCGCAATGAGCACCAATATTCGCCAATGAAGACTTCGTCATTTTCTTAGAGAAGTACATTGAAATCTGGCGGGCTTGAACCACCTCACGCTTTCTCGTTTTCGACTTCAAAATCTCTAATGGAAGATCGAAATAATCACAAACCACTTTTTGAATGTATTCGATGGAAACTTCACGAGCTGTATTCTTCACGAACTTATCAACCATTTGCTTCGCAAGTTCAAGCGTAATTGCCTTTTTATTCAGCGATGCCTGTGCCAATAAAGTATTCAATGCGCCTTCCATTTCACGAACATTCGTATTGATTGAATAAGCCAAGTACTCAACTACATCTTTTGGAAGCTCGATACCATTCCCGTACATTTTCTTCTCAAGGATGGCCATTCTCGTTTCCAAATCTGGAGAACTCAAATCAGCTGAAAGTCCCCACTTGAAGCGTGATAACAAGCGTTGCTCCATACCTTGCATTTCAACTGGTGGCTTATCACTCGTTAGAATGATTTGTTTTCCATTCTGGTGTAAGTGATTGAAAATATGGAAGAATACATCCTGTGTTTTCTCTTTTCCTGAGAAGAACTGAACGTCATCGATAATCAATACATCTATCATTTGATAGAAATGAATGAAATCGTTTGTAGTTTGATTCTTGATTGCGTCAATAAATTGATGAGCAAACTTCTCAGATCCTACATATAAAACTGTCTTGTTTGGAAACTGGTTCTTAATTGAGATCCCAATTGCATGAGCTAAGTGAGTCTTACCCAAACCAACTCCACCATAAATCAACAGTGGGTTAAAAGCTGTACCACCTGGCTTGTTTGCTACTGCATATCCAGAAGCTCGAGCCAATCGATTACAATCTCCTTCTACGAAATTATCGAATGAATAAGATGGATTTAAATTCGAATCAACATTCACCTTTTTCAATCCAGGTATAATAAATGGATTGCGAATTTGCTTTTCACTAATATTTAACGGCATCGAAACGGGAGAATTCTTCAATGCTTTTTTATTTAGCGCTGGGAGCTTTACCGTATAAGGCGTTGTATTGGTTGTATTATTTTCCATAATAATACTGTATTCCAATCTACCTTCTGCTCCTAACTCTTTTCTAATTACTTTTTTTAGCAGAGTGATATAATTTTCCTCTAACCACTCATAAAAGAAGTGAGATGGAACTTGAATCGTCAAGACATCATCTTCTAACTTCACAGGGACAATCGGTTCGAACCATGTCTTAAATGCTTGCAATGAAACATTGTCTTTAATTACTTTCAGACACGCTCCCCATACGCCCTCGTGATTTCTACTCATAGTACTAGTGTGTAATAATGTTCTAAAAAAATATATCGAAAACTAAACCGAAAATTGCTCCAGCGTAGTCATAGGTTATCTCCTTTTCGTTGATGACAAATATTTACATAAAAAAGTTAAAAAAAAAGTTGTTTAAGGGTTGACTTTTTAAAAAGTTTTACTTCAAAAAAATTTAACACATTAGTTATTTTCCCGTAACAACTCAACCCGAATCTGAGCTAACTTTCTAGCTTTAAAATGACTAAATCGATTTGCTTAATAACATTCGACAATAAAAGCCTCTCCTCTCTACAAATATATGTAACTTTCAGCCACTGTAGAGATTTTAACTAAGTTTTGAACTTATAAACAATGAAACTGAAAATAACGCATCAAACTTCACTCAGAGTTCGTTATAGTGAAACGGATCAAATGGGATATTGTTACTATGGAAACTATGCTTCTTTTTTTGAAGTTGGTCGAGTTGAAACTTTGAGAGCGGCCGGAATGAGTTATAGAGAACTGGAGGATAGTGGTGTTATGCTCCCTGTATCCACTTACAATGTGCAATATAAATCTCCTGCAAAATATGATGATTTATTAATTGTTGAGACCACAATTTCGGAAGTTTCAGGTGCTCGAATCACTTTTGATTATACCATCACATGTGAAGGTCGATTAGTAGCAACTGCAAATACAGTACTTGTTTTTGTCGCGAAAGAGACGATGAGACCTATCGCTCCGCCAGAATCATTTATAAAACTTATAGAGCCTCATGAAATCAAAGAATAATGCTTTTTCTTTTGAACGATTCAGCCATTCTCAAATTGACAATTATACTTCGATTAGAGAAGGAGAAATTAGAATAGGGGAAAAAATCCAAACTGAAATAGGAGACTCAACTGAATTTGTGATTCTCGGAATCATGGAAGACGTCGGTCCGCAAGCTAATCTCGGCAACCCTGGAAGCAAAAATGCGTTCGATGCTTTCATGACTAAATTTCTGAACATGCAATCCAATCGTTTTCTAAAGGGAAAAGAGATCACCGTTTTAGGAGCAATACATCAAGAAAGGGATGTAAATAACCTCACAGAAAAAAGAAATGTTGTCGCTGAATTAGATGATTTTGTCATTCAGGTTTTAAATAAAAGCAACATCCAAAACCAAAAATTAATCGTTATTGGCGGAGGACACAACAACGCCTACCCGATCATTCGCTATTTTTCTGAAAAAAATCAACCACTTCACATTGTAAATATCGACCCACATGCTGACTGTCGTCCGTTAGAAGGAAGACACAGCGGGAATCCATTTTCAACAGCCATAAGTGAAGATCAAGTACTCTCCTATCGCGTTTTTGGCTTGCATGAACAGTATAACAACGAGGCGATCTATAATTTCTTGAATGAGCATAATTGCTCTCATACTTTTTTTGAAGACTACTTAGATGGTCGATCAACCTTAAAAAATGATTTATCAGAATTACCATTTAAAGAAAATATTGGACTAGAAATCGATCTCGACTCAATAGAAAACATGCCCACTTCGGCTTACACTCCAAGTGGATTTACATTAGATGAAATTCGTTCAGCCATAAGAAGCGTAAACAACTGCGTGATCCAGTACTTGCATTTACCCGAGGGTGCTCCAAAAAATGACATTGAAAAAACAATTGTCGGTAAAGCTCTTGCCTATCTCGTTGCTGATTTCATTAAAACTCAGAAAAAAAGTAATTTCTAGCTCACCTAAGGTCGACTTTTCTCGTATATTTCAGTAGATGAAAATAAATGATCAAAAATGGGGATTCGTTGATTTTATTTGGGCGTTTTTCCCATTGAGATTGGTCTTTGCTCACCTAAAATACAATCTTTTCCTTCTACTTTTTTGGGCTGTACTATTTCTCATCGTTGGAGATAACCTAGGTTACGCTTTTGGTGTTCCACTGCTATTCTTATCACCAGAGTACATTGCCAGCGTTTCTCCGTGGTCGTTCTTTTTGGTGGGATTTGCTATTGGCGGATTCACTATGGCTTTTAATACATACAGCTATATCAAATTAGGACCTCATTTCCCATTTCTAACCCGTTTGACGCGACCGTTTTTTAAGTTCTGTATCAATAACTCAATAGTTCCAATTTCATTTATTATTTATTATTTCATCTCCGTCTATAAATTTCAGATGGAACAGGAATTAGCCTCGGGAGAGGAAATCGCCTTATACCTTTCATTCTGTCTGCTTGGAATATTCGGCTTCTTCTTGATTGCGATATTTTATTTTTTCCCTGTCTCATACAGACATAATAAACGCCTTCAAAAAGGTGAAAGTGAATCAAACCCCATTTCGTCAACCTTTCACCGACCAAACGACAGATGGTTCGATACCTATGAATTGGAAAGAGATCGAACATATATCTACATCGGGAACTGGCTCAGATTACAACAAAGCAGAAGTATCAAACACTTGGATAGATCCGTTATTGAGAAAACTTTTGCTAAGAACCGAATTAACTCTTCACTCTTTGAGTTAATTACAATTACGAGTTTTTTCGTCTTGGGATTCTTGAATAAGCATGAGTTTACAGAAGTTCCAGCCGCCATGAGTATTGTTCTTTTGATGACAATTATCCTGATGATTTTCAGTGCACTTCGTTCCTGGTTCAGAAGATGGGTTTACTTACTTCTTATCGTTATGTTGATGGGAATGGATTATCTAAGCACAAAATCAGACTTCTTTAATTATGTCAATTATGCATATGGATTATCTTACGACAACCCCGTAGACAACTCCTACTCAATCGCGCGAATGGATTCCATTTCTAATAATGACTCATTGAATAGGGAAAGTTTTGACAATTATATTCGAACATTAGAGAATTGGAAAAAACAAACGGGACAAAAAAAGCCTAAATTAATTATCGTTAATAGCTCTGGGGGAGGCTCAAGAAGTGCACTTTGGACTTTGACCGTACTTCAAAAATGCGATGAATTATTAGATGGTAGAGTTTCTACAAATACTCAAATGATTACCGGAGCATCAGGTGGAATGGTTGGAGCAGCCTATTTCCGAGAGTTAATCCTGAGAAAACAACTTGGTACGATAGATTCACCATATGGATTGGAATATCGACAAAATATCGGAAAGGATATGTTGAACCGCTTGTCATTTATGGCTACGACGAATGATATTTTTATTCGCTACCAGAACTTTGTATACAATGATAAAAAGTATACTATGGATCGAGGTTACGCTTTTGAACAACAACTGCATGAGAACACTGATAATTTCTTGGAGCATTCACTAGGTTATTACAAGGAATATGAACAGTCGGGATCTATTCCAACAATGATTTTTTCTCCTACAATAATTAATGATGGTAGACGACTATTAATCTCTTCTCAACGACTGAACTTTTTAACGGAAAATCACGATGGTCCTTCTAGAATGACACACTCAAATGAAAATATTGAGTTTCATAGCTTACTCAGCAATCAAGATGCCAATGAAATTAGGTTTTCATCCGTTCTACGATCAAGCGCCACATTCCCATTCGTAATGCCTATGGTTACCATTCCAACAAATCCGGAAATTCAGCTAATGGATGCTGGGATTCGCGATAATTACGGAGGGAAAACGACGATGGAATATTTAAAAGTTTTGAATTCTTGGATCAGAGCAAATACTTCAGGAGTGATCATTTTGCAAATTCGAGACACAAAGAAAATCCTTGATGATGAGTCGTACAAGCAAGTCTCCTTCATGGATAAGATCACGCTCCCTTTTGGCAACATGTACGCCAACTTTCCAAGAGTTCAAGATTTTGATCAGGAAGAATTGATGAAAATTAGTGCCGCTAGCTTCGATTTTCCAATCGATTTAATTTCGTTCAATCTCCGCGAAAAGAAAGAAGATCGAATTTCTCTTTCATGGCACTTGACCAAACAAGAGAAAATTAAAATCGAGAAAGCTTTTGAAAGTAAGCTGAATCAACACGCCCTGACATTACTAAAAAGAGCATTATAAAAAGAAAAGGACCTCTATCCAATGGAAGAAGTCCTTATTCTCTTAACCTGTAATTGTTAATAATTGATCCGTACAAAGTATAACGACAATCATGCCAAAAGGTTTCAATTTTAGTTACAGTTATTTTCAAAATTAACATTCGGACTTTCAAAAGTATTTTAAATCAGCTGATTGACTAACCCGTTTCAGCGTAATTTTGTATTGTTGAGAGATACCAATTCCATAAAAGCCCTTGTTCGACTAATCGAAGACCCTGACGAGACTGTATACCAGCATGTTCGAGATGAACTCATGACTTATGGGGATGCGATCATTCCACTTTTGGAGTCGTCATGGGAAGAGGAAGATTATGGACTTCTTTTTCAAACTAGAATTGAGAACCTCATTCACGAAATTCAATTTGAAGCTGTAAAAAAGGGGTTGAAAGCATGGGTCGACTCGAATGATAGAGATCTTTTAGAAGGTGCTCTGATTATCAGTCATTACCAATATCCTAACTTTGATGAATTAGATGTTAAAGACAAAATTCAAGCGATTCGAAGAGATATCTGGTTAGAAATCAACGATAATCAAACTGCTTACGAAAAAGTTAGAATCTTCAACAAAATATTCTACGGTAAATATGGTTTCCATGGTAACTCGAAAGATTATCATTCACCATTAAATTCTTGTTTGAACACCGTGATCGACTCAAAAAAGGGGAATCCGTTAAGCTTGTCGATTATTTATTCTGTGATTGCACAATCCTTGGATTTACCAATTTATGGTGTGAATCTACCAAATCACTTCGTGCTTGCCTACTTGGATAAAGAGGGAATCCACCAGCTTTTTGATTCCGACAACAAACATGGATGTCTGTTCTACATCAATCCGTTCTCAAAAGGAGGAATCTTTGATGAAAATGAAATTCGTGCATTTTTAAAGAACATCAAACAAGAGGAAAAACCAGAGTACTTTGAACCTTGTTCAAACACCACAATCTTGTTCAGAATGTTGACGAACCTCATCCATTCCTTCCAACAAGCAGGAAATGCAGAAAAAGTCCAAGAGCTTTTAGAGCTACGCAGCTTACTTGATCTTAACGTCTAAATCGAACGTTTTTAATTCGTTAAAGAATTCCGAATTCAACGCTACTTTAACCGTTTTCGACGGCATTCGAACCTCCACATCATCTAATGGATCAAAAACCGTGAAATGCACAGGAACAGAACCCACATTATTATCGAAGAGCTTTCCTAAGTCGGTGATCATAATCTGATCCAAAGCCTTAGTCGATACTTTTAGGTGAAGACTATTCGCTCTTGATTCCTTCAAATTAGACAGTAAATCGATGGAATGAATTGTAAACTCTAATTCGTTTCTTCGTTGTGGAATTTCAATTCGCCCTTTTAATGAAACAAACGTTCCTGGATTCAAGAAATGTTTAAATTTCAAGTAATTTTCTCGCCATAAGAAGATTTTGTACGAATCATTATAATCCTCTATCGTTAAAGTTCCGAATGGATCTCCTTTTCGTGTAAATCGATGTTCGGCATCTGTTATAATCGCTGGAATCAACAACTCCTTGTTTCGATACGTCTCCATATCGTTCAACATGGCAATATTCCCAGTGCAGAACGACTCAATTTCCATCTTGAAATCGTCCAATGGGTGACCAGAAATAAACATTCCAATCACTTCTTTTTCCTTATTTAGTGCGTAGATATTCCCCCACTCATCAGCTGGCGGAACCTGTGGCTCAGGAAGTTTAGCTCCAGTGTCTTCACCAAACAATGAAGCTTGTGATGAATTTTCACTGTCTTGGAATCCAGAACCAAATCGCATTAAATTCTCTAATAAGGTTCTTCCGTTTCCATCCTCTTTGAAGTACTGAGCACGGTGAATATTTCCGAATGAATCAAATCCACCTGCATAAACAAGACTTTCAAATGCCTTTTTATTACAGACGCGGAGATTAATTCGTTTCACCAAATCAAAAATATTCTGATAAGGTCCATTCTCTGTGCGCTCATCAATTATAGCATTAACTGGAGCAGAACCCAATCCTTTAATTGCTCCAAGACCAAAACGAATAGCACCTTCTTGGTTCACCGTAAAGTGGTAATTCGATTCGTTGATATCTGGCCCAAGTACATCAATTCCCATTCGGCGACATTCTTCCATGAAAAACGATACCTGTTTGATATCATTCATGTTATTGGATAGCACTGAAGCCATGTATTCAGCAGGGTGATTCGCCTTTAAGTACGCCGTTTGATAAGCAATCCATGCGTAACACGTAGAGTGCGATTTGTTGAAGGCATACGAAGCAAAAGCTTCCCAGTCCTTCCAAATTTTCTCCAATTTTTCCGGATCGTGTCCGTTTCCTTCTCCACGCTCGATGAAAGCTGGTTTCATTTTGTCAAGAACGTGCTTTTGCTTCTTACCCATCGCTTTACGAAGGGTATCGGCTTCACCTTTCGAGAATCCAGCTAACTTTTGGGAAAGCAACATAACTTGCTCCTGATATACCGTAATTCCGTAGGTTTCTTGAAGATATTCTTCACAGGCATCGAGGTCATAAACAATCTCCTCATCCCCATGTTTTCTTCGAATAAACGACGGGATATATTCTAACGGTCCTGGTCGATACAAGGCGTTCATGGCAATCAAATCCGCAAAAACAGTCGGTTTCAATTCACGCATGTACTTTTGCATTCCTGCCGATTCGTACTGGAAAATCCCTACCGTTTCTCCGCGCTGGAACAATTCATATGTTCTTTCATCATCAATTGGAAAATCATCTGGCACCAGATCCAAGCCTTTTGTCTGCTTCACATTGTTCACCGCATGCTTGATCAACGTCAATGTTTTCAGACCAAGGAAGTCCATTTTCAACAATCCGGCTTCTTCGGCGACAGAGTTATCGTATTGCGTACAATACATATCCGAGTCCTTTGCAGTAGCTACCGGAACGAACTTGGTAATATCATCTGGTGTGATAATTACTCCACAGGCGTGAATCCCAGTATTTCGAACAGAACCTTCTAATTGTCGTGCTTGATTTACCACCTTAGCCGACAAATCGACTCCTTGAGCAATGGCTTTTAACTCATTCGCACGTTTAATATCGTCTTGATTATTCTTGAGCTTATCACGAAGGTCACTTTCAGGAAGATTAAACAATTTCCCGAGAGAAATATCTGGAATTAGCTTTGCTAGTCTATCCGCTTCTCCAAGTGGCAAGTCCATTACGCGAGCTGTATCTCTCACCGAAGACTTCGCTGCCATGGTTCCGTAAGTAATGATTTGCGCCACCTGATTGGAACCGTATTTATCGATTACCCATTCAATCACACGACCACGACCTTCATCATCAAAGTCGATATCGATATCCGGCATGGAAATACGATCTGGATTCAGGAAACGCTCAAAAAGTAGATCGTACTTGATAGGATCGACATTGGTAATTCCTGTACAATATGCAACCGCTGATCCCGCTGCCGAACCACGTCCTGGTCCAACTGAAACTCCCATTTCTCGTGCTGCGTGACAGAAATCCTGTACAATCAAGAAGTAACCTGGATAACCAGTACGTTCGATTGTTGCTAACTCAAAATCGAGTCGTTCACGAATTTCATCGGTAATCTCTCCGTAACGTTCCTTAGCTCCTTCGTAAGTTAGATGACGCAAGTAATTATTCTCACCACGTTTTCCTCCGTCGACTTTATCTTTTTCATCTTGAAACTCCTCAGGAATCTCAAATGCAGGAAGAAGAACCTCGCGAGCAAGTGGATAATGCTCACACTTATCGATTATTTCATCGATCGATTCAATGGCTTCAGGAATATCTAGGAAAAGCTCCTTCATTTCATCCTGCGACTTGAAGTAATATTGATCGTTATCCAGACCAAATCGGTACCCTCGACCTCTACCCTTCGGAGTTGATACCAATTCGTTATCCTTTACACACAACAAAACATCGTGTGCTTCGGAATCTTTCTGATCAATATAGAATGTATTATTTGTCGCAACGAGCTTAATATCATGCTTTCTCGCAAAACGAATTAAAGTTTCGTTTACACGTTCCTCGTTATCTTGACCGTGACGCATGATTTCGACGTAGAGATCATCTTTAAACAGATCTTTCCACCAGAGTAATGCTTCTTCAGCCTGATTTTCTCCGACATTTAAGATCAAACTTGGTACCTCTCCGTATAAGTTACCCGTAAGAACAATTATATCTTCGTGATACTGTTGGATCGCCTCTTTATCGATACGAGGAACATAGTACATTCCTTCCGTGTATGCAATTGAAGCGAGTTTAATCAAGTTTTCGTACCCGCGTTTGTTCTTCGCAAGCATTACAATCTGGTAACCGTTGTCTTTCTGAGTTTTGTCTCGGAGGTTACGACAAACATTGAATTCACACCCAATAATTGGCATTAACTCCTGTCCATCGAAAGACTCTCCATTCTCTTCTGCTTCTGCTCTTTTAGCTTGAACTCCTTTGTTATAATTCGAAATAGCTTTCTCAAAATGGAAAGCTGCCATCATATTACCGGTATCCGTTAGAGCCACCGCACGCATTCCAAATTCAGCCGCTCTGTTGACCAAGCTTTGAACTTGAGTAGTTGACTGAAGAATTGTAAACTGCGTATGATTATGGAGGTGAGCAAATGTACATTTTTCCAGTCGCGCTTTCCCTTCACTGACATCAACAGTTTCGATGACGTCTTCTTGTGGAAGTTGCTCACGAAGTCGTGCACTTTCCTCTTTTAGATTCATGTGCTTTAACCCGATAAAACCAATCGGCTTCGGATTAAACGCTTTGAAATCCTCTAAATATTTATCCTCTTGTTGAAGTTCAGCTGGAGAAAAAACTCCGCGACGAATTAACTCAAAGAAACAACGCGTAGTTGCCTCCACATCGGCCGTTGCATTATGAGCCTCAGCAAATGGTTCTCCAAAAAGATGTTCATGTAATTCAGTTAGTGTTGGCAATTTGAATTTACCACCACGTCCACCGGGAATTTGACAAAGATTTGCCGTTGTTTCTGTACATGAATCCAACACTGGCATGCCCACCATTGCTGTCTCTATTCCTTCACGATGGTACTCACATCCCCAAACATTAATATCGAACTGAACATTTTGTCCGACAACGAACTTAGCCTTCGAAAGCGCTTCATTGAATTGTATCAACGCATCTTTCAACGGAATCCCCAATTTTGTTGCTAGTTCCGTTGAAATCCCGTGAATTTGTTCTGAGTCGTACGGAATATCAAATCCATCAGGTGTGATTAGGAAGTCCTTGTGCTCCACCAATCTTCCCATATCATCATGCAACTGCCAAGCAATTTGGATTACGCGTGGCCAGTTATCCGTATCGGTAATTGGTGCGTTCCAGTTTCTTGGAAGTCCGGTTGTTTCGGTATCGAAAATGATGTACATGTGCGCAAAAAATTGGGGAGATTAAAGTTAACGAATTCGATTCTTTTTATTCAATCCAATGCAGGAGAAATATCAACAATTTTAAATCCTCTCCACAAATTACGGAATCCACCAAAATCTCGGGCGAGGGATATTAGCGGCACCTTGTAAAGCGATTAGCCCGCTCGCGCCCCCAATAAAAAAAAAAGACCGCTCAAAAAATGAACGGTCTCTTCTATTTAGTTTAGTTGAAATTATTTTCCAGCTCTTTTACGCTCTGTTTCTTTCAACAAGATTTTACGCATACGCAGGTTAATTGGCGTTACCTCTACGTACTCATCTGATTGAATGTATTCCAAACACTCTTCCAAGCTAAATTGCTTTGGTGGAGCCAATTTCACTTTATCATCTGCTCCAGAAGAACGCATGTTCGTCAACTTCTTCGTCTTCGTAACGTTTACTACAAGATCATTTTGGCGGCTATTCTCACCAATTACCTGACCTTCGTAGATATCTTGACCTGGTGCGATAAAGAAAGTACCACGCTCTTGAAGGTTGTTCAACGAGAAAGGAATTGCAGTCCCTTGTTCCATTGAAATCAACGAACCATTCATACGTCCAGGAATTTCTCCTTTGTACGGTTGGTATTCCAAGAAACGGTGTGTCATAATCGCCTCACCACCTGTTGAAGTCAACAAGTAATTTCTCAATCCAATAATTCCACGAGAAGGAATTTGGAATTGAATGATCATACGCTCACCTTTTGGTTCCATATTCACCATTTCTCCTTTACGCTTCGAAACTGCTTCTACCGCTGTTCCACTGAAGTTTTCAGGAAGGTCGATTGTCAATTCCTCAACAGGCTCACATTTAACCCCATCGATTTCCTTGAACAATACTTGAGGCTGACCAACTTGTAATTCGTATCCTTCACGACGCATCGTCTCAATCAATACTGACAAGTGCATTACTCCACGACCGTGAACCATCCACTTATCCGCCTTATCCGTTTGATGGACGCGCATTGCCAAGTTTTTCTCCAACTCTTTCTCCAAACGCTCAGAGATGTGACGAGAAGTCACGAATTTCCCTTCTTTACCGAAGAATGGTGAGTCGTTGATTGAGAACAACATACTCATTGTCGGCTCGTCAATATCGATTGTTTGAAGAGGTTCTGGATTTTCGAAATCACAAATAGAATCCCCAATTTCGAATCCTTCAAGTCCAGTTACGGCACAAATATCTCCAGCTTGAACTTCTGTTACCTTCTTACGCTCCAATCCTTCAAAAACAAATACATCTTTGATGCGGTGTTTCTCTTGAGAACCATCACGCTTCGCAAGAATAACAGGCATATTTTCTTTGATAGTCCCGCGGTTCAAACGACCGATTGCGATACGACCAACGTAAGTTGAGAAATCCAAAGAAGTGATCAACATTTGTGTATTTCCTTCTTCGATTTTCTTCGGTGGGAAGTAATCTAAAATCTTATCCAATAAAGGCGTGATCGAGTCTGTTGGTTGTTTCCAATCTTCTGACATCCAACCATTTTTAGCTGAACCGTAAATTGTAGGGAACTCCAACTGATCTTCATCTGCATCCAATTCGAACATTAGATCGAATACTTTCTCATGCACTTCGTCTGGTGTACAGTTATCTTTGTCCACTTTGTTTACCACTACCAATGGTTTTAATCCCATTGCCAAAGCTTTACCAAGAACGAAACGTGTTTGAGGCATCGGTCCTTCGAAGGCATCCACTAACAAACAAACACCATCCGCCATGTTCAAAACACGCTCTACTTCACCACCAAAGTCGGCGTGACCAGGAGTGTCGATGATGTTAATTTTCGTTCCTTTGTACGAAACGGATACGTTTTTGGAAACGATTGTAATTCCACGTTCTTTTTCCAAATCGTTATTATCCATGATCAACTCTCCGGTAGGGCGATTTCTTTCATCGATTACCTGTCCAGCTTCAATCATTTTGTCAACCAAAGTCGTTTTACCGTGGTCAACGTGTGCAATAATTGCGATGTTTCTGATTTCCATTTTTTCTATCTAGCGTCTTTATTCAATTAGTTTCTTTTGCGGCTTCTGCTGCGGTTTCTATCACCACCTCCACTTCTTGGTCCGCGGTTACGATTTCCACCCTGAGATCCACGACGATTTCCACCACTTCTTCGGTTTCCGCCACCACCTTTCTCTTTGGTTACCTCTACATTTACACTGTGACCTTCGTAGTCGGCACCGTTCATTCCCTTCAAGATTTTGTCAACATGCTCGTTGTCTGCCTCGAAGAATGAATAAGAAGAAAGAACATCGATTCGTCCGATATTCGCTGATTTCAATCCAGTAGAATCGCATGCAACACGCAATAACCCACCAGGATTCAGTCCATCTCGTTTACCAAGATTAACGAAGAAGCGTGTTTTGTTACTATCATCTCTTCTGGATCCACGATCGCGTTTACCACGACTGTCTCCACGATCTTTATCACCACGTTTATCCGACTTAGCATTTAAATCGCCAGCACGTTCGTAGTATTCGATAAAACGATTGAATTCAGCAGAAATGAATTGTTTGATCACCTCTTCTTTTGTGAATCCATCGAATTCCTCCATAATTAACGGTAAGAACTCAGCGATATCTCTTTCTTTTACTTCCGTTTCACGCACTTTGTCTACCAGTTTCATCAACTGAATCTGACAAATTTCTTTCGGT
Organism: Henriciella pelagia; assembly: GCA_964219255.1. GTDB lineage: Bacteria > Bacteroidota > Bacteroidia > Flavobacteriales_D > Crocinitomicaceae > UBA4466. Next base: position 19,605 of record CAXPPC010000001.1, read on the forward strand.
CCTGGAATTGCACCTTGAACGAATTGTGTACGGATTACTTTTTCAATTGCCTTGATTTTGTACCCTTCGCGTGTATTGATTAAAACGAGTGATTCACCCTTTTTACCAGCACGTGCAGTACGACCAGATCTGTGCGTATAATTCTCGATTTCGTCTGGAAGATTGTAGTTGATTACGTGTGTGATGTTATCCACATCAATTCCACGTGCAGCCACATCCGTAGCAACTAATAATTGAAGCGATTTATTTCTAAATCGATCCATTACACGATCACGTTGTTGTTGAGAAAGATCTCCGTGCAAAGGTTCTGCATTGTAACCTTCTTTCCCTAATTTTTCTGCAACATCAGCTGTTTCGCGACGTGTTCTACAGAAAACAACACCATAAATGTCTGGATTAAAATCGATCAAACGTTTCAACGCCGCATAACGATCACGCTCTTTCACTTGGAAATAAATGTGTTCGATGTTTTCATTCGTTTGATTCTTATGTCCGATAGCCACTTCAAGTGGATCTTCCATATAGTTCTTAGCGATCTCAGCTACCTCTTTCGGCATTGTTGCTGAGAACAACCAAACATTTTTCCACTGTGGAGTCTGATCCAAAATTGAATCGATATCCTCCTTGAATCCCATGTTCAGCATTTCATCGGCCTCATCTAAAACTACCCATTCTACATCTTGTAGACGGACTGCTTTTCTTTTAATCAGGTCGACCAACCGCCCAGGTGTTGCAACAATAATGTTCACACCATCTTTAATATCGCGCATTTGACGACGAATATCAGTACCACCGTAAACGGCCACCACATTCACCTTCAAATGTTTCGAATATTCCTGTAAGTCTTTTGTAATTTGCAGACACAATTCCCTTGTCGGGCAGATTACCAGTCCTTGTGGGACTTTTAATGTGTCATCTACTTTGTTTACCAACGGAAGACCAAACGCCGCTGTTTTCCCTGTTCCTGTTTGAGCTAAACCAACAAAATCGCTTTCGTCACCTAAAAGGTAAGGAATGGCTTCTTGCTGGATCGGAGTAGGTGTTTCAAACCCCATTTCGTTTAACGACTTCAACACCTCACTCCGTAGCCCGAGTTCCTCAAATGTCATTCTATGTATTTAAAATTGAGTGCAAAGGTAGGGAGATTTTAATTAACAATTGATTTTCTAAATATTAAGTCTTTCAAAAACCTTATTTTCGTCTTGAAACCTTTGCCCATGAAACGCGATTATTTATTTGCTGGTCTGCTATTTATTCTGGCTTTCATTCAGTATTCGAATACCTTAGATCATGGATATGTTTGGGATGACAAGATTGTAATTGAGGAAAATCCATACGTTCAACAAGGCGTTTCAGGAATATCAGATATCTTCTCTCGACACTTTTCGGATTTTAGGCACGATCAATATGGATATCGACCAATAACGCTTTTATCTTTTGCTTTAGATATTGATTTATTTGGATTAAATCCTTCTGGTGGACATTGGATGAGTACGATTTACTACGCAATCTTGTGTGTAATAATTTATTTTTTCCTTCGACATTTATTTCGTGAACATCAAAGGATCATTCCTTTTTTAATTACAGTAATATTTATTGTTCACCCTCTTCATGTGGAAGTTGTTGCAAATATTAAGAGTCGTGATGAGATTTTAAGTTTGCTATTTGGGATACTCAGCTTTATGAGTTTCATAAAGTTTTACAAAGACCGAAAAATAACAGGACTAATTTTCTTCCCAATCTTATTTGTCCTTGCTTTGTTATCCAAAGAAAGCGCAATTGTTTTTATTCCACTCTATCTTCTGATTGCTTTTTATCTTGATCCAAAGTTCAATAAGCGAAAATTGATTTCAATGGCTCCGTTGCTTTTGTTGGGAATCATTTCCTATTTGACTGTAACTGGAACTCTTGACAAAAGTGTTAGTGAAACTGAAGGATTTGGTGCTATTCACGAATACGGTGAACTTGGCAACTCATTTTTCCCGATAGGACATGATAAATTAGCTATACTCCCCAACTCTTTGCATTTATTATTGATTTATTTCAAGAACTTCTTTCTCCCTTTCAATCTAGTGTACTTTTCAGGATATAACTACCTCCCAATAATTGGATGGAGTTCACCTTTAGCTTGGGGATCACTTCTTTTATTTGGTGGTCTTTTCTACTTCTCAATTAGATATTTCAGAAAGTATCCAGCGATTGCATTCGGATTATTGTTTTTCTTCATTTCGATCAGTTTTTATCTTCAGATTGCCCGTGTTTTACTTGATACAATGGCGGATCGATTTATGTTTACCGCATCCTTGGGGCTTTCGATTTCGGTTGTATTTGGATTGTATAAATTGTTTCAAAAATGTAATGAGTCAACTGCAGTTCTTAAACCTGTTATTGGTATCGTAAGCGGACTTGGTTTGATCTTCTTAGTTACAAGTTTTAGTCGCAATCAGGTTTGGGAAAGCGATAAGACGTTGATTACTTCTGACATGGAAAAGTTAGAAAATAGTGCTCGCGCTCATTACTATTACGCTAGTCTGTTAAATCAAGAAATTCTTTCAGGTAAAACCTCAACGAAGAAGATTAATGAAATGATTTCTCATTACGAACGTAGTATTGAGATCTCTGATGAATCGTATTATTCATTTCTTGAGTTGGGGACTTATTATTTGAGTACAAATCAAATCGAAAAGGCGAATAAAATCTTTTCAAAAGGACTTATCAAATTTCCTAATGCGTCAGATTTACACTTCTATTCTGGACGAGCATATCACGCGATGAATAAAACGAAAGAAGCAATCAAGTTCTATGAAAAAAGTATTGAATTAGCTCCGAAGCAATCGGACAATTATTTTTATCTATGCTTAGCTTTAATGGAAGAGAAAAAATTCAATGAAGCAATAAACACAGCTAATAAAATGCGAGTGTTATTTCCAGAAAAAGTGATTCAATACAACGAATTAATGAGTCAAATAAAATTTGAACAAGACGACTTAAACCTTTCAACTCAAACTTTATTACAAAATATTGACCTAGGAGGTAATGAAGAGCTCATTTACAAGACAATCATTGGTCGCTATCAAGTTGCAGGGGATGAAGAAAATGCACTTCGCTACTACCAAATTGGTCTTTCTAAAGGATTCTTCAAGCAATAAAAAAGTCCCACTTGGCAGTGGGACCTTCAATTTAGAATTCTAAAAATTACTTCTTAATAATTCGCAAAACTGCAGAACCATTTTCTGTATTTAATTTCAAGAAATAAAGTCCATTAGGTTCTTCAGAAATATTCACATTTTCTTTATGACCATTTGCAACTTGTACTTCATCAAAGTTGAAAATTAGTCTTCCTGCAGCATCCACCACGGCAACATTCACATTCGTCATTTCTTGACCAAACTCAAGCGTGAAAATTCCATCATTTGGATTTGGGTAAATACTCACAGATAGTTTTTCATATAGCTCGTCGATTGAAACCTGTGAACCTACCGAAACTGTATAAGTTCCTGTACAACCATTGGTATCGAAAATAGTCACAGAATACGTTCCAGAATTTAATCCTGATATGTCCTCGTTATCATCATTATCTCCCGTTCCATCGTTGTTCCAGTCGAAAATATATCCTGGTGTACCACCTGTAACTGTCATATCAATCGCTCCATCTCCTCCGCTAATTTCATCTGTAACTACCGAAGTTGCAGTTATCGGGTCTGGCATATTAATCGTATAACTAACCGTATCAATACAACCAGTCAACGTATCAGTTACAGTCAAAATATGGGTTCCGCCGCATACACCTGTGATTGTATCTCCAGTTGCTCCATTCGACCATGAATAATTCCAAGGACCAGATCCAGCGAATAATGTTCCATTACAATCTCCATTACAAAGCAAATCAGTTGTACCTGAAACGCTTGCCATTGGTAGGTTTCCAGATTGAATTGTTATTGTCGAAATATCTTGACAAGCTCCATTAGTTACCACCCATTGAAGCTCTACTGTATCCATTGGTGAGAAGTTCCATGCCACCGCATTTGAATCCATTGCACTTGGTGAGAATACAATATTTGTATCCGAAGACACCCACATACCTACCCCCATTGAATCCGATGCTAATAGTTGAATGGAGGTATCACATAAGGCTTGAGAAGGTGTCGTTACATTACCAGAAGGAGGAGCGTAAATAGTAACCGTTTCAACAGTAGTACAATATCCAAAACTGTATGAAATATTCACAGTCTGTGTATCAGTAACCATTGGAGCGACGAACCAACTTCCAGAAACTCCAGTTCCACTTAGGGTACCTAAATCTCCAGATCCTGGTTGAGCACTAGTCACTGGCGCTGGAGATGGTGTCAATAAAATTGAATCTCCCGCACAAACCTCGGCTGGTAATCCTATTGATAAGTTATTATTTTGTCTAACATACACCGTAATCGAAGCCGATCCACCAGGTTGACAACTGTATTCGCTTACTTGCACCCTTGCATAATCTGTGAATGTTGGAACAAACTGAGCAGAAGCAGCTGTACCAGTACACTCTGGTCCATTATCATCATTATAAAAGAATGATGTTGTGCTTGTTGCAGGAAAGCCAGTCAACTGAGTATCTGTAGTGGCTCCACATGTTGAAACAGTATACGAACCTCCCATCAAAACAGGCGTTCTAAAGTAAGTTCCTGGGCTGTAGTTTGAAAAAACCGTATATACTCCGCAACCTTGATCTGGCAAAATTTCTCCAGAGTAATTTGAACTTAAACTACACTGCGAAAAAACAACTGATATACTAAGAGTAAGAACTCCAATCAGTGATAATACTTTTAATTTCACGACAATCTAATTAGTTAGTTTTCAGAGTTTAATTTACAAAAAAAAGCCCCCATCGAACAGATGAGAGCTTTTTTGTTAATAAGTTCTATTACTAGTACGGCATTCCTGTTGGCGTCGCGATTGATCCTGCAGGACCAAAATCAATAAACTCAATAAAGAAAGTAAGTGGACCTTGAGGTCTACCCATTTGCCCTTCGTAAGCTAAACTAGCCGGAATATACAAACGATACTTTCCACCTTTTTTCATCGCTGGAAAACCTTGCGTCCAACCTGGGATTACAGATCCTAAGTTCATCTTCAAAGTTCCACCATTTACATATGAGCTTTCAAGAGTATCTCCGAAAACATCTGTTAGGATATAATTCACTTCAAAGTCACTTGTACTAGTTGGGTTACCACCTGTTCCTCTTTCAATAGTCTCAACATAAATTCCAGTTGATCCCACTTGCTTGGTATTTGGCTTTTTCTTCACCGCTTCCCAGTACGCTGGCGCAGCAGCTTTACTCTTGTCTGCTTTCGCTTGTTCTTCCGCCATTAATTTAGCTTCCAAATCCTTGAAGAACGCATCCAATACCGTTTGTTGATCGGCTTCCGTCAAATTCACAGTGTCTTGATCGTAAAGTCCGTGAGCGAAACCTTTCTTGACCATTTCAAGATTTAATTTATCGATCTCACCATATTGCTCCATTTGTGTATACAAACTAGAAGCTGAAAGTCGACCAATACAATTTGAACCTTCAGAAATATAGGTTGTATCGAAATCCTGACCATAAGGACCGAACAAACTCATCATTGTTTGCTGGCAATCCATTGGCTGTACATTTGAAAGATTCGATTCGAAACCAGACTTCAACTGTTCTTTATCCAGCTGACTAAATTTTGGATCACCTGTTAGGATTGACTCTGCATTCTTTGCTCCGAATGCGTATGAAAGACGATCTTTATCATCATCAAGATTTACAATCTCTGCTTCATTTTTCGTCTCATTATCTCCACACGCCGCAAGGAACAAAAGTGGAACGAAGAACAATAACTTTTTCATTATGCTATTTCAATTAATTCTACATCAAAAATCAATGCCATGTATGGCTGAATTGGTCCACCTGGATGAGGGTTAGCCCCATATGCCAATTCTTGTGGAATATACAAACGGTATTTAGCACCTTTTGACATCAACTGTAACGCTTCAGTCCAACCTGGGATAACTTGATTTACACCGAAAGTTGCAGGCTCACCTCTACTCACAGATGAATCGAATACGGTTCCATCGATCAACGTTCCGTGGTAATGTACCGTAACTTGACTTGTTGCTGATGGCTTGTCTCCATTTCCTTCTTCAACAATCTCATACTGAAGTCCTGAAGCAGTTGTTTGTACTCCTTCTTTATTTTTATTTTCTGCCAAGAAAGCCTCACCAGCTTCTTTGTTAGCTCCGAATTGTTTTTCGCTTTCGAGACGCAAGAAGTTTTGAATAATTTGATCAGCCTCTTGTGGCGTATATTTCAAACTTTTCCCTTCAAATGCATCACTAATTGCTTCAGCAAGAATTTCTGGAGAAAGAGAACCAAGGTTTTGTTGTTTTAAACTTCCTGCAAGGCTCATTCCTACACAATAACTTACTGCTTTTAAATCTTCTGTCATCTATATTTTATTCTTTAATTCCGAACAAAGATAGCGGAAAAAGACAATGCAAAAACTTTATGTGCATCTAATTCAAAAAGCCTGTTCTATATCACTCCATATATCATCAAAATGTTCAAGTCCAATTGATAAACGAATAAGTCCGTCCGAAATACCAACTTTCGCTCTTTCTTCAGGCGATAATTTAGAGTGAGTAGTTGATGCCGGGTGAGTTGCAATACTTCTAACATCTCCCAAATTTGCAGTCAACGAAAACAACTTTAACCTATCCAAGAACTTTTTACCAGCTTCTACTCCACCTTTTATTTCGAAAGTGACGATACCCCCACCCAACTGCATTTGCTTTTTAGCGATTTCATGACCAGGATGCGATTCAAGAAATGGATACCTCACCCAATTGACAGCTTCGTGTTGACTTAACTTCTCAGCAACTGAAAGAGCATTTTGTGAATGTTTTTCGAAACGAACACTTAAGGTTTCTAGTGATTTTGAGAGTGTCCATGCGTTAAAAGGACTTAATGCTGGACCAGAATGACGAGCAAATCCTTTTATTTTCCCAATCACTTCAGACGTTGAAATTATTGCTCCACCAAGTGTTCTTCCCTGACCATCAATGTATTTGGTTGCAGAATGAATCACAATATCCGCTCCGAATTTAATTGGTTGTTGCCCAAATGGCGTTGCGAAACAATTATCGACAATCAATAAGCAATCATTCGCCTTTGCAATTTTTGCGACAGCTTCAATATCGATAATATCAAGTCCAGGGTTAGAAGGCGTCTCAAGATAAAGGACTTTTGTTTCAGGAGTAATCGCTTCTTCAATTTCTTTCGATGATTGAAAATTGCAGTACGCTGTTTTGATGCCCCATTTCGGTAAGATTTCAGTGAATAATTTATGAGTAGACCCAAAAACTGATCGAGAAGATACGATATGATCACCCTGTGATAACAATGCTGCAAATGTTGTAAAGACCGCTGCCATCCCTGTTGCAGTTGCCCAACCAGTTTCACCACCTTCCATCGAAGCTAACTTCTGAATAAACTCTTCGACATTCGGATTTGCGTAGCGTGAATAAATATGACCTTCTTTTTCATCAGCAAACTGCATTCTCATATCATCTGCTCCATCAAAAACATAACTACTTGTCATGTAAATTGGTGCTGAGTGTTCGTTATTCTGACTTCGTTCCGTTTGGGTACGTATTGCGAGTGTTTCTCTTTTCATTATTGAAGATTTATTTCGAAGGTGATTTTGATTTCTTTGGACAAAGAGTCTGATACAGAACAATATTTATCCAATACTAATTGGGTTATTTTTTCCACTTGATTTTTGTCGATTTGATCTGAGATGTTGATCACCAAATGAGCCGACTCAAATGCGGCTGGAACAACATCCTTTCTTTCTGCAAACAAATCGATAGAGAAAGATGACAAATCGATTCGCTTCTTCTTCAGAATAGCCAAAATATCGATAGCCGCACATCCACCAAGGCCAGCTAATACCAATTCCATAGGTCTAAGACCAGTATTTTTACCACCAACCGATTCGGAAGCGTCAATAGTTGTGATTGCGCCAGACTCATTTTCTGCTTCGAAGCAATAGGGTTCAGCAACACGTTTTAAATGGACTTTCATATCGTTTCCAATTAAATTAATTCGATTTCTTCCGAATTGACTTCCTCCGAAATTGAAATATCATTTATCGCTAATTCATCCGGTAAAACAACCAAAGAAAAACTCTTATGAAGCAAATCTTTTTGGTTAATCAAATCACTTAGCACCACTTTTCCAGTTTTGTAGGTGTAGTTTTCGCCCATGTAGAAATCATTGACCGACTTGAATGGAAAATCCTTAACCAACTCTCTATTTTCACTTCCAACAAAAACATTAAGGATTACATCGTTCGTGAATTCGAACTGACTTTCTTCTTTCGATTTATGGTATTCGTATTTGTAATCAAATGTCAGCGCTGAAACATCCGACAAAACAGCACTTGCAGTTGGATAACTTCCGGCTCCTTTTCCTACAAACAATTGTTTATCTGCAAACAAACCTTCTACTACAACAGCGTTGAACTCGTTATTTACATCATATGCAAAGTGGTCTTGCTGAATAAAGTGAGGAGCAACGAAACCAACTACTTTGTCCCCAATTTTAGCTGCTTTCGAAAATAATTTAATGTGATAGCCTTTTTCATTGGCATACTCAACCGTTTGTTTATCCAACTTTTGAATTCCATTCGTGAACAATTGCTTTTCAGGAACTGTCAAACCGAACGCGTGTTTAATTAAGATGACCAATTTATATTTTGAGTCATAACCTTCCACATCAAGAGTTGGGTCCAATTCTGCAAATCCAAGATCTTGTGCTTCAGATAGCGCTTGCTCATATGCTACACCATGATTTGCTTGAGTGAGAATATAGTTAGTTGTTCCATTTACAATTCCCTCAACTGAAGTCAGCGAATCGTTGTTGTAATATTCTTCAAGATTTCGGATGATTGGAATCGCACCGGCAACCGAGCCTTCGTAGAGGAAAGACACATTGTTTTCATTTGCCAAGTCAATTAATTCAGAAAGATGTTCCGCGATCATTTTCTTATTCGCAGAGACCACATTTTTTCCTTTTTTGAGTGCTTTCTGAACCATTTCAAATGCTTCTGAGCTATCATTAATGAGCTCGACAACGAGATTCACCTCATCATCATTAATTATTGCATCCACATCGTAAGAAAAATTTTCCTGAGGAATACTTCGTGCTTTATTCGGATCTTTTACCACAATGTACTTGATCTTCGCATCGATTAACGATGACTTATTAAGCACTTCGTATAATCCTCCACCTACACATCCAAAGCCGATAAGGCCAATTACTAGTTTGTTATCCATTTTTTTTGAGCTATTAATTCGTTTGATTTAAAATTCGTTAGTACGTATTTTGAGGTGTCTCCAGAAAGAAAGTCTTTGAGTATTTTACCTAGCTTTTCAGTTTCAATTAGGAATCCATCGTGACCGAAATCCGAAGAAATGGTTGTAAAAATGGAACCACGAATATGATCGCTTAAAAATTCCTGTTCTGAAGGTGGAAACAATTGATCTGAATCGATTCCAATAACTAAAGTTCGTGCAGAAATACTATTCAATGCTGATTCAATTGACTCTCTGTTTCTACCAACATTATGGCTATCCATTGCATTAAGTAGCGCTACATACGAATACGCATTGAATCGGTTTGCCAATTTAACTCCCTGATATTGCTGATAACTCGAAGCAAGAAAATCATCCACTTTGTGATTACCTGGATTCGTTTGGGTTTTGACATATCCATCATACGATCGATAAGAAAGCATAGCAATACTTCTAGCCGCGATAAGACCTGCGCGACCACCATCAATATTATCGTTTCCGTATGTTGGATCAGCTAAAATTGCCAACCGCTGACTTTCGTTAAAAGCGATACCATAAGCTGAATGACGTGCATTCGTTGCGATCAAAACCAACCTCTTGATTCGCTCTGGAAATTCAATGGACCACTCCATCGCCTGCTGTCCACCAATTGAAGCACCAATAAGCAATGAAATCTGTTCGACTTGAAGAATCTCACGCAATTTATCGTACACTCGAGCCATATCGCGCGTGGTAAAAGCTGGGAATTTCTCTAAAAGCGGACGTTTATTCGACTGCGGAGTAGTTGGACCCGTAGTACCATAGCACGAACCCAAAGAATTCACACAAACAATAAAATGTTGTTCGGGATTAAATAGTTTTTCCTTCCCGAATAAGCCCGACCACCAATCGAAGACATTGCTATCAGCAGTGAGTGCGTGATTAACCCAGACGACATTATTCCTTTCCGGATTAATTCGACCGAATAAATGAAAACCAATGGTTAATTGTTCTAGAACTTCACCATTTTCCAATACAAACGGATCATTCAATGTAATTGAATACATATTTAATTTTTAAAAAGTAAATGAAAACCCTTTTCGGGTATATTGAGATCTAATTTGAATTTACGATTAGCAACAGCAGCAACATTGCATGGACATGGAATCCTTGGCTAAATACGTTAAATTAGATGAAGTTTGTGTTTGGTGAGTCACACTCTCAGTTTGGAAGAAAAATACTTTTACCATTTTCTTTAATTTATATTTTCCCAACATCGGGATCAGGAATTGGCACCGGTTTTCCAATACATTTCTGTACTTAAAGTTGGTTGCCAGAGGATCTCAGAGCCTGTCTCTAACCTCTTCTCTATAAATCTTAAATCAGCTCATTTGCTGAAGTGATGCACAAATATTCTAATTTTGTTTTCGGATATCCAAATAAATCCTCAATAAATTGAAAAAAACACTCACGCCTTTGGTCATCTTCCTTACTCTAATTTTTATTGGACTGGGTTATATCTCCTACATAAAAGTCATACGACCGATGTATAGAAATAATAAAACGGAACAAAAGACGTTGTTTTTTGAAAATCAAAATGAGCTCATCATCACTAACGCTAAAGTTGATGGAAATGTTTACAGCTTGGAATTAGAAATTGTTGGAAAATCAAGTTCTAACATCAGCTTAATAATTGGTGAAAATGCCGATAAACCACTTCAAGTTGTTCGACTCAAAGGAGGAGATATTTCTCTTGACTATGTGAACGATTGGTATACTGACAGCTGTTATATCAAAGCTACACCCGATGATCCAACCAAAGATTCATTGATCGTGAATTACAGATTTCTTACAATTTAGGAGCATAAATCGCATCGACATCTATTCGTTCCTCTCCAATTTCCTCTTGTTTATCGATTCGGATTTTAGAACCTTTATCCAATAACATCAATTTCTCTTCATTCGAATAATTGCAATCTTTAGTTTTCAATTTAGCTGGACCGTACTCCCATTTTTTCATGAAGGCCGCGTAAACCGTTTCTGTATTATCAATTTCCAAATTGAACAAGGTAACGTCAGAATTATCTTTTGATGCCACTCCAATAACGGCTTGATCGATTTTTGTATTTCTAGCAAACACACGCGATTGTTCTCCGCCAGAAATTCCTTTGTCACCAATTTGGTTCAGTTTACAGTCCTCAACAAAAACATAACTTCCTGAAACATCAATTGCATCATTTCCTGTGTTGATAAAAGTACATCCACGAACGATTCCAGAGCAAAAATCTCCATCAAAACCATCGGCAAAGGTATTTTCGACAGTTGAATTTAAGAGTTTAAACTTCGAACGAATCAAATTCAAACCATCTTCACAAACGTTGTTTTTAAATTCACAATTATCGATAAATACAAGTCCTTCGTACACAGAAACCGCACCAGTCAATTGGTGATATTCTCTCAGTAAAGTATTCAAACCGTCGAAAGTCACATAATTCATCTCAGAATACTCACCTTGTGTAAGGACGGTAAATCCATTCCCTGTATGATCCGATGACTTCACAACAATTCGATTGGAAGCAGTACCATTCATGATCACAGGAGATCTTGAAATAAACGCAGCATTTTTAATTAAATCAATTTTTACTCCCGCCTCGAAAATAACTTTCTTCCCTTTTGGAATTATGACATCTTCAGTGAGCGAATAATTTCCAGCTTTTAATATCAATTTATCACCTGCTTCTTCAAAGATTTCTGTGCCAGTCGGCTCTGTCAGAAGGTTTAATTTCTTTGGAGCACCAAACTTGATTGGTTTAACATTAAAAATTTGGTTTGGAACATTCGCTGCCGTGTAAAAAATACGATTTGGTTTTCCTGGCAAGATTAATTCCTCTTCATCCGCTTTACCTCCTGTATATTTTGCCAAATTAATTGGTTGATCAAGTGGATGCATTCTCCCCTGCATTGCCTTTGAAGAGTATCCAATAATTTTAACCGGATGGCTGTGATAATTCTGTAAAGAAATCGTTCTTGAAAGACTATCTTTTGCTTCTCTAAACGCATTCACCGCAATTCCTGGAAATAACAACCCTTCAGGAAGCACATCAAATTTCGGAGTCTCCAAGTTCATTTGGATTTCTTCAATTTCAGCAATGTAAGCAGGAAGTTTTTTGTTAATCCATTTGGCATTATCATCCACAAACTGATAGTCGAAGAAGTAAGTGCCGTAATCAAACTGTAGGACAGACTCCAATTCTTTGACTTCATCATCTAGCTCTGCATGAATTTCTTTCAAGTATTCTTCTGAGGTGAATTTTTGAAGATGTTTAGCATATTTTTTTCTGAATTCAACATTTTCAAAAAGTGCAGAAACAAGATCTTTAGGATGTGGATAACGAAGTTTTTCTCCTAAAAAAGGCATTTTCTTTGTGATAATAACCGCTCCAGGTTGACAATCAAATCCAATTGGTTCTAGCAAATTAGTGACTGGATTCACATAAAAACGCATGTTATGCCAAGCTAATGAGTGTCCACCTTGCACCAAATCGATTAAGGCAATAAACTTCGCCATTTGGTCAACATCTAAATATTCTTCGAGTTTTTGATCTCTATTCCTAAATCGATCTAAATGCGATTGACCAACAACAAATTGTCGATGAAGATTTGGTTTCTTGTAAGTACGTTTTTCTTTAAAACTGATGATTTGGGAAGACTCTAACAACGGCATAAAATACCAATTACTGTCCTTTTTACCTTCCATCATGACTTGCCACATTCCAGTCTCATCAAATTTGATAATTGGTCCTTCTCTTCTATTTTGTGACTCTAACAATTGCTTATCAAAATGCTCTTCGATAGCATAAACACCTTTCGTCTCACCATTGATTTCAACATTGACAAAGTCGTATCGTGTTGATAAAATTCCCTCGCGCTCAAATAGTTTATGCGCATACCATTCAGAAATCATTTTTCGAGTTTCTGGTGCTTGGATAGAGAACGTTTTCATTCCGCGATAAGCTTCTTCATCGGTTTTAATTCGATACGACCATTTTTCACCTACTAAATGATCTGTCCAGTCGCCTTTAATACGTAATTCGATAGGAGCTTTTTCGCCATTTATGTCTAGCTCTCCCATGAAATATTCTTTCATCTCATCTGAAATCACACCTTGAGTTAAAGCCTGATCTCTATAATTTGAAATACTATCCAATGCTGTTTGCGGAATGGTGATTGACATTTTATTCTCCTCAAACCACTTCACATCATCTTTGTAGATGCGCTCCACATTTAAATCATCAAAATAAATGGGCTCTTGTTCAGCATTCATGCAGAACACTTTAAGCATTTCGAAATCCTTCTTTGCGTTAAAAACGACAGTCAATTGTGTCCAGCCGTCTTCTTCAATTGCAGAGTTCTGAACAGCATTAAAAAATTCACTCTTTTCATCACTGATAATTAGACTGCCAAATTCACCATTTCCAAATTTCCAAACCTTAGCTCTTACGGCATCTCCTTTTTTAACATTCTTCAATTCGAATGTCATTCCGTAGGGACTATCAGCATTGAGTTTTACAGAGTAACTTCCACTTTTTGCTTTATCTGATGATTGAGTAGATGCCTGTGCAAATTCTACACCCGACTTAGTCACAAAAAAATCTCCTTTTACTGTTTCTGCATCACAAAAAACCTCATCTAAATCAGCAATTGAAACATTATTACCGTTACATCCAGTAAGAAAAATCGCGGTTGTTATCAGCAGTAAGAGTATTAATTTCATTCGGTGTTCATTGGAAATTGCAGACAAAGATATCATTGCTAATTAAAGTATTTCTATTTTTAAAGTATGAAAGTGAATAACGCTGCATCTTGGTTAATCGTATTAACCTTACTGATTTTAGCTTTATCTTATGGCCAATCGATCATCGTACCTTTTATTGTAGCGGCGTTGATATGGTTTGTGGTAAAAAAACTCCGTAATCTTTTAGACAAAGTAGGTTTCATTCATAAGTATATACCAAGCTGGTTGAAATCGCTGGTGGCAACATTGTTCATTTTTAGCTTACTAACTGGAGTAGGTCAAATGTTGACTGTTAATATTGAGAATATCGTTAGCTCATATCCTGAATACGAGCCAAATTTTGTCGGTATATCAAATGAAATCAGTCGAATTTTCAAAGTAGATATTAGTGAAGAAATTCATGAGTTTTTTCAAAAAATGGACTTTGCCACCTACCTGAGGTCATTCTTTAATTCCCTTTCTGAGATTCTGGGAAGTACAGTTCTCATTTTGTTCTACGTCCTATTCCTTTTCATCGAGGAGAGTTTATTTCAGCAAAAAATGAAGTTAATTTTCAAGGATCCTTCAAAATTTCGTCACTATAACACTACGATGAAAAAGATTGACAAAATGCTTTCGAGCTATATCAGTCTGAAATCTCTTGTAAGTTTGATCACGTCCACTTTGAGCTTCATTGTTTTCCTCTCGATTGGAATTGACAGTCCGTTTTTCTGGGCGTCATTAATCTTCTTAATGAGTTTTATTCCATCTGTTGGTCCAATTGTCGCCACAGTACTTGCAAGTATTTTCTCGTTAGTACAATTCGGAGAATTTATCCCATTCTTCATTATCCTTTTCGTTATCGGAGGAATTCAAATGCTTGTAGGAAATTACGTTGAACCGCGATTAATGGGAAATACCTTAAATATCAGTCCTCTTGTAGCTGTAATTTCTCTTGCCTTATGGGGATCGATTTGGGGAATTACAGGAATGCTTTTGAGCGTGCCAATTACAGTTGCATTGATTATCATCATGGCTCAATTTCCGAGCACGCGTCCAGTTGCAATTTTACTATCCGAGAAAGGTAGAGTTTAATCTATTTAAGTCCGAATTGCTTCTCTGCAAGGTCAGCTACATAACCTCCAATTGCCAATGATGCAGTTGCTGCTGGTGATGGAGCATTTAATACGTGAATCGCATTTTCGTGATATTCGATACGGAAATCATCTCTTGTATCTCCATCTTCTCTCAACAACAAAGCGCGCACTCCAGAACGACCTGGTTTGATATCATCCATAGTTAAAGATGGAACCATTCGTTGAAGCGTTTTCAAGAAAAGTTTCTTTGAAAAAGCACGGCGGTATTCGTTGATTCCAAAACTCATGTTATTGAAGAATAATTTCCATGTTCCACCATAAGTTAAAGCATCCCAAGTATCCTTCATTGAGAAATCTGTTTTTCCGTAACCTTCGCGCTTAAAAGTAAACACGGCATTCGGTCCACATTCGATTTCACCGTCTGTCATTCGCGTAAAGTGAACTCCTAAAAATGGGAAATCTGGATTTGGAACAGGATAAATCAGGTTATTGATCTTATGCTTTGCTTGATCTGTTAGTTCATAGTAATCACCTCTAAATCCTACAACTTTCTCTTTCAATTCAACACCATCTTTCTTCGCCATTCTATCGGCTTGAAGTCCAGCACAGAAAACCAAGTGTTTAGCTTCTATTTTACCTTTAGGAGTAATCAAGGTTGATGTTGAATCTCCTTTTTCGATATCAGTTACTTCGTGTTGAAGGAAAAGTTTACTATCCTTATTTACAGCAAGCGCTAATTCAACCATTTTTGCTGTCGCTCCACGGAAATCAATAATTCCTGTACATGGAACCCAAATCCCACCAATACTTTCACAGTACGGCTCGATTTCTTTTACTTGGTCAGCTGTGATTTTCTCAATCCCTTCGATCTTGTTCTCTAGTCCAGTATTAAAAATTTTATCCATGTGCGGAAGCTCTTTCTCATCTGTAGCAACTACTACTTTACCACACACATCATGATCGATCTTGTGTTCTTGAGCAAAAGCAACCAATTCATGGCGACCTTCGATACAGTTTTTCGCTTTTAATGAACCTGGCTTGTAATAAAGTCCCGAGTGAATAACACCAGAATTGTGACCTGTTTGATGATCCGCAACAATGTCCTCTTTTTCAATTAAAGCGATTTTCAAATTTGGATTTCTAGTTTGAAGCTTGTAAAAAGTTGCCGCTCCAACTATTCCTCCTCCAATTACTGCAATATCGTACGTCATATTCTGATGTTTTCTGGCCGCAAAATTAATAAATACTCCGTCATTTAAGATACATAATCCGGTCATTGTTAAATACGAAAACCGTCGTATGTAACTTTGAATTTTAATTCTCGATATTTGTCAAAACTTGAATATGAAACCATTAACACTATTTATCACACTTTTTCTTAGCTTTCAATCTATTGCTCAAGTCAATTTAAACGATTACAAAACGAAGTTTCCAGAACTTTCTCTCCCTTTTATGACACCTAGTGAATTACCACAAATGCTTTGGGAAGAAGATTTTGATTTTCATTCTGTTGACTACTTAAAGGCAGATGTAACAAATATGTTCATTGATCCAGATGCCGATTATGGAATGGAAAAGTATTATTCTATTGGTCGAATTGACCACACTAACTCAATTACTCTAGTTTATTTATTGCAGATCACAAGTAATATTGACGGAGTAACTCGTTTTCAAATCATGTTACAATCGGTGGACAAGTCAGGAAACTACATCGATTCGAAATTATTAGCAAAAATAAGTTGGCATCGACTTCATGAATTCGATTCCGATTATCAAGGTCCAACACAAAATGAAACAACCTCTGTTTCGGCTCGAATTGAAAAAAAATATGGGCGAATAGAAGTGCTACACACCGAAGTAAAATTAACCGAGCAATTCGAAGAATGGGAAGATGAAAACGGATATAATTCTGAGAAATTCACTATTCGCGAGGAAAGCTACTTTAATCGGTTTTATATTTCGGCTACAGGACAAATTCAAAAATTCTAATTACTAACCGTTTCATTCAGAATGCTATTTTTGTTTTGAATGAAAAAAATTCTTGGAATTTCGGCTTACTATCACGATTCTGCAGCAGCGATTGTTGTTGACGGAAAAGTAATTGCAGCTGCCCAAGAAGAAAGGTTCACTCGAAAGAAACACACGCCTGACTTTCCTGAAAATGCCATCAAATATTGTCTTGAAGAAAGTGGATATTCTTTGAACGAGTTGGATGCTGTGGTGTTTTACGACAAACCTTTCCTCAAATTTGAGCGCTTGCTTGAAACCTATTATGCTTTCGCTCCAAAAGGATTGATTTCATTTTTAAAATCAATTCCAGTGTGGACGAAGGAGAAACTTTTTCTTCGAAAACAGTTGATGGATGGACTGAAATCAGTTGAGAAATTCGATAAAAAGAAAATCAAACTCTTGTTTTCTGAACACCATCTTTCACACGCGGCAAGTGCTTTTTATCCGTCGAATTTCGAGGAAGCGGCAATTCTGACAATTGATGGTGTTGGAGAATGGAGCACGGCATCCATTTCAGTTGGAAAAGAAAAATCGATTGAAACGATAAAAGAAATGCGTTTTCCTCATTCGGTTGGACTTCTCTACAGTGCGTTTACGTACTTTTTGGGATTCACCGTCAATTCGGGAGAATACAAAGTGATGGGCTTGGCTCCATACGGAAATCCAAATTCTGAAGAAACAAAGCGATTCATTGAGATTATAAAATCGAAACTGATCGATATCAAATCAGATGGATCAATTTGGATGGATCAGTCGTATTTTAATTATGCGACGGGACTTCGAATGATCAAAGAGAATAAATGGACTGAATTATTTGGTTTCGGGAGAAGGTCTCCAGAATCTGAAATGAAACAGAAGCATTGTGATTTAGCCTTGGCAATTCAAATCGTCACCGAAGAAATTGTGTTGTTGATGGCAAAGGAAGCTAAGAATCTAACCGGACTTCCAAATCTTTGTTTAGCTGGTGGTGTGGCACTAAATTGTGTGGCAAACGGTAAATTACTTCGAGAGAATATTTTCGAAAACATTTATGTTCAATCCGCTGCGGGAGATGCAGGTGGAGCGTTGGGAGCTGCTTTGGCAATTCATCATCTGTATTTTGAGGAAGATCGCATAATTTCAGATCAAATAGACGGAATGAACGGTAGTTATCTCGGTCCAGAATATTCCAATCGCGAAGTTGAGTTGATGAGTCGAAAAACGAAAGCTGTTTTCACTAAAATCGATTCATTCGCTGAACTTTCATCGAAAACTGCTCAATTAATCAAAGAAGGAAATGTAATTGGTTGGTTCCAAGGTAGAATGGAATTCGGTCCACGTGCTTTGGGAAACAGAAGCATTTTGGGTAATCCATCGGATACTGAAATGCAACAGAAAATCAATCTAAAAATCAAATATCGTGAAGGATTTAGACCATTTGCTCCTTCCGTTTTAGCAGAGGATACCGGAAAATACTTTGAATTGAATGTCGATTCACCCTACATGTTGATGGTCGCTCCAGTTAAATCTGAATTCAGAAAAGAAATTCCTTCGAACTATTTCGAACTCGATTTGAAAACAAAGCTAGCAACTCCACGAAGTGATTTTCAAGCAATCACCCATTTGGACTTCTCTGCAAGGATTCAATCGGTGCATAAAGAAACGAACCCTCGATACCATCAACTATTGTTGGATTTAAAGAAAATAAACGATCACGGAATGGTTTTAAATACAAGTTTCAATGTCCGTGGCGAACCAATTGTAAACACACCTTTTGATGCTTACCGTTGTTTTATGTCTACCGATATGGACTATCTCGTCATCAACGATTTTATATTCAAGAAATCCGATCAGCCCGACTCCGATAACAAGGAAAAATGGAAAGTCAGTTTTCAACTCGATTAAAAATATTGCATCTTTAGGATCAAATTAAACTATGCACTTTATCAAAGAACTTTGGCTTTTTATCAAGGAACGACGTAAAATTTGGCTCGCTCCCCTTATCATTGTTTTACTAATGGTTGGATTTTTATTGGTCTTCAGTAGCGGAAGTGCAGTCGCGCCATTCATCTATTCATTATTCTAATGGCACAAAATAAAAACACACCATTTCGAACGGTTTTGACCATCTCAGTTGGATTTGGGTTGCTGTTTTTATTGTTTAAAGTTGATTGGTTGCTCTATACGAGTTTGATCATCGGAGGAATTGGAATTACATCCACTTGGTTGAGTGAGAAAATCGACTTTCTATGGATGAAACTAAGTTGGCTATTGAGCTTGATTGTCCCGAATATAGTGCTGACGATCATTTTCTTTGTAGTCCTCTTCCCTATTGCAATGCTGTCACGATTATTCGGAAAAAAAGACACTTTACTTCGTAAAAACAAACTCGACTCCTTATTTATTGGCGTTCAAAATCGTTACGAACCAAAAAATTTCGAACGTAGTTTTTAATTTATCACTATGAAAAAAATTCTCCTTGTATTCTCCCTAATTATTTCCGGAATTAGCTTCTCCCAAAACGATTCTATTTTCATTCGATCGGTATACGACATGGCACTTTCTGATGGAAATGCTTACGAAGACCTAAGAAGTTTATGTAAAGATATCGGAGCTCGAATAACTGGATCAGCCGAAGCTGAAATGGCTGTTCAGTGGGGAAAAGCGAAAATGGAAGAATACGGATTCGATCGCGTTTACTTACAAGAAATAAAAGTCCCACATTGGGAAAGAGGAACGAAAGAAGCCGGCTGGATTAAAGCGGATAAAGACCTAATCAAAGTGAATCTTTTAGCGCTTGGTGGATCGATTGGAACTGATGGATTGTTAGAAGCTGAAATTGTTGAGTTTGCTTCGTTTGAAGAATTAAAGTCGGCTGACAAGAAAAAAGTGGAAGGAAAAATCGTCTTCTTGAATCAACCAATGGACGAGAAACAAATCAACACATTCAAAGCCTACGGTGGTTGCTATATGGTGAGAGGATTTGGTGCCGTTGAAGCATCAAAATTGAATGCAAAAGGAATTATTATTCGTTCTTTAGGGCTTCCGGTAGACGAGCATCCACACACGGGATCAATGCATTACATTGACTCTGTCAAGAAAATTCCAGCAGCGGCTCTCTCTACAAAAGATGCTGATTTGCTCTCACAATTATTGAAAAATAAAAAGGCCAATTTTGCGATGGAAATGGACTGTCGTTCATATCCAGATGTAACTTCTTACAATGTAATTGGTGAGTTGACAGGAACAGAAAAACCGGATGAAATCATCACTTTTGGTGGTCACCTCGATTCTTGGGATACAGGTGAAGGCGCACACGATGATGGAGCAGGAATTGTTCACTGTTTGGAGGCCATGCGCATTTTGAAAGCAACCAATTACCGTCCAAAACATACGCTTCGTTTAGTGTTTTTCATGAATGAAGAAAATGGAAATATGGGGGGTAAATCCTATGCAGATATTGTATCAGAAAAAGGTGAAAAACAAATTGCTGCATTAGAAAGTGATCGCGGTGGATTTGCTCCAAGAGGATTTCATTGTGATGGTCCTGAAGAATATGCAACCTTGCTAGCATCCTTTGCGCCGATTTTTAAAGAGTACGACTTACATGTCTTTGAAAAAGGATACGGTGGAGTTGACATCAGTCCACTTAAGGCAAAATATGAGGGAATTCCACTTTTTGGCTTCGTTCCGGATTCACAACGCTATTTCGATTTTCACCATGCCCCAAGCGATGTCTTCGAAAATGTCAACAAACGTGAACTAGAATTGGGGTGCGCTGCGATCGCATCAATCCTCTACCTGCTAGACAACTCACTGTAAAACAATACAGTAAACTACATCAAATTAAGGCAAACACTTAACGATTTAGTTGAATTGTCCTCCACCCTCTGTGGATAAAAATTAGACTCAAAATCACCATATTCTCTAAAATCCACTACTTTTGTAGGCGAAATATGAGCGGATTAATATTTATCTGCTTTAAAAAATAGGTATGGCTCAAGACATATTTGACAAAATTAAAAAGAACAGAGGTCCATTAGGACAATATTCAAAAGGAGTGCACGGTTACTTTACTTTCCCAAAGTTAGAGGGAGAGATCGGGAACAAAATGATTTTCCGTGGAAAAGAGTGCCTCGTTTGGTCAGTGAATAACTACTTAGGATTGGCAAATCACCCTGCAATTCGTGAAGTGGATGCAAAAGCTTCTGCTGATTGGGGATTGGCATATCCTATGGGATCTCGTATGATGACAGGTCAAACTAGCGAGCACGAAGCGTTGGAAAATGAGATCTCTGATTTCATGGAAAAAGAGGACACTATTCTTTTGAACTTTGGATACCAAGGAATGGTTTCTGCAATTGACGCTGTTGTTGACCGTAATGATGTTATCGTTTATGATAGTGAATCACATGCATGTATCTTAGATGGTATGCGCCTTCATGCTGGTAAGCGTTTTGTGTTCAAGCACAACGACATGGAAAGCTTCGATAAGCAAATGGA
This sequence comes from Henriciella pelagia, assembly GCA_964219255.1. GTDB lineage: Bacteria > Bacteroidota > Bacteroidia > Flavobacteriales_D > Crocinitomicaceae > UBA4466. The sequence goes on from CAXPPC010000001.1 coordinate 41,317, forward strand.
GCGTGCAACTAAGATTGTTGCTCAAAGTGGTGGTGGTATTCTTGTTATTACTGAAGGAGTTTTCGGAATGGCAGGAGACCAAGGAAAATTAAAAGAAATCGTTGACTTCAGAAAGTCTGGTAAATACGAATTCCGTTTATTCGTTGACGACGCTCACGGATTTGGAACAGTTGGTAAAAAAGGACAAGGTTCTGGAGAAGAGCAAGGAGTTCACGACGAAATCGATATCCTTTTTGGAACTTTCGCGAAATCTATGGCTTCAATCGGTGCATTTATCTGTGCTGAAGAAAATATCGTTGAATTCTTACGTTACAACATGCGTTCTCAAGTATTCGCTAAGTCGTTGCCAATGCCATTGGTGGTTGGTGCTCGTAAGCGTCTTGAAATGTTACGTACGCAACCAGAGCACAAAGAGAAATTGTGGAAAATCGCTACGTCTCTTCAAGAAGGTTTGGTTGAAGCTGGATTCGATATCGGTGTTACAAACTCTTGTGTGACTCCAGTATTCCTTCAAGGAAACTTAGCTGAAGCGACAAACTTGACGTTCGATTTACGTGAGAACTACAACATCTTCTGTTCTATCGTGATTTATCCAGTTGTACCTAAAGACGTAATCATGTTGCGTTTGATTCCAACTGCAGCTCACACTTTAGAAGATGTGAAGTACACAATTGACACTTTCGTTACGGTGAAAGAGAAATTGGATGCTGGTGAATACAAATCAGAGGAAATGGCTGCTGTAGAAGTAGACAAATAAGAATTTCCAACTTCAAATAATTCGAATCCCGTTCATTTTTGGACGGGATTTTTTGTGTCCAAACTTTAGCGCATTGAATTACTTAAATTATCTTTAGACTGAAAATTACACGATATGAGACAGCTGATCACTCTCCTTTTTTTAATTCCATTCTTGGGAAATTCTCAAGATTACTTTCAGCAAGAAGTGAACTATATTATTGATGTTACACTCGATGACACCAAACATCAATTACGTGGACACGAAGAGTTTGAGTACATCAACAAATCCCCAAATGAGCTCAATAAAATTTACATTCACCTTTGGCCAAATGCATATAAAAGTGGAGAAACTGCTCTAGCAAAACAACAATACAGTCAAGATGATGACGATCTAAAATACGGTCCGGATTCGCTAAAAGGAAATATTGAAGGATTGGACTTCAAATTAAATCACCAATCAATCAAATGGGAATACGATGCTGAAAACCCAGATATCTGTGTTCTTCACCTTCCCGTTCCAATGAAAACTGGCGATCGTGTGTCCATTTCAACGCCATTTATTGTGAATCTTCCAAATGGAAGTGTCTCTCGATTGGGACATGTTGGTCAGTCGTACCAAATTACTCAGTGGTACCCAAAACCAGCAGTGTATGACAAAGATGGATGGCACCCAATTCCGTATTTGAATCAAGGAGAATTTTATTCTGAATATGGATCGTTCGATGTTCGAATTACGCTTCCTGAAAATTATGTTGTTGGAGCTACGGGGGATTTACAAACTAAATCAGAAATTGATTTTCTAAATGAACTAGCGGAAGAAACAGAGGCTGAAATTGACAACTTATCGAGTGAAAAAAGACCATCAAATAAGTTTCCCCCTTCAAGTGAAAAAATGAAAACAATTCGTTACAAGCAGAAAAACGTGCATGATTTTGCATGGTTTGCTGATAAGCGATACAAAGTTTTGAAAGGAGAAGTTGAACTCCCTCATTCTGGTAGAAAAGTAACTACGTGGGCGATGTTCACTCCACGAAATTCAAGATTATGGTCAAAAGCAATCGAATATATCAATGATGGAACTTATTATTATTCGAAATGGAATGGAGACTATCCTTACAATCAAGTAACTGCTGTTGATGGAACGATCAGTGCAGGTGGTGGAATGGAATATCCCAACGTAACAGTGATAGGAAATACAGGAAATGCCGAATTGTTGGAGGTTGTTATTGTTCATGAAGTTGGTCACAATTGGTTCTACGGTCAACTCGGATCGAATGAGCGCGTTCACGGTTGGATGGACGAAGGCATGAATACGCACAACGAAGTTCGTTACATGCAAACAAAATATCCGAACAACACTGCAATGTCGAATATGGTTCTGAATGGATCATTCCACTTCAACGATTTAGATCACCACGATATGAATGACATTGCCTATCGTTCAATCGCTCAATTTGGAGAAGATCAAGCTATAGAAACTCATTCTGCTGACTTCACATCAACGAATTACGGAATAATCATGTATCAAAAAACGGGACTTGTTTTTCATTATCTCATGGATTATCTAGGTGAAGAAAAGTTTGATGAGTGCATGCAGGAATACTATCGTCAATGGGAATTTAAACATCCGCAACCAGAAGATATGCGTGCAACTCTTGAATCATGCTCTGGAAAAGATTTGAGTTGGCTTTTCGATGATTTAATTCAAACCACACATCAAATCGATTACAAGATCAGCGGAATCAAAAAAGATGAAAATGGAATCACAGTTAACGTCAAAAATGTTGGTCAAGTCAATGGCCCCATTCCAGTGGCGTTAGTGAACGAGAAAGGAGAACTGATTGAAGAAAAATGGATCGAACCTACTTTAGATAGAAAAACAAGCGTTCATTTTAATTCAGCCGAAGGAAACATCGTAATCGACTACAACAAACATGTTCCAGAAATCAATCGAGGAAATAATAGTTATAAAACTTCAGGATTGTTTAAGTCGATTGAAAAACCGAAGATGGAATTCCTAATCGGTGACAATGAACGTGAAGCATCAAACAACTTTTGGTCACCTGCTTTTGGAGCCAATACATACGATAAATTCATGCTAGGAGCCGCATTTCACAATTTTGGAATCGCCCCTGGGAAATTTCAATACCTCGCAGTTCCTATGTATTCATTTGGAAGAAAAATGATTTCAGGGTTTGGAGATATGGGATTGGTTTATCATCCAAAAAACAATTTCAAACTTTCTCGATTTGGATTGATGGCAAAGTCGTTTAAACACGATTCAACTTTTGTTGGGAATGAATCTTATTTCATTGCCATTCAACCTTATTGGTTCGCTAAAATTGGAAACAAGAATAAAAAAGCGGTGAACTATTACCAATCGATTCGCGTTCAATCGATGTACCGTAAAGATCAATTCGGACCGACGCACTTTGAACATGCAGGAGCTTACGCTGAATACAAATACAACTTCGATAAGCCTGATCATAAAGCAGAAGTGAAAATCCGAAACACATTCCTAACGAACATAAATAATTCAGATCAATTCGGAAGAGCTACTATTGAAGGAAAATATGAATTCAGATATCTCAGAAAAAAACAATCGAAATCGATAGAAGTTCGTGGATTCTTCGGTTCTCAATATCTGAATGAAATCAAAGCTAACTCATCTCCATATGGTCAATTTGCTAATTACCAATACGCAATGTCCCTTTCTGGTGCAAACGGAGGTCAGGACTTATTCATCGACGAATTTTACTTTGGACGAAATGAAAGCCGCGAAGTGTGGTCGCAACAACGCAACGATAACTGGGGAGGCTTCAGAAGCACAAGTTCATTTGGAACAACTGATCAGTGGATGACTGCAGGAAATATTTGGTTACAATTGCCGTACATTCCTAAATTAATTGGAGTTTTTGCTGATTTTGGTGCATTTTACAACGGCTACGAAGTACAAACAGCATTCAACTCAGGCGTTGGTTTGCGACTATCCAATTCCTTCGGAGTTTACTTCCCGATTTATATGAGTGAGAATTTAAATAACAGTTATATTTCTGACAATTATTTTGAAAAAGTCCGACTAACAATGAAGTTTAACATACTCAATAACACACCGTTAATTGGAAAGATTTTAAATTAATCCTTAGGTAACTTAAGTTACAATTCGATCAGTATCTTGCGCGTAAATTAAGCCTATGAAAAAGTTAATACTACTCGCAAGTGCCTTATTTCTTGGACTATCTGTAAGCGCACAAGAACAATTTACAATTGAAATTGAGCCATTGGTGATTCCCAACGCACCTGGCGTACAATCTTATACCTGGGGTGTAACCGACGACAACAAATGGGTCGTTTTAGGAGGAAGAATTGATGGATTACACCAACGTCAACCATTTGCAGCATTCTTAGAATCAGACAATAATAAATTAGTGTTCGTTATCGATCCGGTAGCTGAAAACGTTTGGTTTTCGAGTTTAAGCTCATTACCTGCTCCAATTTTCGAACAATTACAATCTACAAATCAGAACTTCCATCAAAGAGATTCAATGCTCTACATCGTTGGAGGGTATGGATACAGCAATGCAGCACTCGATCATATTACTTATGATAAATTAACTGCTGTTTCATTAAATGAGCTGGCTGATGCCGTAATCGCTGGAAATCCAATTGATTCGTATTTCCGTCAGATAAGTGATCCAAATATGGCAGTTACGGGTGGATATTTAGGACATTTGGATGGGACATTTTACTTAGGTGGTGGTCACTACTTTGAAGGACGTTACAATCCAATGGGACCGACATTCGGACCTGGTTTTATTCAACAATACACGAACGAGATTAGAACGTTTGAAATTTTTGATGACGGAACCAATTTAGCAATTCAAAATTATTCTGCTCAGCATGATACTGTGAATCTTCACCGTAGAGATTACAATATGGCTCCTCAAATATTCCCAAATGGTGAGTTAGGATTTACAATGTTCTCTGGAGTATTTGATTATGCTGATGCTCCTTGGTTCAATACGGTGGATGTTACTTCTACTGGATATACAGTGAATAACAATTTTGATCAGTTATTAAGTCAATATCACAGTGCGAAACTGCCGATTTATGATACAGTTTCAAATTTCATGCACACAATTTTCTTCGGTGGATTAAGTCAGTTTTACTTCGATGATCAAGGCGTATTAGTAGAAGATATCGATGTTCCTTTTGTTAAAACGATTAGTAAAATCACGCGTGATTCTAATGGAGGAATGACTGAAACAGATTTGAACTACATCGAAATGCCAACATTGGTTGGTCCTGGTGCGGAATTCATTCCAGACTTTACATACTTTTACGATAATGAAGTATTAAACTTATCCAGTGTACCGAATACAAAAACATTGGTTGGATATATTTATGGAGGGATTGAAAGTACTGCCCCGAATATTTTCTTTACGAATGATGGAACGCAAAGTGCCGCAAGTAATGTGATCTTCAAAGTGTACATCAATAAAGGTGAAGCTAGTGTTAATGAAATTACAGTTAGTGGTGATAAAGTGATGAATTTGGAAATTTATCCTAATCCAGTCGGTAAGAAAATGAACGTTGACATTTTTGTTCCACTAATGGACGATTTAATTATTGAAATCTATAATATGAGCGGTGCTCTTGTAATGAAAACAGTTAAAGAAGTAGAAACAACTGCCGAGCAAGATTTCAAGCTGAATGTTTCTGACCTTGATGCAGGAAACTACTATTTACGAGTTCAAAACGGAAGCTATACAGCACAGAAGCAATTTACTAAGAGATAAGTAATTCTCTTTCATATCAAAAAAAAAAGCGCCATTAACTTATCTAATGGCGCTTTTTTGATGGCTTAAAGAAGCAATCAGTTCAGTTTGAGGACATCATTTGATGCTTGACAGAGGACAACTTTACCACGATACATCGCGATGGGTGCCTTCAGTAACTCTGGGTGATTCATGATCATTGTGTACCAACCATAATTGCTTAGTTCTTTTCCTCTAAGCTCTTTTTGGTAAAATGGTTGTGATTTGTCAATAATCGCTTTTGGATCACCTCCAAGCTTGTCCACTAACATGTAAAATAGAGTTTCAGAAACTCGAACAGATCGAATTTCCTGCCGATTGATTTTCCGACTCACAGCATGAGCTGTAGCCAGTGTCTTTCTGTCGAGTTCGCGTTGATGATCGTACAACAACGTGATCTCATTGTTTCGATAGTACATAAAATAGAAGTATTGGTTTAGTGTAATTTACTAAAAACCAATGAGATATAAAAATATTTTTCTTTAGATAGAGAACTATGCCTCCTCACTTGAATCTTCGGTTGTTGAAGACGTATCTTTTGTGTCAGAAGACTTTTCAGCAATTTTCTTTGCTTCTTCGGATTCTTTGGCTTGCTGGATTTCTTTCTGAGACATTTTGGGAATAGAAGTTTTAGGTTGATATTTCAACGCACTTTCTATATCCTGAGCATGTTGATCCAATGGTCTTCGGATATCATTCGCCGTATCTTCGATAATTCCTTTGAGGTTTAGGTCTTTCTTCATTTCCTCACCAGATTTACGAATTTCACTCTGTAAATCATTGGAAGCGTCTTTGATCTGCCGAATTGTTCTCCCCATCGTTCTTGCCAAACCAGGAATACTTTTCGACCCGAAGAAAATCAAGATGAAAACGAGGATTAATAACACCTCCCAAGTACCAATATCATTAAGGAATAATATCACCTTACAAAGATAGTTTTTAGTTCAATACTAGTTTCAATTAAATTTGGAATCCAGCTTTCGCAATTGGATAAGCATTAAAAGTTCCAGAAGCCGTGGCTATTAGTTTGTCATCTTGATTTCGGATAGTACCCTCAACAAATATTAAACGTTGACCGCTTTTAACTATTTGAGCTGTTCCAATTAATTCATCTCCTTCCAAAGCTGGTGCAACAAAACTTATTTTCATTTCAATCGTGGAAACAACTTTATTATTCTGAATCACCTCTGAAAGTGCACAAACTCCCATTGTAGCATCCATTAATGAGCACACCGATCCACCGTGAGCCGCAATTGGCGTGGCGAGGTGTCTCTGCTCAACCTTCATTCTGTAGTCGATAGCACCTGGTGTAGTTAATGAAAAGTCCATTCCCAACAACTCACCAAAGTGGTTGTTGGCAATGTACATTTGTATTATCGGATGATTTTTTAATTCGTTCATTAAGCTTCTTTCTGCAAGTGAACATCAACTTGTGGGAAAGGAATACTTAATCCAGCTGCTTCGAACTCGTTGTACACTCGCTCATTCATATCGAAGAAAACACCCCAGTAATCATCTGTTTTCACCCAAGCTCTTACCGTAATATTAACAGAAGAGTCAGCTAGCTCCCCCAATCCAATAAATGATTCAGGATCTTTCAAAATACGCTCATCTTCGTTAATAAACTTCGCTAATAGTTCTTTGGCTGTCTTCAGGTCATCACCATATGCAATTCCAAACGACCAATCTACTCTTCGTTTATCCGCCTTCGTGAAATTAGTAATGGTACCATTTGCCACAGCACCATTGGCAAGTATGATTACCTTATTATCAGTCGTTTTTAAGATCGTATTAAAAATTAGAATCTCAGACACAGTACCTGTTTCACCTTGCACTTGAACGAAATCCCCCACTTTAAATGGCTTAAAGACCAATAACATCACTCCTCCTGCAAAATTTGAAAGTGTTCCGCTGAAAGCCATACCAACAGCCAAACCAGCCGCACCAAGAATCGCAACGAAAGATGTCATTTCAATTCCCAATTGACCAATTGCACTGATAACGATCAACGCTTTTAAACCAACTGAAGTCAAGCTTGTTAGGAAAGTTTTCAAACTTGGATCCATTTCACGTTTGGTGAGGACCTTGTTGATTCTTTTAACCAATCGTTTTGTAATCCACATTCCAATAATGAGAATTGCAGCTGCAACTACAAGTTTAGTTCCTATTCCAACAACTACATCTGTAATCTCCTTTGTTGTGTACCCAAAAATTAATTCGTTGGCTACTTCGTTAGTGCTTGGCATATAAATCTTTTTTAAATTTTGTACAAAAATAAGATGATCATTAAAACCTCCCAATTTGAATTCGTTTAAATTTGTTATATGTTTTTCATTTTATCTAAAGCTCTACTATTTATTCTTTCTCCATTTTTTTGGTTGGTTGTCTCAACTGGCCTTTTCTTCTTCATGAGAAATGAGAATTGGAAAAAACGAATGAAGTGGATCTCAATTGGAATTTTTGTATTCTTCAGCAACTCGGTTATCTTTTCAACTTTTTGTGGCATGTGGGAAATTCCTGGAAAGAAAATAGCGACAGTTAAAAGCCATGATGTTGGGATTGTACTTGGGGGAATGGCTGAATATAATGGTGATTTAGACGAAATTAGTTTTAGGAGACAAGGTGATCGACTTATGCAAGCTCTAACACTTTATCATACAGGTAAAGTAAAAAAACTACTAATTTCCGGCGATTCTGGGCATGTTACGGACAGAGGACTTCATGAAGCAAAACAAGTAAAAGCGATTTTAATCAAATGGGGAATTCCAGAGGAAGACATAATCACGGAAGAAGTTTCAAAAAACACCTATGAAAATGCTTTGGAGACAGCCAAGATTCTAAAAAATGACTATCCAGAAATCAAATCCTATTTACTGATCACATCTGGAATACACATGCGAAGAGCTCGAGCTTGTTTTGAACGTCAAAATCTAGAATGTTCAACTTTTTCTACCGACTTATACTCCAATAGAACAGGAAATTTTCATTGGGATCAATATTTCATTCCAAACGTGGATAATTTTGTCCAATGGCACAAACTAATGAAAGAAACTGTGGGCTATATCGTTTATGATATGAAAGGATATATTTAGTTATTCCTCCTTTTTCTTCTTCTTCTTTTTCTTTTTCTTCTTGTCAGAAGTTGGCATCTCATCGTCTTCTGCACCTTGATCATCTGGCGTACCGAAAGCATATGTTTCTCTTCCATGTTCGTCATATCTATGCTCTTCGATGCGCTCACCTTTTTTGTCGTACAGGATTTTCTTCTTCACTTTAGAGTCTGGGTAGTAGTCAATGAACCATCCAATTTTCTCACCTTTCTTGTAGTTCTCAGATTTCTGAACGTGACCTTGATAGTAGAAAGTTTTGAATTCACCATTCTTCACTCCCATATCCCAATGCTCCGTGCGCAGCAAAGTTCCGTCATCATAGTAATATTTCGCCTCCTCATTTTTCTTGCCTTCAGAATAAATGACATCCTGTATAATCACACCATCTTTGTTGTACACTTTAAAATGACCATCAAACTGTCCTTGTTTGTACGAAATCTCATTTTTAAGTTTGGAATCATCATAGTAGGTACGCTTAATCCCATCTAGTTGATCGTTGCTATAATTTTCCCATCGAATTGTGTCACCATCTGACTCAAAAAATATGTGTTTTCCGTGTTTCTTACCCAGCATATAGTTCATTTCCCATGCCATGTAATTAGTAGAATCGTAGTAATAGATCCACTGTCCGTTCTCTACACCTTGGATATGGCTTCGTACTACTTGTGGACAGCCTGAAGCGTAATAAGTCGTATCAACTCCATTCTCTTTTCCATCTACAAATGATACCCGGTGATGAATTGTACCATTCATGTGACAAGTTTCACAAGTACCGGTAAACGGCTTGCCATAATTACCTGAGTACATGATTCCTGTTGCTTCGTCAAAACTCAATTTATCGTTACAATCCACAACACCAGCAAGTTTACCACATTCCCACTCAGCATACCTGCGTTGATTGGGGGGAATTACATTACCATTGGCATCATATTTTTCGTAACACTTCTTTTTTTCTTTGACTTCTGGAATCTGCGAATACCCAAAAAGCGAAGAGATTAAGAAAGAAATTAAGAGAATCTGTTTCATACTTTTCTTTTATTGAGAACGAAGCAATTATCGTTCCTATTTCATTTGCTCTAGAGCAGATTTCATTTGAGCAGGTACTTCAACGGTTTGATTTTTAGTTCCGTCAAAACAAACTAATGTAGATTTCCCAGTGGTATGTAATTGATTACCCACCATTACTTTATAACTCAATGTGAAGCTTTTTGTTCCGATATTATCTGTAGTTACGTGAACCAAAGGTCGATCATTAATTAAAATCGGTTTAATATACTCCACTTCATTTTTGACTAACAAAACACCATCTTTTGTCCAGTCCCAGTTGTACCCCAACAACTTACCAAAGTAATGGACACGCGCCATTTCAAAATAGCTCAAGTAAACACTATTATTTACATGTCCCATTACATCTAAATCTGCAAATCTCACCTGAATTGCTGCTGGCTCTATCATTTATCTAATTTTTCGAAGTCGGAATTATTACTAATGAATTCTGGAACGATTGCTTTCATCATTCCAACAATTTTTTCGTTGTCTTGAGACTCAAAGAGTTGAATTAAGTCGGCAATTTTTTCCAACTTCACAGACTCTTCTTCGCGCATTTTTGCCTTGAGAATTTGTGGATGATGCGTCGGAAGTGTATTCTCTTCTTTCGCTAACAACTCTTCGTACAACTTTTCACCAGGTCTTAATCCCGTTATTTTTATTTCTATATCTTTTCCAAGTTCTAGTCCACTTAACTTAATCATTTTCTTGGCAAGATCAATGATTTTAACAGATTCCCCCATATCGAAAACGAAGATCTCACCTCCATCTCCCATCGCGCCAGCTTCCAAAACGAGTTGACAAGCTTCTGGAATCGTCATAAAAAACCGTGTAACTCTCTCATCAGTAACGGTTATCGGTCCACCCTGCTCAATTTGTCGCTGAAATAACGGAATTACCGATCCATTCGAACCGAGCACATTACCAAATCGAGTTGTAATGAACTTCGTTTCACTTTCCCCATTTGCATGCTGTGCATAGATTTCCGCGATTCGCTTGGAAGCTCCCATTACATTGGTTGGATTCACTGCTTTATCAGTTGAAATCATTACAAACTTGTAAACTCCAAATTCCACAGCAAGATCAACTAGATTTTTCGTTCCTTTCACATTTGTCAAAACAGCCTCAGAAGGATTGTCCTCCATTAAAGGAACATGTTTGTATGCTGCAGCATGAAAGACAAATCTAGGTCGGAAAGTCTCAAATAGATTCCTCATTCGCTCGTAACTGCGAATGTCACCGACAATAACTTCAAATGGGACACCTTTAAAATCTGAAATCAACTCATTCTGAAAATCGTAAATAGGTGATTCTGCTTGATCGAGTAAAACAATCTTTTTGGGTTGAAAATTCGCTAGTTGTCGAACGATTCCACTACCAATTGAACCAGCAGCACCTGTAACTAGAATTACTTGATTGTTTAATTCTATTTTCAATTTCTCTTCATCGAGTTTTATTGGTTTTCTACCGAGAAGATCATTGATTTTGATTTTCGCAATTTGCTTCGTAGAGAATTCACCATTGATCCAACTCTTTGTACTAGGAACTTTTTGCACGTCAACATTGTGCTCTAAACAAGTATCTACTACTCTATTTTTATTTTCTGCGTCTGGCTTTTGAATCGCTATAATCAAACGAGTAACACCTTCATCGTTAATGAGCTTCTCTAATCGATCGGTATGAAATATTGGAATTCCCTCTAATCGATTCCCTGCCATACGTTTGTTATCATCAATAAATCCGATGATTTTCACATTTGTTTGGATATCTTTTTCGATGGTTCTTTTCGTAATCAACCCAGAAATCCCTGCTCCATAAATCAATACTCTATCATCTGGATCTTTGGTTTTAATCGACTCTAAATACAACAGTTTAATCACAAATCGAGAACCCAGCAATAAAACGAAAGATGCCAGCATTTCAATCAGCAATACTGAAGTTGGAATGAGGTAGTATCCATCAAAAATATGATAACGTATCAATCCTGCCAGTGCAATAACGACTGTACTCGTCGATACCGCTAGAAAAATCCGTCTTAAATCTGCAGTTGAAGTGTGACGTACAAGACCTTTGTGAATTCCGAACAAATAAAATACGATGAATTTAATCAGCACATAAAACCCAATCGACTTCGATAAAATCCCCCACTCTTCTTGAATGACTTGCGGATCAGCTTTCAGGTCGAAGCGAATCATGTAGGCAAAAAACAATGCAACGAACGACAATAGAATGTCCGCTATCATAATTACCCATCGTGGTGTGCTTTCTCGCAAAAATCGCATAAACAAATGTAGTTAAAATGACTTTTGAAAAATCAGTTCTTGGAGGTGAGTTTCTTCAATCTTTTCAACAGTCGAAACCATAGAGGTGAGTTGTCTTCACTGTAAAAGAAATAGTCATTATTTTGGCCTCCTAAATTTTCATTGAATTTTCGCACTCCTTCAACTCTCGAACCACCAAAATCGAATGGTATTTTTTTCCACTTGGCATATTCAATAGAAGCATTGATTGCAAAGTACATAGCTCCATTTTTCTTCGAAATTGAGTCCGCCGCACCTTTCAAATAATACAACTGATCTTCTTTTTCGAGACAAATAACACCACCAACAACCTTTTCATCGGAGATGACTTCAAAAACTTTCAAAACACCAACTCTCCTTGCAGAAACTATGGCACTCTCAAGTCGACTTAAACTCTCATCCGTCATCCCTGTAAACTTACCTTTCAATTCCGACTCAATTAAACCAAAAACCTTTTCAAACTGATCTGTAACATTGGTTTTATACCCAGCCTTCGTTGCTTTTTTTAGCATTCGCTTCGCCTGAGATCCAAGTTTGCTATCATCATTTGGAAAAATATACTGACTAGAAAAATCTTCACTGGGAATATTGAGAAGTTGAGTTTTGAAAGCTAAATCGAATCCTTTAAACTCTTCTCGAAGTGTATTCAATAATTCATTTTGATCGCATTTTGAATCTCCCAGCCACTCTACATAACTCACAAAAATGGGAGTGTACGCCATCTTCACTCCTAATCGAACTGTAAATGGAATTGCAATCCCTTTTGAATAAACATCATCCACAAAAACACACCAATTCTCCGCAATCTCATCTAAATACCAAGAATATGAGAAAAAAGCTGCACCTGGAGTATTATCCACCAAGTGATTCCATTTTTCAATATCGATATTAGAGCGAGAGACTAATTGCATTTGGACGAAGATAAACATTGTCGCGATTTACAACATTCCTTTTCTTATATTCGAGTTATGAAACGCAGCATTCTATTATTTATTGGAGTTTTTATATCGCTAAGCATATCAGCGCAGGAAATTAGTCCGAAACAGCATAAAACAATTAGAAAATTCAAAGAGTATACGATAAATCACAACGAGAAAGGAATCTTCAAATTATTGGAGAAAAATTATCGTGGGGAGCAATTAGATTTTCTGAAAGGCAATAGAAAACAGTTGATTGATGAATTATATTCCGGCCCTGATTTATCCGACAATTCCTACGTGAACTCACACTTAGATGCCATTATTAAAATTGAAGTAGCCGAAGTTGAGCAAATAAATAATGAAACTTGGGAATATGTATTCAGAATTCGAGATGAATCGCATGATTTCTTCATGAATATTCAATTGGTCAAAGTGAAAAACAAGTACAAATTTGTTGGAGCAGTAGGATGAAAGAAATTGAATACAAATACCTCGTTGACAAAGAAAAATGGGATGCAATTGACAAACCAAAACCTACTTTAATTGTTCAAGGATTTATTTCTAAATCAGAGGATGTTGTGGTAAGAGTGCGCATCAAAGGCGACAAGGGATTCTTGACTTTAAAAGGAAAATCCAACGGAATTTCGCGGACTGAATTTGAATACGAAATCCCCGTTCAAGAAGCCGAAAGCATTCTCAAAGAGTTCACATCAAAATCGATACGAAAACAACGCTACGAAATTAATTTCCAAGGAAAAACATGGGAGGTCGATGTTTTTGAAGAAAAATTAGATGGATTAATTTTAGCCGAATTAGAAGTTGAATCCGAAAAAGAAACATTCGAATTACCAAACTGGGTCACAGAAGACGTTTCAACAGACTCAAACTACTATAATGCCGTTTTAATTGATCGCTGTTAGTCCATCATTTTTTCCGACTTCGCAATAATCGCTGAAACCGTCGCATCGCTTGTTACATTGATCACCGTTCTACACATGTCTAGAATTCTGTCAACAGGCATAATGAATGCTACCCACATTGGGTTCAACCCAACCGATTCCAAAACAACCATCAACATAATTAACCCTGCACTAGGAACAGCAGCAGCACCAATTGAAGTAAGTGTTGCCGTGACCACAATTCCCAATTGCTGGTAAATATCCAAATCAACATCGAAATATTGTGCGAGGAAAATTACCGCTACCGCTTGATAAAGCGAAGTACCGTCCATGTTAACCGTTGCTCCAATCGGCAAAACGAAGTCAGTTGACTCCTCAGGAACTTTTAAATTCTCATTCACACACTCAATTGTAACAGGTAACGTTGCAGCACTTGAGCTAGTCGAAAATGCTAAGAATTGCGCTGGACTCATTCCTTGGAAGAATTTTCTATAGCCAATCTTCACTCCGAAGAGACGAAGGAATAATGGATAAAAACCAAATAACATGAAGGCCAGTCCGATTACCACAACCACTGAATAACTCGCTAATCGAATAAAAATATCAATCAACTGCTCAGTAGAATCTGCCGACTTTGCTAGCACACCAGCCATCAAACAGAAAACAAAAAATGGAGCCGCTCGCATTACGATGTGCACCATTTTTACGAAAATATCATTCATTCCTTCGAAGAAAAGTCGAACCGTATCTGTCTTTTCCTTCGGAAGCAGTGCCAAAGAAATCCCGAAAAACAATGCAAAGAATATCACTTGTAGCATCAATTTCCCATCAGAAAGTGAAAGAACTAAATTGGATGGGACAATATCAATTAATGGTTGAAGCGGACCTGTTTTCTTTGAAACATTTGCTCTTTTTTCTGCTGCAGCTTTATACTCTTCAGTGTCCTTCGACGCCTCTAATTTTTCCTTTGCATCTGCTATTTGTTCAGGAGTCGCTGTTGACATAACACTTCGCCCATCTTTTATCTTCTCACCTGCTTCATCTGCCCACAATTCATATTGCAAGCGATTACTAATTCGTAAATCTTCATTCGACTGAACACCTGGTTTAACCAAGTTCACGACTAAAAGACCTACACTAATTGAAAAAACGGTAGTCACTAAATAAAGTCCCAAAGTTTTACCTCCAATTCGGCCTAACTTAGTCGGATCTCCCATCCCCGCAACTCCAGTAATGATTGAGAACAAAACCAAAGGAACCGCGATAAACTTCAAACAGTTAATGAAAATCACACCAAAAGGATCAATCCAGTCTTTGGTAAAATCATTTAATTCGAATTTTCCAGACAACATCGCCCAACCAATTCCAAGAATCATTGCGATTAATATCTTCCAATGCAGTGCCAAATTTCTCATGCCGTGAAGATAAGTAAAAAGTCCTCAAACCAGTTTTCAACAGACGAAGTGGAAATAAAATAATCAATCTTATGCCCTGAAATAATTTTTATTTGTAATATTGTTCCATCGAACTGCGATTCGCGCAGCACTACTTTTCCTAAGAATTTTCTCGATAAAGAATATACTTACACATATTAATGGATATTAAAGAATTGCAGAGCAAAAAGCTCGCTGAATTAAAAGACCTAGCTAAGGCTATTGGTATTCCCGGAGTTGATAAATTGAAAAAAGCTGATTTAGTCGCTAAAATAGCTGGATCTGAGAACAGTTCATCCGAAAATGATTCTTCTGAAGAGTCAGGTGATGGCGATACTCCAAAAAGAAAAAGAACTCGAAAAAGAGTAGTTGTTGAAGATTCTAATGAACAAACAAATCTGTTCGAAGGAAAAAAAGACGACAAGTCTGAAAACAAAGATCACAGTGAATCAAAATCAAATGATAAATCTGCGAAAGAGGAAAATAACGAGAATGCTCCAAAAGCGAATAATGAAAAACGTGAGCCTCGTCAAAAAAACAATCGCAATAACGATAACAACAATCGCAACAACGATAATAACCGTAACAACAACCGTAACGGAAAAAATAATCGCAACAACAATAACAACCAGAACAACGACAATCGCACTTCAAAAGAAGATGAGGAAAAGTATAGTTTAGTTGGAATTGTTGCTGCAGAAGGTGTACTAGAAGTAATTCAGGATGGATATGGTTTCTTGAGATCTTCGGATTACAATTACCTTCCTTCTCCAGATGATATTTACGTTTCTCAAAGTCAAGTTAAATTATTTGGACTTAAAACGGGAGATACAGTAACTGGAACGATTCGTCCACCTCGCGAAGGAGAAAAATTCTTCCCATTAGTGAAGGTTGAGTCAATCAACGGGCGTGATCCTTCTTACATCCGTGATCGTGTGCCTTTCCAATATTTGACGCCACTTTTCCCAGATGAGAAGTTCAAATTGACTGGACATAAGCAAGAAACGATGTCTACGCGCATCATGGACTTGTTTGCTCCTATAGGTAAGGGACAGCGTGGAATGATCGTAGCGCAGCCGAAAACGGGTAAAACGATGTTATTGAAGGACGTGGCGAATGCAATTGCCGCCAATCACCCGGAGACTTATTTGATCGTATTATTGATCGATGAACGTCCTGAAGAGGTAACGGATATGGCACGTTCGGTAAATGCTGAAGTAATTGCTTCGACATTTGATGAGCCAGCGGATCGTCACGTAAAAGTTGCGAATATCGTTCTTGAAAAAGCAAAAAGAATGGTTGAGTGTGGACACGATGTGTGTATCTTACTCGACTCTATCACACGTCTTGCACGTGCATACAACACGGTTTCACCAGCATCTGGAAAAGTTCTTTCTGGAGGGGTAGATGCCAACGCACTTCACAAGCCAAAACGTTTCTTCGGTTCTGCTCGTAAAATCGAAAATGGAGGTTCTCTTTCTATTCTCGCTACAGCACTTACAGAAACTGGTTCGAAAATGGACGAAGTTATCTTCGAGGAATTCAAAGGAACGGGTAACATGGAACTTCAATTGGATCGTAAGATTTCGAACAGAAGAATTTACCCAGCTATCGATATCACAAGTTCAGGTACGCGTCGTGAAGACCTTCTTATGGATAAAGATGTACTTCAACGTGTTTGGTTGCTTCGCAAGTTTATCGCGGACATGAATCCAGTTGAGGCAATGGAATTCTTGAAAGAACGCATGGCGAATACAATGTCAAACGAGGAATTCCTCGTAACAATGAACGGATAATATGAGAATTACAGTTAAAATCGGTATCATCTTCGCGCTACTTTGGATCGCACTTAAAATGGTGTTATTCCTTACGCTTCAAGGTGAATATCGTTTCGAATTGAAACCTGCAGTGTTAACGAATATCTTGTTCTTATTGTCGGCAATTTCGATCGGACTTTTCTTACAAAAGAGAAGAGATACAGAAGACAGTAACATGCTTCGCGATATCAAAAATGGAATGTCAGCTGGTGTTCCGTACACGATTATCGTTAGTATTTTCTTGTATTTCTATTACGCAAATATCGATAAGGAATTCATTCAACACCAGATCTCTGAACACCATGTTGCTTTAGAAAAAGAACTCGATGATCCAGAACGATTTAAAGCCTTGAAAGCTTCCAATGAAGATTTCGAAGTGATGACAAGAGATCAGATTGAGGAAAGCATCAAGGATAATATCAATGCTTCGTTGAGTCCTGGTTCTACAATGACTTTATCCCTTTTGGGAATGCTGATTTTGACGACAATCAACAGTATTTTCGTTGCAGCAGTGTATCGAAAGATCGTCTTCAAATAGCTTTTTCGAATAACGATGCGGATAGATATTTTAACCATACTACCGGATTTATTGGTCGGACCGTTATCAGATTCGATCATGAAAAGAGCTCAGGAGAAAGGTCACCTCGAATTGCACATCCACAATATTCGCGATTATGCGACTTCAAAGCATAAGAATGTGGACGATTACCAATATGGTGGTGGAGCCGGAATGGTGATGTTGATTGAACCGATTGCTACGTTGATCGAGAAATTGAAAGCAGAGCGATCGTACGACGAGATTATTTACATGACGCCTGATGGTGAAGTGCTCGAGCAAGATACGTGTAACGAACTCAGTTTAAAAGGAAACCTCATGATTTTGTGTGGACACTATAAAGGTGTTGATGAACGCATTCGTGAGCATTACATTACCAAGGAAGTTTCAATTGGATCGTATGTTTTATCTGGTGGTGAACTAGGCGCATGTGTCCTCGTGGATAGTGTAGTTCGCCTAATCCCTGGTGTTCTTAACGATGAAACTTCGGCACTAACAGATAGTTTTCAAGACAATTTACTTTCACCTCCTGTTTACACGCGTCCAGAAGAATACAACGGCTGGAAAGTTCCAGAAGTTTTGCTTTCAGGGGATTTTGGTAAGATTGAAGCATGGCGCGAAGAAAAAGCTTTGGAAAGAACGAAACAACGACGTCCAGATTTACTAGATAAATAATATGAGTACAGTTTACGACGGAATTAACGCAATCAAAGAAGGAAAAACGATTCTTTATCCAACGGATACGATTTGGGGATTGGGTTGTGATGCGACCAACGAAGAAGCTTGTCAACGAATTATTGATATCAAACGTCGACCTGAAAACAAGAGTTTTATTGTTTTAGTGGACAGTTTTCCTATGTTGGAACGCTACATTCCTGAATTTCACGAAGTGTGTTACGACCTGATCGATTTGGCAACGAAACCACTAACGATTATTTATCCAGGCGCAAAAGGATTAGCTCCTTCGGTTCTAGCAGAAGATGGTTCAGTGGGAATTCGATTGACAAACGATCCAATTTGTCGCAAACTCATTCAACAATCGCGTAAACCAATTGTGAGTACTTCGGCAAACCTTTCTGGTGAACCAATTCCAACTAAATTCGATGAAATTCACCCTGAAATTAAATCGGGTGTGGATATTATTGTCGAAGAACGATTGAAAGAAGTGTGTACGAAACCATCTCAGATTATTAAAATCGATCTCGACGGTACTGTAAAAGTCATTCGGAAGTAACTAAAAAGTCTTCCAGTAAACGATTAAATTTTCTTGACTTATTCAAATTCGGCATGTGACCGCCATTCTTTAAAATGTGCAATTCACTTGTCTCTCCAAGATGATTCTTCAATAATTCACCTCGGTCTGGTGGAATAATGATATCCGTTTCTCCCCAAACAAGTAAAACTGGAATTGAAACCGAATATTCACGACTTTCCAACTCTTTCTGACTTGCAATCAGGTTTTTCATCAATTCAACTTTACCCTGACGTGAATCTCCAGAATAGAAATCATGATGAAAATCCTCCAAAATAAACTTCGGCACAAAGGTCTTCTTCCCTCTCGTTAAATGAAGCAATTTTCGCATTCCAACAGGCTCAGTCGGCACGAACAAATCTTCTGGTTTTTCTTCACCAAAATATGTACAAACACGCTCATTATCTGAATCGTACATATATTTTATCGGCGCATCAACTATAATTAGTTTTTCGACTTGCGAAGGATATTTATGCGTCAACTCCATAGAAAGAAGTCCACCGTAGGACGCTCCCATCAATGTAAACTTCGAAATTTTTAGCTCAGTCAACAATTCTTGAACGAGATCCAATTGATCATTGAGTCCGTAACGATCTTGCTTCGGTCTAGATTCCCCGAAATACATCAAATTTGGAATAACCACACGATACTCTTTTTCCAGCACTTCAAGTTGCTTAAACCATTGATACTTAGCTGTCGCACCGAAACCATGTAAGACTAAAAAAACGGGCCGATCGTCTTCTGAATTATCCCAATACTGAATGTGAAAATTATCGGTTTCAATTTGCTTGAGTTCCAATCCTGCTTTTTCGAACTTCTTATCGATGAATTTATTCACCGTTCGAAAGGTGCTACATCCAGCTAAAACCCACAAAATCGGCACAAAAAGATAACTCAACGCATTCTTCATATCAACTAAATTATTGATTCCCTTTGGATTTAATCAAGAAACCGCGAATTTCTTTCGAATAGCTTATCTTTGCATCCGCAATGGACACAAATTACAGCTCATATCTCAAACATCCGGTTTTTAAAGTCGCTTCGCAGATTGTCACAGAAATGGGACTTGAAGCATACGTTATTGGTGGATTTGTTCGAGACCTCATTTTAGATCGACCTTCGAAAGACATCGACATTGTTGTAGTCGGAAATGGATTAGATCTCGCGAAAAAATGTGCTGAAAAACTACGTGTCAAAAAAGTATCTGTTTTCGAGAATTTTGGAACAGCTCAGTTCAAGTACAAAGATTTAGAAGTTGAGTTCGTCGGTGCTCGCAAAGAATCGTACCGAAGAGATTCCAGAAAACCAATTGTCGAAGATGGCACTTTAGCCGACGATCAAAACCGAAGAGATTTTACGATCAATGCCCTAGCTTTGGACTTAAGAGCGGAGACTTTTGGTAATTTGATCGATCCGTTTGGTGGACTAGTTGATTTGGAGAATCAGTTGATCAAAACACCTCTCGATCCGGATACAACTTACAGTGATGATCCATTGCGTATGATGCGTGCGATTCGTTTTGCCACACAATTGAACTTCAAAATTGAGCGTAAAAGTTTAGAGTCGATTGCAAGAAATGCTGATCGTTTGAAAATCATTTCGAAGGAACGGATCATGGATGAATTGAACAAAATCATTCTGAGCAAAAAACCTTCTCGCGGATTCAAATTATTGTACTCAACGAAGTTGTTGCATGAGTTCTTTCCAGAGATGGTAGCACTTTATGGTGTGGAGACAAGAAAAGGAAAGTCGCACAAAGACAATTTCTATCACACGCTGGAAGTGCTCGACAATATTTCAGAAAACACGGACGATTTGTGGTTGAGATGGGCAGCCATCATGCACGATATTGCGAAACCACCGACAAAACGATTTGACGAACGCG
Organism: Henriciella pelagia; assembly: GCA_964219255.1. GTDB lineage: Bacteria > Bacteroidota > Bacteroidia > Flavobacteriales_D > Crocinitomicaceae > UBA4466. The sequence continues at coordinate 62,091 of CAXPPC010000001.1, forward strand.
TTGGATGGACTTTCCACGGTCATGAAGACTTGGGAGCTCGCATGGTACCCAAAATCTTCAAACGACTGAAGTTGCCACTCGATGCTAAGATGAAGTACGTGCAAAAATTAGTTCGACTTCACCTCCGTCCAATTGCTTTGGTTAAAGGATTTGTGACTGATTCAGCGGTACGTCGACTCTTATTTGAAGCTGGGGATGACATTGACGATTTAATGACGCTTTGCAACGCCGATATTACTTCGAAAAACGAATTCAAGGTTCGAAAATACAAGAACAATTTCCGCATTGTGAAGGAAAAACTGTTGGCCGTCGAGGAAAAAGACCGCATCAGAAATTTCCAACCACCTGTGAGTGGCGAAACAATTATGAAGACGTTTGGTTTGAAACCATGTTTCGAGGTCGGACAGATTAAAAACAAAATCAAAGAAGCCATTCTTGAAGGTGAAATCGAAAACGATGAAGCTCAAGCAATGGCATTTATGCTTGAACTCGGAAAAGAAATGGGACTCGAAGCCGTTTCATAACTGAAATTTTAGATACTTTTACATTCCAATTTACTTATCAATGGCAGGACTTAAATTCAGAGTACTTCTCGATTCTAAAGATAAAAACGAAGTTTTCAGAGATATCTTAATTTCTGACGGGGAGAATTTTGAAACGTTTTACAAGGAGATTTTGAATGCATACCAATTCTCAGAAGATCAAATGGCATCTTTTTACATGTCGAATGACAACTGGGATAAAGGATTTGAAATTAGCTTGTTTGATATGTCGTTTGGTGAAGATCCAGACGCTATTCAGCCAGCAGTGATGAGTACATCTACCATTCAGAAATACATCACCGAGCCAGATCAGAAGATGATTTTGGTGCACGATTTCATGCGCATGTGGATTTTCTTGATCGAGTTAATTGGATTCCAGGAAGAAACGCCAGAGCGACCAAAAGTTGTTTTAAGTGTTGGAAATGCACCATCTGAAACTTCTAAGTCGGCGGATGAAGATTTAACTTTTGAAACTGAATCTGACATCGATGAAGATGAAGACGAATTCGGTTTTGGTGATTTTGAAGACGGTTACGACGATTTCGAATACTAGATGATTCTCTCGAACGATCCACTCGGACAGGCCATTCTCGATTTTTCAACGAATGGAAAAGCAGAAGATATTATTGTTGCTTCGGATTTATGCGATGATGATATGATTCCAGTCGATTATTTGTTTCGATCTTTTGATGAAATGCCTGAAATGGAGCAGATGGCTTTGCAAAATTGTTCTGGTTCAATTCTCGATGTCGGTGCGGGAGCTGGTATTCACGCCAAATATTTGAAAGAAAACGGAAATTCTATCAAGGCGATTGATATCAGTCCAGGTGCAGTTGGTTACATGCAATCACAAGGATTAGATGCCGAAGTTGCCGACTTTTTTCAGCTCAAAAATCAAGCATACGATACCTTATTGATGCTCATGAATGGAATTGGCATTGCTGGATCGCTCTCTAATTTGGAAAACACACTCAATCACGCGAAATCATTGCTCTCTCCCAACGGAAAGATCATTTTCGACTCTACGGATATTCACTATTTGTACGAAGATGAAGACGGCGGAATGTGGGTCGATTTAGGCAGTGAGTACTATGGAAATTTCAAATTCCAAATGAAATACGGTCAACACGAAACACCTTGGTTCGATTGGCTGTATATCGATCAGAATAAAATGACGGAAGTCGCCCAGAAATGTGGATTTCACGTGGAAATTTTGTTCGAAGATGAATCGCAATACCTCGCACAATTGACGAGAAACGATTAATTTTATCCCATGAGATTTTTATTTGTCCTTTTTGTTTTTGTCACAACACTCGCAGTTGGGCAGTCAACTTCTGTGCGTCCATTTCCGATGGAAGAACGCACATTGCTTTGGGAAATCAGCGGTCCGAATGTGGAGAAAAACTGTTACCTCTTCGGAACGATACACCTCATCGAAAAAGAAGCATTTTATTTTCCGAAGAAATTGGACAAGATCGTTCGAAAATCAGAATTAGTTGTATTGGAACTAGGTGAAATGCCCAACCAAATGGAAGCTATGCAACTGATGATGCTCAAAGAAGGAAGTTTTTTCGACTATTTTGATGCAGCACAAACCGACTCAGTTCTCGTTTGGGCCCAAGAAAAAATGAGCATGAACGAGCAGACTTTTCGCATGGCATTTTCGAAAATGAAACCATTCGCCGTAAGTCAAGTCGCTACGCAAATGGAATTGATGGGAAAAACGGAGTCGTATGACATGAACATCATGCAGATTGCCAAAGAAGAAACCATCGAAACAAAAGGACTTGAAACGATAGAATTTCAGATGTCGATGTTTGATTCGTTGAGCAAAGAACAGCAAGCTGAAATGGTGATGATGGCAGTTCGCGACACAACTGACGGTCAACTCTTCAAAGAAATGCAAGCCGTTTACCTCGATCAAAATTTGGACAGTCTTTACACGATGATTCACAGCGAGGGCGGTGTTTTTGCCGAGGAAGAAGCCAATTTATTAGACAATCGCAATTTGAATTGGGTTCCACAGATTGAAGAAATGATTTCAGAAAAATCGACATTTATTGCCGTTGGAGCAGGACATTTGGGTGGACCGAAAGGCGTTATTCGCTTGTTGGAAGAAAAAGGATACACATTAAAACCCGTGAAATTATGAGAGCGCTACTCTATTTATTTGTTGGATTGATTTTCGTGGGATGTAAAACCTATTCCGACGACGACAAAAAGGGATTTGATCAACAAATTAAAGACTATTTGAAGCAAGAAAACATGGATTGCGATCGATCAGAAAGTGGATTGTATTACAACATTATCGAACCGGGAGAAGGTGAATTGATTCAGTACAAAGATTTGGTGAGTTTCACCTACAAGGGAACTTTGCTCGACGGTACTGTTTTCGATGAGCAATTGGAAGAACCAGTAGAGTTTAAGGTCAACGAACTGATTGGTGCTTGGAAAGAAATCATGTTACAATTGCGCAAAGGCGGAAAAGCATTTTTAGTCGCGCCACCACAAATTGGCTACGGCGATCACAAACTAGATGATATTCCACAAAATTCCATTCTTGTGTTCGAAATGGAAGTGGTTGACGTGAAATAGTCAAAAAATCAACATTCGCTCTCCATTTAATTAATGGATTCATCAAGTTTAGTTATCTTCACTGGGTAAATGACCTAATCATGAAGATTTCAACTTTTCTCCTTTTTTTGGCAAGTCCGCTCTTGTTGCTCTCACAAAACTTCAACAAAACAGCTGAATTTACGCTGGGCGGAGATCAACTTGAACTAATGACACCAATTCCTCATCCTAATGGAACTAGTCTCTACTTCGTTGGAACTTCGGCTTCTGGTACTTCGGGAATAAAAACAGAGCCATCGAGAGGAAATAATGATTGTTGGATTGTCAAAACAGATCTCAATTATAATGTTTTATGGGATAAAACTCTAGGAGGAAGTGGTATTGAAGAAGAAACAATTGGACGTTTCATTGGGAATGAACTTTATATTTCTTGTATCTCTAATTCACCCATATCTGGAGATAAAACAGTTGACTCAATAGGTGGAAAAGATGTTTGGATCATTAAATTGGATACAGCAGGAACTATTCTGTGGCAGAGTGTTTACGGTGGGAATTCAAACGAATCGTACAACGATCTTGATGAAATTAATGGCAATATAGTATTAGGATGTGCGACTAATTCAAGCTCATCAGGAGACATTTCTGGAATCAATCATGGTTTTCTTGACAGTTGGGTGGCCATAATCGACTATAATACAGGAGCTGTGATCTCAGAGCGTATTCTCGGAAGTACGAGTAATGATATCCTACAAAACTTAGATGTCATCAACAACAGGATTTTTGTTCAAATAACTGGTTTGATTGGTGGCGATGGCGACATTCCACCTCTAAGTCCAAATTTTGATACAGATATTGTAATCATTGAACTCGATCAAAATCTACTAACACAAAACACTAAAAGATTCTGGGGCGATGCAGATGAATATCCTGTACAAATGTTATACAAACAAAATACGAATGAAATTTTCTTGATTGCCAGCAGTGGCTCTGGAATCTCCGGGAATAAAACGTCTATTTGTCACTCACCAGGAATTCCAGATTATTGGGTACTCAAATTAGATCATAATTTGAATGTTTTATGGGATAATTCATTTGGTGGAAGTAATGTGGAGTTTATTGGTTTAAATTCTGGAGTCATTGATAATAATGGTCGCGTTGTAATTTCTGGTAGCTCCAGATCTCCAATTTCTGGTAACCGAACGGCAACTAAGTACGGTATTCAGGATTTGTGGGGAGTTGTGATTAACCCTACCACGGGTGATCCAATTACCGATTTTTCTTTTGGAGGATCTGGTTATGAGTATTCATCTGGAATCCTTCAGCTCAATCAATCTGGTAAATATTTGCTTACCTCCAACTCCGACAGTCCAATAAGTGGGAACAAAGGAATTGGAAATTATGGTGATTTTGATTGCTGGGTTGTTGAAGTTGATGGAAGTGATTTCCTTGCTATCGAAGAACAGGTGGAAACACCAATTACTGTTTACCCGAATCCAACTTCCGATGTGATCACATATGGTGCAAATGAAGTAATCACGAACATAGCACTTTTCAACAGTAGTGGACAGAAAATTTCCCTACAATTTAGTGAAGAGAATCCTTTTGAACGCACCATTGATTTGTCGAGCTTGTCCGCAGGAACATATTATGTGGAATTACAGACAGCGACCAGTAATTATCGCAACATGGTTATCAAGGAATAATACCTTAAATGCAGTATTGCCTTTCCGAACCAAAGCCTTTATCTTTAGATAAACGCAACAAAAATGAAAGTTCAGGGAAAAGTAATAATTGTTACAGGAGCCGGAAGCGGTATGGGTCGTGAGTTGACCATACAATTGGTTCAAAAAGGTGCGAAAGTCGCCGCGGTGGATATAAACGAAGTAGGATTGAAGGAAACCGCTCAACTCGCTGGTGAATCCTCCGTATCTCAACACATTGTCAACATTACGGATAACGAGAAAGTCGACTTGCTACCGGAGGCCGTAATAGCAGCGCATGGCACCATTGATGGTTTGATTAACAATGCTGGTATCATTCAGCCATTTGTGAACGTTACCAATTTGGATTATCCAACAATAGAGCGGGTGATGAACATCAACTTTTATGGAACCGTTCACTTAACGAAGGCGGTCCTCCCCTATTTATTGAAACGGCCAGAGGCACACATCGCGAATGTATCGAGCATGGGTGGATTTATTCCATTTCCCGGACAAACATTGTACAGTGCATCCAAAGCGGCGGTGAAAATCTTCACAGAGGGACTTTTTTCTGAATTAATGGATACCAACGTAGGTGTGACCGTCATTCACCCTGGAGCGATCAATACCAATATAATGACGAACTCAGGATTGGACGCACCAGAAAGTTCTTCTAGCGAAGCAGCGAACAAAACTTTACCTGCCAATGAGGCCGCTAGCATCATGATCAGGGGCATTGAAAAGAACAAATACCGCGTTTTAGTCGGAAAAGACGCTCGCATGCTTGATATACTTTATCGCATCAGTCCGCGCTTTGCAGTGAAGACCATTGCTAAGAAAATGAAGGACATGAAGCACTAATGATTTTCACTCAATAAACTGACTAACAGATCATAACCTCTGCGTTAGGGATAGTAGCAAGTTACCGTGTAACGCGAAAAGCCCGACCTGCAAGGGAACGCCCAAAAAAATACAATCGAACAGTGTTCTTGTGAAGAATTTCAATTAATGGTGAACTTTCTGATTTTTTCATTGTTAAAAACAAAGCAAACAACTATTTTTGGGAGCGTAATCAATAAACGAGAAAAACCGCAGACATGAGCGTACTAGTAAATAAAGATTCTAAAGTTATTGTTCAGGGATTTACTGGAAGTGAGGGTACTTTCCACGCAGGACAAATGATTGAGTATGGAACGAATGTAGTTGGAGGAGTTACTCCAGGAAAAGGTGGACAAACGCACTTGGACCGTCCAGTATTCAACACTGTTTCAGACGCTGTGGAAAAAACAGGAGCTGATGTTTCTATCATTTTCGTTCCACCAGCATTTGCTGCGGATGCGATTATGGAGGCGGCGAACGCTGGAATCAAAGTTGTTATTTGTATCACGGAAGGAATTCCAGTGAACGACATGGTAAAAGCGAAAGAATACATTTCTGGTTACGATTGTACATTGATCGGACCTAACTGTCCAGGTGTTATCACTGCTGGAGAGGCGAAGGTTGGAATTATGCCAGGATTTGTTTTCAAAAAAGGAAAAATCGGAATTGTTTCTAAATCGGGAACATTGACATACGAAGCGGCGGATCAAGTTGCTAAAGCTGGATTAGGAATCACAACAGCGATCGGAATCGGTGGAGATCCAATTATCGGAACTACAACTAAAGAAGCAGTTGAGTTATTGATGAACGATCCAGAGACTGAGGGAATCGTTATGATCGGTGAGATCGGTGGTAACCTTGAGGCAAATGCTGCTCGTTGGATTAAAGAAAATTCTAAGAAGCCAGTTGTTGGATTTATCGCTGGAGAGACTGCACCAAAAGGACGTACAATGGGTCACGCTGGAGCGATTGTTGGTGGAGCTGATGATACTGCCGAAGCGAAGAAGCGCATTATGCGTGAGTGTGGGATCCACGTAGTAGATTCACCAGCTCAAATCGGAGCAAAAATGGCTGAGGTATTGGGGGTAACTGCTTAATATCTGTTCAAAATACTATTCAAAAGCCCGGATTTATGGTCCGGGCTTTTTTATGGATAAAACTCTGGTTTAGTTTTGGAAGTACATGATATAATCACGCAGTTCGTCTTTATCACTTTCGAATGTTAGTGCATCCACTACTAATTCGTAGTCTTGTTGATTTTCTGTTTTTCCGTACAAGAACTTCGCGATTTCCAGTTTGCTATCCTCGAAGGAGAACGCTCCCATGATGGTCACCACGTGATGTGCTTGAAAGCATCGGTCTTTGGACAAGTTTTTCGCTTTCGTCAGTCGACTGTCCTCAAACGATTCGTTCTTGATACTTTGTTTCATTTGCTCGGCTTCATCGTCTGAAACAGCATTCAAGCAAACTACTACATTTGGTTTTGGAGGATTGAACGTCACTCCACTGTCAGTTAGTACACATCCGCCTAACATTAATCCGATTATTAGTATTCCCTGTTTCATAAGCCTAATTTTTATGATTTCAGGATGTATAAACCAAAAGCGAGACCAAAAAGTACGAATTATTGTCCGTTAACGAATTTTTAACTTCTCGATTTTAGCGGAGATTAGTAACTTTGCCGCATGAAAAACTTAACCACGATTTTATTTTTAATTCTCTCCATTCATAGTTTTAGTCAGGAAAGAGCGACACTTGAAAACCTTCAAAAAGACAAGGAAATCTGTACCGAATTTGCTCAAAAATCAATCACTGAATTGGGAAGTGGAATTCTTCTCGTTCGATTGGATTTCCGTCAACGTGAAATTGATTATTACGAAAAGTATGGTAATACTAAAGCAGTAGAAAACATCAAAAAGCAACAGGCTAAAATCAACGAAGAGATTGTTGAAGCCTTCCGAGAGGAATATCATTTTGGCGATGTTTACTTTTTTCAGCTTTCAGATTCCAGAAAAATTCTTGAGCAAGATTTTGACTCGGTTACCTTCTACAATGATTCTCTTCAGGTCGTTAATTTATACCAACTGAAAACGAACAATTATTTGATTGCTGAATTCGGTCAGATTAGGCAGGACACAACGTATTATTACTCTGACAATGTGCCCGACACACGAGAGCCCAATCCAAATCAAGTTCAATACTACGGTGGAACGAAAAACACACGGGCTGCTTTAATAATTATGGACAGAAACTTCAACCAAATTCGTGAGCCTTTTCCGTATTTCGCAGTCTACCATAAGTTGACTTCAGTAAAGTCGAGATACCACCGCCCTGTTGAAAAAATGAGTGAGAGTTTAATGACTTACTACAAAAAAACGCTTCGGGAAAAGAAATAATTTTATCGTTTCTATTAAATTTACTTTTGTATTTCGGGATGTAGCTTAGTCCGGTTAAAGTGCTCGTCTGGGGGGCGAGAGATCGGAGGTTCGAATCCTCTCATCCCGACAAAATGGCCCAACTTTGTTGGGCTTTTTTTGTCTACCGGATGGAGGATTTCCCGGCACTGACGTTTGGTCTTCGAAAACAGTGTTTCCTCTTTCTCATCCCGACAAAAAATGTTCAGTGTTAGATAGTCCAATTTAGTTGGGCTTTTTTTGTCTACCGGATGGAGGATTTCCCGGCACTGACGTTTGGTCTTCGAAAACGATGTTTTCTCTTTCTCATCCCGACAAAGAATGTTCAGTTTTTGCTGGACATTTTTGGTTTAAGGGATAGGATGAGAACCTGTTCGACCTGAGGCGTTAGCCGAAAGAACCAACTTGCGCAGCAATCGATCACCCTAACTGTAATAAGTTAACTATTAATAAATTAATTTCATAGCAATTGGCACAGTAGTTTTAGGAATCAAAGAATAGACTTGATAATTTAGTTGGTGAAAATGCTGGATTAATGATTATCACTGATTTGTTATTTTGCAATATTGCGAATTAGCAAATTTGCAGAATTCCAATAATGACAATTTGCTAATTTATAAAATGTAAATAGATTTCAGACCTCGGACTTCTGGACCTTCTTTCAAATATAAAGATCATTCATTCTCCTATTTCCCCCTTAATTTATCTAGGACGCAATTACATAAATAGTTAAAAAGGCTAACTTCGCGTAAATTTCAAATTACATGAAGACAGTCAGTATTATTGGTGGAGGGAATCTTGGAGGTGCAATTGCAAATGGATTAGTCAATAGTAACATTTTAGCACCCTCTCAATTGATTGTGACAAGAAGAAAAGTAGAATTATTAAAACACCTCACTGAACAAGGTGTTCAAGTATATTCAGACAATATAAAGGCAGCCAAAAAAGCAGATATTATAATTCTTTGTGTCAAACCATATAATGCTGAATCCATTCTGACAGAAATCAAGGATGAATTGGACGGCCAATTGTTAATTTCTACAGTCAGTGGAATTTCCACTCAACAGATGCGTGATTGGGTTGGTAATAATGTCTCTATTTTGAGAGCAATGCCAAACACAGCTGCAGAAGTAGAAGAGTCGCTAACATGTTTATCTGGAGATGCGAATGAGGAAGAAATCAATCAAGCTGAAGAACTATTTCAGGCAATAGGTAGGACAGTCCGAATCCAAGAGAACTTGATGGAGGCAGCGACTGTGCTCGGGGCTTGCGGAATTGCCTACGTATTAAGATTTATGCGTGCTATGGTTCAAGGTGGAATTCAGATTGGATTTGATTCACAAACAGCTACTGAAATTGTCAACCAAACAGTATTAGGTGCAGCTAAATTATTAGATCAAACCAACTCTCATCCAGAGCATGAAATTGATAAAGTTACCACTCCGAAAGGCTGTACAATTGCAGGACTAAATGAAATGGAACACAATGGATTTTCATCTGCTTTGATCAAAGGAATTACGAAGTCATTTGATGAAATTTAGAACTCTGTATTCCAAGTAGCTTTCAGTTCAAGCTATTCTTCAGCTTTTATAGTCTAAGTAACCTGTTGAGTAACCTTAAATAACTATCTTCATTGTATGAAAGTGATTATTGCGGACGACCATCAACTTATCATTAACGGACTTCAATCGGTTCTTACGGAAAAATACCCTCAAGTTGAGGTCGATGGTGCAATAAACAAATCTATACTCTATGAATTGCTTGCGACCAATAAATATGATGTTCTAATTCAAGATCTAAAATTTGGAGCAGATAATGCCAAAGATTTTCTCAAGGAAATAAAGAGTGAATATCCTTCACTGAAGGTTGTTGTATTATCGAGTATCTCTGATAGCGTGACGATTAAGCAACTGAGCAATTTAGTAGACGGTTATGTAATTAAATCTGAGTCACTCGAGGAATTAACCAACGCTATTTCTAAAGTTACAAATGGAGAAAAATACTTCAGTGAATTGGCATCAAATCGACTTAAGGAGAATTCCGTAGATGAAATTACACTTACGAGAAGAGAGAAAGAAGTTCTACAAGTCACGCTGCAGGAAAAATCAATCAAAGAAATAGCCGACATTCTTTGCATCTCTGAAAAAACCGTCGAATTACACCGTAGCAATTTGTTTGTAAAATTAGATGTAAAGAATATTACAGGACTTGTAAAAAAAGCCATTGCACTTAATTTAATCGAAGAATAATAGAGGTTCGTCGATAATTCTAGGGAATCCCCTATATTCTGAACTGCACATTTCCTAGACCTTTGTCCCAACAAATTAAAATTGGGAATTATGAAAAAGGCAATGACAATATTACTCGGACTTTCAACATTAACAATGGTCGCGTGTAAGAAAAAAGGATGTACAGATCCACAAGCAACTAATTACAACTCTGAAGCTCAAAAAGATGATGGTAGTTGTATATTTGATAATACCACAACTCCTGCTCAGTCGGCAATAACACTTTCGTGCTCAGACTTTAACCAATCAGGTACAACATATGAATTAGTAGATTTAGGATTGGCAATCGATTATATTGTCGATTGTAAAATGACAGTATCATGCGATTTGGAAATTAAGCCAGGAGTCGCAATTGCATTTAAAACAGATGCGGGATTGAAAGTAAATTCATCGGGATCGATTAATGCAGTTGGTACTTCTTCGGAACCAATTCTGTTTACAGGAGAAGATAAATTTGCAGGCGCATGGGCTGGAATTTTTGTGGATTGTGACGATCCAAAAAATGAAATTTCATATGCCAAAATTGAATATGCTGGTGGAGATCAATTCAATAGTAATGGCGATCAAGGTGGAATTATTCTTTATGCTGGGACTAGAATGAATGTAAATAATACTACTATTACAAATTGTGAAAACTACGGTATCAATGCAAGTTATGGTGACGGAGTTTTTGAATTCACAAACAATACAATCAATAACTGTTTGTACCCAATGGTTGCTTCAGTTGATTACTGCGGAAATATTTCTGGAGGTGATTTAACAGGCAATACAAACGACGCAGTTTATGTTTATGCTTATGCCTCACAATCTGCCATGAACACAGCGCAAACTTGGGAAAACTTATCTGTACCTTATAGAATTCAAGGGAACACCGAAGTTGTGATTAAAACAGATTGGACTATTGCACCAGGTACAACTATTGAATTTGAACAAGGTGCTGGCGTTACGATGAATACAGGAAATAGTATTCACGCAGTTGGTACTCCTTCTGAGATGATTACATTCAAAGGTGCGTTAGACGCAGTTGGTTCATGGGAAAAAATCGAGTTCTATGGAACAAATGTTTTAAACGAACTTGGGTACTGTGAATTTAAAAACGGTGGGCAGGACCCTTCAAATACAAAAGGAACAGTTTACTTGTGGTATGAGGCTCAATTGAACATTCACGATGTAACCTTCACTGATAACGCAGCATGTGGAGTATATGGTAAACTCTTCTCGGGACAAACTTCAAACCCAAACTATTCTTCAAGTAACTTAACATTCAATAATACAGCTTGTACAGAATCATTTGAATAATTAAACTTTAGCTATTAAATCTTACAGAGCCCTACTCTCCTGAGTGGGGCTTTTTGTATTTATTTTTCTTCTTACTTTCACATTATGGATAAGACGGAACTTCGGTCGAAAATTAATGAGCTCAGGTATGGAAGTAATAGAACCGAACTGATCAATCAAATAAAAAATAATTCTACTCTCATCAAAAGCTTAGTTGAACTCTCCGTTTCTGATCACCAATATCCTATTACTGATTATGCTTCTTGGACTATGTCCAATATGGTGAAGAAGAATCCAGAATTGTTTCAAAAACACTACAAACTTCTAGTCGATTGCGCTTTCAATTCAAAAAATCAGACGGTGTTGAGAAATGTTGTCAATTCGATTACCTATCTTAAAATAACTGATTATCGCGAGTCAAACTTCATAGACTTACTCATTTCAAACATCAACGATTCCAGCAACAAAGTAGCACTTCAGGTCTACTCCATTTATGTTTTAGTTCAATTTATTGAAAAGTATCCCGATCTAAAAACAGAAATTGAAGAGGTGATTTTACTGAATGAAAAAGGAAAAACGCCAGCTTATTTTGCCGCAAAAAAGAATTTCTATAAAAAAACTGAAAAAATTTAAACTTTTTTTACTTCCACTAAACCCCAATAATAACGAGACTTTCAAGAGATTATCGCGAGCTTTCGCCTTCGGGATTTTCAATTTTTATAGTACTATGTATTGCATAATACATTCTTTTACATATATCTTTGTATAAAATAATTGAAATGAAATTAGAGAATACTAAAGCACAAATGCGGAAAGGAATCCTTGAATTCTGTATTCTTTCAATTCTTGATAAGAAGGAAGCGTATCCATCAGAAATTATTGAAGCTCTTCAAGAGGCCAAGCTAATTGTTGTAGAAGGAACGCTCTACCCACTTTTAACAAGATTGAAAAATAGTGAACTCCTCTCCTACCGTTGGGAAGAGTCACCTTCAGGACCGCCAAGAAAATATTATTCGCTCACCAAATTGGGGAAAGCGTTTTTAGAAGAACTAACAGGAACATGGACAGAGTTAAATGATGCTGTGACCACAATCACTCAAAACAAGAAATAATGAAAAAGACAATATCAGTAAACATAAAAGGAATCAACTTCATGATTGAAGAGGATGCTTACGAATTGCTGCAAAACTACCTTGATCGACTGCAAAATACGCTTCAAAATCAAGAAGGTAGTAATGAAATCATCGAAGACGTTGAGTTGAGAATTGCAGAAATCTGTTCTTCAAAATTAAGCGACTCAAAACAAGTCATCGAAAAAAATGACATTGAAGAAATTCTAGAACGACTTGGTGATCCATCTGCTTATATCGACGAAGATAGCGAAGAGAAAAACTATACATCTTCTGAAGAACAATCATACGCCAAAGAACGCAGATTATTCAGAGACACAGACAATGCAACAATAGCCGGGGTTTGTTCTGGAATTGCTAACTTCTTCAGCTTAGATGTTGTGATCATTCGCGCAATCTTTGTTGTATTCTTTCTTTTCGGAGGATTTGGAATTCCTCTCTATATCATTCTTTGGGTAATCATTCCTAAAGCAAAGACCTCTATCGACAGATTACGCATGAAAGGCCGACCAATTACAGTCGACAATGTTAGAGATGAAGTAGAAAATGCAGCTGAAAAATTGAAGGAAGGTTCCAAAAGATTCTCCGCTCGCGTACGTGCTAATGAAGATCAATACAAAAATAGCGTCTCAAGAGGAGTTCGGGCTATTGGATCAATCGTTGGAATAGCACTCATTATTGGTGGAGTAACTATTTTAACCCTTTTCATGATTTTCGTTGTGGGTGGATTCCAAATTTTCCCAGTACACAGTGAAACTGGCTTCTTGTCCTTCCCCGAAATGGGAGCTCTTGTTTTACCGACAGATGGCGATGTAACAACTGCATGGACAGCTGCTTTAATGATCGGATTTGGATCTGCACTCTTCATAATGCTTTTGGGAACGATGTTCTTGATGAGAATCAAAAATAGTTGGACGAAACTGTCATTACTTGGACTCTTCTTAATTGTTCTTACTGGTGGAATAATGGCCGGATACCTTGGAATGAAAACAGGGCGCGACTTCATCGTTCCTGCTAAAATCGAAAGAGAGGTAGGTAGTATTGCAACCGAACAATTGGTTATCAACCCTAGGTTAAATCAACTTGAAACATTGAACGATTATGATGTCCTCAGCGATGGTGAATTCGGACTAATGTCCATCAACGACGAAACTATCTCATTTCACGATATCAGAATTAAATATAAACCTTCAGCAGACTCATTGTTCCATATTTATCAGACTTTGAGTGCACATAGCCACTCTCATGAACGTGGACTTGATCGCGCAAAAAATATCCACCACGAGATTGGAATTACAGGCGACACAGTGAATATGGCTACCGACTATTCATTCCCAATTGAAGATAAAATCCGTGATCAAGATGTGAATATTACAATAGAAATTCCACAAAACGGAACAGTAAAGATCAATAACCGAGTTATTCGACTTGGAGCCGATGAATTTGACGAAGATTTAATCGACCCAGAATATTATGAAAGAGGAAAAATAAAACACGATGGTCGTTACAAGCATTACGACTAATCCCATTTCCTAAGAATCAAAGGCTAAAAAATGAGATGATCCCGTTGGATTGTCTCATTTTATTTCGAACTTTGACGGGTGAATTTTGCCATTGTCGATATTGAAACAACAGGAGGAAGCCCGAAATCATCAAAGATTACGGAAATCGCCATCTATAAACACAATGGAACAGAAATTATTGATGAATACGAAACACTCATCAACCCAGAAATTCCAATTCCAGCTTTTATAGTTCAACTAACGGGTATCAGCGACCAAATGGTGGTCAACGCACCAAAATTTTATGAAGTAGCAAAAGAAATAGTTGAATTTACAGAAGATTGCATCTTTGTTGCTCACAATGTTGGTTTTGACTACGGAATGCTTCGCAACGAATTTCGATCATTAGGATACGACTATCGCAGACCGCAATTGTGCACCGTTCGAGCTTCTAGATACGTTATTCCTGGTCACGACTCGTACAGTCTTGGTAAACTAACAAAAAGTTTAGGAATTGATCTTGTTGGTCGACACAGAGCTGGTGGAGATGCATTAGCAACCGCAAAACTTTTCACCTTGTTGATGGACAAAGACGAGAATAAACTCTCCAACTTTGTTCAAGAGGAAGTCAACCCAAAACGCTTGCATCCGAACTTAGATTTAGATGCGCTTGAGGAAATACCAAATAAAATTGGTGTTTACAAATTCTACAACGAGACCAATCAGCTGATTTACATTGGAAAAAGTATTCATATCAGAAAAC
Source organism: Henriciella pelagia (assembly GCA_964219255.1). Lineage (GTDB taxonomy): Bacteria > Bacteroidota > Bacteroidia > Flavobacteriales_D > Crocinitomicaceae > UBA4466. The sequence goes on from CAXPPC010000001.1 coordinate 77,161, forward strand.
GCATTGAACAGCACCTTCGGAATTCAAAAACGAAGAAAGGAATTCAAATGCAACAGGAAATTTCTCGAATTGAATTTGAATTGACTGGTTCTGAATTAATCGCCTTACTCTTAGAATCTGAGTTGATTAAAGAGCACAAGCCAATTTATAATCGACAATTGAGACGAGATGCGTTTCCCTACGGATTGTACGATTACGTGGATGGAAATGGTTACTTGAGACTGCAAATAGCTCGAACTTCTACGATGAGTGAAATGGCCATTACGACCTTCAACACCAAAAGAGAAGCAAATGCTTATTTGGAAAGAATTGTTAAAGACTATCACCTTTGTAAGAAAATGGTCAACTTATACAAAAGCAATTCTTCATGTTTTCAGTATACCATAAAAGAATGCAATGGTGCTTGCGTAAAAGAAGAGTCGGTTGAGGATTACAATCACCGCTGTCAGGAATTTATTGATTCCCTCACCTTCGAAAATGAACACTTCTTTATTCTAGACAAAGGTCGCCGCCGAAATGAAAGAAGTTTGATTTATGTTCAAAACGGAATGTTGAAAGGTGTTGGCTATGCTCCGTATCACTTTAATCGATTAAAACCGAATCGTTGGAACAAATTTATTGAACCAATGAAAGACAATCGCGATGCTCGTACCATCTTGCGACTGTTTTTGAGAAAGGATAAAAAACACGAAATCGTGAATATTGAAGCTTAATTTGAGCGCATACCGATTATCCAATTCCCTAACATCACTGAAAACACTATCCCCACTAAAAAAATCATATACTTCTCGCTTTACAATAGAACTTATAAATAAAACGTAGAAAAACAATGAATGGTTGGACTTTATGGGCGTTCGAGCGGGCCATTCGCTATACAAGGTGCCGCTACTGTCCCTAACGCAATTCATGGTCATCACCACAAATCAAACTTAAAATCTAATCCATACTAACAAAAAAAAGCTGTCCCTAACGGAACAGCTTTTCAATATTGAATTGGTTGAGATTTACTCTTCCACTTTTTTCACTTTTTTAGAGAAGTCGATCAATACTGGTGTCGCGATACACACAGAAGAGTATGTTCCGACAATAACACCAATCATCAATGCGAAGATAAATCCTTTAATCGCTGCACCACCAAATAAGAAGATGATCAACAATACGATGAATGTTGTCATCGACGTATTGATTGTTCTTGATAATGTAGAGTTCAACGACTTGTTGATGTTTTCTTGCTCATCAGATCCTTTGAAGTTTCTCAAGTTTTCACGAATTCTATCGAATACAATCACGGTATCGTTAATCGAGTAACCAATTACCGTCAAAATCGCAGCGATAAACGCTTGATCGATATCCATGTTGAAAGGAAGAACTCCGTGTAATAAAGCAAATGCTGCAAGCACCAAAATAACGTCGTGCACCATCGCAATGATAGCTCCAGTTGAATACTGCCATCTACCGAAACGTAACAAGATATAAGCAAAGATGATAATCAACGAAAGTGCAATTGCAATCGCAGAAGATGAAATCAATTCTTGAGAAACCGTAGGAGAAACCACACGTGCCTCTTCAATAGTATATCCACCAACTTCAGCTTTCGCGTTGTCAAGTCCTTCTTTCAATTTATCTTTCACAATTTGACTTGCATCGGTGCTTTCATTCGAGCGCATGAAGTTCGTTGTAATCTCCAAGAAGTAACTACTTCCTTTTGTCTTTGCCTCAACAGAAGCTGAAGTTCCGTTCTCAACAAATACTTTCTTCAATTGAGAAACAACATTATCTGTTTTTCCTTCAACAGACTGTTCAAACTTAACTCCAAAAGTACGACCACCTGAGAACTCAACACTTGGATTCAATCCTCTTGTAGCTAAAACAAGAATTCCACCAGCGATCAAAATTCCAGAAATCATGTAGAACATCTTACGTTTTCCAACGAAGTTGATGTTGATTGATTTGAACGCGTTCTTCGTCATTTTCGACTCGAAAGAAATAGACTTTCCTTTGTTCAACCACCACGTAACACACAAACGTGTAATTACCAAGGCAGCGAATACAGAAGTAAAGATACCGATGATCAATGTTGTCGCGAATGATTCAATTGGTCCAGAACCAAATACTTTCAGTACGATTGCCGTCAACATGGTTGTAACGTTCGCATCGATAATTGAAGAAAGTGCTTTTTGGAATCCAGTGTCAATAGCTGACTTAAGATCTTTTCCTGCCGCTTGCTCCTCACGAATACGTTCGAAGATAAGTACGTTCGCATCCACGGCCATACCGATCGTAAGAACGATACCTGCCATACCTGCAAGTGTTAACACCGCTCCAAATGAAGCAAGTGATCCGAAGATGAATAAAATGTTTGCAAATAATGCGATATCAGCAACGATTCCAGCTTTTCCGTAGTAGAAAATCATGTAAACGAATACTAATAACAAAGCAATCACAAAAGAAAGAAGTCCTGCTTGAGCATTCTCAGCACCAATTGTCGGTCCAACTTTAGTTTGTTCTTTAATCACACATGGTGCAGGAAGTGCTCCACCGTTAAGAAGTCCAGATAAATCATCCGCCTCTTCAACAGAGAAATTACCAGAGATTTGTGTATTTCCGCCACGAATCGGCTCATTTACATTTGGTGCACTATAAACAACGTTATCCATTGTAATTGCAACTTGGCGACCTTGGTTATCTTCCGTCATTTGTGCCCACTTATCAGAACCTTCTTGTGTCATTGTAAGTGTAACAGTAACCTCACCAGCTTGTTGGTCGTAATCACGACGAGCTTCGTCGATGTCCGTACCTCCTACTCTTGGTTTACCATTTTCAGGAACACGAATAGCATAAAGAACATAACCTGGGATTTTTTCTTCTCCAAATGTCTCAACATCTGCTGACCACATGAATTTGATTTCATCACCGAATAATGCCTTAATATCTTCACGATCTAAAATGGCATCAACTTTTGCTTTATTTTGAGGCTCAGCATAAGCGATCATTCCACCGCCTAATTGAACCAACAACGTCTCTAAACCAACTTGATCTCCTTCTGCAGTTGATCCATCCAACGACTCAAAAGAATCGAAAGTCATTGAATCTGTAGAATCGGCAGAAGCCATATCAGTAGAATCAGCTTCTGCTACTTCTCCAAATGGAGTTCTTGACATCATTACTGCTTGTTGGAAAGCACCAGCGATTTCTCCTAAAGTTGCAACTTCGAAGAATTGAAGGTTCGCTGTAGAAATTAATTTCTCTGCAACAGAAGCCTCATCTTGTACACCTGGAAGTTCAACGTATAGACGATTGTTTGCTGGATCTTTTTGAATGTTTGGTTGCGCAACACCGAATTGGTTAATACGACGATTCATGATTTCCTCAACTCCGTCCATTGAGCTAGACTCACGTGAACGTAAGAAAGTTTCAACATCCTCTACAGAAGAATCACGACCTAACTCATCGATATCAGCAATAGCAAATAATTGAGCAAGCTTCGTTACTTTTTGCGCACGTGCCTCATCAATGAAATACTGGATGAAGTCACCTCCTTCTCTATCGTATTTCTTCTTAGCCGCGTTGAATAATTTCTTGAACGTTGGATTGTTTTGGCTTAAAGCATATCCTTGAACTAAATCTGGAACAGAAACTTCAAGTGTTACACTCATCCCTCCTACAAGGTCAAGACCGAATGCTAAACTACGTTTTTTAACTTCTTTAAATGTTGACCCAAAAATTGGATAAACAGGCTTCTCAGCTTGTGAACGAAGAATATCATTCACGTATGCTGCTTTCGCAAGCTCTTTTACTTCGGCTTCACCAATCTCGTTGATGTTGTGTACTGTATTGTTTGGCAAGTAAACAAGAGAATCTCCTGAAGACTCCAATCCTGCCATCAATTCAGCAACTTGAGCATTCGCTTCTTTTTCAGCTTTCTTTTCAGTTGAGTTCGTTACCCAAGTAAACGAAAGTTGGTAAAGACAAACTGCTGTCAACAATATCGTCAAAAACCAAAAAAATCCTTTATTACGCATTTTCGTAAATTAGTTAATGTAATTAATCAAGCCTGCAAATATAGACGTTACGTTTCTTAAAGTCAATAAGAAATCCGTGTAATTCAAAAGAATATTGATTATGAGGTTTTTAGCACTACTAATTTGTGCAGACAGAGATCGCTTACACTAGAGTTAAGTCACAGCTGGTCAGCAAATTCCAGAATTCTCGCAGCAAAATTCTCCCATGAGTTCTCTGCTTTCTCTTTTTGAATATTTTCTGTAAAAGTTGACTTCAAATTCTTTTCGAAATAAGCTTGAATTGCCTCTGCAATCAATTTTGCTTCAGGTCGTTCAACGATTAATCCGTTAAGGTTGTGTTTTGTCTTTTCTTTCAATCCACCAACATCTGTTGCAATAACAGGTAAATCAAAATTATGAGCAATGGCCGTAATACCACTTTGAGTAGCTCCTTTGTAAGGAAGAACACAAACATCAGCCGCTGAAAAATAGTTGGTTACCTCAGCATCAGAAATGTATTTATTGAAGACGTGAATCCGTGGTTTAGCTTTCGAAGCATCAATAACTGTCTGATACTTTTCAAAGGAGCCATAAGATTCCCCGGCGATTATCAAATGAACATCATCTAGATCATTCATCGCCTCTAAAAGTAAGTCAAGACCTTTGTAATCTCGAATAAATCCAAAAAACAAAATCACTTTTGAATCACTAGGAATACCTAACTTATTGCATGCAATATTCTTTTCAATTTTAGCGCCAAATTGATTATATACTGGATGATCAATTCGGAGATATTTTGCATTTGGTTCTAACGAGATTAAATCATCGCGCACAGCATCACTTAAAACAACAAAGCCTTCATTTTTAGGTAAAAACCAATTATTTGCAGGCTTATCGAAGAAGCGTTTTTCGTGAGGAATCACATTGTGAAGAATAGTTATTCTCTTCGTTGAAGGATTTATTTTTTTGTGCACTCCTGCCATTGCTGGACCGAAGAAAGTCATCCAATATTGACTAATTAATAAGTCCGGTTCAAACTGATTAATTGCCTTTGCAGTTTTAGCATAGCTAATTGGATTGATCGTATCTAAAATGCGCTCTGCGGGAATTTCATCCGCATTATCATCTTCCGTTACGAACTGTGTTTCTCCAGGAAATAAGAAATTTGGATATTGTCTTTTAAACGTAAATGCTTTTGGGTCATTTTCACACTCAAGAGCACGAAATAATTGAGCTCCAAACTGAGCAATTCCACCGCGATAAGGATAAAATGCAGACAACAAGGCAATTTTCATGCTTCGAAGTTAAGGATGATCTTTAAATAGTAGTTGTTTTGAAGGAATTTATTCCACTCCAGATGAAACGTATGTATAGAAAATCTCTTTTCCTTCGTTTAGATATGGAAATCCATTCGCATCATATTGAAAATTCAAATCACGGGAATACTTGTAGACTAGTCCCACATTATTCGCATACACCTCAAACTTTCGAATAGTATCAATAGCATTAGCTACTTCAGCTTGTTCAACCACCAAAGTTGAGTCAAAAGCAACGCCACCCACTATCGTATCTTGATGAATATCTCGATAATAACATTCTAATAGTGGCATAATATTGTAAGCATTTGCATCCCAAGATTTCTGTAAGGTTGGAGCAAAAATCAATTTAACCACACGTTGATTTTCTTCAACAATCTCCCCTCGAACTCCATCAATTATTCCAGTCCATAAATCTGAAAACTGCCACGGATCGTTTGAACTGTTTCTTGTGTATCGATTGAATTGTGTTGCGTTTCGTCCTTCATTATCAATATATGGATCTCCCCAAACTGTTTTTAATTGATACATGACTGTATCGTGCTGATTAAGGTCGTCGTCGTGGGTTATTTCCACCACATCGTAAATTACATAGTTCCCTTTTCCTAAATTGAAATAGTCATAGTGGAAGTCGGGCGCTGGGTTCTTTTTACAAGCTACGAAAGCCAAAACAATCAACAATCCCGATAAGATATAAGTCGCAGTATTCTTCATCGTATATAATAACGCATGAAGTTACTAAAAAGTTTACTCATTTGGATTAATTCCAAGCTCCTTCATTTGCTTCATCTTCATTTCAAGATCCTTTCCTTCCAGAAGACGGCCATAATAATAATACTTCTTGGCAATTTCTTTACCAGATGTATCATACCCCATGCACCATCCGTGAAGACGACCATTTTTGTAGCGATTAAACATCATTTTATTACCATTAGCATGATAATGAACCCAAACTCCATGACGTTTATTATCCTTGAATCCACCTTTTACTTTCGTTGTACCATTTTCGAAATACTCGATATAATCTCCATCAAGCATTCCATTTTTGTAATTCTCTACGATAGAAGGCATTTGCTTTTTCACTCCCTCAGGTGGCGGATAAAAGACAACTCGTGGACCGTGAAGAGAATCAAGAAAATAGGTCTCTTTACTTGTAATTTGCCCCTTGTTATTCAGGTTAGTCCAAATGCTATCTTTCTTGAGATCTCTATAAATACCAAAACTCATTACTCCACCAGTTTCGTGGTAATAATAACCGACTGAACGATCCGAGTCTTCGTCATGATCAATAATCGCCTTTACTTTACTCGACTTATAGAAGTATGTGAATTTTCCAATTGGCTTATCATTTTTAAATTCACCTCGGTATTGATAAACACGCGTACCTGGATAAACTTTTTCCCATTTACCTTGCTTTCTTCCTTGAGCATCAACTTGGTTAACTTGCCCAAATGAAATGAAGGTGAGTAATATTAAAACAAGACTAGAAAGTAATTTCATTTTATCAAATTCAATAATTCACTTAAACTATTCACAGAAAGATCAGCTTCAACACCAATTTTCTCTTCGGTTATAATCCTTACTGTTTTCATACCAAGATTCTTGCCAAAAAGGATATCAGAATCTGTATCTCCAACCATTACCGATTTTTCAAATTCAATTTCTGGAAACTGCATTTTTGCTAGTTCCGCCATGGCCGGCCCAGGTTTTCTCATATCGTCTGCAGCTCCTTTGAGGTTTGGTGCAAAGTAACATTTATCAATTGTACCTCCCGCCAAATGAACTTGGTCACACATATAAGTATGAATATCAATAAGGTTACGTTCGGTCATCAATCCTTTACCGATTCCTTGTTGATTTGTCACCACAATCACTCTAAAAAATTGTTTCGAAAGTCCTGCAATTGCTTCTTCTGCGCCATCATTAAAATGAAATTCTTCAACAGAAGTAACATATCCGCCCATGATTCGTTTGTTGATCACTCCATCGCGATCTAAGAACAAGGTCCAGGTTGGATCTATATTCCACTCCTTAATCGTCATTCAATACTTTCTCTACGAGATAAACATTTCGAGTAGAAGAGCTTCGGCTAATTAATTCAGCGACAAATCCAGCTAGGAAGAATTGAGATCCAATCACCATTGCCACAAGCGCGATGTAGAATTCAGCTCGGTCAGCCAATAGTCGACCAGTAGTCTCAATGAAGAGTTTATCAATCATCAACCAAAGCGCGAACAAGAATCCAATTACAAAAATCAAGGTTCCTATCGCTCCAAAGAAATGCATTGGTTTTTTACCAAACTTCCCCATGAATGCCACCGTCATTAAATCAAGTGGGCCATTCAAGAAGCGATTCAACCCAAATTTTGTTGTTCCGTATTTTCTAGCCTGATGTTGAACAACTTTCTCCCCGATTTTTGTAAATCCAGAGTACTTCGCTAATGGTGGAATATATCTGTGCATATCTCCGTAAACTTCGATACTCTTCACTACAACATTCTTGTAAGCTTTCAACCCACAGTTAAAGTCGTGCAACTTAATACCTGTGATCATCCGTGCAGCCCAGTTGTATAATTTTGTTGGAATTGTCTTCGAAATTGGGTCGTATCTCTTTTTCTTCCATCCAGAAACGACATCCAAATCATCTTCCATGATCATTCGGTATAATTCTGGAATTTCATCCGGAGAATCTTGAAGATCAGCATCCATTGTGATCACTACTCGACCTGCAGCAGCTTCAAATCCTTTCTGTAATGCCGCCGATTTACCGTAATTACGTTGAAACTTAATTCCTTTAGCAAAAGGATCTTTCGCGTGGAGTTCTTCTACAACCGTCCAAGAACCATCTTTACTCCCATCGTCTACAAATAAAACCTCATAAGTGAAGGAATTTTCATCCATTACTCGTTTAATCCATTGATGCAATTCTGGGAGTGACTCTACTTCGTTATAGAGTGGGACAACTACTGAGATATCGTATTTTAGTTCCAACGTACTTTTTTATCGGTTCCGACAAATATAATCAAAGTGCTTGGTGAATAACTTTGTAAATTGAGTTAATTGAATCACTTAACAATTATTCGATGCATTTCTTCTTCGATTTGAATGAAATACACCCCTGAACTCAACGAAGACAAATCAATTCGATTATTCACTATTTGTCCACTCATCAATTTTTGACCTCCAATCGTAAATAATTTGAACTGAGTATTTGCGCTTATTCCAGAGACTTGAAGAATACCATCCGTTGGATTTGGATATAATGTTACTTGTTTTTGATCCAATTCGACCTCTCCTAAAATGGATCCTTCAGTAATCTGGAAGCGATCCAATCCAGCTTCAGTTACATTTTCTGATCCTGCAAAATCAGCAGTAACGTACGTCACTTGCATTGTTGAAGTTAATGAGATGAAATCGGAAATTCTAAACGAAACATCGTGCCATTGACCATAACTCGGCGGATCAAATCCCAATTGTTCTAACACAACAACATCTACACCATTTGAAATTCGAACGATCAACGAATCCTCACTTTGGTTAGCTCCATTATGAGTAAAAAACCATCTCGAGTAGAATAAATATGGGTCATTCATTCCAGACAAATCCATGATTGGAGAACGAAGGAACACACTTCCATTTCGAACATCATCATCAAAACCTGAATCGTTTGCTAAATTACCTGTCACATAACACTGATTTCCGCAGTCGTTCCAATAATCAGCAGGAGGGGCAGAACCTAAGCCAGTTGGATTCGGAACTCCAATTTCCCACAAACCATGACTTGCTGTTGATCCAGTTGTGCTCCATCCAAAATCGAAAGAGAAGTCGTCGTAAATTCCTTTTTCCAAAAAGACGGTAATCGCACCTGTCGAATTATCGATTAATTGCTCTGAACAAGCTGAAACATATCCCCACTTACCTGCGATCACTTCATAATCCTCTTGATAGAACAAAGTAAAGTTTTCCTCTCCGAGAGCATTTGTTGTTCCTTCGTGTTTAATTAATGTTGCTTCCAAGCTGATATTCGCATTATCAATTGGAAGATTTGTCCCAGCTTCAAGTACTGTTACCGTTAAACTATAAGGTGGAATTGGAACTAACTGAACATCTTGTGTGGTGATTACACCATTTGTTAAACTCACACTAATTGTATCCGGAAAGTACCCCACTTTTGAGTAAATCACATCATATGTTCCGGAATGCACGACTCCTGTTGCGTAAAATCCATTCGCTCGAGTCTCTTCAAATTGATCAACCCCGACAATGGTTACATCAACAAATTGAATTGGATTTAAAGTTGAAGCATCAGTCACCGTTCCTTCGATATATGCTGCCTGCGTGTAATTAGGACTTAAAATAAACAACCCTTCAGTCCTATCTGAGGCCAACAACAACCCAGACGGCAAAAACGGATAAGCACCCCAACAACCATCATAGTTGTTTTGTTGAGTCGGATAAGTGTCGTAATCGCCCACCTCTACCATATTATATGGATAGGTAACATCATGAATTACCACTCCATCCGTATAGTGACTCGTTACAATGAATTGATCTTGGTATACATGCGTGTTATGCGGAATTGTCCCTACACCCGGTGAACTTTGAATTCTGTCCAACTCCACAATGTTTGCTGGATCTGAGACATCATAAGCCCCAATGAAAGATGAAGCTAACTCATCCGTTGTAAATACATAGTTATTATCTGAAGTCGCCCAAAGATTATGTGTAAAATCGCTCGGTGTATTTTTCGTCCCCAACAAAACTGGATTAGCTTTATCCGTGACATCAACAATACTCATGAATCCATCAGAAATATGTCCACAAAACAATGTATCTCTTAGAGCATAACCATCGTGCACATACCAGTTATCGAACGTTCCAACTTCTACAGGATTTGTTGGAGTTCCAAGATTATTCACATCTAACATTATCACTCCTCCATTTCCTCTATTTGCTCCAAAAATGTAGAGATATCCAGATGAATCTGCATACAAGTTGTGCGCAGATTGCCATTCATTCCCTGTTGGACCAGTGTAATAATACGTTTGCAAATTAGTCGAACTTGGTAATGGAGACAAATCAATAATGAGCAATCCATTTTGTGCTTCAGTTGTCACATAGGCATAATCACCAAACGTTTTCATATCTCGCCAAATCGATTGCATTCCTGGCTCCCAAAAAACTTCAACTGGATTTGCGGGGTCACTGATATCAACGACAGACGTCCCACTTTCAGCACCAACAATGGCATACTCATTCCCAAACTCATCTACGTACCCCCAAACTTCATTTATCTTGGTGTTATGAAGAGCTTGAAAATCTACATGACCAATAGAATCAATATTTACCTGAGAATATCCACAAATAGTAGACAAAGACAACACTAAAAGGAGAAACAATTTCATATGATGGTTTTCTAAAAAGACGTTAAAAATGATTGAATGGTTAGAGAATAAAAATTGCAGCAAGAATAAAAATGATGATCAACACCAAATACTGCCAAAAGTCCACAAAATAAGGCGCGTACTCTTTCACTTTTTCTTTCCACGACATCTAACAAAGTTAAACATTTGAAAACGCAAAACCACATCTAAGCCATGTGATACTTAACAAAGTTCTGTAATCGGCATTTTGTCCTTTACTTTTTAGCCTTATTTCCTTATTTTTGCACCACTTAATTCGGATATTATATGGCAAAAGAAACAGCAGCTGAAACAGTACAGAATGTAGATTTCGAGTCTTTCAAAACTCAAGTTCTTGAAGATTTCAAACTTGCTTCAATCTCTCGTGAAACCTCTCTATTAGGTAGACGCGAAGTATTAACAGGTAAAGCGAAATTCGGAATTTTTGGTGATGGAAAAGAACTTGCTCAGCTTGCTTTAGCCAAACAATTCCAAAATGGCGACTTCCGATCAGGTTACTACCGTGATCAGACCTTAATGATGGCGATCGATCAGTTGAATGTTCGTCAGTATTTTGCTGGACTTTATGCTCACACAGATGTTGAGCTTGAACCTCAGTCTGCTGGTCGCCAAATGGGTGGTCACTTCGCTACGCGTAATTTAGACGAGAATGGTAATTGGAAGAATTTGATGGAACAAAAAAACAGTTCTGCCGACATTTCTCCAACTGCTGGCCAAATGCCACGTTTACTTGGTCTTGCTCAAGCATCCAAAGTTTACCGTGAACATCCGACTTTAAAAGATTTAGAAGAATTTAAAAAATTCTCAAACGGAGGAAACGAAGTTGCTTTTGGTACAATTGGTGACGCTTCTACTTCTGAAGGTCCATTCTGGGAGACAATAAACGCTGCTGGAGTATTACAAGTACCAATGGTAATGTCTGTTTGGGATGATGGATATGGAATTTCGGTACCGAGAGAATTCCAAACAACAAAAGGAAGTATTTCCGAAGCTTTAGCAGGAATGCAGCGTACTGAAGAAAAACCTGGTTACGAGATCTTCGTAACAAAAGGTTGGGATTATGCTCACCTCTGCGATACATATGAGAAAGCAGTCAAACTTGCGCGTGAAGAACACATTCCTGTTCTTGTTCACGTAAAAGAAGTAAATCAGCCTCAAGGTCACTCAACAAGTGGATCTCACGAACGCTACAAAAATGAAGAGCGTTTGAAGTGGGAAGTTGAATTCGATTGTATCAATCAATTTAAAGAGTGGATTATCAATTTTGACGTCGACGGAAAAACAATTGCAACCGAAGAAGAACTCGAAGCGATTCAAAAAGATGCTAAAAAACATGTGCGTGATGAAAAAAATGCGGCATGGAAAGCATTTACTGATGGACTTAAAAACGACTTAGCAACATCGCTAAGCTTGATTAAAGCAGTTGCTAACGAAAGCTCTAATGGCGTTTTCATCAATAAAATCGCTGAAGGATTGGAAAAAGCAATGGACCCAATTCGTAAAGACATTCTTTCTTCTGCAAGAAAAGTACTTCGAATGGTTCGTTCTGAAAATATTCCTTCGAAGGCCGCACTTTCTGCATGGATAAAACAACAAATCAACGAGAATCACGATCGTTACAGTTCGTACTTATATTCTGAATCGGATAAATCAGCCTTAAATATTGAACCAATCGCTCCAGTTTACGATAACGATGGTAAAATGGATGACGGTCGTATTATTCTTCGTGATAACTACGATAAACTTCTTGAGAAATATCCAGAATTAATTGTTTTTGGAGAGGATGCAGGAAAAATTGGTGGTGTAAATCAAACACTCGAGGGAATGCAAGACAAATACGGTCAGCTTCGAGTATCTGACACGGGAATTCGTGAATGCACCATTTTAGGTCAAGGAATTGGAATGGCCATGAGAGGATTGCGTCCAATCGCAGAGATTCAATATTTAGATTATTTGCTTTACGGAATCCAAGTACTTTCTGATGATTTAGCAACTGTTCAGTACAGAACTAAAGGTGGACAAAAAGCACCATTAATTGTAAGTACAAGAGGACATCGATTAGAGGGAATCTGGCACTCAGGTTCACCAATGGGAATGATCATCAACTCTTTGAGAGGAATGCATGTTTGTGTCCCAAGAAACATGACAAAAGCAGCTGGTTTCTATAACACACTTATGGCAGCAGATGAGCCTGCAGTTGTAGTAGAGCCACTTAATGGTTACAGAACGAAAGAACCAGTTCCAACGAATTTAGGTGAATTCCGTGAGCCTTTGGGAGTTCCTGAAATTGTTCAAGAAGGTAATGATATTACTATCGTTTCTTATGGATCAACATTTAACTTATGTGTTGAGGCAGCGAAGCAAATGGCAGAACTAGGAATTTCAGCTGAATTAATTGATGTTCAAACTTTACTTCCTTTCGACATTGAGCACATGATTGCGGATTCACTTTCAAAAACAAATCGTTTATTGATTGTTGATGAAGATGTGAGCTCGGGAGCGACAGCATTTATGCTAGACAAGATTTTGGTTGAACAAAATGGATACTATCATTTAGATTCTGCGCCAGTGACAATCAGCTCGAAAGATCACCGACCTGCGTACGGAACTGACGGAGACTATTTCTCGAAACCAAACATCGAAGATATCGTTGAAGCAGCATACGGAATTATGCATGAAGCTAATCCGACTGAATTCCCTTCAATTTATTAGTGAAAAGATGGCTTAGTATATTGTTCTTTTTGGGATTAATCCTGCTTAAACCAATCTCTCAGATCGGATGGGAAGTTTGGTATGAAGTAAATGAGGAATATGTGGCTGCTGAATTATGTGAAAATCAAGATGAGCCAGAACTTGAATGTAATGGTAAATGTTACTTGATGAAGCAGTTGAAGAAGTCAGAACCTGCTCCTACACAAAATGAGGAGGATCGCGCTATCAATCCTTTTAGTTTAAAAATTGAATTGTTTCAGAACTGCACTCAAATGGATTTAGTTCATGAAGAGTTTAACATCGAAAGAGGACACGACATTTTCTTTTATTCAAACTCATACGCAAAAGACATTTCTCCAAATATCTTCCATCCTCCGATTAATTGTGTTTAGACATACCGTTTAATAACACAATTTAATACACATGAAAATTATCATATCAATGGTGATTGTCATGATGTCGTTGAATGGTTTCGCATGTGATGTTTGCGGAGGACCTTCTGGATTAAGCTCTCAAGGATTTTTACCAAATCAACAATTTCACTTTGTGGGTATTGTGAGCAACTACAGCCAGTATCAAAGTCAACGCAACATCTTATTATCGGATGAAAAAGAGTATTCACACGAAACTTTCTTTAAGTCAGCCTTAATCGGAAGATGGCAAGCTACTGAGAGAATCGCAATACTTGGTTCCATCCCATTTGCGTACAATCAACAAAGTCGTGGCGATCAACTTTTAACAGAAACTGGAATTGGTGACATTTCCGTGATGATCAATACGGTCGTTCTCTCCAAAAACGATAGTATCAAGGCTCATTTCTTGCGTTTAGGCGCAGGATTAAAGGGCCCAACTGGTCAATACAGTCATGTCGCGCTGGAAACAAACAACCTTTTCCCTGGAACAGGCGCTTTTGATTTTTTAGCAAGTACAAACTACATGTTTAGGAAATCAAAATGGGGACTTATTCAAGAGAATCAAACGCGAATTCCAACAGCGAATTCGGTAGATTACAAATACGGACTTACCGTAAATGCAAGTCTGTATGGATTCTATTCGAAAAGTTTCCAAAACTCGAAAGAGTTGATGCCATTTATTGGAGCCAGCTTACAATGGAAGGATGTTGATCGAATAAATAATATTCCAGTTGCACAACAATTTAACGGAGGTACAATTATCACTGCAGACGCTGGAGTTCAAGCAGTACTTCCTTCGTGGATGATTCACTTAAAATATAGTCATCCTTTTATTCAACAATTATCAAACAACGACGTTTTAATGACAGTAGGAAATATTGAATTAGGCGTTCGTTACTTAATCAAAAAAAACTAAGATGAAACAAATATTTATCACACTTACAGCTTTCACAGTAGTCCTTACTTCTTGTAAAAAAGAGGAAATTACTCCTACTCCAACAAACCCAACTCCAACTCCTAGTGGGAGCACTCAAGTAGAGTTAGGCTCGGCTACAACATCGAATAATGAAACAATCAAGCTTTATGCTGATGACTCATTAACAACAGGATACAATTATTTATATGTATCAGCTGAAACGAGCACAGGTGATGTTATCTCGAACGCCTCTATTGAACTTCTTCCAATTATGGATATGGGAACAATGGTGCATTCTTGTCCAGTTGAAAATCCAATCTACAACTCAACTACAGAAATGTACGACGGAGCTTCAATTTTCCAAATGGCTTCTGGATCTGGATCATGGGAAGTAAAAGTAATCGTTAATTCGGATACTGTTTCGTTCCCTGTTAACGTAGCTTTATCAGCAGAAAAACCTGTTGGAACTTATGCCGGTTTAGATGGTGAAATGTATGTTGTTTCTCTTCACCGACCTGTTAACTGGGTTGTTGGAATGAATCCGCTTAAAGTTCTTATTCACAAAAAGGCGACAATGATGAGTTTCCCAGCCGATGATGGATTAACAGTTGTACTAGATCCAGAAATGGTTTCAATGGGACATGGATCGCCAAACAATATCGACCCAATCTCAACTGGGAATGGATACTACGAAGGAGAAGTTAATTTGACAATGTCAGGTGATTGGAGATTCCACCTTGAATTATCAAGAGCTGGTGTTGCAGTTCACAATGATGCATTCTTAGATATATTATTCTAATGAAACGAACATCCAACATTTGGTTGATTGTTTTGTTGATGTCATTAAGTATTTTCACATCTTGTAAGGAAGATATTCCTGTTGCAACGAAGGAAACAAGTGAGATTAGCATTTCAATAACCAGTCCTTCAATAAATGAAACGGTATCTGGTCCAACCGAAATGCATTTAGACGGCATAATCGACGCAAATGCTCTGTTGGGCGGCTGGAAATCCATTCTGATTGACTCAAATTCTGGTGAAATCATTGATGAATACGAAGATTATTATTCGCAAACACAATATATCGTGCATCATCATTGGATAATAAATCCAAACGACACACTAAATTTAGAAGTAATTGTTCAGGCCCTATCCGTTGAGCAAGAAGTACTTGAAGAAAAGTCAGTCAATTTTATTTGGACTCCATAATCTAAGGCGACCTTTCGAGGTCGCTTTTTTTGTATCAATAGTTACTAGAATAACTTCAAACTAAATGTAGATTCGCGTAAGAAAAATAAGACATCAGAGTCTAACTACATAAAGAAATAAATTATGAAATGGGATGAATACCTCAAGCTTTTTGAGGAGATTTTAAAAGGAGATAAAAATGAAGCTCCCTACGACAGCGAAGCATTCTTAAACTATGTTCAATTAAACGAGTCGCGACAAAAACGCTGGCTAAAAAAAGGGGAACTAGATCAAGAGTTAGTCGATTTGCTTCAATCAATTGACAAACCGTTAAATTGGATATTAATTACTGAACCATGGTGTGGAGACGCCGCGCATATTGTTCCATTTATCCATAAATTATCTGAGGTGAATGATTCAATCAATTTTAAGATCGAATTACGCGACAACGGTGAAGACCTCATCGACAATTATTTAACGAATGGAGGAAAATCGATTCCTATTTTAGTCGTTCGTGACGAGAACAATCAAGATTTATTTGTTTGGGGACCAAGGCCGAAAGATGCACAAGCCATCCATTTGACCAATAGAAATGATGATTCTAAAACAGCCGAGGAGAAGAAAATGGAACTTCAGGCATGGTATAACAAAAATAAAGGATCTGACCTTCAGAATGAATTACTAGAGCAATTTAAAAACTTGTAAACTAAATTGGCTTACCGTGATATTCCTTCGTGAGCTCACGGTAAGCTTTTGAATATTCACCAACTTGATTTCGAATAGCGAGCGATTCAATTTTAGTTTCCGATTTCAATTTTGAAAAACATAGCACGCAGCGATTCGGATGCTGATTCTCCTTTCCTGAAATTTCAATCATTCGATCTACTGATATCCAATTTTTTGAAGCCTCACGCTTCCACTTTTCGATATCATCAAAAGGAATAATGATCCAAAACTTACCGTCTTGAGTTAGTAATTCAGTCGCTTTGGAAACGAACTGATCAATTGGTAGTGAAGAAACATGTCGCGCTTGAGCCTTACGGGCGTTATCATTTTCTAAAGTCGATGTGTAATAAGGCGGATTGCTAATGATTAGATCAAAATTTTGTTCAAAATTAGCTTTTAGAAAATCACCCGAAACAACACTCAACCGATCCGACCAAATTGACTCACTGAAATTAGTTCTCGCCTCTTCAATCGATTCTTCATCCAAGTCGATTCCTACGCAATTTATAATTGGATTCTGTTGAGTTATCATTAACGACAAAACACCAGTTCCTGTTCCAACATCTAATGCATTAGTATGACCTTGAACGTCAATTAACGAACCTAAAATCATAGCATCCGTTCCAACTTTCATTGCAGAACGTGATTGCTGAATATCGAAATGTTTAAATCGAAAAACGGACATTACTATCCGAGATAGAGGTCAACCAAACCATCAGGAGCCTGAATATGCATTTCCTTCTTTTTTCGGTCGACATTTTGGACAACACCATCAATTAGTGGAACTAATATTTCGATATCATCCTTCATAATTTGCAAAAGCGGGTTGACTTTTAAGTCGATCACTTGATTCAAAACACCAATTTCTCCGTGATTTTTATCGATCACCTTAAAACCAACAACTTCGTGATCATAAAAATTAGTCCCTTCTAATTCTGGGAGAATTTGAGCTGGAAGATAAACACCTTTACGAAGTAACTTACGGGCTGTAGTTTCATCGTCTACTCCTTCAAATCGAACTGCGGCGAATCCCTTATTCTTTAATTTTATCGAAGTAATAAAGAAAGGTGTTAGGTGCTCGTTCAAATCGATAAAGACAGCATCTAACCCAGCATAATCTTGAGGATTAGTGACGTCTAAAAACAGCGAAACTTCACCTTTAAATCCGTGAAGTTTCGCTACATATCCTAAATGAAAGCAATCTGCTTTATTCATATATGCTAATAATTATTCCTCAGTTTTCTCTTCTTCAGAAGATGCTTCTTCGGTAGTTTCTTCTGCTTCGGCAGCTGGTGCCTCTTCAGAAGTTTCAGCAGTTGCTTCTTCAGTTGCAGCCTCAGCAGCTTCTTCAGCTACCTCCTCTACTTCTGGAGTATTCTTTGCTTCGATTTCTTTAGCTTTTGCTTCGTTAACAGCAGCCTCCGCTTTCAAACGATCAGCTTTTGCTTTCTCAGCATCTTTAGAAAGACCATCACGCTTAGCGTTTACTTTAGCCTCTTTCTCTTCCAACCATTTTGAGAACTTCTCTTCAACTTGCGCTTCAGTCAACGCTCCTTTTTTGATTCCGTTCAACAAGTGGTTTTTGTAAAGAACACCTTTGTAAGATAAAATCGCACGAGCAGTATCAGTCATTTCAGCTCCAACTTGTACCCAGTTCAATGTACGATCGAAATCGATCTCAATTGTTGCTGGATTTGTGTTTGGGTTGTAAACTCCTAACTTCTCGATGAATTTACCATCACGTTTTGCGCGTGCATCAGCAGCTACGATGTGGAAGAAAGCTTTCCCTTTTTTACCGTGTCTTTGCAATCTAATTCTAGTTGCCATATACTTGTTTATTATTTGGAGTACGAAACCCCGGTTCATAAATTATTTGAGGCGCAAAGATAAGACTAAAATCAATACAATCAGCATACTTATCTTATTTTCCAGTCGATTTATTCATTTTACGGGATATTCTTTAAATTCACTTCATGCAAATTGACTATCAAGCACAATTAATTGAACTAATAAAACTTCAATTACCTAAAGATGAATCGATTGGAAATGTTTTGAGCGAAGTTCTTTCCATAAGCCCGGATGCTGCTTATCGAAGATTTCGTGGAGACACTCCATTTACAATAAACGAATTGCAGAAAATTTCAAAGCACTTTGGAATATCGCTGGATAGTCTTTTTGATATAAAAAAGAACAGTGTTGCCTTCGATTTTCAGCCATTATCGAATTACGATTTTACAATGGAAGGGTATCTTGAAGGAATTTTGAAAGGGCTAAAGTTTTTAAAATCTCAACCCAATCCCGAGCTAATCATATCTATCAATAACACACCATTGATTCAGCTATTAAACTTCCCTCACTTAATCAGATTCAAACTTTTTTTCTGGGCAAAAACACATTTACAAATTGAGGCTTATGCCAAAATTCAATTTGTAAGAGAAAAGCCGACTGAAAAAGTGTTTTTATTAGGACGAGAAGTGTTGCAGCATTACAATTCAATTCCATCACGCGAGTTGTTCGATCCTGAATTACTGCGTGGATTTATTCGTGAAATTCAATATTATTTCAGTGCCCAGCATTTTGAAGATCCGAATTACGCTATCTACTTGATGGACCAATTACTTGAATTTGTCAACCATCTCAAAGAACAAACGACGATTGGGAAAAAATTCATTTATGCGACACAACCACCAGCCGATGGAAATAAATTTGAGGTTTATCACAATGAAGTTTTGAATGGAATTTCTTCGACTTATTACAAAACTGATGAAACAAAAGGATTGTACATTGCTCACAACTTGTTGAATACTCTTCATACAAATGATGAGCTGTATGTTAATGAAAGCGCTGAAGTACTAGAAAAGCAATTAGCTAATGCGAGTTTAATCAGTCAGACAAACGAAAAAGAACGAAATTCCTACTTCAAGCAACTTGAGAACGCTATCGAAAAGGCCAAAAAACAAATGGAACTTGAATTAGAATAAAAAAAAAACGGTCCCATTTCTAGGACCGTCTTCGAATTATTTAGTCAAATAACTAAAGTCTAATTTTCACTCCGATGTTGATGAACAAACCGTTGAAGTTAGTTGTTGAAGCCAACTGCTCTTGAGCTGAGCTTGTGCTATAACTTGAGTTATAACCAGCATTATTAGAGCTAGAATTCAATTCATCAACATAAACGATTTCTTTATCGTAAGTGTCCATGTCACCTAAGTTATCTGTACCGTTTGCAGTCGACTTAGTTGTAGAACGTGTATTTGATTTGATGCGAAGATTAACACCGTTCAATTCTCCAAAAATTGACAATTTATCAGAAAGCGTGTAGTCAACACCAATAGCTCCCATAAATCCTAATGAGAATGCTCCAGTTGATTCGTACTCTTGCTCAAAAGTAACCCCAGGGAAACTGTTGTTATCTACCACTTGAGTCACAGTGCTTCCTCCTGCTGGAAGAACTAATCCTGCTTTTCCATACAAAGCTAAATCACCTCCAGTTGTTAAAACCAACGCTGGCGCAAGTCTCAATTGTGATGATTTACTCTTTGCCGTTGTCACTCCTAATGGAGTTGTCAAGTCTGTAGTTGTTACCTCTGAACCAATGAAATAATTCACTCCTAATTCAGCTCCGAAGTGCTCTGTAAACATGTAACCAACGTTTAAACCAGTATTAACACCACCACCAAGTGTTCCATACGTAGCAGTAGTTGTTCGATTACCATTTGCATCAATTACATCTACTGATCCAATTTGATCACCAGGCGTAGCGAATCCATATCCTCCACCTACTCCAACGTAAAGTCCTTGAGCACTAACTAGTCCTGTTGCCAGTAAAAATGCACCGGCCAATAATCCTTTTTTCATATTTGTATTTGTTAGTTAATTAGCAGTAGTTTGTTCTACTTCCTGTATAAAACTAATTAAATTTCTGACATATTTACTATTTATCGAGTCTAATTTAAGTGGACTACCATTCATCTATTTTCCTAATTCTAAATGATTCAGATTGTCTAAATTCGTCCAAATTTTGTTTTTATGAAGCACTTCTTGCTATTCTTCGGCGTTTTTCTTTCGAACCTATTAATTGGACAGGTTGAAAATCATTCGACTTTAATCCTAAAAGAGATCATGATGGGGGATGATTTTATCGGTCATCAACCTGAAAACCATTATTGGACTGTTGACGGTAGTTTGGCTTTTGAGTGGAATCCTAATAATGAACCTGGAAATTCTCAGTATAATTATGACTTCAAGAAGAAAATTGCACTCGAAGTAGATCAACATAATCCAAATCAAGCAGGAGCCTTGAAGCAGAATTGGAGTTATTTCATTTTCGAAGGGAATCTCTATCATAAATTGTCTTCTGGAGAAATAAAAACTGTTGTTAAATCATCTGAGCGAATATCAGACTTACAACACTATTCAAATTCGGAAAATTATTATTTCATCAGTAAGCAAAAGCTGATTCAATTTAACCCCTCGAAAAATCAATTCATCGAAATTGCTCATTTAACTCCAAAAAAGAAAAGCCAGGATTCTCAAGAATTGAACTATCTGGAAAAGCAACAATTGGAGTTGTTCGATTTTATTCAGGAAGAAAACCAAAGAAAGAATTGGCAAAAGGATCAAAGTTCACCAAGAATTCCAACGATTTACTATGAAGGTGATAATGTCAGAAACATCCAAATTGATGGATCAGGAAATTTCATTTTATTTCGAGAGGACTTCTACCCAAATAAACCAAATACAGAAGTTCAGCACTTTATTTCCAACAATGGATTTGCCTATACACAGAATGCACGTTCGAAAGTTTCAATGGGAGATCCACATCATCGCCTGGGAATCTACAATATTAGTCTTGATACAACTTATTATGTCGACTTTTCGACACTACCAGATATTCGAAAGAAACCAACATATATGAATGATGATAGTTTATTCGAAAACGATCGCGATTATATCATGCATCAAGTAGTTTTTTCTGAAAATAGATCGAATAATGTAGTTGATATTCGAGCGTACGACAATAAAGATAGATGGATTGTTTCAATTGATCTTGATAACGGATCAATCGATTTACTCGATCATCAACACGATGAAGCTTGGATAGGTGGACCGGGTATTTCGAACTGGAATATGGTTCCTGGAACTTTAGGCTTTATCGATGAAAATACGATTTATTATCAATCGGAAGAAATTGGATATTCTCATCTTTTTTCACAAAACATTTTCTCGAAAGAAAGAACGCAGCTAACAGATGGAAATTGGGAAGTTTATGCTGTTCAACTTTCAAAGGATCACTCAAAATTCTTTATTTCAGGGAATAAAACGCATCCGGGGAATCGTGACTTCTACCATCTAGATATTCGCTCCCAAAAACTCACATCGATTTTAACGAATGATGGTTTTCATGACGTGCAAGTTTCTCCAGATGAAAAGACCTTAGCCGTTCGATATTCAGATAAAAATTCACCTTGGGACTTGTACATCGCTTCGAATAAAGCAAACACAGAGTTGACAAGAATTACGCATTCAACAAGTCCGAAGTTTGAGACATACCAGTGGCATGAGCCAGAGGTAATCACTTTTTCGTCGAATGAGAACACACCAGTTTACGCACGACTTTACGAACCAGACATAAAAAACGGAGCAGCTGTAATCTTCGTTCACGGAGCTGGGTATCTTCAAAATGCGCACAACTATTGGAGTACATATCATCGTGAATACATGTTTCATAATTTGCTGCGCGACAACGGATTTACTGTTCTAGATATAGACTACAGAGCGAGTCAAGGTTACGGAAGAGATCACCGAACAGCGATTTATCGACATATGGGTGGAGCGGACCTCGATGACCAGCTTTCAGGTCGACAATTGTTAATTGATTCACTTGGAATCGACCCAGAACGGATTGGGATTTATGGTGGATCGTACGGTGGATTTATGACCTTAATGGCTTTGCTAACACAACCGGGAAAATTCAAATGTGGAGCTGCTTTGCGATCGGTAACAGATTGGGCCCATTACAATCATGAGTACACGAGTAATATTTTGAATTATCCAGAGACAGATTCGGTCGCATATCGTCAAAGTTCACCCATTTATTTCGCCGAAAACTTAGAAGATCGCTTACTAATTCTTCACGGAATGGTCGACGATAATGTGCAGTTTCAAGATGTCGTTCGTTTATCTCAACGTTTTATCGAATTGGAAAAAACAAATTGGGAAATGGCGGTATTCCCTGTGGAAGCGCATGGATTTAAAAAATCGAGTTCATGGAACGATGAATACCGAAGAATTTACGAATTGTTTTACGAAGAATTAATCCTGAATTTTAATAAATAATGGAAGTCCGAGAGCTAACATCAAAAGAAGAAATGTTGATGAATTACGACATTCTTTTGGAAGTATACCCAAGTTTAACATTGGAAGAATACGATCGCGAATTAGATGTAATGATTCCACACAATTACACACAGATCGGAGTTTTTGAAAACGAAGAATGCATCGGACTTTCTGGAATTTGGATTGGATCGAAATTATGGTGCGGAAAGTACCTTGAAGCAGATAATGTAGTGGTGAAAGCATCTCACCGAAGTAAAGGTGTTGGACAAGTTCTTTTCGATTACATCATTCAAAAAGCTAAAGATGAAGGGTGCACCATGAGCGCATTAGATTCATACACCTACAATTTCAAAGCGCATAAATTCTTCTACAATTCAGGTTACGAGCCAAGAGGATTCCACTTCATTAATATTCTTGACAAGTCGAAAATCCGTTAAACACAACCGATAAATCAGTCAATGTATCCTTTGGTCATATCGATTCAACCAGTTGAGTGAATTCTCCATTCCCTTCGAGATTAAATGGTTAACTTTAAAGCTCAAGCTAAAATTTATGAAAACAACTTTACTCCTTATTTCTGCGCTGTTTCTATCTGGAATGGCCATTTCTCAAAACAATAGAACGCATCAGTGTGCTAAACGTGATGCTTTTTCAACGGCGACTTTAAAAAGTAATTCACTCAATCTCTCTCAAATTGCGGAGACTGAAAAATACGACGTTACTTTCTACGCACTCGATCTTGAAATGACAAATACAGCAACGACTTTGTCGGGAACAGGTGAAATTCACGGGTTTGCTCGCGTAAGTTTAGATTCTGTTTTATTTGAGTTATTTGGAACATTCAATATATCTGAAATCAGATTGAATGGGACTCCAACTCCATACTCTCGCGTTGGATCAGCGATTAAAGTTCCTGTGAACTTATGGACTGGACAATCTTTCGCTATTGCAGTTGATTATGACGGTACTCCACCAACGGCAGCGACAAATCCTCTTGGAGGATCGGGAATGACAAATGATACTTCACCTTCTTGGGGAGCACAAGTTACTTGGTCGCTTTCAGAGCCTTTCTCGGCATACGAATGGTGGCCATGTAAACAGTCATTACAAGATAAAGCGGACAGTGTTTCTGTTAAACTAACAGTACCAAATAACACGAAAGGTGGATCGAATGGTGTGTTAGAAAATGTAGTTGATCTCGGAAATGGAACAACGCGCTACGAATGGATGCACAATCACCCAATCGATTATTATCTGATTTCTGTGGCTGTCGGTCCTTATGTCGATTATTCAGTTTACGCTAACCCAACAGGGGCTCCAAGTCCAATTTTGATTCAAAACTATATCTATGATAATCCATCAACTTTGCCGTACTTCCAAAACGACATTGACGAAACAGTCGATTTCTTAGAATTGTTCTCAGATATTTTTGGAATGTATCCTTTTGCTGATGAAAAATACGGGCACTGCATGGCACCTTTATCCGGAGGAATGGAACATCAAACAATGACCACACAAGGTTTCTTCGTGAAGTGGTTAACAGCGCACGAATTAGGTCACCAATGGTGGGGAGATAACATCACTTGTGCTTCTTGGGCGGATATTTGGGTGAATGAAGGATTTGCTTCTTACAGCGAATACTTGATGTTAGAAAACCTTTATCCTGCAGAAAAAGATCAAGATATGATCGACCGTCACAACAATATTATGTCGAATCCAAATGGAAGTGTTTGGGTAGAAGACAGCCTGAACGAAGGTCGCATTTTTAGTGGTCGTTTAACATACGACAAAGGAGCTGCCATTGTACATACGTTTCGATTTATTATGAACGATGATGTTCAATTTTTCCAAGCGCTCAAAGATCTTCAGGTTGATTTTGCGGACAGTACTTGCTTCGGAATTGACATTCGTGATGAGTTTACTGCTGAATCTGGAATCGACTTTACAGTTCCGTTTAACGAATGGTATTTTGGTGAAGGTTACCCAACTTATTCTGCGAGATGGAATACGACACAAGGTGATTTACAGCTTGAGATCACGCATACAACTTCTAGCTCGACACCAACATTTACAAATCCATTAGAGATTCAATTCAGTCGTGCAGGAGCTCCAGATACAACCATTCGCTTCGATGTAAATTCCAATGCGGATCAATACACTTTGGTTGGAATGGACAATGTAACGGGAATTGTTGCAATCGATCCAAATAACTGGATTATTAACGAAGTTGGTAACATAACAGAGGATCCAAATTTCGTGGCAAGTTTATCAGAAACAGAACTTTCAAAAGAGATTGTTTATCCAAACCCGACAAGTGGAGAGTTTGTGATTTCATCGACTTATAGCGGAACAAAAACGTATCGTGTACTCGATATGCGCGGTCGTTTAGTTGAATCCGGATCTTTTGAATCAAGCATTCCTGTCAACATCGATAGTGAGAAAAACGGATCTTATCTTGTGGAGATAATGCAAGAAAATGGTGATAAACGCATACACACCATCATTAAAAAATAATTAATCGAGGCTATTTCAAACGGAGATAGCCTCTTTTTTTGGGGCGTTCCCTATGGTCGGGCTTTTACTGCAAGTCCTCACGATGTTCCGGGCTTTTCGCGCCAATCCTGATATACCGAGCTTGCCGAAGTACTAACGCAATTTTCGTGTACAAAAAAGTAATTGGTTGACTGATAGAAAACTGATCTAGTTAACACAAATCAGTTGCAATCGCACTTCGCCTTGTTGCATTTCGAGCAAATCACATAAATGTTTTCAGCAAGTTTTGGTGAAATCACCATCGACTTCCCTCCTACTTCAACCGTCGTTAATTCATCGAATTCTTCTTTGTTTGAAACAACGAGTTCATCGCCAATTCCCAAACCAATACGATCGAGGTACTGCAAAAATTCTGATGAAATATCATTCACCGCAATCACTTTGTGCCTGTGATTCAGATCAATTTCTGCCAAGGTTTTTCTGAATGGAATTTTAATTTCTCCTTCCGCCGATGGAATGGCATCTCCATGTGGATCAAAAGCAGGAAAATCCAAAAATTCATCGAGGCGATTGATCAACTTTTTCGAATGTACGTGCTCTAGTTCTTCAGCTAATTCGTGAACTTCATCCCAAGAAAAATCAAGCTTGCTATACAAAAAAGTCTCCCACAAACGATGACGGCGAATGACCATCATTCCTTCCAGTCGACCTGACTCCGTTAATGAAATCTTACCGTACTTTTCGTAGTTCACAAACGATTTCTCTTTCAGTTTACGCACCATATCACTAACAGTCGCAGGCTTTACTTCTAAGTTCGAAGCAAGCTTGTTCACACCGACTTCTTCCACCGATTCAAAAATGGTGAGTTGGACAAGTGCTTTGAGATAATTTTCCTCCGTAAACGATAGCATATTCAAATCTAAATAAAATTTTCCTAAAACATTTTGTTAGACTAACCTAACTTTTATAGTTTTGCAATTAATATGAAGTTTATTTTATTAGTTGTACTAATTCCCATTTGCAGTTTTTCATTCGGTCAGTCGACCTTAAAAGGTTCTATTTCATTTAAAAACGAGACTGTTCCTTTTGCT
Organism: Henriciella pelagia; assembly: GCA_964219255.1. GTDB lineage: Bacteria > Bacteroidota > Bacteroidia > Flavobacteriales_D > Crocinitomicaceae > UBA4466. Next base: position 103,779 of record CAXPPC010000001.1, read on the forward strand.
AAAATTCAATTGAATCCAGGAGAGAAAAATGTATTGAGCGATGAAAATGGTGATTTTGAATTTCAAAATTTGTCTCCAAAAAAGTACGAACTAACTATTCGTGCGACCGGCTTCAAGGAGAAAAATCTCGATATTTTCATAGATAAAGACACTTCGATTCTCATTGAACTAGAATCCGTTTACCAAAACATGGATGAAGTCGTGGTGAGTGGATCATTAAATCCAACTTCAAAAAAAGAGAGCGTAACAAACGTAGAGGTTTACAACAATAAATTCTTCTTAAAAAATCCCACTCCATCCATCTTCGAAGCTATTGAAAGCATTAACGGAGTTCGCCCACAACTGAATTGTAATGTGTGTAACACGGGCGACATTCACATAAACGGATTAGAAGGTGCATACACGATGATTTTAATCGATGGAATGCCTATTGTTAGTTCGTTAGCTTCAGTTTATGGCTTGAGCGGAATCCCCAATTCAATGATTGAGCGAATTGAAGTCGTAAAAGGTCCGGCTTCAACATTATATGGTAGCGAAGCGATTGGTGGAATCATAAACGTCATCACCAAGCCTGTTGTGAATGCAAACACTTTTTCCGCAGATGTTTTCACCACAAGTTGGTTCGAAACCAATGTCGATTTAGGGTACCGAACTGGATTTGGAAAACGGGCAAACGGACTCAAAAAAGTCGATATCCTCACAAGCTTAAATTACTTCAACTACTCCACGCCACTTGACCTCAATAGCGATAATTTCACCGATATCACTTTGCAACACCGAATTTCGGTCTTTCAAAAATGGAAAATCAATCGTAAGTCGGGAAAGAACTTTTCGATAGCGGGGCGTTACTTAAACGAAGATCGCTGGGGAGGTGAAATGAATTGGTCGAATGAATTCCGCGGTGGTGACAGTATTTATGGTGAATCGATCAAAACAGAACGTTGGGAAGTCCTCACAGATTACCAATTTCCAATCAAAGAAAACATTCGATTTACAACATCCTTCAATCAACATAAACAGGATAGTTATTATGGAAATACTTCATTTCAGGCTGAGCAAATGATTGGATTCGGTCAGTTTTTGTGGACAAAAAATACAAATCGACTTAACTTGAATGCCGGACTTGCAGGAAGATTCACTTTCTACGACGACAATACAGTTGTGACTGAAATTTCCGATTCCAATTCAGTTCAAAATTCACCACAAAAGGTTTGGTTGCCGGGAGTTTTCTTTCAAAATGAATTTAAATTCAACGATCGAAATAAATTCTTAATTGGACTTCGTTACGACTATCACTCCATCCACAAGTCTATTTTCACGCCACGCATTGGTTTTAAAACAAGCAACGATAAGCATCAAGTCATTCGAATTAATGCAGGAACCGGATTTAGAGTCGTAAACATTTTCACCGAAGATCATGCAGCCTTGACTGGAGCGAGAAATGTAATTATCAACGAAAACATTTCACCGGAAACCTCCTACAATGCGAACTTGAATTACGAGAACAAATGGATCACAGAAAAAAATCTCTTCATCGGTGTTGATGCGAATGTGTTTTATACCTATTTCACCAATCGAATTATCGCCGATTACGATGTAGATCCGAATGAAATTCATTACGAAAATCTAGATGGACATGCCATTTCCAGAGGATTATCACTAAATACTAAATTCAATTACAAATCACTTAAAACATCGCTTGGATTTACACTGCAGGAGAATTATCAAGTGGAGAATGGCATCAAAACCAATCAAATCCTCTCCGAAAACTTCTCAGGAAATTGGAGTATCTCCTATTCTTTCCAGAAGATTCACTTGTCCGTCGATTACACAGGGAAATTGTACAGTCCAATGCGATTACCTTTAGCCGGGGAACTAGATCCGCGACCAGAATTTTCACCTTGGTGGAGCATTCAGAACATTCAGTTCACTTTTAACAAATGGAAACGAATAGAAATTTATGGAGGAGTGAAGAATCTGCTCAATTGGACACCCAACAAATTTGCTCCGTTTCTAATTGCCCGAAGTTTCGATCCATTCGATAAAGAAGTTCAGTTTGATGCGAGCGGAAATCCTATTGCTACAGCTGACAATCCATACGCATTGACTTTTGATCCAAGTTATGTTTTTGCACCCAATCAAGGAATTAGGGGCTTTTTAGGCGTACGCTGGTCGATTAAGTAATCTATTTTCCCGATTCGTGAATGAGTTTTGGGTACTTGCGCATTGCTTCTTCTCGCGAGCAAACATTAAAGTGCCACCATTCACTTGGTATATTTCTAAATCCTTGTGACTTCATCACTTCGCGAAGTAATTTTCTATTGTTCCATTGTTCTTTGGACAATTCACCCGACTTTAGAAACTTCCATTCCAAACTTGGAAAAGCAATTTCGTTGAAATCATCGTAGCCGGCACCCATATCAATTGGAGTTCCATTTTCGTCACAAATTGTAATATCGACAGCTGCGCCAAAATTATGCACACTTCCAAAAGCTGGATTTGAGACAAATTTCCCTCTTCGTGAAGTCGGAATAGAATCTAAGGCATTCCACATTTCACGCTGCACTTGAAGAGGACGGACTCCATCATAAATTAACAATGAATAATTTGGCATTGTATCTTTCAAATAAGCTTGACATAATTTCAGTTTTTCAGCCACATCCTTTTGAACAAAAAGTCGATTCAGCGTATCATATAAAATATGTCCCATGAAATTCTCATCAGTGGCGTATTTTAAGTCGTACCGAATGGTAGAGTCAATCGTTGTTATGTCCACCAATCCAAATTGAGCCAAAGCAAAATGGATAGAAGAATCAATTTCAACTTTTTCTACAATTACTTTTTCTTCTGGAGCTTCTTGAGTAATCTTCGATACTTCTTCAGTTGATTTCTCTGTCTGACAAGAAAATAAAAGCCATAAAAGAGCCACTGGAATTAGGAATTTCATGTTTGAAAATAACAAATTATAGCTAGAATAACTTTCAATGGCGATTTCTAATTAATTTTGCCAAAATTTAAGTTTATGCCAAAGATTTCGAAAAAAGCGATCAGCATGCCAGAATCTCCGATTCGTAAATTGGTTCCATTTGCTGAGAAAGCTAAATCACAAGGAAAAACAGTATTCCACTTAAATATCGGACAACCAGATATTGAAACGCCACAAGTTGCTTTAGACGCGATTAAAAATTTTGATCATTCGGTTATTGAATATAGTCACTCAGCTGGATTTCAATCGTACAGAGATAATTTAGCAGCGTACTATCAAAAATCTGGGATCGACGTTAATTCTGAAGACATCATCATTACAACGGGTGGTTCTGAAGCATTAACATTTGGATTTATGTCCACTTGCGATCCAGGTGACGAAGTAATAATTCCAGAACCATTTTATGCCAACTACAACGGATTTGCTGTTGCAGCAGGATTAAATGTTGTTCCAGTAACTGCATCAATTGAAAATGGATTTGCACTTCCTCCAGTTGAAGAGTTCGAAAAAAAGATTACGGATAAAACAAAAGCAATTGTCATTTGTAATCCAGGAAACCCAACAGGATATCTGTATTCGAAAGAAGAGTTGATGAAACTGCGTGATATCGTAAAGAAGCACGACTTATATCTTTTTGCAGATGAAGTTTACCGTGAATTCTGTTATGATGGTGCTCAACCATTCTCTGTAATGAATTTGGATGGAATTGAAGAGAATGTAATTATGATTGATTCAGTTTCGAAGCGCTACTCTATGTGTGGAGCACGAATTGGAGCGATTGTATCGAAAAATAAAGAAGTGATGTCTTCGGCCTTAAAATTCGGTCAAGCAAGACTATCTCCACCGACTGTGGACCAAGTTGCCGCTGAAGCAGCATTAAAAACTCCACAATCGTACTTCGATGAAGTGGTGAGTGAGTACGTAGAACGTAGAAACATAATGGTAGATGGATTGAATGAAATTGATGGTGTGTTCTGTCCAAAACCAAGTGGAGCATTTTATTGTGTTGCAAAATTCCCTGTTGATGATACGGAGAAATTCTGTCAATGGTTGCTAGAGGATTTCGAGTATGAAGGTGCGACAGTTATGATGGCTCCTGCAAGCGGATTCTATTCTTCAAAAGGACAAGGAACACAAGAAGCTAGAATTGCTTACGTTCTGAATAAAGAGTCTTTAAAGAAAGCCGTTAAGTGTTTAGAAGAAGCATTGAAAGTTTACCCAGGAAGAAAATAATTCGGAATATTGAATAATAAAAAAAGCGCCTCGATTTCTCGAGGCGCTTTTTTTATGAATAAGTTTTAAGCTTATTTCTTAACGAAAGTGTTACGAACAACTTCTCCGTTTGCAGTTGCTACTTCGTAGAAGTAAACTCCAGCATTAAGATCAGAAACGTTAACTGTCGCTGTTGCTCCGTTCATTTCTTGAGTAGAAACAACTTTTCCATCCATAGAGATGATAGAAACTGAAGAAGCTCCACCAGCTACGTTGATGTTCAACTCAGAGTTTGCTGGGTTAGGGAATGCAGTAACATTTACTGTTGCTTCCTCATCGATTCCAGCTGTTGAAGTTACGTTCAAGTAATCAAACAAGATCCAGTTTTCATCAGTACAGTTGTAGTGACGTAATACAACGTGAACTGCTCCTTGGCTTGCAGCGATAGAAGATACATCAACTGACTCAGAGAAGAAAGTTTCTCCTGCAGACAAAGTTGTTTCGAAAACTGGCGTTGGGTAAGTTCCTGCCATGATACCTGGAAGATCTGCTGCTGTTACAACGTAAACTGCATAGTGCTCTTCGTACCATCCAGAAGCAGTAGTCTCAGGGCTACCACATACCCAGCTAACGTGAACTGTAGACTCATTAGTACAGTCGATTGCTGGAGAAATACCTAAGTTATCTGGAGTCAATGCAGTCCCTGACCAAGAGTTAGACAAGTATCCTGAAGTTCCGTCAAAACCTGGAGCTGTAATTCCTGGGTTATTGATGATAACTGCATTCCAGTTATTTCCATCACCATCAGCATCGTAAGTTGTCCAAGCTGCGAAATCAGCTGAATCTGCTGCTGAATAAATTTGAGCGTTTACTGCTCCGAAAGCCAACACTGCGGCCATTGAAAGTAAAATTCTTTTCATAGATTTAATTTTTAGTTTGCTCAAATTTAATCATTCCTTGACCAAAACGCAAAAACTAAAATTTCTTTATTAAAGTACTTTTGTTAAAAAGTAGACAATAATCAAGCTCTACGTTATTTTTTTCGATTTTTCTTTTCAAAAGGAATAAAGAAGTTAGCCCAGATTATTTTAGATAAAGCGTAAAGGTAAGGTGCTGTTAAAATAGCAGCTGATGCAATTACGAACACCTGAACTCCAGCCGAAACAGACGGTAAAAAAAGATTAAATGAAACCCAGAGTGTCACAAACAAGGCTACACCCAACGCGTAACTAACATACATGGCTCCGTAGTAAAACCCTGGTTCTTTTTCGTACTTCAAATGGCATTTCGGGCATTCCGGAAGCAAGTCCCCCGCTTTTTTTAAGTCATAAGGATGAGAAACGAAGAAATCACCTTCTTGACATCTTGGACATTTCATTTTAAAAATGCTATACAACTTAGATCCTTTTCCGAACATTTGCTTTTTATTACGAAGATAGTGACCAAACTGAGAAGTTAAAATTTTGCGATAAAAGAATACGAAAACTTCTCAGTCTGATCATTATTTAGATTCACATGATTCAGAAGTGCTATGGCAGCAACTCATTTCTTGAACCTCTTCTTTTTGTCCCTGCTCTGTAACTTTCTCTATCATTGAAATTTTGGGACTAATAAATTTGATTCCTAAGTTCATACCGCGAAGCATGATTAATAATCCAACTATGGTAATCATATATGGTGCGATTTTAGACCATCGAACCGATTTAAAACTTTTCATTTTGTTACCGAAGATCGATACCGCTAATAAAATTGGCATTGTCCCTACCCCGAATAAGGTCATTGCAAGTCCACTTGTTAGATAACTATCCGCTAGCACTGCATTCACTAATGCGACATAAACCATTCCACAAGGCAACAATCCATTTACGGTGCCGAGAATAAATAATTTGAAAGGGGAATTCGAGTTCAATGCCCACGTTCTGATTTTCTGTAACAATTTGAACAGACGTCCCCCGAAAAGAGATGTTTCAGAAGATTTTCCGCGATATTTCCACCAAGCATAGACGATTAATATCGCACCAGAAATGATACTTAACCATTGTAACCAACCGATAAATCGCATTGTTAATCCAATGGCACCAAAAGCAAAACCTAATACGGCATAAACAGCAATTCTCCCTAAATGATATTGAAACAATCCACCTGCCATTTTAGCATTTGAAGACCGATCAAGAGGAATCATCAGTGCAATTGGACCGCACATTCCTAAACAATGGAAATTTGACGTTAGTCCTAAAACTAACCCAGCTATTAATACTGCCCCCATAACTTAACAATTAAAGGTAAACCTGCTCGTTCTGCTGATAAGGTTCATTATCTCTTTCGTAAGTAATAGAGACATTGTACATACCAGGCTTTAATTCATCTTTTCGAATTAAGTATTGTTTTTCTCCAGCTGTTGTGAAATTCAAATCATCCTTTTCGCTATCAGGACGTTTAAATTCAATATTCACTCCAATTAAAGCATTGCTATCAGACTGTTTAAAGACGATATGGTTCTCCAAGACTTCCATGTCCACCTTCACGTCTGAATTAAGCGCATTTTCGATGGCTTCAATTTCACTACCGTAGGCTAACTCACGTTGATAATAATCCTCACTTTCCAAGTCAACAGTGTGAGACATCAATCCAACTCCAAGAATCACAATGAAAACAATGAAGCTTCCCATCGCAATTGCTAATCCTTTTCCCCAGTTCATATCATTCGATTTTAGTGCTATAATATAGGTCCGATAAATTTCGCTTTGGCAGAACTAATTTCTTCACCATTTCCGAAAACTTTAACCCGAACCACTTTCTTTCCTTTTTCCAACTCACTCATTGGAAGCTTGACGATAAATCTTTCTTTTAAGAATTTACCCTCCTTCAAAATTAATGAGTCCACTACCATATCAATTTGTCCATTCGGATTATCAATTTTCAAATCGATCAAGTAATTATTTTTTGTTTTGTTCGTAAGATCGATCTCAAAGATATTGGTAACCATTCCTTTATCATCAATCTGATAGGTTGAACCACGTTGACGAAGAATAGCTGTATCTACATCATTTCTAGTCATCAAAAGAACAACTAACACTCCAATCAATCCGATCAATAATGCAGTGTAAGCTTTAACTCGTCTTGTCCATTCGAAGCGTGTTCCATTCTCAATTCCATTTTCAGAAACAAAGCGGATCAATCCTTTTTCAAGTCCAACTGCGTCCATCATTGAATCACACGAATCGATACAAGCTGTACAGTTAATACATTCTAATTGAGTACCATTTCTGATGTCAATTCCTGTTGGACAAACGTGTACACACTGCTTACAATCGATACAGTCACCTTTTCCAGCGGCTTCACGATCTTCAGTTTTCTTGAATTTTCCTCTTTCTTCACCACGCTTATAATCGTAAGCAACAACCATAGAGTTTTGATCAAGTAGCACTCCTTGTAATCTACCATAAGGACAGATCGTCGTACATACTTGCTCTCTCAATTTTGAGAATACCAGATAGAAGACAGTTGTAAAAATTACGATTGCAATGAATCCACCAATGTGTTTACCAACTGGGGCTGTTTGGATTCGCCACAATTCATCAGAACCAATAATGTATGCTAAGAATGTGTTGGCAATTAGGAATGAGATTAACCAAAAGATTAAATGCTTGGCTGTTTTCTTGAAGATTTTTTGTTTCGTCCAAGGAGCATCATTTAGTTTTTTCTGATGCGTCCAATCCCCTTCAATCCAGTACTCAATTCGTCGGAAAACCATTTCCATAAAGATTGTCTGCGGACACACCCACCCGCAGAACAACCTTCCATAGATAATCGTAAAAAGAATAATAAATACTACGCCGATTATCATCGCAATGGCGAATAAGTACAGATCTTGCGGCCAAAAGACCTTTCCAAAGATCACGAACTTACGCTCGATTATGTTGAAGAGCAACATTTGCTCTCCTCCTATTTTGATGTGGGGTGCACCAAATAGCACGAGTAATAAGAAGTAACTTACATATTTTCGATAATCGTAGAATCTCCCCTTTGGTTTCTTTGGATATAACCAAACTCTACCTCCATCTTCATCAACGGTCGCAATTCTATCTCTGAACGCTTCCTCCTCCTCTATTTTATCGAAATCACTCATTTTATTCCTCTATTATGGTACCTTCTGGCTCTTTACCATCAACTTCATCAAGACTTAACACATAAGATGCAACCTGTTGAATTTGAACAGGATTAAGTTTCGAAGCATGTTCAGGCATACCGTTCGCTGTACCGCTTTTTATAGTCTTGAACAAGTTACCTATTTCGTAACCATAAATCCAAGCATTATCTGTCAAGTTTGGTCCGATGTTACCACCTGCTTGAGGGCCGTGACAAGCCACGCAATTCACTTCAAACAACTCACCTCCTTTACTTAAATCAGAAGCATCTGTCATCAACGTAGCTGAGTTTTCATCCACGTTCATTGCCATTTTATCCAGGTAATTTTGAACATCGATTTCTGCTTGTTTGATTTCCTTGTTGTAGGCTTCAATCTGAAGATCTGAAGTTCCCAAAATGTGGTAGTTAAACAAGTAGATCACCGAAAACACAATAGTTGCATAGAATCCCCATACCCACCAAGGTGGAAGGTTGTTGTCTAACTCACGGATTCCGTCATATTCGTGGTGCATCAAAATCGTGTGCTCTTCCTCGATTGGAACGGCATCTGTAAGAATTGAGTTTACTTTCTTCAATGCTTCCGCTGACTCTTCAACTGCTTCTTCTTCAGTCTGTGTCATTCTAGCGAATGATTTAAACATTCTTCTCATGTAAAGAAGAACTGCGAGTAGAATCAAGTCAATGATCACCATTACCCACAAGTCACTATTTTCTACCAATAACCACGGCATACCTTCTTCAGCAGCTCCAGCCGGCATAAACTCAAGTGCATGAGACGGAGATGCAACGAAACCGATAAATACGATAATTGCGATTAACGTTTTAATTCCACCGTTTCCTTCTTTCGCTTCATCGATTTCTTTGATACGATTTCTGAAATAGTCAGACTTAATCAACGTATTAACTGCATTTTGCATTACAAAGATTGCGATGATTAGAACTACAGTTAACGCGATCATGAAGTAAAACTGCTTCAAATTAGCTTTGTAATCCGGCTTAACAACTACAACCGGCTCCCCTTCAGCTGTTGCCTCAGCTTCTGGCGCTGGAGCCACATAGTTATCTACGTAATCTAAAATAGCATCCACCTCTTCTGGCGTAGCATCTTGTGGCGTCATTGTTGTTGGACTAAATCCTTCAATCGCTTTGGCCATCGTACTATTTCCAGAAAGGATCAACTCTTTTGAGTTCTTTACCCATTCATAAAGTAATTCACCTTCACCAGCATCGACCCATTTTTGTTTAACTCCTTTTAAGTTAGGTCCTGTACTGTTCTTTTCTAAAAGGTGACAGGTATTACATTTTGATTTGAACAGTGCTTCTCCATTTTGAGCAATCGCATTAGTTACGAATACACTGGCAAATACAACAATTATATATTGAAAATACTTCTTCATAGTTTGTTAGTTTTATTCGAGCATTCCGTTTGTTTCTTCGTCATTTTCCAAAGGAATAGATCCAAGTTCCTTAATGTCTGACTTCTTCATGCGCATTACGTAAGTAATCATTACTGCAAAGAAGATCACAAAAACTAGTAGCGAGATGATTGGAAAAATTTCAACTCCATCTATTCCTGTTAAATTGTGTGTGATGAATCGTAACATATCTCTTAGTTTTCGACGTTTTCGTCAGTTTCAGCCACTTGAGGCTTCGCTTTAATATCTGTTCCAAGTCGTTGTAAGTATGCGATCACGGCAACAACTTCTTTTGTTTTAAGCTCGTTCACTCTTGCTTTCACATCCATTCCTTTTTTCAATTCTTCAGGATAGTTGTCAACGATATCTTGAGCGATTTCTAACGCTTGTTTCTTCAAATTTTCTGGTCCGTTTTTGATATCCTCTTCTGTATAAGGAACACCAAGTGTTACCATTGCTTCTAACTTACTTGTCGTCAGAGAAACGTCGAGTTCATTTTCGGAGAACCATGTGTACGCTGGCATCACAGATCCTGATGAAACATCTTTTGGTCTCAAGAAGTGCTCATAATGCCAGTAGTTACTTCTCAAACCACCTTCTCTTGCCAAGTCTGGACCAGTTCTCTTAGAACCCCATTGGAATGGGTGATCGTAAACAAACTCACCAGATTTAGAGTACTCACCGTAACGCGCTGTTTCAAATCGAAGTGGACGAATCATTTGTGAGTGACAGTTGTAACATCCTTCACGAACGTAGATATCACGTCCTTCTAATTCAAGTGCTGTATAAGGTTTCACTTGAGAAATTGTAGGCACATTACTCTTCACAATCATCGTTGGAATGATCTCCACAATACCTCCGATTGCCACAACGATCAAACTAAAGATCATGAAGCGAATTGGACGTTTTTCAATGGCACGGTGCCAATATTCTTTACCACCTTTTACTTCTACATTTCTAGAAACAACTGCTTCAGCTGGTTCGTCAGCAACGAAACTTCCAGATTTAGCTGTTTTAACTAAGTTGTAGAACATCATTACTGTACCAGTGATGTAAAGAACTCCACCAAGTGTACGAAGGATGTAGTATGGACGAAGATCGATTACTGTTTTCAAGAAATCGTATTTCAACGTTCCGTCTGGGTTGAATTCTTGCCAGCTTAATCCTTGCATGAATCCAGCGATATACATTGGAATTGCGTAAAGGATAATACCTAGTGTTGCAATCCAGAAGTGTTGGTTAGCTAACTTCTTAGAGTACAATTTTGTTTTAAACATTTTAGGGAACAACCAGTACAACATACCGAATGTTAACATACCATTCCATCCAAGTCCACCGATGTGAACGTGAGCAATTGTCCAATCTGTAAAGTGAGAAAGCATGTTCACGTTTTTCAAAGAAAGCATTGGTCCTTCGAAAGTTGACATACCGTATGCAGTTAAGGCAACCACCATGAATTTCAACATCACATCGTCACGCACTCTATCCCAAGCACCACGAAGTGTAAGAAGTCCGTTTAACATTCCTCCCCAAGATGGAGCGATCAACATTACGGAGAAGACAACCCCTAAACTTTGTGCCCAATCTGGAAGAGAAGTGAACAACAAGTGGTGAGGTCCAGCCCAAATGTAAAGGAAGATCAACGCCCAGAAGTGGATAATCGAAAGTCGGTATGAGTATACCGGGCGATTTGCCGCTTTTGGAACGAAGTAGTACATCAAACCAAGGTATGGAGTTGTAAGGAAGAAGGCCACGGCGTTGTGTCCGTACCACCATTGTACTAATGCATCCTGAACTCCTGCATACCATGAGTAACTTTTCAAGAAAGAAACTGGAAGTTCGAATGAGTTGAAAATGTGCAACATTGCTACCGTCACGAAAGTCGCGATGTAGAACCAAATTGCCACGTACAAGTGCTTCACTCGACGTTTCAAGATAGTTGCAAACATGTTCCATCCCCAAACTACCCACATGATTGTGATAAGGATATCGATCCACCATTCCAACTCGGCATATTCTTTACCAGTTGTATAACCAAATGGAAGTGTGAGCACAGCACATAAAATGATGAACTGCCATCCCCAGAAGTTGATGTAACTTAGTTTATCACTCCACATTCTTGTCTTAAGTAGACGTTGAAGCGAGTAATAAACCCCCATAAAAATTCCGTTTCCTACGAATGCAAAAATCACCGCGTTCGTGTGCAGTGGTCTAATACGTCCGAAGGATAAAAAACTAAAGCCTAAGTAATCATTAAAGAACTGAGGAAATGCTAACTGAGACGCTGCGATAATTCCAACCAACATCCCTGTAATCCCCCAAATGATTGTGGCATAAGCGAAATACTTGACAATCTTATTGTCATAATTAAACTTCTCTACTTCCATTTTTGTTTTTGGTTTGATCTGTTTTTACTTCATTATCAAAAAGAATTCTAACTGAAGGACCGAAATCGTCCTCGTATTGTCCTGTTTTTGTGGACCACATGAAAGCGCCCAGAAAGAACAGAGCGATAACAAGACTTACAATCAACATCAAATAGATAATTCCCATGGAACAAAGCTGCGGAGATTTGAAGGGGAAAAGAATGACATTTCTTACAAGAAAACCTGATTTATGTCATGTTTTTGTCATAGAATTGTCATTCACTAGTATTTATGGTAGTTACAGAGCAAAATCAAGCTGAAAATTGAGCGAAAAAAATCGATAAATTTCCAAAAACTGAATTAACCGATAATAAACCCGCGTAAGGGATGGAAGCGGCACCTTGTATAGCGGACAGCCTGACCTGAAAGGGAACGCCCTAAAAGAAAAAACTCAGTCCAACTTGAACTGAGTTTATGATTATTTTAATCTTGGTGATACATACGTTCGAACAACCCTGAAACCTACATTGGGACTGGCTCCCGTGAAATCTATTTGTTTCGAAGGTGTAATGAGTAAATCTTCCGCCGGATCCATCCAACCACCGCCGACTTGCAGCAAATTTTTCTTTACCGAATAAAGTCCATCTTTAGAAAGTTCAGTGTCGTAAACTAATTCAGCGACATTACCTGACATGCAATACAGTCCATACTCGTTAGGGTTGTATGAGCCTGTTTTTGCCGTGTAAGCTGCACCGTCTTCTCCTAAAATGAATTCACTTTTATTTGGTCCGTCAATATTTGAGTTAGCATTTGCCATGAAGCAACCCGCCTCATTTTTGATCGAAGTTCCATCCCAAGGATAATACTGATGTGTACCATGAGCAGATGCCGCCACAATCCACTCTTCTTTCACTGGCAGACGCACATCGTTGTGATTTCCAACGTAGGCTTTTTCCAATTCAGTAGTGAGCCATTTGCAATACAATTCCGCTCCCTTTTGGGTAACGTTGACTACTGGATAGTCATCAAATCCAGGGTGAGAAAAATAATTCTTCTCCAACGATCCAGTTGAGTCTGCCACTGAAGTCCACAAATCTTGTTGCGGTCGAGCCAGATCAAATTCTGCTTTCCGATCGTTGATAATTAAGTCGAACATAAAGGTTCTATACTCGAGATTGGTCACCTCGTTTACCGACATATGAAAAGCCTGCACACTGAACACATCCTCTTCAATTTTCATTGATCCAGAAGGAATGTAGACATAAGATTTTTTATCCAATTTATCCAGTGCTTTGAGCATCTTTTTCTTTTGTTTTTCATTCGCTTTTATCTCATCAGGTGTGAGTTTCGGATAATATTTTGGTTCTTCTGGCTCTGGGTGTTTCGAAATTAATTTTCTCACTGGTTGAGAAATCAACGTCATTTTTAAATTTTCATGCTCGAAAAATTCTAAATCCAGGAAATCGAGTGACGAAATTTCGACAATAGTTGTTTCTGGTTGCTTTTTGAATTCTCGCTCATTTAACAACTCAGATTCTTCTTGTGTCTTCGTTTTCAATTCGGTTGAATTCACTTCGATTTTTGGTTCATTTTCTACTTCATTTGAGTTCAATAAAAATCCAATTATTGCTGTACTTACAATTGCTATTGTGCTGATCATAATCCATCCATTTTTAGTTAAAAATTTCTTTTTAGAGGAAGGATTTGGCAGTGCTTGAACATCCGATTCGAAGCGAGCGATTGCCTCATCAGCAGAAATGGTTGACGATGACGATCTTGCCAGATCAAAAAGTTGATTTAGGTTTGATTTACTTTCCATTTTGACCTCCTTTCTCTTTAAGTTGGTTATCAGAAAGCAATGCTTTTAGCCGTTCTCGACCGCGTTTAAGTCGCAATTTCACAGCAGATTCCGAAGCATTTTGGATTTGCGCTATTTCCTTGATGCTAAAACCAGAAATTTCGAATAAAATGAGACTTTCTCTTTGATCTTCTCCGAGTTGAGCGAGTCCAGCATAAAGTGCATGCAAATCCATTTGTTGTTCCGGAGACAAATTTGGATCGATTACTGAATTTTGAATTCCCTCAGGAAGCTCAATCGGTGCCATTTTACGGTGATTTTTAGCTAACAACCGTACGGCGACACCACAAAGGAATGAGAAAAAAGCGTCTTTATTTTTGATTGCTTCAAATCGTTCAAAAGCTACCAAAAGTGTTTCATTGAGTAAATCCCCGTGTTCCATATTTCCATACACGCGCGCCTTACAGAAACGCTCGAATTGGTCGTGGACCGGTCGATATAAATCAATAAATTCCTTTTGTTTTTGTTTACTCATTCACCTCAAAGCTTGCTTTCTTATCAGTTAGTACCTTGAGAAAGCAAAAAGTTACATTGGGACTAAAAATAATTGAAATCACCTATATCTCTGCGTTAATACTTCGACAAGCTCAGTATATCAGGATGGAAGCGGCACCTTGTACAGCGGACAGCCTGACCTGAAAGGGAACGCCCTAAAACTTTCGAAGCGCGATTAATAGTGTACTCAACGCAACGATGGTCACCGAGCTAATTGGCATCAAAATCGCGGCGACAAGCGGGGTAAGACTTCCAACGATCGCAAATGAAAGTCCGATTGTATTGTACAGCACACTGAAGCCCAAACAGATGGCCAGCACGGTTTTTGCATACTTTCCGAGCGCAAATACACGATCGAGGCGATAGAGCTGATCTGCTTGAACGATTAAGTCGGAATTTGGACTAAACTGGAAGACATCTTCGGATACGGCGACTCCTAAATCGGCGATTTTGAGTGCACCGGCATCGTTCAAACCATCTCCAATCATCATGACTTTTGCTCCTTGCTTTTGGAGCTCTTCCACGTAATTGTATTTCTCTTGAGGCGTTTGATTGAAGCGCACTTGACTGTGATCCGAAACAAATGACTCGATCAGTTCACGGTCTTTTTCACTATCTCCGGAGAGCACATGAATTTTTCGATTTTTTCCTAATTTCTGCAGCAACTCACCAATTCCAGGTCGCAATTCCGATTCGAAAACAAACTTTCCTTTTGGTTCGCCATTTATAGCCAAATAACTTACTGTTTCAAGTCCACTATTCGACTCCTTAGCACCCGTATATTTCGCCGTTCCGATGCGAATTTCTGTCCCCAAAACAGTTCCAGCGACACCTTTTCCACTGAGTTCTTCAAAATCTTGAACTTCATCGTCACCAACGACAATTTTCTTTCCAAAGAAATCGCAAATTGCGCGCGAAAGTGGATGCGTAGAGGACTGTGCAACGAGTACGACCCTTTCCAGTTCTTCATCAGATAAATCGGTACCATCAAAGTGAACTTTATCGTAGCTCCCTTTTGTGAGAGTTCCTGTTTTGTCCATCACGATGTCGGTGATTTCTTCAATGGTTTCGACTACATCCGTGTTCTTTGCGTAGAATCCATTTCGACCCATTTTTTGGACTGAATTCCCCAAGGTAAATGGTTTCGAAAGCGCTAGTGCACATGGACAAGCAACGATCAACACTGCAACCACAACTTTAAAAATCATTGAAGTATCTGCGATCCACCAATAAACTCCAGCTCCAGCAGCGACGATTAAGACTGCGATCAAGAAATAGAGCGATAATTTGTCCGTTTCAGCTTCTTCAGATTTTTGTGTATTGCTATTCCACAGTTCCGTCAGTCGGCTACGTTGCGTTTTCTTAGCAACTTTGAAATTTGCTCTTACTCCCATCAGTTTTCCTCCAGCATACACAAAGTTTCCTTTTTGAATTTTCACTGGAACTGATTCACCCGTCACAAAACTATAATCGAGCGTCACCTCATCTGAGAGTAAAACGGCATCACATGGAATAATTTCTTCATTTCGAACGATCATTTCATCGTTTTCATCCAACTTTTCAATCTCAACGATTTCCTCCTTCCCTGCTTTCTTTCTGAGTACAGCAACAGGAAAATACGCTCTTGGATCCCGATCAAATGCCAATGATTGATAGGTTCGATTTTGGAACCATTTTCCAATAAGTAAGAAGAAAATAAATCCCGCAAAACTATCCATGTAGCCTGGTCCTTGATTTGAAAAAATATGAACACAACTTTGGAAATACAACGCTACGATTCCAAGCGCAATTGGAACATCAATATTGATTGTTTTCGCACGAATTGCCTTGAATGCTGAAATCAAATATTCGTTTGCTGAAAAAACGAGCACCGGAATGGATATTGCAAATGACAAGTACGCCATGAACGATCGGTATTCGGCATGATCTTCTTCAATTCCCAAATATTCAGGAAAAGTCCACAACATAATACTTCCAAAGGCAAAAGCTGCGACTCCCAATTTGTAGAGGAAGCGTTTATCAATTGATTTTTGAACTTTCGATCGATCTTCGAAGTTTGGCGCATAACCAATCCGTTCGAGTAAAATCGCCAATTCAGAAAGTCCGATTTCATTTTTATTGAAAATAATTGTTGCTTCTCGGCTTGCAAAATTTGTCTGACAAGATTTTACTCCCGGAGCAATTTTATCCAAATTCTCTAACAGATAAACACACGACGAGCAATGTATTTGTGGCAAAAACAAAGTTATGTGGACACTCTCGGCATCCTCAAACGCGACGTATTTTGCTCTAATTTCTGGAACCTCTAGGAAGTCGTATTTGTGTGCAGAACTCTCCGTTGGTTTCTTTCCAGCTTGACCTTGCAACGCATAGAAATCCTCCAATTCATTCTCGTTAAGGAGTAGATAAACACTTTTACATCCGTTGCAACAGAACAGTTTATCATCAACTCGATAACGCGTATTTATGACTGGATCACCGCAATGGTAACAAGTTTCACTCATATTGTTTTTGAGAACATGTTCTCTCTTTTCCCTGATTTAACCAATGATTGGTCGAATGCCATACAGCAATTTCTAACGAAAGGTACACCTTTTTGAGTGACTTGAATGGAATTTCCATCAATTTTCACGAGTCCATCTTCCACCATTCCTTCCAATCGTTCTTTTATCTCTATGTGTTCAATTTGATAAGGTGATTCCACATCAAAAGTCGTTTCGAAGTGGCACATCAAATCCAAAATATACTTTCGAATTTCTAGATCCATATCGCTTAAAACATGTCCTCTGAAAATCGGTAATTCACCTTGATTTACTTTCTCTGTGTATCCTTCTACCGACTTATCATTCTGCGCGAAACCAAACCAGCTATCTGAAATCGCCGACATTCCAAGTCCGATTAACAACGGTGTATTTTGCGTCGTATATCCCATGAAATTTCGGTGCAGTCTTCTTTCGTTAAATGCAATTGCCAGATCGTCGGTTGGTAGTGCAAAGTGGTCCATTCCAACCTCGATATAACCTGTATCTTCCAGCATTTTCTTCGCTGTTTCGTACAATTCACGCTTTGCATTATCAGTGGGAAGATCATTCTCATCGTAACCACGCTGTCCATTTCCTTTGATCCACGGAACGTGCGCATAACTGTAAAGTGAAATACGATCTGGTCTCAATTCAAGTGTTTTGTTCACCGTGTCGATGATATCAGAAAGTGTTTGTTTTGGAAGTCCGAATACAAGATCATGACTAATCGACTTATACCCCATTTCTCTAGCGAAATCGTGTACTTTTTTCACCTGTTCGAACGATTGAATTCTATGAATGGCTTTTTGTACTGTTGGACTGTAATCTTGGATACCAAGACTCAATCTTCTAAATCCAAAATTGTACAATTTAGTCAGATGTTCTTCTGAAGTGTTATTGGGATGTGCTTCGAAACTTAATTCCACCTCTTCTGGATCAACAGTTGATTCACCAAACAATCCTTGCAGCAAACGAATCAATTCATCCGCTTGAAAAAAGGTTGGTGTTCCACCTCCAAAGTGTAATTCTTTAATGTTTGGACCGAACGAAAACGCCTTCAAATACATCTGCCACTCTTTGAGCACTGTATCGATGTATGGTTCTTCAACTGCGTGATTTTTGGTAATTCGCTTATGGCATCCACAAAACGTGCAAAGACTTTCACAAAATGGTAAATGCACATAGACGCTTAAGTCTGAAGTATTGAAAAAACGTGCGTTTTCAGCCAGTGTCTCCATCCACTCTTCGGATGACATTGGGTCGTTTTTCCAAAACGGCACCGTTGGGTACGAAGTATATCGTGGTCCCGGCACATTATATTTCCTGATTAAATCCTTCTCTCCAAGTCTGTTCATAGATCAAAAGTACTGGGCTTTAACTCTTGAAAAAATGATTTAGGTCATACTTGAAGCCTTAATGAAAATCGTTATATTTGAGAAAACTTTGATTGACTTTGGAAAAATCACATAAACATGTAACCTGCGAGACGTGTCTATCGAGAAATAAATCACTATTCTCTTCGTTTGGTTGTCAAGACGTTGGCACGCTTGACAGTCAAAAAACATGTAATTATTTCAAGAAGAATCAACCACTTTTCATTGAGGGAAGTATTCCACGTGGAGTTTTTTGCATCAACGAAGGGAAAGTGAAGATTTTTACACGAGGAAATGAGGGGAAAGAGCAGATCATTCACATCGCAGGAGCAGGAGAAATAGTTGGATTTAGAGCGATGTTCAGTGGCGAGCCATACTCTGTGTCCTCTACTACACTTGAAGAAGCGAACATTTGCTTTATTGGTAAGTCGGATTTTTTAAATCTTGTTGACACCAACCAAAATTTGCGCAACGGTATTATGCGTGAACTCTCAAAAGAGCTCGCTGATCGTGCTACATTCATCACAAATATGGCACAAAAATCTGTGCGCGAGCGACTAGTTAGTGCTCTACTAATTTTGGATGACATCTACGAAGACGAAATGATCAATATCTCAAGAGAAGATTTGGCCAATTTCGTTGGAACTGCTACAGAAACCTTAATACGACTGCTAAAAGACTTCAAAGAAGAAGGTCTTATTCAAACGCACACACGCAAAATCGAGTTACTCGACCGTGAGGCGTTGCATCGTATTGCAGGTTCTTAACCTACCAAGTAGCTTCAGGATATTTATTTGTCAAGAATTGAATCTCTGACAACATGTATCCCATATGTTCACTGTGAATTCCGCGTTTACCGCCGCTAATTTGGAATTTGTTCTCAGGTTTCGATAGACGGGACAGATAAAAAACTTCATTGACTTTGGTGTCCCATTTCGATCGAATTTCTGATAAATCGACGCTAATTCCACTGTTTAATAATTCGCTACCGGCATCGCTTTCTTCAAATAATTCATCTGTATAACGCCACAGTGCATTAATCGCATTTGTGGCTCTTGTTTTCGATTCCTCCGTTCCATTTCCGAAGCGAACCATCCACTCAGAACTTCTTCTTAAGTGGTATGCAATTTCTTTTAGTGTTTTGACTGAAATCTCCTGGAGAAACTCATCAGAGCTTTTAGCCAATTCAGAGAAAAAGTAATAATTGAAAGTGTCCATAAAAAACTGACGAACAATCATGTGTGCAAAGTCGGTGTTGGGTTGTTCCACCAACAAACAATTGCGATAATCGATTTCATCACGACGGTAAGCCAAGTCATCTCCAGATCGACCCTGCCCTTCAACTTTTGCGGCTTCATTGTAGATTGCCTCAGAAAGTCCTATGAGATCTAAAGCTACGTTGGTTGTTGCTAAATCCTCTTCCAAAAAAGGCCCCTTGCTACAACATTCACTTAAGCGGTGACTCAAGATGAAAGAATTGTCCGCAATTTCCAGATAATATTTCAACTTATTCTCCATACTACATTTGTTTCACTCCTTCGGGAAGGTTATAGAAAGTAGGGTGACGATAAATTTTATCCTTTGCAGATTCCAAGAAATAATTTTCTTCCGATGACGAAAGTGCTATTATCTCATCACTTGGAACCACCCAGATGCTCACTCCTTCATTTCTTCTCATGTAGATATCACGTGCATTTTCAAGAGCTAGGTCTCGATCAAATGCGTGAACGCTTCCGGCGTGTTTATACGATAGTCCAGGTTTTGATTGAACAAAAACTTCCCAAAGTTTTCCTTGTGTATCTTTCAATTCTTCCATCTCAGTAAATATTTTTTATCGTGTAATTTGTTCCTCCGACTTCGAAGCTATCTCCCACTTTTTTACCGTCCATTGCTGCATAAACCGGCGCCCCTTTCGAAATTCCCACGAACTCTTTTTCATCAATTTCAAAAGGAGTTGATGAGAAACCAATCACAAAATTTCTCTTATCTGTTTCAACAATAGCTCCTGATTCAACGATAGATGAAGGTTCAATAGACATGTTTTGCAAATCATTCAACTTCTCCTTTGCTCTATAAAGCTGACTTTTTACCAACTGTTCCATTTCTCCAGCTTCATATTGATGTGAGAAATCCTCTGGATCGTGTGTATCCTCCTCATCAATGTCAACCATAGAGTGCACATCTTGTACCTTCTCTTCGAATTCTGCAATCATTTTCTTTTGCAATTCGATCAATTTATTTTTAATCTCTTCTTTCATTATAATCCTTTGTTTTTATCGAAAGCAATGGCACATTCTCTTACCCAACTTCCTTCTTCATGCCATTTCTTGTGGTGATTCAATCGTTGTTCATTACATGGCCCGTTTCCGTTAACTACGTTCCAAAATTCATCCCAATTAATATCTCCATGTGTGTATGTTCCATCTTCATTCAATACCAAATCGTTATCTGGAACTTTTAATCCAATTAATTCAGCTTGTGGAATTGTTTTATTGATAAACTTCTCGCGAAGACGATCATTTGTCTCCCGCTTAATCTTCCACTTCATAGCATTGGAGGTGTGCGGAGAATTTGTATCATGCGGACCAAACATCATTAATGCAGGCCACCACCAACGATTGATTGCATCTTGAGCCATTCGTTGTTGGTCTTTCGTCCCTTCCATCATCTTCCACATGATCTCGTACCCCTGACGTTGATGAAAAGACTCTTCTTTACAAATTCGGACCATTGCTCTAGAATATGGACCATAAGACGTTCTTTGTAGCGAAACCTGATTTGTAATAGCAGCTCCATCTACTAACCAACCAATCGCACCGATATCCGCCCAATTTAACGTAGGATAATTAAAGACACTGGAGTACTTCGCTTTTCCTTCATGCAACCATTTAATAAATTGCTCGCGACTTACTCCAAGTGTCTCGGCTGCGCTATATAAATACAATCCATGTCCACCTTCATCTTGAATTTTTGCCAACAAGATCTTTTTAGCCCTTAGAGATGGAGCTCTGCTAATCCAGTTCCCTTCTGGCTGCATTCCTATAACTTCAGAATGAGCATGCTGAGAGATCTGGCGTATCAGATGATTCCTGTATTCATCGGGCATCCAATCGTTTGGTTCGATTTTAATCTCGTTTTCAATTTTATCCTCAAAATGCTTTAAAGCTGCTTCGAGGTCGATCTTAGTTTCAACGGACATACTTTTTTATTTGTTCAGTTCTTTTTCGAATTTGAATCTGTCATACAACAAATTCTTCATTCGATAAGTTTCAATTGTTACAAAGTAAATCCATTCGGATCGGTTATAAAATGACCTCAATTAGATTGAAAAACTGATAAAAATCAATTTTTCGTTGAAATAAACTAATTACTTCTTATGTAATTCATTACGCAAATACTTTTCTCAAAATTAATTTGAACCAAAATTGATTGTTGTTGTACAGCTCAAAAAACAACAACATGAAATACTTATCGTCACTCCTATTATCACTGGGAATCTCATCAATCGCTTTTTCTCAGTTTGCACCAGCACCACCTGCTGAAAGAAAAGTTCAACTTGCTATTCTATTTGATACTTCTAATAGTATGGACGGATTAATCGACCAAGCTAAATCGCGCATTTGGAATATCGTTAACGAAGCTAGTACTCTTCAGTATAACGGTCAACCTACAATTTTAGAAATCGGACTTTTCGAATATGGAAACGATGGCCTTGAATCAAAAGACAATTATATCCGCCAAATTTTGAATCTTACCACTGACTTAGATGAAATTTCGAAGCAGCTATTTGCCCTGAGAACAAACGGAGGTAGCGAATACTGCGGTGCTGTTATACAGAATTCATTGGACAACTTGACATGGTCGAATGATTCTCGTGATTTGAAAATGATTTATATCGCAGGAAATGAAGGTTTCGATCAAGGACCAATCAGCTATATTAAATCGTGCAGTAACGCGAAATCAAAAGAAATTTTCATCAACACCATTTTTTGCGGAGACTATGAATCGGGCGTTAGTTTAAAATGGCAAGATGGGGCGAGTTGTTCAGGAGGTGATTACTTCAATATTGATTCGAATAAAGAAGTAGTTCACATCGACACGCCATACGATGCAGAAATCAAAGCTTACAATGATTCCTTAAACACTACTTACTATGGGTACGGAAGTTTAGGTCGTGAAAAGAAAATGATGCAGACGAACCAAGATAAAAACGCAAGTGGACAATCGGCAGCAGTTGCAACAGAGCGTGCCATTTCAAAATCAAAAAAATCAGCTTACAAAAACTCTAGTTGGGACTTGATTGATGCTAGTGAAGAAGGAGTTGATATCACAGAATTGAAGGAGGAAGAATTACCTGAAGAATTCAAAGGATTAACTGATGAAGAAAAAACGAAATTGCTCGATCAGAAAAAAGTGGAGCGAGATCAATACCAACAAAAAATTTCAGAATTAGCTAAAAATCGTGAAGAGTTTATCTCAAACGAAATGAAAAAAAGAGCTGAATCGGGAGAAGTAATTGACGACTTCGGAACTTCGGTTAACCAATCGATCGAGGAAAAAGCCAAAAAAATTGGATTTGAAAAAGAAAAATAATTGATGCGAAAAATAGAAAAGCCCTAATTTCATTCAGAGATTAGGGCTTTTTTATTCATTCTATAGTGATCACAATCCCATGCTAGTAAACACAATAGACAAATGAATTAACCAATAGTTCCATCGTAACTTTCAAACCAGATGGATCAAAAACATGCTAATCTAAATACGAATCTGGAATCAAAATAGTTGGGTTAGTTATGAAATTGTATCTTGCTTCTATGAAATCAACATCCTTCAAAAGTAAAATTGATTACCTGGAAAAGTTAAAGCTACACTATATCTCAGTGACAGATGAAGTTTTGAAGAAGTTTAAATTGCCCGATGATAAATCAATCTACAATCAACGATTCGAAATTACAATAAATGACAAAGTGAAATGGAAAGGTGGTACTGTGGCACTGGGAAACAATTCAGCATACATCACTTTTTCAAAACAACGAATGAAGGAGGCAGATGTTCATTTCGGAGACAACGTTGATGTCCATTTGGTAAAGGATACTTCCGAATTTGGTTTTGATGTTCCTTTTGAATTTTCTGAAGTTCTGAATCAAGATCCTGA
This sequence comes from Henriciella pelagia, assembly GCA_964219255.1. Taxonomy (GTDB): domain Bacteria; phylum Bacteroidota; class Bacteroidia; order Flavobacteriales_D; family Crocinitomicaceae; genus UBA4466. Next base: position 127,310 of record CAXPPC010000001.1, read on the forward strand.
GGGTAAGCGCCGATTTGATTTATTAAAAAAAGGCTTTCAACGAGCAATCATTTACCTAGTTGTTCAAATAAAATCAAGCGATAAACGTATTGAGAAGTCCATTTTCCTCATTGAAAATCTTAAAAAATCTCCTGAAGGGAATGAAACAATGCGTCATGTTTTAGTGAAGGATTTACCCGCTTAATTGGCTATATTTGCCGCACAAACTAGATCTCAATGACCGTTTATTTAGATAATGCAGCAACAACTCCAATCGCTCCTGAAGTAGTAGAAGCGATGATTCCTGTTCTTACAGAAGGGTTCGGAAATCCATCTTCGACACATTCATTTGGAAGAAATACTAAAGCATTGATTGAAACTTCAAGAAGATCAGTTGCGAAACACTTAAATTGTCAGCCTTCTGAAATCATCTTTACTTCGGGTGGTACTGAAGCAGATAACATGGCTATTTGTTCTGCAGTTAATTTAGGTGGAGTAACACGCATAATAACGACAAAAATAGAGCATCACGCCGTTGGACATACTGTTGAATCTTTACTGAAGTCGAAAGGTATAAAGGTCGACTATGTTAAGATTGACAACAAAGGAAATGTTGACTTGAAAAACTTGGAAGATTTATTGTCTTCTGGAGAAAAAACATTGGTCTCATTAATGCATGCCAACAACGAAATCGCAACGCTGCTTCCAATTAAAAAAGTCAGTGAAATCTGTCGAAAATACGATGCCCTTTTTCATTCTGACACTGTACAAACGATGGCACACTATGCATTTGATTTAAGCGAATTAGACATCGATTTCATTACTTGCGCAGCCCATAAATTTCATGGACCAAAAGGAATTGGTTTTTTATATGTGAATAAGAAAACGAAAGTTGAGTCGCTAATTCATGGCGGTGCTCAAGAACGTGGACTTCGTGGTGGGACGGAAAATGTATACGGAATTGTAGGTCTCGCCAAAGCAATGGATCTCGCCTATGAAGATGTTGAAGGTCACCAAAAACATGTTCAAGCCTTGAAAACTTACATGATTGACGAGCTAAAAAGTCTTTTTCCTGATGTTGCATTTCACGGTGAAATTGATCCAGAGAAATCTCTATATACTGTATTAAATGTGTGTTTCCCAAGAACGGACAAAGCTGGAATGTTACTTTTCACACTAGATTTGAAAGGAATTGCTGTCTCTGGTGGAAGTGCATGTTCATCTGGAGCTGCTGTTGGTTCGCACGTTTTAACTGGGATTGATGCAGATATGACTCGTCCAAATGTTCGCTTCTCGTTCTCAAGATATACAACAAAGGAGGAAATTGATTTCGCTCTTGAGCAAATTAAATCTGTTTTTGAAATTACTTTGGCTTAATGAAAGACGAACAGAACGATAAAAAACGACATCACATACTTTTTGTGAGTTCGTGGTACCCTAATTCGACCAATCCGACATTGGGTAATTTCGTTCAAAAACATGCCGAGGCAGCCTCAGCTCTCAACACTATTTCTGCTCTTGCAGTATTCCCGAGAGATCAAAAGCGCAAAATTGAAGTTGAGACTTCTGAAAAAAATGGAGTTTACAGTGCCGTTTGTTATATCAAACCGGTAACTAATTCAATTCCATTTATTAGTGGTTTGATCAAAAAACTACGTTATTTCAAAGCGTGTAAAAAAGGACTTCAAAAAATAGAATTAGAACGAGGGGAAGTCAATTTGATACATCTAAACGTGGTACTTCCAATGGGAATTTTCGCTCACTATTTGAAGCGTTTTCGAAAAATACCCTATGTCGTTACTGAACATTCAACGGCTTACACTTCTGGTGACTTGAAATACACCGATGATCAGATTAATAAAGCAAGCGAAATCCTAAAGGATGCTGAAATCATTTTACCCGTAAGTCAAGATTTAGGAAAAACATTACATCAGTTGGCACCTGAAGTTCCTCAGATAGTGGTTGCAAATGTGGTCGATGAAGAGACATTTCTTCTAAAAAAAACAAACGATCAAGCCAAAAAGCGATTCATTCATATTTCTACGGCTGTTGACGATCACAAAAATGTCTCTGGAATTCTCGAAGGAATTCAAAAGCTGAGTCAGCAAAGAGAAGATTTTGAGTTGGTGATTGTCAGTGATGGCGATCTTGATCCACACATAAAAAAAGCGGAAGAACTCGGAATTCTAAATCGATTTGTGAAGTTCGAAGGAAGAAAAGCTACCGAGGAAATTGCTCAATTATTATCTGAATCAACAGCTTTGGTACTCTTCAGTAATTATGAGAATTTCCCATGTGTAATTGCCGAATCGATGATGGTTGGAACACCAATTATTAGTACGGCAGTGAATGGAATTCCTGAACATGTATCTTCTCAAAATGGAATTTTAGTTCAACCAAAGGATGTGGATGCTCTCGTTGATGCATTTAATCATGTTTTAGATCATTCAAATAAATTCTCACCCAATAATTTAAGAAATTATGCGTTGAAGCATTTCAGCTACTCGGGTGTTGGAGATCAATTGGATGCCATTTACCGTCAGCTACTTGAAAACAAATAATGCTAAGAAAAATCCTAGAAACAATATTCAGTAAGGGAATTACCGCGATATCGAATTTCGTGACGGTGATTTTAACTTCTGCTTATCTAGGAGCCGCCGTTCGTGGTGAAATCGCATTGCTTTTACTTTCTGTCAACATTGTGAATTTGTTTCAAGTGATTTTAGGTGGACCAGTAATCGCATTTTTAGTCCCCAACAATTCTGTCCGATCCATCTTCTCCATTGCATTCATTTGGAATGCGGGATTTGGTGTTCTAATTAGCTTGTTATTGGTTGCGCTGAACTTAATCGACAATGATCTCATTTTCTTCCTCATAAATATTTCAATTCTGCAAGGACTTATTTCGATCTTTCAGAACACTCTAATTGGAAAAAAAGAAATCACCAAGCAAAATATTTTGGAAATAATACGCGCTGTGTTAGTCATGGGACTCATAAGCTTCTATTTGATTTTTCAAGGAATCACCGACGTTTCTAATGTATACTTGGCATACGTCTTTGCGAATAGCGCTGTTGTTATAGTCGGATTCATTTTCATTTCTCCGTACCTTTTGGAAGCTATTCCAACGAATTCAATCAAATCACTGTTTCGTCAAATGTTGCGCTTCGGAATCCAGGTTCAATTCAACAATATTTCCCAAATTATCAATTACCGTTTTGTTTACTACTTGATCGAAAAATGGAAAGGACTTGAAGCGCTCGGTGTTTTCTCAGTAGCGGTATCAATCGGTGAAGCTGCCTGGGTGATTTGTCGAAGTATTGGTACGTTCCAAATGTCGCAATTGGTAAATGAAAAAGATTCTGAAAAACAGCGCGACTTCACCATACTGATGGCCAAATTGAGTATTTCATTAACGAGTTTAGCTGTCATTGTCCTCCTGCTCTTGCCAATCGACTTTTACACGTACATTTTTGGTGATGATTTTATTGAATTGAAATCGATCTTATTCTATTTCAGTGGAGGAATTTTATTCCTGTCATTCTTCACAATTTTCAACCATCATTACACAGCTACGGACAGAAATATTGAGAATATTAAATCTTCTTTACTTGGAAATATCGTCTCTATTTTAACCGGATTGGTTTGCGTTAATTACTTGTCAATTCAAGGTGGAGCGCTCACATACACAATTGCTAATTTGGCTATGTTAAGTTTCCTCTGGATACAGTTCAATAAACGACACAACGCAAAATTTTCTGATTTTATTCCAAAACCGTCAGATTTTCGTATTTTTTCAAAACACTAACTAAAACACACTTGGAACAGCAACTGAAAAAACTTCGAAAACTCGATGTAGGCATATTTTTATTGGGCGGACTGCTCCCATTAATAGTTCGGTTCATTTTTCCGGACACATATCATCATTTTGATGTAGAAACCTTTGTAAAATGGGGCGGATACCACGACAATTTGAGTGATTTATACATTACTGAATGTTATTGTAATTACCCTTATCTAGGCCTACTCATGTCCACTGGATTATTACGATTGTTGGGTGATTCAATCTTTGCTTTTACAGTCGTATTAGCTCTAGTCGATTTTTTAAATGTCTATCTCATTTCACGGATTTTAAAAGCACTGCGGATTCAACGTTCGCTCATGTTGGCTGGATTGATTGGTATGCTTCCTGCGATTTGGATAGGTGGTGGACTTTGGGGGCAGATTGATACCATCGGTCAATCGATAATTTTGCTACTACTATTCACGCTGATTCGACACTTACAAACCAACCAAAATCACGCGCTTCATTATGCCATTTATGGAATTTTCTTTGCTGTCGGATTGTTAACGAAGCAACTTCTACTCTTTCCGATGGCTCCATTTGGTGTTTTCTTACTAATCCGAGCTTTCTATATTTCGCCAAATCCTGCTCAAGCGATAAAATTGTTAGTGATAGCAGCTGCGGCATTTGTTTTACCGATAATTCTGATCGATTTAGCACTCAATATTCCAGACCAATATTTATTCTCTCACCTGGAGAGAGTTTTTCTTGAAGGAAGCGACCACATGAATGAGATATCTGGAAATGGATTTAATATCTGGATGCTTTTCTATTCTGAAATGGGCGCTGATTCTACTACTCCACTTTTGGGACTTTCACCAAAAACTTTCGGATTGATTTTCTTCATAGGATTATTCGTTTGGTTGATAGCGAAGCATTGGCGACTTCATCAATTACATATTAAATCACAAACAATTTTGGTTAGCTTTTTATTCATGTTCTTGCTTGTCAATTTGGGATTCAATCTCTTCTTGACGGGAACTCACGAAAGATACCTGTATCATTTCTATCCATTTTTAGGAATCGCATTACTTTATAGCGGTCGATTGCATTACAGTTTCGTTCAACGATTTGATTTCATTATGTTCTTCTTAGGTAGTATTTTCTATGGACTTTTCGTTTTAGGTATTCTCCACAGATATCATCTTTCAACTTCGTTCTTTGGTGACTTATGGGCGCATCGAATTTTGGTGATTTTCCATCTTATTTTATTTGTCCGTTTGATGTATCAATACAACAAATTGCACACCACGAACATGCTTCAAAAGCCCATTAATGAATAAAACTGCGGTACACCAACAACTCATCGAGGTTATCAATAATAAAATCGAACAAGCTTTAAATGCTTTAAACGAAGCAACCTCATCGGTTCATAATGAAACAAAAAGCTCAGCAGGCGACAAACATGAAACCGGTCGTGCTATGGCACAGTTAGAGCAAGAAAAGCTGGGTAAACAATTACAAGCTGCTAAAAGCTTGAAAGAAGCTGCGTCGAGAATAGATTCTGAAAGAAAATCCGATAAAGTTGAGTTTGGAAGCCTTGTTCAATGGAACAATCAATGGTACTATTTTTCAGTTGGAGTTGGACAGATTAACGTTGAGGGAAACAACATTTTCTGCCTCTCCATCACATCTCCGTTAGGAAATTTAATGCATCAAAAAAAGAAAGGTGATTCAGTTAAAATGAATCAAATTGAAGCGGAAATTCAAGAAATAAGCTGATTAAATCAGATCATTTAAATCATTGACACCAACGTAGCGCTCTACCGTAAATCCTTCAGCGTGTGTTGCTCCAATTGGTCGACCGTATTCTTTCATTCTCCCTTCAATAAAATCGAAAAAGTCCTTCCCTGAAATAGGTGTCTTCGGCTCTTTAGAATTTGGATCGTAGAACTGAGTTTTAAAAGCTTTGATCACTTCAATTTTACGATCGAAATAACCGGAAACATCCACCACGAAGTCGGGTTTGATAAAGTAATCCTGAATATAATGGTACGTAGCCTTTGGTCGGTGTGCAGCTTGAGCTTCTCCCTCCCACTCCGTTTCAATTCTTCTCAAACCGGATAAAAAGCAAGCTTCTGAAACCAATTTACTTCCTTTTCCATGATCAGGGTGACGATCGCTCACCGCATTTAACAATACGATCTTTGGTTGAAAGCGTCTGATTTGTTCAATAATCAATCGGATATTCGCTTCTGTATGCTGAAAGAAACCATCAGCCATTTTCAAATTAACACGCTCTGAAAGTCCCATTAACCTGCTCGCCTCATCAGCCTCTTCGTATCTTGTTTCGATTGTACCTCTCGAACCAAGTTCACCTTGTGTCAAATCCACAATTCCCACTTTCATTCCAGCATCAATGTGCTTCATGATAGTTGCTGATGCCGATAATTCAACATCATCTGGGTGAGCTGCAAAAGCTAAAATATCTAATTGACTCATAATTAATTCTTTTGTTCGCGCTTGAACTGATAGTTTCTGAACGCAGCAATTAATGTAAATATCACGAATGAAACAACGATGATGATCACACTGTTTGGAATCTGGCCCAATCCTTCTCCTTGCGCGTAAGAGTGTAATCCAACTAAGTAGAAATTCACCCCGAAGAACGTGAAGATAATCGCTGCATATCCCCACAAACTAGCAACACTAAAAGTGAATTTACTTTTCATACCAGGAATAAATCTTAAGTGTAGAATAATTGCGTAAACGAGCACTGCAACCAAGGCCCACGTTTCCTTTGGATCCCAGCCCCAATATCTTCCCCAAGATTCATTCGCCCAAACTCCACCAAGGAACGTTCCAATTGTTAACATGAAGACTCCAATTGTCAACATCATTTCACTCAAGTAAGTTAATTCCGAAATATTCAGGTTGATCAATTTCGCATTTTCTTTATTTCGAACGATGAATAATATCAAGTTGATTAATCCCAAAATAGCTCCAAGTCCTAACGGCGCATAACTTCCCGTAATAATGGCAACGTGAATCATCAACCAATACGATTTTAACACAGGTTGAAGCGGAGTGATTTCTGGGTCCATTAGGTTTAGTTCAGACACAAAGATCATTAGAAAGGCTAAAATTGCCGCTCCAGCCAATAACATTCCACTTTTCTTTCTGAAAATGAATCCCAATAACATCGTTACCCATGCGATGAAGACCATTGCTTCGTAACCATTACTCCATGGTTCGTGACCAGAAATATACGATCGCATTCCAAGTCCAGCTCCATGGTAAAGGAAAGTAATGAATAAGATGGCAGTGCTCACTTTCACCGCAATTCTGCTCCATTTTGGAGATTTAAAAATCTGCGTAAAGAATAAAATAAGAAGTATAAATCCGAAAACGAAGTACATTTTCCAGGAATTCCCAAAGACATTCATCTTCGTGTAGCTTACCTCCATGTTCACTTTCGTTTCGCTCGGTGCAACTTTAGCTCCTTCTGATCGCTGGAAGTCTTTGAATTCATTCAGCAGGTCAACTGCTTTACCATATTGGTTTTTGTCAGCTCCTTCATTCAGTGCTGTAAAATAGCGCAAAGCCATTGGAGATGAAGTTGAATCCTGTGCAAGTAATTGTTCATCCAATGGAATGTACCATGTGTTATTCGGATCCGACTTAACGGGAACTATTTTCATGTAATACCATTGGAAAATTCCATTCATCACTTGGTATCGCTCGTTCAATTTAATCAACTGTTTTTCGAATTCTCCACGCTTCGACTCCAACATTTGGTGAGCCTTCGCATATTCGGCAGCAAAAATAAAATCACCTGTTTGGGGATTGATTAAATCCATGTAAGAAGCATAAGCATCATTCAATCCGAGTTTCTCTCTCAATCCACCTTTTGATGAAACATAGATTATCTTTTCATTCAGCCAGTGATCACGGTACATATGCATACTGATGATCGTCTGAACCGCATTGTAATCCTTATACGATTGTTTTCGATGAACTTTTCTCAGCAACTGATCTGCCATTGTATGAAGTGGTACAATTCGACCAGAATAATCCTGAATTAATAATGTCGCTAACTCCGAAGAATGTTCCTTGGACATAATTCTGAATACTGGGGTAACCGTCTCTTGAGTATGACTGTGCTCTTCTTCTGCATGCACGGCGTGATCATGTCCATCATGCTCATCGTGAACATGAACATCCTCAGCATGAGCAGCGTGATCGTGACCATCATGTTCCTCATGTACATGTTCTTGACCGAAGGACATAAAAGAAGTAGCCATTAAAATGACTAACGCTGTCATCATTCCTTCTTTGCGCTCTTTCAATTTTTTCAGTTTATCGTTTAACTCTCTGAAGCGACCATTTTTAACAAAAATCGACCAGATCATTCCTAAAGTCATCAATAAATATCCAATGTATGTCAACATCGTCCCCAACCAGTCATAGTTTACACTCAAAATTGTTCCACTTTCATCTGGGAAATAACTCGATTGGAAGAAACGATATCCTCTGTAATCCATTACATTATTCATGAAAATGCGTTGGTCTCTTGTATAATCACGTTCGTTGTCGATAATTGAAACTTCGCTGGCAAATGAAGAAGGACTATCAGAACCTGGATATCGATCTAACTGGAAGTCGCGACAAGCAACAGAGAATGGAAGTTCGATTCGCTTTGCACCATATTCCATTTCGTATTGAAGACCATTGAATTCAAACACTGCCTTTTCGGCGATAGCATCCACTCCACCTTTTAATGCAACAGTTTTAGATTGATTTCCATCAGTTAGTTTCAAAATAATATAATCCTCTCCCATTTTCTTTTTCGGAGCCTTCACGCGCATCTTTTTCGCATTTCGGACTAAACTTTTGAAAACAAACTGAGCATTTCCAGCACTATACAAAGTTGCCACCTCCAAAGGAACAAGTGTATCCATCGGTAAAACATTGTAAAGAGAATCAGCAATTTGTGGATTCGCACGATCCATTTTTCTCAATTCCGACATCGCCAATCCCTTTGTTTCGAGACTTGTCTTCACCAAGATTTTATTTCCTTGCTTGAACAATTCAATCCCAGGCATTGCATTTGGTTTCTCGTAAGAAACGGCAACCTCCTCAATCATAATAAATCCATTTTCTGGAATGTATTGCGACTGACCGTTTACAACGAACTCAAGTGCTGTACTGCGAATAGAATCATTAATTACAAGCGAATCGATTTGATTCTTCTCAAAGTCAACATATTCAATTTCTACTGGATTTTGATGTCCTGGGAATTCCATCGTATGCTCGAAATCATTCCAAGTATCCCACTCAGAAAAATAAACTTGTTCGTCGTAGACATACTGTTTTTGACCATCATTTGCTCGCATCCAGATGTAAGGTTCCGAAGAGAAAATAAAATTACTCGCTTGCCCTTCCGGAAGTTGCATTACTCCTTCATACGAAATGAATCGCGTTACCCAAGCCCCTAATAAAATTACGATAAACGAGACATGAAATAGCAAAGAAGCCCATTTTTTATTCGCTACCAAACGGTATTGAGCGATGTTAGCAATCAGTGCTAAAGCAAGATAAGCAAGGAGAATTTCAAACCACAAAGCGTTGTAGATATACAACTTCGCTGTCTGCGTATCATAAATCGATTCGATAAAAGTGGCTGCACCAATTGCAATCCAAAAAAGGAGAAGACCAACAGTCATCATTCCCATTGAAAAAAAACGCTTCGCAAACTTATCCATAGAGCTTATTGTAAAATCACGACAAATATAGTCATTTGAGGTCGCTCCGCTAGAATTCTAATTAGATTGAATCGACTTTTTAACAGTCTTTTTCATCCCACCAAACAACAAAAATTCGTTCAAATTCAGGAGTATCAGTTTTAATCCAGATCATTGGTGACCTTTTTCGCTCAAATTGATTCCGAATTCCTTGTTTAACTGTTTCAAAATCGACCCATTCAACATTTGCTGTTTTTCGAATAAACCAGTCTTGTTTTTCAGGGATGAAAAAATGCATTTTCTCCGAATACAATTTCTGAAAATTTTCAAATTTCATCCATACGCCGTCTTCATTAAAACCCGAATTCCTCAATTCTATTGGAACAAATCTATTGGCCAAAAACAATACCTGTTGGATCGTTTTATTTCTATTAACTCCAATTTCAGAGAGTGTTTTTGATGCAGAATCTGAATTCAACAATGGCAACTGCTTTTCCTTCAATTTATGAAGCTTTTCGGCGAAGGAATCCTTGCGATTAGGACCAATCCAGCGATTCGTTTCCCCATCAATTTTAGGATCGTACAAATAAAACTTGTAAACCAATTCCAAGTGTACCGTTCTCCCCTTTCTTTCTAGAAAAAAATCGAACTCTCCCAACGTTATTCCCTTATCAAAAACCTGAATATTTTCTGCTATTATTTTGTATTCCGTTTGTAAATTAATCCATTCAGAGAAAAAACGTTCAGCTTTCTTACCAAGAACTAAAGAATCTGGAACATCAATTTCAAGATCTAACAAACTCCCCTTTCGAGTATGGCTCCATTCAAAATCATCAACCCCAGACAAATGCATACCCACTAAAATTTGTTTAGTTCTACAAAAGCCCCAAAATCGATCTTCAGCATTAATCATTATGGAAATTTACCAAAAAGAAACGGCAACTTTCTTTCCTATCTTTCCTTTCCGTAATTTTAGCTCAAAATTGAACACCAGATGAAGAAAATTTTAGTTTTTGGAGCATCGAATAGCAGTAATTCCATTAACCACAAACTTGCTATGTACGCTGGTAGTTTCATTGACAATGCTGAAATTATTGAAGTCGATATGAATGATTTCGAAATGCCGATTTATGGTATCGACAAGGAAAAAGCAAATGGGATTCCAAACAAAGCAGTTGAGTTTAAGGAAATGGTAAAAAATGCTAATGGATTGATAATATCCTTTGCCGAGCACAATGGAACTTACACAGTGGCGTTCAAAAACGTAATGGATTGGATATCTAGACTAAAAGGCGATTTATGGGAAAATAAACCCATGTTACTTTTAGCAACTTCACCAGGAAAAAGAGGAGCAAGAAAAGTTTTGAAACATGCCGCAGAAGACTTACCATACCGAGGTGCTCAAATTATCGCTCATTTTTCCTTACCTTCATTTGGGGATAATTTTACGAATGGAAAGATCGTAAATGAGGAACTAAATAACGAACTAAAAAATCACATCAATAACTTTAAATCACAAATCTAAATCGCAATGAAAAAATTCGTCAAGAAGTTTTTAAAATGGACAGGAATCACGCTGCTTTTGTTGATTATTGCAATTATCCTAATTCCAATTTTGTTTAAAGATCAAATCAAGAAATTAGTCGTTGATGAAGTCAATAAAACATTAAATGCCGAATTGAGTCTAGGAGATTTCGACCTGACATTCCTAAGTTCATTTCCCAATGTAACAGCTGTACTTTACGACACAAAACTGCAAGGAATTGATGATTTTAAAGATGTTACACTCGCTGATGTCAAAGAACTAAAAGCGCACGTTGGATTGTGGAGTGTGATAGGTGGAGATCAAATTGAGATTGACGAAATTCATATTATCGAACCAACTATTGACGTTCGTGTTTTACAAAATGGATTGGCTAATTATGATATTGTAAAGCCAGATTCAGTAAAAACTCCAGAAGAAATAGAAGAACCTTCAAACTTTAAACTTTCCTTGAAAGAATACAGTATTTCGAATGGAAACATTAGATATGATGACAAAGCATCAGATATGTCAGCCAACATAGTTGGACTAAATCATACTGGTAGCGGAGATCTAACTGCTGATGTGATCGACTTTATTACTTCTACACAAATGGAAGAATTATCTTTTGAAATGGAAGGGATTGGCTATCTAAGCAAAGTAAAAACAGATGCTGATGTAAATTTATTAATGGAGTTTAAAGAAGCCTCCTCAAAATACACTTTGAAGGATAATAAAATCAGCTTGAATGAACTTGGTTTTTCCGTTGATGGATACTACGAAATGCTCGATGGTTACGATGATATGGACATCAAACTGAATGCTTCAGAGGCAACTTTCAAACAGTTCCTGTCTTTAATTCCAACTTTCTATCAATCTGGATATGAAAGCATGGTATCATCTGGAAATTTAAGTCTAGCAGGATTTGTAAAAGGAAAGATGGATGCAACAAATATGCCTGCATGGGACTTCGGAGCGAAGATTTCGAATGCGTCAATTAACTATCCTGACTTACCTGGGAAAATCTCAAATATTCAAGTTGATGCTGGATCGAAATTCCCTGGTGGCTCAGATCTAGATAAAATGACTGCCGATGTGACTAAATTCCATGCTAATCTCGGTAAAAATGAAATCGACGGTAATTTAATGTTACGTTCGATGATGACTGATCCATTTATTCAATCTGCTATCAAGGCAAATATGGACCTTTCAACTATCAAGGATTTTGTACCAATGGCTGAAGGTGAATCGTACAGTGGAATTCTCGATGCTGATGTGAATATCAAAGGTCGAATGAGTGATTTGGAGAAAGAAGATTACGAAGCTTTCACTGCTGAAGGTAATTTATTATTGTCGGATATGAACTATGTTTCACCCGACCTCAATGAGGAAGTTATTATCAATAAAATGGGATTTGCGTTCTCTCCGCAAAATCTCGCTTTAACTGAGTTAAGTGCAAAAACTGGGAAATCAGACTTCAATGCTGATGGTAAAATCGACAACTACATGGGCTACATGTTGCGAGATGAAGTTCTAAAAGGAAGCTTTAATTTTAATAGTAACTATTTGGATTTAGATCAACTAATGAATATTGTACCAGCTGAAGAAGGAGAAGTTGCAACTACAACAACAGAAACTTCAGAAGAACCTGTTTTAATTCCAGGGAATATTGATTTTGCACTGGCCACAAACATTAAAGAAGCTCGATACAATGGAATTGATGTTAAAAACATTAATGGTTTAGTTACGCTTAAAGACGAAGTCGCATACTTGAACGACCTTACTGTGAATGCAATGGGCGGAAGCGTTGGCCTTAAAGGAAGTTACAACACCCAAAATCACACGAAGCCAGTGTTAGATTTTGCATACAAATTGAAAGATATCGATATCCACGAACTTTCAACGCATTTCTTGACGATCGAAAAATTAGCTCCGATTACGAAATATGCTCAAGGAAAAATTTCATCTGAGTTGACTATGAAATCGGACTTAACAGCTTCATTTGAACCAATTTTATCATCATTAACAAGTATTGGTGACATTCGATCTAGTAGCATTAGCATCAAAGATTTTGAGCTTTTCAAAAAGATTTCGAATACAACGAAACTGAATAACTTCTCAAGTCAGACATTGAAAGATTTCTACACGAAATTTAAAGTAAATGATGGAAAGATCGAACTTTCTCCTTTCAACACAATGTTAGGGAAAATCGGAACAAACATTTCAGGGTACACAACGCTCGATCAGAAAATGGATTACACCATGAAAATGGAGGTTCCGAAGGAAGAAATTCCAAAAGAGATGATCGCAGTTGTTGAAGATGCAATGAGTAAATTAAACTCCATCTCTCCAAAGTTGAATGTTGGAAGCTTACCTGCGAAAATCCCTGTAAAAGTACTTGTTCAAGGTGATACGAAGAATCCTAAGATCACATCAGACTTCAAAGAAGCCATCTTGAAAGCAACTGGAAATTACAAGGACGAATTGATTAACTCAGTGAAAGAAACCGTGAAGGATACCATCACTAATATTGTTAACGATAAAGTAGATGAGATCAAAGAAAACTTTGAAGAACAAAAGCAAAAGATATTGGCTGATGCCCAAGTCCAAGCTAATAAAGTAAAAGCCGAGGCTAAAAAAGCTGCGGATCAAATAAGAGCTGAAGCAGATAAGCAAGCTAACGATTTAATAGCAGCTGCAGGGAGCAACCCGTTGAAAAAGAAAGCTGCAGAAATTGCTGCTAAGAAATTAAGAGACGAAGCTGAAGTGAAAGCTGTAAAAGTTGAACAAGAAGGCGACAAGAAAGCTGATGCGATCATGACAAAAGCTAGAGAACGAGCAGATGCTCTCGGAAACTAATTGAGTTTAGTAATAAAAAAGGCGATCATTTCGATCGCCTTTTTCTTTTCTAATTATCCATTCGACCTAAAGTCATGCCCAGCCGGACGCTCAAACAATCGTAGTTCGAATTCAGGAATGATTGCAAATAAATGATCAAAAATATCTGCAATGACTACCTCATAATTCGCCCACTCTTTTGTTTTAGTAAAACAATAAATTTCTAAAGGAACACCCAATTCAGTAGCTTCCAATTGTCGAACCATCAAAGTCATATTTTGGTTAACCCCTGGATTTTTCTTCAAATAGTATTCAATATAGTGTCTGAACAAACCTAAATTTGTTTGCCTTCTGCCATAAATTTCCATTTTACCAGTGTAACCATTCTCTTCGTTATACGCCTTAATTTCTTTTTGACGCTTTTCGACAAACTCTTTTAACGAAGGAATTTCCATCAATTTTTGCACTAATTCCGGTGAAGCAAAATGAACTGAATCTAAATGAATTCTGAACGAGCGTTTTATTCTTCTCCCATCCGACTCCTCCATTCCTCTCCAGTTTTTAAATGAATCAGAAATAAATGAATAAGTTGGAATTGTTGTGATCGTTTTGTCAAAGTTGCGAACTTTTACGGTTGTTAAGTTGATTTCCTCAACATCCCCATCAGCACCATATTTCTCCATTGTTACCCAATCACCGATTCGAATCATATCGTAAGTCGCCAACTGAATACTTCCAACGAAACCAAGAATTGTATCCTTAAAAATCAACAACAAAATCGCTGAAATCGCTCCCAAAGATGTTAGAAAAAATAGCGGTGATTTATTCGTTAAAACACTCAAAATGGCAATAATCAAGATACCAGATATTATAATTTTCAAAATCTGCGTATACGACTGAATCGGCTTATCCTTAAACGCTTCGAATTCCATCAATATATCCTTCACTCCATTAAACACACGGTTTACGATAACAATGGACGCCAAAATGATCAACACCATGACCACTTTGTTCGAGTAAACTAACAGATCAGGATAGGCAAAAAATGCGATTGAAAGAAAATACTCCATAAACATTAATGGAACGAGCAGTGCCAAGCCTTTAAATACTCTATTGTGGACCAAATGGTCGTCCCACGTTGACTTCGATTTAATTGCAGCAACATGTACAATTTGAATCAGAATTAAGCGCGATAAGAACCATACTATCACCGATGCTAAAACTAGCGCTGCAAATAGACCTAAAGTCCATAAAATCTTATCAGAATCCCAAGCTGATTGATCAAAAACGTCCTTATGATAGTAATACCCTTGAATCCAGTTGATCACTTGATTTTTCATTTCTTTTCTTCTTTTTTTTGTCAAAATTAACAGCTTTAATCAACTCTAATGAAAGACTCGCATAATTTTTAGTTACTTTAACCTTTGTGAGTAAAACCCGACTATACCTAATGGGATTGATCACTCTTCTGATCTTTCCAATTCCCACTTTTTTGGGTTTTTGGTTCTTTACTGAAATTCCATTATCAACCATTTTTCAATTCGAAAACCTTCAAGCCGTACCAATTGTTTATGGATTAGAATTGGGAGTTTTTTATGGCTTTATTGCACTTCTGTTTATGCAGGCTCCAGTATTCGAAAAGATGCCAGTTCGAATCGAACGAATGGTAGAATCGATGCATTTGAATACTTGGGATGCGATTTTTCTTTCGCTTTGTGCTGGAATTGGTGAAGAATTACTTTTCCGCTCGGGCGTTCAATTTTATCTTGGACCGATCATTACATCAATCGTATTCGTTGGAATTCATGGCTACTTGAATCCGTGGAATTGGCGCATGTCACTTTATGGATTAATTGTGCTTCCGTTTATCTTCTTGATCAGTTATGGATTTGAGACATTCGGATTGTGGTTTGCAATATCTGCCCACGCCGCATACGATTTCGTTCTATTTATGTCTATGAGAAATCCGAAGACTAATAAATAATGCGAAGTCGGTTGGCTTGCTTCACATACAAACAAGGTGGTAACGCTGTAGTTCGATCGATTTGTAACAACTCAAGAAACCTTAAATCACAAAAATTCTCTGGAACAAGCAGAAGAGGTCCAGCTCCAGAAAGGTAAAGTTCCTTCAAGTGATGTAATTTCCCCATCGACTCAGGTAATTCAGCTAAATTATTTCTATTTAAATGAAGAAATCTTAACTGAGAGCAATTTCCTAAGTCATCTGGTAAAGCATAAAGACTATTAAACTGAAGGTAAAGCACCTCTAGTTTATTCAGTTTACTGATCGAATCGGGAAGATATTCCAACTGATTAACTTGCAGCCACAATTGCTCAAGACTTTCCAACTCTCCTATCTCATTCGGAAGAGAATCTATCTCGTTATTCTTTAATGAGAGCAGCTCTAGTTTTTTCAAGTTTTTAATTTCTGGAGGAAGTGTTTTCAGGTTGTTTCTACCTAAATAAAGTTTTTCTAGATTGACTAATTCTCCAATTCTTGGACTGATTGAATCAATTTGATTTCCAAACAATCTTAAAGTCGTCAACTCAGTTCTCTCAAAAACAGATTCAGGAATTTCAGTTAATCCTTGCTTCGATAAGTTAAGTGCTGTGCCCTCTCGCGTTTCTTTCAGGTCTTTGATACTGGTACATCCAATCATGAGCAAAGCAATAAATATTGCTCCAGTGGTTAGTACAATTTTATTTAACACCTGCATTTCTATGAAAATACAAATAATTCTTCTTTATATACTCGAGTTAATCTCTCGTGAAATTTATAAACTAAGCAACTTTTTCATTTTTTTTGCATCTTGTAATTAAACCAATGAAATCGTATGTTGTCAAAATGAGACAAACAAAATAAATTGATATATGAAAATGATGAAATCAATATTTGCAGCCACATTTGCACTTTTTGCAATTACTGCAGTAGCTCAGGAGGAAGGTAAAGTTGAGAAGAAGGAATCGAAAAAAGAGCGCCTTGCGGAGGAGTTATCATTATCTGAAGAACAGTCAAAACAAATGGAAGAAGCATTTGAAGTAATGATTGCTCAGAAAAAGGAACTAAAAGCAAATACATCTTTATCAGAAGAAGAGCGCAAAGCTGAAATGAAAAAGATTAGAGATGAACATCATACTGCAATTGAATCAATTTTGGATGAAGAGCAGCTTGAGAAATTCAATGCAATGAAGGATGAGCGCAAAGAGAAAATGCAATCACCTGAAATGAGAGCAAAACGTCAAACAAAAGAAATGACCGACAAACTTGGGTTAAATGAAGCACAAGCAGAGGAAGTCTACGAATTGAACTTAAAAGTTGCCGAAAAAATCGATGCCATACGCAATGATGAGTCTATGGATGCTAAGAAAAAAAGAGCTTTTGTTAAAGGAAACCTTGATGATAAAAGAAAAACTCTTTCATCTATTCTAACAGAAGAACAATTAGCTCAATACGACGAAATGATGGCTGAAAGAAAACACGCAGCAAAAGAACGTCATAAGCAAAAGAACGATCAATAACATCGATCATAAATAGAAAATCCCGCCTTTCAAGCGGGATTTTTTTATTTCAATAGATCTACAAAGACTTTTTTAAACTTATCTACTTTAGGTCGCACTACCGATTGGCAATAAGGATTTGTTGGATTATTCTCCAGATAATTGTGGTGATAATCTTCCGCTGGAAAAAACTCTCCCATTGGAACAATTTCCGTCACAATTGGATTTTCCCAAACTCCTTCTGCATTTAATCGCTCTTTGTATTTTTCTGCTGCTTCCTTCTGATCATTCGAATGATAAAACACAACAGAACGATACTGAGTTCCAATATCATTCCCTTGTCTGTTCAACTGAGTTGGATCGTGAACAAACCAAAAAAGTTCAAGTAACTTTTCAAATGATACAATTGTATCATCAAACTCTATTCGGGCCACTTCGGCATGACCAGTATCTCCTTCACATACTTCTTTGTATGTTGCACGATCAGGATCTCCACCAGCATATCCTGGAATAACGGCCGTTACACCTTTCACATCCATATAACAAGCTTCGATGCACCAAAAGCATCCAGCTCCAAATGTTGCTTCACTTTTCATACAGCAAATAAACTTAATCTTTTTTGAATTTCAACGAAGCTGAATTGATACAGTACCTCAATCCTGTTGGAGCGGGTCCATCATCAAAAACATGACCTAAATGTGCATCACAGCGGTTGCAAACCACCTCGGTTCTTACCATTCCATGAGATCGATCTGAGATTTCTCCCACATTTAATTCATTAGCTGGAGCATAAAAGCTTGGCCAACCAGTTCCTGATTTAAATTTTGTGTCGCTTGAGAAAAGTAAATTATCACAACAAACACAGTAATAATCACCTTCTTTTTTGTTATCCCAATACTCTCCAGTAAAAGCACGCTCAGTTCCTGCTTGTCGAGTTACGTAATATTGTTGTTCAGTCAATTGAGCTTTCCATTCAGCTTCAGTTTTAACCACTTTTAAGGAATCATCAACTTGATCGAATTCAGAAATTTCAACATTATTACCATCCGACATACTAGAACTGCAAGCTAAAAGACTTAACACCCCACCAAAAAAAATCATCATCCATTTCATAAAAACACATTTTTGTATCTGTTTAGACGTAAAAGGGAGTAGTTTTGTACAATGAAACTGACAAATTATCCAAAAAACTTCTGGATCATGTGCTGGGCGCTGCTTGCGTTTATGATCAGTTTCAACCTTTTTATTCCTGAGTTAAATGATATCATCACCTCGTTGGATGGTGAGAACTTGAAAGGATTTAACTTTATTCTTTTCTCCATTAGTGCACTTATTTCACGACCATTTTCTGGAAAATTATCGGATACAATTGGTCGAAAAAAAGTAATGTATATTGGTATTATCCTCGGGTTAATTGTGACATTATCTTACCCTTTCATTGGATTAATTTTAAGTTTTCTTTCGCTTAGATTCTTCCATGGATTTAGTGCAGGTTTTGTCCCTACTGGAGCTACAGCATTGGTAACTGATATAATTCCACCAGAAAGTCGTGGAATTGCAATGGGAATTTGGGGAACTTTCATCTCTGTTGGATTTGGTGTTGGAAATTTCTTTTCAGGAGCAATTCGTTCGATTATTGGTCTAGATGGTTTATTTTATCTGGCTGCAGGATTTGCTTTCTTGGCAGGGCTACTCATTTATCAACTGAAAGAAACGCTACCAAATCCAGTTAAATTCAGACCTTCTTTATTGAAAGTAAAATGGAATGATGTTTTTGAGCCTACGGTTCTGCCTGCTGCGTTTATCATGTTTTGTTCAGCAACCTCAACGGGCGTAGTTTTTGTGACAACCCCAGATATTAGTACTTATTTAGGAATCGAAAACAAAGGTTGGTTTTTTCTTTTCTATATGATTTCGACAGTCTTAATTCGATTATTTGCGAGCAGTTTGTCTGATAAAATTGGTCGACGAAAAACACTAATTATCGGTCTTGGATTTATGATGATGTCTACGATCATCGTTGCCATGTCTACAGATTGGATAATGTACACCGTTGGAGCGATTGTTTTTGGAATTTCAACGGGAGTTTCAAGTCCAACTGTTATGGCATGGACGGCAGACTTATCTCCCGAAAGTAGACGTGGAGTTGGTGCAGGCACAGTTTTCATGGCGCTAGAAGCCGCGATTATCTTTGGCGCAATGATCACATTAGCATTTTATGACAGCACAATTGCGACTGTTCCTTACATCTATTTAGCTGGGGCAAGCATGTCGTTGGTTGGGATCATTTACCTCGTTTGGCATTTATCGAAGCGTGAATCAATAACTTAATTCGTCTTCAATCTTCAAAAAACGCTTGAGATAATGGACCGCAATGTAAATCGGTATGGTATCGAAAAGAGCGAAGAATAATTTGAATAGGTAACTGCTAAGAATAAACATTAATAATTGAGAACCAATCGCCACTTCTGGTTGCAAAGGAAGAGCATGAGCGTAGTAGTGAGTGATTAAAATTACTGCAACCGAATCAATCATTTGACTTGTTAATGTAGATACATTATTTCGTAGCCACAACATCTTACCTTTTGTCTTTTTCTTCAAGAAGTGAAATACTTGAACATCGACAAATTGCGCAGTAATATAGGCAATCATCGAAGCCATCGTAGCACCAAAAGTCAACTTACGAATTTCGTAAAAAGCATATCCATAGGGAACATTCGCCTCACCATTGTCCACAGTGACGTTTAAAGTTCCATTCGTTAATGAATCAGGTGCTTCAAGTGCACCACCTAGCCATAAGATAAAGAGCACCCAAAGATTGAGAATCAAGCCAACCCAAACAACCATATTTGCTCGCTTTCTACCATATAATTCCGATATCAAATCAGTACATAAAAAAGTTATTGGATAAGGCAGTACACCGACAGCTAGCGAGAATCGGATAGTACTTTCATCTGATAAACCAATCCAACTTGAAAGATCAATAAACCGGGAAACTCCTAGAATATTTAACATTGTTAAGGAGCCTAAAAAGATTCCAGCAAGAATGAGAAAGGTCCACTCGCGTCTGCGGTGAATCAATTTTGATGTGTTATCTTCTAGAGAGCTATACATTTGTGGATACAAAATATTAACTATCTTCGAAGAAACGAACAGAACGTGTCAAAAATCAATCCAGCAGAATTAACAAAATTGTACTACTCCATCGGAGAAGTTGCTGATATGTTTGATGTTAACACTTCTTTGATTCGATTTTGGGAAAAAGAATTTAATTCCATTCGTCCTAAGAAAAACAAGAAAGGGAATCGACTTTTCTCACCCAAAGACGTTATTGCCATCGATCAGATTTATCTCCTTGTAAAAGAAAAAGGCTTTACGCTTGAAGGAGCAAAGAAAGCAATGAAATCTGGCGAAATACCAGCGGATGAAGGCAGTACCAACTCTGATGTTATTCAAAAATTAGAATCGATTCGGGAAAAACTATTAAATCTAAAGTCGAACTAATTCGGGTTGACTTGTTTCCCTTTAAAGTGAAGGAATACTTCTAATGCTTCGCTACTCGTCAGTTCGTGATCATACGTGCAATTGCCAATTCCTTCGAGTAAACAAGTAAGGATTTTTCCATCTCTATTCTTCTTGTCATTCACTAACAATGCGATCATTTCGTTGATATCATCATCTGAAAAGGCTGGGAATTGATAAAACTGGCCTAATTCCAATTCAATTCGATTGAACTCATCTTCTGAGAGTAATCCTCTTTTATAAGAAACAAAACTTTCTATAATCATCCCTAATCCAACTGCGTAACCATGCTTTATTGGATTGTGCATCATTTGTTGACCCTCGATCGCATGTCCGAAAGTATGACCGAAATTTAATTTCTTCCTTGGACCTTTTTCCGTTGGATCGTCAAGAACAATTTTGCGTTTTACATCAATTACTTTTGTCAATAATTCTAAACTGACATTTTGCGGATCTTTCATTTGCTCGAGAACCTCTGAATAAAGTTCACCATCACTGATCAAACCATGCTTTAGCATTTCTGCATAGCCATTCAATAACTCTTCAGTAGGTAAAGTTCCTAAAAAGATTGGATCAATAAAGAGTCCAATTGGATTACTAAAAAGTCCGATTTGATTCTTATAGACACCGAGATTTACACCCGTTTTACCTCCAATCGAAGCATCAACCATTGCCAATAATGAAGTTGGAATATTAATAAATGCCATACCTCTTTTATAGCATGATGCGATAAACCCACCAATATCAGAAATCAGTCCACCACCAAGATTAATAATCAAATCATGGCGTGTTGTTTCATATTCAGTAAGAACCTCCCATACATTCCCTACGATCTGAAGTTGCTTATTCTCTTCACCTTCAGGAAGAACAATCACCTCTGCGTTCGCAATAGCATCAAAGTTTGTCAACAAATACTCCAAACAGTATTCTTGTGTGTTTTCATCTACAATAATAAAGCACTTGCTATTTCTGTAAGGCTCTACCAATTGAGCAAAAGATGACTCTAAAATTGAGCCTATTTCAACCGAATATCCATTCGCTGATAATTGATGCATAAGAATCTTTTTTAAGTACAAAGGTAAATATTCAAATGAAGTGTTTGAGATATTTGAATTCGGATTATTTTTGTCGTATGATCTCATTTGAAAATACGGAAATTGCGTTTAGCAGTAAATCCGATCGTGACTTAAAAAAGGCCTATTGGTTATTTAAAATGGTGGGTAATCCACGGTTTGTTTCGTTTGGAAAATGGGCTACAAACGTAGCTTTTGGAATGCACCTCCCAATAAAAGGTTTGATAAAGAAGACCATTTTTAATCAATTTTGTGGAGGAGAATCAATTTCGGAATCGTTAGTTACTTCGAAAAGTCTAGCTGAATACAATGTGAAGACGATTTTAGATTATAGTATTGAAGGCAAAACTTCCGATAAAGAATTTGACGCAACTGTTAAAGAGATCATTGCAACTATTGAGGCTGCCAAGAAAAACGAGAACATCCCATTTGCCGTTTTTAAGGTTACTGGAATAAGTCTTTTCGAAACTTTAGCCAAAGCAAATCGATCAGTAGATGATTTATCTTCAGAAGATCGCGAAAAATACGATCAAACTGTAAGTCGAATAGAACAAATTTGTCGAGCTGGATTCGAGAATGATGTCCCCGTTTTCATTGATGCTGAAGAAACATGGATTCAAGATACAATTGATCGTATTACGGAAGAAATGATGCTCAAATTCAATGGAAAAAGAGCGATTGTTTATAATACCCTTCAGATGTATCGTCATGATCGATTGGAGTTCTTGAAAAAATCCATAAATCATGCAAGGGAAAACAACTATTGCTTAGGTGTCAAGATCGTTCGTGGAGCCTATATGGAAAAAGAACGCGATCGTGCTAAGGAAAAGGGGTACCCATCACCTATTCAACCAGATAAAGCTTCTTGCGATGCAGATTTTAATGCGGCGTTAGAACTTTCTATAGAGAATATTGATTGTGTTTCAATTTGTTCTGGATCGCATAATGAAGAAAGTGCTTTGGTGCTCACACGACTTTTAGAAAAGCACAATATTGCAAAAGATGATACCCGTGTGTTCTTTGCTCAATTACTCGGTATGAGCGATCACATATCATTCAACCTTGCTGATGCGGGCTACAACGTTGCGAAATACGTTCCCTACGGTCCAGTAAAAGAAGTTATGCCTTATTTACTTCGTAGAGCAGATGAAAATACTTCTGTTGCTGGTCAGACAGGTCGAGAATTATCGCTTATAATGAAAGAACGCAAGCGTAGAAAATCCTAGCTTGCGTCCTCAATGATTTATTTCTATCCTTTTACTTCAGGACATTGACGTGTCCACTGAACGTGTATCGACTATCGTTGTGGATATCTCCACATTCCATTGTCCATACATATGTTCCGGCTTCAACAATTTTCCCGTTGTAAGTTCCATCCCAGTATACATTTACGTCATTGCTTTCCCAAATAATTTCTCCCCAGCGGTTGAATATTTTTAAATTGAAATCGTAAACATCAATTCCATTAACGTGGTATTCCCAATTCTGGTTATGCTCGTCACCATCAGGAGTGAATGTATTTGGAGCGAAGAACGTAAGATCGTTTAAGATACTAACATACTTCGTGATCGAGTCCGTACAGCCATTTGCATCTGTAATCCATAAGCTCACTGGATATTGCCCTGGAGCATCCAAAGGATACTGGATATGGTTTACATTTTCATTATTCGATGTATCAGGATCTCCCAATGGAATTGACCATTCGTACAGTACCATGTTATCCGTACTTGCATTTACTAAACCAACTGTTGCCTCTAGCATAGAAACATTGTTTGGATTAACGTAGAAGTTGGCAATTGGATTATCGTAAGCTTCAACCAAATCTTCAAACATGTATTCAAACTGACATCCATCTGTTGTTGTGATCAATACGTACACATCATACACACCAGGTTTCTCGTATGTATGTTCAAAAGACTGTTGACCAACAAAAGTCTCGATGTATCCATCTCCGAAATCCACATAAGTAGTTTCAATTAGGTCCGACACCGTCACATTTTGGAAATCCACTTGGTGAGGGAAACAACCAGCAGCTGTATCCACAACAATCATTGGAATAACATTGTCAGGCTCTGTAATTGTATAATCAATCTGAGCCTCACAGTTGAAAACATCAGTTACAATTGCCGTGTATGTTCCAGCACAAAGTCCGCTAACGCTACCATTTTGATCACCAGTTTGACCTTGCCAATTGTAAGTAAACGGTCCAACTCCACCTGCTGGAGTCACAACGCCTTGTCCATCACAGAAACTAAAGCAAGAAGCATCTATCATGCTAGTAGATAATGTTAATTGAGCTGGTTCGGTAATAGTAAATTGTTCTGAGCTCGTACATCCTTCAGGTGAAGTCACTGTTAGTGTATACGTACCAGCGGCAAATCCACCTACAGTACCAGGGTTTGTTATCGGATAATTTGTACCATTATCAATATTGTACTCGACAAAATTAACACCCGTAACATCGATAATACCATCTGAAAGTCCATTACAAGTTACAGGAGTTTGCGTAATATCAGTGATATCTACAAAAATATGTGAGACATCCACATATGAAGTGTCCGTACACGCCAAAGCATCTGCTACGTACATATACTGACCTGCAGGCATTGTTGCCGGATCATGCGGCATTGTCGTTGGTGTTCCAGTTGGGTCATACCACTGTCCACCTGCATCAGCGCTTGGCCCAAGTAACAAGAATAAATCTTCAGCAGCACCATCTGAGCAATAAGCTACGGATGCATCTGTACCAGCATTTGGTAATGGATTGATTGTTATTGTTTCCGTATCATTAGCAGAATTGTAACATCCTTCATCAGTAAGACCAGTAACAACGTACGTTCCTGGAGCATTTCCTAAACTGATGACTGGACCTAGATCTGTGACTGAATTTGGAACACCATCCAATGTATAATCAATTGTAAATGGCGCCTGACCAGAAGCTTGAACAGTTACATCAGCTACTACATCTCCAACACAGTATGTTGCAGTACCTCCAGAGTTAACAACCTCAGGCATTACCACATTAATTGTGAAGGTACTATCGCAGGTGTCAATACCATCAGTGTATGTTACCGTAAACGTACTATCTGAAATGATTTCAACCGTTTGGCTTGAAACATTACCTGCACCATTGCTCCATGAGTATACCCCACCTGGATTACAGTTAATCGGTGTAATTTGAACGTTGTCAATTCCCCAGTTATCACAACATGTTCCTGAAGTTGGTGATTCTTGTATCCATTGGAACATTGTACTTGTTGAAAATGCCCCTGGAGGTAAATTAATTGTAAATGTACTCCAAGAAGTGTAAGGTGTAATATTACCAGGAGGTAAAACCCCACCTCCAACAAATGGGTTAGCCGGTAAAGTAAATCCACCTGGACTGTAATAGATTATTGTTATCCATGTCAAACCACCATCTGTACTATATTGTAAACTTACCCCTTCGTCTTGCTCATCTGGTCCTTCACATGGTGCACCTCCAGATTGAACGGCATACGCCATATCAAAACTGATTTGACCACCACAAGAAACATCAAAACCATTTGTTGCAATGGATGGGTTAGATCCAGAAGATGTTGAAGCCCAATAATAAGGTGTGTTATTTATACCTGGTCCACATGGCTGAGAAAACTGAGCCGTACCTGTATTCTGCCAACCTGCTCCTGCAGTACCGTTATTAAAGTTCGTACTTAAAACTGGAGCTGCTGCATAAGCAAGAGCCGTCATTGTTACAGAGTCTCCACATGGAACAGTCGTTGCTGATAATGTAACGTCTAAATCACATTGAGCATGCGCATAACTTCCTGACAGCAATAATAAGGTGGATAATGTTACTTTAGATAAGCGGTTAATCCACTTATTTCTAGAAATTAATTTCTTCATTTTTCTTTGTTCAGTTCATAGTGCTGAATCATTTTGCTAAAGAATAGGTTGGATGTAGTCTCCTTTAGCAAAATCAACCTAACACTAAATCGTTTTACAAGCAAATTCACTTAAATAACTCCAATAATTAATATTGGTTGCCTATTTATTTACAATTTATTTGTTAAAATTTGAACTAAAATTAATTAAAAAAGCGGAGACAGTGCTCTCCGCTTTCTTTTATAAATATTTGATTGTCTTTATTTTAACACATTTACGTGTCCATGTACAACTCTTCTTTCATCAGTTGCAGTGGTTTTAAATTCAATTTTCCATGTGTAAGTTCCATCCTGAACCATTTGACCACCATAGGTTCCATCCCAACCGATGTCAGCATTGTGACTTTCGAAAAGGATTTCACCCCATCGATTAAAGATCAATAATGTGAAGTCGTACGGATCATAACCACTAGTAAACACTGGTTGGAAGATTTCATTGTAGTCATCATCATCTGGAGTAAATGTATTAGGAACATAGAATATTACTTCTTCCTCAACGCTTATTGTCATGTACGCAGTATCGCTACATCCAAGATCTGAATATGCAATCAATTCAACTAAGTAACTATTCGAAGCATCATCAGGGAACACGTGAGATGGTGAAACGATTCCAGTATTTGGAGTCCCATCACCGAAGTCCCAATTGTACGAACTCGCTCCGATCGATGTATTCTCAAAATCAACTTGTGTATCGAAATTCGTCAAATTAGTTTCTGACGCAGTGAAAGACGCCACAGGAATTGCTTCTACATAAATATAATCTGTATACGTTGCAGAATTTGAACATCCATTAGCCGATGTCGTCGTTAATGTTACATCGTATAGACCTGGTGTATTAAAGGTAGTTGTAACCGATCCACATCCCGTTAATGTTGTTCCGTTTCCAAAAGACCAAATACAATCTGATAATGAACCTGGTGTTGTATTCGTGAATGTAACTGTAAGAGGTTCACAACCAGATAAATTATCGCCAACGAAAGAGATTACTGGAAGTGGTTCAACTGTGATTGTTACATCATCGGTATTCTGGCATCCATTTGCATCCGTTCCTGTCACGGTATATGTCATTGTTCCTGTTGGGTTGAATGCTACTCCATCGATCACTCCATTATCCCAAGTATAATATAAAGCTCCTGATCCTGTTAAAATCGCCTGATTACCTTCGCAAACAATGAAATCATTACCCGCATTTACGTTCGGAAGCGGATTAACAGTCACATCAACCTGATCTGTATTAACGCATCCATTTGCATCTGTACCTGTTAATGTATAAGTTGTTGTTCCGATAGGTGAATTAAAGGCCACTCCATCTACCACACCATTTGACCAAGAATAAGATGTAGCTCCAGTACCATTCAATGTTACCTGAACTCCCGCACAAACAGTTTGATCTGGACCAGCATTGACAATTGGAAGTGGATTTACTGTCACATCAACTTGGTCGGTGTTTATACAACCATTTACATCAGTTCCTGTTACAGTGTATGTAGTAGTACCAATAGGTGAATTGAATGCTACCCCGTCAGTAACTCCGTTATCCCAAGTATAAGTTGATGCTCCTGTTCCAGACAACGTCACTTGAACACCATCACAAACCGCTTGATCAGGTCCAGCATTAACTACTGGAAGTGGATTCACAGTCACATCGACTTGATCTGTATTTGTACATCCATTCGCGTCTGTTCCAGTTACTGTATATGTCGTTGTTCCCACAGGCGAATTGAAAGGTACACCATCAACAACTCCATTATCCCATGCATAAGACTGAGCTCCTGATCCAGAAAGAGTCACTTGGACACCATCACAAACTGTTTGATCAGTTCCAGCATTTACTGCAGGTAATGTATTTACAGTCACGTCGACTTGATCTGTGTTTACACAACCATTCGCATCAGTTCCTGTTACAACATAAGTTGTAGTTGCACCAACTGGAGGGTTGAAAGCAACTCCGTCAGTAACACCATTATTCCATGAATAAGACTGAGCGCCTGATCCAGAAAGAGTAACTTGTACTCCATCACAAACCGTTTGATCAGTTCCAGCATTTACTATTGGTAGTGCATTCACTGTTACGATTGCATCACCTGTGTTTGTACAACCATTTGCATCAGTACCTGTTACAGTGTATGTATTCGTTGAAGTTGGAGCAAAAGCCACACCGTCAACGACACCGTTCGACCATACATAAGAAACTGCTCCTGTACCATTTAATACTACTTGATCACCATTACAAATCACCTCATCATTTCCATCAACTGTTGGAAGTGGGTTAACAGTTACATCGACTTGGTCTGAATTAACACAACCACTAGCGTCAGTTCCAGTTACTGTATAAGTCGTTGTTCCAATTGGAGAATTAAAAGGTACTCCATCCACAACACCATTATCCCATGCATAAGACTGAGCTCCTGATCCCGATAATGTCACTTGAACACCATCACATACTGTTTGATCAGCTCCTGCATCGACCGTAGGAAGTGGATTTACTGTTACGTTAACTTGATCTGTATTCACACAGCCATTAGCATCTGTACCTGTAACTACATAAGTGGTTGATGTTCCAACAGGAGGATTAAATGCAACTCCGTCAGTAACACCATTATTCCATGCGTAGTTTTGAGCGCCTGATCCTGATAATGTTACTTGAACACCATCACAAACTGTTTGGTCTGGTCCTGCATTAACATTCGGCAATGGATTTACAGTGATATCAACTTGATCCGTGTTCACACATCCGTTAACATCAGTTCCTGTAACTGTGTACGTCGTAGTTCCAACTCCTTGAGTAAAGGCTACTCCGTTTGTTACTCCATTATCCCAAGTTAAAGTAGCTGCTCCTGTTGCATTCAGTGTAGTTGATACTCCATCACAAACTGTTTGATCTACACCCGCGTTAACATTCGGAAGCGGGTTTACAACTAAAGTCACGTTCGATACACTATCACATCCAGTTGGAAGTACAAATGTTTGAGAATATGTTCCTGCAACAGTTTCCGTGTTTCCATGAATAATAGCAGATCCACCTTGACAAATTTCGACAGATGAATTATAGTTTATCACACTATTTTCTGTAACCGTAAATGTTGCTGAAGTTCCAGAACATCCAAATGAATTAGTTACTGTAACAGAAATTGGATTATCCGCTGTTGTTACTGTTGCGGTTGGAGTTGTAACTCCAGTAGTCCAACTGTAAGTAGTATATGTATTCGTTGTAGAAAGTGTTGTATTTGATCCCGTACAGTAGCTTGTTGCACCATTGATAACAGGAGTTGGATTTGGGTTTACTGTAATTGAAACTTGATCTGAATTAGAACAACCATTAGCATCAGTTCCTACAACAGTATAAACTACTGTGGAAACACCTTGCGTGAACGCCACTCCGTCAGTCACTCCGTTATCCCATACATAAGATGTTGCTCCAGATCCCGCTAATGTCACTTGTGTTCCTTCACAAACCGTTTGGTCTGGTCCTGCATTGACTGTTGGAAGTGGATTTACTGTAACATCTACTTGATCTGTATTTGTACACCCATTCGCATCAGTACCTGTTACTGTATATGTAGTTGTTGTTCCTACCGGTGGATTAAATGCTACCCCATCAGTAACACCATTATCCCATGTGTAAGATACCGCACCAGAACCTGCAAGTGTTACTTGTACTCCCTCACAAACTGTCTGATCAGTTCCAGCATTAACCGTTGGAAGTGGATTTACTGTAACATCAACTTGATCTGTATTGACACAACCATTTGCATCCGTTCCTGTAACTGTGTATGTAGTTGTAGTCCCAACTGGTGGGTTAAATGCTACTCCATCAGTAACTCCATTATCCCATACATAAGATGTTGCACCTGATCCAGCCAACGTTACCTGAACACCTTCACAAACCGTTTGATCTGTCCCGGCATTCACCGCTGGTAGTGGATTTACAGTCACCGTAGCTGTCCCTGTGTTTTGACATCCATTAGCATCCGTCCCAGTTACTGTATATGTTGTTGTAGCTGCCGGTGTAAAAGGAACGCCATCAGTTACACCATTATTCCATGTATATGATACTGCTCCTGTACCATTTAAAGTAACAAGGTCACCGGCACAAATTGTTTCATCATTACCATCAACAGTTGGTAATGGGTTTACTGTTACGTCGACTTGATCTGTATTGACACATCCATTTACATCAGTTCCTGTAACCGTATATGTAGTTGTTCCAATTGGAGCATTAAAAGGTACCCCATTTGTTACACCGTTATCCCAAGAATATGAATTTGCTCCAGAACCAGATAATGTAACTTGAATTCCATCACAAACCGTTTGATCCGTTCCTGCATTCACAGTAGGAAGAGCGTTCACTGTTACGTCAACTTGATCTGTATTTACACATCCGTTAGCATCTGTTCCAGTTACTGTATAAGTTGTAGTTGTTCCAACCGGTGGATTAAATGGTACTCCGTCAGAAACTCCATTATCCCATACATAAGATGTTGCCCCAGAAGCTGCAAGTGTTACTTGTACCCCTTCACAAACTGTTTGGTCTGTCCCGGCATTCACCGCTGGAAGTGGATTAACAGTAACTACAACTTGATCAGTTCCAGAACAACCATTTGCATCCGTTCCTGTTACCGTATATGTTGTTGTGGAAGTTGGAGAAACTACATGAGAAGCTCCAGCTCCTAGTCCATTATCCCAAGTGTAAGTTGAACCACCAGAAGCTGTTAATGTTGTGTTATCACCAGAACAAATTGTAACATCAGCTCCTGCACTAATTGGCGCGTTCGAAAGCACAGTTACAGTCAACGGAGCCGTATTCACACAACCATTTGCATCAGTCCCAGTTACAGTATATGTTGTAGTTGACGCAGGAGAAACAGTATGTGTTTGACCAGCACCTACTCCATTATTCCAAGTATAAGAAACTGCTCCAGTGGCAGTAATAGAAACTGAGCCACCGACACAAACTGAAACATCATTAGTAACAATAGTTGGTAATGGATTAACCGTAATTGTCTGAGTACTTGTTTGAGGACAAGGTCCGTTAGTTGTGTACTCTACTGTGTAAGTTGTTCCTCCAACACCATTAGAGATAACTCCCGTAGTTGGGTTAATTGTTGCTCCATCAGTTGGCACAGGATTAAATGCAAAAGTACCTCCTGCGAGACCAGTAACTGTTGCCGGTGCTGAGTTACCACCAACACAATAATCTGTTAAAGTAAATGATGCGTCATCAAGTGGATTAACAGTAACAGTTGCTGTTCCAGTATTTTGACATCCATTCGCGTCTGTACCTGTTACGGTATATGTAGCGGTTGCTGCTGGTGTAAAAGGAACACCATCTGTTACTCCATTATTCCATGTGTAAGAAACGGCACCTGTACCATTCAGGGTAACTTGATCACCTTGACAAACAGTCTCATCGTTTCCATCCACAATTGGTAAAGGATTGATCGTAACATCAAAAGTTGTACTTGCGAAACATACTGGATCTGGTGTTGTATAAGTCACCGTATAAGTTCCAGGTGTAGAAGCACCAAGGTTGATTGTACCCGTAGTTCCGTTAATTGACAATCCAGCTGTAGAAGTAAAAGTACCCCCTGCGTCACCAGTAATTGTTGGTGTTGGATCAGTGTCATTGATACAATATGTAGCTTGTGGATATGTAAAAGCCGGATCTTCCAGTCCTACGAATGTTCCAGTAATTGTTACAGCACACCCATTACCATCAACAATATCATATGAGTAGACATCTCCATCTACCAAACCACCAATGACTATTGTACCTCCATCCGGCACACTACCTGTATTCACAGTAGCTGTAGCGGGTGAGACATTCTGCACCGTAAAGTTGGAACCATCCACTCCTGGCAAACCACCACTAACCGTAGTACTTACAGTCCCAGCCTGACAATCTTCAACCGTAGTTTCGATAACCTCCGGTAAATATTGAACTGAGAAGATCGGACCAGTTGCGTAACAAGGTGCCGAAGTATTCACAAAACTGTATGTTCCATTTGAAAGTGAATAAAAAGTAACCGGCAAGAAGTAAAGTGTATTATTAGATGGCAAAGAACCTCCATTACTAGTAGCGGCATTCAGATAGAACATATCATTAAAGTCTGTCATGTTGTTACCTGGAATATAAAATTCCAAACATGGATCCAGATGTAGAGAATCAGTAGTAACTGTCGCTGCATTTAAACCGTAAGTTGGAGGACATGAATAAACCATGTACCCTATTCCTGGATCATAAGTAGGTCCAGGCGGATTGAATTGCTCATCTGCAGGTGTCCAATCGTTATTCGTATTAATTGAGTATGTATCCCCCCAACACAATGTAAAGTCATTTCCAGACTGAGTTCCTGTGGTCGAAGTTGAGAACGTCCCAATATCTGCGTTACAATCACAAGCTACAGGCGATGTAGATGTTAATGTAATTGAACATGTAGGGTCGGCACTGAATGAAACTGTCACGGTTACCGGAGTACCATCAGCTGGAATATTTGAAATCGAATAATTATAGATTTGCCCATCTACGAATGGCGGGTTAAACGTTTGAGTATATGTACCAGAACTATTTGTTGCCTCAACAATTACCGTTCCTGTACCAGGGTTTCCGGAATATTCGAATACCCCATCGATTGTGAAGACACTTCCCGTTTGACAAGCACTTAAACTCGCATACAGAGAATCCATATTACAAGATGTACATGGAACAACATTTATCGTTGTTTGATCCGTTGCATCACAAGGTGAAGAACCAATGTCATATGTGATTGTATAAGTACCAGGCCCAACTGAAGCTGGATCAAAAAGTCCTCCTGCTGTAACTCCAGACCCCGACCAAGTTCCTCCATTATCCACCGCGTTCAATTGAACAGGCGCATCTGTATCACATAAAGTTGGAACCGAGGTAATTGTAGGATCTGGCGGACCAGTTTGAGCAGATGGCGGTCCCGCTAATTCAAGTGTAAAGTTTGTTGGATTTCCAGTAGATGTTGTAGCTTGCCAATTCTCAACGACAATAAACACTACATCACCAGCATTCACTAATGGTGCAGCTGTACTTGAAGCACAAGGAAAAGCCGTTCCAATTTGATTACAACCACTACTAGAAGTTGCATAACTACAAGCAATTTCATTATTTACGTCAAGCGCTGCAACACAAGGATCAACTCCAGCAGGAACATTAAAAATTGCCACATCGAGGAATCCAGATGTTGTATTTCCTAAGATTGATAAATCTAAAGGACCGCTTTGAGTAATATACAGCGTGATATAAGCGAAAGTACTTGTTGAAAGCCAATCCAAACAGCTACTTACTGCTGGACCAGGAGTCCCAAAACCAAATGGTCCAGCTACTCCAGATGTACAAATTGTCGTATTCGTGTTACAGCCAGAGCCGCTTGCTATTGGCGGAGTAACCGAAACTGTTAAATCCATACATGTTGAATTTGACGTACACGGAAACTCATCAACCAAAAGTTGAACAGTTCCAGTAAATGTAGCTGTCCAAACGATAGTAGATTGCAAACCACAATCATCATCATTAAATGATATGAATGTTCCTGTGCTTGTTAATAGTGTCAACTGCGTATCGAAAGCAGTATTTCCACACGTTGTGAAGGTGTATTCATTTCCTGCTACAACATCTATTGTAACGTATTCACCACCATAAATACATGGAACCGTTGTAGAACCTGGTATACTTGGTGGTGTAGCCGTTGTATAAAAAGTGTTGTCATCTGGACATTGAGATAATGCCAGTTGTCCAAAAAACAAAACACTTGCTAGTAGAATTAGTAAATTTTTCATTGCTCTGGGAGTAAGTCTATTCAGTGATTATTTCGTATCGTTCTGGGTGAGCCAAGATTTCCTTTTGAGATCTTTCAGGCATTGCATCAAAATCAGTCTTTAAGATTTTCTTCTTAGTGATTGCAGGTTTTTCCGCGGACTGATTAAAAGTGCTGAGATATGATTCTGTTGAAAACTTCACATCTAACAATGCGTTCTTCTTGATATTAAGTTGGGAGATTTCATTTTCAATTGGATCAGTATTTCTCGTTTTATCCGCTTTCAATTCTTCGAGTCTAGATTCCAAAACAGAAATTCTCTCATCAACCTGACTTATTTCAAGAATAGTTTGATCTAATTTTTGCTGCATTCCCACAATGTCAGCTGCCTTATCCTGTGCGTTCGCATTAAATGATGACAGAACAGACATTAGTACTCCTAGTAGTAGATATTTTTTCATAATACTCAATTAGTCTGGATAGTGATTACCCAGAACAATTAATTAATCAATAAAATGCTGATTATTTACCCCCGTTTTTGGTGGTTTTTATAGTCGCCTCCTTTCTTTGAGGGACAGGTTGTTCAGTTGCCTCAACTTTCTTGACACGAACTGGTGCCTTTCGAACAGATGTGGCACTATTTTGTTGTGTTACTTGAACTTTTTTTGATTCAGAAGCTTCATTTGCGGCCTCCTGAGACTGAGTTTGAGAAAATGCAATTCCGCTTAAAAGCAGTATAAGCATTGTGTTAGTAATACGCATAGTTTTCGTTGTATGGTTGTAGTATAAACGTTCTTTTTTCTCGTAGGGTTGCCCCAAATTAGTGAAAATTTAACAGAAACAAGAATAAGTTTTAAATAATAACTTTTAGACTGACAACCAGTTAAATCCTTTGCGCAACATTGAAAGCGTATATTCTTCGGCAGAACCCGATTTAGGCGAATAATTGTACACCCAATTAGCATCATTAGGTAGGCTCATTAAAATTGATTCCGTTCTACCTCCAGAATATAACCCGAACTTGGTTCCTCGATCATTTACAAGGTTAAATTCTACGTAACGACCTCTTCTCAAGTTCATCCAGGCCTTCTCTTCTTCCGTGAATGGTTTCTCGATTCCAAGTTTGACTTGCTCTTCGTAAATTGAAGCAAAAGCATCACCCAATTCAATGCAAAAAGAAAAGAGCTCATCTTTTGAAATAGAATCATTCTCCGTTTGATGATCAAAGAAAATACCTCCAATCCCCCTAGTTTCGTTTCTATGCGGAATAAAGAAATAGTTATCAGCCCATTCCTTAAATTCAGGATAGAAGTTGGCATTGTACTTATCGCAAATTTCTTTAAGTCTAGAATGGAACATTTTTGCCTGTTCAGGAATGATGTAATGCGGTGTTAAATCAATGCCTCCTCCAAACCAATACTTGCCGTTATCCAGTTCAAAATAACGCACATTCATGTGTATGATAGGAACATGTGGATTTTGAGGATGCAATACGATTGAAACTCCTGTCGCAAAAAATGAATCTCCTGTGATCTCCGTATTTTGCTTCATTGCTGGTGTGACTTGACCATGAACCTCGGAGAAATTAACCCCTCCTTTTTCAATCACATTTCCTAATGTAATAATGCGTGTTCTTCCGCCACCGCCTTCTTCTCTACTCCATTTGTCTTCTTGAAAGACTGATTTACCATCAATTTTTTCAAGCTGTTGACAAATTCTATCTTGGAGATTCATCATCTCCTGAGCAATGACTTCTTTATTCATGATTATCGATGTCGATCAATTCATACTCCTTTTGTTCGATCATGAAAACTCCATCATTGACATATCCAGCTTTGCCAGACAACTGTCTCATATTGAATTTCGACATTAGTAAATGAGGATTTTGGTTTCCTCCGAGTAAGGTATTTGTAAAGTAGGTAATGACATCATAACCATGCGCTGCCATTCTTGAAAGATCTGTATTGTATTTTTTACGATAAATTTTATTCATCGCAACAACATCTTCTTTGTAATAATCCAAGAAGTTTGGACTAGCATAATGGAAGTTGAATTTATTTTTGTACATACTACTGATGTCATCAAAATTCATCCACTCTTTCGTTCCGTATACAAATAAATTTTTCGGACTTGATCTAAATGCCGAGCGATTTAAACTATTCATGAATTTCATCGCAGTCGCACGATCATTCGTTGGCATTACGAAAATGGTCTTCACTCCTCTTTTAATTTGTCCCGTAAATGTCCCCAGTGTGCTTTCGACGTAAGTTACGCGAACTCCATCCCCTCTTCCAACTCCGAATCTTTCCTTAAAAGCATTATACAACGGCATATCCGATTCCTTTTCAGGCTTAACCAGAACAATATGATCTGTAGCATTATGATCGAGCATATACACTGCCATTTGCGCCATTAATCTTTCAGACGAAGGAACAGCTTGATAAACCAAACGATTTGATTCTACAACCGCATCATCAATAGTAGCTGGCGCCACCATTCTAATTTTATTCGCTTTACAGAAATCAGCCACAACTGGAACATGTTTTCCGAACATAGGTCCTATTATCATATCAGCAGAGAGCACCTCCAGTTTTGACATCAATGAGACAACAGTAGCTGAATCGTTCTTCGTATCCAAGACAGTCAAATTCAAATTAAGCCCAGCCTTCTCTAAACTATCAACTGCCAATTCGACTCCCATATAGAATTGAGTAGCCAAATCCGTAATGCGTTTTGTACTTTTTGAAGATGAACCCAAATAAAAAGGAAGCATCAAAACAATATTGTATGATTCTTTTTCCGCAAAATAAACAGGTCCTTCACCCTCCGGATCGTAATCGCTTGGGACATCTTTAATCTCTACACGCTCAATTCGTTCTTGTTTAACTGGAATAATAAGTACTTGTCCCTCTTTAATTGAAGAAGAAGTGAGTCCGTTAATTTTCATGATTTCCTCAATTGAGACCATAAAACGCTTCGAAACACTATACATCGTTTCGTGAGCCATCACAATATGACGGATAGTTGAATCGCTAAATTTAAAACTTACTTCCTCGAGACTTCCATCCGCCTTTTCAATTGTATCCAGAATAAAAGGATTCGGTACGTCAGAGACATCTGTTTCATCTGTCTGATTGGTATTTGTCTCAAAAGGATCAGCTACAGCTGTTTCATTCACAGGCACTTTAATTTCCTGTCCTTTTTTCAACCCTTGCTCCAATTCCGGATTCAACAACATAAGATCATCTATTGACACTTTGAATTTCTTAGAAATCCCATAAAGCGTTTCACCTTTCTTTACTTTATAAGTGTCAGTCGGCATTTTTTGAGCTGATTCAGCAGTCACAGGAATATACACGTTCTGACCAGCTTTCAATCCATTTTTCAAATCTGGATTTTCAGCAACGATCTCTTCCACTGGAACTCCATACATTGTTTGAAGTCCCCAAAGTGTATTTCCTTCTTGAACCTTATGCTCGTAGTAACGCTTACCGTTCATTTCTTTGATTGGTGCAGTTCCTGGCTGAGCAAAAACAGCAACACCGATCAACAAGAAAATTCCTGTCAATAATTTCTTCATATCTTAAAATTACGCATTAGATTTTACAATTCTTGTGCCACACAATTACTCCCACTCGATTGTAGCAGGCGGCTTAGAACTGATATCGTATGTAACTCGGTTAATTCCTTTAACTTGATTAATGATCTTATTCGACACTTTCGCCAAGAACTCGTACGGTAAATGACACCAGTCTGCCGTCATTCCATCAGTAGAAGTAACTGCTCTTAACGCCACTGCATTCTCGTAAGTTCTTTCGTCTCCCATAACTCCAACTGATTGAATTGGAAGGAAGATTGCTCCAGCTTGCCAGACATCATCGTAAAGTCCATCTTCTTTCAAAGAAGAAATAAAAATGTGATCAACTTCTTGAAGAATACGCACTTTTTCAGCTGTTACATCACCTAGGATTCTAATTCCAAGTCCTGGACCTGGGAAAGGGTGGCGACCTAAAATCTTTTCATCCATTCCCATTGAGCGACCAATTCTACGAACTTCATCTTTAAACAACAATTTCAAAGGCTCGATTACTTTTAACTTCATGTAATCTGGTAACCCACCTACATTATGGTGCGACTTAATTGTTTGCGATGGTCCACCTGAAACAGAAACTGATTCGATAACATCAGGATAAATTGTTCCTTGACCTAACCATTTTGCATCTTCAACTAACTTCGACTCATCATCAAAAACATCAACAAATACTTTTCCAATCGCTTTTCTCTTCGCTTCAGGATCAGTAACTCCACTTAGTGCATCGTAAAAACGTGAACTTGCATCCACACCTTTTACATTAAGTCCCATTCCTTTATAAGACTCCAATACCGATTGGAATTCATTTTTACGAAGTAATCCGTTATCAACAAATATACAGTAGAGGTTGGCCCCAATCGCTTTATGCAACAACATCGCTGCAACTGAAGAATCTACTCCCCCAGAAAGACCAAGAATTACTTTATCCGTTCCGATTTCAGCTTGTAGTTCTTTGACTGTTTCTTCAACAAAAGAGCTTGGCGTCCAATCTTGCTTACATCCACAAACACTTACAATGAAGTTGCGTAATAAAGTTGTCCCTTCCGTTGAGTGATAAACTTCAGGGTGGAATTGTATACCAAAAGTCTCTTCACCTTCGATATGGTATCCAGCTACTTCCACATCAGAAGTACTAGCTATAATCTTATAATTTTCTGGCACCGATTTGATTGTATCTCCGTGAGACATCCAAACTTGTGAACCATTTGTCATTCCTTTTGTCAACACATTAGTTGTGTCAACCATAGAAAGATTTGCTCTTCCATACTCACGAATCGTTGATGGCAATACTTCACCACCGTAGTTGTTTGCTAGGAACTGAGCTCCGAAACAAACACCAAGAAGTGGCATTTTCCCTTTGATTTCAGACAAATCGGGCTTAGGAGCCTTCTCATCTCTAACTGAGAATGGACTACCTGACAAAATCACACCTTTTATATTATCCGTTAGTTCAGGACATTTATTCCAGGGGTGAATTTCACAATAAACATTTAGTTCTCTTACTCTTCGGGCAATCAACTGCGTGTATTGCGAACCGAAATCCAAAATCAAAATCATCTCATGCATGGCGCAAAAATACGATGATCGAATGATTTGACGGTGACAAGTTTTAATATTTTATCAACTTTTGACTGATAAAATTAGATTGCTAGACAATTTGTCATAGTATTTTCATTTGGAACGGTTTATGACAAAAGAAAAATCATTCTGCTACTTATAGGAAATTAGCGTAATAGATTTATTATTTTTACACCTCGTTTTTAAAATCTTAGTGTTTTGAGCATTCTAAAGAAATTATTCGGAGATAAATCCAAAAAAGATAGAAAAGAATACCAACCAGGTATCGACGCAGCGAATAACTTTTTCGCACAATTGGCCAATATTAGCGATGATGAACTCCGTTTAAAAACGGACGGATTCAAAGCGCAAATTCGCAAAGGGACAGCTGATTTAGAAGCTGAATTGAAGGCTTTGAATGAAAAAGCGGCTGATTTAAGTACACCAGTACATGAGAAAGAAGATTTGTTCGAGAAAATCGATCAGATCACAAAAGATATTGATAATAAGATTGAAGAAATCTTAGAGCAGATTCGTCCAGAAGCATTTGCAGTTGTGAAAGAAACGGCTCGCAGATGGAAAGAAATCGGAGCACTGAAAGTTACAGCTCAAGATTTTGATCGTGACCTAGCTTCTCAAAAAGATGGAATCACTATTGAAGGAGATCAAGCCATTTGGCATAACACATGGACAGCAGCAGGAGCTGAAGTATCTTGGGGAATGGTTCACTATGATGTTCAGTTAATGGGAGGAGCTGTACTTCACAACGGTAACATTGCTGAGATGCAAACAGGGGAAGGTAAAACATTAGTTGCCACACTTCCGGTTTACTTAAATGCATTATCTGGAAAAGGAGTTCACGTAGTGACAGTTAATGATTACCTCGCTAAACGTGACTCTGAATGGATGGGACCACTTTACCAATTCCACGGTTTAACTGTAGATTGTATTGATAAGCACCGTCCTAATTCACCAGAAAGAAGAGAAGCCTACAAGAAAGATATCATTTTTGGAACGAATAACGAATTTGGATTTGACTACTTGCGTGACAACATGGCAGGAAGTCCAAACGATCTTGTTCAACAAAAACATCACTACGCCATCATAGATGAGGTCGATTCAGTTTTAATTGATGATGCTCGTACACCATTAATTATCTCTGGTCCTACTCCACGTGGAGATCAGCATGAGTTCTATCAATTAAAACCTCGCGTTGAAA
Organism: Henriciella pelagia; assembly: GCA_964219255.1. Taxonomy (GTDB): domain Bacteria; phylum Bacteroidota; class Bacteroidia; order Flavobacteriales_D; family Crocinitomicaceae; genus UBA4466. The sequence goes on from CAXPPC010000001.1 coordinate 167,345, forward strand.
ATATTGTAGCTGCTCAACGTAAATTTGTTAATCAATGTTTGGCTGATGCAAAGAAAATGTTGACTGTGATCAACGGAGAAGTGGAAGCAGGACAAGATGCTAAGAAGATGTTGGAAGAAGGTGGAATTGCCTTACTTCGTGCACACCGTGGACTTCCAAGAAATAAAGCATTAATTAAGTATTTGTCAGAGCCAGGAATTCGTGCTCACCTGCAAAAAACGGAGAACTTCTACATGCAGGAGCAAGGAAAGAAAATGAAATTGATCGATCAGGAATTATTCTTCGTGATTGATGAAAAAAATAATACGATTGAGTTAACTGGTAAAGGAATCGATCTCATTTCAGGGCAAGAAGATCGCGAATTCTTTATCATGCCGGATATAGGTGCTGAAATTGCCGAATTGAAAAGAAAGGACCTTTCTCAAGATGAGTTTGTTGCCCAAAAAGATGCACTTGTTCGTGACTATAGTATTAAATCGGAAAGAATTCACTCGGTAAACCAATTATTGAAGGCGTACACATTATTCGAAAAAGAAGTTGAGTACGTTATTCTTGATGGTAAGGTGAAAATTGTAGATGAGCAAACAGGTCGTATCATGGACGGTCGTCGTTATTCAGACGGACTTCACCAAGCGATTGAGGCGAAAGAAGATGTAAAAGTTGAAGCGGCAACACAAACATACGCTTCTATCACATTACAGAACTACTTCAGAATGTACCACAAACTTTCGGGGATGACAGGTACTGCAGAGACTGAAGCAAAAGAATTCTGGGATATTTATGAATTGGATGTAGTTGTTATTCCTACCAACAAACCCATTCAACGTAACGACATGAACGATTTGGTATTCAAAACTGCACGTGAGAAGTTCAATGCAGTTATTGATGAAATCGAAAAATTAGTCGCAGCAAAACGTCCTGTGCTAGTAGGTACGACAACCGTGGAAATTTCGGAATTGTTAAGTCGAATGCTAAAGATGAAAGGTATCAATCACCAAGTATTGAACGCCAAATACCACCAACGAGAAGCAGAAATCGTCGCTGAAGCAGGTAAAGCTGGAGCGGTTACAATTGCAACGAACATGGCCGGTCGTGGTACTGATATTAAACTAGGAGAAGGCGTAAAAGAAGCAGGTGGACTTGCGATCTTAGGTACAGAGCGTCACGATTCACGTCGAGTTGACCGTCAGTTAAGAGGTCGTGCTGGACGTCAAGGGGATCCAGGTTCTTCTCAGTTCTTCGTTTCTTTGGAAGATGATTTGATGCGTAAATTCGGATCGGAGCGTATCGCTAAGTTGATGGATAGAATGGGACTGAAAGAAGGTGAAGTAATTACTCACAGTATGGTCTCTAAGTCAATTGAGCGTGCACAGAAAAAAGTAGAGGAAAACAACTTTGGTATTCGTAAGCGTTTGTTAGAGTATGATGATGTAATGAATGCTCAACGTAAAGCGATTTACAAGAAACGTAAAAATGCACTATTTGGTGATCGTTTGGACATCGACATTGATAATATGTTCTATGATGTTTCAGAAAACGTAGTTGTTAATCGAAATACAAAAGATTTCTCAAGTTTTGAAGAGGAATTAATTCGTACTCTTGGTGTTGAATCTCCAGTAACAGCGGAAGAATATAATTCAATTGACGAGAATACACTTATCGACAAGGTATACTCAAGCATTCGTTCTTATTACGATCGTAAAAACGCAAAAATTGCAGAACAAGCAATGCCACAGATCAAGCACGTTCACGAAAACATGTCAGATCAATACAAGAATATTGTTTTCCCACTAACAGATGGTAAGCGTGAGATTCAATTGGTTGTAAACCTAGAAGAAGCTTACAATTCTGGCGGAAGTGTTATTGCACGAACATTCGAGAAGAATATTATTCTTGGAATGATTGATAACGAATGGAAAGAGCACTTGAGAGAAATGGACGACTTACGCTCTGCAGTGCACCATGCACAATACGAGCAAAAAGATCCATTACTTGTCTACAAATTAGAGTCTTTTGAATTATTCAAAGCGATGCTAGCAAGAATGAACGCAGAAACAATGGACTTGTTAATGAAGTTGAATATTCCTGTCGCTCAAGAAATCCAATCGACAAATAAGGAAGCTCAGACTGAAGATCACTATGCTAAAGCTCAAACAAATGCAGAGCCTCAACAAGTGAGTGGTAGAGAAGGATATCAAGAAGCTATTAATAATTCAGCAAGACAACCGGAAATCAAACAACAACCTGTTGTTGCTGAAAAGAAAATAGGAAGAAATGATCCTTGTCCTTGCGGCAGTGGAAAGAAATACAAACAGTGTCACGGAAAGTAATTCCTTTATACACTTGATATTCAATTAGGTGAGGATAATTCCTCACCTTTTTTTTGTAATATTCAACAGGAGATTTAATACTTTCATCGGTATTACCAATATATTCATTGCATATTAAATAAACATTAAGTCTATCTTCAATCTATTATTTTAGTGGGGCTAATTACAAACAAACCCTACTAGATTTGAACTTATACTACAGGTATTTCCTTGCCTTCTTAGGCCTTTTAATAACGAACACAACATTTTCTCAATCTGACGACCCTTGTGGAGCTCCAGCTTTAACTGTAAATTCTGGTAGCTGTTCCTTCACAACAGGTTCAAATGCAACTGCAACAGCTTCTTCCGGAGTTCCTGCGCCAGGTTGTGCTAGCTATTCTGGCGGCGATGTTTGGTACACAATAACTGTTCCGGCCAGTGGAAATGTTGACATTAACACGAACACTGGAGTAATAACAGATGGTGGTATGGCTGTTTACTCTGGTACATGTGGATCACTAACATTAGTTGAATGTGACGACGACGACAGTCCTAACGGATTAATGCCCTTTATTTCACTTACTGGACAAACTCCCGGTGCAACTTTATGGATTAGAGTTTGGGAATATGGCAACAATAATAACGGAACTTTCGACATTTGTGCTGAAGACCCTGTAGTACTACCTCCACCTGCTAACGACGAATGTGCAACAGCAACCTCTGCGCCAGTAAACCCTGACTTAAATTGTGGATCGACAGTATCCGGAACAATCCAATCGGCAACAGCATCATCACAAGCAAATGGATGTGGTGGTACAGCAGATGACGATGTTTGGTATTCATTCGTAGCAACAAGCACAGCGCACACTATCGATTTAACGAATGTTACAGGTTCAACAACTGACTTATATCACTCAGTTTATTCTGGAACATGTGGTTCCCTTGGAACTGCTTTAGTTTGTAGCGACCCAAACAGTAGTTCTGTTGGTGGATTAATTCCTGGAAATACTTACTATGTTCGAGTTTACTCTTGGACCTCAACAACCGGACAAACCACAACGTTTGATTTATGTATTGGTACACCACCTCCACCACCAGCAAACGATGAATGTGCAAATGCAACTCCCGCAACGGTAAACCCAGACAATTTATGTGGATCGGTTACACCTGGCACAATCGCATCGGCCACTACGTCTGCTCAAGCAAATGGATGTGGAGGTACAGCTGATGATGATGTTTGGTTCTCTTTTGTAGCAACAAACACTAGTCACTATATCGACTTATTAAACATAACTGGTAGCACAACAGACTTGTATCATTCAGTTTACTCTGGAGCATGTGGATCACTTGGAACTGCATTGGTTTGTAGTGATCCTAATAGCAGTACACTAACGGGGTTAACTCCTGGAAATACCTATTACGTTCGTGTCTATTCATGGACTTCAACTACTGGTCAAACATCATCTTTTGACCTCTGTATCGGTACACCACCACCGCCCCCAGCAAATGATGATTGTAATAACGCTATTACAGCACCTGTGACTCCTTTGGGAAGTGGATGTATTAACACAACTGGAACTATTGCGAGTGCAACAGCATCTTCACAGACAAACGGTTGTTCAGGTACGGCAGACGATGATGTTTGGTATGAATTTACCGCTACATCAACGGCAGTAAATATTTCATTATCTAACATTACAGGAAGTACTACTGATTTATATCATAGCGTTTATCAAAGTAATTGTGGAAGCTTAGGAACTGCAATTGTTTGTAGTGACCCAAATACTAGTTCAGTGACAGGATTGACAATTGGCCAAACTTATTTGGTTAGAATCTTCTCTTGGACATCAACCGCTGGACAAACTTCGACATTTGACTTATGCATTCAAGAGACTGGACCTTGTGGTACTCCCTCCAATCAGGATTATTGTAACGCTCCGGCAATTCTTACTCAAGGAGCAGGAACTTTCTCATCAAACACATCTGGTACCTATTCTTCTGATACACCCGCTAATTTAACTTCATTATTCTGCGGGTCAATTGAAAACAATTCTTGGTACGAATTTGTTGCAAGTGGAACAACAGAGACCTTTAACTTCAGTAGTGTAACAGGTTGTAGCTCTGGAATTCAAGCAGAAGTGTATGAAGTTGCTGAAGATGTTAACGGATGTTGTACAAACTTTACTTCAATGTCCAATTGTTGGAATCCAGCAACAGCAACTTCTGGAACGGTAACAGCTACAGGCCTAACTCCAGGTAACAACTATATTCTTATGGTTGATGGTTTCGGCGGAGATGTATGTGACTTCACAGTGACAGGATGGACAGCCGTTGGTATTTTACCAATCGAATTGATTAGCTTCAACGGGGTAACATTAAGTAGCACCAACTCATTGAAATGGTCAACGGCTAGTGAGAGAGATAATGATCATTTCAACATTTTGAGATCATTTGACGGTATTAACTTCGAGAAAATTGGTGAACAAAAAGGTGCAGGTACAACAATTTCTGAAAGCCATTATGAATTTATTGACACAGATATTAGAACTGGAGATGTGTATTACCAATTAGAACAAGTAGACTACAACGGGACTGCAACTTCGAGTGAGATTATTTCTTTGCAACGAGATGCGAAATTTTCAGGAGTTGTGACCGCTTACCCAAATCCTACAAATTCAAATCTGACCATTGAGGTTCAGTCGAACAAGAAAGGTGAATTGCTTATTTTAACTGATCTAAACGGTTCCACATTAATTAAGAAAGAATTAGATGGTTCATTTCAAAAAATTGATCTTGACCTGAGTCAATATGCTTCTGGGCTTTACTTACTTCAGTATAAAGGATTTAACGGAAGACAATCAGTTACTAAAATCACAAAGAACTAGCATGAAATATTTAATCCTCTTACTCGTTAGTATTCCTACACTTTGCTTCTCGCAGGAGGCGAATAAAGCACAACGTTTTGAATACGCACAATTCGAGGTAAATCACAACGAAAAGATTGCCTTTACTTCATTAGTTGAATTTAAGAACAATAATCTTTCACATGCCGATTTTATGGACTTGGAACGTGAAATATTAGACAAAAAAGAAATCTTTCATATTGAGTACTTGAATGAAGGAAAAACCATAAAACTATATTATCTCTCAACCGTAGAGCTGGAAGATATAAAGAGTTTCATTTTACCGTATTCTGAAAATGTGGATTTCGAAGAAAAAGTAATTTATACGTTCTAAATTCCATTCTTATCCTGATATTTGGGTTGTGAATGAAGCAATTCAACATATTTCAATAGTCGGATTAGGTAATGTTGGTTATCACTTAGCGAAAGCTTTAGCTGAAAGAGGGATTCATATTTCTCATATCGTAACTTCTCAGACTGAAGCTCCTGATTTCTTATCTAGCACGCGTTTATTACATGATTACGACTTACTTCCGACTGATCAGCTGGTGTTACTCGCAGTTCCTGATGATAAAATTGGAGAAGTACTAGAGAAAATCCCAGAATCCACCCCAGTCGCGTATACTTCAGGCTCGAAGAAAATAGATTCTTTACCTAAAAGAAAAAATCTCGGAGTATTCTACCCTCTTCAAACTTTCTCCAAGGAGATTGATGTTAACATTTTTGAAGTACCATTTTTTATCGAAGGAAACAACACCGAATTTGCTCAACAGTTATTCGACCTAGCCTGGAAAATAAGTCGCAAAGTTTCATTTGCTAACTCAGAGGATAGAGGAAAACTTCACTTAGCTGCCGTTTTTGTAAATAATTTTACGAATCACTTAAATTACATTGCGAAAAGCTATTTAGATCAAGAAAACTTGGACTATGAACATTTAATTCCATTGTTAAAAGAGACAGTAAACAAGCTCGAACGAAACTCTCCTTACGATGCTCAAACTGGACCTGCACGTCGCAATGATAAAAAAGTTCTCTACGAGCATTTATCAAAATTAAGTGACGAAAAGAAAGAGATTTACAAGGTAATCACCAACAGCATATTAGAAGCATATAAGCATGAAAAGTTATAAAGAGAAACTACCTAAAATAAACACATTTATTTTTGATGTCGACGGAGTTATGACGAACGGAGATGTACTTCTTTTTCGCGATGAATACGTTCGAATTTTAAGTTCTAGAGACGGTTATGCTCTTCAGTACGCTAACAAAATGGGATTTCGAATTTTGGTGATTACTGGTGGGAAAAGTGAGCGACTTAAGGAAAGATTACTGAGCCTAGGGGTCACTGAGGTACGACTTGGATCCAGCAACAAAGTAACAGTTTACGAGGAACTCAAAGAAAAATACAATTTAATCGATGAAGAGGTAGCCTACATGGGGGACGACATCCCAGACTATGAAGTAATGCTGAAAGTTGGTGTCGCTGCATGTCCACAAGATGCCGCTGTTGAAATCAAGCATATAAGTGATTATCAATCACCGTTTTTAGGTGGTAAACATTGTGTTCGGGATATAATCGAACAGACTTTGCGCGTTCAGGACAAATGGTTTAAAGAAGAGGCGCACGAGTGGTAAAGAATTAGTGTTGAATTACAATTTTTCTCGTTGAATTTGTATTCTCTGATGAAAGCCTCAAGTAATATACGCCGTCTTTAAAAGAAGAAAGGTCTATTCTCAACTCACCCAAAAACAGATCCTCAGTTATCACAATTCTACCAAAAGCATCAACTAAAGTAACATCTCCATCCGTAACACTTGTTGATTTAACAAATAAATCAGCGTTTGCTGGATTAGGATACACGTGGAAGTCATCGCTGACACTCAATTCACTCACATTTACTACACCTTGCTCTACAATGTTATGTATATCTGGATGTAAATGATTTGGTCCAATTTTGACCACATATAAATTACTAGAGCTTGCTATCATTCCAGATGCTGCGTAAGTTCTTCCTACCATAACCGCTCCACCATCACTTGTTTCAATTAATTGCCCCATGTAATCGGGATTCTCATAGTGCAATGTGACTGCCGATTGAGCATAAACAAAATTGTCTAAATATCGCCCGACAAAACAGTCATTCCCATTTGGTTCTGACCACTGGTTCTCATAGTCAATTCCAATATACCAAACATCTGGCACGCCAAAATCCGTAACTACTTGAGCCACTTGATCTCCATCATCAGGGCCACTGTATTCATATAATATAACTCCATTTGTATCAAATTGAACATAGTAGCTATCATCACCATTAGGGGAGTTCCCGTTAGAATATCCAACAGCCATGTACTTCACCCCTTCACGATAAGAAAGTGCGTTTAAATAAGTATTCCCTGTTAAGTCTAGAGTATCAAATAATTGAATTTGACCTTCGTCATCAATTCTCATCACTACTGCATTTGTCTCTAAAGAATCTTCGACATAAGTATAACCAACAACATAATATGTAGAATCGTTTAAAGATGCCATACCTTTCAACACATCATCTCCCGCCCCACCAATGGTTTTAGTCCAAAGAGTGTCACCAAACTTATCAGTTCTCACGATGTACATATCTAAGTTGTCAGTTGGATTTGAGGAAGTCTCCCCAATCATCATCACTCCCGAATCAGGCATTATTGCCGCATCCCAAACACGCTCCCATCCTGCACCGCCATAGGTTTGACTCCATTGTTCTACACCATTGAGATCAGTTTTAACAAGGTAATAGTCGTAACCACCATTTCCATATGAATTGGTGTATCCCGCTATGTAATAACCATCATTCGGTTGGTATAACACTCTCCTACCCACTTCAGACTCTGGACCTCCATAATGTGTAGACGACATGAAATTACCCATGCTGTCGATGTGCAATAAAAACGCTTGTGAACCGAGAGATGGCGCAAAACTACTCGACGACCCAGTAACCATATAACTACTATCCTCTAATTGAACAATACCTTCTCCAGATTCATCCCCATTGTTCGAATAAATATTGAAAAATGCAATTTGCCCAAACAATGAACTAGTTACAAAAAGACCTATGATTAATATTAAAATGCGCATTTTACTCTCAAAAATATTGATTTACCTTTTCCTTTTCCGGATACAGCTCCGATAACATCCTCTGTTGCTAATCCAACTGCTATCTTGTTAAAATTCATACTGGCATACAAACCTCCTCTGAAATTTGTGAATCCACCATAGCTAATATTTGCACCAAGACTTAACCAATCATTTGCCTTGAAATGAGCCCCACCAAATACGTAAGGAACATAAATCAGCGATGGATAAAGTCGTAGCCCAAAAAACGACTGAACTCTTTTAGAACTGTGTTGATCGACAATTTTACCTACTTGAATAAATCCTGGTAATAAAAACGTTCTGTTTTCAAGTGACGAACTGATTCCAAGTGTATCCAAAACATCCAGACTATCGAAATTAATAGCATTGTCACCAAAAAGCTGATTAAACTCAAATCCACTAAAGTTAAATGTAGTATCCACCGAATAAACTCTCTGTTTTTCGTAGAGATAACCAACACCGATATTCTTAGCCTGAATTTGAAGGAATGATGTTTGATCGTTCGAGAACTGAAACGGAATTTTGAAATCGACATCTACACCAAATCCAATCCCTTGATTAAATGCTTGAGACTCTCTGAAAGCGAACTCTCCGTCAAGCACTAAATTAATATTATCTCCATTATCATCTTGTTGAACTTGAGCGTCTCTCAATCCAATTGACGCATAATCGCTTATGTTGAATACATTTAATGTAATGCTGGATTTCGACTTACGATCAATCAATCCAAAGCCTAATTTCTGATAAGTGGCAAAGCTCGCATTGAATCCTGAAAAATCAATGGTATCTCCTACATATCGATCATTACCGTACATGGCAAGTCCATATAGATCTTGTGAATATACTGCACCTCCAAAAGTATTGTATCCTGCTTTTACAATTATTCCCCAATCTCTTTTTTCGAGAAGTTGAACGTCGTAATTTCTGTATTCTACATCACCGATTAAAATACCTCCAGCGCGATTTATATCACGGTGTTTATCCATTGAAGCGTTCTTGATATCGTCGGTTATGTATCCACCACGAATGAACTTCATGGTTAGTTCATTTTGCAAGCCAGAAGTACTAAAATCAAGTCCCCCCGTCAAAATGACTTCTTGTGACCTTTCAAGGGTATCGTACTGAATTGGTAACAACTGTGCACTTGAATGAAGAGAAGTTAAAACCAATAAAACTGAAAGTATTGTCTTTAAATTGCTCATCTTAGAATATATTTTCAGTTTTGAACCTACCATTCAATTTGATACCTAAAAATGCTCCTTCCTGAATACTTTGAGGTGCACTCAAATTTGTAGCTGGATCCATTGAATTAAATTCTGATTCCACAATTATTCCCTTTATCTTGTCAAGATTACTTATTATTTCATCTGAAAGAACAAACATTAATTCCGACTCTGCAACCAATTGATTTGTTGAATTTTCAAGTGTTCCAAATAAACCAGATTGGATTAGAGAGTTACCTGTTAGAGTATATAATTCGGTTCCATTCACATCTATTAAAACTAGCTTAACGCTGGCCGAGTAAGGGAAAGAATTCCTCGCCCTCAGTCTTAATTCTCCTGAAACCAAATGAGTCTTATCAGTATCCTGCTGAACATTAAAGTCAAATGTGTCACGCACTACCAATTGATCTGTACCAATGGTTAGTGGTAAATTAGCATGTAAATTAACCCTAAGTTTACTTTGTGGGAAAAGCTCATCAGAGCCACCGGACACATTACCCCAAGGATTTAAAACTACTTTGTAACCAATCGTATTTTTTGCTCCCAAATTCTCTAGGTAAGCTTCAATATTGCTATTTGTTGCATTAAATTCAAGTGACTTAAAAGACGGAACAAGTGAATTCCAAGTTCCAGTTGCTGGATCAATATTGAACGTACTTCCCATTTGCGGATGAGATAGGTTTACAATTGAACCTGAATTGTTCTCACTAATAATATTAGTTAGTAAAGCATTTGCTCCAACTTTTACTCCGTTTTCCACTTCAAACTTAATTGTTGAAGCTGGTAAATCAATAGAGCCAGATTGAATCAGATTAAGAACATCAATTGACAAATCTGTTGTATCAGAAATAACACGCTGACCGAAATAGCCTTTTGCATAGTCAACTTTAACATCTCGAAGCGTTACTTTAACAACAATCAAATCTGTGTTGTATAGCGTTACAGGCGGACCATCTGGATCTGATTTTACATCTACATCCGCTCGTAATGTATTTCTGGTATTTCCATCAACACCTGTTAAGTCCATAGTATGACCAGCGAGGTCTATCGAACCTTGAATTACACCAGCTGTACCATTCTCTTTAGCTGGCGCCACTAATGTTTCGTCGAATTCTACTCCATTTAATGTCACTCCTGGCATTTTTAGGTTAAAAAATGCTTTTGTTGGAGCAGGATTTCGGACTTCTACATCTATAAAACCAGCCGAAAGCCGAACCTTCTTCAATTCTAAATCTTGAATAGCAAATGAATACTCATCCGCTTCATTTACAAAAGAATACCCTGGAGGAACATTGAAAAATGCAAAAGGGATCGTATAACTTACAGAAATAGTTGTATCCGGAAAGGTGATTACATCGTTTATATTTAAGTCAAACAAAGAACGATTTAAGTCCACCTCGTAGACCCCATTATTGACTGCCAAGGTAGAATCATTAACCAGATTTATCAACGAAAGAGTATCGTTAATAATTGGTGCATTCCAATCCGTATCCCAGACAGTAGCTTCTTTCTTGCATCCAACCAAAACGGAGGTTGATATAAGTGCTATTAGTAGTAGTTTTTGCATTATTTCTATAACGTTAATTAAGGCCGACAGGTTGGCTAAACTCGCTCAATAATAGTAGCATAACCTTGACCGACACCTATACACATGCTTACCAATGCATATCTTTTGTTCGTTTTCTGTAATTCTAAGGCTGCAGTCTGAAGAATCCTAGCTCCAGTCATGCCAAGAGGGTGACCTAACGCAATTGCTCCCCCATTTGGATTTATTCTTGGGTCGTTGTCCGCTAATCCCATCTTTCTTGTACAAGCCAAAACTTGAGCTGCGAAAGCCTCATTGAGCTCGATGATATCCATATCATCCAAAGTTAGACCTGTTCTTTTCAACACTTTTTCCGATGCATAAACAGGTCCGATCCCCATAATTCTAGGCTCCACTCCGGCAACTGCCGCTCCAACAATTCGAGCGATTGGTTTCAAATTATGCTCTTTTACTGCATTTTCAGACGCAATAAGAAGTGCTGCTGCACCATCATTTAATCCAGATGAATTTCCTGCCGTAACCGAACCACCTTCTTTTTTGAAAGCAGGTCGCAAACTAGACAATTTCTCGAGTGTAGATTCCGGGCGAGCAAATTCATCCGTGTCAAAAATTATTGGATCTTTCTTTCTCTGTGGGATCTCAACTGGAACAATCTCTTCGGCAAAACGACCAGACTCAATTGCTTTTGCAGCTTTTTGTTGAGACCATAATGCAAATTTATCCTGAGCCTCTCTCTCAATTCCATAAAGCTCAACGAGGTTCTCGGCAGTATTTCCCATCCCGTCTGTTCCGTACAACTCTTTCATTTTTGGATTGATAAAACGCCATCCGAATGAAGAATCGTGCATTTCTGCATCACGACCAAAAGGCTTAGAAACTTTAGAAATCACCCAAGGTCCACGTGTCATATGCTCAACTCCACCAGAGATATAAATATCTCCAGCTCCATCTTTAATAGCTCGTGCTGCATTGATCGTAGAAGCCATTCCCGAAGCACATAATCGGTTCACTGTTTCTCCACCAACTTGATATGGAAGTCCGGCCAATAATCCCGACATTCTTGCCACGTTTCTATTATCCTCACCAGCTTGATTAGCACATCCAAATAAAACATCTTCAATCAACTTTGGATCAAATGAAGCATTTCTCTTCATCAACTCCTTAATCACTATCGCACCCAAATCATCTGTTCTAACAGGTGCAAGTGTTCCTCCAAAATTTCCAATTGCTGTGCGGATACCATCCACTATATAAACTTGTTTCGACATATCTTAAAAATGATTGCATAAAGGTAACATTTTTGGAATTGTTGAAAACTTCTACCTAGTGATTCGGCACAAAGTTTGTAACTTGGAATTTCGAATTCAAAACCAACTAATGTGATTAAACCAAAAACTTTTTTAGCAGTACTGCTAACTGCTATTAGTCCTACAGTCTTTAGTCAAATTGAGGAATTAACACCTGAAGAGCAAGCTTATCGCGACTCAATAACCGCCCTCAATCTTGAAAATGAAGCAATTGCAAAGAGCCAAGAAGCTTACAATGCGGGAGTACAAATGTTCTCTCAAAAAAACTATAAGGGAGCGATTACCAAATTCGCAGAATCAATTCAATTTGACCCTAACTTCACTGCTGCCTATTACAATAAAGGAGTAGCAGAACTAGAAGATCAACGTTTCGAATTGGCATATAAGACCTTAACTCGATTGATTGAAATGCAACCAGACTATGCGAAGGCCTATTTCCAAAGAGGCCGTGCACATCAAGGAGCAAACAGATACGCAGATGCAGAAAAGGATTACGAAAAATCGATATCAATCGATAAGAGCAATTTCAAAGCATATTATAATTACGGGACTCTTCGCTTTTTACAAAAGGACTATGATGGTGCAATAAAGTATTTTACGAGTGCTATCAATTTGAACGGAGAAGATGTTAATGCTTTAAATGACAGAGGATCTTCATACAGAATGCTTGGTGAATATTCTAAAGCACTTGTAGATTACGAGGCTGCGGTGAAAAAGAATCCAGAGTTAGCATTTGTACTTAACAACATCGGAACAACTAAATCTAAAATGAAGGATTACGCAGGAGCCCTGGCTGCATTTAACAGAGCTGTTTCAATCGATCCCAACTTTCATTTAGCCTATAATAACCGAGGTGTAGTTCAACTGAATCAAGGTCGACTAGACGACGCTAAAAAAGACTTCGAAAAAGCACTTCAAGTTAAATCAGACTATTCACCAGCTGCTTCTAATTTGAGTGGAATCTATTTCAAGAAAAAAGAATACAAGAAAGCATTGGAGTTTGCCAATAAAGCGATTCAGATGGACAAAGAAAATGCAGTTGCCTACGTTAACCGTGGAAATGCAAAAGAAATGCTTCGCGATATGGATGGTGCCTGTGAGGACTGGCATAAAGCGAAGGAATTAGGATCGGAAACTGGTAAAAACTTTTACGCAGGAAACTGCAGCAATTAATTTAGATTGAAATGATAAAATATTTAATAACATCGATAATCGCTGGATTCGTCTTTCTTTCGTCTGCTCAAAATGTCGAGTTCAAATCTGGTAATTTTAAAGAGGATAAAGACGGGTTCAAGAAGGCTACTGATGCAATCAAGACTGGTGATGAATTTTTCGAATTAGGTAACGAAGCTATTTTCCAAGTGAAAAGTCCCGGATTGAATTATGAAATGGCACTAAAAAATTACCTCATCGCTCAAGAATTCAATCCGAAAAATGGTGAGCTAAACTTTAAAATTGGAGCTTGCTACGCTAATTCCCCGTACGCCAACAAAGCAATTTCATATCTGTATGAAGCCTATAAATTGGATCCAGAATGTGATCCATTTATGAATTTCTATTATGGTTATGCACTTCAGTTAGATAGCAAATTTAACGAAGCAATCGACGCGTATGAAAAATTCGAGGCAGAGTACCGTAAGGCAGACAACTTCAACAAATTTGTGAGTAAACGTAAAAAGGAGTGTCAAGAAGCAAGAAAAGCTGTAAAAGAGCCGATTCGTGCTTGGGTCGACAATGTTTCTTTATTGAATACTGAGTATAACGATTACGCTCCTTCTATTTCAACCGACGGTGCCGAGCTGATTCTAACATCTGATCGACCAAACGGTCATCAACCAAATGAAGCTGGAAGTTATGATGATGATATCTATTCAACAACTTTCTACGATGGAAAGTGGCAGCCATTGAAACCTATTAACAATGTAAATACAACTTCAGATGATGTTTCGAACAACATCAGTTACGATGGAACAAAAATGTTATTGCACAGAGAAGTTGACGGGCAAACGGATATTTTTGAAAGTCAATTGAAGGGAGCTAATTGGACTCCTGCGGAAAAATTACCTTTCCAAATCTCGAATAAAAATTCAAATGAAGTTTACGCTTCATACAGTAGTGATGGGTGGAGTATCTATTTTGATAGAGATAACGACAGCCGAAACAATGGATTTGAAGTCATGTACAGTTCGATGCAAAGTAAAATTCAAAAGAACTACATGGCTGCTCAAATGATCTCCACTGTAAACAGTAAGTTTAATGAGGGTCCAATCTATGTGCACCTAGATGGTGAAACGATGTATATTGCTTCAGAAGGTACTGGTTCGCTTGGTGGATATGATATTTTCGTTTCGAAAAACATTAACGGTACTTGGTCGAAGCCTGAAAACATGGGTTATCCAATTAATACTCCTTATGATGATTTCTTCTTCTCTGCAACGGCGAATGGAAAATTTGCATACATTGCTTCCAATCGAGAAGGTGGAAAAGGTGGATTTGACATATACAAGGTAACATTCTGGGGACCAGAAAAACAACCGGTTATGTCGACTGAAGATTACCTTTTGGCTTCAATTGTAAATCCAATAAAAGACAATTCAATTGAGTCGACTGTTGATGTGAACAAAAAATCATTTACAGTATTTAAAGGAAAAACAATTGATGCTATTTCAAGAAAGGCCGTTGAAGCTGAAATTGAAATCACAGATAATGCTTCAGGAAAAATTATTGAAACTTTCACAACGAATAGTGCAACGGGTAAATTCATCATTACACTGGCTTCTGGAAAGAACTACGGAATTGCTGTTAAGGCGGAAGGATACTTATTCCATTCAGAAAACTTTGATATCCCTAAAGGAAGTGCTGACAACCTTGTTAATAAAGTTATCGAGCTTAAAAACATCGCGGTTGGTAGTAAGATTGCCCTTCGCAACATCTTCTTCGATACAGGAAAGTCAACTCTAAGATCTGAATCAAACGCAGAGCTCGATCGTCTGGTTAAATTACTGAAAGATGTACCTAGCTTGAAAGTCGAAATTTCTGGTCACACAGATAATACTGGATCAGCAAGTTTAAATAACTCTCTTTCACAAGATCGTGCGGAAGCAGTTGTGAAATACTTGACCAGTAAAGGAATTGCAGCTAATAGAATGACCGCAAAAGGTTATGGTTCTTCAGCACCTATTGCAACTAACAATACTTCTGACGGGCGCCAACAAAACCGTAGAACTGAATTTGAAATTACGGCCAACTAATAATGTCTTATGAACAAGACAAAACTTTTTTTCTTGGGTGGAGCCGGTACTGTTACTGGCTCCAAAACCCTTCTTGAACATGGAAACTTCAAGGTGATGGTAGATTGCGGTTTGTTCCAGGGACTTAAAAATCTCAGAGAATTAAATCGTGCAAAATTACCTGTTGATCCTACTAAAATTGATGCATTAGTCTTGTCTCATGCTCACTTAGATCATAGTGGATATATTCCTGTTTTAGTCAAAAATGGATTTAGCGGTCCAATTCATTGCACAAGTGCCACGCTAGAACTAACAAAAATCATCCTAAAAGACAGCGCTAAGATTCAAGAAGAGGATGCTGAAAGAGCAAATCGATATGGGTACTCTAAACATCCAGTTGCTACTCCACTCTACACACAAAAAGATGTAAGTAAAGCACTTGAATTGTTCGTAGAACATGATTTTAACGAATGGGTAATCCTCAATAATGATATCAGTTTTGAATTTCTAAATAGCGGTCACATTCTTGGCTCTGGATTTATAAACTTTACAGTGGCTGATAAAAAGATTGTCTTCTCAGGTGATATTGGTCGTGAAAAACCACTTTTACTCTACCCACCAAAGCGTATAAAAGAAGCAGATTATCTAGTTTTGGAATCTACATACGGTGATCGACTTCATGGAGAAGAAGATGTCAAAGTTAAACTTGCACAGATTATCCAGGAAACCTACGATAAAAGAGGAATATTAATGATTCCATCCTTTGCCGTTGAGCGAACCCAGGAATTACTTTATCTAATCTATCAACTTCGTGAAGAAGGTAAACTTCCGAACATGCCGGTTTATTTAGACTCTCCAATGGGGGTAAACTCGACAAATGTTTATGATCGATACCATGAGTTGCAAAATATATCGCGGTATGAGTTACAACGTGTCTACGATGACGTAAAGTTCGTTTCTGACCCGATTGAATCCAAAGAAGTTTGTTTCGATACAAAACCAAAAATTGTGCTGGCAGGAAGTGGAATGATTGAAGGAGGCCGCATTATTCACTACCTCAACAATCATATGAGCAATAAAAAAAATACACTTCTTTTTGTTGGATATCAAGGTGAAGGAACACGCGGAAGGGCAATTCTCAAAGGAAGTCCAGAAATTAAATTCTTCGGAGAATATCATCCAGTCAAATGTGATATCAGAAGTATTTCATCACTGAGTGCACATGGCGATCGCAAAGACATTATGGAATGGCTTGGAAAATTCAATAAATTACCCAAAACCATATTTATCAACCACGGTGAATCTCACCAAGCAGACGCCCTCAGATCAAAGATTGAATTCGAATTAAAAGTACCTTGTGAAGTACCTCAGCTTTATGAAGAGTTTATTCTAGAAGATTAATCTCCCCTTTTATTTATTTTTGAGAAAAGTTCGATTATGTTCAATCCAGTTGATGGAAATGCCATCCAATTTTTCAGAAGTTTACTCGGTGACAGTTGTTTCGAAGATTCGACTTCATTGGAGAAATACAGTCACGATGAAACAGAAGATATTTCTATCCTTCCCGAAGTAGTATTAAAGCCGAAAAAAGCTGAAGAAATTGCCGAAATCCTCAAGTATTGTAACGAGCACAAAATTGCCGTAACACCTTCTGGAGCTAGAACAGGATTGAGTGGCGGAGCGATTCCTCTTCACGGTGGAGTTGCACTGTCAATGGAAAACTTCAATCGAATTTTAGAGATAGATGAAAAGAATCACCAAGTAACGACAGAACCTGGTGTCATCACTCAAGTTTTACAAGAATCGGTTAAGGAAAAAGGACTTTTCTATCCACCAGATCCAGCGAGTAAAGGAAGTTGTTTTATCGGTGGTAATGTTTCTGAGAACTCAGGCGGACCAAAAGCTGTAAAATATGGTGTAACCAATGAATACGTTCTCAACTTGGAGGTTGTTTTGCCCACTGGTGAAATTATTTGGACAGGTGCGAATGTGATTAAAAATGCTACTGGATATAATCTCACACAGCTAATTACTGGATCAGAAGGAACGTTAGGAATAATTACCAAAATTGTTCTTAAACTAATCCCCCATCCTACACACGATCTCCTACTTCTTGTTCCATTTTACAGTGCTCGTGAAGCCTGTGAAGCAGTTGGAGCGATTTTCCAGGAAGGAATTACACCAAGTGGATTAGAGTTCATGGAACGTGATGCCTTAATTTGGGCGCAAGATTTTATAGGAGAAAGTAGTGTTCCTGTTGGTGAAAATCATGCCGCTCATTTGTTGATTGAAGTTGATGGATTCGATCCAGATGTTTTAATGAATGAGGTAGCTAAAATTACCGAAGTTTTAGATCAATTTGAGACAGACGAAATTATGTTTGCCGAATCGCAGGCACAAAAAGATGCACTCTGGAAATTACGCAGAAGTGTTGGTGAAGCTGTAAAATCTAACTCTATTTACAAAGAAGAAGATACTGTGGTCCCAAGGTTTGAACTTCCCGTTTTACTCGATCATATTAAGCGAATCGGAAACGAATACGGTTTTAAATCCGTTTGTTACGGTCATGCTGGAGATGGAAACTTACATGTTAATATAATCAAAGGCGACTTAACGGACGAGCAATGGAATAACGAACTCCCAAAAGCGATACGAGAACTTTTCACAGAAGTTGTCAACTTGAAAGGAACTATTTCAGGGGAACATGGGATTGGACTTGTACAGAAACCATATATGGATATTGCTTTTAGTAATAAATCACTTGAATTGATGCGAAATATCAAGAAGGTTTTTGATCCAAACTCAATTCTGAATCCAGGAAAGATTTTTTAGTAAAAAAGAAACAAAAGTCATTTTTTAAGCCATCATTCCTTGGTACTTTTCCACCATGAAAATGACCCGATTTTTTCGTTTTGCACCGATTTTCTTTGCAATCCTCTTAATCTCTGCTTGCTCTGAAGAAAGAGCCACCTTAACCGTTTCAAAAACAGATATAACTGAATCAGTTTATTCAAGTATAACTT
The DNA here is from genome assembly GCA_964219255.1 of Henriciella pelagia. Classification (GTDB taxonomy): domain Bacteria; phylum Bacteroidota; class Bacteroidia; order Flavobacteriales_D; family Crocinitomicaceae; genus UBA4466. Next base: position 186,013 of record CAXPPC010000001.1, read on the forward strand.
TAGAACCGGAGTTTTTGTATTCCGTGTACAGCGAGCTTCCAGGAAGAATTATAGAATTCAAAAAAGAAACTGGGGATAGTGTTTCATTCGATGATATAATTTGTACAATTGATGCCGTCGGAGCTATCAAAAACTCTGAAAACGCGGCCTTGAACCTTCAATTAATTCAAAACCAACTTTCTGGTGATGCAAGCGTAATTGACGACTTGGATGAGGAAATTGGAATGGCTCAACAACAACTATCAATTGATTCAATCCAAATGTCGCGCATGATCGCACTTCAAAAAAAGGGTTTGGCATCCGAAGCGGAATTTGAGCAAGCTAACCTAAAATTGACTTCATCAAAAACGCGATTAGAAGCATTAATTGCGCGTAAAAAGAGACTGTCACGTGAGCTAAAAATACAACAGCAACAAGCAAGAAATGCATACGAATCTGCATTGTCTACTTCAAGTGATGCAACCATAAAAAGTGTAGTTGATGGACTTGTTTATGAAGTTTTCAAGGAAAATGGTGAACTTGTAAATGCGCAACAACCTATTGCAATGATAGGTTCAAATGATGATTTTATTATCCGAATGCTAATCGACGAAGTTGATATTACTAAAGTTGTGAAGGGACAAGAAGTACGGATCGACTTAGAAGCGTATCCAGGACGGACTTTTATTGCTAAAGTTGATCAAATTTATCCTAAAATGGATCCACAAACACAATCTTTTGAAGTTATTGCAAAATTCGTCGAGGCACCGCCAAAATTGTATTTAGGACTTACTGGAGAGGCAAATATCATCGTAAGCGAAGCGAAAAATAGAATAGTTATTCCGCGAGATTATTTGATTGATGGAAACTCAGTTGAAACTCAGAACGGAATCAAGCAAATAAAAATCGGACTAAAAAACCTAACCAGTGTTGAAGTTCTCGACGGTATAAAAGAAGGAGAAATCATATATCTACCAGAAGAATGAATATAAAACTCCTCTTAAGTATATCGAAAACACATCTTTTCACAAGAAAGAAACAAACTATCGTTGCCGCTCTTGGTGTAATGTTTGGAATCGGTTGTTATGTCATCATGCTTGGGTTCATGACTGGTTTGAATGACCTACTGGACGGAATGGTACTGAACAGAACTCCACATATTCACATCTACAATGAATTATCTCCATCAGAAAATCAACCTGCAGAAAACGATAGTACTATTGCTTTCGTTCGTTCCATAAAGCCTAAGAATGAGCAAGAACGGATACACAATGCTCTACCTCTCATGAGCCACTTCGACAATCAAAACGATGTTATTGGAGTCACCCCAATGGTAAAAGTAGGTGCATTTTATCTAGCTGGAAAAACCCAGTTAAATGCGTCAATTTTGGGAATTGATCCACTGAAAGAAGCGGAACTTTATCAACTCAATGATTATATAATTGATGGAAGTGCAGAAGCGTTGTACCAGCAGCGAAATGGAATTTTACTTGGTAAAGGAGCAGCTGAAAAGCTATCGTTAGAAATTGGTGATATAATTCAGATTGGTACCATAAAAGGATCACAGTTTCAACTGAAAATTGTTGGTTTTTTCCAAAGTGGACTGGGTGAAATTGACAATGTACAAAGCTACGTCAACTTAAAAATGGCTCAGCAGATACGAGGAGTTCATGATAATTTCATCACCGATATTAATATCAAGCTTAACGATTTGAATAAAGCTCCACAAATGGCACATCGAATCGAAGAAAACTACGGAATTACTGCTGTTGATATTCAAACAGCCAATGCTCAATATGAAACGGGGTCTTCAATTCGAACAATGATTTCATATGCCGTAAGCATCACCCTGCTAATAGTTGCTGGATTTGGGATCTACAATATATTAAACATGCTGATCTATGAGAAGATGAATGATATTGCCATTCTCAAAGCAACCGGATTCTCTGGAAAAGATGTTCAACTAATTTTCATTTTTCAAGCACTAATAATTGGTCTTATTGGCGGAGTTTTAGGTCTTATTGTAGGTTACTCTGTGTCAGTTCTCATCGATCATGTACCTTTTGAAACAGAAGCTTTACCAACAATAAAAACGATGCCAGTGAACTTTAATCCAAAATATTACATCATTGGCTTTAGTTTTTCGATGATATCGACATTTTTAGCTGGATACTTCCCATCTAAGAAAGCGCAGCGCATCGATCCAGTTGAAATAATCCGTGGACAATAATGAGCACTATTTTAGAAACAAAAAATATTAATAAACACTTTAGAACTCCTGTAGACTTTCATGTTCTAAAGGACGTTTCGCTTAAAATAGATTCTGGAGAGTTCGTGTCGATAATGGGGAAATCAGGATGTGGGAAATCCACTCTACTCTACATTCTATCAACTATGGATACGGATTATGATGGTGAATTATACATAAACAACCATTTAACATCAGGACTCTCGGCAGATCAACTTGCGGATATTCGTAATCGAGATATCGGCTTCGTTTTTCAATTTCATTACCTATTGTCAGAATTTACTGTTTTACGAAATGTTATGTTTCCCGGCTTAAAACTCGGTCTTAAATCAGAAAAAGAAGTAGAGCACGATGCTTATGAAAAGCTAAAAGTGTTGGGAATAGAAGATCAAGCTTTAAAAATTGCCAGTCGTATTTCTGGTGGTCAGAAACAACGAGTTGCCATTGCCAGATCACTCATCAATGAACCAAAAATCATTATGGGGGACGAACCAACGGGTAACTTAGATAGCAAAAACTCGAATATCGTGTTTGATATTTTCAAAGAATTGGCCGTCGAAAAAGATTTATCGTTGTTAGTTGTAACGCACGACTCTGATTTTGCTCACAAAACCGACCGTATCATCACCATGGAAGACGGAAAAATAATTTCCTAGTTTTTCAAGAAATCCATGTCACCAGCTTTCATTCGGTGATAGGCACGAGAAAGATAAGCCAACATCATTCGCATAGCATCAAATGCTTCTTCGCTTTCAGCACTAATCTCTTTCTTTTGAAAACGCAGAAGAAGTTTCATGTACATAGCATTCAATGTTACCTCAACCTCATTCTTTTCTTTTAAGTTGGATTTCGCCTTAAATTCTTCGATGTAGGCTTTTGCAGCGTCAACAACACCTTGATACTTCTGGTCCATTGAAAGCATCGTTGTATGAAGGTAAGACAGCTCTACCATAATCTCGTTTAAAGAAGCCACGTGTCCCACTTTCTCGATATTCTGAGCCTTCATTTCATTAATAAGTCCCTGATACCATTGTCTGTATTGAGACATGAATGATTCATCCGGTAATTGTGGGCGAACATAATTCTCTAACACTGCTTCAATATCCAAGTTGTAAGCGCGAATTACATCTTCAATCTGATACATGTACAAAATGTATTCAGCAATATTTTCCTGTAATTTTTGTTGAGCGATTAACATGATTATTTCTCCTCAGAGTCTTCTTTGCTTTCCTCTTTATCTTCTTCTTTATCCGACTTTGGAGCATCACCTTCTTGTTCATTCATGAAGTTGATAAAATCCATTGTCACATCCATTGAAGGTTCGATGTATAAAATCTGACCAGCCTGTTGCCAAGCCAGCATCATAGTATACCCGTTTTCTTCAGAATATTGCTTTGCATATTTCTCCAACTTTTCGATCACCTCAAGGTTTCCTTCGTAATTCTGACGTTCAATATCTGCACCTTCAGTCTCTTGGAGTACTTGCATTTGCTCTTGCTTCTTCTGAATGCGTTGTTCATAGCTTTGAGCTTGATTTTGAGAGAGCAATCCTGCTTGCATTTGACGTTGGTACGATTGCAGCATATTTTGTCCCTCTTGCTGAAGTTTGAATAATCGCTCTTCATACACTTTTGCTTTCTCTTCGATATCACTCGCAAACTCCTTGTAGAAGATCAAGTTGTTTGGAACGCTATCCTTAATGTAATAAGCGATTTTCAACTGAGTTTCATCAGCTTTATCAGCACTTTTATTCGATTTTTTTTCACCGCAAGAAGCAAGTGTTAACAATCCGATTAATCCAAGTAAAAAGATCTTATTCATTTTGTGTTTTTTTCTTTGAATGCATTTTCCCAATCCGATCTCATTTCAACAAATCGCTTGAGTGAGTTTGAAAGTAATTGTTCAGAGATCATTTTTTCGACATCATCCAAGCCATCAACATCAAGTTCGCCAATTTTGAATGTTTGCTCAAATTGTCCCAATTCAATTTTCACGATATACTTACCGTTGTATTGAAAAATTTGAATTTTGTAATGTTGATGTGGTATGTCTTTTACTAATCTCATGAATCCTTTCGGCAAAAATAATAGAATTTTGTGGGGAAAATAAAAAAAGCACCTCAATAGAGATGCTTTTGGGTCGTTGTAAAAGATATTGATTTAAGCAAGTGCCAAATCAAACTCTTTGTATGTCTTAAAATCAAAAGGAACTTTCACCATATAAGCGTAGTCCTGCCCAACTTCAAACATGTCTTCATCATCTTCTCTATAACTCCATTCTACTGAAGCAAACTTTCCTTGCTCCACCAAATCGTTCAATTTGTACAACAAGAAAAGAATTCTTTTTGAAGATGAAATATTAAAATACTCAAGGCGAATTTTCACCTTGGTAATTTCTCTTGCATTCAACATATAACTTTCGAACCAACTAAGAACAGGCACCCAAAATTCGTCTGGATTGTCAGGAATCGATCTTCCCGAAATTTCCATTACACCTGTAGTAGCATCAAAATTGATTTTAGGTGTTTGAGCCGTTTCTTCGATGTAGAATTGTGTCATAGTTTTCTCTTAAGTAGACTGCAATTTGTGATTTTTTTTGCAACATTCTTCGGATTTTCTACGAATCAGTAAAAATTGTAGATCAACCCATTTATTGATTCGTTAAAATTAAATAATTATCGACGTAGAATGTATTTTAATCAATGAAATAGGGTCTTTGTTCAATAAGTCTAGATATTGGCTTTTCAATAATCAAATCGATTTTCACTCCAAATTCAGAGAAAATCTCCTTCCATTCTTCCTGATGAAAGAAAACATAACTCCCTGATAGACTAATAGTTGAAACTGAACTTAAGTCGATATGTTTCTGAATGAACTGACGGATATTTTCCGTATGAAACTCTTTAAAAAGTTCTTTTTCGCCAGATAGCATTTTAGGAATTTCTGAAATTTCTTTTTTGTTTTCAAGAGGATTTAACTCTCTGAATCTCTCATTTAGACCATTTTTCATAAGTAGTTTACTCTGATCCATGGATAAGCTCCCCTCATTGAATGCATTAAAAATCAACTTTCCGAAGAAATAACCACTCCCCTCATCTCCAACTTCATGACCTTTACCTCCGATTATTTGGTTGACTTCAGTTCCTGACCATTCAAAGAGAACAGAGCCAGTCCCAGCAATTCCACACCAACCGGAATCATTCCCTTTTAAAGCATACGCAGCGGCATGTAGATCTGAAAACACTTTTGTTTCAAAGCCTATTTTCTCGAAGGCATTTTTAGCAATTTCGTTATTTGGTTTTCTTAAACAACCAGATCCAAAAAAGAAAAGCTTGCAGTCCTGTGGGTCCACTTTTTCTTTCAGAAACGAGGACAATTTCTCCCAAAATTTCGGCGACCAAAAGTGAGGGTGACAGCTTGGCCCTGAAAAGTAAACTACTTCATCATTTTTAATTAAAACCCAATCAGTTTTGGTACCACCACTATCTGCTATCAGAATAAATTGTCTCACCAAACGAAAGTAATGAATCGATTTGAAACAATATCTTTAGAAAATAATGTCTTTAGAGAACTATCATATTATCCAGTCGCTTAGTAAAAAAAAGCAGTTTGGTCGAGTGTATTTGGCTCAAGAAAAGACGGGTAATCACAAAGTTGTTATAAAATCGGTACTTAAAGAAGATCAAAAAGCCTATGAAAGGTTGTTGAATGAGGCAAAATGGTCATTTGATGAGACTGGACTTCCCAAAATTCTTGAAACTTTAGAAGATGAAATCACTTTCGCTATCGTAAAAGATTATGTCGATGGAGAACCCGTTGATCAATACTTTAAACGACTTAAAAAAAAGCAGACTAATTCATTTCTATTGCGATTTACAATTCAATTCGATAAGCTACTAAAAACTATTCATTCAAGAGGATTAGTTCATTGTGATATTAAACCAGGGAACATTCTTATTTCTGGAGATTTCGATTCATTTGATGTTCATTTAATCGACTTCGGACTTGCCATAAACATGAACGATATTGAGAAGCGATCAATGCTTTTTCCTCTCGGTTATGCTGCTCCGGAATTACTATTAAACCGACTTGAGTTGGTTAATCCACAAACAGACATTTTTTCAGTTGGAATATTATTTTGGCGTCTAATTGTAGGAAAACTTCCTTTAGCTCATCCCAACCCGAGCATTTTTACTAATCTACAACTGACTCATCCACTGCCAGAGCATTCCGATCTAAAAAATAAACTCTTTCAAATTTTGACAAATCTGAGTAATAAACATGAATTCGCTCTTCCCCCAAATAGAATGAACTACGAAGAAGTGAATAATTGCTTATTAATTGCAAGAAACGAACGACCTACAGATTTGAGATCGTTAATAGATTATTTTGAATCCGAGAATTCTCGTCGATTTAAACTTTGGTAATTACCAACCAATATCTCTTCTGTAACCGATATTAAAGTCAAATAAAAATTGAGAAAAATCCGCTGTACTTGTAGTATTTGGACTTGCTCCTCCGAACAACAAAATTGATAGTCCCGCATCCACGAAAATTGTTCCGAACGGATAATTGGTATATTTTACACCTCCATTCAATCCACCTCCAACACCAAATATACTTCCATCTGCAGCGTATGAATCCACAAAATAAAGTGACTCATCATAATCATCAATTCTGGTTTGGACTTTACTGAACATTAAAGACAGTTTAGTACCACCATATCCGGCCCAACCGTAATCAAAGCCATCACCTAAATAATAACGAATTCCTCCTTCAATTGTAGTAAAATTAGTTTTGCTAATCCCCATTAGCGTGATGTTTTGAGGCTGCGTGTTGATATCAAAAGCAGTTCCAGCAATAAAAATGGAGTCACCACTTGATCGGCTGAAAAAATGTGAAATTCTACCATAGTATGCCGTCGCATCATCTTGAGGAATTTCAAGTCCCAAATTAAATCCTGTAAATGGACGTTCAACACCAAATCCTTTCAACAAACTTGGACCAGCACTAATACTAAATTGAGCAGATAAATTAAAAGCGAAAACAACAAATAAAGCAGCTATAATATTTTTCATATTTCTATCCATTTAGGCGATTCATCAAGTATCTTATCAAAAACCGGGCAATTTTTATCATGTGCGCCAGGTAAGATTCCTATACTCATTAAAAATTCGTTAACGATCTCTCCTCCAACGAATTTAAATCTTGATTTGAACAATTTCACCCATTGTTTTATTTCCATGGGATGATTATTTAAAATCCATTGATTAAAACTACCAATTTCATCCTGAATACGCAATATTTCATTTGCATTGTGAATTGCCGCGTTGACTTTCAATTTATTTCGGATGATCCCCGCATCATTCAACAACCTCTCAATTTCTTGTTCTCCATAATTTGCGACTTTCTGAATATCGAATTGGTCAAATGCATTTCTGAAGTTTTCCTGTTTATTGAGAATCGTTTCCCATGAAAGTCCTGCTTGATTGATTTCTAAAACCAGTCTTTCAAACAGTAAATTATCATCCTCTACTCGAAAGCCGTAGTGATTATCATGATATTCCTTGTGTACAAGTTTAGCATCTGGTGAATTACAATAATCGCAATAACTCATGTAGGACTGAATAATTGGTTTCTAACAAATAAACGAAATAAAATTGCTGATCGTTGAATTGTAAGCAAATTTAGCAAGACACTTTTCATTTACCACGCTTTAACAAAGCAATTAATAGTCGTTTTAGTACTTTTATATTTCCAAAATTGATATATGTCTGTATACGCGTTTAATGGATTCATTCCTGTTGTTCACGAGTCAAGTTTTATTCACCCAAAAGCCAGTGTTACGGGAAATGTAATAATTGGTGAAAATGTTTATGTCGGTCCCGGAGCTGCAATTCGAGGAGATTGGGGACAGATCATTATTGAAAACGGATGTAACGTTCAAGAAAACTGCACAATTCATATGTTTCCAGGGACGACTGTAACGTTAAAAGAAGGAGCACATATTGGACATGGTGCGATAGTTCACGGCGGTACGATCGGTAAGAACTGTTTGATTGGAATGAATTCTGTGATTATGGACGATGTTGTTATCGAAGACGAATGTATCATTGGAGCGCTTTGCTTCGTTCCAGCAAAAATGCATATTGAAAAACGAAGTCTCGTCGTTGGAAATCCGGCAAAAATCATCAAGAAAGTATCCGATGAAATGATCGATTGGAAGACGAAAGGAACTGCACTTTATCAAGCTTTACCTGGAGAATGCTACGCATCACTCACAGAATGTGAACCTCTTAGAGAAATTGAACCAAATCGTCCGAAACAAGAAGCAATGTACAGCACTTGGAATAAAATCAAAGAAGGTGAATAAGGATTGGGATGTAGTAGTTCTTACTGATGCAAGATACATTGAGAAAAACTATGATGATGAGTACTCTCAAAATGTTATCCTTGAAGATCAGCTTGTAGTTGATGCACTGAAACGAAAAGGGCTGCGTGTATTTCGAACAAATTGGGACAACTCAAAATTTGATTGGTCAACAACGAACTATATTCTTTTCAGGACTACATGGGATTATTTCGATCGATACGATGAATTCAAACCATGGCTTGAAAAAGTGAGTCAGCTTACTAATTTGATTAATCCAGCCGACCTCATCAAATGGAATATCGATAAATTTTACTTGCGCGATTTAGAACAAAAAGGAATCGCAATTCCACCAACCATTTTTATCGAAAAAGAAACTCCAAAATCTCTTTCGGAAATTGTAGGAGAGTCTGATTGGGATGAATTTATTTTAAAGCCCGCAATTTCGGGTGCCGCACGACACACCTATCGATTTTTGAAAGACAAGATTTCTCCAGAAGCTATTGAAGCGTTCAATTATCTCAATCCCAACGAACGATTTCTATTACAAGAATATCAATCCAAGATTACTTCCAAAGGCGAAGTAGCATTTATGGTTTTCGGTGGAGAGTTCAGTCACGCCATTCTCAAGAAATCCAAATCTGGTGACTTCAGGGTACAAGATGATTTTGGAGGTACGGTCCACCATTATCAAGCGTCTGCTAAAGAAATTGATTTTGTAGAAAAAACAATCGCAACAATTGAACCAACACCAATCTACGCTCGCGTCGATGTCATGTGGGACAATAACAATAATCTTTGCCTTGGAGAATTAGAAATGATTGAGCCTGAACTCTGGTTCAGATATCAGCCATTCTCAGCAGATCGACTTGCAGAAACTATTTCTTTTCTTTTTGATCAGCAACAATCTTAAGGTGACTTACATCTGCATCTTTCGGTTCTGATTTCAGTCCTCTGTACAGAATGTAAACTCCTGCAATAAAAAACGGTATGCTCAACATCTGACCTGTATTTATCGCATACACATCATCGCGCTCTGTTTGCCCGAGCTTCACAAATTCGATTAAGAAACGAGCTCCCCAAATTAGGATTAGAAATGCGCCGAACATCACTCCACTTTTTCTATATGTTTTTTTCTTCCAGTACATATAGATGAGGATTAAAAAGCTGATCACATAAGAAATTGCTTCATACAATTGTGCTGGGTGGCGTGGAGTTGGATCATAAAATCCTTCATCGTTTACATAATGAGGAAAAGAAAACGCCCAAGGAACATCGGTTGGAGCACCTACAATTTCACTATTCATTAAATTTCCTAGTCGGATAAAACAACCTGCGATTGCAATTGGTGCAACAATTCGATCTAAGATCCACATCATTGGGAGTTTGACCACCTTTCGCGAATAAATGTAAAGCGCAATTAAAATAGCAATCGCTCCACCGTGACTTGCTAAACCACCTTCCCAAACTTTCAATATGCTCAGCGGATTCGAGAAATAACCTCCAGGTCCCCAGTAAGGCCCGTAAAACAACACATGTCCTAATCGAGCACCGACAATTGTTGCTATCACCATGTACAACACCAATTTATCAAGATAAGCATCGTTCACTCCTTCTTTTCGGAACATTTTTCGGACAACAAAGTATCCAATCATCAATCCGGTTACAAAAAGGAGTCCGTAATAATTTGGGGTTTTATATCCTTCAAAAATTTCGGGAGTTACATCCCAAGTGATAGCTAAGTTCACAATCAATTATTTAGTGATTTCCACCAAAGATACTGGTTTTTCTTTGTTTTGCTGGAACGGCAATTTCTCCGATCTTCCCTTCTTGAAAATCTTATTACTGATGTCTTTTCCTTTTCGAAGCGCTTTCTGCTCATCCTCAGGCAAATGGATAATTTCTTGACATTCCGCAGAACAACAATTTTCCATTTTTTCCTTACACGAATCACACTGAATGAACAACAAATGACAACCATCATTCACACAATTAGTGTGCGTATCTGCAGGCTCACCACATTGGTGACAAACAGCGATTATGTCTTCAGTAATACGCTCAGCTCTTCTCTCATCAAATACAAAGTTTTTACCAATGTATTTATTTGGAATTCCTTTTTCGCGGCATTGGTTTGCGTAGTTAATAATTCCACCTTCCAATTGATGTACGTTTTTGAAACCTCTATGCTTGAACCAAGCCGAAGCTTTTTCACATCGAATTCCACCAGTACAGTACATCACGATATTCTTGTCCTCATTCCCTTTCAAATACGTTTCTTCGATAAAAGGCAGAGATTCACGGAATGTATCAACATCAGGAGTAATTGCACCATCAAAGTGACCAACTTCCGATTCGTAATGATTTCTAAAGTCGATTAAGATTGTATCCTCTTGATCTGTCAGCTCATTAAATTCTTCAGCGGACAAGTGTTTTCCCTTATTTCGAACATCAAATGTTTCATCAGAAAGTCCATCTGCTAGAATCTTGTGACGAACCTTTATCTTCAATTTAAGGAAAGGGAATTCAGCTTCCGATTCATCAACAGCGATATTCAATCGAATACCATCAAGAAAGTCGATTTCGTATAATTCCGTTCTAAACTGATTTAAGTTTTTCGTTGGGACAGCGATCTGGGCATTAATTCCCTCCGATGCTACGTATGTTCTTCCAACTACGTCTAGTTTCGACCACATTTGAAAAAGGTGATCTCTGAATAATTGAGGGTTTTCGATCTTTGCATATTGATAAAAGGAAATCGTTACAAACTGATAACCAGATTCGCGCAATTTGATCTCTAACTCCTCCTTACTTAATGTATTCCACAGTTGCATGCTATGTTGTTTTTAAATAAAAAGTGCTGCAAAGATAGTGGAAATTCAGAAAATGATGTTTCTATTCAAAAGGAGACTTGTAAGTACTCAAGAAATCTTCGTAAGTAATTGGGTTTTCGGGATCATAAACTCTGAAAAACATTACAATAGGGTGAAAGTCTTTTGCCGATTTATATCCAGGAAGTGGACCTAAATTCTGGAGGTTATCACTTAAAAATACGATAGTAGGATAACTCATTTTTCCATTCATGAGAGTTGCAGGTAATTCATTGTAGCCTCTTCTTCCACTTGCAACAAAACTAAAAGTAGTTGAGTCTATCACAATATCATTCTTCTCTTCTCCATCTAATCGAACTGCGTAAAAATTACCTTGAACAGCATCAACAATTGTGTCGTTCGAAAATGTAGTTTGATCCATTCGTTTGCACCACCCACACCATTCAGTTGAAATATCAATCAACCAAGGTTTCGGGTTTAGTTTGTGAGCTTCATAAGCTTCTTCAAAAGTCAACCAATTAATTTCATCACTTCCATCTTGAGCGAAAGAAGTAGCAGTAAAAACCAAGTATACTAAAAGTCCGATTATATATTTCATACGCATTTTATAAAACTAAGAAACAAATATCGTGCTAACAAACTACAGATTTAGATTTATTGTAAAGCTACAGCTTCAATTTCGCTCCAATTATTCTATATTTAACCTAAAGAACAAAATTGATGAGAAGAAACCGTCACTATTTAACATATTCTATTCTACTCAGTTCGGTATTTCTTCTTACCGCATGTCCAGCTCCACGAACTAAATCAAAGTTGAAAGCTATTCAAGAAAACAATATGGACTTCCCTGATTTGGAAAAGCGCTACTATGAGGGAATTGAATTTTGGCTTTCAGATTTATTCGAAACAGATTATGATGATAGCTATGCACTCACGGATGATGCTTCCACTAGAATCATTTATGAAATGGATCTTAATTTTAGTGTTGAGCTTTTCGATCAAGATGATGCAGAAACGATCAAATATGGATTTGACCAAGAGATTGAATTAATCGATGCAGTTCACGATCATTATATCTTAAAACGAGAAGAATCCCTTTTCGAACCTTCAACTTCAATCAAAAAAGAACTACCTGCTAATGTTGGTTTTCCGGGATATATTCAAGTCGTTCATGGAGCCAATTCATCTTACGATGATTTATCAACTTATTACACGGCTACAATTCAAGTTGGTACCGACTATTATGTTTTTCAATTGATAGGAAAAAAAGAAAGCATGGGTTATTTATATGATGACTTTATTGACATTTTAAAATCGGTTCAAAAGTAATGGAGAGCGATGTTTTCTTATCGCAATTAAGGGCAAGTTATTCAGAAGGGCTTCCAGGAGAAAAAGCTCATTTAAAAGCACTCCCAGTAAATCGACCATTATCGAGTGAAGCTAAAATTCAGGCAAAAAATGAATATCGTACTTCAGCTGTATCCATATTGCTACATCCTTCTCAGAATTCAATTGAATGTGTTCTCATCCAACGTCCAGACTACCAAGGCACTCATGGAGGGCAGGTCAGCTTTCCAGGCGGTAAAATGGAGGAGTTTGATAAAGATTTAATTGATACAGCACGCCGAGAATGTCATGAAGAGATCGGTTTCCCAGCACAGAAAGGCGAGCTAATTGGAGCAATGACTGAAGTCTACATTCCCGTGTCAAAATTTGTAGTTCAACCGTATTTATTCTTCGAAAACTCAACACCTCAATTCACCCCAGATGCACGAGAAGTAAAAGAAATACTTCCATTTGATGTTATTCAGTTCGCCAATCAAGAAATCGAATACACATCCATAACTGCGAAAAGCGGTATTCGCTTAAAGGACGTACCATTTTACAACATCAACGATCGTATTGTTTGGGGAGCAACAGCAATTATGCTCGCCGAATTTCAAGAAATTTTAAGACGATTTTGCTAGAATCTAACTCTTGCAAATCCAAATGCTGAAGAAATACTGTTAGATCCATCCAGGAAGAAGCTTAAAGCATCTCTTGATGAAATACCGAATTCGTATGTTCCTCCACCAAGAATGAAGTTAACCCCAACTGGAATATTGTGTTTATAAATCCCACCTCCAAGGTAACCTGCACTCAATCGAATCCATCTTGCTGGACGAATATCACCACCAAATGAAATAATTGGGTTTTGCAATGACCCGGGGTTATCCGCATTGAATGGTCCTACGACATCCATACCAATTCGAGCAAATTTTCCAAGCTCAATACTTGCTCCTAGTCGATACGTTGCTGCATTTTTGATGGTATATTTTTCTTCTCCAACCAATGTCAAAACTCCACCGTCTTCTAAGAAATTGTAGATTGAGTTAGTTACATTGTAATTGGCTAAACCATCAACGGACATACTTCCTACAATGGAATCTGCCACTCGATAAACATTTCTTGTATAGGTTACGGAACCAATATTATTTACTGCTGCGGCAACTTTAATTTTATTCATCAACACAGCACTTGCCGATAAATCAAACCCGTATCCAGAACCAACAGGCCTTGGAATTGAACCTGTTTTGGTGAAATTCTCGACAACTTGACCGTAGTCTATTTTATAATTTGGATTAAAAGATGAGTAGATATAAAATTCATTTCCATTCGACTCCATATTAAACATTGCCATCGACTGAATGTATCTAGCTCCAACTCCTGCGTATAAAGCAAATGTAGAGTCATTTCCTATTATCTTCCTTCCATAACCAACATTGTAGTTTCTATTCCATGCAAACCGAACTTCAGATCCTTGAGTAAGTTGACTTATAGAAAGTGGTGTTGAGATCGTTCCCATGATTACAGCGCTCAATGTATCATCTGACAAGTTGGGATCGTTTGCAATAGTTGAAGTATCACCGCTAATAACAATTGTCAATGAGTCGAAATAATCCGCCAATTTACCGTTAAAAATTACATCTGTGGTTTGCTCACTCAATCTAGAATACCAATTATAGTTTTCATTAATACTTACAGCAATACCTCCAAATTTCTTCCCTTGATATGAAAAACCAAGCCAGTTGTAGCTGAAATCAACCTGCATTCCTGCATTCGCATATTCTTTAGCAAATTGCTTTTGTTCATCCCATCTGGCACTATCCTTTATATTCCCTGAAATATCTTGTCGAATGGCACTGTACAGCTTTTTTAGTTTATCTGCGTTCAACGAATCAGAATAAAACCCAAGATTAAACTCCGACATTCCCATTGTAAACTTTTTCTTTTCATAACCAGTCCCCCAACCTAAAGAAGAAGAATTGATTCCCAAACTATGGTAATCAGTAACGAATGTTGTTGCAACACCTTTACCGACAGCAGGATAAGCAATACCTTGAGTCTGTGCCTGTAAGTTTAATGCAAGAAAAAATGAAATGATTGTAGCTAAAAAAAGAGATTTCATCGTATTGTTTTAGGTTTTAATTGTGAGACTAAAATAGCGATCAAATCGTTGTAAAACAAAAAGAGGAACAAGATTAATTGAATCTTCTTCCTCTTTTCGCTAAACCATGCTAAAACTATAAAACCCAAAAACAAAAAAACTACTTATTTGTCTCTGATTGATACAAAGGTATCATGAAATCATCTACCTGCAAATTTTTAACTCAAAATATTTGAAAAAAAGTGTTAAAAAAATAACTAGCCTAGTGAAACATCTAAGATCATCATCACGAGAAACCCTCCGATAAAGCCTAGTACAGCTACATCGGTAAATTTATCTCGTTGCGTTTCTGGAATCACCTCTTCTACTACAACGTATATCATTGCCCCAGCCGCAAATGCTAATGCAAATGGTAATATTGGTTGCATGTAAATTACAGCAAGCGCTCCGATAACACCAAAAATTGGTTCGACAATAGCAGACATTTGTCCGTACCAGAAGCTTTTCCATCTACTCACTCCCTGTCTACGCAATGGCATTGCAACTGCGAATCCTTCAGGAAAATTCTGAATCCCAATACCAATCGCCAAAGCAATCGCTCCAGCAATCGTCGCTCCATCAATTCCCAATCCAGCTGCTCCAAATAAAACACCAACTGCTAATCCTTCTGGAATGTTATGAAGTGTAATTGCTAATACTAATAAGGTCGTTTTATGCCACTGTGTTTTCACTCCTTCTTTTTCATGCTCTTTGAAATTAATGTGTAAGTGTGGCATTATTTTATCTAGTCCGAACAAGAACAATGCACCGATTAAAAAACCGACTGCAGCAGGCATCCATGACATAGAAGGATATTGCTTCTCAGACAATTCAATTGCGGGATTCAACAACGACCAAAAACTTGCAGCTACCATTACTCCACCTGTAAAACCTAACATGGCATCCAAAACTCCTCGATGAAGCGTCTTAAAAAAGAATACCAGGCCTGCACCAGCTGCTGTTAACAACCAAGTGAAAGTAGTTGCATAAAACGCAGCTAAAACTGGATCAATCTCAGTAAAATATTCAATTATACTTTCCATTTTTACTCTCTAAACAAAATAAGTTAGACAAATCTAACAATTATTTTCTTTCGATTAACTGTTTTGGTAACATGAACTTAACAAACGAATATTTCCGATCAATAAAAAATGATTAACTTCGCGCCGAATTTTAAGAACAGTTACAATGGCAACGAACAGAACATTTACAATGTTAAAGCCTGATGCGATCGAGAATGGTCACATGGGGAAAATTATTGATATGATTATCGAAGCTGGATTCGAGATCAAAGCGATGAAATACACACGTCTTTCTGAAGAACAAGCAAAAAAATTCTACGAAGTACACGCGGAGCGTCCTTTCTACGGAGAATTAGTTGAGTACATGACTTCTGGACCAATCGTTGCTGCTATTCTTGAAAAGGATAATGCAGTTGCTGACTTCAGAGCGTTGATCGGTGCTACTGATCCTGCTGAAGCTGCAGAAGGAACTATCCGTAAAAAATATGCTGAGTCTAAAGGACGTAATGCTGTTCACGGATCTGATTCTGACGAAAACGCTGAAATCGAATGTAAATTCCATTTTTCGGCTGCTGAGATTTTCTAATCGAAGAGATCACAATATTTACAAAAGGTAGGCTAGTTAGTCTACCTTTTTTTTTGAAATGATTAAATTTGAACTAAACAATATTTATATATGAATAACTACAAATCAACAGTTGAAAATCGATTTATTAAATACGCTAAAATAGATACAACTGCCGATCCAAATTCGACTTCCTTCCCTTCTTCTGAAATTCAAAAAAATCTTGGTCGCGAGTTAGTGACTGAATTAAAGGAATTAGGTATCGAAGATGCGGAAATGGACGAATGGGGATACGTTTTCGGAACTTTACCAAACAATACAGGAAACGAAAGCCTACCGACGATTTGTTTTTGTTCACACATGGACACGGCTCCAGATTGTAGTGGAACGAATGTAAAACCTATCGTTCACAGAAATTACGATGGAAATCCGATTACACTTCCAGACGATACAACTCAAGTTATCACAACGGATCAACATCCATATTTGAAATCGAAAATTGGAGATGATTTGATCACTGCAAGCGGATTAACGCTACTCGGAGCTGATGATAAAGCTGGAATTGCGATCATTATGGATTTTGTGCATCACTTGGTGAATAATCCAGAGATTCCACATCCATCGATTCGCATCTTGTTCACTCCAGATGAAGAAGTTGGTCGCGGTGTCGATCACTTAGACATGGAAAAATTGAATGCTGACTTTGGTTACACGCTTGACGGTGGTATTCTTGGTTCATTAGAAGACGAAAGTTTCTCTGCGGATGCAGTTCACATTAAAATCCACGGGGTAAGTGCGCACCCGGGATACGCAAAAGGAAAAATGGTCAACTCGATGAAAGTTGCATCTGAATTTATTGATACTCTTCCGAAAGATGCATGGTCGCCTGAAACTACAGAACATCGCGAAGGATTTGTTCACCCAGTTTCTATAAATGGTGGTATGGAAATGACGGAAATCGGATTTATTATTCGTGATCACGTGACTTCTAAATTGGGTGAATATGAAACACGATTGGAAGAAATTTTAAAATCAATCGTTGAACAATACAAAGGTGTTTCTTACGAATTCGAAGTGAAAGAGCAATATCGAAACATGAAAGAGGTCTTGGAGACTGTTCCTTTTGTGAAAGATTATGCATTAAATGCCATGACGAAAGCGGGAATTGAACCACTTCCAAAAATAATCCGTGGTGGAACAGATGGATCTCGACTTTCATTCATGGGATTACCTTGTCCAAATATCTTTACAGGAGAAATGGCAATCCACAGTCGACACGAATATGTAAGTATCCAAGATATGGAAAAAGCTGTCGCGACATTGACTGAACTTGTTCAAATCTGGTCAACTCATAAATAATGGACCATTCACTTATCATAAAGGATATCAAAGCCAAGAAGTTTGAGAAAATCTACTTTCTACACGGAGAGGAGCCTTACTTCATGGATAAAATCACCAATGCGATTGTAGAAAATGCACTCGAAGAACATGAGCGTGATTTTAATCAAACAATCATTTATGGTAAAGAAGCAGATGCCGGAAGTTTAATGGCTGAAGCGAAAGGTTATCCAATGATGGCCGAAAGAAGGTTAGTTGTTTTAAAAGAAGCCCAGGATTTCAAGCAGATGGAAGAGCTCCTTCCCTATTTTGAATCGCCTTCTGAGCAGACAATTTTGGTCATCAATTATAAGTACAAGAATTACGATACCCGAAAAAAAGCAATCAAGGCTGCCGCTAAAAACGGACTGGTTTTTAAATCAGAAAAAGTAAAAGATTACAAATTGGCCGACTGGATTAGTGGATACGCGAAGCAGATCGGTTATGGTGTCTCGCAAAAAGCTTCGATGTTGTTAGCGGAGTTCTTGGGAAATGACCTAAGTAAAATTGTTAATGAGCTTGATAAATTATCGATCCTGATTGAAAAAGGAACGACAATCAACGAAGTTCACATTGAAGAAAATATCGGGATTTCGAAAGATTACAATGTTTTTGAGTTGGTCAATGCGATTGCAGTGCGCGATGTTTTGAAAGCAAATAAGATTGTGGATTATTTCGATCACAATCCAAAGGCAACATCAATTATGGTGGTGATTCCAAGTTTGTTCAATCACTTTACACGATTATTAAAGATCCATTTTTTAGAGAATAAATCAAGAGAGGCGATCGCAAGTGCTATTCGAGTTCATCCCTTTGTTGCTGGAGAATTGCTGAACAGTGCAAAAATTTACAAACCGAAAAAGATTGCAGCCAACGTTGAGATTTTACACGAATACGACCTTAAATCGAAAGGTATTTCAAACTCGTCATTCACTCATGGACAATTAATGAAAGAATTAATCTACCGATTAATGCACTAATGCGACAGTTTTTCGATCCAAATATCACTCCTAAAACTATCAAGCATACACTTCCTGAGGAAGAGTCGAAACATGCTGTTCGTGTACTTCGAATGCAGAATGGCGATCAATTGGAACTATTGAATGGACTCGGCGATCAATTCATTTGTAAAATCACCGAAGCACACCCTAAAAAGTGTCAGATTGAAGTAATTGAACACACTAAAATTGATCTTTCAGATGAAGAAATTCACATAGCTGTTTCTCCAACCAAGCAGACTGATCGCATTGAATGGTTCATAGAAAAAGCAACTGAAATTGGAGTGACGGAGATCTCATTCATCTTGACAAAAAACTCCGAGCGCAATCAATTGAAATTAGATCGACTAGTGAAAAAGGCAATTTCAGCCATGAAACAATCGAAACGATATACATTGCCCATTCTAAATCCAACAGTTGACGTAAAAGAATTCATTCAATCACATCCAAACGGATTGATCGCACATTGTATGGAGGACGAGAAACTGGAGTCTATTTCAAAGGTGTTTCAAAGAACGAATTGTCCCATTTTAATAGGACCGGAAGGTGATTTCACACAGGAAGAAGTAGACCTTGCTTTGCAAAATGGATACAAAACAATAACTTTAGGAAAGAATCGATTGCGCACAGAGACAGCTGCTTTGTACGCATGTATGCAAGCTAAAATGACACTGGATGCTGAATAAATTTCTTCTTTCTTTATTAACGCTGATCACTTTTTCAATTTACAGTCAGGATGGCTACCAACTTGCTGTTTTAAAATACAATGGTGGTGGAGATTACTATGCAAACCCTTCCGCACTTCCAAACTTAGCTGAATTTTGCAACACTAATTTGGGAACGAATATTTCAACAGAGACTCCATACGTCGAAGTTGGAAGTCAGGATTTATTTCAATATCCGTACCTGCACATGACGGGTCACGGAAATGTTGTTTTCTCGAATCAAGAAGCGGAAAATTTAAGGACCTACCTTCTCGGTGGTGGATTTTTACACATCGATGACAATTATGGAATGGATGAGTTTATTCGCGTTGAATTGAAAAAAGTTTTTCCTGATAATGAATTAGTCGAACTTCCATTTGATCACCCTATTTTCCATCAGAAATACGACTTCAACGGATTACCAAAAATCCACGAACATGACGGGAAAAGGCCACAAGCATTTGGGATAATCGTAGATGGTAGAATCGTTTGTCTTTACACTTTCGAAACAGACTTAAGCGATGGTTGGGAAGATCCTGAAGTTCACAACGATTCGGACGACAAACGAAAGCAAGCACTCAAGATGGGAGCTAATATTTTGATGTATGCTTTTCTTCAGTGATTAAACTATTCCTGACATTACTTGTCAAACCAAAAAACTACAACATGAAATCACTTTTAGCTATTCTCTTTGCAGGAATATCCTACTTAAGTTCTGCACAAAACATTGCTGTTACTTCAACAAATCTTTTTGAGGGAGAACCCTACTTGGCGATCGATCCATCAAATCCACAGATCATCACGGCTGCCTGGATGAGTGTTCAACTCGGTCAAGAAGTCGTAATAAAAACAAGTGTTTCACAAGACGGTGGGTTAACATGGTCAACCCCCACATATTTTCCTCATGCTCAAGCTGGATATTCTTCAGCTGACGAATCTATGGGTTATGACGCAAATGGAAATCTCTACATAGCTTATATTGATTATGACAATGATAATTTCCTAAGCGGAAGTGTTGTTGTACGAAAATCAACTGATAATGGTCTCAATTGGGGACCGGCTTACGAGGCGATCAATATTACTGATTGTCCTAATAAATTATGTATCGATCGACCATGGATTGCTGTTGACAATTCTTCTGGACCAAATTCTGGTGCGGTTTACGTGACTGCCACCAATGCCAATCAACCAACTTTAGTGTCTGCGCCTTATCATCCATATTTTGCTGCAAGTTCTGATGGTGGAGTGACTTTTACGGATGCACGTGAATTGGATACAATTGGATATCTAGCTGGATCTTCCATTCCTCAACCAATGCCATCACCAGTTGTTGCAGCAAATGGAACATTTATGGCATGTTACCCTAGTTATGAAACTTCACAAAGCGTTTTTGCACAGATGCTTTTAGCAACATCAACTACCGCAGGAATCGATTTAGATCATTCAGCACAATACCAGTCAATGATGGCTGGAGTTTCCGATCAGTACGCTAAAAAAGCTGGACATCTAATGGCTGATCCTGTCAACCCAAACAGACTTGGATATGTTTTCTTATCTGAACAAAATGGTGATGCCGATGTGTTTTATACAGAAACCACTGATTTAGCGAATTGGTCCACTCCTATTCGCGTGAATGATGATCCAGTTGGAAATGATCGCTTACAAGATCAAGTTTGGGGTAAAATCAATGAATCAGGAGATGTTGCCATCTGTTGGAGAGATAGAAGAAATGCAAGCTCTTCAGGATACCAAACTGAAACAGAAACGTATTGTGCAGTTCGATTCAAAGACTCAACTTCTTTCGAAACAAACTTTGCCGTATCGAGTGTTCAAAGTCCACACAATGCAATATTGGAAGGAGCAGGAAATGATTTTATTTGTGTTGAATTCATTGGGGACACAGTATATACTTTATGGGGAGACGTTAGAACGGGCACAATCAACATTTACTTGAACAAATCAAACATCAACACAGGTACCACAAGTACTTTTGAAGTCACTAAAGAAAATCCATTATTGAGTGTTTACCCTAACCCAGCCAGCGAAACTGTTAAAATTAAACACTTTGAAGAATTTTCTGATATTCAATTGATCAATGGAAATGGAGAGATTTTGAAAGAAATTTCTAATCCAACTTTTTCAGTCGAAGAATTGGCCTCAGGAACGTACTGGATTCTTTTCAAGGTGGCAAATAAGCAGTTTTCCACTCCAATTATTATCAAATAACATTATTTCTTCAGACAACTTTATCTGAGAAGTTAGCGTCTATTATTAAGAAATTATTTCCTATTTTAAGGAATTATTAAGTCAGCATGTATGCATACTTAATTCTAGAATGCTAAACTATGAAACACCTTTTACTGATTGTATTGGTAATTTTCTCCTATTCGCAGGTGAATGCTGGCGGCTGGATTCAAAAAGCTGATTTCGGAGGTGAAGCGCGACATCGAACGACATCCATAACCATTGGTAATAAATTTTATACAGGCTTAGGACACTACAATGGTGCAGGACCGAATATCTTATTTGGAGACTGGTGGGAATATGATCCAGCAACGAATGCATGGACTCAAAAAGCAGATTATTTAGGAGGACCTTGTTATCACGCAACGGGATTTGTTCTTAACAATATTGGTTATGTTGGTACTGGAAGAATATCGGCATCTGGTAGTACACTGGTTCAAGATTTCTATCAATACGATGCAACAACCAATTCCTGGACCCAAACAACATCTTTTCCTGGCATTGGCAGACGAGGCGCAGTCTCTTTCGTTATAGATGGATTCGCCTATGTAGGAACAGGAGAATCTAATTCAGGGAGAACCGCCGACTTTTTCAAATTCGACCCAACCACACAATCTTGGAGTCCGATAGCAACATTGCCTGGACAAAGTAGAACATCATCAGTTGCATTCTCGATAGGAAGCTTTGGATACGTTGGAACAGGAGATGTAAGTGGTGGATCACAAAATGATTTCTGGCAATACGATCCTTCCACAGACACATGGACTCAAAAACCAGATGTTGGTCCAACTGACAGACGAGAGGCCATGGGATTTTCTTTAAACGGACGTGGTTACCTCGGTACAGGAGTTGATTTCTCTAGCGGAAATAATTTCAAAGACATGTGGGAATACGATCCAACAACAGAGACATGGACCCAAATTGATGAATTCCCTGGCACTGCAAGACGATATTTCTCTGCTACTGTCCTTAACGGAGTTGCTTATTGCTCAATGGGAACAAACGGAACGAACTTTAAAGATCTTTGGTTGTTTGATCAAACGCTTTCCCTTCTTGAAAATGATCCGAATTTAATCGAGTGGAAATTGTACCCAAATCCAGCTAGCGACTTTGTAAATATTGATTATTCTTCTGATTTAAATATCGATCAAAAAGAACTGGAAGTAGCATTTTACACTTCCACAGGAACGCTAGTGTTAAATCAGAAATTAGATCAAAAAGAAATTGATATTTCTAATCTATCTGCAGCTACGTATCACATTAAACTGAAGTACAGAGAAAAACTCATCAACTCTATAACACTACTAAAACAATGAAACTATTTATCCCTTTTCTATTCTTCCTTATGCTTGGAATTGATGCTTCTGCTGGTGGCTGGATTCAACGAGCTAGCTTTGGCGATGTGGGGCGACACCGACTAACAGGATTTTCAATTGGGAATAAAGGTTATGTTGGTTTAGGACACTTCAACGGAACGGGAACGAATATTATTTTTAAAGATTGGTGGGAATACGATCCAGCTACTAATGCTTGGACTCAAAAAGCCGACTATATTGGTAACAACGGTAACGGGAATTATGGAGTTATTTCCTTCGGATTAGACTCACTTGGGTTTATTGGTGGAGGACAAATCAATACTTCTCCAGAATTTTATCGTTTCGACCCGATTCAAAATGTATGGTCAGCTGCTGCTTCTTGTCCAACAGCACCATCAAACCTCTATGGATTTTCAGTCGGGAATAATGGTTACTACAAACACGGATATGATTTGTACCAATACGATCCTGATTTAGACCAGTGGACAACTATGGCAACTTCATCTTTCTATACAGGATCATGGAGTTCAGCCTTCGAAATTGATGGAATGGCATATATCAAATCATCTCATGATCTTTGGAAATTTGACCCTGTTTTGCAAACATGGGAACAAAAAGCAACTTGCCCCGGAACCGCAGTTTCTGCTTCTGTAAGTTTTGCACACATGGGGAAAGGATACATTGTTGCAGGATTTCAAGGCGCATGGTCAGCCGTCGTTTCAGAAGTTTGTGAATATGACCCAACAACAGACTCGTGGGTACTTTTAGAAGATTTCCCTGGAACGAATAGGAGATTTGCAACTGGATTTACAATAGGAAATCGCTCGTACTTCGGACTAGGAACCAATGGAACTAACTTCAACGATTGGTGGGAATTTACTGGAGTAATCGGACTAGATGAAACTGATCTTGAATCAGACTTTTCACTCTACCCTAACCCAGCAACTAACTATGTGAAGATTAAAAATGATAAAGCACAAGAATTTTCTGCAATCCTGATGAACTCAACGGGACAAGTTATTCAGACCGCCTCAACTTCGAGTGGAGAATTAAAAATGGAAAGAAATCAACTTCCTGCTGGGAATTATTTTGTCACAATCACTACTGCAAAAGGAAATCACTACTCGAAAACTATAACTTTTAACTAATGAAGCATTTTCTAATAATCATATTACTTACTCTTCCTATTATTGGGTATAGTCAATCAGGAAATTTCTGGACGAAAAAGAATGACTTCTCTGGTTTAAAACGAGAACGCGCAGTAGCATTTACAATCAATGGGAAAGCATATGTTGGGACCGGAGTTGATACTGCTGAAGTCGTGCACAACGATTTTTGGGAATACGATCCATTTTTGGATGCATGGACTCAAGTTGCTGACTTACCAGCTTCGGTAAGAAGAAATGCAGTAGGATTTTCAATTGATACACTAGGCTATGTTGGAACAGGGATTGATTCTGCAAGTGCCTCCGCTCCATTTTCTGAAATATTAAAAGACTTTTGGAGCTATGACCCGAATTCTAATTCTTGGACACAAAAAGCTGACTATCCTGGTGGTTCTGGAACTGGGATTTATTTTGCAACTGGATTTTCAATAGGGAGTTTCGGGTATATCTGTGCAGGTAAAAGAGGACCAAATAATTACATTAACCAACTCTGGAAATATGATCCGTCAACAGATCAGTGGACATCAGCTCCTCCATTCCCTGGAGGAAAACGATATCAATTATCAAGTTTCGTTATTGGTGACATCGCGTACGTTGGCCTTGGAACCAATCAAGATATCTACACCAAAGACATTTGGGCATTTGATGGAATTACAGAGACTTGGTCGGCCCGAGCAGATTTACCAGCTAGCGAAAGAGCTTCAGCAATGACCTTCGTGATTGGACAAAAAGGATACGTGTGCATGGGAGCAAATGGTGGCTACCTAGACGACTTGTGGGAGTATAACCCCTTCTCTGATAGCTGGTCGGTTAAAGCTAATTACGGAGGAAGTGCACGCAAAAATGGCGTTGGATTTTCTCTGCATGGTAAAGGATATGTTGGTACAGGAAAAGGCTATTCTGGTAAAAAGCAATCGATGCATGAGTACACGCCAATCGGGTTCGCAGGCATTGATGAACTTGAAGTTCAAATTAAAGTTTACCCTAATCCTGCTTCAGACTTTATTTCTGTCGAGACTCAATCAGGCTCGATTGATGAAGTTAGAATCTATAATTCAGCTGGGAAATTGGTAGTAAAGAATAAGAACGTAGATCAAATTAACGTTTCTCAACTCCATTCAGGGGTTTATATCGTTCGAGTTCATTCTAACAATCAAATAGTTGCACAACAACGACTAATTATTCAATAACATGCGCCATTCATTTCTTTTCATAATATTCAGCCTTTTATCTTCTTCATTATTTGGGCAAGATAATTGGGTTCAAATGGACTCAGTAAATGGAGCTCCAAGATCAGTTAGCTCGTGCTTTATTCTTGGCGGAGAAGCCTATATTGTAGCCGGACTTGACGAAGGAGGTTTTCGAAGAAAAATGTATTCTTATACTTTATCTCAAGACGACTGGGATCAAGAAGAATCACTTGGCGGACCAACTGGATCTGGCTTAAATCGCGGATCAGCTTTCTCATTTGTCATTCATGAAAAGGCTTACGTTTTCGGAGGTCAAGGAGAGACAAATGGTTTCTTCCAAGATATGTGGGAATATGACTTAGCAACCGAAACTTGGTCACAAAAGGCAGATTTCGCTGGTGGGCCAAGGAGACAAGGAGTAAGTTTCATGTTGGATGATATGGGGTTTGCCGGTCTTGGTTCTTCACCAAATGGACTTGAAAACGACATGTACAAATACGATCCAATCGTTAACTTTTGGGTACAACTAAATGATTTCTCAGGAACGCCAAGAAAAGAGCCTGCTTACTTCGTAATGGGAAGCAAAGCTTATGTGGGAACGGGAGATGATGGTGTAATGCGAAACGATTTCTGGGAATATGATGCAGCAGGAGATAGTTGGACACAATTAGCTGATTTCCCTGGGACACCAAGAAAAGGTGCGGTAGGATTCGGAATTTTTCCAAACGGATATATTTGTACAGGAGAAGATCTGAACTTCAACTACAAAAACGACTTGTGGCAATACAATTATTTCACTGATACATGGGAACAGAAAGCTGATTTACCCGGCCCCGGTCGTTCTAATGGAGTTGCTTTTACACTTGAAGGATTTGGGTTTGTTGGAACCGGATACAACGGAATCTTCTTTGATGACTTGTATGCATACGTGCCTGTTTTATCGACTGAAGAAATCACTCAAAACGAGGTCAGCATATTCCCCAATCCTGTTTCAAATAAATTCACTATTTCCACTGAAAGTAAAATAGATGATATTAAAATCTTTACCACTTCAGGAAAAGATATCACCTCGGTTCTTCAGTTGACAGAAACTTCGAATGGTATTGAGGGAAATCGTAATGGACTCCCAGCGGGGAATTATTTTGTTCAACTTTCATTTGAAAACAGCAACCAAATAATTTCTGAAAAACTTATTTTCGTTCAATGAAATACTTTGCATTTTTCGTTGGATTAGTACTCATTGGCTGTACAGAAGAAAAAGTCACGGACGAATCAATTGAAAAGAAAGAAACAAGTGTAGTAACATCATCTGGATTTTCTCATCGAGTTGAGTTCAAAGAAAACCTTGGTTGGGGTTATCAAATTTTCGATGGTAGTAAGTTGATTTTAAATCAAGATCACATTCCTGCTATTCAAGGAAATATTGGCTTCCCTTCAAAAGAAGCTGCAGATAAAACAGCGAAGTACATTATCCAGAAATTAGAAAATGATATTTTCCCGCCAACACTAACAGTTAACGAACTTGACAGTTTAGACGTACTTCCAGTTAACTAAACTTTGCTTTTTCTGCGAAAATAAATGGCATCGATATATACAAGCAGTTTGGCAGAAATCGTATTGACTTGCGATCGACTAAAAATAGTCTCAAACGTATCGAAATAAGACGGTAAGAGTATACTCTGAGAATCGAAAATATTGTTCTTGTACACTATTCTAAATTCACTACCTGGAATAAACACCCAGCGATAATTAATATCAACCGTAAAGGCATTATAACTTGTATTATGTTGCGAAAAACCGTCAGAATTTAGTGGATTATAATTGCTTTCGATTTGATCACCGTTATACAGAAGTTCCTTAAAATAATTATAGCTGACTTGCTGCCAATAATGACGGAAGAGCACATTAATCCCCATACGCTTTGTGAAGATAAACTCTAAATCGAGTGAATTTTCTACAATTTTTCGATCTCTATAACCTAGAATCAAATCATCTGCATACTTTTCGTCTAGCTTTCGAACATAGCCATAATCATGAACAATATAATTTAGCCCTGTACTCCAAACACCAAAAATTCGATCTGAAAATCGAACACGCGGACTCACTGTTAGATTAATCCCTTTTTGCGAAGAATTAATGAACTGCTTTATACTCGTCCTCACATCTAGTGCAAACTTCTTACTATAGTCACTCGAAATAAATCCACCAACAGTAATATTCTCTCCAAACTTAACTGGTCGGCCAAATTGCCGTGATTCAAAATGATCCACCTCTCCAACAGGATTAATGTTAGAGTTAGCTCCAAGAGTCAAAAAGTTTCTCAAAGTCCCTGCAAAGGACCCTGAAATATTGAAATATGAAAATAAATTAGGTCGATACAGCTCTTCATAATAAATGCCAGCATCAATCCACTTTCGAAGAAACTTCTTACCCGGATTGAAATCGATATAACTTAAATCAGCATTATATGCTCGCCAATTATTATTGTAAAGAAAGCCCAGGTCGTTAGGATCATAAGTGTCACTTAATTCCTCATAACGCAATCCAAATCGCCATGAACCAGAAACCTTTCTCACCTGAGAAACAAGATGGTGACCGTAAGTCTCTTCTCCATTTTCAAAAATACTCGACAATTTGAACTGATTAAAGAGTTGATACATGCGATCTTTAGAATATAACTCTGCTTGTCCTACCGTTACATTTGCATCACGATCATTGCCTTCTCTTGTAACATTCGTATTAACGAAAGAGATTGTCGAATTGTTTTTTAAATTTTGGGATAACACAAAAACGTTGTAATTCGACAGATTATGAACACGAACCTCACGTTGATTACCTAAGCTATCTTCAATAATTGCATTCGCTCTTCCTTCAATTGCATTAAAGAAACCAATTCCAAGTCCAGATTTAGTGCGACCAGAAACTTTCGTTGCATTTATGAGGGGTGCAGTTCCGGGACTTAACACTACCTCCTCACCTATGCTATCGTTTAAATTCTGAAATGCATTTCTTCCTTTGAATGGTGGCGCTCCAATTCTACGAGAGTAAAAAACATCACCTATGCTGAACAAATCAGTACCTTCAAGAAAGAATGGTCGATTTTCATCATATCTCACTTCGAAAGGTCCCAAATTGAGAATTCTTTTGTCCGAAACAGTTTGACCGAAATCTGGAATTAAGGTCATATCCAACGTAAATGCATCATTCAGACCATACTTTAAATCCATTCCACCATTAATACGCTCGCGCCATAAACTCTCTCCCGACACTTCATCTTTAAAGTTCTCGAGATACCCCGTAATGTACGGTGTGAGCGATAATCGAATTGGCGCTTCAATTCCAGTCAACCCAGTTAATCTTCCGGCTTGTGTAATATTTCCATAAATGGATGGGTCAATAGGACTCCAGTAAGACTCCTCCCTATTTCTTCTAACAGACCGAATGAAATTAACATTCCACTCTTGTACCGACTTGTTAGGAAAACGAATTGCCGAAAAAGGAATTCTCATTTCCATTGTCCATCCGAAATCAGTTTTTTGAGTGGCGCTCTTCCAAACAGCATTCCATGAAACATCTTCACCATCTATATAAAGAATGGCATCCCATTCGACACCTGCAGCCGTAACCCCAAACCCGAAGGCATTGACATTATTACCAAAAGGGTCAATCGTAACTTCAAAGAAATCACCATTTCCAAAATCATCACGTTGTGACAAGGTGTAACTCACTGAATCAGGAGATCGGTCGTAAAATTGTCCAGCTAAATACAGTGCATCATCATCATAAGCCACTCTGATTTTCGAATTAAAACTGGACTTTTCACCGGGATTTGGATACCGAATTGTGAAATCCTCTGCAACCTCAAGCGAATTCCAAAAATCCTCTTTCAGTTCTCCGTCGATTGTAACATCAGCTTTAATTCTCCCTACAGAATATGTTCGCTGAGACAACGCATTCAACGAAAAACAAAGAAATATTATTAGAGGAAATCTTAGCATAATGAGTTTGATGTCGGCAAAAGTAGAAAACTTGTAATGTTGATCAAAACCGCTCAACCTTTATTTTAACCAAGTATTAGAATTCTAATTTAACAGCACCATTTCTCGCATTTCTAAATCTGAAGTTATCCATATGAAATGCCATATCTATGACTTTTTCGTCTGGCACAGGGGGAAATTCATACCCCTTACGTATGAAATAATCTCGATCAGAAAGATTGTGTCGAATAAGATAACCATCACTAATTTGATTGATTATGAACTTTTCATCTTCACCAAAACTCACTTCTGTCTCACCATACTTCAAGGCATGCAGCTTCAGACTTCCTCCATGTAATTTTCGATATGCCTCAGCTAAGTATTCAACACGATTTACACGATCGTAGGCTGCATTGTGAACACAAACAATTTCTCCGCCATTGTTGAACATCATTACCAAATGAGGAGAGTTAAGTAGAAGCACTTCTTTTGTCGAGAGAAGTTGATAGCGGTCAAACTGAATCCAACCAATCAAGAGTACTCCAGATATTACAGCTCCTATTTTTACCCATTTTTGATTAAAAACAACCACTGCTATTAATAACACATATGCTAACCCAACTTGAATTACTGATGTTCCAAATCCTTCTGCAACAGCTCCAGGTAATCCATCAATGTACGAAACAAAAAGCAGCATTATGGCAGTCGAAAAGGCGAGTAAAATAGCAAGCCCCTTTGCCAAAATTGAAAGCCACTTTATTGCGAATAAAATTAAAGTAAGTGTCAAAAGTAATCCCGCAAAAATCATCATCCCAACATTTGTTAGCATGAAGTAATTTGGAAACTGATGAAAATAATAAAGTGTTAGTGGTATGGTGAATACTTGAGCAGAAATCCCAACTACGGTTACGCTCCATATTTTATTGAGCAACCAATTTTTCACATAAAAGAATTGATGAATTCGATCATACAGTGTTACAATTCCAATCATCGCTAAAAACGATAATTGAAACCCGATATCGAACAGCCAAAGTGGCTGAACCAATAACATCACAAATCCAGCAAAAAACAGAGAATTCAACGAAATATTTTGTCGACCTAACAACCTACCCAAGACCAATAGCGAGAACATGAATCCAGCGCGAACAACAGAGGGAGGGAAATCAATTACTCCCGCGTAAATCCAAATTATTCCAACAGAAATAATCAAAGCGGCATTTCTCGAGAAAATGCGTGGAAATCGACCAAAAATGAAGATTAATATTTCAAGAATAATTCCAACATGTAAACCAGATACTGCTAAAACATGCATTGCTCCAGCTGAACTAAACTGAGCTTTTGTTTCTGGGGTCAACAGAGATTTATCTCCCAAAACGAGTGCCTTAACAACCGCTAATTGATCATCCTTTAAGTACTTTTCAAGAGTTCCGTGGAGAAAATCATTTATCGATCGTCGATATTTCGCTAATATGGACTCCTCTACCGATTTAATAAACATCATTTGATGTGGTGATAAAAAACCGAGACTATAAACATTCTTTGATGCCCAGTATGCTTTTGAATCAAATTCTCCCGGATTTTTTTTGTTCTCAATTGGCATAAATCGCGTTCGAACTAGGAGTAAATCGTTTTCTCGAGCAATTTCACCATGCGTATAAATAACCACTTTTTCTGAATGTTGAACCAGCTCCTCATTTCCAACAAAAGAAACGGTTTCACAAAGAAGCTTAGTGGTCAAAACATCTCGTTGATCAACTTCTAAGACTTTAATAATAGCTGTCAACTCCTTATCTGGAGCCAATTCCGCAACACTAATTGACTGTTTATTGGAAAATGAACTACTCAATTGTCCAAGTAGCATTAAAGCAACGACAAAACTCAAATTAACTAACCATCTAGTAGAATTTGACCTTTTAATCATTATAAAAAGTGAGATGAAAAGTAGCATTAATATAGCCGACAAAAGCATCATTATTGCAGGTGATTCCCCCAATAAAATTCCAAGACAAAACGCTGGAGTTAGATAAATATACGGTCGACTAAAAAAATTCATGTAGTTAGCAGGTTCTAAGCCTTTCGAAATGATTTGCTTTCATTATCTTTGCTGATTCAAATTTAACAAATTAAAATGATTCAAATAACGCTACCAGATGGTTCTGTGCGTGAAGTCGAACAAGGAACAACTGCGATGGATGTCGCGAAAAGTATTTCTGAGGGACTAGCCAGAAACGTTCTTGCCGCCAAAGTGAATGGTGAGGTAATTGATGCAAATCGTCCAATTGATGAAAATGCAACTCTCCAGTTATTGACCTGGAACGACAAGGATGGTAAGTCGACCATGTGGCACTCATCTGCTCACTTAATGGCTGAAGCGTTAGAATTTTTCTACCCTGGAATTAAATTAGCGATTGGTCCTCCGATCAAAAATGGATTCTATTATGATGTCGATTTCATGGATTATACAATCACTGAAAAAGACTTAGAAAAGGTAGAACAAAAGATGAAAGAGCTTGCGAAGCAAAAGAACGAATACATCCGTCAGGAGATTTCAAAAGCTGATGCAATTGCTTATTTCGAAGAGAAAAACGATCCATACAAAATTGAATTGCTTCAAGATTTGAATGATGGAGATATCACATTCTATACACAAGGAGAATTCACTGATTTATGTCGCGGACCACATATTCCGCACACAGGATATATTAAGGCTGTTAAATTGATGTCAATTGCTGGTGCATATTGGCGTGGTGACGAAAAGAATAAGCAGTTAACTCGAATTTATGGGATTACTTTCCCCAAGAGCAGTGAACTAACTGAATACCTTGAAAATCTTGAGCTAGCGAAGGCTAGAGATCACAGAAAATTAGGTAAAGAATTAGAATTATTCACTTTTTCTCAGCGTGTTGGACAAGGTTTACCGTTGTGGCTACCAAAAGGAGCTGCCTTGCGTGAACGTCTTGAAAACTTCTTGAAAAAAGCTCAAAGAGAATCTGGATACGACCAAGTAATTACTCCACATATTGGAAGTAAAGAACTTTATGTATGTTCTGGTCACTACGCGAAATATGGAGAGGATTCATTCCAACCGATTTTGACACCAGATGAAGGAGAAGAGTTCTTATTAAAACCAATGAACTGTCCACACCACTGTGAAATTTTCAAATCGCAACCAAGATCGTACAAAGATCTACCAGCTCGATTTGCAGAATTCGGAACAGTTTATCGTTATGAGCAATCTGGTGAGCTACATGGTTTGACTCGTGTGCGTGGATTTACACAAGATGATGCCCACATTTTCTGTACACAAGAGCAAGTAAAAGATGAGTTTAAGAAAGTAATCGATCTTGTACTTTATATCTTTAAAACATTGAAGTTTGAGAATTTTAAAGCTCAGATTTCATTGCGTGATCCAAACAACCCTGACAAATATATTGGTAAGGATGAGAATTGGGAAAAAGCAGAGCAAGCGATTATCGAAGCAGCTGCAGAGAAAGGATTGCCAACTGTTGTGGAATATGGAGAAGCTGCATTCTACGGACCGAAGTTAGATTTCATGGTAGAAGATGCTTTAGGTCGCGAGTGGCAACTAGGTACAATCCAAGTTGACTACAACCTCCCAGAGCGTTTTGAACTAGAATATACTGGTTCAGACAACCAAAAACACCGCCCTGTAATGATTCACAGAGCACCGTTTGGATCTATGGAACGCTTCGTTGCTGTATTGTTAGAACACTGTGCTGGTGACTTCCCACTTTGGTTAACAACTGACCAAGTAGCGATTTTACCAATTAGTGAGAAATACAACGATTACGCTCAAAATCTTTTACAATTGCTAAATAATTCCGATATTCGCGGATTCGTTGACGATCGTAACGAAAAGGTAGGTAAGAAGATACGTGAATCGGAGCTCAATAAAATCCCATTTATGTTGATCATCGGAGACAAAGAAGTTGAAAATAATCAAGTCTCTGTACGTCAAAGAAATAATGGTGATTTAGGTGCGATGAGTGTCGCGGAATTCGCAGAAATAGTAAACAAATCGATCGAAGAGGAATTAGCTTTAAACGTTTAAAAACTGAATGAGAAGACCAAACAAAAAGTTCGTAAGAAGAGAAGAAACTGAACAGCACAGAATTAACGGGAAGATTTATGCTCGTACAATTCGACTAGTAAGAGATGGCCAAGAGCCAAAAGTAATGGCGACATCTGAAGCCTTAAAACTTGCTGAAGCAGAAGAACTTGACTTAGTTGAAATTTCTCCAAAAGCTGATCCGCCGGTTTGTAAAATCATGGACTATAAAAAGTTCTTGTATAACCAAAAGAAGAAGCAAAAAGAGCTTAAAGCGAAACAAAGTAAAGTTGTAATTAAAGAAATTCGTTTCGGTCCAAATACAGATGACCACGATTTCAACTTTAAGTTAGCACACGCTCGTAAGTTCTTGGAAGAAGGAAGTAAGTTGAAAGCTTATGTATTCTTTAGAGGACGTACAATTGTATTTAAAGACAGAGGTGAGATCTTGTTGTTGAGATTAGCGCAAGAATTAGCTGATGTTGGAACAGTTGAATCAATGCCGAAATTAGAGGGGAAACGCATGACTATCATGATCAACTCTAAGAAAGGAAAATAAGATATTAGTGGAGTAACATCCATTGAAAGAAGCTATATAGAGTAAATTAATATTTAGAGAGATGCCAAAAATGAAAACTAAATCCAGTGCTAAGAAGCGATTCACAATCACTGGAAGCGGTAAAATCAAAAGAAAGCACGCTTACAAAAGTCACATCTTAACAAAGAAGACTAAGAAACAAAAGCGTAACTTGACACACGCAGGTCTTGTAAACAAGTCTGACGAGTCGAACATTAAACAACAATTGTGTATGAAATAATCCCTCGTGGATTATGCTACACAGGTTTTAATTAGTTAACCCGATATTGAGTACCAAAGCCTTCTGAAAAAGTGAAGCACTTTATATCAAAAAACAAAAATTTATGCCAAGATCAGTAAATCATGTTGCTTCGAAAGCGCGTCGTAAGAGCGTAATGAAGCATGCCAAAGGATACTTTGGAAGAAGAAAGAACGTTTGGACTGTTGCGAAAAACGCCGTTGAAAAAGGGTGGGTTTACGCATACGAAGGACGTAAACAAAAGAAGAGAAACTTCCGTTCATTGTGGATTACGCGTATTAACGCAGGTGCACGTCAAAACGGAATGAGCTACTCTCAATTTATGGGACTTGTTAACAAGAGTGATATGGAGTTAAATCGTAAGGTTCTTGCAGATTTAGCGATGAATCACCCTGAGGCTTTCAAAGCTGTAGTTGACGCCGTAAAGAAATAATATAAACCCACTCTATATAGTAAACCCAGCTCTTTTGAGTTGGGTTTTTTAGTTATAATCGAATTGTCTTGTGGATTTCCCAGTGGTAGCCATCATCAGCTTGAAGTTCATCTTGCCATCCGTGAAAAATTCTAACGGCATTCTTTTTCTGATCGTACACTACATAATAATAATCACCTGCTCCTGCAAACCAACCACCAAGTCCACTTAATGCATTTGCTGGTATATCGAAATTTTCAAAATCTTCTTGATCAATTTGATCACAACCTGTTGTTTCACCAACGATTCTGGAATCTTGACCTTCAATAAACAGGATAACATTCGTTTTCGGGATTCCCTGCTCATCAAATATCGTTTCATCGCACTCTAACCAGATTTTTGGAAGTGGATCTTTAGCGGAATCTACCGCATTTTTCTGTGCAAAACACGTCCAGCCGAAAAGAAAAATGACGAGTATGATAAGTGCTTTCATAACAACAAATTAATCAATTTAAATCAGTTAAACGAAATTGAAAAATAGTTCCCTCCATTATTTTATCTTCTACCTCAATGATTTTGGACATTTCTTTTTCATGTCTCTTTCTTGCTGCAGATAATCGATAAGAGAGCTTTCTATTAATTTTACCGAAGAAAGTTATCAAGTTTGAACGCCAATTCGCTTTCAATTTTGAATCCTCACTATCTGAAATTTGATCAACAGAAATACTTTTTTCTAATTTAAAACCAAACTCTTCAAAGAGGCCTTTCCATTCAGCCACATAACCATAATCACTATTAGCTTGAATTATACCAAACTTTTCAATGCACGCTTTATTAATATCTCTCGCTCTATTAGCAGGAAAATTGTCGTACCAGAGTGTTTCATTCATAACCAGTTTGCCTCCTTTCTTCAAAACACGTTTGATTTCCGTAATGGAATTCAGAAGGGATGAATTTTCTTGAATACCTAGAACTGATTCAACATAAACTTTATCAAATGTATCGTCTTCAAATGGGAGTCTTTCAACTTCTTTAACTCGACGAAGTGACACTTTTCCTGAAAGATTTGAAAACTTTACTCTTTTCTTTGCAGAATCCAGCATGTCCTTCGAAAGATCAATGCCAACCAATTCTACTTGACTAAAGTTTGTAGCAATTCTTACCAATGTTGCTCCAGTTCCACACCCAAACTCTAAGATTTTATCACCTGATTTAACTTCAAGAAAATCAATCAGTTTATTCGTAGCGATTGGACCTCTCGCATGAAGAAAACTTCCCGAAGTTTTAGCGTAATACTCTAAAATGTTCAACTGTTCCATTTGGTCTTACTTTCAAAAAGAAAGATTTGTATTCCGATTGAATGTTTACTTTTGGCATGAATATAAGGAGAATGGAGGTAACTGAATCAAGTTTTATAGAAAGTGTGATTGCCGGAATTATTGAAACAAGTGCTGTTGAATGGATAGCCGTAATCACTGGTCTTCTGTACGTCATTTTTGCTGCTCTTAAAAAGCAAATTTGTTGGTTGTTTGCATTTATATCTGCTGGACTGTACGTTTATCTTTGTATTGATAGTCAACTATATATTGAAAGCGGGCTCCAACTATTTTACGTCGCCACTGCAGTTATGGGATGGGTTTCCTGGAAAAAATCTGAAGCACCAACAAGTACAGATTTACTAGACGAACAAACAGTAAAGTCGGGATCTGATATTCGTTTATGGTCGCTCAATAAACATTTAATAAATATCGGTGTTAGTGGCGCTATTTCTTTTGGACTAGGATTCGCTTTTGATTATTACACCAATCAGGCAAATCCCTACATTGATGCGTTCACAACCATATTTAGTCTCGCAGCAACCTTTATGGTCATTCATAAAGTACTAGAAAACTGGATTTATTGGATTATTATTGATTTGGTAGGAGTCTATCTGTATTTCCAACGGGGACTCCAACTTTCTTCGCTGCTCTATTTGTTGTTCACCTTTATCGCCGTAGTTGGATTTTGGAATTGGTTGAAAATGTATAAAGCCCAGCAGTCATGATTCGAATTGCAGTTACAGGACCGGAATCGTGTGGTAAGACAACTTTAGCTGAAGCTTTAGCTAGGCATTTTAGTGCACCATTTATTCCAGAATTTGCGAGAGAATATCTTTTGTCACTGAGTCGACCGTACAACCAAGACGATTTAGATCAAATTACAGAAGGTCACTTGAAATCAATTTCAGCGAGCACTGCTCCACTTCAAATTGTAGACACCGATTTTGTAGTAATGAAAGTGTGGTCGAAATACAAATACGGTAATTGCTCTGAATTCATTCATGAACAAGTAAAAGCGAACTATTTCGATTTACATCTTTTGTGTTCACCTGACATTCCATGGGAAGAAGATGAATTACGGGAGCACCCAGAGGATAGAGAAAAACTATTCGAGATCTATGTCGACCAGCTTACACGATTAAAAAAACCATTTGTGGTCATTAAGGGAACTGAAAAAGACCGACTTCAACAAGCCATTTCTGCGATCCAAGCGCTATTACTAGAGTAAAGAACTTTTGCGGCCCGGCGTAAACGGATAGCTTGGTGCAGAAAAAAGTGAGTGGTGCTTGCAGAAAAGAGCGCCAACAGAAGCTACTTTTTTGCCTAGCTAACACTACTTTTTACCAGCCAACTAGCAGTTGAAGACGGAATAGTCCGCTCAAAAAAACATCTGAATTTCTTGTCAATAAAATTAATGTCGTACTTTTGCGCCGTCTCTAAGGGGTGCTCGAGAGGGCTGAGATTATACCCATTGACCTGATCAGGATAATGCCTGCGCAGGGAAGTGACTGAAAGCTAATTATTAACACAGAGAATTAGCCCCTTGTTCTTGTAAACGTTTTTTAAAATGAAAACAAGAATGATTTCTATGATCTGTGGCCTGGCGTTTTTCATGCCGCTGGTCGCATTTTCACAAAACAAATTGCAAGGTACAGTAACCGGAAATGACGGTCCACTTTACTATGCCAAAGTCGAAGTACTTTCGACCAACCTCAAAACTCGAACGGACGAAGCGGGAACGTTTAAGTTTACCAATTTGCCGAATGGCGTTTATTCCATTTCTGTCGATTTTGAAGGTTATGAGAACTATCAACAATTGGTGACGTTGGATGCCGCTAATTCATCTGCCGACTTAAAAATTAAGCTGGTTCCAGATGCACAGTTGATTCAAGAAGTTCAAGTTACAGCGATTATCGCGGATGACAAGACACCAACCACGTATCAGAACCTTTCGAAAGAAGATTTAGAAAAGGAAAATTACGGTCAGGATTTACCTTACATGTTGCGTTTCACTCCATCGGCAGTTGTAACTTCTGATGCTGGAGCCGGAGTTGGTTACACGGGATTAAGAATTCGTGGTGTCGACCCAACGCGCACAAATGTGACAGTGAATGGAGTTCCTTTAAACGATGCTGAGTCGCACGGCGTATTCTGGGTAAACATGCCCGATTTTACTTCGTCTGTCGATGAAATTCAAGTTCAACGAGGAGTTGGAACATCAGCGAATGGATCAACAGCATTTGGAGCATCGATCAATGTGAATACCAATAAAGTCAACCGAAAAGCCTACGGTGTTCTTGACAATTCTGTTGGATCTTTCGGGACACTTCGCAATACGGTAAGTGCAGGAACTGGATTAATCAACAATAAATTTACAGTTGACACTCGCCTTTCGAGCATTAAATCGGATGGTTACATCGATCGCGCTTCGGCAGACTTGAAATCGTTCTATGTTTCGGGAGCGTGGTTAGGAAAGAAAAGCAGTTTGCGAGCGAATATTTTCAGTGGAAAAGAAGTGACGTATCAAGCTTGGTATGGAACACCAGAATCTGTAATCAACGGAAACGAAGCTGAAATTATCGCTTATGCCGATCGAAATTACATCTTCGGAGAAGACAGAGAAAACCTGTTGAATTCGGGAAGAACGTATAACTACTACACGTATGAAAACGAAGTAGATAATTACAAGCAAGATCACTATCAATTATTGTTCAACCACCGATTCAATCACAAATTAGCCCTTCAATTGACTGGACACTACACGCGTGGAGCTGGTTACTACGAACAATATCGCGCAGATGATGATTTCGACACGTATGGATTTGATCCGCTGATTATTTCAACAGACACGATCACAACAACTGATTTAATTCGCAGAAGATGGTTGGACAATCATTTCTATGGTGGAATTTTCACGTTGAATTACAAACACAAAGCCTTGGAACTGAACTTCGGTGGTGGTGGAAATCAGTACACTGGAGCTCACTATGGAGAAGTTATTTGGGCAGAATTCGCTTCGAACAGTGAAATTCGCGATCGCTATTACGACAATGACGGAATTAAAACAGAGTTTCATTCTTACGTAAAGGGAAAGTACAAGTATCGTAAATTCACTTTCTATGGTGATGTGCAAGTCCGCATGATTGATTACAGCTTCTTGGGAATTGATGACGTTTCAGGATCACTGGAAGAAGTAACGCAAGATGTAAACTACACTTTCCTAAATCCGAAAGCAGGTTTGATGTACGACTTCAATTCGAAAAACAATTTGTATGCTTCTGTTGCTATTGCTAATCGCGAACCCGTTCGAAGAGACTTTAGAGAAAGTACCCCTGAAAATCGACCAGTTCCAGAGCAATTAATGGATTTCGAGGCAGGATACCGTTACAAAGGCGTTCGTTTATTTACGAATGTGAATGGATATTTCATGAACTATAAAAATCAGTTAATTCTTACAGGACAAATTAACGATGTTGGTGGATACACAAGAACGAACGTAGAAGATAGTTACCGCGCAGGAATTGAGATCGAAGCTGGATATAACATTCTTCGTAATTTAAGTATCTCTGGAAACATTGCACTGTCGCAGAACAAAGTAATTGCTTTCAATGAGTTTATTGATAACTACGATATCGGTGGACAAGATACCATTGCACATTCGAATACAGATTTAGCATTCTCACCAAACATAATTGCTGCGGCTGGAATTGGATACGAGCCTGTGAAAGGGCTTGAAATCAACTTAGTTGGAAAATATGTAGGAGATCAGTATCTGGATAATACTTCAACAGCGACTAGAAAGTTAGACGCTTATTTCTTCAGTAACCTGAACATTCGCTACACCATTAAGACTAAGGTGTTTAGCGAAATCATTCTTGGAGCACAAATAAATAATCTTTTTGATGCTTTATATGAAAATAATGGTTACACTTGGGGATATATTTATGGAGGTGAAAGAACTGTAGAGAACTTTTACTATCCACAAGCAGGAAGAAATTATATGGCACGTGTAACTTTGAAATTCTAGTGTGAAAATCAGATTCAAAGTTGGAAGCCACCTCGTTCTGAGGTGGCTTTTGCTTTTCTATCGGGTTGACTTATTCAATAATTATTCGTTCGGTCTGAATACCAGACGTCGTTTCGAATACGAATAAGTAAACACCTGCGGGTTGTAGAATTTCGATTTCAATTGATTGAAGATTTGATGTTTGAGAGGCATACACTTCTCTGCCCGTCATGTCTAAGACTTTAATATTTCCGGAAGCGTTAATAGAACTAAATTCTATTTTAAATGCTCCATTTGATGGGTTCGGACTAATAGAGAACAAAGGTTCATGGTTTAATTCATCAATTGTCGCAGTACTCTCATCAAAGCAGTCAACTGATATTCCATTGTAAAAAGACTGTACGTTATCAGCCACATTAATCAAACCTCCAACACTATTTATGTTATCGGATCCTTGATTGTAGATCAAAGCCATAGTGAAATCCTCTTCTTGAAATGGTGCAATTTGACCGACATCAATACTCATAATCATTCTTCTATCACCGGGAATGTTAGAGTGAAGGACTTCAGTACTACCTGTACCTTGCTCTGGATTCCCATTGTATAAATAACTGACAACATTATTACTTCCTGGTTCGATAAACGGTTGTCCTGAAGCGTCCAATCCATTCATAGCATACCAGTATTGCGAAAGCGTAGAAGGAGGTGTTACATTCAACGCTGAAGATAACGGATGCGATAGAGACATTATTCCGAATGCAGGAGGATTAGCTCCATACCCGAATGATCCACTGCCAGATTCATCAAAATTATCGGCATTATATGCATACATCAAATGACGGGAACTATCTGATCCAATATAATCATCTCCGTAGTGACCGATATCAGTATCAGCAAAAGTTGAATATTTAAAATCATATAAAGTTCGCGTACTTCGATTGATTAGTTTTAAATCGACAAACGTAGTATTATTGATGTCGTCATTAGTGATGTATTGGTAAAACATATAGTGTAATTCAATTCCTATAGGATCGCCTCCTGAAGCCGCATGTATCATTTTGTCATTCATAATTATATACACGGCCCGATCTCCCTTAATACAAGGATAATCACCATCTACAGGATTGTAAATCCCATCCCCATTAACATCTACAAATGGAGCCAAATAAAAATCGAATCCTAAGTTAACATCACCATGCGCCGGCCAATCTAACAACGACTGCGGAATAACATAGCCTGGATTCAAATAATTTTGAATATGATTATCGATTTCACTTTTTGAAACAGCAAAAATTGTTTGCGGCCATTGTGATGGAAGCGCAGCTGTAGCTGAACCATCAGTAGTTAATGGTCCAGGTTGATAATCTTCATTTACACCATAAGTTTGAGCTGCCAGATATAGTTGTCCATTAACATCTTCTCCTCCAAACCAAGATGACATCGAATATAATGTACTTACTCCCAAGCCCTTTGGTACTTCGTATTTGGCAAGTCCTGCAGCTACATCATTAAAGAATATTCCACCATCAGATACTTGTGTTGCGACATTATTAAAATCTAACAAAGCCGTTGTTGTTACTTGTCCAAACGAAATAAACGAACACGTAACTGTCATTAGAAAGCTAAAAATTTTCATAGTATTAAGTTTAAGTTAAAGAGGTAGTTAGTCGTAAAAGGAGATCAATTCAGTTAGAATATGATCTCCCTTACTTTTCTAAAACTACTCTCTATGAAATCTACTCAATAGCTAAACTATACCAAATTCATCTATAACAACTTGTAAATGAACGAAATCACAGTAGAAGTATACATCTGAAACAAAATTAATAGAGAGAAAAATTCCAAATAATTACAGTTCAATCAATCCATCAGACACTTGAAGCAGCCTACATATTATTTCTTCTATACAGTTCTATAAAAATCTGAGGGCGTTCCCTTCGGTCGGGTCATCCGCGTTACACGTTAACTAGCTACTCCCCTGCTATACTGAGCTTGTCGAAGTGCTAACGCGGTTTATGGAAGTTTCAGTAGTATGTTGGATAGCAAACCAAATTATGAACTGTAATAAACGATTATAAACGAAAAAACCCTCACCAAAACTGGCAAGGGTTTCTTAAAAGTGGCGTTGTCCCGATAACTATCGGGATACTCTCCCACCAGAGGTTGCGATTCAAGAGCAACCGAAGAGGAGGTATCGGTCCAACAAGACCGTTAATACCGACGTACAAAAGGCTCTTTTGAGG
>CAXPPC010000002.1:0-244374 GCA_964219255.1 Henriciella pelagia
CAACATATTCGACTTCTGGAACATACACGGCGACTTTAACAAACGCAGCGGGGTGTGATTCAACAGCGACATTGAACTTGACGATTGGTCAACCAACATCAGGAAGTGAGTCTGTTTCAGCTTGTGGATCGTATACATGGAATGGAACAACATATTCAACTTCTGGAACGTACACGGCGACTTTAACAAACGCAGCGGGGTGTGATTCAACAGCAACATTGAACTTAACGATCAATCAGCCGACATCTGGAAGCGAGTCTGTTTCAGCTTGTGGATCGTACACATGGAATGGAACAACATATTCGACTTCTGGAACATTCACGGCGACTTTAACAAACGCAGCTGGATGTGATTCAACAGCAACATTGAACTTGACTATATCATCCATTGATAATACAGTCACTCAAACCAATGAGCTTCTTGAGTCAAATATGATTGGGGCAAACTATCAATGGTTAGATTGTGACAATGGATTCAGTCCAATTGCTGGAGAAACAAATCAATCTTTCACTGCGACAGTTAACGGAAACTATGCTGTAATAGTAGAGTTGAATGGATGCACAGACACTTCTGATTGCCATTTAGTATCCACGATTGGTATCGACGAATTGAACAGCAGTTTAATCGAATTTGCACCTAATCCAACTTCGGGCAAAGTAGTACTCCACCTTGATGGTAAAGTTGATTTTATCGATATTCAAATTTATGATGCTCTAGGGCAAATAGTCTCACAATATGATCAATTGAAGACGG
This sequence comes from Henriciella pelagia, assembly GCA_964219255.1. Classification (GTDB taxonomy): domain Bacteria; phylum Bacteroidota; class Bacteroidia; order Flavobacteriales_D; family Crocinitomicaceae; genus UBA4466. The sequence goes on from CAXPPC010000002.1 coordinate 754, forward strand.
GAGATCAATTCCAAGTAGATGGTGAATCAGGATATTATTTGGTAAAATTATTCTATGAAGAAAAATTCATAGGTACCAAGCGCATAGTGAAACAATAAAAAAAGCCGCTTCAAATGAAGCGGCTTTTTTTTAATCCTCTTGTTGATATTTCGCTTTTTTAGATCCTTCGTAGATCGAATACTTTCTAAAACTACATTCTAAATCACCATTGAAAACTCGAACTTTCTTATCTGGCTTTAGTCCAACATGCTTGAAAGCCGTGAAATTAGACGATAAAATCCAGCAATTATAGCCAGCCATATTTGCCTTCATCCAATCCCCAATTCCCTCATACAATTCATCAATCTCTTCTCCCATTCTCTCTCCATAAGGTGGATTGGAAATCATAACTCCTTTTCCTTCAGGCGGTCTCATTTCATCGAAACCTTGAACATTTGTTTCAACAAAACGACCAATTGGTAACCCCCTCAGGTTTCTTCTCGTTTTAGTGACCATTTCAGCACTAACATCAGATCCAACAATAGTACAAGGTAGTTCTGTAATTCGTTTTGGAACCTCTGCCAATAGGCTTTCCCAAAGCTCAGCATCAAAGTTTGCAAAATTTTTGAATGCAAAGTGATGTCTTTCCAAAGCTGGTGGAAGTCCCGCTGCCATCAATGCGGCCTCAATCAGCAAGGTCCCTGAACCACAAAATGGATCAACGAAATTGGATTTTTTATCCCAACCAGACATTCTAATTAGTCCTGCAGCCACAACTTCATTTAACGGAGCAACACCAACCGCCTGACGGTAACCCCTTTGGAATAAGGGTGCGCCACTAGTATTCAAGGAAATCGTTACAACATCATTGTTGATATATAAATCAAATACAACTTGTGGACTCTTCACATTGACATTTGGTCGCTCACCGACTTCCTTTCTAAAAGAATCGACAAGTGCGTCTTTTACCAATAGAAACGGAAATTGCGAGTGACGGAAAAAATCAGAAAATACAGCTCCTTTTATTGCAAATGACTTTTTAACATCAAAATATTCTGTCCATTTCACACGAGAAGCTTTCTTGTACAGCTCGTCTTCGTTTCTAATCTTAAATCGATCAATTTCCACTAAAACTGAGATTGCACAACGAACATGGAGATTAAGAAAGTATACATCTTTCCAAGATCCTTCAATCTGTACCGCTCGATTTAATAATGTCGGTTTTTTAAATCCTAACTCAACTAACTCTTCCGCTAGCACTTCTTCAAGACCATAAAATGTTTTAAGAGTGATGCGCATTCCTTTTTTATCTTCCGACATTGCAATCTGTTTTTGAAGAGATAAATCTCTTATTTTTGTACAAAAGAACGAATTTGGCACCAAAACCGCTACATCTCCTTGTTATTTGTTTGTTTGCATTGAACTTTAGTTTCGGTCAACAACGAGTTGGACTTGTCCTTAGTGGAGGAGGTGCAACAGGCCTTGCGCACATAGGAGTGCTTAAAGCTCTTGAAGAAAACAACATCCCAATTGACTATATCACGGGGACATCTGCAGGTGCTTTGGTTGGAAGTATGTATGCCGCTGGATTCAGTCCCGCAGAAATAGAAGCTTATGTATTAAGTGAGGACTTCCAAATCATGTCAACTGGTGGACTTAAACCTGATCAACATTTTTTGTTTCGTGAAAATGCACCTGACGCGAGTATGATCAGTCTTGCCTTTGCGAAAGATAGCCTTTTCAGAAAATCACTTCCTACTAACTTTAATTCATCTGCCTATTTAGATTTTGAAATGTTAAAGTTTCTGGGAACTGTTGGAGCTAACAAGGATTACAATTTTGATAGTCTTTACGTCCCTTTTAGATGTGTTGCTGCTGATATCGTAAAAAAGGAAAGCGTAATTTTTGGCAGTGGAAACTTAAACGCGGCGGTTCGAGCTTCAATGACATTTCCTTTTTACATCAAACCTACCAGAATAGATGATGTTTTATTGTTTGATGGTGGGCTCTACAATAACTTCCCTGCCGACGTCATGTATGCAGACTTCAATCCCGACTTCATTATCGGAAGTAATGTTTCTTACAATGCCGATCCACCAGATGAGAATAATTTAATTAGTCAAATTACCAATATGTTGGTGACCTATTCTGACTTCAGCCTACCATGTGAAGCAGGAGTAATAATTGAACCCGAAACAGAAGTCCAAACATTCGATTTCTCTCGAGCGAAGGAGGCAATTGATGATGGTTATCGCACGGCAATGAAAATGATCGACTCGATAAAGGTCAATATTCAATCCTCAATTACACAAGAGGAAAGGGCAAAAAAAAGGGCTGCTTTCAAAAAAACTATTCACGAGCCTATTATCACTTCGGTTTCTACGAGCACAGGAAACGAAGAGCTGAGGTTTACAAGATTGTCATTGATCAAATCAAAAAAAGATGAATTTTTAACGTTAGAAGACATCGAAAGACGTTATTATCGCCTGTATGCCGTTCCTCAAATCGATTTTATATATCCAACATTAGAAAAAAAGAAAGATAGCACATACAACCTCGAAATTAAAGTTTCAAAAGCTAAAGAATTCAAGGTAGATGTTGGTGGACATATTTCTTCACGACCAGTAAATACGGGTTACCTTGGAGTGACTTATCAAACGATTGGACGCGTACTTACAAAATCTCATGTGGAATCGTACTTCGGTAAATTTTACGGTTCTGCAAAAGGAGATTTTACGTTGGAATTACCCGCTGTTTTTCCCATTTCAACAACAGGATATCTTACTTTAAATCGATGGGATTACTTCAGAAGTTTTGCTACTTTCTTTGAAGATGTGCAACCTTCCTACTTAGTACAAGAAGAAATTTATAGTGGACTTACAATGCGATTTCCAATTGGCAATACGACAAAAAGTGAAATTGATGCCCGCTATTTTCAGTTAGAGGACAGGTATTATCAAAATGCATTCACAAACAAGGATACAGCAGATTTAACTGAGTTCGACGGAGTATCATTGAAGTTTAGATTCAGCCAAAACTCGTTGAATCGTAAACAATTTGCATCGAGTGGACATAAAGTAACGTTTGATGCACGATTAATTATTGGAGACGAACACAGTGTTCCTGGATCGACCTCTTTCCAGAACTTCGAAATCAATAAAAGACATACATGGGTAAACTTAGGACTCGATTATCAAACGTTTATAGTAGATCGCCCAAAATTTCATCTTGGATTGCACGGAAAAACAGTTTTCAGCAGTCAGAAATTCTTTGCAAACTACACAGCAACGATGCTATCCCTCGATGAGTTCTCACTCATTCCTGATGCAATGACTACTTTCCTTCCTGAGTATAGAGCTCCTCAGTTCATCAGTCTTGGAACAAATTTTATTTACTCTCCTCGTAAAAATCTTGATTTCCGCCTTGATGCATACTTGTATCAACCAATCATCAGAGTTGTAATCGATCAATATGGGTCGCTCGTGCACTCACCATATTTTACGGGTGAAACATATATTGCCTCTGCATCAGCAATTTATCATAGTTTCTTAGGTCCAATAAGAACAACATTAAATTACTACCCAAAGCAGGAGACTCCATTATCTTTTCAAATTAGCTTTGGATATGTCCTCTTTAACGAGCGTGCAATCCGCTAGGGAATTGTATATTTGCCTCCAGTAAAATCGAATTATGGAGAAAATCATCTGTGGAATACAGCAAATGGGAATTGGAGTTCCTAACGTTCAAGAAATCTGGAAATGGTATCGTAAATTTTTTGGAGCGAATGTGCGCGTATTTGAAGAAGCAGCAGATGCCCCTTTAATGATTCGCTATACTGGAGATCAAGTACATTCAAGAACAGCTACACTTGCTCTTAGCATGGATGGCGGAGGAGGATTCGAAATCTGGCAATTTACCTCAAGAAATACTGAAAAACCAACGTTTGAAGTCCAGTTGGGAGATTATGGTTTGTACGCATGCCGAATTAAATCGCGCGATGTTGCAAAATCATACACGTACTTTAAAGATAATGGAGCTGAAATCATTGGTGAATTATCAAAAGCACCAAACGGTAGTCCGTCCTTCTTAGTAAAAGATCCAAATGGAAACATTTTCCATATTGTTGAAGGAGATGGCTGGTTCAAGGACACTAAACACCCTTCTTTTTGCGGAACCGTAGCTGGATCTATGATTGGTGTGAGTGATATCGAACGATCATTAGTTTTATATCAAGATATTTTGGGGTATGAAACTGTGGAATATGATGAAACAGGCCAGTTTGAAGATCTTGCACACCTTCCTGGAGGTAAAGGTAAATTTAGACGCGTTTTACTTTCTCACAAAGCTCCTAGAAAAGGTCCATTTGCAAAATTATTAGGACCGACTAAAATTGAATTAATTCAATCTATAGATCGAGCTGATTGCAAAAAAATCTTCGAAAACCGATTCTGGGGAGACTGGGGATTCATTCACTTATGTTTCGATGTGCAAGGAATGGATATTCTCAAGCAAGAATGTGAAGCAAAAGGTTTCCCTTTCACCGTTGACAGTTCAAATACTTTTGATATGGGTGAAGCAGGTGGGCGTTTCTCTTATATTGAAGATCCTGATGGTGCTTGGATAGAATTTGTTGAAACACACAAGGTTCCTGTAATGAAAAAGTTAGGTTGGTATATCCACCTTAAAAATAGAAAACCAGGTAAACACCTTCCAAATTGGATGCTTAGTGCAATGGGATTAAACAAGGTGAAAGACTAAAGCATTGATTTAAACGTTAGTTCTATTGAGTTTGATGAGATAATACAGTCAAATTATTTCATAACTTTGAACGATACTCTTGAAAACATGAAAAAACTATTAATTTTTATCCTCGCCTTTGTTGGAATTATCACTACACAATCGTGTAATGAAGAAGTTGAATTATCAGGTGATTTCACAGAAACAGCCATAGTTTACGGATTACTTGACCCATCTGAGGATGTCCACATGATAAAAATTAATCGTGCTTTTATCGGACCAGGTAACTCACTAGAGATTGCACAGATTCCAGATTCAAATTATTTTGAAAGTGTAATCGCAACTGTAACAGAGGTCGGTGGTTTAAATCGAGTATGGACTTTAATGGACACAACAGTCGATAACAAAGATGAAACTGGTGTTTTCTTCGCGCCAACTCAAAAATTATATTTCTTTACTACTCCTTCAAATCAACCTTTAGACGGTTCTGCAACTTACCATTTAAACATCGTTGTGAATGGTGGAGAGTTTGAAGTTAATGGTGAAACTAAATTAGTGACCAATCTCTCTTCTACAGATGTACAAGGACAAGGTTTCCGTTTTACATTTAGTGATGATCCAGGTGAGTATGTATCAGATTTTTTCCAAATAACAACGGGTACAGCTGCAATTATTAATGCAACTTTACGCGTTAACTATAGAGAAAGAATCAATGGTGTTTACGAGAATAAATCGTTCAATTGGGAACTTGGAGAGGTTCCAGCTGATCCAAATAAACCAAATGAGGCAATGAACTTTACTGCATCGGGTCAAACATTCTACAATTTAGTTAGAAATGCATGTGAAGGTGGTGATCCATTAGTGGATCGAAGAAATATTACATCGATTGATGTTATCTTGACAGGCGGTTCTCAGGATTTGTACAACTATATCTTGGTGAACGAACCAACTAGTTCTCTCGCTCAAAATAAGCCGACTTTCACAAATTTGACTGCGACGAACGATCATCCGGTAGTTGGTATTTTCTCGGGAAGAACTACGGTAACTTACAATAAACCATCTTACATTGGGACTCAACCATTCGTAAGAATTTTAGACAAAAAAAGTACATCAGAATTATGTATTGGACCAATCACTGGTTCTTATTTATTCTGTAGTGACCACCCTGCTGATAACGTAGAAACTTACTATTGTAATTAATCTGAAATAGTACTTCATATTTGAGAATGATCTGCTACCTTTAGATTATGTCTGAAAGGAAAACACTTTTCGTCGATGTCATTCTCCCGGTTCCAATTCGAAATGAATTTACCTATCGAGTTCCATTCGAGCTCAACGATCTCGTGTTTAATGGTGCAAGAGTTGTTGTTCCGTTTGGAAGAAGTAAATTAATTACCGGTATTATCACACGTGTTCACGAAGAGGTTCCGCAAGAATATCAATCAAAATATATTGAACATCTACTTGATGAACGACCGATAATTACAGGTCGCCAATATAAATTCTGGAAGTGGATTTCATCCTATTATATGGCGCCAATTGGTGATGTAATGAATGCTGCTTTACCAGCAAATTTTAAGTTGGCCAGCGAAACGAAGATTGTTCTACATCCTGACTACACAATAGATCCTAAATTTCTAACGGAACGAGAACAAACCATTGTTATGGCATTGGATGTGCGTGATGCACTCGATCTAAAAGATATAAGTGAGCTCATTGGAATTAAAACTGTCCAGCCAATTATTAAGGCCTTAATTGATAAAAAAGCAGTGATTTCGTTAGAGGAACTGAATGATAAATTCACACCAAAAACGGCTATTTATGTTACGCTGCATCCAGAGTACCTTTATGAAGAAAAATTAAATGCACTTATTGCTGAATTTGATCTTGATACACGAAAAGAAAAGCAACTCGACTGCCTTCTAGCAATGATTCACCACGGAAATTATTCGGATGGTAGCATGACACCAATTCTTCGAAAGGAATTAATCGACGGTGGTGTTTCTCAATCTTCTTTGAATACGCTAGAAAAAAATGGAATTGTGTTACAAGAGCGATTTGAAGTCTCTCGTTTTGATGATTTCGATGAAGCAGATTCTGAATTTAAAGAACTGTCCGATTTCCAGCAAAAAGCACTAACGGAAGTCAATCAAGGGTTTGAAGAAAATAAAGTAGTTCTATTACATGGAGTGACTGGTTCTGGAAAAACGGAGATTTATGTTCAGTTGATTCAAGAACAATTAGATTTAGGAAAACAAGTTTTGTTCTTATTGCCAGAAATTGCATTGACTACACAGTTGATTCAACGTTTATCTACCTATTTTGGAGAGCAAATCGGCGTTTATCATTCGAAGTTTAATCAGAATGAACGGGTTGAAATCTGGAACCATGTTTTAAATAATGATCCAGATCGTTTCCGAATTATTCTCGGTGCGCGATCATCCGTTTTCTTACCGTTCCAAGATTTGGGATTAGTAATTGTAGATGAAGAACACGAATCTTCGTTCAAGCAGTATGATCCTTCTCCGAGATACAATGCAAGAGATTGTGCCATCGTTTTAAGTCACCTGCATGGATCGAAAATTTTATTGGGTTCTGCTACTCCCTCAATGGAAAGCTTCTACAACGCTGAAGTTGGAAAGTATAAAATGGTATCTCTTACCGAACGTTTTGGTGGATTGATGCTTCCTGAAATTCAATGCGCGAATGTGCGAAAAGAACGAAAGCAAAAGAGCATGCAATCGCATTTTAGTTCGTTTTTAATTGATCATGTTCGAGAGGCTTTGAATGAAGGAGAGCAAGTGATTTTGTTCCAAAACAGAAGAGGATACACACCGCTTTGGATGTGTGAAATTTGTAATTGGACGCCTCAATGCAAAAACTGTGATGTTTCACTAACTTATCACAAGCACACGAATAGTCTCAAATGTCATTATTGTGGTTATTCCATTCCACCTGTTGGAACGTGCTCTGCTTGTGGAAGTAATCGCATTAAAATGTTGGGATTCGGAACGGAGAAAATTGAAGACGAACTTCAGGTGATGTTCCCCGATAAAACCATCAAACGTCTGGATTTAGATACTACCAGATCGAAAAATGCCTACTCGAATATTTTAGGCGAGTTTGATTCTGGACAGATTGATATCCTGATTGGAACACAAATGGTTTCGAAGGGATTAGATTTCGATAACGTCAACTTAGTTGGAATTCTGGATGCAGACATGTTGTTAAACCGAGCTGATTTCCGTGCCTTTGAACGTTCCTTTCAGTTGATGACGCAAGTTGCCGGTAGATCGGGAAGAAGAAAAAAACGCGGTAAAGTAATTCTTCAAACTGGAGATCCAGATCATTGGGTAATTCAAAAAGTAATCGAGCACGACTACATCGGATTTTACAAAAGTGAAATTATCGAACGGAAGAATTATTTCTATCCACCGTTTTTCAAAATCATTCAGATTACGCTCAAACATCGTGACGAAAACTTGATAATTGCATCAAGTCAACAATTAGCAGATTCACTTAAGTCAGTTTTTAAAGAAAGAGTATTAGGACCAGAATATCCTATCGTGAAACGTGTTCACAATCTCTACATGAAGCAAATCATCTTGAAAATAGAACGAGATGCAAGTGACAAAAGAGTGAAAGAAAAATTACAACAACTTATCGACGATTTCTACAGTAAACCGCAGAACAAATCGATCAGAATTGTAATTGACGTAGATCCGGCTTAACCCAAGTAAGTTCTAAGTGAACGACTTCTTGATGTATGCTTCAAACGACGAATTGCCTTTTCTTTGATTTGACGAACTCTTTCACGTGTCAATTCAAAACGCTCTCCAATTTCTTCTAGAGTCAGCGGACTAATGCCATTCAACCCAAAATAAAGTCGAACCACATCCCCTTCTCTACTTGTTAAAGTAGAAAGTGAGCGCTCAATGTCTTTTCGTAGTGACTCAATCACCAAGTTCTTTTCAGGACCAGGTAACGAATCGTTTGGCAAGACATCATACATTGAAGAAGATGACTCGTCGCCTTCCACCAATGGAGCATCCATACTTACATGGCGGCCCGTATTGTTGATGGACTGGCGAACGTCTTCTACAGAACAATCCAGAAAATCGGCCATTTCCTCAGCCGAAGGTGGACGCTCTAATTGCTGTTCCAACTCTGAAAATGCTCTGTTGATTTTATTAATCGTTCCAATTTTATTCAATGGTAATCGCACAATTCTTGCCTGCTCAGCCAACGCCTGTAATATCGATTGACGAATCCACCAAACGGCATAAGAAATGAACTTAAACCCTCTCGTTTCATCAAACCTTTCCGCCGCCTTGATCAAACCAACATTTCCTTCATTAATTAAATCCGGAAGTGACATTCCTTGGTTTTGATATTGCTTTGCAACCGAAACAACAAATCGCAAATTAGCCTTGGTTAACTTCTCCAATGCAACTTTATCACCTTCACGAATGCGCTTTGCTAATTCCACCTCTTCTTGAGCTGTGATCAGGTCTACACGTCCGATTTCTTGTAAATACTTATCCAGAGAAGCTGTTTCTCTATTGGTTACTTGTTTTGTGATTTTTAACTGTCTCATGGCGATTGATTAACAGGTTTGTACTTTATAAACGGCTGAAAATGAATTTGGTTGGATAGTCTTCGTTAAAAAAATGTGAACTTTCCCTAATTAATGAGCAAACTAGGTCAATTTATTGGTGAAAGGTATTTTTCATCGAATATTTGAGTTTTGAGAATTAGATAAAAGCTGCTTTAACTACCTTTACACCATGAAAATATTAATGGTTTGTTTAGGAAATATTTGTCGATCTCCATTGGCTGATGGTCTGTTAAGAGCAAAAGTGGAGCGTGAAGGATTAGATGTAACAGTCGATTCAGCAGGAACTTCTGGTCACCACGTTGGAGAATCACCGGACAGAAGAATGCAGGCTACAGCTGAAGAAAATGGTTATCCAATCGACTTTTTACGAGCTCGCCAGTTTTCTAAAAACGATTTTCAAGAATTCGATTTGATTTACGCAATGGATCGTTCGAATTACAACAATATACTTGACCTAGCAGAAAGTGATGAGGATCGTCGAAAAGTGAAAATGATCTTAAATGAATCGCATCCAAATAAAAATCTCGAAGTTCCAGATCCATACTATGGAGGAGAAGCTGGATTTAAGCATGTTTTTGAATTATTGGACGCCGCAACTGATGTTATCATCGACAATTTGAAGAAGTAATGAAAGGAAGTATTTATATGATCCCAACGACTTTGGGTGGGGAAACAACCAATGATATCATTCCAAATGATGTTAAACAACAAACGATTGAATTACGTCACTTTATTGTAGAAAACATTAAATCTGCCAGAAGATATTTACGTAAAATCGATCGTTCTTTTCCTATTGATGATTCCACTTTTTACATTGTTAATAAGAAAACGCAACTTCCAGAGATTAGAACTTTTTTGAAAGATGCACTTGAAGGAAATTCAATGGGTGTAATTTCTGAAGCTGGTTGTCCCGGTGTTGCCGATCCTGGTGCTGCTGTAATTAATCTAGCACATGAATATGGATTACGTGTTCGTCCTTTAGTTGGACCTTCTTCTATCCTATTGACCTTAATGGGAAGCGGTTTTTCTGGTCAAGAGTTTACTTTTCATGGTTATTTAGCGAAAGACCGTAAAGATCGAATCCGTCAATTGAAAGATTTCGAAGCGGACTCCTATCGATCTGGATTCACGCACTTATTTATGGATACACCTTTCAGAAACATGAATGTACTGGAAGATTTGCTGAATGAATTATCGGATACAACACAGCTTTGTATTGCTTCTAACTTGACGCTTCCTTCGGAAGATATTAGAACAATGTCTGTAAGTGATTGGAGAGAGAAAGCGTACGATTTAGCGAAGAAACCGACCATGTTTGCGATCGGTAAGCTTCAATCGTAATTATTTCATTCCTCTACGTTTCTTGATGGCTTCGTATGAATCCTGAATTTTCTGAAATTTTTCCTTGGCTCCCTTCTGATATTCTTCTCCCATTTGAGAAACTTTATCTGGGTGGAATTTAATGGCCATTTTTCGATAAGCTTTTTTGACTTCTTCGTCCGTGGCATCTGGTTCAATTCCCAAAACTTTGTAATCCGAATCTACGTTACGGTAGAACATATTCTTCACACTTTCGAAATCTGGAGACTGTACCCCCATCATCTGAGAAATGCGTTGAATAACATTTATTTCTGAAGGTGAAACATCTCCATCAGCTTTGGCAATTCCAAAGAGATAATGTAAGAGTTGAACGCGAACTTCAGGTTGCATTCGCATACGGATATCTTGACAGATTTTATCCAATGGAATTGATCCAGAATCTAAAAACTGTTTAAGTGTTTGCAGGTGCTGGCTGTTAAATTGCGGTCCAAATTGCTGAGCAAAGAAACTTTTTACATAATTCAACTCAGCCTTCAGAACCTTTCCATCCGCCTTCATCACCGCAGCAGAAAGTGCCATCAGCATAGTTGGTACGTCATTCGTTTGTGAACGTTGTTGATAGTAATTGAACAAATCTTCTGGAGAAAAAGCTCTTCCTCCTGCTCCATTCGCTCCGCCTTGTGCTCGAAATTGCGCCTTTAAATTCTGATAGTTATCGATCCCAGATCCAATCAAGAAACCAAGGATAGCCCCGAAGAAACTTCCTCGGAACAAAAAATAACCACCAACTGCAAGAATAAATTTATACACCTAAATAAGATTAAAAAGTCGCCCAACTGATGCTGAGCGACTCGAATGATTTAGACAAGCTCGATGCTTCTCTCTATGAACTGATTCAATGCTTCACCTTTCAACATACCTTGTGAAAGCAAAGCAATATCCGTCAGTTGTTTTACTTTTTTCTGTTTTGTTTTGTCCGTTTTAGCCGCAAGAATTTCAGCAATTTTCTCGTGATTTCCATTAACAACTAAATTGTAAGTCTCTGGGAAAGCTCCGTAGAATCCAGCTCCACCCAACTTCTGCTGCTCCATCATTCTTCGAATGAATTCTGGTTGCGTGATAATAATCGGCGCATCATCTGAACTCATGCTCTCGAACTGAACGATGTACTTTTGCTTATCCAACACTTTTTCGAAAAGTGGCTTCAGTACTTCTTCATCTTCTTTCGAAAGTTTAGAAGGAATATTCTCATCTTTTTCGATCAATTTATCCAACGTATCAGAATCCAAACGAGCAAACATTACATTTTCAAATAATTGTTCTGCTTTTGCAACCCAGTGTGGCGTCAACGGTCCTTCCAAGTGCAATACCTGATAACCACGATCTTTTGCCTTTTTAACAAATCCGAATTGCTCTTCTGGATTGTTTGTGTATAAGAACACTACTTTCTCATCTTTATTTGTTTGAAGTGCAGCAACTTTCTCTTTGAATTCTTCAATTGTACTGAAATTACCATCAGTATCTTTCACCAACATGAACTTCTTCGCTTTATCTCCAAACTTCTCATCAGACAACATTCCGTACTGCACAAATAGATTCAAATCGTCCCATTTTGATTGGAAGTCCTCACGATCTTTGCGGAACATCTCAGCTAATTTATCAGCTACTTTCTTAGTAATGTGCGAAGAGATCTTCTTCACGTTTCCATCACTTTGAAGATATGAACGAGAAACATTCAATGGAATATCAGGAGAATCAATCACCCCATGCAATAAAGTCAAGAACTCAGGAACGATTTCTTCTACGTTATCCGTAATAAATACTTGATTCGAGTATAGATTGATCTTATTTCGTTGAACCTCTACATTTTCCTTGATTCGTGGGAAATATAAAATCCCCGTTAAATTAAACGGATAGTCTACATTCAAATGAATGTGGAAAAGTGGGTTATCAAAAGTACCAGGATATAACTCTCGATAGAACTGATCATAATCAGCATCGGTTAAATCAACTGGCGCTTTCGTCCAAGCTGGAACTGTATTGTTGACTTGGTTTTCTACTTCAACAGCAACACGCTTTACTTTACCGTCTTCATCTTTTTCTCCATTTGGATCGTCTTGATATTCGGTTTTTGTTCCAAATATTACCGGCTGCGGCAAGAATTTACAGTACTTATCTAAAATCCCTTGGATTCTACCTTTCTCTAAAAACTCAGTTGAATCTTCTGCGATATATAATACGATATCAGTTCCACGATCTGCTTTTTCAATTTCCGTAATTGTGTATTCCGGTGAACCATTACTTTCCCATTGAACTGCTTGAGATCCTTCATGACGAGAAAGCGTGCGGATTTGAACTTTCTCAGCAACCATAAATGCCGAGTAAAATCCAAGTCCAAAATGACCAATAATTTGCTCCGCTCCTTCTTTTCCTTTGTATTGTTGCACGAATTCTTCTGCACCTGAAAAAGCAATTTGGTTGATGTACTTATCGATTTCTTCCGCTGTCATCCCGATACCACGATCGCGAATTGTCAACGTTTTCTCTTCTGGATTTAAAATCACTTCAACCTTGAGCTCTCCAAGTTCTCCCTTAAACTCTCCGTTCGATGCCAAAAACTTTAATTTTTGAGAAGCATCAACGGCATTCGATACTAATTCTCTCAAGAAAATTTCGTGATCAGAATACAAGAATTTTTTAATGATTGGAAATATATTCTCCGTTTGAACATTAATTTGACCTGTTTTCATTTTATTCAATTAATTAAGTGATGCAAATCGATTGTCAATCTCCATGCCAGCAAGAATTTTATGACAAACTGTCCTAGAATCTGGACAACATGACATTCGCGAGTTCATTTTGTGTACATTTGCTGCGCATGGAAATCCTAGTCGCCATACTCATTTTTGCTTCGGTATTCATCTATCTCTACCTATCAAAGTGGAGCAAAAATTTAGGTATCCCTCAAATTTTATTGCCTGTTATTTTCACAATCAAATGCGGGATTGGTGTACTTTTCCTGTATACCTACTTGTATGAATCGCCAGATTTACAACTAGATAACGATACAGGAACTTTTCTCCATGAAGGAAAAATATTGAATGACGTTTTTACTGAATCTCCAGGCGACTATTTTAAATTGCTGACGGGTATTGGTGAAAATGATGAACTCAGAACCAAATATCTATCTGAGACGGACCATTGGAGTGCTGGAGATCAATCGATGATTAATGATAATAAGAATGTAATTCGTCTTCACAGTCTACTCTATTTCATTCCGGGCGGATCACCAATTGTCCACATGATTATTTTCTGCCTAGTTGGACTTATTGGATTGTCGTTCATTTTTAAGTTTTTCACCTTTTTTACTGATTTAAATAAGACTGCTCTCTTTTTACTTATCACTCTTTTACCAAGCGTTTTATTTTGGTCGTCTGGATTATTAAAAGAACCATTCCTACTGCTCGGACTTGGATTATTTTTATTCGCAAGTTTCTGCGATCGGATTAATTGGTTCAAGAAAGCTGGATTAATTATCTTCAGTTTAATCATCCTAATTGGATTTAAACCGTACGTGCTAGCTACTTTAGTTCCCGCCATTATTTTCTTCCAAGTTTTTAAATGGATGCCGCAGCGCAAATTATTGTACACTTCTCTCGTTCTCTTTGCCATTGTAACTGCAGGAATCTTCATATTTTCATCGAAAGTCGATAGAACTATTCACTCTATTGCCCGCAAACAATTCGATTTCTCGAACGTCGGTCGTGGTGGAGTATATGTGTATGCCGATACATCATTTTACTATTTCGAACCTGAAAATTACGATGCATTAAATTTCACTGAAGATTCAGTTGAGCTTATCGAGCCTAGTCCAGCATGGATTGCTAAATATGGTAGCTTGGACACTCCTGAAGAGACCTTTTTAGAACCGACTGGTGAGAAGTGGCTCATTCATTTTCAAAATTCACCTGCACAGAGTTTTATCGAGATCCCAGCCGTAAGGACCTTTAGCGATCTTTTCAAAACAGCACCAATTGCTTTATTCAACAGTGTTTTGCGCCCATTACCAACTGATCCTGGAAGTAGTGCTAAATACATAGCCTTCATAGAAAGTTTGATGTTAATTTCATTTTTAATCTTTGGAATTCTTCGAAGAAAAAGAATATCGACTAAACAGAAAAATATAGTCTATTCTACCATCATATTTATTGTATTACTTTCATTAACTATTGGCTGGGTCACTCCAGTTCTAGGGGCTATCGTTCGATATCGCATCCCTGTTCAATTAGGATTTCTTTTGTTAATCACACTATTGATTCACCCTAAAAAGTCAAAACAACATGAGTAAACCATACGTTTATATAACTGGAGCAACAGCAGGATTCGGAAAAGCATGTGCAGAAATATTCGCTCAGAATGGTTACAATTTAGTCATCACTGGAAGAAGGTCAGAACGTTTGGAAACACTAAAAGATGAGCTTCAAGAAAAATATTCCATTTCAGTTGAAACGAGTTCCTATGATGTACGAGACGAAAATCAAGTAAATGAAGCTGTCGAAGCACTTACTGATGAAATTAAATCGAATATTTCTATTCTGATAAACAATGCTGGTCTAGCCGTTGGGAAAGGACCGATTGATGAAGGTTTAACCGACGACTGGAATCGTATGATCGACACCAATGTAAAAGGACTTCTCTATGTATCGAAAGCTGTCATTCCTTATTTGAAAAAGTTTGATGGAAATCGTCAAATCATCAACATTGGAAGTATTGCCGGGAAAGAAGTATATCCGGGTGGAAATGTGTATTGCGCTTCGAAACATGCCGTAGATGCCCTTTCTAAGGCCATGAGAATCGACTTACTGCCCTACAATATTAAAGTATCTAACATCGCTCCGGGCGCAGCAGAGACAGAATTTTCTTTGGTTCGATTCAAAGGTGATGAGGAAACAGCCAACTCGGTTTACGATGGCTACAATCCTCTTACAGCACAAGATATTGCTGAAACAGCACTATTTATAGCAAGCCGTCCAGCACATGTAACGATTAACGATGTTTTAATCATGCCGACTGCACAAGCAAATAGCACGCAACTTAAGAAAGACTAGCTTTTTTCTTTTTACGTTCCTCTTTTAATTGAACAAATTTATCAAGGACTTCATTGATTGATCCATAAGTTCGTCCACGCATCGACAACATGTGTTCTTCGGACATCCATTTTGCTTTCGTTATCCCTTCATTGCGTTGTGGATAGGTTTCTTTGCGACCTTTATATTTCATCAGGTACCATTCCGTTTTCTTGATTGCAGGTTTCCCCTTCGCTTTCATGGTATGATAAGTAGTAACTAAAGGACGTATAATTTCGTGACCATTGATACCACACTCTTCCATCACTTCACGAATCGCTGCCTCTTGTGGGTCTTCCCCTTTATCAATTTTTCCTTTTGGGATATCCCAAAGTCCATTTCGCTTGATCATCAAATAAGTCTCCTTACGTTTTACCAAACCGCCAGCAGCAGTGATTTTTCGGTGCTTTTTGAACACTTCCTCAAACGAAGCTTTTGGGTCATCACATACAACCTGAAGCGGTGCATCCAACGTTACATCAACCAATAAAGGTTTCACATCCTTTTTAATTGATTTAAGGTCTTTTACTTTAATCGACTTAAATTCTGTTGAAATTTCTTTCTTTTCTATGAAGATGACTGGCTTATGATCAATAAATACTTTGTACATTTGCACCCATGATTTTAAATGAAGACAAAGCCCTAAAAGTAGCAGAATTTTTGTTACAAATCAAAGCTGTAAAGTTGAGTCCAAACAAACCATTTACTTGGGCATCTGGAATTAACTCTCCAATTTATTGTGACAATAGAATCACGCTTTCATACCCGAATATCAGAACTTTTATTCGTCAAGCTTATGCCGAAGCAATTTTAGATCACTTTGGGAAACCAGATGTTATCGCAGGGGTTGCTACTGGTGGTATTGCACAAGGAGCTTTGGTTGCACAAGAATTAGGTGTGCCCTTCATTTACGTTCGTAGCGAAGCTAAGTCGCATGGAATGGGAAATCAAATCGAAGGATATTTTGAGGCTGGACAGAAAGTTGTTGTGGTTGAGGATTTAATATCAACCGGTGGAAGTAGTTTAAAAGCTGTTGATGCACTTCGAGACGCAGATCTAGATATCAGAGGGTTGGTTGCCATCTTTACTTACGGTTTTAAACAAGCAAACGACAATTTCCTGAATGCTGAATGCCCGTATGTTACTTTAACCAATTACGACATTCTTCTTAACAAAGCACTTGACACTAATATCATTTCTCCGGATGAATTGCGTTCTTTACAAGAATGGAAAATGAATCCGAAAGATTGGAAAAAATAAGCGTATGAAAATCGACAGCACTAAAGTTTTAGTTCCAGCGGGACAAGAAACAGTATTTACTTTTTTGAAAGATGCCAATAACTTAATTCATCTTCTTCCTCAGGATAAAATCAGCGATTTCAAAGCGACTAAAGATGAGTGTTCTTTCAAAGTTCAAGGTGGTGTCGTTATTTCATTAGTACATGATGGTGAAGAAGGAATGGATAAAATCTTCATGAAGTCTGGGGAGAAATCACCTTTTCCATTCACATTAACAATCAACACTACAAATCAAGGAGATACAACCGAAGGGTACATCCATTTTGACGGTCAGGTAAATATGTTCTTGAAAATGATGGTTGAAAAACCATTAACGAGTCTTTTCAACTACATGTCGGACAAATTGAAGGAATACTTTGCTTAGATTACAAAGCGAATTTCTTTTAAGTCGTATTCAGAAATAGTAGAAGTTTCATCTTCGACTTGTAGCTTTCCAACCGGACTGATTCCAACTATTTTTCCTTTGAAACTTACCTCTCCGGTTTGAAAGTGGGACCATTCTTCAAATCGATACATTGATTTCAAGTACGCCTCATTCAAAAGATCACTATTCATCTTGATAAGATCGAAAGTGCTATTCATTGCGTGAAAAAAAGAAAGTACCGTCTGCATTAACACGTAATGCTTACCTGTTAACTCCGACAAACTCGTTGCGTTAATACCTTCGTTAAAGTTTTTTTGATTGACATTGAGTCCAACACCCACAATTGCGCTCTTCACTAATGATCCACGAAGCTGATTTTCGATTAAAACACCGCAAATTTTCTTGTCGCCTACGTAAATATCATTGGGCCACTTAATCTTACCTTCAACATCAAATTTCTTCAAAAACTCAACAATTCCCAGTGACACCAGTTGTGTCAGTTTGAATTGTTCATCGACTGCCAGATTGACGTCATTTAAATAAAAGCTAAATGTCAGATTATCAGAAGGATTAGAAGTCCATTTCGTCCCTCTCTGTCCCCTGCCAGCGTATTGCTCGTCTGCCAAAATTACCGTACCGTGCTCCAATTTACCCACCTTTAACAGATTGGCAGCATAATTGCTCGTAGAGTCAACGGATACTAAATGAATTATTTTTTGACCGATTGCCATAACAGCTTTTAACAGTTTGCGGCGGCAAATGTAGGACTTTATATCAATAGTATCATTAGATTTGTAAGGCATAAAAATTCTAAATGAGTAAACAAGAACGTGACAATGATTCTCAGATCCTTTGCGACACTATCGTTGAGGGAATGCAGGATAACAAAGCGAAAGACATCGTAGTATTAGACTTAAGAGAAATCGACAATGCAGTGTGCGATTTTTTTGTGATTTGTAGTGGTGATTCATCTACTCAGGTAGATGGTATCAGCTCGTCAGTCGTTCGACATACTCGAAAAGAATTACAAGAAAAACCTTGGAATATAGAAGGTAAAAGTAATCGTGAATGGGTGTTGATGGATTATGTGAGTGTGGTGGCACATGTGTTTTACCACGAAACAAGAGCATTCTACGAGCTTGAAGACCTTTGGGCCGATGCAAAAAGAACTGATATTCCAAATTTGAACTAAATAATAATGGCAGATAACAAAAACAAGAAAAAGAGTCCATTCTCAATCTATTGGATTTATGCAATCATCGGGATCGCATTAATTGGATTTAATCTATTTTATTCTTCGGGATCAACGCAAGAAATTGATCAAACAAGAACGTTCTACTCTATGGCTGAGGAGGACTACATTAAGGATGTTACAGTTGTAACAAACATGCGAAGAGTCGACTTCTCTTTAACTGAAGAAGGACAGAAATTCGTCAAAGAACAAAGTGGCGTTGACTACAAAAAGATGAAAAAAGCGTTGGAAACAAACACGCGCTTTTCTCGAGGAGATGTTGAGTTCAGTATCAAAATCGGAAGTATCGACTTCTTTGAAAATGAAATCAGTAAAATCAACGAAACACGCAAGGCGAAGGAATTGTTCCCAATCGAATATTCCATCGAAGAGGAAATTAACTACTTCGCCAATATTTTAAGTTTCCTACTTCCAATCATCATTCTACTTGCCATTTGGATGCTTGTGATGCGCCGAATGACTGGTGGAGGTGGCGGTGGTGCCGGAGGTCAGATTTTCAACATCGGTAAATCAAAAGCAAAAGTTTACGAAAAAGGAAAAACAACGAATGTGACTTTCCAAGATGTAGCTGGACTTGAAGGTGCAAAAGAAGAAATCGAAGAGATCGTTGAATTCTTGAAACACCCGAAAAAATATACAGAACTTGGAGCGAAAATTCCAAAAGGAGCATTGTTGGTAGGACCTCCAGGAACTGGTAAGACTTTACTTGCAAAAGCAGTAGCTGGTGAGGCGAAAGTTCCTTTCTTCTCGCTATCTGGTTCAGACTTCGTAGAAATGTTTGTTGGAGTTGGAGCATCTCGTGTACGTGACCTTTTCAAACAAGCGAAAGAGAAAGCACCAGCAATCATCTTCATCGATGAGATTGATGCTATCGGTCGTGCAAGAGGTAAAAACAACAGTTTCGGTTCAAACGATGAGCGCGAGAATACATTGAACCAACTCTTGACAGAAATGGATGGATTTGGAACAAACTCAGGAGTAATCATCCTTGCGGCAACCAACCGTGCTGATGTGTTAGATAGCGCTTTGATGCGTGCTGGACGTTTCGACCGTCAGATTTATGTGGATATGCCTGACTTGAACGAGCGTAAGGAAATCTTCCAAGTTCACCTACGTCCGCTTAAATTGGATACAGATATTGATATCGATTTCTTAGCGAAACAAACACCTGGCTTCTCTGGTGCTGATATCGCAAACCTTTGTAACGAAGCTGCATTGATCGCTGCGAGAAAGAGTAAGAAAAAAGTGGAGAAACAAGACTTTTTGGATGCAGTTGATCGTATCATAGGTGGACTTGAGAAAAAGAATAAGATTATCACTGTTGAGGAAAAAAGAGCAATTGCTTTCCACGAAGCTGGTCACGCAACTATCTCTTGGTTGTTAGAACACGCTCACCCACTGGTGAAGGTAACAATCGTACCTCGTGGTCGTTCCCTTGGAGCTGCTTGGTATTTACCTGAAGAAAGAAGTATAACTACAACAGAGCAAATCCTTGACGATATGTGTAGTGCTCTTGGTGGTCGTGCTGCTGAACAATTGATCTTCGGAAAGATTAGTACAGGTGCTTTGAGTGATCTTGAAAAGGTAACGAAGCAAGCGTATGCCATGGTTTCAATGTATGGATTGAACAAGACAATTGGTAACATTTCATACTACGATCCACAAGGAAATAATGGATTTACGAAGCCTTATTCAGATCACACAGCACAAGTGATTGATGAAGAAGTGAGTAAAATGATCGAAGAGCAATATGCACGTGCACTTCAGTTGTTGACAGAGAACAAGGACAAACTTACTCAACTGGCAGAGAAACTATTAGAAAGCGAAGTCATCTTTAAAGAGGATTTAGTTGCTATATTTGGTAAGCGTCAATGGGATGTTGAAGAAGAACCACTATTGGCCAAAAATGAAGAAGAAGTATTGAGCAAAGACACAACTTCCGATTCAACTGAAGAAACAGCCCAAGAAGAAACAACAAATACTGAAGAGACTGATGCGACTGATACGAATACTTCGGGAGAAACTGACGACACTAAAACTAGTGAATGAGCCTAAGTGGCAATCAGTTTACCAATCGATAGAAGAATATTCAGTGCATATTCGCAAACTTAAATTAGAATCTGAAGGAATCCCGACTATGGTTTTTGACCAGCGGGATTCTTCTTATAATGCCTTCGGATATATTTATCTACAAGTTCCAATAGATCAAATTGACGAGGCGAACAAAATCCTGAAAGAATTCGATGAGTGATTTAGTTACAAGGGGAATTACCGGAGCACTATTCGTAGGTGCTTTGTTGGGATCATTATGGTGGCATCCAATTGCTGCAAGTGCTGTTTTTTCGGTGTTTTTAATCCTTGGATTATTAGAATACTACCGATTTTTTGATCTAAACGCAGGGATTCTTCCAAGTAAGATCTCTGGTTTGTTTGCCGGAAGCACCATCTTCCTTTTATTTGCAGCTGCACCTTTCATCCCTTTTAAACTTCCAATCTTCCCAATCATCTTTGCTGTTGTTTTTGCACTGTTTTTAACGGAGCTTTGGAGAAAGAAGTCTCAACCTTTAATGAATAATGGTGTTCATGCATTTGGATTGCTTTACCTAGTAATTCCTTTTGCTTTACTGACATATTTGAGTCCCGTTAAACACGATTTTTTTCCTGTTGTAGCCGGAATGTTGATTCTGATTTGGACTAATGACACTTTCGCCTATTTAACTGGGCGATTACTTGGTAGAACGAAGTTGATGGAACGTATCTCGCCGAAGAAAACATGGGAAGGAACAATTGGTGGACTTGTATTCACCATTGCTGCTGGTAGTTTAATTGGTTGGGGAACTGATCACTTAGTTTTCTGGATTATCGCGGCTGTGGTAATTGCTCCAAGTGCCATCTTTGGTGATTTATTAGAATCGACTTTCAAAAGAAGCTTGAATATCAAGGATTCAGGAAATATTCTTCCGGGACATGGTGGAATTCTCGATCGATTTGATGCTACTTTGTTCGGAACACCGTTCTTTTTCTTGTGGTATTCCATTTATATACTCTATTTTTGAGCCTAAATTAAAGGCATGACTTTACATCGCGAAGGATATTTAATCATGATGGTGGGATTACTGATTCTCACCGGAATTCAAGTCGGTAACTTTTTCCTTTATCAATGGACTGGATGGCTTTGGCTTTTCCTTTTGTTGACTTTAGGAGCATTGGTGATGGCTTACCTAATTATTCAATTCTTTAGAATTCCTGCAAGAACGTGTGTCTTCGAACCAAAAGATATTATGTGTCCAGCAGACGGAGAAGTTGTTGTGATCGAAGAAACGGAAGAAACTGAATATTTTAAGGACAAGAGAATTCAGATTTCAATTTTCATGTCGCCTTTAAACGTTCATGCCAACTATAATCCAATCTCTGGAATTATTAAATATGTGAAATATCACCCGGGACTTTTCTTAGTTGCCTGGCACCCGAAAAGTAGTACGGATAACGAAAGATCTACTGTTGTTACAGAACATGAAAGTGGACAAGAAATCTTGTTCCGTCAGATTGCCGGTGCTGTTGCAAGAAGAATTTGTTATTACGTAGAACCTGAACAAAAAGTAACCACTGGAGAAGAGTTCGGATTTATCAAGTTTGGCTCAAGAATTGATGTATTCTTGCCATTAGATGCTAAAATAAATGTTAAAATCGGCGATAAAGTACAAGGTAAGCTCACAAAGCTTGGAGAACTAGCTTAAGTTTTTGTATTTTAGAGTCACACAAAAATCAAAGAAATGAAAAAAGTATTGTTTGCTCTGTCGCTTTTGATGTTCGTAGGAACTGTAGGAGTAACTGCTTACGCGGCTACTACGGATACTCCAACTGAGATCAAAAAAGACGACGATAAAAGAAAGAAAAAGAAAAAAGCGAATAAGAAGAAAGCAAAAGCTTCTTGTTCATCTGAATCTAAAGGAGGTTCTTGTTGTTCAGCAAAGAAAGCTGATTAATCTTACTTCTAAAGAAATAAAAAAGCCTCGACAAATTGTCGAGGCTTTTTTTGTTACTTAATTTCTATTCCAACTGGACAATGATCTGAACCGTGGACTTCATTCAGGATAAATGCATCTTCAATTTTGTCTTTAATTCCTTCAGAAACTAAAAAATAGTCGATTCTCCAGCCTACATTCTTGGCTCTAGCTCCACCGCGGTAACTCCACCACGAGTATTTAACCTCATCGCCATTTTTCAATCGGAAAGTATCTACAAAACCATTCGATGTGTACGCATCCATTCCATCAATTTCTTCTTGCATGAAACCAGCCGACTTATTGTAATTTGGTTTCGGTCGTGCCAAGTCGATTTCTGTATGTGCAACATTAAAGTCACCACAAACTACTACTGGCTTCGTTTTCTCTAAATCTTTCAAATAATTCAAGAAATCAGCATCCCATTTTTGGCGGTACTCTAATCGTTTTAAGTCACTTCCTGAGTTTGGTGTGTAAACCGTCACTAAGTAAAAATCAGAATACTCTGCGCAAATCACCCTTCCTTCTTGATCATGCTCTTCAATTCCCATATCATAAGCAACAGATAATGGTTCTTTTTTGGTCAAAATTGCTGTTCCAGAATATCCTTTTCGTTCAGCTTCATTTCCATAAACGTGATAATCGCTTAACTCTCCTACCGCTTCCTTTAATTGTTCAACTGTCGACTTTGTTTCTTGGAGACAAATGATGTCTGCTCCGAGCGACTGAACATCTTCAATAAAATCTTTCTTTACGATTGCTCGCACTCCATTCACATTAAATGAGATAATCTTCATACCAGTTTTTAATTTTTCTTGAATATAAAAAACCCTCACCAATTTCTCAGTGAGGGCTCCATTTTATCTTGTTGATTATTTCGTAATAACCAACTTATCTGATGCTACAACCGATCCGTTTTCATTCGCTAATCGATAGAAATACGTTCCGCTTACTGCATTCGATAAGTCAATATTTGCTGTTCCGTTAGCCATGCTTCCAGTAGCAATTACCTTTCCTACAACATCCACTAGTTGAACTGAACCAGTAAAGTTGTTATCTGCTTTAATTGTAACTGAAGTTGAAGCTGGATTTGGATAAGCAACTACAAATAATTGGCCTAATTCATCAATTCCAACTCCACCACCTGAATTATCAATAATATCCACACAGTAATCTTCTGTCTCTCCATATGTGAAATCACCACAATTCGCTGGCAGTGTATTTTGTCCTGCTCCTTGGTAAGCCATTTGCACTCTCAATCGAGTTGAACCTGGAAGAGCAGTTGCAGGAATTGCAATCGATCCTGTAACTACATTTTGACCAGCTGTTCCTTGATCGTAAACCAATTCACTTGTCTCCAACGTACCATTTTGATTGAAGTCAATCCAAATTCTTGTGTATTCGTCATATTGTGTTCCGGCCCAGTCTGGTGTTACTGTAAAGTTGTATGACTGACCGATATTCGCAGCGATATTACTCACTCCAGTGTAGTCACCAAATCCATTATCATTTCCTGAGTTGTTCGTATAAGTGTCCATTACAAAAGATCCAATCCACTCATCAACCCCATCCGTTGCTCCATTCGCACAGTATGGTAAATCGATACAAGCTCCACACCCTGTTGTTGTGAATGTTTGTGTTGATGATGGTGAACTAATAGTTCCTCCACCACAGTCAGTTTCTAGATAATACTCGTATTCTGTACAAGTTGACAATCCAGTTAATGAAACAGGAGATGTTGCATTGGCAATAGTTGTCCACGTTGATGCTCCTACTTCTCTCCAATACATTGTTGTTGATGTTCCTCCAGTGTACGCTGTGAATGTAACACTCGCTGAATTATCAGCAATTGATCCTGTGCTAATTCCAGATGGAGCTAAACAAAGTGACCCTGAACATCCAACAGCCATTAAATCATTAATTGTATTGAAAGAATTCAAACGGCCTCCAGTAACAAACTTCGATGCTAACTGTGTTTTTGCATCAGTACCACTTAACAATGCTTGCAATACTAAATCAGCTCCTTGTTGTGGATTCGCCATAACGATATTCATAAAGTCGTTACATGGAATTGAATAGGCTAATCCAATTACACCTGCAGTAAGTGGACAAGCAAATGAAGTTCCAGTTGTCGTTGTAATTCCAGTTGTTCCTGAAGTCGTTACAACATCAATCCCTGGCGCTCCCAACTCAATTGTCGTTACTCCATATCCACCTGCTGTATTGTCGTTTTTATCCGTTCTACCAACTCCAATCATGTACTGACTTGAACAAGCTGTTGGCATATCTCCTGCTGTATCAACATTTAAATTCTGGTTTGTTGTTGCTCCAACATTTAAAATTCCGTTTTGACCTAATGTGTTGTAATAATCACACCACAATGGGTAGTTTGTTGGATCAGCTCCATCGATTCCCCAAGATGCACTCGTTGCAACAACAAATGCTCCAGTTGTACCTCCAGACGCGTTCCATGCTTGACGAAGTGTCAATGGATATTCATATGCCTCAATAACATTTGCTTGAGTCAATGACCCTTGCATGTTAACAACCATCAATTTCACGTCCCAGTTTGCACCAGTAACGTTCAATCCATTGTCACCTTTCGCTCCGATCATTCCTAAACAGTTTGTTCCGTGAGAACCTGTTCCAGTGTCATCATTGTTAGATCCTGTATTCCAACCTTCATAATCATCTACATATCCGTTTCCATCATCGTCTATACCATTGTTTGGAATTTCATTCGTGTTGTACCATCTGTTTGGAGATAAATCTTGGTGATTTAAGTTTCCTCCGTTTCCTTCAACCATACACACTACAATGTCGTGACCGTTTGCAGTTGTACCACCTGTTGTGATATCCCAAGCAAGATCTGAATCAATATCAGCATCTGCTGTTCCTCCACCTGAACCGTTGTTTACATGGTGCCATTGCTGACCAAAACTTGGATCCGTAGTTGGAATTGTCGATCGAACTTGAACGTAATAGTTGTAGTCTGCCACCATCACTTCTGGTTGAGAATATAACCAGTACTGCAATTGCTCATGCGAAATCACCGTCTCATCAAACTCTACTTTCCAGATATCCATAATCTTAGAAAGGTGATCTGATACTGTTAATTGATAATTGCTTGGTGCACGATTTACAAGAGATCGAATGCTGGCATCATCTAAAATACGAACCAACATTTCTCCTTCAACATACGACTTATTGTCGAAGTGCGTTTTTTGCGCCATCGCTGCTGTACCCACAAATACAACAAGCAACAACGAGAGTAGTTTTGCTTTCATTTTCATAGTTTTTTTGTTCTAGCTGGATAAATATACAACTTCTCTCTTTTGTTATCAAACGATTAAGGAATGAACAATTGGAAAGCAAACACAATTGTTTTTATTATTTTCAGAGGACTGAACTATGAAACACTTTTTATTCTGCCTACTTTTTCTGTTCACCAGTGGAACTTTTGCACAGTCTGATTCACTCTCTGTCATTTCGTGGAATGTATTTTTACGACCCGGGATATTAAATGATGGACAAAAAGATCGTGTTGATAGTATTGCAAAATGGCTGGCAAATTCTGATGCCGACGTCCTCGTGCTCGAAGAAGTTTTTCATCGAAAATCGCGCAAGAAATTAATTGAAGAGCTAAACGCAATTTATCCACATAATTCTAGAAGAGGAAAGACTGGATTTTGGGGAGTATCATCTGGACTTTTAATTTTCAGTAAAGACAGTATTATTGAAGAAAAACATCGCTATTTTTCGAGAGCTACGGGATCTGATAAAATGGCGAAAAAAGGAGGAATTGCTGTCGTAATACAGCGTGATTCTATTCGAATAAAAATTATCGGAACGCACCTTCAAGCTGGAGATGGAGACGAACGGTTAGCAATTCGATCAGAACAAATTGAAGAGTTAAGTCGATTGGATGAAGAATCAGACTCGGTAGATCTAACACTATTCTGTGGCGATTTCAACATTCATCAAAAGGACAAAAATTATCTTTTCTTACTCGAGAAACTTCGATCGATTAATCAGCCTGTCAGCGGGTCGATTAAAGCAACTTCTAATTTTCCGGATCACGATCTTTTTGAAGCAAAGGGTGAGCCAAAATGGATCGATTTCATTTTAGTTAAAAAGAACAATCGCGTTAAAAAACACAAGTCGGAAATTCTGGAACCGAAAGCTAAAATCAGAGGAAGGAAAAGTCGTGTTTCTGATCACAACCCTATCAAGACCATAATTTGTTGGTAGATTTACAGCGAAATTTCTGTGAATCAATTTGGAGTTAAAGAACAGAACATACGGACTTGATGTCTTTCGAGCAGTTGCAATTTTAATTGTGGTTTACGGTCATGCTGGTCTTTTCTCACAAGACTTTTTCCATTTCATCCCAGAAATCCCTCTCATTGATGGTGTTGAACTATTCTTTGTCCTAAGTGGATTTTTGATTGGCTCCATTCTTCTGAAAACAATCGATTCTCAAGAGGACTTCACCCTAAAAGACATTCTTTATTTCTGGAAAAGACGCTGGTTTCGAACACTTCCAAACTATTACCTGTTTCTGGGTGTTAATATTCTACTCGTCTCCCTGGGGATGATCGGTGGAAAAATAGAAGCGTTCGACTTTCGTTTTATCTTCTTTCTTCAAAATTTTAGTAGTGGATTTACCGATTTCTTCTGGGAAAGCTGGAGTCTCTCCGTGGAAGAATGGTTCTACATTTTCTTACCCTTATTGTTTTTCGTTTTCAATCGATTTACTTCGGCTAAAAGAGCTTTTCTCCTAACAACTATTCTCCTAATCGCATTGCCATTAATCTATCGCATTTCTATTGCTGGCATTAAAGTCGACCGTTTTTGGTTAGATGTTGAATTCAGAAAAGTGGTCATCACACGATTAGACGCCATTATGTTTGGAGTGCTCGCTGCATACGTTAAGCGAAACTTCTTTAACTTTTGGAACGGTCACAAAAATAAACTATTCGCAATTGGATTGATTCTAATCTACTTGAACTATTTCATCGAGCCTGATCCGAACGATTTCTACTCCAAAACATTTTCATTTACAATTATGTCACTTGGTGCCGCATTGTTGTTAGCTAAAGCTGATAGTGTTAAAACCGCCCGCTGGAGTGGACTTGGAAAACTACTCACCTTCATCTCTTTGATTTCATATTCGATGTATTTGACGAACTTAATTGTAGCTCAACTCATCAAGTTCCACTTTTTACCGACAAACCTACCGGAAGCTACTTTTGCCTATATTTTATTCTGGGGAGTTACTATTGGAGTTTCTTACCTGACGTATCGCTTCTTTGAGAAGCCAATCATGAAATTGAGGAAATAACTAATTCTCAAATTCGATTACCTGATATCCCTTGATTTCCAAGTCAGCTATCATAGCTTCATCAAGCTTTGCCTCATAAGCCGTGCAATTCAAATAAAACATTAACTCCATCGGGTGAGAAACGTTGTGAACGACCAATCGCTCTGCATTAGCATGTTTTTTACTGAACGATTTTAAATCGTTGTTCCAATCTTGTTCGTACGACTCAATCTGAAATGGTTTAACGCGTTCTACTGAAAAGCGAATCGGAAGCGCGATCATTATCACGACAAGAACTACACTCGCCAAACGGTATTTTGTTGATTTAAACCGATCCAAAATAACGACCAAAAATTCACCTGTAATTATCAACAAGGCAGGTGCGGCAAAGAGAGTGTATGCCTGCATTTTAGTTGCTACGAATGTAAAAAAGAAAAAAGGAATGAGTCCCCAAGCCAAAATCCCAACTCTTGTCCAACGGTCCACCTTCTCCTTCACTAACCGAACTATATACCAGACAATTGGAATGTAAATCAGCTCACCATAAACGATTCGCATCACGTCAAAATGGTAAAAGAAGTGATTTCCTTGTCCCTCCAATTCCTCAAAAATATGTCGTCGATTAAACTCACTTTCCCATGCTGCCTCCACTGGAAACTCACTCCAAATGTAAAATTGCCAAGGCGCAGCAACAACGAAAATCGTCGTACACAAGATCAACCCGTTAACAATGATTTCTTTCCAAGAAAACGACTTTTCATTTAAAATAAATGCCAACCAAACGGGTAAAACAATCAATCCTGGAAGCCACTTTGACAGCAAGGCAAATCCAATAAACAACCCCGTCAATAGATTAAAGATCTGTCGCTTCGATTGAGCGTATTTTAAAGCAAAAAACACAGCAGCTAAGACAGAACCTGCGAAGACAATATCTACGTGATCGGTTGCAACACGTCCACTGACTAGCTCCACAATCATTCCATTGATCGCCACAAAAAATGCTGCAATAAATCCGGCCTTCTTTGAACTCAATTGAGCACCAATCTTGTACGTGAGATAGATCATCCCAGTGGAAATCAGCATCGACGGAATCCGCGTAGCAAAGACAGTTGTTCCAAAAACTTTATAGCTCAAGGTTATCAACCAAAGGGTTAATGGTGGTTTGTGTACCCAAATATGGTTTCCCGACCATTCTCTGTAATCGACTGGGAGCACTGGATTCTCAATGAGCGTAGGTAAGAATGGGTGATTGAGCATGTTCTTCGCAACGAGTGCATGGTAACGCTCATCCCACGGGTGTAAGAAATCGTCTAACGATAGAAAAATACGAATAGACAATCCCATCAGCATTAACAAAACAATTGCCACTTGATACTTATTCGACCAAGCCATCTTCCATGAAAGGAATCCCAAAACAAGGACTGTAAAAACAAATAAACTGTCAAAAATGTACACGGTGAACAAAGAATGATAAAGTCGAAGCCAAAAATACAATTTATCCTCTCCTTTCTTTTGTACTTTTGCCCCAAATTGAAAAGAAACAGATGGCTATCGATCAACAGACGTTAAAAGATTTGGAGTTCAACACGATTCAAACGTGGCTGACCGAATTGACTGTTGGTGAAACCGCCAATCATCGCCTTGCGAATTTAACACCACTCAACTCTCGCGAAGAAGTTATCCTTGAATTGAATAAAGTGGATGAACTTAAATCAATTCGCACCGAAGGTGAAACGTTTCCGCACATCGATTTTGAGGAAATAAAAGGTGAGATCAAGCTAATTCCTATTGAAAATGCTTCGATTCAACTAGAGGGATTTATGCGCATTCACCGAGCATCAAAATTGGTAAACGCCCTACTCTATTTCTTCGATAAGCGAGATGGTGAATATCCTTTGTTGGCGGAAATTGTCAATCAGGCATTTTTTACAACGGAAATTACCTTGGCGATCGAAAAGGTCTTCGATAAATATGGTAACGTAAAAGATGATGCTTCGGCGGAATTGGCTGAAATTCGAAATCGCATTAAGTCGCTTAGGAAACAAATCAACCGCAATTTCGATCGTGAAGTGCGTAAGCTGCAGAAGGACAATATTCTTGGAGATACAACGGAGACTTTCATTAACGAACGTCGTGTGTTGACCGTTCTTTCGAATTACAAACGTCGAATTTCTGGTTCTGTCGTGGGGTCGAGTAATACGGGAAGTCTCACCTACATCGAACCGCAAGTAAACATCGAATTGAATAACGAATTGGAGTTAGTCCTCGACGATGAACGCAAGGAAATTTTTCGCATTCTACAGCTACTCCGAAAGGAATTACAAGAACACCTGCCATTGATTAAAATCTACCAAGAGATTCTAACGGAACTCGATTTTATCAATGCAAAATGTCGTCTGGCACTTCAACTGGACTGTAATAAACCGTCTGTTGAGGAAGATAAAAACATCGAACTCATTGATGCCTTCCACCCGATTCTCTGGAAGAATAATAAGGAACAGAAAAAGAAGACGTTTCCGCAGCAAATAAAAATGGACAAGTTCTCACGCATGCTGGTGATTTCTGGTCCGAATGCCGGTGGTAAAAGTATTACACTGAAGTCGGTTGGTTTGCTCCAATTGATGTTCCAAAGTGGATTGCTCGTTCCGGTGCATCCGAATAGTAAAATGTGCTTTTTCGATAATGTTTTGAGTGATATCGGAGATAACCAGTCGATTGCTAACGAGCTCAGTACCTATTCGTATCGACTAAAGCGCATGAAGACTTTCCTTGATGTAGCAAACAAGAATACGTTATTGTTATTGGACGAATTCGGTACGGGTTCCGACCCAGATTTGGGAGGTGCACTAGCTGAAGCGATTTTCGAAGCGTTCTACAATCGAAAGAGTTTTGGTGTGATTACCACGCACTACGCGAATATCAAGTTGAAAGCTGATCGATTGAAAAATGCCGTGAATGGTTGTATGCTGTTTAATTCGGAAACACTCGAGCCGACGTATCGTTTTTCGGTGGGACAGCCAGGAAGTTCGTTTACGTTTGAAGTGGCGCAAATCAACGGGATTCCGATGGAGTTAATTGAGGAAGCCAAGCTTAAACTCGATGATAAAAAAGTGGAAATGGACCGCTTATTGAGTGAATTGCATAAGGAGAAAACCTACTTAGAGCGACTCAATAAAGAACACATTGAAGCGCAAGAAATCGCCCAAAATGCACTCAACGAATACGAGGAACGTCGTGATTACTACGAAGAGAAAATCAAACAATTTCGCGCCAACTCTGAAGAAAACAACAAGCACATTCAATTCGGAAAGAAGTTGCAGTCGTACATTAAGCGCTACATCACCAATTCACGTAAGAAAACCATCAACGATCCACTTTTGGCCGAGGTGAAAAAATACATCGCCATGGAGAAAGCGAAGATTGAAGGTGCGAAACTGAAAGAAAAGCAAAAGAATCAACCAGCTGCAACAGCAAATACTTCTTCACAAGCTCCAGCTCCGAAGAAGAAAAAAGCCAAGGCTAAAAAAGTAGCTCCGAAGAAAGATGAATTCAACCGCGATAAGATCAAAGTGGGCTCAAAAGTGAAATTGGTCGCCACGAAACAATCGGGAGTTGTTGAAGAAATGTCTGGCGATAATGTGACCGTTTCTTTTGGTTTTGCCCGCATGAAAGTCAAGCTCAATAAATTGATGTGGGTAGAGTGAAGCGTAGATATATATCTCCTCCTACCATCTTTCACCCTCGCTCCGCTGTAGTTGCACTGCTGCGGAATAACAATCTAAACCTTCTTATGAATTCTCGCTCCGCTGTAGTTGCACTGCTGCGGAAATAACAATCTAAACCTTCTTATGAATTCACTAAACTGGTTAAACCCTCAAACAATTAGACTCATAAAAACACCATTGTCTTAATTGGTTCTCTTTTCTCACATTCCTGCTGAATCTCATTGATTCTTTCAGTTAAACTACCTGAATACTCTTCATAATTATCCAATGTTACAAACTGACTTTCGGTGTGAAGTGATGCAAATCCCCTTGTATTGGATGTATCCAAAATTGAAAAGCGAACACTCGATGGTACATCTTTTTGTGTTTTGATTTCAACCAGTTCTTCATTCCAAAAGAATGTGAGCACGCTCATCGAATCAGTCGCCATGATCTTCACAACATCATCATTTTTTATAGCCGAATCGATGGAAGCGAGCGAATAAGGTAAAATGGACTGAACCGATTGATCATAAATGAGTTTATTTCGGTAATCGATCACACAAGAGATTGTCTTCCCAACTGGAAGAAAGTCTGGGTGACTTGATTTTTCAATTACAAGGTCTAAAATACAAATGGTGTCATTGGACAGCGCTGTTATGCTTCCCATAATTATAGGTTCAACATTGTTTTTTACATCTACTGTATCAATCTGCGAAAGATCGAGTAATGATCGTTCTTCGTCCATAGGCTCACTGGAACCGGCACCAAAGAGTTTTATTTTTTTTACGAAAGTGTAATTCGACTGAAACGTTTGACCGAATAGCAAAGAATTCAAAAGCAGCAATCCAATTGTAAGTACTAAGTTTTTCATACAAGCCTTATTAACAGATTCAAAACAAAGATTGATCTTAATCTCAATGATCTGCGAGTAATTAAAATTGGGAGATTCTAGAAATAGTGTTATTAGGCATTCACCTGTTAGCGCAATTTAGGCAAAACGATTAATCAATCAAATGAATAGGGTGTTAAATAAGTTAAAAATGAACGTCTGTATAGATTGATCTTAAGTCATTTATCTCTACCCCAAATTACTCTTCTAAAATTTACTTGGGTAGTGAAGTGACTAAACCTCGAATATGCTTTAAACTCTTCGTATTCTGAATAACCTGTTTCGTGCAAAGTGAAAGATCTAAAAAATGGAATTTCAAACATCTTCTGAAAGCCTTGAGCGTATGAAACAATAAAACCAAAAGACCATTTGTCATTAATGTCCCAGAGTAACCTTGTTGTGGGTTCAACAAAAAACTCAAATCTCCGTTTGTTTATATATCCATATGTGCCTATGATGTGCGTAGAAAGTATTTCACCACTATCACCAACCTCTTGGGCGAATCCCGCTGAAGAAGTGTCAAAATTATAGCTTGCATTTAACCCCCCCAATCGTATCCCTGCCGATAGTTTAGCATTTTTAATATCTCTTAGATTAAAAAATACTCCGAGAGAGTACTTTATAACTTTACTATCTACAGAACGTATTATACTTCCAATTTTTTTATCTTCATCATCAGGAAATGCGTTGGGGTAAATGTTTTTGTAATGATATGCCACAGAGAGAGGGCCAACAAAAAAATTAGCTTCTGTACTAAACTTTTTGAAAGCCAATTCTGGACTTACCGATAAATTAAGCACCAAGGGGAAAATTTCAGACCTCACCCCTTTAGGTTGATTCTCGAAAACAAGTATATCTGGACTGAGTCCAATACTTGAATTTAGAAAAAAGGATTCCTGAGCAATCGATGTCGTGCTGAAGCAGAAAAGTAATATTGCGATAAAGAATAGTCTCATGTAGCTCGGTTATTGACCAAATATAACGGAAAAGTGCACACCTTATTTCAAAACTATATTTAATAACACATTGAATTCACTAAAATAGACTTTCTACTTGCCTTGATTCCCAACTTTTAACCATATCATCCCCATACTTTACCCATAGTTTACCCAATGTTTTTTCCTTTGGAACAGTCTTTGAACTAAACTTCCGTTGCGTGTTTCTCAATCCACAACATGATAGTTCAAACGATAAATAAGTCCGTTAATCACAAAAAAATCTAATGTCTTGCTATCTAATAGTTTTACTTCTTCCCTGTCTCCTTCCTTATAAGAAATAAATTCCCTATTGCAGGTTGCTATGGGCTCAATTTTGTTAATATGAAAGGGGAAAACACGATGATTTACATTCACCTTACAGCGGCAATCGATTAAATTTAAACTTACGATAGATCCTCATGTTTGAAAACAGCTTCAAGCGTTCCTTTCCGAGTGTAGCAATGGAAATACCTGAATAATCAATGGTAGAGCTTTTGTGATGATTCTTTTTGTGGATCACTATGAGCTCATCCAGAAGAAGCTTTCGTAAGGTGTCTCTGTACGCAATTGCCTTTTGGTTCGTGATATCCAACTCATTCAAATACGATTTAATGTCCCACGCACGATCACCATAGTATTCAATGGTAATGGGTGCTTGTTTGAAATAGAGGTCAGAAGATCGACCAAGCTGTTTGTTGAATTTTTTGAATGCTTGCCGCACTGCTTCGAACTTCGAATTATCCACACACGTGAAGGACTGATACATGTCGATCATTTCGTGCTGGATGATCTGTTCAGCAACATCAATGGCGCCCAACCCTGCGTTGTAACTGATGTGCCCTAATGTTTTGGTATAATAGTAATTTGGAGCACCCAAGTTCAATTGTGAAGCCAATGTGTAATCACATACATCAGAAACTTCATACAGTGCCTCAAGTGATGCTTTGTTGCAGACTTGAAAGTAGAGCAAGTCTACATTAGATTTTCGTTTCTTATTGAATCGCTTTAGTGATGTGCGAATGTCATTTACTTTCATGAATTCTTTCTCTGGATATTCATCCAGTCCCGTAGCATCTAATAAACCTCCATGGTTCAAAAAAACGACTGCAACCTTCTCTGCGTGAAAATTAGCGTGAACCCAATCCAGATAATCGTCATATACTTCTATTGAAGCCGAACGTTCAGAGTCTACATGTAGTGTGTATGTAGAATCTCTGGAAAACACAGATCGCCGCATGCCCAATTTATCTTGAACATCCGATTGAATAACAACGTTTACATTTTGCGTTTTCACTCCTTCATGGATCATACTGTGAATTTCATCAGCTAAATTCGACAGATTGTTGTCGTAGGGCATGTAATAGATAAACAACCACTCAGACGAATCCTTTTCTTGTCCAGTCGATTGAAAGGAAAGTAGCAGCAATACAAAGTAGAGTACGTGTCGCATGTTCAATCGTTCAGTTATAAAGTCAATTTGGATCGTTTCTCCAACCTTGCAAATGCTTGCCATATAACTTCATAGTAATCCACCCGTAAATGAAGTGAAATATTTGATGAATGGCAAGTAAGAGGGTGTGAAGAGTTACTGACCGTATACAAGTCTACCTCCATCATTTTAAGTGCACTATAGCCATAGACTGTGACCTATGTTTTCTCTTTTACAATAGTCTTTGAACTAAACTTCAGTTGCTTCTTTTTCTTATCCCAATATCACCAATTTGGTCATCGAGCTTGTCGAGATGCATTCTTAGTTCTTAATTATCAATTCTTGATTGGAAATTACATTTTCTCATCGCTCCGCTGTAGTTGCACTGCTGCGGAAATAATTAAAAACAAAGAAACCATACTCCCCATTCTGCATTCTGAACTCTAAATTCTTAATTCAATCCCTGCCCGCACGAAAACGAATAGCTGCGTGCACCCACAACACTACGACCATCAGCTTGAAGCGGCTGACGACAGGAAGACCCTGCAAAGTTTATGGACGTGTGGTTTGGGAAATGGACTAGCAGTTGCAGGGCGAAGAGGCCCTTACCTACCTCTCACAAACCAACCTGATCATCGAGCTTGTCGAGATGCATTCTTAATTCTTAATTATCAATTCTTAATTGCAAATTACATTTTTCCTCCCTATATTTACCATGGTAATTAATTAGTCGTATGAAGCATAAAAACAAAGAACGCAGAGACTTTTTAGGGAAACTAGCATTGGGAATGTCGTCAATAATCGCATTACCACTACTCGGCAGCACGAAAAGTGACAAGTCAGAAAAAAAAGAAGCAATGGAAAAAAGAACAATAAAGAAAATACGCGCACTTGGATTTCAGTGGGAGACAATGGACCCATTTTTATTCTGTGTGCATCATGAGGACAATTATCCGAAAGGAAACGCCGAAATGGGACCAGCACCTGAGTATTTTAAAGGTCGCCACATGGGACAGGATTTCATCTTGAAAGATGGATTTAGAATGTATCATGGAAATACCGTTCCTGGGTTTCCAGGGCATCCACACAGGGGATTTGAAACAATCACTGTGGTTCGAAAAGGATTGGTCGATCATGCTGACTCTACCGGAGCTGCGGGTCGCTACGGAAATGGTGATGTGCAATGGATGACCGCCGGAAAAGGAGTTCAGCACTCAGAAATGTTCCCTCTTTTATCAGAAACGGAAGAAAATCCACTGGAACTCTTCCAAATTTGGTTGAACTTACCGAAGAGAAGCAAAATGGTAGAACCACACTTCAAAATGTTGTGGAGCGAGACCATTCCAATTATCGAAGAAAAAAATGAAGCGGGCGAAAAATCCGCAACCATCGAAGTCATAGCTGGTAAAT
The DNA here is from genome assembly GCA_964219255.1 of Henriciella pelagia. Classification (GTDB taxonomy): domain Bacteria; phylum Bacteroidota; class Bacteroidia; order Flavobacteriales_D; family Crocinitomicaceae; genus UBA4466. The sequence continues at coordinate 37,188 of CAXPPC010000002.1, forward strand.
ACCGTGAGCAAAGCGCAGCGACTCCACCACCCGACTCTTGGGCGAATCTGTCAGAAAACCAAGTAGCTGTTTTCAATATTCAATTGGAACCAAACGCTACGTTGTCACTTGACGCAACCGAAGAAGGTGTGAACAGAACGGTGTATTACTATGAAGGAAACGGACTTCAAATAGATGGACAAGAAATCCCTAATTACCATGCAGCAGATGTGGAACCAACCAACGCGTTGAAGTTCACCAATGGCGATGAAGTATCAAAAGTGCTCATCTTGCAAGGAAAACCGATTAACGAACCAGTAGTGCAACACGGACCATTCGTAATGAATTCACGTGCTGAAATTCAACAAGCATTTGAAGACTATCACCAAACACAATTTGGTGGTTGGCCATGGGAACGATACGATCAAGTACACGATCGCTCCAAAGGCCGATTTGCACTTCACTCAGATGGTACTGAAGAAGTGAAAGGTTAAAAACGAAGAAAGTGGCGCAAGAGAAATCAAGCGCCACTTTTTTATTTCTTAGAGTCTTAGAATCTTAATGTCTTAACATCTAAGTGTCTTAACATCTAAAAATCCTTTTAGCCGTGCCGAAACGGAACTGTCTCCAACTGCTAGTCACCCAATTCTGAATTCTGCATTCTTAATTCTTAATTCTTAACTAACGCTGCACTTTCCTATACAACACGTACGCTATCGCCCCAAACAAAATATTCGGAATCCATGCAGCAATAATCGCAGGGAAACCAACATTCATCGCTGCCACGGACGTTACTTTCATCGCGAAAATATAGACGAAGATAATCGCCAAGCCCATCGCAATGTTCACACCAATACCACCGCGCTTTTTACGACTAGCTACCGCAATTCCGATTATCGTTAAGATATACGTCGAGAAAGGCAAAGATGTGCGCTCGTACAATACAGTTTGATAAACCGGTACTCGAGGAGATCCCTTCGCTCTTTCACGCTTAATAAAATCTTTCAATTCGAAATAGGTCATAGATTCTGAAACATTCAAACGGGTCGCCATTTCAGTAATCGTAAACGTAAATGTGGTGTCTTTCTTCAGTCCTTGGTGAATAACGTCGTTTTCTGGTCCAACAATGCGCTCAAAATAACGATTCAAGGTCCACTTCTTCGTGCCCGGTTCATTCACCGCCGTTTCTGCTGTAAGAACGGAAACTAACTCTTTATTGTCGTTCCATTTCTCCAACTTGAACTTGTTTACCAAATTAGATTCCGTCGTATAACTATCAAACGAAACAACCTGATTCCCCGGATATTCCGCTACGTAGTCTTCCACATACATGTTGTTCCAGTAATAAATCTCCTCAAAAGCCAATCGTTTTTTATTCGCATTTGGCACCACAAAGTGATTCATTAACAAAGCGAGAATCATCAAAAACGTAGCTCCAATCATATACGGGCGAACGAAACGACCGAAGGCTCTACCACTATTCCAAATGGGAATGATCTCGGTGTCCTGCGCCATCTTCGACGTAAACCAAATGACCGAAACAAAAATGATCATCGACGAGAACATGTTTGCGTAGAGCAGAATAAAGTTCAGGTAATAATCAAATATGATTTCTTTGGCTGTTGCTCCTTTTTCAATGAAGTCAGCTAACTTGTCGGCAAGATCAAATACGGTCGCAAGAATCATAATGACTCCCAACATAAAGAAGAAAGTCGATAAGAATTTTTTGATGATATAGCGATCGATGATCGTTAACATTACAGCCTATTCGTCAGTTTTGGAATCATTTTATCTTTCCATTCAGCAAAAGTACCTGCAAGAATTTGTTTTCTCGCCTCCTTCACTAACCATAAATAGAACGATAAATTGTGTATCGTCGCAATTTGAATCGCTAAATTTTCTTTAGCACGCAATAAGTGACGGAGATATGCTTTGCTATACGTCGAATCCACAAAAGAAGTTCCATTCGGGTCAATTGGACTGAAATCCTTTTCCCATTTCTTGTTCTTAATATTGATGATTCCCTCCGAAGTAAATAACATTCCGTGGCGCGCATTTCTTGATGGCATCACACAATCAAACATGTCCACTCCCATCGCAATACATTCCAAAATATTCGCTGGAGTTCCAACGCCCATCAAGTAACGTGGCTTGTCTTCTGGTAAAATCGAACAAACCAAGTCAGTCATCGCGTACAATTCTTCATCTGGCTCACCTACGGAAAGTCCACCAATCGCATTCCCAATCGCATCGTGCGAAGCAATTGTTTCAGCCGATTCCATGCGCAAGTCTTTGTAAACACTTCCTTGAACAATTGGAAATAGCGCTTGCTCGTATCCATATTTCGGTCCGTTTTTCTCAAACTGTGTAAAACAACGCTTCAACCATCTGTGTGTCATATGCATTGATGCTTTCGCATAATCGTAGTCACATGGATAAGGTGTACACTCATCAAACGCCATGATGATATCGGCACCAATCGTGCGTTGAATATCGATAGCTCGCTCTGGCGTGAAATAGTGGTAACTTCCATCAATGTGCGACTGAAAAGTCACTCCTTCTTCATCAATTTTACGACTTCCAGACAACGAATAAACTTGGTAACCGCCACTGTCAGTTAAAATCGGACGATCCCAATTAATGAATTTATGCAAACCACCAGCTCCTTCGAGTACTTCCAATCCCGGACGAAGAAACAAATGATAGGTGTTTCCCAAAATAATTTGCGCTTCAATATCATTTTTCAACTCATGCTGATGAACTCCTTTCACACTACCTGCTGTTCCCACAGGCATAAAAATTGGCGTTTCTATCACACCGTGATCGGTATGAAGCTCTCCCACACGTGCTTTGGTTTTCTGATCAGTTAGTATTTTGTTGAAGTGCATAAATTCTGTTTTAAAACGGCACAAAGATAGCTTATTTCGAAGAGTCGACCATCATTCAAAAAAACGAACTACAATTGATTGTTGATAATTCAGCCAAGTTCATTCACCAACATTCCCCTTTGCGCCCCATCTTTGTGGTAGTGAAAACTATTTGGGAGTATTTACCGAAATTTGACTTCAGCGAAATCGCTACCTACGTCTTCTTTGCCTTTGCATTCTTTGCCTTGGTACAATTAATCTATGTACTATTTATCTACGGTCGTTTGGCTTTTCACAATACTTCGAAAGAGGTCGTGAGTACTGATTTGCCCCCTGTTAGCGTGATTATTGCCGCTAGAAATGAATCGGAGAACCTGTTCAAATTCCTTCCATTTATCTTGGAACAAGAGTATCCTCAGTTCGAAGTGATCGTAATCAATCACCAATCTATTGACGACTCGAAATACATTTTAGGAGCCTACACGCGACAATATCCGCACTTGAAGATCATTGAAATCGAACGTAACAAACACATCAAATACGGTAAAAAACTTCCGCTCACAGTTGGAATTAAAGGTGCGAAGTACGAACATTTGGTCTTCACTGATGCCGATTGTAAACCATCTAGTCAACAATGGCTAAAAAGCATGGCCTCACGTTTCAACGATAAAAAAGAAATTGTATTAGGCTACGGTCCGTACAACAAGAAAAAAGGCTTCATCAACCGAATGATTCGCTTCGACACTACGTGGATTGCGATGAGTTATTTCTCCATGGCTAAAGCTGGAATGCCTTACATGGGAATTGGACGAAACATGGCCTACACGAAAAGTGCTTTCGAACGCGCTGAGGGATTTAAGTCGCACTACGGAATTGCCTCCGGAGACGACGACCTTTTTATTCAAGATGCTGCGCTCAAAAAAAATTACACCATCAATATTGATGAAAACGCCTTTTGTTATTCCAAACCGGCTAAAAACCTTGAACAGTGGGCACGACAAAAAGCACGACACTATACCACATCTCCGAAATACAAGGTTTTCAAGAAACTAATGTTAGGAATCTATCCACTCACACTGCTTTTCTTGTTGATTTCCTTCGTTTCTTTGTTATTTAACCGAGAATATATTTGGCTTTCGTTAGCAATATTCCTGCTTACATTGATTGTAAAATGGATAGTGTTAGGAAAAGCTTTCTCGAAGTTAAAAGCGAAATCTTTCATCGCTGCTATTCCACTTTGGGATATCTTTTATGCGATATGGACGCCAATAATGTTCTACACGGTGAGTAAAACGGACGACAACAAATGGTAGATCAAGATCACCTTTCAGACAAAGCAAAACGCGATTTAGAGCTGGTTCAACTGGCTATAGATGGCGATCAAATGGCTTACGCCGAATTAATGGACCGCTATCGTGAATCCATTTACTACATGATGCTGAAAATGGTCAAAAACACCGATGATGCCGATGATTTAACAATCGAAGCTTTCGGAAAAGCCTTCAACCGTTTACATCAATACTCACCAAGCTACGCTTTCAGTACTTGGCTTTTTAAAATTGCATCTAATAATTGTATCGACTTTATCCGTAAGAAACGTGTTAAGTTGACTTCCATGGATACAGGAATAAAAACCGATGATGGTGAAACAGTGTATTTAGATGCAAAAAGTAGCACGAAAGATCCAGAGGAAACAATCATGTACAAGCAGAAAGTACATCACATGAGACAACTTGTTTCACGCTTGAAACCACGCTACAGAATTCTAGTCGAAAAGCGCTACTTTGAAGAGTTGAGCTACGAGGAAATTTCCGAAGAACTTGGACTTCCGCTTGGAACAGTTAAAGCACAATTATTCCGTGCACGCGACTTCCTGGCAAACATGATGGAGAACACCAAAGACACAATCTAATGGGTAACATAGATCTAATTTTGAAATACTTCCCTGATCTATCAGAGGAACAAAAAGCGCAGTTTGGACAATTGGAAGAGTTGTATCAAAATTGGAATGCCCAAATCAATGTTATTTCAAGAAAAGATACAGATCATTTTTACGAACGCCACGTACTTCACGCTCTGGCAATCGCCAAAGTAATGTCGTTTACTGATGGATCGAAAATCCTCGATATAGGAACTGGTGGTGGCTTCCCTGGGATTCCGTTGGCAATTCTTTTCCCTAATTGCGAATTCTTACTTGTTGATTCTATCGGAAAGAAAATCAAAGTCGTAAATGAAGTCGCAAAAGCATTGGGGTTGAAAAACGTTCAAGGTGTTCACGAGCGTGCTGAGAAAATCAAAGATCAATTTGATTTTATCGTCAGTAGAGCGGTAACTGCTATGCCTAAATTCTTGAACTGGACGAAAGGAAAATTCCTGAAAGAAGATAAAAACCCATTCAAAAATGGAATTCTATACTTGAAAGGAGGTGACTTAACAGAAGAAATGGCTTCCGTTAAGAAAGCCATTCAGTATTTCAATATTTCCGAATTATTTGAAGAAGAATTTTTCGAAACAAAGAAAGTCGTATATGTTCGAAATTAATCGAGCTTGTATTTCTTGAAGAACGCGTCCCAATCCCAAATAAAATTCTCAACGATTTCATCCATTCTTTTTAAGAACAAAGGATTTGGTGACTGCATACGCTTGAAGTATTCATCCTGATAGTTGTACAGCTGATATTTATCGAAAATCGCTTTAGACATTCCGTAAAGCATGTTTTTCGAAGGATGATTCAATCGCTGAATCAAATGCTGGTAATCTTTCACTAATTTCTTGAAATCACCAACACTCATTTGATAGACATGTGCTAATTTCTCAAAAATCAACTGCTCCACACTGTTTGCTTGCTCAGGATCAAATGCACTTTCGAGGAAAGACAAATTCCCGACAATCACAATCATGGTGAATTCATCAAAATCATTCTCTGATATACTCGGGGACTGCACGAACGACTGATCCTCATTGATGAACTCTGCCACCACTGGAAATCCTTGTTGCGTTGTCGTTAACAAACCATTAATGAACACATTAGCTAGTTTGTCGTCGCTCACTTTCTTACGTAAAATTGACCCAAACATCATGTTAATCAGTTGAAATTGAAGTGTCTATTAGAACAAAGATAAGCATGGAACCACCGTGTTTTCCACATGAATATTTAAGGTTTTCAACAGTTTTATTCACAAAATTGTGTAATTCCGTTAGACCCTGTTAATTACTGCTTAACATTGGATATTGTTAATTCATCGAAGCGAATTCACCTTCTAACGAGTTTTTAATCAGAATTAATTCATGATTAGTACCTTTATTCTCTATTAATTTTTCAGATTCCATGAAACAGAGTCAAATCATACTTTTTGTCATCTTTCTTCTCATCTCAGGAGGTATCTATTTAAGACTTTCTCAAAACAAAAAAGACGTTCCAAAAGAAGCCAAAGAGGAAGATAAAATTGTTTACGTTGCAGTGAGTGAAGCAAAAAATCATTCAAGAACTTCAAGATTAACATCTTACGGTCAGGTTGCTTCAAATACCGAGCTAATTGTTGCGTTTGAAGTACAAGGAAAGCTTCTTAAGGGTGATCTCATTATGAAGCCTGGGACAAATTTCTCGAAAGGTAAACTTTTGTATCAATTAGATAACGGAGAGGCTTTTTACACGTTGAGCGCAAGAAAGACAAGTCTTGCGAATTTGGTTCTCAGTGCTTTACCAGATATTGAACTCGACTTCCCTTCAGAAAAAAATAAATGGTTCTTATTCTTTAAAGATTTACACCCGAATCAAAGACTCCCGAAACTTCCAAAGATTTATTCGGACAAAGAACAAATGTTTATCACAAGTCGAAACATTCTTTCTGAATACTATAACATCATGAGTTTGGAAGAAAGAATAACTAAATACTCGTACTACGCGCCATTTAGTGGAACTGTAATTGAAACGTATGCTGAACCTGGTGCGATAGTAAATCCCGGAGTTCAAATCGCGAAAATTGCAAAAACGGGTGAATTTGAAGTGAAAGTGCCCATCTCAATGGAGCATCTTGATAAATACAAAGAAAAAAGCACAGCTCGATTTACAGATGCTAGCGGTAAAGAGGTGGCAACTGGTAAAATCATTCGTATTTCTAATGTGATCAACCAACAAACTCAATCTGCCGATGTTTATTATTCAGTGAAACCTGTTAACGAAGAGCGAATCTATCAAGGAATGTATTTGAATGCGGTGATTGAGCGACAAGTAACAAATGATGTTGTTGTACTTCCAAGGACTGCTGTCCGAAACAATAAAATTCAGGAATTACAAGGCGAAAAAATTAAATCCCTTGACGTTACAATTGTTGACACAAAACCAGATTCGGTTTTCATTTCTGGATTAAAAGATGGACAACTTATTCTACTTGACAGAGTGGAAACTGTGGACAAAAATAAAGTGTACAAAGGCGTAAAGCGATAATCGAAGAGCATGAGAAGACTGATACAGTTTTTTATTAATCGACCTATTTGGGGAAATGCAGCAATCGCCATCGTATTGATGTTCGGACTTTTCTCCATTTTTACAATGAAAAGGTCTTTCTTTCCAGAATTAGACCCAGCGACAATCATTATTTCTGTGTATTATCCTGGAGCTTCTCCCGTGGAAATGGAAGATGGTGTTACCATTAAGGTTGAACAAGCAATCAAAGGATTAGATGGTATCGATCGTGTAGACTCAGAATCTTCTGAAAACTCAGCGACAATCCGAATCAAAGCCTTTCAAGATACGGACATGGACGAATTGCTTTCTGATGTGGAAAATGCGGTAAACTCCATAAACTCTTTTCCTCAAGGTGCAGAACGACCGTTGATTACTAAACTGAAGTCGAACGGAATGTCGAGTGTGGTAGCATTCGTTGGTGTCGCTAAAACGAAAAGTGGTAAAAGCGAAACGGCGACTTCAAACATTACCGACTTAACAGATATGGCGAACAAGATTGAACGCGATCTGTTGAACACAAAGGAAATCACTCAAATCACCAAAAACGGATTCCCCGAAAAAGAAATTAGTATCAATGTTCGTGAGCAAGATTTATTGCGATTCAATATTTCAATTCAAGAAATTGCCTTGGCTGTTGGCGCGCGAAACATCGATATAACGACAGGAATTATTCGAGGTGGATTGGAAGAAATGAACATTCGATCGAATAGTCGCGTTACCAACGAAGAGGATTTATCTGCAATTATCGTTCGAACCACAAATTCCGGTGAGAAAATTACCATTGGAGATGTAGCTGATGTTGTTGTCGGTTATTCGGAATCATCGCAAGAAGCAAAGTTTAATGGTAATCCTTCGGTTCAATTCCAAATCGAAAAAACACCGGAACAAGATATTTCTAAAATCACCGAAGAACTCAAAAAATACGCTGAGAAATTCAATAAGGAAAATCCTTCTTATTCATTCGATATCTATTATTCATTTAATGACATGTTGAATGATCGTATCCAATTACTTTCGGATAATGGATTAATGGGATTGATTCTGGTTCTCTTGTTTTTGGGACTTTTCCTCAACCTTAAACTATCCGCTTGGGTAGCCTTCGGAATTCCATTTTCTTTCCTAGGAATGTTCATTTTCGGTCTTCCTTATGGAATGTCAATTAACATGATTTCTTTGTTCGGGATGATCTTGGTTGTCGGGATTCTAGTGGACGATGGAATTGTAATCGCTGAAAACATTTACACACACTTCGAAAAAGGAAAACCAGCTCACAAAGCAGCACTGGATGGAACGATGGAAGTATTAACTTCTGTCTTCAGCTCTGTTTTAACAACAATCGTCGCCTTCTCAATTCTTCTCTTCGTGGAAGGACTAGAAATGATGCGAGAAATGGCATTTGTTGTTATCAGCTGTCTCGCCTTCTCACTCTTCGAAGCGTTCATTATTCTACCAGCCCATTTGGGACATAAACGTGTTCTATCTGATGCCGGCAAAGAACATTGGAGCTATTTAAAAGGTGGACTTTTCATGCTAGGTGGATTAACAGTTATTTTCCTTGGAGTAAAACTCATTCCAGACGAAGCTAGCTTTGGAACGATCTTATTTCCATTTGTACTGATCATTTTTGGTGCTGTACTTTTCTTTGGTGGGTACTCACGCTCTCCATTAGAAGAGAAAATTCGACTTGCTGCGGATAAAGGAATCAAATACGTACGTGACAATTGGTTTAAAACGGCTATCGAATTATTGATTGGGACAAAACGAAATTGGTACATGGCCAGCTTCTTCATTCCTTTTGTTTTTGTGATTACCACATTTGTTTTACTCGGATCTGGTGTTATTGGATCGACTTTCTTCCCGAATATCCAACCGGATTTCATAACCATTGAAGGAGTTTTCAAACCGGGAGATAATAAATCTAAATCTGAAGAATTTGTTGATGCAGCGACCAAAATATTGATGGAAGAAAATCAACGTATTATTGAAGAGTATGGGGACACGATGCTTTCCTATTACTCGAGTAACATCGGATTCACACAGAATCTAGGTCAATACGGAAATCATGCAAGTGGTTTACAAGTCTTTTACGATGGAGAAAACACAAATACACCAATCGACACATTAACCAATCGAATTATTCGTCGTTTAGCAGAAACTCCAATTGCTCAGTTAACAGAACAGACTTTTGTTGGTGGATTCAACCGCTTCGGTAAAGAAATTGAACTTGGATTTACCTCTTCAAGTGAAAAAAGTCTGGCATCAGCAACGGAATTGTTCAAAGAGAAATTGAACGGAATGAATGGAGTCATTAATGTGAAAGACAATATGCCTCCGGGAAAAAACGAGGTGAATCTCGAAATGCGACCGCAAGCTGATATTTATGGAATTTCGAAAAACGAAGTACTCAACCAAGTGCGACAAGCATTTTTCGGTCAAGAAGCTCAACGTGTGATCATCGGAACGGATGAAGTTAAAATCTGGGTGCGCTATCCACAAGAAGATAGAAATTCATTGTCGGATTTAGAGAACATGAAAATTCGAACTGCTCAAGGGTTAGCAATTCCACTGAAAGAAATTTGTGATTTCGAAATGGGACGAGCACCTGAAAGTTTGAAACGACAAGATGGTCAACGAATTATTGTTGTGGATGCTGAAACGGAAGATCCTGATGCAGTTGGAGAAATCAATGGAATCATTCAATCAGATATCATTCCTTTAGTGGAACAGACCTATCCTGATGTATCATCAAAACAATTGGGACAAGCAGAAAGAAGTCAGAAAACAGGAAGTTCCATGGCCGCCTCTGGCCTAATCGGAATTGCCATCATGTTCATTATTCTAATGCTGCATTTTAACAGTTTATCGAGCTCTTTCTTGATAATGTTGACTATTCCAGCGGGAATTGCTGGTGCAATAATGGGACATGGTTTAATTGGAATTCCAGTTTCCATTCTATCGGCCTTTGGTATGATTGCACTTATCGGGGTTTTGATTAACGATTCAATTGTATTCTTGGATCGCTACAACGACTTAATCAAAGAGGGATACGATGTTAAAGAGGCAGTTACTGAAGCTGCAGTTTCTCGTTTTAGACCGATTCTATTGACGTCGCTTACTACAGTAGCTGGATTGCTTCCAATCATTTCTGAGAAGAGCATGCAGGCCCAATTCCTTATTCCAATGGCATCATCGATTGCTTTTGGGGTATTATTTGGAACGATTTTCATTTTGTTCTTCTACCCTTCTGCCATTTTATTCTGGAACTGGCAAAGAAGAACAGGTCAGTTACTATGGCACGGACGCAAATATGAAAAGAAACGTGATGTTGAACCAGCACTTAAATTATCGAAAAACAAGCATGATTTTGAAGAGAATTAATATCCTATTCGTCGTTTTTCTGACTAGCTGGAGTTTCGGTCAAACAAAACTTACGGCCAAAGATGCAGTTTTCAAGGCATTGGAGAATAACTTCCAAATTCAAATCGCTAAGAAACAATTAACCATTGCAGAGAAAAACAATACGTGGAGTGAAGCAGGTGCTTTTCCAACGGTTGATCTTGTGATCGCTCAAAACAACACCATCCAAGATAATTCGAACAATCCATTCACCTTTACGCCAGGGGTGATTATGAACAATTCATTCAATCCATCTTTAAGCGCGAATTGGAATATTTTTAGTGGTTTCTCTGTTCGAATTTCTAAAGATCGACTGGAACAATTGGAAGCGCAAAGTGCGAATAATTCCATTGTGATAATTGAAAACACAATTCAGGACGTACTGAAAGCTTATTACACAGCTCAACTTCAAGAAGAAAGAACGAAATTGTTTGAAACGATCTTGGATTTATCGAGAGAGCGATACAATTACTATGCTTTGAAAGAGAAATATTCTGGATCGACTTCTTTAGAGTTGCTACAATTCAGAAATCAGTATTTGACGGACAGTACCAATTTATTATTGCAAGAGATTTCTTACGATAACGCCATTCGTAACTTAGAGTTATTGATGAATGAAGAAAATCCAAGTGGTAATTACCAACTAGTTGATCAACTCGACATTGATTTAGCCCTGATTGATGCCAAACGGGCTCAAAACGATCTTTTAGCGAATAATGCTAATTTGAAAAATCAATATATCTCATTAGAATTACAACAGACGACAACGAGCTTGCAACGTGCTTTTCTTTATCCAACGCTGTCATTTCAAGCAGGAGTTCAACCAGGTTGGTCTTGGTTGAGAGATATTAAAGACCCAGCGTTTAAAGCAGAAATTCAAACCTTAAATTATTACGGCAACTTCAATTTGAGATATACACTTTTCAATAATTGGAAAAATAAGCGTGCTGTGGAAGTTTCGAAAATTCAGGAGGAAATTGCGAGTTTGAATATTGAAAGCATGGAAAAAAGTCTATCAATGACATTGGAAAATTTGATTGCCTTGTATGACGCAAGAACTCAGCTTGTTCAAATTTCGACTGAAAACATCGAATATGCGGAGCGTGCTTTCGAAATGGCTGAAAAAAGATTTGATCTTGGTTCAATTAATTCAATTGATCTTGCCAATTTCCAGAACAACTATCAAAACACGATGGTTCAACACTACGAAAATCTATTCAATCGCTTAGATACGTATTTAGAAATCTATAAAATGACCGGAAAATTAAGTCTTGATTACCAGAAATAATAGTTAATTTTTTCCTACTAACTTTGTCTTTTTCGTAGCACTATCAAAAAGGTACTATACATATCGTATGATGGAATGACAGACCCTTTGGGTCAGTCGCAAGTGTTGCCATACATTATTGGTTTAACCAAAGAAGGACATGAATTCCACATCATCAGCTTCGAAAAAATGGATCGTTTTAAAGAGCACCGTGGACATATTTCTGAGATTTGCAAGAAGAATAACATTCACTGGCACCCTCAAGATTACCACTTGGAAGGTGGACTCAAAAAAACGTTGAAACAAGTCAAACAACTAAATAAAGTGGCTGAATTTCTTCAGGAGCGCCATCAGTTTGACTTAGTTCATAGCAGAAGTTATATCTCTGCATTGACAGCAGTTCGATTGAAGAAAAAGTACGGTGTCCCATTCGTTTTTGATATGCGCGGGTTTTGGGCAGATGAACGTGTTGATGGTGGACTTTGGAATCTTTCTTCGCCGATTTATAAAGCGATCTACAATTACTTCAAGAAGAAAGAAATTAAATTTTTAAAGGAAGCTGGATATACCATTTCACTGACCGAAAATGGGAAGAACGAAATTTTATCATGGGAAAAAGTTCCGAAGGATTTAAAAATCAAAGTCATTCCTTGTTGTGTTGATTTGGATTTATTTGACCCAAAGAATTTCACGGAACAGAATAAAAACGAGTTAAAAAAAGCACTCAACATCCCAGCTGAAGCATTTATCTTAGGCTATGTTGGTTCGATTGGTACTTGGTACATGCTTCCTGAGATGCTCGATTATTTTGTCGAACTAAGAAAATCAAAACCGAATGCAATTTTCCTCTTTGTAACCAAGGAGCCAAAAGAAATGATTCTGGATTTAGCCAAAGAAAAAGGACTTCCAGAAGATGCTTTTGTCATCACATCTTCGTTACATCAGGATGTTCCAAAACACATTGCACTTTTCGATACATCCATCTTTTTTATCCGCCCAACTTACTCGAAAAAAGCCTCTTCTCCAACGAAACAAGGTGAAATTATGGCAATGGGAGTTCCGTTGATTTGCAATGCAGGGATTGGAGACACTGATCGAATTGTCAACAAATATCACTCGGGGGAGGTAATTCAGGATTTAAATCCAACTGTTTACGCTGAACATATGATTGACAAATCGAAATTCAACCGACAAGAAATTATGAGTGGAGCACAATCCTACTTTGCGCTACAAGAAGGCGTAAAACGATACTTAGAAGTGTACCGCGAAGTTTATGGCAACTAAGCGATTGGTCATATTAGCACCTTATCCGAAAGGACAAGCACCGTCTCAGCGTTTTAGATACGAACAGTATTTGGATTATTTCGAAGAAATTGGTTTTGAAGTCGAATTCCATCCGTTTTTAGATGAAAAAGCATGGAGTCACCTCTACAAAGAAGGATCGTTTGGAAAAAAAGCATGGGGTATCTCACGTAGCTTTCTCAGGAGGTGGGGATTGATGTTCAAATTATCTTCAGCAGATCGCATTTTTATTCACCGTGAAGCATCCATGATCGGTCCACCAATTTTCGAATGGATCATAGCTAAAGTTCTCCGTAAAAAATTCATTTACGATTTCGATGATGCGATTTGGTTACCCAATTACAGCGAGAGTAATGCGCGCTTTCATCGATTGAAGGCTTACGGTAAAGTCAAAAAAATTACCAAGTGGGCACACCATGTTTCGGTTGGGAACGAATTCTTAGCTGATTTTGCGCGTGAATACAATTCGAAAGTCACTGTCATTCCAACAACAATTGATTTGGAAAATGTTCATTCCACGATTGCCAAACATGAAAACTCGACTCCAATTGTTGGCTGGACGGGATCGCACACAACGATGGAGTATTTGCCGATTTTACTTCCTGTATTGGATGAAATACACAAAGAAATTGATTTCAAATTTAGGGTGATTTCGAATTTACCACCAGAAATCGATCGGCCATATTTGGAGTTTGTGAAATGGAATAAGTCGACCGAAATTGAAGATTTAGCAGCGATTGACATTGGCGTAATGCCTTTAAAAGATTCCGTTTGGGCCAAAGGAAAATGCGGATTCAAAGCACTTCAATACATGTCACTTGGAATTCCAGCGGTTGTTTCTCCAGTAGGTGTAAACACTACGATTGTTCAACATGGAGAAAATGGTTTTATGTGCGAAACGGAGTCGGATTGGAAAAGCGCTTTGGAAAAACTGCTCAATGATAGAGATTTGCGCGTAACTCTTGGTGAAAAAGGGCGCGAAACGATACAACGACATTATTCGGTGGATGCCAATCGATCGAACTATCAAAAAATACTGACAACATGAAACTTATTTTCGCTACAGGAAATCAGAATAAAGCCAAAGAAATTGCAGCATTATTGCCTGAAGGATTTGAATTGCTAACACTCAAAGATTTGGATTTACACGAAGATATTCCAGAAACAAGTGAGACACTTGAAGGAAATGCACAGTTAAAAACAGATTTTTTAGTTCAACGATTTGGAATTGATTGTTTTGGAGACGATACTGGATTAGAGATCTCAGCATTGGAAATGCGACCAGGTGTTTATTCCGCTCGCTATGCAGGTCCACAAAGAAGTGATGAGGACAACATGGCAAAAGTGTTATCAGAACTTCAAAATTTAGACGATCGAAGTGCTCGCTTTAGAACTGTTATTTCGTTATTCATCAATGGTGAACAACATTTTTTTGAAGGAATTGTTGAAGGTGTTATTCGCACAGAAAAAGTCGGCGATAATGGATTTGGTTACGATCCAATTTTTGAGCCTGAGGGAATGGGAAAAACTTTTGCTGAAATGGATATGAAAGAAAAAAACCAACACAGTCACCGTGCCAGAGCTTTTGCTAAAATGATTGATTTTCTCCAGAACTATTCGAAATAAACCATGGCCCTGCGTTAAGGGGTGAAGCTAGTTACCGTGTAACGCGAAAGACCTGACCTTTTGGGAACGCCCAAGAAAAAAACGATCAGGAATTCAACAATCCGTTATTTTTTCACTTTTAAAACTTATTTAATCCCCGTTTTTATTGACATTAACTGTAAGTTAAAGTAAATTTGCTAGGTTCATTTTTCACCATTAATAACCAAAAACAAGAACATGGCATCAGAACAAAAAATCATTTATACAAAAACGGACGAAGCACCAGCTTTGGCGACGTACTCTTTTTTACCAATCGTTCAATCTTTTACGCAAGCGGCGGGCATTTCCGTTGAAACGAGAGATATTTCATTAGCTGGACGAGTAATCGCCAACTTTCCTGATTTTTTAACTGAAGACCAACGAATTCCAGATGCTCTTGCTGAGTTAGGTGAATTGGCAAAGAAGCCAGAAGCAAATATCATCAAGCTTCCAAATATTAGTGCGTCTATTCCTCAATTGAAAGCGACGATCAAGGAGCTTCAAGAAGATGGATATGCGGTTCCAAATTACCCAGACGAACCTAAAAACGATGAAGAAAAAGCGATCAAATCGCGTTACGATAAAATTAAAGGAAGTGCTGTAAACCCAGTGCTTCGTGAAGGAAACTCTGACCGTAGAGCTCCAAAAGCTGTGAAAAATTTCGCTAAAAAGAATCCACATTCAATGGGAGCTTGGAGCGCAGATTCTAAATCGCACGTTGCACACATGGAGTCGGGTGACTTTTTCTCTAACGAGAAATCAGTTACTATCGATGAAGCAACAACAGTTCGCATTGAGCACGTAGGAGCAAACGGAACAACTGTTTTGAAAGATGGTTTAGCCTTGCAAAAAGGAGAGATCATCGACGGAACAATGATGAGTAAAAAAGCATTGATTTCTTTCTTAGATAAACAAATTGCAGAAGCGAAAGAGCAAGGAGTTTTATTCTCTCTTCATATGAAAGCGACAATGATGAAGGTGTCTGATCCAATTATTTTCGGTCATGCCGTTCGCGTTTTCTTCAAAGAAGTGTTTGAGAAGCACGGTGAAGTTTTAGAATCGATCGGAGTTGATGTCAACAATGGATTTGGAAACCTTCTTGGAAAATTAGAAGAGTTACCAGCTGATCAAAAAGCAGAGATTCAGAAAACAATCGACCAGTGTTATGCTGACCGTCCTGCTGTTGCAATGGTAAATTCTGACAAAGGAATTACAAACCTTCACGTACCAAGTGATGTCATCATCGATGCATCGATGCCTGCAATGATCAGAACTTCCGGTCAAATGTGGAACGCTGAAGGAAAACAACAAGATACAAAAGCAGTTATTCCAGATGGAAGTTATGCTCCAGTTTATCAAGCGGTAATCGATTTCTGTAAAGAAAATGGTGCTTTCGACCCAACAACAATGGGAACAGTTCCAAATGTTGGATTGATGGCTCAAAAAGCTGAAGAATACGGTTCGCACGATAAAACTTTCGAAATTGAATCTAACGGTGAAGTTCTTGTAGTTGATGCAAATGGAAACGTATTAATCAAACACGCTGTTGAGGCAGGAGATATTTGGAGAATGTGTCAAGTGAAAGACGCTCCAATTCAGGACTGGGTAAAACTAGCTGTATCTCGTGCGAAAGCAACAAACACTCCAGCAGTATTCTGGTTGGATGAGAAACGTGCTCATGATGCTGAGTTGATCAAAAAAGTAAACAAGTATTTACCAAACCACGATACAGACGGATTAGAATTCCACATTTTAAGTCCATTTGACGCAACCATTTTCACGTGTAAGCGCTTGAAAGCTGGTGAGGATACAATTTCTGTATCAGGAAACGTACTTCGTGACTACTTAACTGACCTCTTCCCTATTTTGGAATTGGGAACAAGTGCGAAAATGCTTTCTATCGTTCCATTGATGAACGGAGGAGGATTGTTCGAGACGGGAGCTGGAGGATCTGCACCGAAACACGTTCAACAATTTGTTGAGGAAAATCACTTACGTTGGGATTCACTTGGTGAATTCTTGGCTTTAGCAGTTTCTTTAGAGCACATGAACGAGCGCTACGGAAATACGAAGGCGCAAGTTTTAGCTGATGCATTAGACGCGGCGACAGAAAAACTATTAGGAAACGGTAAATCTCCATCACGTAAAGTTGGTGAGATTGACAACCGTGGAAGTCACTTCTACCTGGCTATGTACTGGGCTCAGGAGTTGGCTAACCAAGATAAAGATCAAGAGTTAAAAGCTCATTTTACAGTGTTAGCAAAAACACTTTCTGAGAATGAAGCGAAGATTATGGAGGAATTAAATGGTGCTCAAGGTGGAGCTGTTAATATCGGAGGTTACTACTTCCCTGATGTTGACAAAGTTTCTGCTGCGATGCGTCCAAGCGAAACATTCAACAATGCTTTTGCTGTAATGGCTTAAAATTCGTTGAAAACTCTTTTCAAAAGCCTCACTTTTTTAAGTGGGGCTTTTGTATTTTCATACCATGAAATTTCTATCGATACTTCTTGCTATTCTATTTACGCAGACGCTTAACGCTCAATCTTTTCCAGATAATTGGATCGGAGAATATTCTGGGCAAATGATCATTGGATCTCTGAGTATGCAGAAAGATACAGTTGATGTTGAATTCAGTCTACAAGAAATAGAAGCCGATTCTAGTTGGACCTACAAAATGACCTATGATAGTCCGAAGTTCGGGGTGGTAGTTAAGGATTACATTATTCGAAAAACTGGTCGATTTCCTTCGCAATTTGTTCTTGATGAGCAGGATAGTATTTTAATCGATATGACATTAATCGATAACACATTTTACAGTGTTTTTCAGATCGAGGAAACAATTTATTCTTCCACTATGAGTTTACATGATAAGGACATTTACTTTGATCTCTTCATCACATCAATGGAAAATCCACGTATCAGCCGACCAACCAATGAGGATGAAGAAAATCAAGAAGAAACTCAAGATATTTTAAGTCACCACACTTATTTACACCAATCTGTTTATTTAAAACGAGATGAATAAACTCAAAAAACTCACTTTCGGAATCTTTTCGGTTTTACTACTGTCAGCCTGTGGAACAATTAAACCGGAAGCACCAGATATTATTGTTGAAGAGAATTATGTTATTACCGAACCTGATATCTCTTCGATTAAAGTCCCTTTGAAAATAAATCTAACACCGTATTTCAAGGCAACTGATGAAAGTCTTGACTATACTTTCGAAGGAGAAGAACAAAATTGTTCTGGTGTAAGTTTCAAATACAGATTTGCTCGTAAACCAATCGAGTTTAAAGGAGTTGGAGACAAATTACTATTCGATGTTGATGGTAAGTATTCGCTTTGGTTAAATTACTGTCCCTCATGCACAGATCTATTCTCCAGTGAGCCATATTGTGTTACCGCTAGAATTTATGCGAGCTGTGGTGTTAATGAACCAATGCGAAAAATTCATGTAGGTTATGAAACTAAAATTGGTGTAACAAAAAATTATTCGCTCCGATCAAACACAAAGCTACGAGCGGTTGAAGCAAAATCGCCTTGTAAAATAACTGTTTTTGAATATGACGCTACGGAAACACTCAAAGAAGAAGTTTCCAATGTGCTACGCGATTTAGAGAAAGATATTGATAAAGAGATCAACTCTGTAAGTCTCAAAGCTGAAATCGAAGAAACGTGGAAATTACTCCATGAACCCACTGATCTGGCAGGGTATGGTTTCTTGGAATTGAATCCACAGTCCATTTCAGTAAGCGAAATCAAATACATTGGGAATCAAGCTGAAATTGACGTCATTTTGAAGGCCAATCCAAAAGTACTTTCTCAACCTTCAGGAACACCAATCAAACCGTTACCCTATCTTTCGGACTTTGAGGACAGAGATGGATTTGATATTACAACTGATATATACAGTAATTACGACTCATTAAGTTCAGTCCTAACGAGAGATTTGAAAGGTCTTAAACTTGATTTAAAAGGGAAAGAGGTAATCTTTGGTGATATCTCCATTCACGGTGCACAGAATAAAATGGTGAGTATTCAACTCGACTTTACAGGAAGCAAGAAAGGAACAATCTATTTGATAGGAACTCCTGTTTTTGATGCGGAAGCACAACATATTTCATTTCCTGATTTAGAATTTGATGTAAAAACTAAGAGTGCTCTTCTTAAAAGCGCGAAGTGGTTATTTGACAAAAAAGTAACGACTTTAATACGTGAATCTGCGGCAATGGACTTAGAACCCTATTTAGAAGAGCTCAAGAAAACAATGAATGAAAGCCTAAATATTGACCTTGACGATGGCATTCGAATGAGCGGAAATGTGGAGCAAGTAAAAATCAACTCGATTCAGCCTCTAGAAAATCAATTACATATTCGACTAAATAGTCTTGGAAAGCTTGGAATTGAAATGATGTAATTAACGATTTTGCATGTGATCTGCCACTCTAGGAAACACACTAAATAGGACATCACCTAAGTCATCTTCGAAATTCATTTCATCAATGGCTTGCCGCATACATCGTAACCACTCTATTTTGGCTGCTTCATCAATCGCGTGAGGTAAATGGCGCATGCGCATTTTTGGGTGACCATATTCATTCGAATATAATTGCGGTCCTCCTAAAAACTGTGTTAAAAACTTATACTGTTTGTCTCTTATTTCCGACGGATCATTTTTGAATAAATGACTTATCTCTGATTCATTGAAAATGAGATCGTAGAATCGATCTACAAGCTCTTTTAATTTTACTGGCCCAATTTTTGAATATAGATTCTCCACAACAATTACCCTTTACACAACATTCAAATTGAATGTAACAAAACTTTAATTAAATTTGTCTTGATCAACCATGACAAAACTAAACATTCTCCTTTTTCTACTGGGGCTCCTTGTAATATTTAATTCTAGAGCTGCCGATGATGTAATTAAATACAATCATTGTAACGGAGCGATCAATATTTTTGAAAATGGCGACTTCGAACTTCAATTTACAGGTGACAAGAGTGGAAATGGTCTAAATGAAACTTACCCTTCACTCTCGGCATTAGATGGAGACAACTTTATTTGGGTTTCTTTTATTGCCCCTTCGGATGGAGAGTTGAGCTTTGAAGCGTCAATCGACGACGATTTTATTCAAATGGTTGTTTTCGAAGAGGACCGCAAAGATATCTGTAGCGAGATAAATCAAGGCATTTCCGAAATTAAACGTATGCAAATTAAAAAACAGTTCACTACTGTTGGACTTGGATACAGTGTTGGCGGAGGTATGCTCTATGCCTTACCCATGAGAAAAGGTAAAAAGATTCAACTGTTACTCTCTACAACTGAAAAAACAAAAAGCAAAGTAGACTTACATTGGAATTTTAACGCTATTCAAGAGGTAGTATCAGAAACAAAGATTGTCGACATGCGTGATGATGATTTCGCGCCGACGTATTCAATTCGAATCATTGATAGAGAAACACAGAGTCCAATTATTGCCGACCTTGTCATCGATGGAAAAAATGAAATGACAGGACTTTACAATGGCTCAGAATTCTACTTCAATGTAACGCGCAACAATAAGCTCTTAATCAAATGTGATTTAGAAGGATACTTCTTTGAAGATATTGAAGCCGTGGCTCGTCCTACTGAAGATGGAGAATTAGTTATTGAGCTTGAACGATTAACAAGCGGTAAGGCCATCCAACTTGAAGAAATTGAATTCCAGCCAGGAACAAGTGAGATTACACCAGCTTCAGAGCCTAAATTACAACGCCTTTACGATTTCCTGGCACTCAACTCAGATATCAAGATTGAAATTCAAGGTCATGTATTTGCTCTTGGAAAAAACACCTTTGCCGGTCAAAAAGTTTCCGAAGCTAGAGCAAAACGTGTTATGAAATACCTTATTGAAAAAGGTATCGATAAGGATAGGTTGAAAGCTGTTGGCTATGGAAACACGCGACCTATTTATCCGGAGCCAAAGTTCTCTTATGAAGAACAAGCGAATCGACGCGTAGAGATAGTTATAATATAAAAAAGCCCGTCCAATTGGACAGGCTACAACTATCATTATGAATAACAATTAGATTGTCATCACGTCTTTTTCTTTCAACTCAACTAGCTGATCAATTTTCGCGGTGTACGAATTCGTAATGTTTTGAACTTCACCTTCAGCGTCTTTCATCATATCTTCTGAAAGTCCATCCTCTTTCAATGCTTTTACCATATCTAAAGCATCTTTACGGTTATTACGCGTACCAACTTTTGCATGTTCTCCTTCTGCTTTAGCCATTTTAACCAAATCGCGGCGACGCTCTTCTGTTAATGGTGGAACAGAAATGATCAACATTTCTCCATTATTTTGCGGAGCAAATCCCAAGTTCGCATTAATAATTCCCTTTGAAATCTCATCTAGCATTGCCTTCTCCCATGGTTGAACAGTAATCGTTCTTGCATCCATTGTATTCACATTAGCAACTTGTTGAAGCGGAGTTGGTGATCCGTAGTAATCAACCATCACACCATGCAACATTGCAGGGCTTGCTTTACCAGCACGAATCTTAAGCAATTCATTCTCCAAGTGAGTGATTGTTTTATCATTTGAACTTTTCAACTCACTATAAATCATATTTAACTCTTCAGTCATCTTCTAATTTTTAATTCTAATTACGAACAATCGTACCAACTTGTTCACCTTTCACAACTTTCTCCAAATTTCCAGGTGTATCCATATCAAATACGATAATTGGCAAGTCATTTTCTTTACACAAAGTGAATGCAGTCATATCCATCACTTTTAATCCGGCACCATACACATCATCAAAACTAATCATGTCGTATTTAGTCGCATTTGGATCTTTTTCTGGATCAGAAGTATATACTCCATCCACACGTGTTCCTTTCAAGATCACCTCAGCTTCAATTTCAATAGCTCTCAAGGATGCCGCTGAATCTGTTGTAAAATATGGATTTCCCGTTCCCGCTCCGAAAACAACTACACGTCCTTTTTCTAAATGACGCACCGCTCTTCTTCTAACGTAAGGTTCTGCAATTTCTTTCATTTCAATTGCCGACTGTAGTCGTGAATGAACACCTTTAGATTCCAAAGCAGCCTGTAAAGCCATTGCATTAATCATCGTAGCTAACATTCCCATGTAATCGCCATGAGTTCGGTCCATTCCTCCTTCTTCAGCTTGAACACCACGGAAAATATTTCCTCCACCAATCACTACTGCTACTTCAACTCCCTGATCATAAATATTTTTAATCTGGTCTGCGTATGACGATAAACGGTTGTTATCAATTCCGAATGATTTGTCACCCATTAGTGATTCACCACTCAGTTTTAGGAGGATTCTTTTGTATTTCATTGATCGCTTTTTGAGGTCGTGCAAATATAGAGATTTTGACGAACGATTTTAAGCTTTTGTTTCTCGAAAAAGTTGTTTTAATTCAATTTAATTCTGAATAAAATAACTCAGTCGACTCAAATAATACTCAAATCCCATTTTTACTGGAACTTCCGAATGATCAGAACCTTCCACTCTATCGGCAATATGAGTACCCATGTGATTTGAATAAATCAACTCTCCATTTTGGATCGCTATGTAAGTATCCTCAACGCCATGCATCCAATATAAGGGCTGACTGACATCTTTAATTTTTTCGGCATTATTGAATTCTAGCGTAGTCACAAAACCTGGATCAACATTGATTAAAGTTGACGAATGCACTAGGTTTTCAACTGAAGCTAGTGGTGACTCAATAATTAATTTCGACGAGATGAAATCTTCACGATAAGCACATCTGTCAATCGAAGGGATAGCACCTAAACTGTAACCATAAATGATCGTTCTACTTCCGATTGCTCCTTTAGAAACAAGCCAATCAATCGCAGCATCTGCATCCTCATAAAGTCCTTTTTCGGTTGGACTCCCTTCTGACAAGCCATACCCACGATAGTCAATCATGAGAACGCCGTAATTATGCTTTCCACCAACATTTGCAAGTAAGCTTGCTCTAGAATAGTAGTTATCCATATGCTTACTTTGTCCATGTAAATACAAAATCACTGTATCGGTTGAAATTGTATTCATATCCCCGATATAGACTCCATAAATTGTATAATCTTCACCTGTTTCTTCACTGTGTGATTGCATGGTGATCAATGTTCGATTGGAAGGATCAATTGCATACTGACTTGGAATTTCTATTTCCTGATCCTCATACGCTTCGAACGTATATACTTCTAGTTCTTCTGAAGGGAATGCTAAATTGTTCAAATCCACTTTTTGACATCCGACAACTAGCAAAACTAGGCTCAACAATACTAATAACTTCTTCATCTTTTTAGCGATTTGTACCAATTAATCTTCTATAACCAATAAACACTCCCGTAGCTCCATTTGCTCCAAGCAAACTTTTGTAAGGAATGAACGAATAAGTGTTTTTACGATATGGCGCGAGGAATTTGATTTCAGTGATAAGTTGCCATTTATTGCTCTTTCCCTTTACCACATGTCCAATTTGCGGACTAAAAACCCAATTATTTGCTTGTACCTGTTCGTTAGCCATCATACTCGTCAACTCGAAATAATTGTTCACTCCAATGTATGCGTAATTTCTTCGTTCACCGTAATTCCAAAAAGCATTCAAATCGAGTGTTGGCCAAAATTTTGTTCGCACATCTTCTCGATCAACATTCGCCAAATCAACCACGAGATTAAACCCTGGATTTACACTTACATTTGGAATATATCTGTTCTGCTCAAGGAATTGATAAGTTACTCCGGCATCCATTTGAAAGTTGCCAAATATTGCTGCTGTTGTATGCAAACCTCCATGAACTGTAAGATTTGTATCAATACCATAACCGGCTTCAATGGCAGTTAATGGAACAGGAATTGGAGCACCAGCAAAATCGATTATTGGTCCACCAAAATTAGCACCAACAGACAATTCACCTTTGTCTAGCGGCTCCACAAAACGAGCTGGAGCGCAAGCCCCCAACACGATTGCAGTTAAAAAAAACAGATACTTCATATCTTAAATTTAATTGTTTTCAGGTAGTTTATCTAACCCCTCAAATCTTTCTTTGTAACGAGCTTTAAAAGATTGATCTTCTGGACTTAACCCCATCGCTTTTTCCAGGTTTTTCTTACTCAATTCGTAGTCTTTATCCAAGTAATAAAAATCGGAAAGTAAGCTGTAATAATTACCAAACGAGGGATTGAATTGAAGTCCATCAATCAACTCATTTTTAGCATTTTCATTTTGTTCCAACATCATGAGGGTCACTGCTCGCAAATAATAGACATCTGGATTGGCAATTCCCTTCTGTTTTGCTTGATCGAAATAATTAAGCGCCAACTGATAATTCTTTTTAGCCAAGTAATACTTCCCAATTTGTATGTAAGCAACTGAGATTTCCGGATAAATTTCAGTACATTTTTTAAATACTGGTAGAGCTTTTTCCATTTGTCCGAACTCCATGTATGCCTTGCCTAAATCGATAAGTGCTCGAACTGAACGAGGAGTTATTTCCAACGTTTTTTCGTAATGCTTCAAAATTTTATTCTGCTTTCTTTGAGAAGGTGACTGATAGTACATCTGGTGAAGCAGCACGGCATAATTGTGTTGCAAACGCGCATTCTGCGGTGCCAACTCAATATCTGTTTCGAATAAAGTTAAATTATTTTCCCATGCCTTATTTCTATCCTTCGTTTTTAAAAAACCAGCTATCAATGCTAAGACAACAATACCAATTCCAGCCTTACCTATGGAAGTCTTACTTATTGGTTGCTCTTTATTTCCGAAAGTCGTTTTTGCCAACCATTCGATCACTCCAAAAAGAGCAATTAAAAACCCAATTGAAGGGACAAAAAGATATCTTTCTGCGATGTAATCTGGTCCAATTTTCAACACATGCAGGTACAAGAATACAGAGATTATGTAGAAGAAAATTCCGAAATTCAATAAAGACTTTTTCTTCCAGTTTTTGATTACGACATAGGCTAAGAAACCATGAAAAAGAATCGAGATAATTACGAGTGGATTGCTCCAACCTACAATTTCGGAATGTGCATACGCATAATCATGTACTAGTGTTTTGGGAAAGACTAACAACTGCAGGTCCTTCAGTAATATAAAAAATGAATTAGCTAAAATCTCAAACAATCCCGAAGCATCTGTTAATGGATTACCAATAAATCCATCCTCCAGAAATTTACCCTGATCAATTAAATCTGTTGAGCGATTTTCGAAAAAAGCATTAGAATAGACGTACTCGCGAATTAAAAAAAGCACTCCAATTCCCAAAAGGGGAAATACAATAATTTTCCATTCTTTGAGAGAAATTTTTGACTTATGCCAAGCAACTAACAGCATCAACACACCGAAAATCAATCCATTCTCCCTCGATAAAAAGGCTAGAATCAAACTAACAACAGCGAGAACGCCATTCAACCATTTAAGTCGTGACTTTTCAATAAGATTCAGGAAGAACAGCAAGCTGATCAAGCCAAAAATCATTGCAAGAATTTCATCACGACTTTTAATATTTGCTACAACCTCCGTATGCACAGGATGAACAACAAATAAGGCAGTAATTAAAAAGCTCATCCAACCCGCACGTTGTGGAAAAATTCGATTCAAAAATAGTAGTAACAAAACACAAGCAATTCCATACAGAATGACATTCATAACATGAGCTGGTCCTGGTTCCATCCCCCACAATCCAACATCTATTGCAAAACTCATCAACGTAATCGGTCGGTAACCATATCTATGTTGGATTTCATCTGATTTTATATTCTGAAACACTTCTGGCATACCATCAAATCCTTTTTGAACACGATCATTTTCCAAGATAACGATGGCATCATCCCAGGCATACTCAAAATCGAAAGTGTCTGAATATTGAATGATCGCCAGAAAAAAAATGGCGAGGTAAAGTCCTATTTTTTGCAGCAGTTTCATTCCTAGAATTCGTTAAGATAAAAGGAATTATGAATTTTATCATAGCGAATAACCATTGGAAGCTGGGCTTTTTTTCTATAATAGTTACTAACGACTGGCAACTTTCGTTTAAATCCCCATTTCAAAAGACTAGTAGAAGCTTGCGGTGTATTATCACCTTGAATTGATGCAAGCTCTCCAACCACCAAATACCTTACTGTGTCCACTTTATCTTGGTTCTGATAAGCACTAAGTGCACTTTCAAGTAGAAAAAGTTTACAAAAAGTCCCTCTGGTTTTTTCCAGTAAATCATCTACTTTCTCTAATCTTTTACCAGGTAATTGAGCTTCTTCTACACCATGCAACCAATGGATTGTGGTAAACGTCGACATGATGTTTGCTACTGAATCAAAAGCACTATCTGCATATTTATCACCAGCAAAACACCAGCTTAGGATATTTCCTTTCGACGATTTTATTCCTTCTTTTAGCAATTCTGTTACCTCTCCGCTAAATTGGATGTACTTGATACCTTTCTCCTCTTCCAATTGTTGTTCTCCCACAACAATTATCTCAATTTCTGGTGTATTGGGGATACTATCTAAGGTCAATTTTAGCGATGAAGGATCTCGAGCTATAACAATCACAGAAAATGAAAATAAAACTTTCAGGTTTTCGATTATTTCATTTTTCAAATCTGAGGGTAAGTCTGATAACCTTGGGCTGCTCTTTGCTTTCTGTTTTATTTTATCCGACCCAATCAAACCAAAATTATGACCACGGATATTAAAAATCACATTTTGAATTAAAGGTCGACGAGTTGAACTAAACCCGATTTCATATTCACTTGAATTTTGAGAAGTTAAACGAAAATCAACCTCAGAATTCTTCGGCTTATTTCCATAAAGATCAACATCGAAAGAATAATTTCGAAGGTCGGGGTTAAGTGATTTGAGGCAATCTGGCCAACATTCAAAATAAGCATCATACTTACTTCTACTATCATTTGATTTGGTAAAATGATAGTCTCTTCTACCTATTTGTAGAGGAACTTGAAAGAGTCCTGTGTAACTCGCATTTGTACCAGCTTCTTCAAAATTCGTTGTAAGAGATACATTCGGGAAAACAAAAAACTTGTTCTCTTCAATTAAATAAGCATTGAAGAGTTTTTTCCATGAATTTTCTCCCCATTCATTCATGTAATCAGGTAATACCTTGGTTGAATTAGAGCGATTTTGAAGCCAATCCTTAAATAACAGCCATTGATCTTTGGTCCACAGTTGACCCCATGAAGACGCTACTTGAATGAAATGAACATCGGAGCCATCATTTATTGGATGAAAAGACTGAAATGAAGCTTCTTCAAAATGATATCTGTACAATGAAACTCCAGCGATCGAAGAATCCTCTTTGTAAAAATCACCGGCAGTGCTAGCATAATTATAGTAATCTGGAGCGACTGCCAAGTCATCTTCTAAGACGATAATAGATTCATATTTCTGAACTAGGTCACCGCATAAAAGTACATGCTTCTTTAAACCGAGATGTTCGTAATGTACTTGAATTATTTTCTCACCATAACTCCAGTTAAACTCTTCAGCGACTGCCACAACATCATCGGTTGTCGATTTATCTATTGAGATATGAAGTACGATTTGATCACCAGGATAATGAGCCAATGCAATACTGTCGAGAAGTCGTTTAAGGCTTTCGGGACGATTGTATGCTATGACAACTATCGCAGGTTTCATTCTCTAATTTGATATTCAAAAAGATCTTTAAATTGATCCTTCAACTGATCTATTACTATTTTACGCTCAATAATTTTTACAGAATAACCATCATTGGCGAGTCGCAAAGCAAATGCTAATTGTTGTGATTCCTCTAAAATGTCGGAATCTGGCTTGTAGCTTATCTGATCAAACACAATTTGATTCTCCTTTGAGTTATTATTCTCAAATTCTTTTAATTGAAAGTCGAGGTGTAATTTATTGGACTCATCAGTGGCATCACTTATTGGAATCTGAACGTCAACCTCCGATGCCGCTTTACTCAGAGCTCTGTTATCTCGAGGTAAGCACGGTCCACCAAAGCCAAAACCATACTTTAAAAATTGATTTCCAATTCTTTTATCTGATCCAACAGCTTGTAAAACGGCCGCTTCATCGCCTCCAAGTTTTCTAGTAAAGTCACCTATTGAATTTGCGAAAGCAATTTTCGTAGTTAAGAAACAATTTACTGCCAATTTGGTCACTTCTGCTTCTGTGGTTCCCATGAGACTAATTTGAGGCTCATTTTGAACTATGCGTTTTCGAATTTTCTGAATTTTATCACCCGCAAATTTATCAGTCTTACCAATTAAAATTTGATCAGGAAATTGCTGATCTCTGATGATTGAACCTTGAGCAATAAATTCTGGATTGTACGAAACAACAAACGGAGAATCTTTCATTATCGTCTGAATTGACTTGGTAAACCCTGGCATCACCGTTGCAGAAATTATTAGATCAATTCTATTTGAAGTAAAATGAACTTTCTGTAGACTTTCGATAGCTTGCATGATATACTGGTGATCAAACTTTCCATCATCAGTTGAAGGTGTAGCGACACAAATAAAAATCGAATCGCAATCTTCCAATATTCTGTAATCAGTTGATGCGTGAATATTTTGAGCAACGGAGAGGTATGCGTCAACATCAGACTCTATGCTTCCGCGCTCACGATTTTCTATTTGATTAACACGATTTTGATTGACATCCACGCAGTAGACATCAAATCCTGATTTCTCAAGATTTAACGCGAGACAAATCCCCAGTCTACCAACACCTACAATTCCAATTTTATCCATCAATCTCCTGTAATTCGATGTTATTCAATCCCCAATTTTCATCATTAATTCCGTAATTGGATCTCTCACGAATAATTTTCTCTCCAGCTTGCTCAACAAACCACCAGTCAAGCGATGGTCTTTTACTATAGAATTTTATTCGTTCAATTGGATCATCAATTTCCCATCCACCAGTATGTTCCATATGAAAAGTACATGCTTGAGGTTCGAAAACTTCCTGTAAAAGACCTTTGGCGTGAGCTGCATAAATGGCCATTGAATCGATATGAAGAGAATACATTTGAAGCTCAACATACCCTTCGATTTTCTCCCAATCTGCCTTACTCATCAAGGTAAAATCACCACATGCGTCAAAATCTAACATGGCTCTTTCAGTTCGTTTCTTTCCAATCAGAACTCGTTTTGTTGAAGCCAAAAATTTCAGTAGAGGATATGCAAATTTGTGGTTAAAAATTGGACTTGAAGTTGATTTAAAAACACCAAAAATTGGATGCTTTCCCAAACGCTTTTTGATATTTTTTTCACTGAACTCAAGTTGCTCTTCCACTGACCAGTCCTCTTGAATAGTATTAGGAATATCGCATCGATTTGCACGATATAAGACACCATTTTTGAGATCACGCTTCGCTAAACGTTCAAACATTTTATCCGAAAAAAGGAGGTCGACATTTGTACAAACTATAAAGTTTCCTTTAGATCGTCTGATTCCAACATTTTTCGCAATCATTTGATACAACCCCAGATGCTCTGAGAAATTCATTTGATCGTGTATATCACTAGGAACAATGACGTATCTTATTTTCAAATAATCAGTTTCAGTTGTTTTCGGTAAAGCTTTATCGAGCAGTTCATTCGGATCGGGTGAATTCCAATCTACCATAACCAATTCACACTTCAGCCTATACTTGTTGCACTGATGGATCAATCCATTGACAAAAATATTCATGCGTTTCCGCATATCTCCACCATGATTGTCGTTTCGAGATGTAACAACAAAAGAAATGTAAGGCTGATCACTCATTCAGTAGCGCTTTTTCTTTTAGTTGAACCTGTTCTTCAATCCACACATACGTTTTTTCAAGCCCCTCTTTCAATGAAATTTTAGGTTCCCAGCCAATTGTTTTTGTAACCAATCTATTATCAGAATTCCTACCCATCACACCAATTGGGCCATCGATATGCTTGAGCCTAACCGATTTTCCAGATTTCTCAATAATCATTTCGGCCAGTTCATTGATGGTCACCATTTCTTCAGAACCAATATTGAGTGGTTCTTTCGCATCTGACTTCATAAGTGTTCGAATTCCATCGATACAATCATCGATGTACAAGAATGATCGTGTTTGGAGTCCATTACCCCAAATTTCGATTGCATCACCGTTCTTTGCCATAGCCACTTTTCGACATAAGGCAGCAGGTGCTTTTTCTTTTCCCGAATCCCACGTTCCTTCTGGGCCGAAGATATTATGGAAGCGAGCCATTCGAACTTCTAGTCCGTAATTTCTGTACGCAGCTGCAAATAATCGTTCTGAGAAAATCTTTTCCCACCCATATTCACTATCTGGTTCAGCTGGATAAGCAGTTGATTCAGCACAATTTGGATTATCTGGATCGACTTGATTACATTTTGGATATATGCATGCGGAAGAAGAGAAAAACACCTTCCCAACTCCACTTTTTATCGCAAAATGAGCTACGTTTAAATTGATCGATGCTGAATTATGCATCACATTGAAGTCATTATCACCAGTAAAAAGATAACCCGCTCCCCCCATATCAGCGGCGAGTTGATAGATTTCATCAATATCTTCTGTAATATGAGCCTGGCAAACCGAAAAATCCCGTAAATCACCAATGACAAAATCGTCTGCACTGGATTTAGAAAATTCTGGATACTTCAGGTCTATTCCCTTCACATAATATCCCTCTTTCTTCAATCGTGTAACCAAATGGCTACCGATAAATCCTCCTGCACCAAGAACGAGGGCTTTTTTCATAGTAATAATAGCTTGTTGTATTGTAAAAATAAGAATGTTTCAGAAGATCACAATTCGATCACAATGAATAATCAATTTCGTAAGACGACTCCAATTTCATTTGACAGGAATTGAGCGAATTTTCTGTGGCCTGTCGAATTAAAATGATTTCCATTGGTTATCCCATCATAATCACTCAAATCAAGTGAGGGCGGTTTAATCCAGTTGAGAGATCCAAAAACGAAGCTGTATTTTTTTTCAGTATTTTCCTTGTTGGCGATATCAATTGGCGAAGGGATCAACGTAAATATGGTTTCCGCACCATTATTTTTTGCAATTTCATCCAGTCTTTCAAGGTGCACTTTACTGAAGGGAGGTTCTTTCAATTCGGCAGGCATTTGACCTTTCATTTCTTCAAATCTCCATTTAGTTTTCAATTTCAGATACGGACGTGATAATAAAATACTCGGTCTGATAAGCTTTTCGAAATAGTTAGACTCACTTCCCCAAAGCGAAAAATAAGTGAAATAATGTTCTTTCGCCTCTTCAAAATTCTTGAAATAAGTACCTTTTTCCGTTAAGTAGATGGGGCCTTCAGAATTAAGCCATGGTCCATTTTTAATTGGGTAATTTAGTGGGATAAATGGTCTCGGTTTTCGATCATATTCCATAATATCATTGCCTCCATATACAACTACCAGTACCAAGTCAGGTTGAATTATTGGAACATATTTTTCTACAATCAATTTATATTGAAGTGGATCAGCTCCAGGAATTCCAAAGTTTAATACCTCAATATAATCGGGCTCATTAATCAAACTTGCAAATGATTCTCCATATTCATCAGCGCAACACCCTTGTGTATATGAATCACCCACAAGCATGACGATTTTTTTACCTAGATTGCGCAAAGAATCTATCGATTTTTTATCGTACTCAACCTCACTAAAGAAACCTTCATTATTGATAATTCCATTCACTATTAATTGAGAACCAGGAACAATGTGAGAAATTCCCATTTCATCACCGTACATCAAGGAGTCATACTCGATTCTTCTATCATGCGCATAGAATTCATCAATAACTCCAGGATTAACACCACCAATCCGAAGTCCCAACTCTACTAATAAAAAAAGTATCAGAAAGACAGCAGTTCTCATCTTCCATAGGTGAATTTTCTGCGCAGATTTTGTTCGAATGTACGTTGGCGTAGCGTTCTCAATGCAGTTCGACAATTTATTTAAGTAGGTTGATTTATCATACTCATGAACTACCTTTTCTCTTGCCGACTTACCAAATTGAGTTCGTAATTGAGAATCTCTAGCTAGTTCGATCATTTTCTGGCTCATCGATTGAATATCATTTTCATCGACAAGGAATCCCGATTTACCATCTTCCAAAACATCAACAATTCCACCATGCTTCGTTGCAACAATTCCCATTTCAGAAGCAGCAGCCTCTAAAATAGAGAGTGGTGTTCCTTCGGAGTCGTTTTGCTCAGTTTTAATCGAATGCTGCAAAAATATCGCATGCTTTTTCATTTCACTTGCAACATCGTTTGGTGAAAGAACACCTTTAAAATCAATTTGCTCTTCTATACCTAACTCCTTTGAAAGTCTAACTGCATCATCGAGTAATTCCCCTTCTCCTATGAATGTCAATTTGGCTTCAGGAATTTCTTCCGTAACCATTTTGAATGCTTTGATGGTATTTAGAGGTGCTTTTTTGGGAACAAATCGACCGCACGCCAGAAATGAGATGGGGTCGACTTTAATGGTAGCCTTATAAAACAGTTCTACATCTACTCCGTAAGGAATTAGTTTTAGCTTTTCATTTGAGCATCCTAATCGAAGTAGTTGCTCCTTCATATCGATGGAAACGACAACAATACTGCTCGCTATTTGAAACAATTCAGGATAAAGCTTGCCTTGATTTGACAACACGTCATTTCTATATGCATCAAAACCATGAAAATGAACTACCAATGGAAGATTCATTTTTTGACAAACATGCATCACTTCTACGCCAGCCAAGCCATATTCAGCTAATACAACTTCAACTTTATTTTCTCGAAGCGATTTGATCAACGAAGCCTCTCGATCTTCACTTTCCTCAAGATTACTCCATGATTTCCCTCGATCAATTGAGACTGATTTTGGGAAATAACCATCAGAGTATACGACAACATTCGACAAGTTCTGAATGTGCGAATGAATAAATGTTTCTGAGTATTTATCCTTATTCACAGAAAAAACTCCAACTACTTTTGAAAGTCTTTCTTCTTGATTTTGTTCCTGACTTTCTGATGATTTCTTACGTTTTACTCTTTCTTGCCAGTTATAGAAAAACAAGACATGAAAGATTGCAATCCACCAAAAAAACTGCAAACCAAAAACAAGCATTAAAATAACGATTGCTGGAAACCATTTGATATAAAACGCATCGAGAAGATTTGTTATTTGCTTTGACTTTGGTTCAGAACTCGTCCATTTTGAAGACCGATAATTCTGAAGAGCGTAAACGAAATATACAAGAAGAACCAAAACAAGCAACTGTACTTCGAACTGAACGAACGCTACAAAAACCAAAAAAGTTGTTACTTCAAGTGGAATCAGTCCTTTTAAAATCCACTGATTAATTCGTTCTGCCCCATATTTGGTCGCTAATGTCTTCGTTCCGCTGGCAATATCATTTTCAAAGTCTTTGTACTGGTGAGACAATATATTTCTAGCACCAGAAACTAACTGCCAAACAAATAATGCAATAGAAAAGAACCAAAAATTTTCATAAGATCTATCACCGACCAAATAAAAAGTGTAAGAGGCCAAAAATGCAGGTAAAGCGTGAGCATAGAGAGCATCAGTAATAATTCCTAGCACACCACGTTCTTTCAATCTAAAAGGAGGGAAAGCATACAAAATGAATAAGACTAACTCACCCAGAATACAAAGAGTAGAAATTTTATCGACGGGAAGATAATACCAAGGAATAATCGCCAGCAAAGTAAAACCGATAATCAGCGCAACAATAAATCCAACAGACAAGTTAGCCATCGAGTTTGGCTTTCCTGCGATTCGATCTTTTTTTCTATCCGATAAATCGTTCGTTATGTAACCAAATCCCATGAAACCAATTGTTGTTGCAATAGCGGCAAAAAACGAAACAGCGGCAGTCCGACTGTCAACTAGACTCGCCAGCAACAAAAAATAAGTGAAGGAAATAAGTAATGGGATTTTGTATCTCCATGGATTACTTAAGCGCAGTCGTTTTGTGAAAAAATGAAAAAAGGATCTCATTAGTAGCATCAGTATCTCTCAAAGAAACAAAAAAGAAAGGACTCTTGATCAAATGGAGTTAATGGTTTAATGTTCCTAGTTATTTGTTATTTTGGATCGTGAATTGGATAAACACCATTAGTGATAGAATAAGCACGAAAAGAGGAATTCTACTCTTACTGACTGGCTTGCTTTCGATCTGGCTTATTGGTTATTACCTCATTTCATACATCTATATTGACGATTGGATTCGGTTTACTCGTCAACTATACTTTTCTCGATTCACCATTCTTCTGGCAATTTTAATCATGGTAATTGCGACAGTTCCAAACATTAGAAAAACCATCTCTGAAACGAAAAGAACAGCTACAGATTTGGCCGTATTTCGGATTCTTTTCTTTGGATTTTTTGCAATCGGATTGATTATCTATCCGAATTCTATCTCGGATCAAATAACACCATTTATTGATTTACCTGAAAGCGCACAAGTTGCACTGCCCTTTATGGGTTGGTACCCTAAATTAATTCCCATTAACCACTTCGCTTATCGAGTATTTTCTTTGCTTTTTTACATTTCCATTTTCACTTCACTTTTGGGTATTAAGACGAGGTGGTCAATTAGTATCTTTACGATCTCTTTGTTCTATTTATTCATGATTCCAAATCTTTATGGAAAAGTGAATCACAATCACCATTTAATTTGGTTTCCAGCGATTTTAGCCTTTAGCCCATGTGCAGATCGGTTCTCAATTGATGCCTTCCTTAGAAATCGAAAGGGACTATCTAAACGTCATTCAACCAAAAGTTATACACTTCCTTTCTTATTCATTTGGGGTCTAATTGGAATCATCTATTTCTTTCCAGGGTTTTGGAAAATATGGTCGAATGGCTTAGACTGGGTACTAACAGATAATATTCGAAACCAGATGTACTACAAGTGGTTTCAGTTGGGAGACTCGGGTTCTTGGTTGCCGTTTTTTCGAGTTGATCAACACCCGATTTTATACAAAGGAATTGGCTTGTTTACTGTACTTTTTGAAATCAGTTTTATTCCATTGCTCTTCAATAAGTCGACTAGAAAAATTGCCATTGCATCTGGACTACTTTTTCACTTCGGAACTTGGTTGTTCATGAACATCTTCTTTGTCGTGTTGGTCTGGTCGTATCTGTCTTTTGTAAAATGGAGTAATTTTTCGTTTTTCGCCGAAACAAAGGAGGTAAATACTGATCTAAAGGAGGAAAATTGGGGAGTGAAAATCGTTGGAATAACACTTATTCTTTTCAATTTATTATTTGGACTTGGAAAGTGGTATAGTTATCCATTTACTACATATCCAACATTCGACTCGATCGTTCAAGATGAAACCTTTCATCTGATTTACGAAGGGAAAACTAAAAACGGTGAATTAATTCGACTTCCGAACAAAGCGCTTCATGACAAATTCACTTCACCGCGTTATTGGGAGATGGAAAATGACATTATTGAAAATAGAAACAAGAACAAATCGGATTCACTTTTGTTAAAACAATTGTGCGATATCCAAATGATTTCAGACCACTCGATTGATCAAGTTAATGTATTTATAGAACTGCAATCGATCATACCTGAAAAACGTCAAGAAAGGCCAAAAGAATTGATTTACTCTACAATTAGACGTTAGTCAACATAGATTTTAACTCGGGGAAAATTTCAACAAAATCTTCATTTCTAATTCGATCTAAATCCCGGATTTTAGCAGGTAGATTAATTCGAAATTGATCTGGTAATTCATGGTCAATAAAAGTTAAAACATTCTGGTATTGACGAAGTACATAGTCCATTTTTTTCGCATTAGATGACTGTTGAGTGTACAACCAATCCAAATGATATTTTATTCGATTCTTCGCTTTGTCCTTAAGTTGAGGAGAAAGTAGTTGAATATTGAATTCTTTTGGGTAAACGAGTAACGTAGGAACAATATCTTCGACACGAACGAGATCGTCTTCTACTAGTGTGCGGTGTAATTCAGTAATTGATAAAATATTAAACAAGTTCACTGTGGGACTGATCATCAATTGAACATTTGAAGTTTCATTTTTAATTCTGATGAAGTTTTCCTTTACTTTTTCCCATTTAATATTCTTTCGTTGGTATTCTAAGCGACGACCGATATCATCCAAACTTACCGCCAAGTTTACATAGTTGAAATGCTTCCAATACTCAACTACATCTTTGTCCTTGAATTTCAAGTTCGATAAGTTCGTATTGTAAAATAATTTGCAATTCGTATTTCCAGATTCGATTAAAAAATCAAGGATTTTAAAATGTTGATCCATCATGAGTGGTTCTCCACCTGCAAAGTAAATCTCTTCAATCGTCCCAATTTTATTTTTAAACTCCGAATAGAACTTTTCTTCATCGATAATAGCAGTTGTTAGTGCCGACTTATTGTCATCAACCAATCCCAATTCCACCTCATCATTGAACCAACTTGAGCTAGAGGCCGAATTACAAATTCTACACTTTAAATTACAAGCATTTGAAAAGCGAATATCGAAGTAAACAGGATTTTCGTACACTGAATCGTGAAAATCTTTCAATGCTAACTCATTAATCTTATCCTCGTATTTATCATTTGTAATTTCACGAAGACTGATCCAACCTGACTTTTCTTTTTCGTAGCACCTCGAACAAGATGAATGAGGAATCCCCTTCAGCATTTGGTTTCTAAAACTTTCGATTTTATCTCCCTTCCAAATTGCATCAATCGAAGAGCTATTGATATTCCCGAAACTTGCCTCTTCTCCCCATGGAGCTTGACAACAAGGAGTAACATTCCCATTTTGACCAACATGAAAATGCACCCAAGGCATGACACAAAAGACCTTGTCATCAATCAAGGATAAAGGCACACTCTTACGTTCTGCATTTCTCTTTTTGAAAAAAGGCATAAACAATAATTTTCAACAAGGTATAAAAAGGAGTTCACTTAACCTCAAGTGAGCGGACGTAAGACTAAAATCATCATTTTTTTTGTAGATTTACTCTGGACTACAGCTACATAAATCAAACAGACCGCTCATGCCTATAAAGGTTAATCGAAAATATTTGAATTGGGAACCAGTGAAACATTCCGTTTTTAAAAACAAGGAGCTCACTGATGTGATTCACTCTAAAGGATTCTCAACATTCAAAGCGTTATCTGAAAATCAACTGGCTCAGTTAAATGATCTTTTCGATCAAGAACACTCTTTCAATATTAAAGATGGTGGAATGTTTTACAGCATGTATTCTCGCGATAAAGCCTATCGAAAACGTGTCCATGATTCAATTGCAGAAATTTTAAAACCTACTCTAGAAACTCACTTTAAGGATTATAGAAATGTCGTCAATGCGTTTGTTGTAAAATTACCTGGAGAAAAAAGTGAATTCTATCTCCACCAAGACACCACAGCTGTTGATGAATTTAAATTTTCACCATTGAGTTTATGGATTCCTCTGCACGATATTGATGAAACAAACGGAGCACTTGCCGTAATTGAAAAAACGCATTGGTTCTTCTCACCTTATCGTGGAGTTTCATTTGCTTTTCCATTCAAAAAAATAAACAATACGATAAAAAAATACTTGCAGCCAGTTTATATGAAAGCTGGTGAAATCTTGTGTTTTGATAATCGTATTATTCATAATTCAATGGCTAACAATTCTGACAAACCACGAATAGCAGTAATATGTGGTATCTTCCCAAAAGAAGCTGAATTCCAAACATGTTATAAGGCCCCAGTGGAAAATTCTCCAATCGAATTATACCATCATGACGATAACTATATGATGGATTACCCACATTTCTTTTACAATTGTACCGATAGGCCAATTACTGGAAAAAAAGGTAAAATAGTGTCCACTTTATTCCCAGAAATGTCTGCCGAAGAATTTGAAGATTTATGTCAACTAAACGGCATTGAACAGGTAGGGAAATTGGATAATGCTGAGGCAAACACAACTAACTGTCAACTCATTGCAGAGCCCGATGGAATAAATCGATTTGAAGAAGAAGTAATTAATGAACCGAAGCGTGGATTTTTTGCTTCATTATTTAGTCGATCATGAATCCGAAAAGATTACTAAAAAATGAAGGTCTTCAGTCGGAACTAAATGAAAAAGGTTTCGTTAAAGTACCTTTTATTGGTGAAGAAGAGCTGGAGCAACTTAGATCTTATTATCATAAAATTCACCCGAATGGAGCTCCTGAAAAAATTGAAGGGATTCACATGACTACCTGGTGTAAAGATGTTGATTACAAGTTGGATGTAAAATCGAATTTAGAACAGATTTACAGGAAAGCATGCGAAGATCATTTTATTGATTACCGCGCACTGAATAATGTTTTCATCGTTAAAGATCAAGGAGAAACACCTTTTAAAGTACACCAAGATTGGAATGTGGTTGATGAAGTAGAAAATTTTGCCATCAATGTTTGGGTTCCACTTTACGATGTGTCTAAAAATGAAGGAGCACTGTGGGTAATTGAAGGAAGTCACAAAATTGATCGTCACGTTCGTGGTTCGGCTTATCTTTTCCCTGATTATTCGCCATTTTACAGTGAATTAGAAAAATCCGCTAAGTCGGTCGACTTAAAAGCTGGAGAAGCGATTATTTTCTATGTCAACATCATACACGGTTCACCAGAAAATCACGGAGAACAAGAACGAATTGCAACGTGTTTTTCCGTAATTCCGAATGATGCTTCACTCAACATTTACTTTCAGAAACAAGCAGGAGATCCTTTAGAAATACATAAACCAAAAGATGACTTTATGTATTACTACGAACATTTACGAACAGATACTTTCAAATTTGCGCCAACTAATAATCCAGTTGAGTTAAGAGCGAGCTACGTCAACAAGCCCATTTCGAGAGAAGAACTCGCACCGTATCTAAATCGGAATAAAGAAAAGAAGTCCTTTTTTCAACGGTTATTTGCCTAGGTATCGAACTTAGAAACCTGCCAATTTAATTTTGGACGAATGATACTTCCCATCGATCTATCGTTCAGTGCATTCTCTTCAGACTCAATACGAAATTTAGCCACTGCTCCCAAATCGTTCATAAGAACCCTGTCTTTAGCAATCATCACACAAATACTATAAATTCCAGCACTCAACAAATCCGATGGTAAATCACAAGAAAATTTGTAGTTCCCCCTTTTAAAATCGACGATTTGATAAGAATTTCTATACGCAATAGAGTCCATCAACACCCTATGTCCTGCGGTATTTATTAGATA
The DNA here is from genome assembly GCA_964219255.1 of Henriciella pelagia. Taxonomy (GTDB): domain Bacteria; phylum Bacteroidota; class Bacteroidia; order Flavobacteriales_D; family Crocinitomicaceae; genus UBA4466. The sequence continues at coordinate 76,423 of CAXPPC010000002.1, forward strand.
GAACATTATTTCCAATGATCCTGTATTCGATTCTTTGTGTAAATCAAAGTCAATTGTAACCTGGTCAGAAGGAAATATCATCTCGAATTCGCGCTGATTTTTGACGGTCAGTGATACCTTTTCAAGTGTGATATCATCAACTTTAATTGCTTCAGTAAAAATCTGATAAAAGCTCTTTTCCTCGAGGTGAGGACTCCGTTTAGCTAAAATTTCTTTGTCCAAACTTGAATCTGAAAAACGAGTATAATAATCTACAACATCCATCGGAATTCCTTTTGCTTCAATCTTCCCTTTTTCGAGAAAAAATGCGCTGTCACAAAATTCAATGATGCTCTCCATATTGTGACTAATAAGAATAATCGCGACTCCTTGATCTCTAAGTTCTTCGATTTTCGAGTAGCATTTCATTCTAAATTCACGATCCCCAACAGCTAACACCTCATCCAAAAGCAAAATATCAACTTCCATGTGAAAGGCAACCGAAAATGCTAGTCGTAAAAACATCCCGCTTGAATAATGCTTCACAGGTGTATCCATGAATCCATCTAGACCGCTAAACTCAACAATGCTATCGTACATTGCTTTCGTTTTTGATCGACTATGACCCAAAATGGATGCACTAAGAAATACATTTTCTTTTCCAGATAAATCAGCATGAAAACCAGTTCCAATCTCAATGATTGAAGTTAATCTTCCTTCATACTCAATTGTACCATTGGTAGGAGATGTAATTTCACTCAGCACTTTCAAAAGTGTACTTTTTCCGGCTCCGTTTCTACCAATTACACCCAAAATTTCTCCTTCGTACAAATCGAAACTGACATCATCAAGAGCCTTTAATACTCCATCTTGAAATGGATATTCTTTAGTCAAGTTTCTGACAGATAACGCTATTTTTTTTGAGTCCGTCATTAGAGCTCTTCTTGCTTTCTGTTGTGAATTTGCATGTAATAAAGATTTTGCAAGAAATAGCGGCTATTCCCAAACTCCAGTGCATTCCATGGTTTCGTACATTTTATTTCAAAGAAATCGACTGGAAATACGTACTCCTGCAAATTTTCAATTTTATTGATTCCAGTTAATTCCTGAAAATCATTCGAAATTGTCAAATTCTCAAAATCTTCAAGAGGTAAATCAATCGTTTTAACACTCGATAAGATGTACCCTTTTTTACGAACCAATCGCAAAATCTCATATAAATCGGCCACATTATATCGGTACGCATCATTGATATTTTTAACCTCACGTTCAATATCAACCTTCAATGAAGGCAACGCTGCTTCTTTAATGAATAAATCCTTGATGTATATCGTCCCTCCCGGTTTCAGCATTCCCCAAGCTGAATTTATTACCTGTTCATGATTTGTTGCATGACCAAACGATTCCAAAAAGTAAACAACATCGAAAGAGTCTGATTCGTAATATTTTTCAAGCTGATGGAAGTCTCCCTGTTGTACATGAACTTTATCAACTAGTCCTTCTTCTTCAATATAATTCTTCGCTCGGTTGACTTGATCCTCTGAAATAGATATTGCTTCCACATCAACTCCAGCATTTTTAGCAAAATAGCGTGCAGGACCACAAACACCGCATCCGGCATCTAAAACGCGTTGCCCCTTCTTCAATCCAATTGCTTCAATCTGATAATCCAACAACTTGGAAACATCTGTTGTTCTGAATGCCTGAATTACTTCTCCATATACTTTTAGAAAATTACCCGTTTGTTCATTATAGAAGTCCCCAACCTCTTCTGCAGAGTGATTTCCTAAGAAGTTTTTTCTTTTTACCGATGAGTTCGTCGATGAAGCTGGTTTTTTGACAACCAAAACAATTAAAATGGCAACAACAACTAATAAAAATCCGAGTATAAAAAATATGGCAGGGTGCATCATTTAAATAATTTGTTTAGTAGAGTTGATATGAAACTAGGCTTCTTTATTTCTGACTTCCTATTCAGGTAAATTTGATAAAATTCATCTTTAGAAAGCTGTTCAATTGTGCTTGGAGTTTTTTTCTTCATGCTCAGCAAACTTTTCGCATCTTCCCAGTTATGTTTTAGAAGAAAATCCGGAGAGGACTCATACTCAACAATTTGATCGTTATCAATTTGGTAGTGGATAAATTTAGAATCTTTCGGCACTACTCCCAACACTAAAGCGATCCTATTTTCACTTGTCATATTTGCTGGTGATGAATGCCACAGAGCGTGATCGTATAAAACAGCTTCTCCAGCTTTCATATTTAACGAGCTCATATTTTTGTCAACCTCCTCTGAAATGGAATACATAATCGGTGGAATTTGAGGTCCACGAATTGTATCTTGTTTACTATGACTTTTAGGCAGAATTCGCATGGCTCCATTTTCTTCATTTACATCTACTAATGGAATCCACAAATTATACGACCGCGTTTCTGTTTCATCCACTAAATTCCAATCTTGATGCAGTGGTAAAATTCCCTTTTCACCAGGTGATTTTGAGATAAATGCTCCACCTAAAAGCCAACCATTATTAATCCATTTCTTTAGCTCGGGTTCAATAATATTTGAAGCTTCCTCACTCATCTCTCTCCTTCTTTCAATGTCCTTAATATGAGTAGAAGCGTAAAAGCCTTCGGGAACATTAGAGTGAAAGTGATTAAAGATATTCAGTAAATCGTTCACCTTATCAGCCGAAAGTAATGGTAAAACTACAAAACCATCTTCCCAAAGTTTATCCGTTTTTTCGGATTCATTAAACTCAACTCTCCTCATTAACTACCAAAAATCCGTTGAAATAATGATCGTTTTTGTGATTTCACATTTTCAGATAATCCCAATCGTTCCTTTAATTCATTTTCCGAAAAATATGGAATGGTGTAATCAAAATGTCCAACACTTGAACCTATTGTTGGTCGCTTATAAATTGCCTCATGAAAATTTTCGATTCGAAGTAAAAAATCATCATCCTGAGCAAACTCTTCAATTTCCTCTCGTTCAGTATTGTAATAGAAAAACTTCAAAGGCGCATCTTTACTAATGATTCCGGCTGTAATTGCTGGTCGAACTTTACCAGATAAATTAGGTTTTGAATAGTGAATCGTTGCTTGATTCAACAAGATTACCTCGCCAAGTTCCATTTCAACAGACGTTAAATGCGGTTTAATGAGTTCTTGATGACCTTCAAAAGCCATAGGTAAAGTTGGAGCTCTGATTGCTTCATTCCAAAGGTGACTCCCTTTCAACAATTCGAGGGTTCCATTTTCTTGATTCGTTTCAGTCAAAGGGATCCACATGTTCGCAGCATAAAATTGCTGTTCATCAACAATCGTCCAATCTTGATGCATTGGCATTTCACTTTTAGGACCTGTCCCTTTAATTAAAAATGCACCTCCAATTAATCGATGATTTGTCAATTCACGCTCAATGGCATTACTAATCTTATTGGAAATAGCATTACTAACCTCCTTCTTCTGTTCTAACTCATTCAAATAACTAGATGAAAAAAATGCATTTGGATCACCCGGAAAATACGTATCTCGTAATTTGTTTAAGTCCTCAATTTCACTTGATGTGAATAATTTGATTTTCACAAAACCATTCTCATCAAATTCTTTTTGATACGCTTCGTTTTTAAGTATTGCTTCCTTCATTTAATTCCAATTAAGCGCGATAACCAACTCTTTCTTTCGAATTGCGGTTTACTATTATCTTCAATCCCTAAATCCGCTTTCACTTTCTCCATGGTTAATTTGGGGAAGTCGTAAGGGAATAACCCAAGGCTTTTTCCTATTGTTGGTCGATTAAAAATATTGTGTCCGAAATTTTCAAATTGTTCAATAAAATCATCTTCCTGCTCAAATATCTCCACTTGGTTTTCTCCATTATTCTTATCCAAATAACAAATTTTCAATCGAGCATCCTGATGAGTAACAAATGTATTTATCACAGGACGATCTTTCTCTGATCTATTGGGTGGCGAATAATGAATGATACTTTGATCGAAAATTACTGCCTCACCAGCTTTGAGGTAAACAGCTTGCATTAACGGCTTCAATTCTGCAACAATATCATCATAGATATCTGGGAGAGAAGAACCTCGATATGTTTTGAAAAAGCGATGACTTTTAGGCAAAACTTCAATCGCTCCATTTTTTTCGGTCAAATCCACTAATGGACACCAAATATTGATTCCAGAATAAAAATCTTCATCCACCAAGGTCATATCTTGATGCATAATAAGCTCGCTATTTTCTCCTGGGGCCTTCACAATAAAACTTGAAAAGAGAATCTTATATTCTTCGAATAGTTCATTGATTCTGTCCGCACAAACTTCTTTAATCGATCTGTTTACGGTTTCCCTGTGTTCTACGTTATTTGCAAATGTTGTTGTAAAAAATCCTTCAACTCCATTCGGATAAAAATGCTCATAAAGTCCGTACAGTTTTTCGACTTCATTTGAAGAAAGAAAAGGCACAATTACGTATCCATTCTCATGAAATTGAGCCTGCAAATCTGGGTCAGCAAAGATTCCTTTTTTTGTACTGTGATCAATCAACATAATTCCTATTCAGGTCGGCCTTTCATACGCCATGCAATTTCTCGCACCACATTTCCAGGTGAATATTTTTGAAAGAAACTTCTATCATCCTGCCATACTTCTTCGACAAGTTCTTGAGGCTCCTCAACTACTTCTTTTTTATCTTTCGATTCTCCATCCATAGAGTAATTGAACAACTTAGCCAATTTTTCCATCAGTGGACGATTGTATTCTACTCCTTCCAAACTAAGCACTAATTGCTCCATTTCCTCTTTACTTAAGTCAGGTACAATACGTTCAATTTGATTTACTTTTTTCAGTCCCTCTGGAGCTTGACCAGCATCGAATAAATCAGACAATCGTTTATTATTGAAATAAGGATAAAATGACTCATCTACTTCGTATTTATTCAACAGATTCGTTCCTGGGACATGGTAATAATGAATAAGTTGTGCCTCTTTTTGAGTGACACCAATTCCAACTGCTACGCGCGGTTTATCTGTCAGATTTGGTGGCGAAGCATGAATCAATCGATTGTCAAAAATTAATGTTTCTCCCGCTTTCATTTCGATAATCTCCACATAAGGAAACAAGGTGAAAATATGATCGGCTAAGGGTGATTTAGACTGTGGTGAGGGCGAAGAACGATGATGCTGAAATAAACGATGACTTCCAGGAATTACTCCCAAAGCCCCATTTTCCTCATTTACATCAACCAACGCCGTCCACATGGTCAAAGAGCAATATTCAGGCTCATTTACAAAAGTCCAATCTTGATGCGGCGGAACGATATTTTTCAGTCCAGGTTCCTTGATCACGTAACTAGCTGTGAACACCTTTGTGTCTGAAAAGATATCTTCTGAAGCAGGCTCTAGAATCGATCTGATTTTTTTTCCCACCTCACCAACTAAGTCTGAATTAAGATTGTCTAAACTGATATGAAATCCAGCTTCAATTTTATTATCAAAATTCTGTTCGAAATAATAATCGTTGAGCTGTTTAACATCCTCCTCTTCCAATAATGGCAATTTTACATAGCCATATTTCTCAAAATGAGCTTGATGTTCAATATTCGCAAACACTGGTTTCATAGGGCATTAGATGTAGTCGGCTAAATTCCGTTCCTTGTTCTTAAAGATAACAATTCCAATCGATAGCAGAAAAATATACGGCACAAAAGAAATGCAGTACATCCAATTGAATGGGTAATCAAATAAGAATGATCGAAACATGTCAATTACTGTCGCCATTGGATTCACATAATACATCCATTCAATGTACTGTTCAGGAATAATGGAGGTCGGATAGAAAACCGGAGTAAACCAAATTCCATAGTTGGTTAAATAGGGAATCAAATGTTGAAGATCTCTTCTTTTAACGGTCATTAAACTTAACCAGATTGCCACGCAAGCCCCAATCATAACAACAAGCGAAACACAAATCGGCAACAATATTAACTTCCAAGAAATCGATTGGCCGAGAAACAACATTAGAATAATCAATAGAATTACAGCCACAGAGAACTCAGCCAAGGCAACTAACACTTTGGAAATTGGCAAAATCAACTTTGGAAAGTAAATCTTCTTGATCAAGTCCTGCCCTTGAATTAAGGAAGTCCCTGCGTTGTTTACCATGTTTGTAAAAAAATACCAGAGGATCATTCCAGAAAAAGCAAATACTGGATAAGAGACATTTCCCGTATCAATTTCGATAAGCTGATCGAAAAAAACAGTAAAAATCAAGAGAGCAATCGCAGGTTGAATCACCAACCATAAAAAACCAAGAGAAGTTTGCGCATACTTCGATTTCAGGTCACGTTTCGCCAAGGACCAAATCAAAGCTCTATGCTGAATTAACCTATTAAAGTAATCTCCTAGAGAAATATTCTTATTTGATATCGTCTTTTTCATTTCTCGGAGAACATTTTACGATGCACTTGTCGGTTACCCAACATTTGAGGTGGCAACTTAACCATCTTTGACTCTCTCGAAAAGTCGTGTTGGTAAAAATCGTAGTAAATCACCTTGGGAAGCCCGAAACAATTTCTGTAAAACCACCTAAAACATGGAATGTCTAAAAAGAAAAATGCTCCGAATAACCATTTTGCGAGGTATCGAAAAGGCAAACCCAACTTTGTTAAAAAAGGTAGTCTTTTTTGTTCCCGTTTCACAATTTGTCGAGCTTCTTCGAGGTAGGTCTTCTTACCTACTTTAGATCGCTGACCAACTTTTCGGTGTCTGAATCCAGATAACTCAAGCGTTGTGGTGTGCAATTTTTCAAATCTGAAAAAGCGTGACCACAACTCCATGTCACCAGCTAAATCGAAATTAAGGTCCAGTTTCCCGCCAGCTGTCTCCCATAAATTGCGCGACCAAAAAGAAGATTCCTGTTGAATAAATTGAAAATCGTTGGTTAAATATCTCCATTTCGACCATCTGCTCCATGGTAAAGTAATTTGACCAACTAACGCTCCATCTTCCGTGTACTCTCTAGCCAATCCCATTAGCCAATTAACCTCCGGATACTTATTGAAAATCTCTGCTACTTTGAATAACGATCGTGGTAAAAACTTATCATCTGAATTCAACCATGCCATTATTTCTCCGGTTGATTTCTCAAACCCTTTTTGAATCGCAAAATACTGACCTTCATCTGGTTCACTCACCCAATACGAAAAGTGTTTTTCATATTTTTTAATGATTTCTAGACTATTATCTGTGCTTCCTCCATCGATTAAGATGTACTCTAGATTTGGATAATTCTGATCCACAACCGAACGTATGGTGTCTTCTAAAAATTCACCATTATTGTAGTTCACCGTGACCACGGATATTTTCGGATAGTCTTTCATCAGATGTAGTTAACCAAATATAAGAACTATTCGAGCACAGCATGGACTTTTCGGAGATTTGTTAGCTTTATGCCACTGATTTACTTGTGAAAAGAAGCATCGCTCATATTATCAATCCATTCAATGCAAATCGTAATTCGGACTTGTTTACCGCGCAGCCGATCACTTTTGCTTCAATGCTACATTCGAAAGAATTGGCGCAAGATAAAATAGACATTGAACTGTGGACAGCTCAGTATTCCGAAGACCGAAACATGGTTCCAGAGGGATTTTTTGCTACCCGTGATTTAGATCGATCTGTTCAAGACTTTGGAACTTTTGAAAAGCCGATGAAACTGCCTCTGATTGGAGATATTATTCAACGATTGTATGAAAGTACAGAAGCCGAATATTTAATTTACACTAACGTTGATATTGGTGTTTATCCGGATTTTTATTCGAAGGTCAATGAGTTTATTGAATCGGGATTGGATGCATTCATTATTAATCGAAGAAGACTCTCAGCTGAGTTCACCGAAGTTGAAGACCTAACTAAAATCTATCAGGAAATTGGGAAATCGCACCCCGGTTTTGATTGTTTCGTCTTTCGTCGCGACCTAGTTCCTAAAATGCGATTCGAAAAGATTTGTATCGGTGTTCCTTTCATCGGAATTACGTTTGCACAGAATTTATTTGCTCTCGCTGACAAATTTCATCTTTTCGAAAAAGAAATATTGACCTTTCATATTGGTATGGAAATTTTCAAGGGACGTGCTTCGAGAGATTTCTTTCGTTACAACCGCAGAGAATTTTGGAAAGCAATGAATTCCGATTTGAAACAATATCAATCTTCTAAAAAATTACCTTACAGTAACTTTGTTTTACCAGTTCGGTGGATCAAATGGGGACTTCAACCAAGTATTCCGATTCGTTTTGCTTTGCTGCTTGAGTGGAGAAGATTGCTTCGATTTTTAAGGTTGAAATAGTTCTTTTTCAGTCTCTGTTAGCACAATCTTAACTTCAGGATTCAATTTTGAAAGTGTCTTCATATTACATTGATTCGCTACTTCAAATCGATCTTTGGTAATTTCTAGACAAACTTTTTCTTCATCTTCCGAAACAATTTGATATCCAAGCTGCTCGTTAAACAAGACTAAATCCGGTCGATCTGCACGCGCCGTAGCTTTCAGTTTTGTGAACCCAAATTGATTAAAAAATGTATCCATCATCGCAATTACAGCCGCAACTGCCTTTAAAGAATTCAGGAATTGCTTTTCACCTATAAAAACTCCAGCTTCACCAGAACGAGCGTCCCATTTAATTTCTTTTACATTACAAATTCCAGCTGGAGTCCCATCAATATGAATCATCAAATAACAGTCCGATTTACCGAGGTTTTCAAACCAAATTTCTTGATCTTCTTCAGAAATTTCATCTTGGTAAAACATGGCTTCTTGCACATGATCCGCATTTCTCCATGACCGTATTAATTCGAGATCCGTTTGCTTAATCGATCTTAGTTGAATTCCAAACTGTGTAATCAACATTACATTTTCACTTTTATCGAGTAATTAGGCTTTTTTACCCGTGAAGAATAAATGCGATTGATGTATACTCCAAAAACCGAGATACTACCAGCTATTACCGACATAGCAATTAGAACTGCGATCATAAACAGATCAATTTCCGCTCCGTTATCCCATTGAAAATAAAGATAATAGCCCGTCATCCCTAAAATAGCGATTGCCGTTAATATTAGGAAAAAGACCATGATTTTCAGCGGAATACTCGAATAGTAGAGAATTAATCGAAATGAAATTCCAACTAATTTAAAAAGGGAGTAACCGGATTTCCCGTCTTCTCTTTCGTGATGATCCACCTCTACAAACTCGATATTAAGTGTGTACCACGTGATAATTTGATTAATAAAAAGGTGATCCTGAGAATGAAACTGAATTCGCTCTAAAATGTGTCGTTCAATCAAACGAAAAGAAGATCCAATTGAAGCTCCACCTTGATTTTTATTAAAAAGACGTTTGATGATATTTCCTCCCGTTCGTCTTACCCACGAAGTTTTGGCTTTTGAATTAACACCATAAACCACATCAGCCCCGGAATCATCCATTTTTTTGATAAGATGTGCGATTTCACTAGGTGGATTTTGAAGATCATCATCAATTGTAATTACACGCTTACCGGACGCTTGATCTAAGCCACAGAGTGTCGCGCCATTTTGACCGAAATTACGAGATAGTTTAATGATTTGGACTTCATTTGGATGATGTTTTTTCAATTCCAACAAAGCTTTCCATGAATCTTCAGATCCATCATCCTCCACAAATATCACCTCAAAAGTCGAATTCAACGAATTCATAACATCTTTCACTCCGCTAAATAACAGAGCGAGTGAATCTACACTATTGTAAACAGGGACGATTATGGAGTAATCAAGCTGTGTCATTCGACGATAATCATTTCTGGACAAACAATTTTGTTCGTTGTTAAGATAACTGATCCCCACGATAATCCAACGCCAAATCCAGATAGAATTAATTCAATTTGATCATTTTGAAGGTTATCTTTTAGCTGATCGACCAATGTTACTGGAATTGTAGCACAACTTGTATTCCCATAATTCCCTATCGAATAAGGTACTTTATCCGACGAAATTTTCAATCGACGGCGAATTCCTTCATTTAGTAATTTGTTCGCTTGGTGCATCACAACAAAATCGACCTCATCAATTTCCTTTTCTGCATTCGATAAAAGATCATTAATGTTCGATGCAACTTCTTTCAGACCAAAATTAAACACCGCAGGACCATTCATTTTCATAGCTCCACCTTTTGCTTGATGAATAACTTCAAATCCCGCTCCGTCCGCTTGTAAATTGAAGTGCATTGACGATTTATCTTCCGTAAACTCCAATGCCGTTGCACTTCCTGCATCAGAAAAAATCGGCGATGTACTTTGATCCTTCTCATCCAGCTCCTTTGTAATCACATCACCAACAAGAAGCAGACCTTTTTTCAATCGACCAGCCTCCATCATGCTAGAAATCACCGACAAGCCATATACATAACCTGCACATCCTTGATTGATGTCTAACGTCATGCAATTTTTCGAAAGTCCTAATTCCGATTGAATTTTCGTACTTGAACCTGGAATTGGCTGAAATGGAGTTTGTGTCACAAAAATCAAGATTTCGATTTCCGATCTATCCAAATTTAATGCTGTCAACAATTTTTCCGCGGCGGCAATACACAATGATTCAGAAGTTTGATTTTCAGCTACTCTTCGTTTTTCAATTCCCGTAGTCTGAATCAACAGCTTCTTATCCTCATCAGAAATAATTGTTAAGTCACGATTTGAAACAACTTTTGAAGGAACAGAAGTCGCAACTCCTTTTAATTGGATATGATGTGTAGTAAGCAGCGCCATTATTTCTTCGTTCGCACCAATTCATGCAAATCATCTAAATTACCAACCGATTTTATTTCTTCATGCGTCAGTAAAACATCATAATGCTCATCTATGGAACTAATTACAATTAGAATTTGCATCGATGACCAATCTTTCAGTTGATTAAAACGCTTTTCGTACACACCTTGAAATTGATCTTTTATGATCTTTTCAAATTGATCGAAGTCGTTTAAGTCTATCATTATCCGAAAAATAGCTGATTTGGTACTATTCAAAGATAGAATTATTTAGATAAAAAAAGCTACATTTGATCAGCATAATCGCAGCACTTGATTCCTTTTAATCAACCATATCTTACTGGTAATGAGTCCAAATTTTTGGAACGTGTTTATACCAATGGACAATTATCCGGAAACGGAGAACTCACCGCTGAATGTCACTCAATTTTCAGAACTAATTTGGGTTTCAAAAATGTATTGCTGACAAATAGTGCAACAGCTGCATTAGAAATGACATCGATATTAATCGATTTTGAAGACGGCGACGAATTGATTTTGCCTTCCTATACTTTTGTGGCTTCAGCGACTCCTTTTGCCTTAAGGAATGTTCATTTAAAATTTTGTGACAGTCAAGCCCATCATCCCAATATTGATCCGGATCAAATAGAAGCTTTAATTTCTACAAAGACGAGAGCAATTTTGGTTGTACACTATGCCGGAATGGCTTGTGAAATGGATCGAATTATGGAAATTGCACAAAAGCATGATTTAATAGTGATTGAAGATGCTTCGCATTCGATTGGGGCACGTTACAAAGATCAGCCACTGGGAAGTATTGGAGATTTTGGAATCATTTCCTTTCACGAGACAAAAAATATAAGCTCTGGTCAAGGTGGATTGTTGATTGTAAATAATGATGAATACTGGAAGCGAGCTAACGTCATTTGGGAAAAAGGAACAAATCGAAAAGAGTTTAGAGAGGGAAAAGTCGATCATTATTCGTGGGTAGATCACGGTTCAAATTTTTATCCATCGGAAATTACTGCAGCTTTTTTACGAGCTCAATTAGATGAAATTGAAAATATTCAATTAAAACGAAAACGAATTTGGGAGACTTATTTTTCTTCGCTAAAGTTTATTGAAGCATTCGATTTTAAATTACCTGCTTTCGATGAAAATCAAACGAACAACTTTCATATTTTTTATTTAGTTGCTCCGGATAAAAAAACAAGAAATGACTTCCTTAAGTTCATGCAAGAAAATGGAGTTTTAGCACTATTTCATTACGAACCATTACATCGAAGTCCATTCGTGAAAGAGAAGCTAAAGATAGAAGTTACACTCTCGAATGCTGAATTATTTGGCGATTGCTTAATTCGACTTCCACTATTCGCTGATTTATCGGAAGTACACCTTCAAAAAATCATTCAGCTGATTCATTCCTACTTTAAGCAATAGCTAAGTACAAAATCTTGGTGATCGTTGACAATTACATCATATTGATTATCGTCTGAAGCTATTTTTATTTTACTCTTACAAAAGGAAGTAATTTGTAGATCTTTAATCGAACTTAATTTTCCTCCCAATAATTTATAGACAGTTTCCTTAGCACTCCAAGCTGAAAACAGGTCACTTTTTGATTGAATAAATTGACGTTCATTCTCCGTTATGAAAAGGTGACTTGCCATTTCAATCTGACTGTCCTTTGTTTGAATATCAATTCCACAAATTTGTTCCGAAACAATAATTGCCGCAAAATTTTTAGAATATGAAATCGACATATTAAGATCACGGTTGATAACATAAAGAGGGTTTCCATCTCTGTGCTCAAATTTGATCTCAGGCCGACGTGATTTTAGAAACTGATCTACTTTTTTTCTTCGGAATTGAGAATAATTCGTTTCCACAAAACCAATATCCAGCATCCAGATATCAGCATTGCATTCAGTTATTTCTTCAATCAAATGAACACTCATAGATTAAAATTAGGTAAAAAAAGAAGCCACCTCAATATGAAGTGGCTTCAAAATTATCTAGCTAATTTATTTCTGAACAACTAAATCGAGAATTGCGATTCCTTTATCTGTTGTTACGTAAACGAAGTAATGTCCTTGAACGAGCACATCTCCATTCACATCGCCACTAGAAATATTCGCTTGTACTGGAATCACTCTTCCTGCAACATCTATTACATTGATTGCTTTAATTTCTCCTTCGTACTGAACTTTGAAGTTACCGTCATTCGTTGGGTTTGGATAGATACTCATTTGACTAGCAAGGTCGATATCTTTCACATCAACCGTCGTTACATCATAACATGTTGAAGTATCCGAACAGTTTGCACTACTTACAATCACAGCATACGAGCCATTTTCAAATGCTGTAAATGTTTGTCCAGTTTGACCAATAATCGGTGAATTATCTGCACAATCGATCCATTGATATGTCGCCGCTCCAGCCCAGTTTGCAGTAAGTACCGTTCCAGATTGAGTTACAGTAGCATCAATATCTTCAACGGTTAAATTGATCGTTAACGTACTATCACATCCAGCAGCCGTGGTTAATATCTCTGTATATGTTCCACTTGCCGAATATGTATTTCCTGCATTAGACGTGTAAGGACCACAACTAACTTCAGTAATCGACCAAGTTGATGTATAGTTCACCGTCAAATCGATTGTAATAATAGAATCACAACCAGCTGCATTTGGTATTACGTCCGTATACGTTCCACTAACTGTATATGTTGCTCCACTTGGTGCCGTATATGTTTCACAAACGACTTCTGTAACTGAAGCAGTAGTGCTATTCAAAACCGTCAAATCAAGCGTCACAATCGAGTCACAACCAGCTGCATTTGTCAATGTATGCGTTGCTGAATTATTGGACGAAGTATATGTGTTTCCATCTATCCATGTGTACGAATCACAAGCTACTTGAGTATCCGTTCCTGTTGTGGAATAATTCATTGTCAAATCAAGCGTTACGATTGAATCACATCCTGCTGCATTTGTTAAAGTATGAGTTGCAGTATTGTTTGATGTAGTATACGTATTTCCGTCAATCCACGTATATGAATCACATGCCACCTGAGTATCCGTTCCTGTCGTTGTGTAATTTACGGTCAAGTCGAGAGTAACTAATGAATCACAACCTGCTGCATTTGTCAACAAGAAAGTCGCTGTATTATTTGAAGCAGTATAGGTATTTCCATCAATCCATGTATATGAATCACACGCTACCTGAGTATCAGTTCCTGTATTTGAGTAATTGATAGTTAAATCAAGTGTTACAATCGAATCACATCCCGCTGCATTTGTCAAGGTATGCGTAGCTGTGTTGTTCGATGATGTGTACGTGTTTCCATCAATCCATGTGTAAGAATCACACGCCACTTGCGTATCTGTTCCCGTTGTTGTGTAGTTGATTGTCAAATCAAGCGTTACAACCGAATCACATCCTGCTGCATTAGTCAATGTATGCGTTGCACTATTGTTCGATGATGTATACGTATTCCCATCTATCCATGTGTACGAATCACAAGCCACTTGAGTATCCGTTCCTGTTGTTGAGTAGTTGATAGTCAAATTAAGTGACACAATTGAATCACATCCAGCCGCATTTGTTAATGTATGCGTTGCAGAACTATTTGATGCTGTATAGGTATTCCCATCGATCCAAGTATACGAGTCACATGCGACTTGAGTGTCTGTTCCGTACGTCGTGTTGTTGACTGTTAAATCCAGCGTTACAATCGAATCACATCCAGCTGAATTTGTCAAGGTATGTGTTGCTGTGTTGTTCGATGACGTATATGTATTTCCATCAATCCATGTGTACGAATCACAAGCCACCTGAGTATCAATTCCTGTATTCGAATAGTTGATTGTTAAATCAAGTGTTACAATCGAATCACACCCTGCTGCATTTGTTAAGGTATGTGTTGCTGTGTTGTTCGATGACGTATATGTATTTCCATCAATCCATGTATATGAATCACACGCTACTTGAGTATCAGTACCTGTCGTTGTGTAGTTAATAGTTAAATCAAGCGTCACAATCGAGTCACAACCTGCTGCATTTGTTAAAGTATGCGTAGCTGTATTATTCGATGCTGTGTATGTATTTCCATCTATCCATGTGTATGAGTCACATGCTACCTGAGTGTCAGTCCCTGTCGTTGTATAGTTGACAGTCAAATCAAGTGTCACAATCGAGTCGCAACCTGCTGCATTAGTCAATGTATGCGTTGCACTATTGTTTGAAGCAGTATAGGTGTTACCATCAATCCATGTATATGAATCACAAGCCACTTGCGTATCAGTACCTGTCGTAGTGTAGTTGATTGTTAAATCGAGCGTAACGACTGAATCACAACCTGCTGCATTAGTCAATGTATGCGTTGCACTATTGTTTGAAGCAGTATAGGTGTTACCATCAATCCATGTGTACGAATCACATGCGACCTGAGTATCAGTTCCTGTATTCGAATAGTTGATTGTTAAATCAAGTGTTACAATCGAATCACATCCTGCTGCATTTGTTAAAGTATGCGTAGCTGTATTATTCGATGCTGTATAGGTATTTCCATCAATCCATGTATATGAGTCACATGCCACTTGAGTATCTGTTCCAAACGACGTATTTAAAATTTCAACCGTCACAACAGTGCTATTTGGACATGAACCAGATGTTGTGTAAGTCACAGAGTACGACCCTGGAGTACTCGTTGAAACGTCGATTGCACCTGTAGTTGTATTAATTGATAGTCCAGCAGAAGAACTAAACGTCCCGCCTGCTAATCCTGTAATCGTAGGAGTTGGATCACTATCGCTTACACAGTAACTAGATGCGCTATAATTAAATGAAGCATCATCAAGTGGATCAATTGTTACACTTGCGATACTTGAATTAGGACATGTACCTGAAGTGGTATAAGTTACCGTATAAGTTCCTGGTGTACTTGCTGACACATCAATCTGACCGCTAGAAGCATTGATTGAAAGTCCAGCTGTTGAACTAAATGTTCCACCCGGGAGACCTACAATTGTTGGAGTTGGATCTGCGTCATTTACACAATAAGATGCCGCAGAGTAACTAAACGAAGCATTATCCATTGCATTAACCGTCATTGTTGTTGTTTCAGTATCTGGACATCCACCAGTTAACGTGTAAGTAATTGTATATGTTCCAGGTGTAGAAGCTGATAAGTCAACAAGTCCTGAAGTTGAATTGATTGAGAGTCCGGCTGGTGTTGCGCTAAATGTTCCTGGCCCCATTGCTACTGTTGGACTTGGGTCTAGCATATTCACACAATAAGAAGCCATTGGATAACTGAAAGTTGCATCTCCTGAAGGACTTACATTAATATTTACAATATCACTTGACGCGGCACAAGGACCATTTGTAATTGTCCACTGTAATGTCGTTGTTGATCCCGGTGTTAATCCAGTAACTGTTGAAGTTGGACTCGAAGGTGAAGTAACCGTTCCTGGACCAGAAAGTACCGTCCATGCACCTGTACCATAAGTTGGCGAGTTAGCTGCCAGTGTTGTAGAGGTCGTTGTACACGATAAGTTCTGATCTGCACCTGCTGCAGCTGTAGATGGATTTCGATAAACTGTTATTGCTTGTGAGGTAGAACAATATCCATATGTGTACGTCACTGTATAAGTTTGAGACGCTCCAGCTGGAGTTGGTGCTGTGAAAACTGTTCCTGAAACTCCAGTTCCAGAGAAAGTACCACCGTTACCAGCAGCAGCCGTAAATGGCACAACAGCTGTAGGTGTAGCAGTCAAACTTCTTGTTTGTCCCTGACACATATCTGCATTAGAGGATGTAATATTCAAGTTATTATTTTGACGCACTCTAACTGTAATTGAGGAAGAACCTCCTGATTGACAATTGTACTGACGTACATCGATTCTTGCGTAATC
The DNA here is from genome assembly GCA_964219255.1 of Henriciella pelagia. Classification (GTDB taxonomy): domain Bacteria; phylum Bacteroidota; class Bacteroidia; order Flavobacteriales_D; family Crocinitomicaceae; genus UBA4466. Next base: position 93,128 of record CAXPPC010000002.1, read on the forward strand.
GTTAAAAGCTGGGGTCATCGTAATTGAAGCAGCTGTTCCGCTACAAAGTGGACCATTATCATCATTAAAAGAGAATGGACCTGTAGTTGCCGTTCCTTGAAAAGCACCTATTTGCGTATCAATTCCAGCACCACATGTCTGAACTGAGTAACAGGCACCTGGTAAAACTGGCATTCTAAAATATGTTCCCGGACCATAAGGCGCAACAGATGTGTATACTCCACAACCTGCATTTGGGAGAATTTCCCCATAATAAGAATTACTTCTAGTACAAAAGGCACCCGATGTTGTATTCGTTCCACACTGAGAAAATGATTGATTGCTAACCGTAAGCATACTTGTTAGCAAGAGAAGAAAGAGTAGCAGTCTTTTCATAATGTACGTTTCAATAAATAGTAGTGTTCCAATCGTTTGGAAAACAGGACAAATATAGTACAGAAATCTTATAAACAAAAAAAGGAGACCTTTCGATCTCCTTAATTTTCAATTCTTTACTACGAATTAATATCTGTAGTGCTCTGGCTTGAATGGTCCTTCAACCTTCACACCAATGTAATCAGCTTGATCTTGACGTAACTCAGTCAACTCTGCTCCTACTTTCGCAAGGTGCAACGCCGCTACTTTCTCATCCAAGTGTTTTGGAAGCATATAAACGTCGTTTTCATATTTATCTGAATTATTCCAAAGTTCGATTTGCGCCAAAGTTTGGTTTGCAAATGAATTAGACATAACAAATGATGGGTGACCAGTTGCACAACCTAAGTTTACCAAACGTCCTTCAGCAAGTACGATGATGTCTTTTCCGTTGATTGTGTACATATCAACTTGTGGTTTAATTTCCACTTTTGTCGATCCATAATTACCGTTCAACCAAGCCATATCGATTTCGTTATCGAAGTGTCCGATGTTACAAACGATTGTTTTATCGCGCATTGCCTCGAAGTGCTCTCCACGAACGATATCTTTGTTTCCTGTTGTTGTAACAACGATATCTACGCTACCAACAACATTCTCCAATTTACGAACTTCAAATCCGTCCATTGCTGCTTGCAACGCACAAATTGGGTCAATTTCCGTAACGATAACTCTCGCTCCAGCACCACGCAATGAAGCTGCAGAACCTTTACCAACATCTCCGTATCCACAAACGACAGCAACTTTACCAGCCATCATTGTATCTGTAGCACGACGGATCGCATCAACTAATGACTCTTTACATCCGTATTTGTTATCGAATTTCGATTTTGTAACAGAGTCGTTCACGTTAATTGCTGGCATTACCAACGTTCCGTTTTTCTTACGCTCGTATAAACGGTGAACTCCAGTTGTAGTTTCTTCAGAAAGACCTTTAATTCCTTTCGCTAACTCTGGGTAACGATCGAAAACCATGTTTGTTAAGTCTCCACCATCATCCAAAATCATGTTCAATGGCTCACCACCTTCAAACGCAGTTAACGTTTGCTCGATACACCAATCAAACTCTTCTTCGTTCATTCCTTTCCAAGCGAAAACTGGAATTCCAGCAGCAGCAATAGCAGCCGCAGCGTGATCTTGTGTAGAGAAAATGTTACATGATGACCAAGTAACGTCCGCTCCTAACTCAACCAACGTTTCGATTAAAACCGCTGTTTGGATAGTCATGTGAAGACATCCTGCGATACGCGCACCTTTCAATGGCTTCGAAGCTCCATACTCCTCACGTAGCGACATCAAACCTGGCATTTCTGCCTCTGCCAAACGGATCTCTTTACGTCCCCAATCAGCGAGACTAATATCTTTTACTTTGTACTGCAATTTTTCAGTTGTACTCATATTGATTTTATATATTTTCTTCGTTTCGAATTGCAAAGTTACAAAGTTCCTTTCTAAATTCCGAAGAAACCATTGTTTGTTCTAAAAAGTTGATTTATACGGGCGTTCGAGCGCGCTATCCACTATATCTACTTTTAAAAAAGTAGGATGCCGTTCCTATCGCTAACGCAATTACTTCTTACATTTTTTGGCGCACCAAATCTTCTAGGCAATCAACAAAGCGGTCGTGATCGTTAGAACTTGGTACTAATTGCACTTTTTCTCCACCTTTTTCTTCGAAAAGTTCTTGGTATTCATCACCAATCTCAATAATAGTTTCAAGGCAGTCGGCAACGAAAGCTGGACTAAAAGCCAAAATCTTTTTCGCTCCCTTTTCAGCTTGCTCTTCTACCACTTTGTCGGCAAAAGGCGTTAACCATTTTTTATCCAATCTCGACTGGAAACAAACTGTATATTTTTCGAATGGAATATTCAATTTGGCAGCAATCAATCGCGTTGTTGCATAGCAAGTTGCTTTGTAACAGAACTTATTTTTGTCGTTCACCTCAGTTTCACAAGGCTGATCTTCGCATAAATCAGAACCTTCGTACACTTTATCCACATGGCGATCTGGCAAACCGTGATATGAGAACATCACATGATCGTATTCATCGATATTGAATTCCTTCGCACGCTCAACCACCGAATCAATGTATCCTTCATGATCCCAAAACTGATTAATCAAACTCACTTCTGGAACAACCCACCATTTTTGGATGATTTTCATCGCTAAATCCAATGCCGAACCTGTCGTTGCACTCGCATATTGAGGAAATAAAGGCAAAACAACAATGTGATCGTAGTTCTCCTTGCGCATTTCCTCTAGCACATCATACATCGATGGATTTTGATAACGCATAGCATAATGTACTTTTACGTCATCTCCAAAACGTGCTTGTAACTTATCAAGTGTTTTTTCAGTGTACGTCACCAAAGGAGATACTCCATTTCCGATTTCAAACAATTCCTTGTATACTTTGGCCGACTTTGGCGCTCTAAAAGGAACAATAATTCCATTCACTAATAACTTTCGCCCCAGCCATGGAAGATCAATAACACGAGGATCATTCAAAAATTCACCTAAATATCTTCTCACATCTGAGGTTGAAGGACTGTCTGGAGTCCCTAGTTGAATTAGAAGTACACCTGTTGTTTTTCTTCTCATCTTAGAATAATTTATTTCGCCAATCTTTTGATTCTTCTTCCGTGATTAAATCCAATTTCTTCAGATAATTCACAGTCTGATCTATCGCCAGAGGATATTCAATTCCGTTGTAGTTCCATTCAGTTTCGCTTAACCAACTTTCAACATGATTATGTCGCAAGTTATATCGCCAACTGATAATATCCACAGCAGAGTCATTCTTTTTCAACTCATCAGCACGTTTATTTACAACTTCGCACATTTTATTGATTGCCTCCGGATACTTTTCCAAAACATCTTTTCGAGCAGCAATCACAAAACACGGCCAAGGCGTTACTACCTCTCCAATATTTCGGCATTTCTGTTGTTCAACATAAGGATATGTTGTGTATTTCTCCCACAGAAAGACCTGAGCTTCGTTATTTTGAAGTGCCCAAAGTCCACCGTACACATCACCGATAACATTAAAATTCAAGTTCTTTGTGCTCCATCCTTGCTGACTTGCCATAACGTAGGCCATCAAGTGTGAACCAGATCCCTCACGGGAAATAGCAAATGTCTTACCTTCTAATTGCTCAATAGTCTCAATATCAGAGTGGTGAGGAACATGAATTCCCCAGTGAAGAGGAGTTGTCACATAAAATTGAACAATGCGCGCATCCAATCCTTTTAATATTGCTCGAGTAATGCCCTCTGTCAATAACACTGCTACGTCGATTGAGCCAGTTTCAAGTCCACGAATCATTTGACCTGTACCTCCACCCATATCGCTCCAGTGCAACTGAATTCCTTCATCTCGGAAACGTCCCTCTTCAATCGCCATTCTCCATGGAAGATTAAAATGTTCAGGAACGCCCCCTACTTTTAAACCTATCATTCCTTTATTTTTTCTTTCCGATCTGCTCTTTCTTCGTCAGAGAATTGCATATCGTACAAAGTCTTGTAGTACCCATCAGAAGCCAATAACTCCTGGTGCGTACCTTTTTCCATGATCTCCCCTTTTTCCAAGACCACAATTTTGTTCGCCGATTGAATTGTTGACAATCGGTGAGCTATGACGATTGAAGTTCTACCTTCTGTTAATTTTTCTGTCGCTTTTTGAATCATTTCTTCTGATTCATTATCTACACTTGACGTTGCTTCATCCAGAATTAAAATATGTGGATTATATACATAAGCGCGAATAAACGCTAATAATTGTCTCTGTCCAACAGATAGCACGCCACCTCTTTCACCAACCTCACAATCGTAACCGCCAGGTAATTTTGAAATAAAATCATGAGCTCCAACAGCCTTAGCTGCTTCAATTACTTGATCACGTGATATTGAATCATCTCGCAACGTTATATTATTGTGAATCGTATCTGAAAAGAGGAATACATCCTGAAGAACGATAGCAATATTCCTTCTTAGACAATTCAATTCTAAATCGCGAATATCGACATCGCCAACTTTAATTGAACCCTTTTGGAATTCGTAAAAACGACTCAACAAATTGACAATAGAACTCTTTCCAGCTCCTGTAGCCCCCACGAACGCTACCGTTTCACCAGATTCAATTTCAAGATTGATATTCTTAAGCACCCAATCTTCATCAATGTAGGCGAACCACACATTTTTGAATTGAATAGACTGATCAAAATTGCAAGAGGTGATTGTACCATTATTTTCGATTTGCTCATCGTTGTCGATAATTTCAAACACTCTTTCAGCTCTTACAGTTCCGCGTTGGAGAATATTAAACTTATCAGCCAACTGTCGAATTGGTCGAAACAACATGTGAACATATAATGTGAACATCAAAACTTCGTCAAACTTTCCTTTCGAATCCCCTCCCTGAACCGTCATTGCCGTCCAAACAAGTAACAAAGCGATCGAAAGCGAACTCAACAATTCCACCACTGGAAAGAAAATAGAATAAGCCCAAACCGCATTCACATGCGCTTGACGATGTTCCCTGTTGATCTCGACGAATTTATTGTACTCCTTTTTTTCTCGGTTAAACAATTGAACAAGAGACATTCCCGTTAAACGCTCTTGAACAAACGTATTCAGTTTTGTAACTGCCGAACTTTCCATTTTTAATGTCCCGCGGATCACTCTTGCGAAAATTCGTGTAGCAAAAATTAATATCGGTATTGGAATAATGGTCATCAAAGCCAACTGCCAATCGATATAAAACATGGCTGCTAAAACCATTGACAACCCCAGTAAATCACCTAAAATTGCCATCAACCCAGAAGAAAAAACTTCTGTAATCGCCTCTAAATCTGAAACAACACGAGTTACCAGTGTACCAATTGGAGTACGATCGTAGTAACGCATTGGAAAGGTAAGAATCTTGGCTACTAATGACTTTCTAATATCGACGATTATCGACTGCGCAAATAAATTAGAAAAATACGCGGACAAAAACTGAAATATCGCCTCAAGGAGAATCAATCCGGTGATTATCATCGCCCAAAAGAAAAGCATGGCTCTATCCTCTCCTCCAGAGATATAATTTTTCACCATGTGACCGATTACATAAGGACGAGCAGGACCAATAATTGCCAAAATGATCGTACACGCAATTGCAATCGAAAAAAGTCGTTTGTAAGACTTCCAATACGAGAGCAAGCGCTTCGAAACCGCAAAGTTTAATTTTGGCTTGTTGGACATGAGCACAAAAATAATCAAAGATTCACTGTCATTTGTACACGTTCAAAAAAATCTACCCGGGTTATCAAGCATTTTATTTATCAGATGATCACAAAAAATGTAAAGTGCCTAAAATTGAGACCACGTTCTTGGGAAAAATCCACTAACTTTACCCAAAAGTGTAGATATGATTCATAATTTATCCAAAACCAATTCAATTTTCTCAACGTATATTGCGGAAATCAGAGATGTAGAAATACAGCATGATCCGATGAGATTCAGAAGAAATCTAGAGCGTATCTCTGAGATTTTGGGTTATGAATTATCGAAAAAGCTCAACTACGAAACAAGAGAGGTTACCACTCCTCTAGGTGTTGCGGAGGAAAATGTTCTAAAAGAACAACCAGTTTTAGCAACAATCTTACGAGCAGGGTTGAGCATGCATCAAGGACTACTCAATTACTTTGATCGAGCAGAAAGCGCATTTATATCAGCATATAGAAAGCACTCAACAGCAGAAGATTTTGAAATATATGTGGAATACATGGCCGCTCCTAAAATCGACAAAAAAGTATTGGTTATTAGTGATCCAATGTTAGCAACTGGAAGCTCTATGGTCACGGTCTACAAGGCCATATTGAAACAAGGAATTCCTTCCAGAACAATCATAGCTGCTGCAATTGCCACTCCTGATGCATTAGAGTATTGTAAAAAACACCTTCCTGATAACACAGAATATTTCGTAGGAGCCATTGATGATGAGTTAACTGCTCAATCGTATATTGTACCTGGGTTAGGAGATGCTGGTGATCTTGCTTACGGAGTAAAATGCTAATATAGTATAGAATGAACTGGGTCGGTTTACTCACAATCTTTTTTTTGTCGACCATAAAATTCATGTTCGCTCCCTTGAGCGCCTTGCCTTTTAAACTTACTTTTTGGGAAACTTATTTAGCTTGTGTAGCAGGAGGGATTTTTGGAGCTGCTATATTTTATTTTTCAGCCGGTTACTTCATGGAGCGCGCTGTTCAGAAACGAGCAAAACTTCGAAAAGAAGCTTTAGAAAGCGGAATTGAAATCCCAAGAAAAAAGGTATTTACTAAGACCAACAAAATTGTTGTCAAAATAAAGCATACACTCGGCATTTATGGCACAGCGATGTGGGTCCCATTCTTTTTATCTATTCCAATTGGAAGCATCATTACCGCTAAGTTCTATCGTCATGATAAGCGGACTTTTCCAATTATTATTCTAGGGATGTTTGTGAACGGATTAGCCACAACAGGAATTGTATATTTAATTTTTTAGATGAAGCATTTATTTTTCGATTTAGACAGAACATTATGGGATTTTGAGGCTAACTCCGAAAAGGCCTTAGAAATACTATTTGATGAAATGGACCTTAACAATCATCTTCGTTCTTTCCGTTCATTCCACACAACCTACAAGAAAATAAATGCAAATCTCTGGTTTTTATACAGTAAGAATGAAATCAGCAAAGATCTTCTTCGCGTAAAACGATTTCGTGATACCTTTCGATCTTTTGACTTTGTAAATGATCGTTTAGCTGATGAGATGGCAGAGGCTTATGTAAATAAAGCACCGCATCTGACTCAACTTTTACCTCATACGTTGGAAACATTAGACGAACTAAAAAACAATGGACATTCGTTGCATATTATAACAAATGGTTTCCGAGAAGTACAGACAATTAAACTTGAGAAAAGCGGACTTAGTCAATACTTTGATATCGTTGTTTGCTCAGAAGATGTTGGTCACCAAAAACCTTCGATTCACGTATTCAATCATGCACTAGAAAAAGTGGCTGGTAAAGCAGACGAAAGCATCATGATTGGAGACAGTCTTCAAGCAGACATAATTGGAGCAGAAAATGCTGGAATTAAAGCTATTTTCTTCGATCCACACTTTGAACATAAAGATGGCACCCACAAATGGATGATTCGTTCCTTAAAAGAAATCCCTGAATTGCTTCCTTGGATGAAGCGCTAGTTATTGTTTTGTCAACCGAAGTTTTAGAGGTTTCTCGCCTTCTTCATAGTAGACTTTGATTGTCAATTTCTTTTTATTTAATCCGAGAAAACCAAAAGAATAAGCAACTAAATACGGTTTGCGAGAATCGATGTTATAAAACTTCATCTTTCTTTTGCCTCCCACAAAATCGTGCATTTCAGAAACAACTGTATCCGCTTTCATTTTAAACGTCTCCATTGAATAAATCAAATTTCGATTCGTTCTTCTAATCCATAAAGACTCCACTTTTGAGCTATCACCAGTTTTTGGATTCACACGATAAGCCGTTCCGAGCATTTCAGTCTCACCATTCGACTTCCATACTTCATAGCCACTTCCTTGGTTGTACTTCCAAACTCCTTCCAGCTTCTGAACTTTACTTGGCAATTGAGCATTTACACAAAATGATAATGCTAACGAAAATAAAATGACGAGTACTTTCATAGAATAAATATTAATAGCGTTCTTGACGAAGTTTCTCATAAAGAACCATTCCGGCTGCAACGCCAACATTCAGCGAGGCAATTTCTCCGTCCATTGGAATTTGGCAGCTAATGTCTGACATATTAATCAAATCAGTTGTAATACCATCTTTCTCCGATCCCATGATCACAGCCACACTACCACGTAAATTCGTTTCATACAATGGAACGCTCGATTTCTCTGTACACGATACAATTCTCATACCACATTGCTGAATGTAGAAAAGCGAATTTTTTAAATCATCCGTTCGGCACACCTTAATTCTATTCAATGCACCCGCTGAGGTTTTAACCGCATCCGCAGTAACTTGAACTGAACCTTTGGAAGGAATTAAAATAGCATCAACTCCCATACATTCCGCCGTTCTGGCAATTGCCCCAAAATTTCTTACATCAGTAATACGATCTAAAACTAAGACAAAAGGATTTTTCTCTGCCTCGATAAGTTCCTCAACCAACTCTTCGATTTTATAATAAGACACTGGTGCTGCGTATGCGATAACACCCTGATGATTCTGATCTGTTATCCCATTTAATTTCTCAGAAGGAACAAATTGAAGTTGATAATCTCCACCTTTCAAAGCCTCTTTTAGCTCGAGAAATAGATCTTTCTGCATCCCTTTTTGGATCATAATCTTATTAATCTCTCTACCAGCTTTGATCGCTTCGATAACAGCTCTAACACCAAAAATATATTCATCCGAAGTTTTCTTCGAAGGACGTTTATCGTATTTACTTCTTCTTTCCATTTCTTCTTATTGGGACTTCAATCATTACATCAATTTTGAACTCTTTAACAATTTGATTGAACAACATTAATTTCAGTACCTTTGTACATAAATTCCACTGCAAAAATACGCAAAAAGCAATGCGATTTGTGGAATGAACAAATTAAACGATTTGAAATGAGCGAAGCGGTAGCAGGAGAAGATAAAGTTCGTATCAAAAAACCGAAATGGTTACGCGTAAAATTACCAACAGGTGAAAACTTCAAGCGCGTGCGTTCTTTAGTGGATGAGCATAAATTACATACCATTTGTGAGAGCGGAAATTGTCCTAATATGGGTGAGTGTTGGGGTGAAGGAACTGCCACTTTCATGATATTAGGAAATATTTGTACGCGATCATGTGGTTTCTGTGCAGTAAAAACTGGTCGACCAGATGAAGTTGATGAATTTGAACCAGGACGAGTTGCACATAGTGTAAAAACCATGGGAGTAAAACATGCTGTAATTACTTCCGTAGATAGAGACGACTTGAAAGATGGAGGTGCCAATATTTGGGCACAAACAGTACGTGCTATCAGACAACAATCCCCAGAAACAACATTGGAAACTCTGATTCCAGATTTTGCTGGAAAATGGGAAAACTTACAAATCGTAATTGACGTTGCACCAGAAATTGTAAGTCACAACTTGGAAACAGTAAGACGATTAACCAAGGAAGTTCGCATCCAAGCAAAATACGACAGAAGTTTAGAAGTTCTTTTCAGATTAAAAAAAGGTGGAATGAAAACTAAGTCGGGAATCATGCTTGGACTTGGAGAAACACATGAAGAAATTATTGAAACAATGACGGACTTAAGAAGTGTAAACGTCGACATATTAACATTAGGACAATATCTACAACCTACAACTCGACACTTACCAATTGATGAGTTTGTAACTCCTGAAAGATTTGAAGAATATAAGCGTTTAGGATTAGAGATGGGATTCAAATATGTTGAAAGCGGTCCACTAGTTCGTTCTTCTTATCGTGCTGAAAAACATCTTTTTTAAATAGACATGTATAATTTAAATGGATTTTAACTGATCGAAATCCAAACATAATTGTGAATTGACTTAATTTTACAGAGAGGTTCCGTCAACAGAAAGTTAATATACGTTAATTATCTGGAGAATTATTTGTAATTTGGCGGTCGCGATAAACTTTAAACTACTTGATAACATCAAAATATGAAGCGAAATAAATTAATCATCGGAGCTGTTGGCGTTGTTGCTACGGCTGCTGCTTTCGTTTTAACATCTTGGAACCCAAATGGTTCTAACGGTGCTTATACGCAACAAGATCTTTCGATTTTCAAGAAAAAAGATGCAAACGATGCTCGTTTGTGGCTTGAAGCTAGATACATTGACCCGGAAACTGGTCAACGTATTTCTCAGGAAAAACTTAATCAAATCGATGCTGCGATTCGAATGATGCCAAAAAACAAGTCAATTTCATTCATTGAAATGGGACCTGATAACATTGGTGGTCGTACAAGAGCAATTCAAGTAGACAAAGTAGTAAACAACCAAGTTTGGGCAGGAGGTGTTTCTGGAGGACTTTTCAGATCAACTAACGGCGGTAACTTATGGACTAAAATTGACTCATACGAAGGAATTGGTTCTCCATTTATCTCTTCAATGGCACAGTTCTCAAACGGAACGTTCTTCGTTGCCACTGGGTCGAATGAAGAATCATGGACAGGAAATGGGGTTTGGTATACACAAGATAACGGTGTTACATGGACAAACCTAGTTGGAACTTCAACTATGAACAAAGTAACCGAAATTGGTACAGCTCAAAACGGAACAACTTTGTGGTTGGCAACTTCAACTGGTATTAAGAAATGGAATCAAGGAGATGCTTCATTGACGAACATCACAAACGCTGGTTCTGGATCATGTACTGCGCTTAAAGTATCAAATGATGGTCAAGTTATCGTTGCTGCATTCGGTTCTTCAAGTAGAACTTACGTTTCAACTGATGCAGGTAACACTTGGCAAGACAAATCAGGACCTACAACTTCTGGAATGGTTCCAACTGGTGCACCAAGAATCGAATATGCTATTTCTCACTCAAGAGTTAGTGGTAATTACTCGCTTTATGCTGTGAGAACAGGTTCAAACCTTTTAGGAATGAATGTTTCTCATGATAATGGAGCAACTTGGAGTCAGTTCGTAGGAGCTTCTGGTACTCCATCTAACTTGGATATTTACAGAAATCAAGGTACATACAACTCTATCGTTTCTGTAACACCAGGTAATAATCAAAAAATCCTTATCGGAGGTATCGATATTTGGAAGTGGCAACAAACTACTTCTAACCCAGTTTCAGGTGGTTTTGAAAAATTAACTGAATGGTTCTTAGCTCCTACTTCAAGTAAATATGCTCATGCAGATCAACACGAAATGCAATGGGACGGAAGTAAATTATACGCTGGTAATGACGGTGGTATTGGAATCACTTATGACCCAGAAGATAGCTGGATCCCTGCAAACAGAGGATATAATGTAACGCAATTCTATGGTGTTACATTTGACAGACATGGTGCAGTACTTGGAGGAACACAAGATAATGGTTCACTTTACAATGACCACTCTCTTTCTACTTGGAAGTCATTCTCTGAAATCAGTGGAGGTGATGGATTCCAAGCAGAAATTTCTTTCTACAACCCTTCTATTATGTTCACAACTTCACAATTTGGAACTGTGTACAGATCAACTGATGGAGGAAATAGCGTAGGACTTTATGTTCCAGACAATATTCCAGCATCTTATGCTGAATTCGGAACAGAGGGATCAATTCACCCTTTCCACACAAGAATTTTCTTAGCAGAATATTATGATTTAAATTCTGAGGATTCAGTGCTATTCATCCCGACAAGTAACTACTCTGCGGGAGATCAAATTAAGATTCCTAGTATGGCAACAGGAGATAGTATTATCTATACAACTCCAACTGACTTACATTACGACGATACATTATTCTATGACCCATCAGTGTCAAATTTGAATGCTACTTCAATTGTGGATGATATCTCAGGAACAATCGTATTCCTAGACCTTTACCCTTGGTCGCATGTTGGAACTTCTGGTTCTGGAGGTAATCCACCAGCAATTGGAGATACATTGGAAGTAATCTATCAAGCAGGACCAGACACGGTGGTTGTAGCATCTTTGGGAACTTTCCCACACTACTTTGGTCAAAACACATCGACAGGAGAAATCCTTGACATGGGATTAGATTCAGTAATCTATGACGGTGTAGCTTGGGACACATTAACTGTACAAGACCCATTCCAATCATGGTTCTTAGTTTATGTAAATGTTAACGGAGGTGAGCTTTGGGGTACAAGAAATGCTCTAAGACTTTCATCAACTGATCAAAAATGGGGAATTGTAGCTCAAGGAATTGGAGGAGGATCATTTAACACAATTGATGTTGAATTCTCGAAAGACTTGAATCACATGTTTGTTTCAACAGGAGGGTCTGTAGTTACGCGTGTTGATGGTTTAGGAAGCTTATATACTTCTAGTCCAACTTTCGAAGATGATGCGTTTGTAACGAATTCACCTGTTACAACTGTAACTACATTTAATCCAGGAGGATCAGTTGCAGGTATTCACGTGAATCCTTCTAATCCAGATGATATGATCACTGTATCAACTTCAGGATCAGTTAAGAGATCAGCGAATGCAACAGCTGCTTCACCAAGCTTTACAAACCTAAGTGCAATTACTTCTCCAAGTCCTATGGTATACGACGGAATTATCGATCGTGACGATCCAAACGTAATCGTAGTAGGTACTTCGCACGGAGCTTTTGTTACTGAGGATGGAGGTACAACTTGGACTGATGCATCAATTGGATTTACAGGAACTCCAGTTTACGAAGTGAAACAATCATGGAGAACATGGAACGAAGGTAATTACCGACCAGGTGAAATTTACATTGCAACATTTGGACGTGGTATTTGGAGTTCATCATCGTACCTAAGTATTGAAGATGGAAGTAATAATTCAAGCAATGGTATTAAGGAAGCGTTTAAAACAAACTTGAAGGCATTCCCTAACCCAACTAATGCTTCAACTACCTTATCATTCCAATTGGAAAACCAATCAGATGTTTATGTGAACGTTTACAACTTGTCTGGAAGATTAGTTCAAACGATCAAGAAATCTAATTTAGCATCTGGTACACAGTTAATTCAATTAGATGGTAACAAACTTTCAACTGGAACTTACATCGTGAAATTCCAAGCTGGAAATGTTAAAGAAACAATCAAATTTGTGAAACTTTAATTCACAATTGATAGAATATGTGACCCTCCCGATTTTCGGGAGGGTTTTTTTATATATCAATCCCAGATATACAAGTATTTTTAGAGAGAAATAATACATTTGTAATAAACACAATTTCATAATATGAGCAATTTTGATATCACAATTATAGGATCAGGTCCAGGTGGATATGTTGCCGCAATTCGATGCGCGCAATTAGGAATGAAAACAGCGATCATTGAGAAGTATGATACCTTAGGAGGTACATGTTTGAATGTTGGTTGTATTCCATCAAAAGCATTATTAGATTCATCTGAACACTATCACAATGCAACAAAAAATTTCTCAGAGCACGGAATTGATGTTAAGGATGTAAAAGCCAACTTAGAACAAATGATCAAAAGAAAGAATGATGTCGTTTCACAAACATGTAACGGAATCAAATTTCTGATGGATAAAAATAAAATTGAAGTATTTCACGGTCTTGGTTCATTAGTTGACAAAAACACCGTTAAAGTTACGGATGCTGAAGGTAAAGAAAGTACTATCAGCACAAAGAACATTATACTTGCAACTGGTTCTAAGCCGAACTATTTCCCAGGTATGGAACCAGATAAAGATCGAATCATTACTTCAACTGAAGCATTGAGCATGAAAGAGATTCCTTCTAAGATGCTAGTCATTGGTGGTGGAGTAATAGGACTTGAATTAGGATCTGTCTACGCACGTTTAGGCTCACAAATTGAAGTAGTTGAATTCGCCAAGACAATCATTCCAACTATGGACGGTACAATGTCAAAAGAATTGACAAAAGTATTGAAGAAGGAAGGATTTAAATTCCACCTTGAGCACCGTGTACAGAATGTTGAGAATACAGGTAAAGGAGTAAAACTTACAGCACTAAATAAGAAAGGCGAAGAAGTAACTATGGAAGCCGATTACTGTTTAGTAGCGGTAGGACGTAAACCATATTCTGAAGGACTTGGATTAGAAAATGCCGGTGTTAAAGTAAATGATAGAGGTCAAGTTGAAGTTAACGATCATCTACAAACAAACGTTCCAAATATATATGCAATTGGTGATTTAGTTCGTGGAGCTATGTTAGCCCACAAAGCTGAAGAAGAAGGTGTATTTGTTGCCGAACTTATCGCGGGACAAAAACCTCATATTAACTACAACCTAATACCGGGAGTAGTATACACTTGGCCTGAAGTTGCTTCAGTTGGAAAAACGGAAGAAGAGTTAAAAGAAGAAGGAAAGGCAATTAAAGTTGGTCAATTCCCTATTAAAGCATTAGGTCGTGCAAGAGCCAGTATGGATATCCTGGGAACTGTTAAAGTAATTGCAGATCAAGAAACTGATGAAGTACTCGGTGTTCACATGATTGCGCCGCGTGCAGCTGATTTGATTATGGAAGCAGTTGTTGCGATGGAATACCGTGCATCAGCAGAGGACATCGCTCGTATCTGTCACCCACACCCTACTTATTCAGAAGGTGTTAAAGAAGCAGCCTTGGCAGCAACTGAGGACAGAGCTCTACATGTTTAAAAACATTGATACATAAAAAAGGCGACCAATTTTGGTCGCCTTTTTTGTTTAATTTACTTTTTACATTTGCAACGTTTCCTTCTACATTTTTTTGTAGTAGATGCCGCTGGCGATTTACCTTTAACCAAAGTCATTTCATCCACTAAATGTCCAGCACCTGCATATCTATCCATGATCCATAAAACGTATCGAATATCAACTACGATATTTCTGCATCGATCAGCATCGAACATATAATCGCTCATTGTACTTTCCCAAGATCGATCAAAGTTTAATCCCATTAGATTTCCTTCTGCATCGATAACTGGCGAACCTGAATTACCACCTGTTGTATGATTAGAACCTGTAAAACAAACCCACAATTCGCCATTCTGATCATATCCAGCATAATCTTTCGACTCAGCTAAAACTTTGAAATCATCCAATAATTCAAAATCTGAATTTCCCGTTTGATGCTTGGCTAAGATTCCATCAAGCGTAGTGTGCTCAGTATACATCATTCCATCGTGTGGTGCAGACCCTTCCAGCTTTCCATATGTAATTCTCATTGTTGAATTCGCATCCGGCCAGTGCTTATCATTTGGGAACATTTCCATTTTTCCTTTTACATAAGTTTTCAGTAAGCTTTCCATTTGGGAATCAAATGCTCGTGCTTTAGGAATCACATTTCCCACAAAGTTTTCCCACAACTCAGACCATAACAAATAAGAAATGTCAGCCCCTTTGAATTCATTAATCGATTCCTCATCAAGGTTTTCCATGAACTCAACGAATCGTTCTTCAGATGTTAAGACAGATTGATCAAAAATTTGTTTTGCCAGTTCCTCCCCTGTGAAGTTCTTCAAATTCACCGAATAATCGTAATTACCTTTTAGCGCTTTGTACTCATCCGTTAGTGCAGTGAAAATTTTCATATCCACCATTTCATCGTAATCTTTATAGAATCCGTGTGCACCTTTAATCATTTTTTCAATTGTTTCTTTCAAAGCACCTGACTCCTCAAGTTCATCATACTTATTCAAGAAATCATACATCATTCGAGCACGTTTGAACACTTCTGGTCCAATAAACATATATTCCACATCCATCACATACGCAAAATCGTTCTCTTTTTGTGCAGCAACTAATGCTTTCATTTCGTCAATTACAGCCCCGAACTCTTCTTTCCAGCTCGATTTCTTGTTGGCCATTTTTAGGTAAGCTGCTTCTCTATCCTGCTTAATTTGCAGTGCATTTACCGCTTGAAGTCCACCCAATTGTCCAATCCATTTCTTCCATCCATTTGCAATTCTGGCTTGTTTTGAAGCGTATTTAATGCGTATTAAATCAGAGGACTTCATTCCCGCATCAATAACGGCTAATGATTTCTCTCGCATTTTAATTCGAGCAGGACGTTCTTTATCCATAATGTATTTCAAGTGATCAGACACAAGGTGTTGCTCTGTAGTACCAGGGAATCCATAAACCATCGTAAACTCGCCAGGCATTCTATCTCTTACAGATACAGGAAAGAAATGTAATGGTTTATATGGCTGATTACTTTCGTTATATGGAGCCGGTTTGTTATCCGCTCCAGCATAAATTCTAAATACCGAAAAGTCTCCAGTATGTCGTGGCCAAACCCAATTATCTGTATCTCCACCAAATTTCCCTACGGAACTAGGTGGTGCTCCCACTAGACGAACATCTTCGAATACCTCTTGAACAATCATGTAGTAATCGTTTCCATAATTAAACGCACGAATCATTGCTTCATAGTGATTACCATTTGTTGCATCCATGATAAGTGTTTCCATGTTGCTTTTAATCTTGGCTTCTAATTCTTCCCCTTCTAATCCATCTGTTCCAGAAAAAATCGTCTTTGTCACATCATCAATACGAACGATTCGAGCTGCAGTCAGACCATTATTAGGAAGTTCTTCTGCCATTGACGAAGCCCAAAAACCATATTTGATATAATCATTCTCTAACGAAGAGTGCGATTGAATCTGAGAGTACCCACAGTGGTGATTTGTGAGTAACAAGCCTTTATCAGACACTAATTCAGCAGTACAACCGCCACCAAAGTGCACAATTGCATCCTTTAAACTCGAATTGTTTACACTATAGATATCCTCAGCAGACAATTTCATCCCCATCGCCTGCATATCACTTTCGAAAGCTTTAATCAATGATGGAATAAGCATTCCTTCCTCAGCCGAAACTTGGAAGAAAGAAATCATTCCAATAAATAATCCAATTACAATTTTTCTCATACTTCTATTTTGATTGCCCCTAAAGATAGTCATTTAACTATCTTTGCCTTGTGGAATTACTTGATTTTATATTTCGATTAGGCGTTGTTTTCGCCATTTACGGTTTTATATGGGGGTTGATTGAATTTGCTATTAAGTTACTGACCGCTGGCAGAAGAAGAAGTTTAGCCGAAGTGTACTTGATCAAGGCGATTAAATATTTCTTTCTGGTAAATGTGACCTTCCTTTTCTGCATTGAGGAAAATAACTCTTCCATGGTAGTTGTGAATCAAATTGTAATAGCAGGAATTATATTGCTAACGTACTTTGTTGGAAAATTACAGAATTCGCAGAATCGCATGGCTATTTTTCAGGTAATGAGTGGTGGACTTCCAAAAATACAAACTCCTTTATTCAATTTGCGTCTGGAAACGATAGTTATCGCACTTTCTTTAGGTATCTTTTCAGCTCTTTGGTTTTATCCAGAGGCTGCTTTCAACCCGATGTCTGAATGGTTCCATGAAAGCATAATGAACATAGAAGACACACCTATATTCGGTTTCATTTTCAAAGTAATTGGATTCTTCTTTCTACTGAATTTGATCAATAAGATGTTGAGTGCATTCACATTTTTATTAAGTGGTAAATTCCGACAGTCCTCTCTGGAAAATAATAATGATGACGATGATTTTACGGACTATGAAGAAATCAAGTAATTAGGTCCTGGATGAGGGACTCCACTTGTGCTAGGACAGCAGAATTGTCATTGTTTTCGATAAGATAGTCTGCCAGTTCTATTTTTTCTTCATCCGACCATTGCTTTTTCATTCGAGCAATGACTTGTTCACGAGAAACACCATCCCTTTTCATTACGCGATCAATACGAATGTCTTTATCAGCCGTTACCAGTACATTTACATCGAAATTCTTATAACTACCTGTCTCAAATAAGATGGCTGCCTCATTAAATACTAAGGGTGAATGCTGATGTGTTATTACGAAATTCTCAAATGCCTGTCGAACTAACGGGTGTATGAGTCTGTTCACAGCAATTCTATTCTCGTCTGATGAAAATATTTGTTGTGCTAAAAATGGTTTATTCAGCTCATCATTTATGTAAACATCCTTACCGAAAAGAGAAATCAATCCTGCTTTTACCTCGGGATGATTATTTGTTATTTTTTTAGATTCTAAATCAGAATAAAAAACTGGAAAACCCATTGATTCAATAATTCTTGAAACAATGCTTTTTCCAGCTCCAATACCTCCGGTTATACCTACTTTTATCATGAATCAGATCTCTTCGACCTCAATGATTTTAAAAGGTAGGCCAACTATTGCTTGGTAATCTTCACCTGCCTCCTCCATATCTTCATCATCCTTTTCAAAGTACCAATTCACAGAAACTTCGGTTGAAACACCATTTAATTTCTCTAATCTTTTGAATAAGTCCAAAATGCATTTCGATGAAGAAGTATTAAAATACTCAAGTTTAACATTGATAGATGTAGTCGCTTTTGGTGCCTCACCATAACTATCTAGCCAATCGTTCAATGGCTTGAAAAATTCAATTGAATTTTCAGGAATTGATCTTCCTCTTAATTCCAATACACCTGTTTCCCCATTAAAATCGATTGATGGAGTTTTAGCTGACCCTTCGAGTTGTAAACTATCCATATTCAAATTTATCTTTTATTCAATTACCACATTCAAGCAGAAGAAACTACATTTTCCATCTACTTTAATGAATTCATGTTCTAATTTATTTTTGGACTTCCTTGCGATATCAATTAATCCAAGTCCTGCCGTTCCCTTAACACTCAATTCACTGTTCAATAAGCGTTTTTGATATAATTCTCTCAGTTGTTCATCTGACAATGAATTTACCATTTCAATACGCTCTTCCAGATCACCAATTCCATCATTCTGAATGTAATTCCCTGTTCGAACTATAATTTTATCTCCAATATATTTCACCATAATAAGCGCTGACTTCTGATGAGCCATTTCCGACTCTGTACCTGCACTTTCTTCAATATGATGATATAGATTTTGGAAACACTCTACCAAAACATTAAACACTCGCTTTTTTCTTTTTTGAGTGATTCCTAAACTATGCATTTTCGACTCCATAATGTGCAAAATGGAGGTTAAAAGATCGGACGTAAACTCTCCTTTGAAAGACAAAATAATATTTTCATCTTCCATTTTCTGGTAAAAATTATATACTTCCGAGAGTGTCATTAGTTCTAGCGTACTCAAATATAATCAATAGTTCTCAACTTTATAAGCTTGAGAAGTTTAACTTTGAATTATGAGAAAAACTGAATGGTTCGCGGATTGGTTCGACACGAAGTATTATCACATTTTGTACAAGAATCGAAACGAGTCTGAAGCCCAACGATTTATTCAAAATTTGACGTCCAGATTGGATCTTCCGAAAGGATCAAAAGTCTTGGATCTTGCTTGTGGTAAGGGAAGACATTCGATTACTTTGAACGCCCTTGGTTTTAATGTAACCGGTGTGGATCTTTCTCCATCGAGCATATCATCAGCCCAAAAACATGCTAAAGAGGGCCTAAATTTCGATGTTCATGACATGCGCGAAGTGTACCCGTCAAAATTCGATGCAATTTTTAATTTATTCACCAGTTTTGGATATTTCGACTCCGTTGATGCCAATGAAAAAGTCATTCAATCTATACATCAAATGCTCAACAAAGAAGGTATTTTGGTGATTGACTTTATGAATGCATCGAAAGTGATTCAGAATTTAGTACCGAAAGAGGTGAAAAACATTGAAGGGATTACTTTCAATATTGCGAGAAGCTATGATGGCCAACATATATTTAAAACAATTGAGTTTTCTGATCAAGGCAAGGAATTTTCATTTACAGAGCGAGTTCAAGCATTAGAATTCGTCGATTTTGAGCGACTTTTATTACATAATAAGTTTGAAATTCTTAGTACTTTTGGCAACTTCGATTTGGATCAATTTGATCCTGAAAAATCCGATCGATTGATAGTCGTCGCACAAAAAAAATAGATGGGTACATCAATAATATTTATTCTTTTAATTGTTTCTGTCGGACTTGGTGGACTTTTAGTTTCTTCAATTGACAGAAAAAAGAATGAGCAAATTATAAAGCTTTTATTGGCATTTAGTGGAGGTTTTTTGCTGGCTATTGCTTTTACACACTTTATTCCAGAACTATACGAAGAGACCTCAATAAATATTGGGATTTTCATCCTTGTTGGATTTCTAGTTCAACTTATACTAGAGTTTTTCTCCGGAGGAATCGAGCATGGTCATATACATGCGCATAAAGATGCAAAACTACCAATTGGACTACTCATAGCACTTTCTTTGCATTCATTTCTTGAGGGAATTCCACTTGGCGCGCAAGAAATCGGTCATGACGTAGCAACAGCACATCATCATTCTGACGATCATGCTTTATTACTTGGGATACTCTTACACAGAATTCCTGTAGCCGTTGCATTGATGACCTTACTCACAACTTCTGGTATTAACAAGGTGAAATCTTGGTTATTACTTGGAATATTTGCAATGACGAGTCCACTAGGGATGTTGATAGGTATGTCTGACATTTCAGTCCTTCACACGATTAACTTCAATTCAATCTTAGCTATTGTTGTCGGAATGTTCCTACACATTTCTACTACCATCATTTTTGAAACAAGTGAAAACCACAAGTTTAACTTCCTCAAACTGCTCACCATAATTGGAGGTTGCGGATTAGCCTTTTTAATTCATTAAATGTAATTTCGCTTTGTGAAAAGGCTACTTTATCAGTTACGATATTTTCTAATTATCTCGTCGTTTTTTATCGGTACGGGATTGTTTTTTCTTGTGTGGACAAGTAAAGTGGAATCGCATTTGTCAATCAACTCCACCCACACACCTTTTCAGGATTTCTTCTTTAAATACTATACATATGTGGGGGATGGTGTTTTTGTAGCCATTGCAACCGCCTTAATTTCCTTTTTCTTATTTAAAAAACATGGGATAAAGTATGTGCTTCTTGGAGCTCTCACTTTGATCATGACTGGCGTTGTTGTGCAGTCGTTGAAGCAACTTGTTTTTTATGACGCCTTCCGACCAATAAAGTTCCTCTCTTCTTATTCACTCTATCGCGTCCCTGGTGTTGAATTGCATATCTCTAACTCCTTTCCATCGGGACATACCGCCGCAGCATTTGGATTTTTTGCCTTTGTAGCTTTCATTCTTAGAAAATGGCCTCTTGCTCAGTTTTTTTCAGTAATTGCCGCCGTACTTGTTGGATACTCAAGAATTTATTTATCTCAACACTTCCTCGAAGACACTGTATTTGGCGCAACACTTGGAGTTCTATGTTTCTTAGTAAGCTACGCGCTCCTCTATAAAAAGTTCTTTACCAAAACTATTTGATCATTTTTAAGAAAGTCAGCCACATGATTTTCAGATCATGACCTACGGTTGGATTTTTCAAATACTTCTTATTTAGCTCGATTTTCGCTGGCATTATCTCCTCAATGTATGTTTTCTGAGGATTATCAGACTTTGCCAGAAGTTCATTCTCTTTAAAATACTCAAGTGACGCATAATCGGTAATCCCTGGTTTTACATTAAGCACTTTACTTTGGTCTGAAGTGTATAAGTCAACATACTCTCGAACCTCAGGTCGCGGACCAACAATACTCATGTCTCCGATGAGTACATTAATAAACTGTGGGAATTCGTCTAACTTGAACTTTCTTAATGTGTAACCGACCCGAGTAATTCTGGGATCTCTCATTCCCACTGTTAGCTTTCCAGCTTTATCGGCATTCGGTCGCATTGTACGAAATTTAAATAATCCGAAGTCACGACCGCCTAATCCAACTCTCTGTTGAATGTAGAATACTCCTCCTCTACTTTCTAAAATAATTAGAAGCGCAATAATTAATCCGAATGGTAAAAAGAATAGAATTATTAAAAATGAGACTATTATGTCGAAGAAGCGTTTCATTGAGTAAAATTAGTATTTATGGTGACAATTATGCAATTCGCTAATTTGCAATATTGCGAATTAGCAAATTAGAAAATTCTTCATTTTGTTAATTTAATTCATTATATTAATGTAATAACCTAACAAAAATACACTATGGGAGCAACAAAAAGACACCTATTCAACAGTCGAATCAATAGTTATTCAAAACTATACAAAGCATTAGGACATCCAGCACGTCTTCAAATAATTGAATTATTATTGGAGGGGCGTCAATTAAATGGGCAAGAATTACATCACGAAATTGGCCTTTCCACTGCTACTATTTCAAGACATTTAGCCATCTTGTATGAAGTAGGAATTGTAGGATATGAAGTAATCAGTTCAAATTGCATTTACTATGCATCACCGCAAATTTTAGAGAAACTAAGCGAATGCACTATTGATCTAGGAAACAAATCAAGTTCTTATCCTCCTCAGACTTATTTTAACGAACCATATCAAGAATCAGTCTAAGACGGAATTCACTGCATCTATTACAGCTGAAATTACAGTTTCGACATCTTCATCCGTTAAATCGAAATAGACCGGTAGACTTATTTCGTTTGCATACGCCAAATAAGCGTTTGGGTAATCATCTATCAGGTAACCACGTTTTTTATAGGCAGTAAGAAGTGGTAAGGGTTGAAAGTGCACATTTACGGACACATCTTGATCGAATATAAGCTGCATTATTTGATCACGTTGCGATTCACTTGCACCTTTAATTCGCAATAGAAATAAGTGATAACTAGAAATTTTATCCTCTGTTGTAGATGTTGGGATTATCGCCCAGCTTTCCGTTTTAAAACCGCTAATATATTGATCAAATATTTCTTTTCTTCTGTCCAAGTTTTCTTGGTAACGTTCTAGTTCAACCAATCCAATTGCCGCCTGAATATCTGTCATATTGCATTTAAACCCTGGCTCTTCTACATCGTATTTCCAGTTTCCTTTCTGTGTTTTAGCTAAAGCATCCTTACTTTGTCCATGAAGTATCTTTGTATTCATGACTTTATAGATTTCTTCATGATCGAAACTATCTGGTAAGTTAAAACAAAGTGCCCCTCCCTCCGCAGTCGTTAGGTTTTTAACCGCATGAAAAGAAAAACAAGAGATATCTGCCATTGCACCTGCTGTGGTTCCATTCATTTGAGCACCGAAGCTATGAGCCGCATCACTTAATAATAAGATTCTTCCAAGCTGCTTTTGAAAATCATTATTAGGTGAAAAAAGCGATTTTATTTCAGGTTCATTTATTAATGTATACAACTGATCGTAATCAGCAGGAAAACCTGAGATGTCAACACCCATGATTGCCTTTGTTCTTGGGCTAATTGCCTTTCGAACCGCATCAACATTAATATTAAAGTCATCAGAATTGATATCAACCATTACCAATTGAGCCCCTGAATGGATAATTACATTAGCGCTGGCACAATATGTATAAGCTGGTAATATCACCTCATCTCCTTCCCCAATTCCCCAAAAATCTAAAAGGACTTGCATTCCCATTGTCCATGAGTTGACAGCAACCGTTGTTTTGCATCCACAATATGCTGTAATATTTTTCTCAAATTGCTTCGTTCGTGGACCAGTTGTAATCCATCCAGATTGAAGTGCCGCTGTAACTTCGGCTATGACTTTATCGTCTATGCGTGGTGGCGAAAATGGTATCATATTTATCTAGATAATCTCTTTTGTTTAATTGATGGAACCTTCTTTAAAATTAAAAAATCAATTATACCACGAAGGTAACCAAAACCATAACTATAATGTAGAATAAGATAGGCTGTAAATCGTTCAACAAAAGCTTTCAATCCCTTCCAATTGATTGAACTGAAAAAAACATTTAGAAATAAGTACATAACCAAAGGAATACTTGCTAAACAGCCTAATTTCACATTAATAAGATAAAACAAGGGAAAAACGATACTATATAGGACAAACAATGGTGGTACCAACTGTCGAAAAGTTGTCACGGATTGGTGTTTCTTATTTACAAAAACCTTCCAGTATCCGTATTGAAAAAACTGCCTCCTTAAACCGCTATAATTACCTCGAACATAGTACCGTAGACTAATATCAGCATCAAAAAATATTTTACCACCTGCCTTTTTTACTCTGTAATTGAAATCATCATCTTGATTTCGAATTAAATCTTCATCGAAAAAACCAATTTTTTCGAAAACCCAATAGGGATACATTGGGCTCGTTACAGTATCTGTATATCCTGACTTATTTAATGTTCGGAAGTTGCCAATCCCCATACCAAAAGTTGTTGCCATAACATTCGAAAATACTTCTCCTAAATGATTGATATACTCGTTAACTATCTTTCCACCAACACACCATGTATCGTTATCTGATTCAAGCTTCTTTACACAATTTGAAATATAATTTTTAGAAACAATATGACGGGCTCCAATAATCTGAACATAATCAACTTTTCCCCCTGCGTAGATTCCCAAATTGAATGCGAATGGTGTTAATTGCCTTTTATTATCAACTAAATATAGATTATCAAATTGTTTAATCAATGACTTGATTTTCTCACGTGTTCCATCATCACTCATCCCATCGACGATATACACATTAATGTTCCAACGTTCAAAATCAGTCGAATTATAGATTGCAGTTATACATTCTTCAATGTATAGAACTTCGTTTCTACAAGGTATAACTACACTAATCTCTTTCATTTACAATTCGGGTTTTAAATTGACTAGAATACAAACCAAAAAGCAAAATTAGCATTGTTATCGGCATTACGCCCTCTTGCCTTTCAAAGCTCGATTCAAATAACATGGATACTCCAAAAATGATAGAAGCTAAAACCAAAACTTTAGATCGATATCGCATCCCTTTCCAAATTGCAATAATGAAGATCATTAAGAGTGGGAGTAGCCCCATTAACCCGAGTTGGACTGCCGAATTCAAGAATTGATTGTGCGAATTCAAGTTTTTCTGAGCAACGGCTAAATTACCTTTTTCAATATTTCTGTCATTGATTACCTTCGACACATCGCCAGTACCTACTCCTACAAGAAGATTTTCCTGGAATAATTCGAGAGAAGTTGACCACATAATTACTCTAGATGCATTGCTTTCAACAGCCATATTGTTTTCTGTTTGAACACCTGAAAATGCAGAGAACATTTTTTCAAATCGACTAGTCAGCCTATTTGATCTCGATATAACTACAACTCCAACGAGTAATATTCCAACTGCCAACAACACTGTTTTTAGCCAACCATATTTCTTATAGATGAAATAGATCATCATCGGAGGAATCGTCAACACATAAAGGATAATTCCTGCTTTGGATAAACTTTGTAAAATGACTGCTGTGAAAACTAAAAACGGAATTAAATAAATGTACTTTTTAGTTTCATTCCAACGATCGAGAACTAAGACTACTCCCATCACAAGATAAACAGCAAAATAGCTTCGATGCATGAAGAAAATAAAGTATGATTCCGTGTAATAGCCCCATCGACCATCTCCGACATACAAATTATCCATATATATTGCCTTCGAATAAGCCACTAAGCACGCTATAAAAAGACCAATAATCGTCAAGTTTGCCAATTGCGACCATTTCAACTTTAACGTAACCAAATTCAAAATGACAGGCATAGCTAACAGCGACAATTTCATGCCGACATCATTAATTCCTTCTTGAAGGTCTGTAGAGTAAATTAGACCGATTAAATGGGCACAGAAGTAAATAATGAACCAACTACTTGGGTTTTTCCAACTTAAACTCGCTCGGAACTCATTAAAACTTCTACGCTTCAACAACAAAGTCAAACCCAGCAGAATCAACAAAATAGGCATCAAACGGTTATAGACTGGAAAAACCAGTAACATCAATGCCAAAAGGTAATCAGCGATCCACCAATCCTTAAGCGACGATATTAAGTTTCTTAACGTAGCAACCATGGCATTTTAATTAATCTAGAACTAATTATCCACATGTAAACAAACTGTAGAATCATTGCAATCAATGTTGATATAGCTGCTCCTTGGGCTCCATAATCAGGTATAAGAACAAAGTTTAAAATGATATTCACTATTGCTGCTCCAAAAGAGGCAATCGCTATTCGTGTCGTTTTCTCCAGATAAAAAGCATATACACTTACCATCTTATACATGCCATTAAATGCAAATCCAAGCGCAATCCAAAGTACCAAATCCATTCCCGCTTTAAATTCTTTCCCTAAAAATTCATAAATGAATGGAACGATTAACCAAAGAAATAGAACAGCTAGTATGATTCCAATGAAGTATAAATAAGTAATCTTCACCAGGCGTAATTTATCCTCTTCTTTTCCTTCTTTCAACTTACTGAACGCCCATGGAACCCATGCTTGGTTGAAAGAATTTTGAGCTAATCCAATCACTTGACCAACCATAAATCCAACTGAATAAATTCCGTTAATGGATAAACCATGGTAATAGGTTAGAATTAACTTATCGGAAAACATGATCACAATTCCACTCAACGCATGAGGTATCAGTGGTGCACCATATTTTATCACATGTCGTACATATTCATTTTTATATGTTCCGAACAATAGTTTTTTCTTGAAAAGGATCCCTAAAGCAGCTAAACTTCCAATTCCGTATGCAATCATCATCCCGTAGATAGATCCTTTGAAGTCGTAACCTAAACCGATTACAAAGACAAGAATAAGAGAGACTTCCAAAATTGTTCTTGAAATCCGGAACACACCATAATACTGAGCTTTATTCTCCATTCTCCAAAGTGCTAGAAGGACTTCTATAGTAAGATTGAAAACTGCATAAACACCTAAAAAATACAGTAGATAGATGGGAATACCAGTGATCTTAAATATATCTTCAGCGAACAAATAAAGTACTCCAGTAAAAAAAACGGATAAAAGAAGCACAACTCTTAATCCACTTGATAAATAGTCCCTATCGCTTACGTCTTCCTTAAGGTATTGGATTTGGACTGAAGACATTAGATTGATTCCAACCAAAGGAATCAGAATATTGGCCATGGCATTAAAATTTGATAACACACCATAGTCACTTGTCGTCAAATAATTCGTTAAAACAGGGAGAAGTAGAAATGGAATTCCAGCATTAATCACATTCGAAATCGTGTAGATTCCCATCGACTTTAACATACTGGCGTTTTTCAACTTCATTTCAGTTCAGAATTTAAGAAGGACTGAATATTATCTTTAAACCCAGGCATAATATTTTCTTCGTTGCTTTTGATTACCAATTCTCTTTCCGAATTTACCAATTGACTAAGCGCTACCTGAAATTCCTGTGTTGTTTGTACGAAAGCTGTGTAAATATTGTTACCTAAGTTATTTTGTAATTGCTCCGTTGCCTTCCCTTCGATATCAACCAAAATATTTGGAGTTCCTAAGGAAAGAGATTCAATCGCTGTCGTTGAATAAATTGTAACATGACAATCAGACTTAATTGCCGCTTTATAAAAATGCTCAGTTGAAAACTCTAATTCCTCTACTTCAGGAATTTGTTGAACATATTCTTCTTTTGTTACATGTCGCGGCTGAATTAAAAATTGGTACTCTTGTCCAATTTCTTTTTTTAATTCCAGAATAAAATTGAAAAACTTCTCAGCAATCGATCCATCTTGAAGCGTGAAGAGAATTATATTTTTTTGATTTCCCCTTGATTTTTCCGACAGCGTTTGATCGATTATATAACTACCAACTGGAATAATTTCTGACACTGGAAATTGATTTCCCTTATTAAAAACCAATTTTTCCTTCGTTCCTATAGTAAGAATTGTATCTGGAAACTGATTAGACTCAAACTTTTTAAAATAATTGTACGCGTGGTGATTATCGGTGATCACTCCATGCTGCATTTCGATTACCTTGATCCCTTTTTCTTTGAATGCCAAAATCGCCCCGAAATTTGTGTAAGCTACAGACATCATAACAATCTTTGGATTTGGCAAAACCTTCAACCAAAACTTAGTCATTCGATACTGTGAGAGATACTTTCGAATGAGTAGTCTCGAAGCAACACCACCATCCACATGAGCATTAATCTGTTCTAATAATTCCGGATTATTGACTTGAATCTTCCGAAGAAAAATGCGACCGTAAAGTTCTTCAAATAACAAGAAAAAGGAACGGGAAATGACATGTTTTGAAGCAACTTTCCTGCGAGGATAATAGTTAAGTATGCGCGATTCAATAATGAGTGACTTCCACTTTAATTCGTTTCCAACATAATCGAAAAGTTTGTCCGTATACTTTCCGTTGACCATTCGACGTTCCATACTAGTCGTGTACATCCAAATGTCATATTTACCAAATAGATTGAAAATTCCGTAAAAAATAGACGTCAATTGTTTCCAGTATAGTCCAAAATTACGTTCCTGTTTAGTTTCAACACCAACGATTAACTTGTGAAATAAACGACCTTTTAACCATGGGTAAACTTGAAACTTCTTCCCAAAAGCAGTAACATTTAACTCTTCAACTGGAAGCGATTCTTCTAGTTTACGAACTTGTTCACGCACTGTCATAATTTCTTCGGATTTGATCAGTGACAAAAATTAAGAAAATTACATCTAGGTAGGAAAATCCCCAAAATATCCCGTAGTTACCTAGAGAGTATATTAAGATTGCAATTATTGGAATGATATTTTTCCAATTGAAAAGAACTAAATACAATAGCAAGTAAAGAATTGAAATAAGAATTCCGTTCGATCCAAGTAGTTCTAAAAAGGAATTATGCGCATGGATAAGCTTGAATTTCTGATTTTTAAAACTGTAAGATCTAAACATCAATTTATCACTCCCGAAACCAAACCATAAGTTATCTTCGATAAAATTCAGGTAATTGATCCATATTTTCTTTCTTCCTGAACTTTGAACTTTCGATGCCCTCAGAAATAATTTCTCACCAACTCCTTGTTTCATGGGGTCCAATTCGCCAGGCTTAAGCGGAATGGCGTTTTTAACTTCTTGTGTTGTTGGCTCTGGAATTTCTCTCAAATTTATTGAAGAGTCAGCAAAAGCATCTTCTGCAGCATGCCCACCTCTGGATAATTGATACTGTATTGGTTTGAAAAAAATCATCAACCCAACACATGCGATCAAAACGAACTGGGCGCTCACAGATTCTCTAATCTCATGGCGATTTTTAACAAGAACTCTAAAGGCTTGTAAAACCCAATAAATGATAACCGCCGCTATTGCTGTCCTACCAAATGAAATTAACAAAGTGATCACCAGAATAATCCTCAAACTCCAACTCCAAATTCGTTTCATAGAAGGGATGTAGTCAATCAGAATTAATGCAATCATTGCTTTATAGGCTAAAATGCTAGAATTCGCACTGATCCCGAAAACTCTACTATTATATAGTAGCGAGTAATCAGTAATATCATTCAAAGGTGTCTCAATAATGAAAGAACGGACACCAGACAAATATTCAGTTACACCGACCAAACCTTCTGCGGAAGTTAGCAGCACAAGAAAAAGGAATAACTTCCTGTCGAATGTGAGCAAACTAACAGCCACCAAAATTGGTAGAAGCATAAATGATGCGTAGTAGCTTTTCAAAGAAACTAATGGTATTCCATGCATTAGTTTGTTTATCATTGAGGTCACTAAAATCAGTAAAACGAGCCACACAAACAGATTCTTTTTACTCAGCGGATTTGATTTAAACTCAGTAACCTTTTCGCGGATAGTTTTGAATTCAACGACAAAAACAATGATTGCCAATAATAGATAAATTGAAGCCCCAAATCCAGCCACAGTTGGCAAAAAGAGTAGCAAAGCGTATAAGAAATGTCTATATGATAATAGTGCTTTCAAAAATCTATTTTACTGCAAAGAAAAGGATAATGTCGACAAATAGAAATAATCTTTGGGCTTGCCGAGGACCAGAGCGAGCTAGAACTCGAAATTTCACTAATTTTGTTTCGATACTTTCACTTCAACATGATGCTGCAACCATCCCAAAATCGATTGACTTAAAATGACGAATCAAGAAATACTCAGAATAATTGGAAGAAAAAATGAATTGTTTCAAACCGACATTCAAAAGCATGAAAGTGAGTTACAAGAAACAATAAGAAAATCACGTTTTTTAGTTCTGGGTGGTGCTGGATCGATTGGTCAAGCGGTGACAAAAGAAATTTTTAAGCGAAATCCGCTTAAACTTCATGTGGTCGATATTAGCGAAAATAACTTGGTCGAATTGGTGCGAGACTTAAGAAGTAGCATTGGTTATATCGATGGTGATTTTAAAACTTTTGCCTTGGATATTGGCTCTTTGGAATATGACGCATTTATAGATCAAGATGGAAAGTTCGATTATGTTTTGAACCTCTCAGCACTTAAGCATGTTCGAAGCGAAAAAGATCCATTCACATTAATGAGAATGATCAATGTCAACATTTTCAATACGGTCAAAACTATCAAGCAGTCAATTGATAAAGGTGCTAAGAAGTACTTTTGCGTCAGTACGGATAAAGCCGCAAACCCTGTTAATATGATGGGGGCTTCAAAAAGAATTATGGAGTTGTTCCTGCAAAAATGGGGAGCACAAATTCCGATTTCTACAGCTCGATTTGCCAACGTCGCCTTCTCTGATGGATCTTTACTGCATGGATTCAATCAACGCATCGAAAAACTTCAGCCTATTGTAGCACCGAACGATGTAACTCGATATTTTGTTACGCCAAAGGAATCTGGTGAGCTTTGTTTAATGTCAGCCATTTTTGGTGAAAATGGTGATACGTTCTTTCCAAAAGAAAGTGAGGATTTCAATCTAATCCCACTGGATAAAATTGCAAAAAGATATTTGAAAGAAAAGGAGTTGGAAATTATCGAATGTGCCACAGAAGATGAAGCTAGAAACTACTTCAATGGCGATTTCAAAAAAGGAGCTTGGCCTTGTTTTTTCCCTGGAAGCGATACTACCGGAGAAAAAGCATTTGAAGAATTCTACACTGAAAATGAAACACTAGATCTAAAAAGATTTGAGGCATTTGGAGTGATTAAAAATGACCATTCATCCGATAACGAATTATTGGAATTATTCAATAAAAAAATTGCTCAAATGAAAGCCAATGGTTCATGGACTAAAGAGGAAGTTGTGGAATTATTCCAAAAAATGATACCAACGTTTGAGCACGAAGAGAAAGGAAAAAGTCTCGACAATAAGATGTAAATGATGAAGAAATTTGAAAATATTATCAATCAAATAAAGTCGATGTACGGGAAAGAAAGAGACTTTATTCCCCTTCACGAACCAAAATTTGTCGGAAACGAAAAAGCATATGTTGAAGATTGCATCGATTCGACGTTCGTTTCTTCTGTTGGAAAGTATGTGAACGACTTTGAAGATAAAATTGTTGAGTATACAGGAGCAAAATATGCAATCGCGGTGGTAAATGGTACTGCTGCGCTTCATTTATCATTGATAGTAGCAGGCGTGAAATCGAATGATATTGTGGTTACTCAAGCACTCAGCTTTGCTGCCACGGCAAATGCTATTGGATATATCGGTGCTCAACCTTACTTCATTGATGTCGATATGAAATCAATGGGAATGTCTGCCGACGCACTTCAAGCATTTTTAAATGAAGTTGAAATGCAAGAAGGGACACCAATCTATAAACCTACGGGTCAACGCGTAGGTGCCGTGGTTCCAATGCATACCTTTGGATTTCCTTGCGAAATTGACAAGCTTGTCGAATTGTGTGATCAATATAACATTCCATTAATCGAAGACGCGGCTGAATCGCTTGGTTCAACTTACAAAGGAAAGCACACGGGTACATTTGGACTTATGGGAACGTATAGCTTCAATGGTAACAAGACCATAACGTGCGGTGGTGGTGGTATTATCGTTACTAACGACGAAGAATGCGCCAAATTAGCAAAACACTTAAGTACACAAGCTAAAATGCCACATCGATGGGAATACAACCACGATATGCTTGGTTACAATTATCGCTGTCCGAACTTAAATGCCGCTTTAGCTTGTGCTCAATTAGAACAACTGGAAAGCTTTGTTGAGAACAAAAGAAGTACAGCAAATGAGTATGCTGAATTTTTTAATACAATCGATTTCAATTTCATAACTGAACCTGAAAATTCACGATCAAACTATTGGCTCAATGCTATTTTGTTGGATTCTGAGGATGATAGAAATCAATTTTTAGAGGAAACTAATGATAATGGAGTGATGACTAGACCAGTTTGGGGACTATTAAATCGACTTCAGTATTTCCCAAATGCACTTCATGGAAATCTAGATAATAGTATCTTTATCGAAAAACACTTGGTAAATATTCCAAGTAGTGTTCGATTATGAGTAAACAGAAAATAATTCTTGTTGGTTATTCTGGACATTCCCTCGTTGTAAGTGACTGCTTATCAAATGAGCAAGAAATTATTGGGTACTTCGATTTAAAGGAAAATCTTGAAAATCCACTTGGTATAAATTATTTGGGACTTGAACAAGAGTTCGATTTCGGTCAACTCGATAAAAACACTTGTCTTTTCCCATCAATTGGTGAAAACTCAGTGCGTAAATCAGTTTGTGAACTTGTAACGAACAAAAGCATTGAAGAAACTAAAATCATACACTCATCAGCGATTATTTCGAGTTCAAGCGAGATTGGTGGGAGTACATTGATTGGCCCAGGTGCGATACTTAATTCACATTCTAAAGTCGGTCGTGGAGTAATTATTAATTCCGGAACAATTATCGAACACGAAGTGAAAGTTGGTGATTATTCTCATGTTGCTCCAGGAGTTGTTTTAGCAGGAAATGTAACCATTGGAAAAAACGTCTTTGTTGGAGCAAATTCAGTAATTAAGCAAGGAATTTCTATTGGCGATGGAGCAGTTATTGGAGCAGGATCAGTTGTTCTGAAGGATGTTCCAAGTGGAGAAACTTGGGTTGGAAATCCAGCAAAAAAACTAATTAAATGACTCAGAATAAAGTCTTGATCATAGCAGAAGCAGGTGTTAACCACAATGGCGATCTTGATTTGGCTAAGAAGTTAATCATCGCTGCCGCAGATGCAGGAGCAGACTATGTAAAATTTCAAACATTCAAAGCGAAAAATCTGGTTCAACAAAACGCGAAAAAAGCAGATTATCAAATTGAGAATACAGCGAACAACGATTCTCAGTATAAAATGCTTGAAAAACTCGAAATTCCCTTGGAATGGTACCCGATATTAAGATCAATTGCAGAAGAACATAAGATCGGATTTTTATCCACTGGTTTTGATGAGGAGAGTATTGATTTTCTAGATGAATTCGGTTGTGATTTCTTTAAAATACCTTCTGGTGAAATTACCAATAAACCGTACTTACAACACATCGCCAGTAAGAAAAAGCCAATAATAATTTCTACTGGAATGTCTGGTATTAAAGAAATCAATGATGCCTTAAATACATTGATAGAGTCTGATATTCCAAAAGAAAAAATAACGGTTCTTCATTGCAACACACAATATCCAACACCTATGGAAGATGTGAATTTGCATGCAATGAATGATATTAAAACGACATTCGATGTGAAAATCGGATACTCGGATCATACTTTGGGTATTGAAGTGCCAATTGCTGCTGTCGCCCTTGGTGCTGAAGTAATTGAAAAACATTTTACACTTGATAGAAATTTACCAGGGCCTGATCATCGAGCGTCATTAACTCCTGAAGAATTGAAGGCAATGGTTGCTGGTATCAGAAACATTGAACTAGCCATAAGTGGTTCTGGCAAGAAAGAGATAAGTCCTTCTGAAAAGAATAATGTTCAGGCGGCGCGAAAAAGTATTCATCTAAAACATGATCTTAAAGAAGGTCAACTTATTACAAAATCTGATTTGATCATGCTACGTCCTGGAGATGGAATTTCTCCAATGGAATTCGATCAGATACTTGGAAAAGAAGTAAATTCAGATCTCAGTGCATTTCACAAATTAAATTGGAACGATTTAAAATGAAAATTGGGATTTTAACAAGCTCCAGAGCTGACTACGGTATTTATGTTCCTTTGCTAAGAGAGCTTTCTAAGGACTCATATTTCAATGTCAACATTATAGCCTTTGGAACACACTTGTCTGTAAGTCATGGAAACACTATTACAGAAATTGAATCAGAAAAATTTGGAGAAATTATTTCGATTCAGACTCCAGTAACTGATTTGGGTGCATCTGAAATCGCTAAAGCATACGCAGGAACCGTTCGAAAATTCGCTGAATTTTGGAGTGAAAATAATTTTGACTTAGTTCTAACTTTGGGCGATCGCTATGAAATGAATGCTGCCGTTCAAGCTGCAATCCCCTTTGGAATTAATATTGCTCATTTCCATGGAGGCGAAACTACTTTGGGTGCTATCGATAATGTATATCGCCATCAAATAACTATTGCTTCCAAATATCATTTTACAGCAGCGAATGAGTTCTCAGAAAAAGTGATTGAACTGACAGGATCAAGATCGGGTGTGTTTACAATTGGTTCCCTCAGCTTGTCCGACTTATTGAAGGTGAAAACTTTGGAACGAAATGAATTTCTAAAGAAATACAATCTTCCCAATAAGCCCTTCATTCTTGGAACTTTTCATCCTGAAACAGTCAATCCCGAGCAGAACAAGTTTTATGCGATTGAAATGATAACTGCTCTTTCGCAAATTCCTGATTCGCATCATACGATCATCAGTCTCCCAAATGCTGATACCAATGGATCAATTTTCAGGAAAGCACTACTCGATTTTGAAGCAACTCACCCAGAAAAAATTACATTAATAGAAAGTTTTGGGAAGACAAATTACTTCACAGCGCTTAAATATGCAGAATTCATTATTGGAAATTCATCAAGTGGCATCATCGAGGCTGCTAGTTTTAAGAAGTATGTATTAAACATTGGAGATAGACAAAAAGGGCGACTTCAAAGTGACAACATCATCAATGTTCGATTTAACGCCGATGAAATTCACGCTGCAATTGAAAAATTAATTACTGAACCTAAAACCTATTCAGGAATTAACAAGTATACCCAAAAAGACACCATACAAAAGGTCATCAAAAAACTAAGAGAAATCGGAAATGGAGACATTTGAAAAGTATATTTTTCGCTATAACAGAACAATCAAGGAAGCATTGATACAATTGGATGTCTTAGCGGCAGATGCTATCCTATTTATAGTTAATGAAAAACAAGAGCTGATAGGCTCGGTAACAGACGGCGATATACGTAGAGTATTAATATCCGACGCTCAAACTTCAGATAGCATTGCCAAAGCAATGAATACAAATACTAAATTCATTTTTAAAGGTGAAAGCGCTCTAGATAAACTGCGAGAATTTCGAGAAAAAAACATTGATAAAGTCCCAGTATTAGATCCAGAAACACGTCATATTGTTAACGTAATAGACTTCAATATTTTCCGATCATATTTACCAATCGACGCTGTAATTATGGCTGGTGGTAAAGGACAAAGATTGATGCCTTTAACTAAAGAAACACCAAAACCCCTACTTAAGGTTGGGGATACCCCAATTATCGAAAGAAACATTAACCGTTTAGCTATTTATGGGATTGACGATATCACTATTTCGGTAAAGTACTTAGGACAACAATTAATCGATCATTTCGGTGATGGAAAATCAAAAGGAATCTCAATAAATTATGTAACTGAAAACGAACCTCTTGGCACAATCGGAGCGGTTAGTTCAATCGAGCATTTTAACAACGATTACATTCTTGTAATGAATTCAGATTTGCTGACGAATATTGATTTTGAAGAGTTTTTCCTAGATTTCGTTGAGTCAGGAGCGGATCTTTCTATTTTGTCTATTCCGTATAATGTAGATCTGCCATATGCAGTCTTGGAGACCGACAACAATCGAATTTTAGGTTTAAAAGAGAAGCCTAGATACACTTATTACTCCAATGGTGGTATTTACCTCATGAAAAAAGAAGTGATTGAGAGGATTCCAAAAGGAGAGTTCTTCAATGCTACAGATCTTGTTGAGGGACTCATTGATGACAATAAATATGTGAGACAATTCCCGCTAATTGGCTATTGGTTAGATATTGGAAGTCATGATGATTTCCAAAAGGCTCAAATTGATGTAGAACACATAAAATTCTAATGAAGCCAATTGTAATCATACCAGCTCGAGGAGGCTCCAAAGGAATTCCCGGAAAAAACATTAAACCGTTGAATGGGAAGCCATTGATTCAATATACAATTGAGGCGGCAAGAGAAGTATTTCCAGATAAAAATATTATTGTTTCTACTGACTCAAATGAAATAAAAAAAGTTGTTGAAGAAACAGGACTTACAGTTCCATTTCTCAGACCTGCTGAATTGTCTACGGATACATCTTCAAGCTACGATGTATTAATCCATGCAACTGAATATGCAAAAAGTCAAGGAATCGATTTTGACACAGTTGTTTTGTTGCAGCCAACATCTCCACTTCGAAACTCAAAACACATTTCTGAAGCCTTATCTATTTACAACGATGAATTCGATATGGTTGTTTCCGTAAAAGAATCTGAGGA
This sequence comes from Henriciella pelagia, assembly GCA_964219255.1. Classification (GTDB taxonomy): domain Bacteria; phylum Bacteroidota; class Bacteroidia; order Flavobacteriales_D; family Crocinitomicaceae; genus UBA4466. The sequence continues at coordinate 129,700 of CAXPPC010000002.1, forward strand.
AAACCCGTATTACTCGCTCTTTGAAGAGGATGAAAAGGGACTCTTAAGAAAATCTAAATCTTCTGACTATACACGAAGACAAGACTGTCCACCTGTATATAGCTACAATGGAGCCATTTATATTATTAACTATGAATCACTCAAAAAGCAGCCGCTTCACAAGTTTACTAAAATTTCCAAGTACTTAATGCCCGAAATCAACTCACTGGATTTAGACACAGAACTTGATTGGAAATTCATGGAATTCTTGCTCGAATCTAAGACAGTGTAGAAAGATAATCTGTGATTCCTTCTTCGAAACGAACGGCATCAGTATACCCTAAAATCGACTCTGTTTCTGCAATATCAGCCAGAGAATCACGTACATCTCCAGGTCGATCTGGGCCATTTACAATTGTTGTATTCTGATTGTATTTGCCGAGCTTGCTGAGATTACTTTTAATAGCATCTATGACATTATTCAATGAGAAAAATTCACCACAAGCCACATTAAATGCACGTCCAAAAGCATCCGAATTTTCGGTTGACAATGCCAAAACATTCGCTTTCACCGCATTTTTTACGTAAGTAAAGTCGCGCGTCTGCTCACCATCTCCGTTTATCGTTATTTGCTCACCTTTGAGCATTTTATCGATGAATTTTGGAATTGCTGCTGCGTAAACTCCGTTTGGATCTTGTTTTGGTCCAAATACATTAAAGTACCTAAGGCCTATCGACTCAATGTTGTGCAGTTTGTTATAAACTTTGGCGTATTCCTCATTAAGCTGCTTCGTTACAGCATAAGGAGATAAAACCTCGCCTTCTTCTCCGATTCTTTTCGGTGAATTCTGACTATTCCCGTAAACGGAAGAAGAACTTGCGTAAACAAATCTTTTTACACCTTTTTCCTTAGCTGCATGCAACATGTTTAGAAATCCAGTAGCATTAACGCTGTGTGTATTGTGCGGGAATTCAATTGACCTTGGAACTGAACCTAAAGCTGCTTGATGCGAAACTACATCAATTCCATTTAATGCATTCAGGCAAGTATTGAAATCCGTAATATCACCTTCAATAAAATTAAAATTTGGGTGATTCTCAAATTCGTTTAAGTTTGAACGCTTTCCTGTAGAGAGATTATCTAGAACCGAAACGCGAACTCCATTTCCTAATAAAAATCCAACTAGATTGGAACCGATAAAACCAGCTCCACCAGTTACTAATACATGTTTGTTTTGTAGTAGGTTTACAGCTGATGTTAAATCCATTTTATTTAGCGTAGTTTACAGCACGTTTTTCTCTAATCAAGGTTACTTTTACTTGACCAGGATATGTCATTTCTGTTTGAATTCGTTGAGAAATTGTAAATGATAATTCATCTGCTTGAGCATCTGTTACTTTATCACTTTCTACTAATACACGAAGTTCTCTACCCGCTTGTATTGCATATGCCGATGAAACGCCGTCATATGCTAAAGCAAGTCCTTCTAATTCTTTAATACGTTTGATGTACGATTCAACGATTTCTCTACGTGCACCTGGACGAGCACCTGAAATCGCATCACAAACCTGTACAATTGGTGCAATTAATGTCGTCATTTCCACTTCATCGTGGTGAGCTCCAATGGCATTACATACATCTGGTTTCTCTCCAAACTTCTCAGCCATTTTCATTCCCAAAATTGCGTGTGGTAATTCTGGTTGTTCATCCGGAACTTTACCAATATCATGAAGTAATCCTGCGCGCTTAGCCAACTTAACATTGAGTCCTAATTCTGCTGCCATGATCGCACACAAGTTTGCCACTTCTCTAGAGTGTTGAAGAAGGTTCTGTCCATAAGATGAACGATACTTCATTCTACCAACCATTCTTGTTAATTCAGGTTTCAATCCGTGAATTCCGAGGTCGATACAAGTTCTTCGTCCTGTTTCAGCAATCTCCTCTTCCAATTGCTTTCTTGTCTTCGCTACGATCTCTTCAATACGAGCAGGGTGAATACGACCATCAGAAACTAATTGGTGAAGAGCCAATCGAGCGATCTCTCTTCGTACAGGATCAAAACAAGAAAGAATAATTGCTTCTGGTGTATCATCTACAATAATTTCTACTCCAGTCGCAGCCTCTAGTGCACGAATGTTTCGTCCTTCACGACCGATGATTCTACCTTTCACTTCATCTGATTCAATATTGAAAACAGAAACCGAATTCTCCACTGCTTGCTCCGTTGCAACACGTTGAATGGTTTGAATCACGATCTTCTTCGCTTCACGATTCGCGTTTAGTTTCGCTTCTTCAGTAATTTCATTGATATGAGCCATTGCCGATGTTCTAGCTTCATCCTTCAATGTTTCCATTAAGCTAGCTTTTGCTTCTTCAGCTGACATTCCACTGATTTTTGAGAGCTCAGCAACATGTTTCTTCTGCAACTTATCCAATTCAGCGTGTTTCTGTTCTAGAGCCTCATTCTTTTTGTCTAGTGAACTTTGCTGTTGACTAATTTGCTTATCCTTTCTATTTACTTCTTCGATTTTCTTGGATAAAGTCTTCTCTTTACTCTTCGTTCGATCTTCAGCTGACTGTAGTTTACGTTCACGATCTTTAATTGTCGTCTCGTGATCTTCCTTCAATTTCAAGAATTTCTCTTTCGCTTGAAGGATTTTATTTTGTTTAAGATTTTCACCCTCTTTTTCAGCATCAGCAAGGATTTGCTCTTTACGCTTTTTAAGAAGTACATTTTGAACTACAAAGGCTACTACTGCACCAACTACTGCACCAATAATCCCAAATATTATTTTTTCCATAGTGTTTAATAAAACTGTAAATATTCACAGATCTACCGCTATGATGTCTGGTTGGATTATGACAATTTGTTTAACTCATCTGATAAGTTCGTCAATGACGATTCAATACCTTTCAGTGCTTCATTTGAAGAGTTATCCACAGGTTTTTTCCCTTCTTTAACAGCCAACTGTAAAGCTGTCATAGCTAGTAAATCCTGCATATCTTTCACCGCATAATTATCTTGTAAGGTTTTTACAGCCTTATTGATATCCGCTGCAGCTTTCTCCACCTTCTCTTTCTCATCTTCACTAACTGAGAGTGGATAAGTGCGACCTGCTACAACTACTTTCAACGACAATTTTGCCATGATCTATTGTTTTAACTGTTCTAAACAGTAGTCAATTTCCTTTACCAAATCATCAATCTCGTCGTCCGAAATTTGTGGTCGAACTGACGGAGTAATGGTATGATCCTTCATCGAATTTATTTCTTCTTTCAATGCAGAAACTTCAGAATTCAATGTATCAACAGTTGATTCCTTCTGAGCTAATTCAGATTTCAACTGTGCCAATTCTTCAGATAACTGTACATTTTTTGATCGCTCAGCCTCTAATTGCTGATGAATGTGCTTTGCACGATCACCAATTTGCTCAATAAGTAGACGTATACCATCAGACATAAAAACGACTTTATTACAAAAATAGTATTGATCTAGACAAAGCCAAGATTTTTTGCCCGATTATTGATGTATTTTTTCAAACATTCTATTTTTGAAAAATGAAGAAACTCCTCCTTATATTCAGTTTAAGTTTATTAACGAACATTTCAATATCCCAAACTATTCCTGAAGGTGGCTATCATGCACCATTGGGAATTCCCCTGATTCTCTCGTCGAATTTTGGTGAATTACGTCCAAATCACTTTCATATGGGAGTCGATTTTAAAACGAATAATAAAACTGGATATAATTTATATTCCATCGCTGAAGGTTACGTTTCGCGCATTAAAGTTTCTCCCTACGGATACGGAAAAGTGGTTTATATCGATCATCCGAATGGAATTACAAGCGTTTATGCTCACTGTAGTGAATTCAAAGGGAAAGTTGATTCGATTGTCCGAGCAACTCAAGAAGCTGAACAGAATTTTGCAGTGGAGATATTCCCAAAGAAAGGTGAAATACCATTAAAAAAAGGTGAGAGATTTGCTTTGTCTGGGAATACGGGTAGTTCCACGGCTCCTCATGTTCACTTTGAAATTCGAGATACAAAAACTGAAGCTGCACTTAATCCACTGGTTTTCGGTTTCGATATTGCAGATTCTAAAGCACCACTGATAAGAGGAGTAAAAGCTTACGCCATAACTAAAGAAGGATACAGATATCCCGATATTGAGAAACAACAGACAACTCAGCGTGTAAAAACAGGACTTTATGCCATTTCATCAGACATGTTCGTGTTATCATCTGATTTCTGTACAAAGTCTGGAGGTATTGGATTTGCATTTGACGTCATTGACCAACTTGATGGTGCACCAAACCATTGTGGATTATATGGTAGTTATTTAATTGTTGATGGTGATACAATTTTTGGTCAAAAAATCAATCGTGTTCCTTTTGAATCGACTCGATATGTTAACAGCCATAAAGACTACGAAGCATATGCTTATTTACGAAAGAAATACCATAAGTCATTTAAAACTGATGAAAACGATCTTCCGATTTATCTGACAGAAGGAAATGGTGTCATCCACGTGAAACCAGGTGATAAGAAACAAGTCCGCTTTGTTGCTTTTGATGCTAAGGGAAATCAATCTGAAATTCAATTTCAATTAGTGGTTCAGCAAGGTTCAATTAACACAAAAGATTCAATAGCAACGGATTTAACTTTTTTGCAACCAAGTCAGTCTATGATGGTAAGCAATGATAATCGCGAAATTGAGTTTGGATTGGCTACTGTTTACGAACCAATGAAAATAAATGAAGAGGAAATCGACACTCATATCGGCGAAGCGAACACACCAGTTCATAACGCCTATCGAATTAAAATAAAAGCTAAGAAGGAGCCAACAGGCAAAGAGTACATTGAAATTCGCACTGCAAAAAACCGAATTAAAACAATAAAAGCAGCATACGAAAATGGTTGGTTTTATGGAGATTCAAAATACTTCGGAACTTACCAATTGAAGGAAGATAGAAACGCTCCGACTTTAACCGCATTGAATATCACAAAGTCCACAACGATCATCTCCAAAGATAAAATGATGTGGCGTGTCAGCGAAAAGGAAACAAATCTTGCTGATTACGACATTTTCATCGACGGAAAATGGTACGTGTTAGAATATGAAACAAAGGGAAGTCTACTAATTTTTGATGTTCCTGAATCATTTGAAGGAACAAAAGAAATCTTGGTTCGTGTATCAGATGATCACGGCAATACAAACGAGTGGCAAAAAGAAGTGACGTTTCGCTAGTTCGATTGTGTTAGAATAATTAAGTCCTTTCCTGAATCAGTTTGAACTTCAGCTTCTAGGCGATCATTTTTGAGTAAAGTGATGGTCCAATCAGCATTCAGTCGATTAAACGGCACAAAAGGCGTTAACTGAAGCTCCAATGTTGTTGGATTTTTGTTCACATCCGTTGTCCATGTCCCATCAATAGTTGGATCTCCAACTACAGTTATATTATTGTCCTCCTGAAAGTTAAAAGCATAAGGATCGTAATCGCTTGTTAGCTCGTTACCATCTATGTAGAGATAAGTAATTTTCCATATCCCCTCAGTGATAATTCGTTTCACCTTATTTGGAGAAGAATACTTAGAACACCCAAGTAGAGCAAACGCTCCGAAAAATAAAACGAACAAATTAATTGATCTACTTAGATGTTTCATACGTTTAAAATTAAGCTTCAGTAGTTGGTGTTCCAAAGTTCATTGGTGGAACAGGTGGCACATCATTATCGTTAATTCTACCATGGATTTGTTCGTACTTCTGAACATTATCTTGAAGTGCTTGCATTAATCGCTTTGCATTCTGAGGCGTCATAATTACTCTAGTTCTCACCTTACCCTTTGGCATTCCAGGCATAATCTGAATAAAGTCTGAAACAAACTCTGTAGGTGAATGCGTAATAATTGCGAGGTTTGAATAAACACCTTCAGCAACCTCTTCTGATAACTCTATATTAAGCTGATTTTCATTTTTCTTTTCCATAGGCTAAAGATAGCAGATTCAACGCAATAATTTAAAAGGACCAAAGATCGTGTTCTAAATTTCTGACTTCATTTGTGATTTTATCGGACTCATGTAAAGCCTCCACTCCGGAAGAATAATCATCTATTTTACGATCGTGCACGTTACTTTCTTTATAGATGTAGCTACTAAATCTTCGTTTCCAAAACAAATCATCAAAACTCATCCATTGAGCATCGTTTCTATCGTTGTATGTGAAATAATTATTGAATACATATCTACAATGAGGAAAATAAAGCCAGAATAACTCTTTTTTACCACGAATGCTTTCAGAACCATCTGGAGCAATTTCAATGTCGTACACAACGGGCGCAATAGCAATAATACGGACGTCCAATTTAGACCGTTCTTTATCAAAAAACCAGTCTTCTTTTACTCTGTATTCAATTATATCTTCCGAATTGTACCACAAAGTATCTGGGGCATCATACACATAACTCGAATTTCCATCTTCGTCATATACAATGAGTGGATCACCGTATTCATCAACAATAGGGACAGTACCTTGTGGTCCAAGTCGACCTAAGTAATATACCATTTGATCTCTGAAAACACTATCAGAATAGAAATCATCACCAGGAGTAGGGTCAATAGGATACTTCATTTGATCTCCATCCCAAGCACCTAAACCATATGACGCAGGATTGTATGGTGAAAACACGCGTAAATCCCCATTCATTACATGTTTTCGAATAATCGTCCATAAACTCCAACGTGAACTATTTCTCTGCCAATCATATGGTGTGACTTCATCTAGTGGATAAAAAATAGGGTGATTCAATCGCTCACGCATATCTAAAGCACGCCATACACGTTTACTCCATACAACATCAGCCTCTCTCACATGTTCATATGGAATCATTCTTTTTGTAGGAATATTCTCAGCTATATAACCACCATTAATTTGACCAGTTGGCGTAACATTTATTGGGCCTGGTAAATCTATTTGAGAGAAAACAGAATGTCCAAATATTACAGCAAATACAATTAACACAACTTTCATGAAATAAGGATTTTGGAGAGTTACCCTTATAACAAACAATAAATTATTGGTTACAAAAAAAGCCCCAACTCACGTCGGGGCTTTTCTTTCAATATTGAATCTTAGAATGACCAAACATCATGTTCGATATTTCTAATTTCATTCTTAATCTTATCAGATTCGTAAAGAGCATCTACTCCCGATCTATAACTTTCGATCTCACGGTCATAAACGTTACTCTCTTTGTACATAACTGCATTAAAACGACGTTTCCAGAATAAATCATCATAACTCATCCATTGAGCATCGTTCTGATCATTGTATACAAAATAGTTATTGAATACAAAGCGACAGTGTGGAAAATACAGCCAGAATAACTCCTGCATTCCGCTAATACTAGTGTTTCCGTTCGCATCTTCTTCAGTTTTATAGATAACTGGAGCAATTGCAATAATTCGAACATCTAGTACTGAACGTTCTTTATCGATAAACCAATCTTCTTTCAATCGGTACTGAACGATATCTGAGGAGTTAAACCAAATTGTATCACGCGGAGGATATACATACTCCTGTGTACCATCAGGTAATGTTCTGATCAGTGGATCTCCGTAATCATCCGTCAAAGGAATATCACTTTGAGGTCCTAATTTACCAATATAGTAAACCATTTTCTCACGAAAAGCTGAGTCTGTATAGAAATTTAAGCCAGGTTCAGGATCAATTGGGTATTTCAACTGATCACCATCCATAGCTCCAAGTCCATAACTTAATGGATTATATGGAGAGAATACTCTCAAGTCACCATTTAGAACATGTTGACGAATTACCGTCCACAAGCTCCAGCGATTTGCATTTCTTACCCAAGCATAAGGTGTAACTTCATCTAATGGGTAATAAAGAGGGTGATTGATTTTCTCACGTAAGTCTATTGACTCCCACACTCTTCTACTCCAAATCGCATCTGCTTCACGTACATGCTCATAAGGAATCATTCTTTTCGTAGGGATATGTTCTTGGATGAACACCCCATCGATAATTCCATCAGTAGGTACGTTTACAGGTCCACCATTGATTTCTTCTGGTTGACTGTATGCGACAGTACTTAAAAATAGTACTCCGACAACACTTGTTAATAGACTCTTCATAATCTCCAAGGTTAATTAAAATTAAATTTTAAATGCACCCGCTTTTTTACGTCGTACACCGTCTGGACCAACTACTGTACAAATGAAGCTCACTTGGCTTCCAGGTTTAGCAGCACGTAATAAACCACTAGCTGCACCAATATTACTTCCTGTTCCACGTGGTGGAGCACCAGCCGCACCAGGAACTTGACATTCCCAATCAACAATGCTGAAAGAAGCATTCAAAGGAATCTCTGGTGGATACTTAGCAAATAATTTAGTTTCTGCTTTTGATCCACGCGTACCGTTTTTAGCTGCTCCCCAATATAACTCAGGATCTGGAAGGTTACTAACACGGTATTTAACCTTTTTCAATTGAACTGTTTTTCCATCAGCTGTTTTCCCTGACACCGTCAAGAAGGCCTCTTTTCCTCCTCCTGGTTTTGCAACATAAATGTCACCAGATTTTGAAACAGAACAGTTAGAACCTGTCAATACTGTAAATGGATATCCAGATGCGGTTGGATCAACTTTATTTGGATAACCACGGTACAATACATTCAATTCAGGTAATTCGATCGAACCAGAAGGCTTCATGATAGTTACTTCATGCTCCCACTTTTCAGTTTTCGGAACTCCTGATTTGTTTTTAATCGATACAGTTCCTGAAATAGTCATAGTTGACCCACCTGCTTTGAACTTAACAATACCTTGCCCATTTCCTGGATAAGTTACTTCTCCAGTTGAAGAAGTTACTGTTGGTTGATTGTCAGAATCAAATGCAGCCATCATTACTTGAAGCTCCACATCGTCACCTGAGTTTGCTACAGCTGGACCGTACGCCAAAGGCATAATTTTGTTAAAGCTGTATTCACCAGTAGTTACTTTCGATTTATAGTTTGCTAAAGCTAAAGCTCTTGCCGCCAATACATCTTGTTGTAAAGATGATAATGCAGCAATACCAGCTACTAATGGAGCGTGGTCAAATGTCATTCCAACCCAGTGAACTCCTTTCATATCATGAACTTCATTCTTTTCTGGTTTCGACAACATTGAATACAAATCAATAAGTACTTGTTGATCTTCTTTCAAGTTTGCTTTTGATTTCTTAACCATATCACTCGCAAACTTTGATAGCTCAGTATTGTTTTCAAAATCATTATAATCCTTAGGACTAATTGAGAATTTCTTATCTGAACCTGGCATTTGATAACTACCAGTTATCTCAACCAATTTAGATCTGTACGCATTCAGTTTCTTCCAAAGCTCAGCACCATTTCCTTTTGGGTTTTTGATATCCTCGTCGATACCCATAACACGCATTGGCTCGTCGTATTTATCTTTACCCTGAACTGCAAAACAGTTCATACGAATTGGTGTAACACCTTCACCTTTTTTCCAAAGTAAAGTTTCGTGGTCTTTATCTTTGTAAGTTTTAGTGTCCTCACCAGCTTCGTCCAAAATGGCAATTTTCATTTTGTCCAAGAACTGAATCATATCAGCAGCTTCCTTATCAATTAAATCCATTCTCTCACGAACGTACTTTAATTTCGCTTTCTTAGCTGCTTGATCAGCACCTTTGGTTGCTTTTTCTTCTTCCAATACTGCTTGATAGAAAGTGTTACCACGATCTACCTGTACAATATTCGCTTTTTGAATATTTTCCTCAATTGCTACAAAAGCATCAAGGATAGTTTTTGACACGTTAAGTGCAAGAAGTGCGGTAAGTACTAAGTACATCATACCGATCATCTTCTGTCTGGGGGTTTCTTTTCCTCCTGCCATGATTAATTAAATTTCAATAGTTTGTTAATTCGTTAATTCACAGTTACTAAAAAGTAACAGTTTACTTCAGAAAGAAATTTAATCTCTCGATACAGACATTGCTTTCAACATGTTACCATATACCGTATTCAAATCAGTAAGGTTTTTAGAAAGCATAGCCATATTCTCTTTGTAAAGACGAGTATCTTCAACTGATTCAGAAAGATTCTTCATCATATCAGAAACTTGTCCTTGGAATTTCTCAGTTGCCTCTAAATGAGCAGAAGAACCTTTCAATTGCAATTCATAAACATTGTTTAGAGCTGCCAAGTTCTTAGAAACTTTCTGCATTTGCTCTCCAAATGACTCTCCTTCTGCTTGAGTAGAAGTCATTCCAGAAATTGATACAGATGCTCTTTCGTAAGCCTCAGACAATTTAGATACTTTGTCAGATGCCGCTTGAAGACTATCAACATAAGAGTCAGTCGCTGCTGCTGCAGAAGTAACGCCTTTCAATTGAGCAGCATTATCACCTAAAGCGCGCATTCCGTCTCCAAGTCTCTCAAGCAATTCACCATCGATCTTTGCCTCTTCCAACATTTTATCTAGTTGTTCAGTAACTCCTGAACCTCCACCACCTCTGTTTCCTCTTCCGGCAGCAGCTGGCAATGCTTCATGATCTAAATCTTCAGAATGACCTAATGCTAATTCTGGGTATACTAACTCCCAATTTGGATCTTCGTGAATTGGTTCAAATGCTGAGAAGATAAAGATCAACGCCTCTGTTCCAAGTCCTGCGATAAGCATGATACTCGCCCCTGGCCAGTGCTGAATCTTAAATAGTGCTCCTACAATCACGACTGCCGCTCCAAATCCATATAGCTTCGCCATGAATTTTTTCCATCCTTTACTTCCTGGTTTCATAGTTTTCCTTGTTTTTTTTAGGTTTAATTTATACTAATTGTTTGTTGTTATTCTAGCGTAATTGAATGTCGCTACGAATTTCCTCTCCACCTTCTTTAGTGAAATCACGACCACCTCTACCTAAGTGTGTCATAACATTTCGATAACCAACGTATGACTTAGCAGTATCTTGATACTCATACGTTCTCGTTGAATTTCGAAGGTAATATCCGATATCTTTCCAAGAACCACCTCTAATCACCTTACGCTTCATTGATGGCGGATCCCAGTCCATTGCATTGTAACGATATTCAGTATTTAAGTCATGTGAAAACTCATACATTGACTCATCATATGCAGTTTCACACCATTCGGCTACGTTTCCAGCCATACAATATAACCCCCAACCATTTGGGTTGTAAGAGAATACTTTCACAGTATGGAAACCACCGTCTTCAAAGTAACGACCTCTCATTGGTTTAAAGTTACCAAGGAAACATCCTGACTCATTTCTGATGTACGGACCACCCCATGGGTATTGTGATAAATTAATATCTCCACGAGAAGCTCTTTCCCATTCAGCTTCTGTTGGTAAGCGGAAGTCATTAACAAATAAATCTCCCATTGCTACCAACCAAGAATTCAACAATTGAGTTCTCCATACTGAAAATGCTTTAGCCTGAACCCATGTAACACCAACTACTGGGTAGTTGTCATAAGCTGGATGCCAAAAATACATGTTCGTCATTGGATCGTGGAAAGAGTATGTAAAGTCTCGTACCCAACATAAAGTATCTGGATAAACATTAATGATCTCATCAATAATGAATCGCTGACGGTTAGCATGCCCACGAATACCATTGCTACCTCCAATTTTATTAATTCCATTACTTAAGTCCAAATCTTGACCTTGAGGCTCTTCAGTAAATGGATGTGGAGGTGTTTCCAACTCTCTATGTTCATCAACCAATTTATTTCCTTGGTTATCATAAGCATTTGGAGTAATGTTAATTCTTCCTCTTTTTGCTGCTTCGACATAGTCAATCCAGAAGTAGCGGAACATTAACTTTCGTGTATCAATTTCTCTTCGTTTGTAGAAACGTTGAGGTTGCGGATAATACATATCCGCAAGGATCGGCACTAATTGTTCGTCTTGATAAGAAAAACGGCGATCCCAGTTTAATGAGAAAATTTCACGGTTCAATTCACGGTCCGATGCATCGTACTCAACATACTCCAACTGACCTTCATCGAAATAAAGCTCTTGGTAATTAATGAAACGATCAGCGTCCTCATCTTCTTCCAAACCATAATAGATTTTCTCTCTTGCGATAGAATCTCTCACCCAGTCGACGAACTGACGGTATTCATTATTGGAAATTTCCGTTTGGTCCATATAAAATGCCTGCACCGAAACCGTTTTCGCACGCGTTTGATGCAAGAATGGAACATCTCCATCATTCTCACCCATTTGGTAAGAACCTGATGGAATGTAAACCATACCCATAGGAATTTGTGGTTGATAAACAGGCCTACCTAGTGTACCTGTTAGATGACCCGTTCTTGTTGAACAAGAAGCGATCACCGCACCAACTAAAGTAAATAACAAAAGTTTTTTCATTCTACCTCTTTTTTTGCTTCCGGATATCTTATTAACGTCTTACAGGATCAAATTGTATTCGATATAACGGAGCTTTCGCCGAAATGGTTACAAATATTTTAAAAAAAAATCAATTTTACAACCATCTCGGGTGTTTCGTCTTAGTGACTGGCACCGGTGGTAAGTAATAGCAATATTTCAACAGAATTTCATGAGAACCCCTAGAAATCGATGAAAACTTATTTAATGAAAGGTCATATGAATAACCCAACAAGAATTGATCAGGGATCTGGTTTGTCCCCTCAAGCAATTTCATTATATCAGCACCTGCCATAAATGCAACAGCATCAGACACACGGTAAGTCAAACCACCATAAACTTTAGAATCCCAAATGTATCGAGCGTTGATATCGGCAGAAAACTTAACAAGATCTGTTCTTAAAAGTAAGTTACCCTCAACTACTCCTGGCATTGTTGTATTCAAATTATACTTGTATCCCCCCATTAAATTGTAATGACGAGCTTGATTATAGGTGATCGGATTCAACACCCCAGGAACAACCTGAGAATCATCCATAATTACCGATTCTGACAAATGCGAAGAAGAAATACCAACATAGTATCCTGCATCAGCTTTAAAGTAAATCCCTCCATTCAAATCTAAATTCATAGCTGAAAATGCAACAGGCAATGATGCGTCCGGATTATTCGTTGGCGGCACCCAGTCAGGATTCATCCCAACATTCTGGAAACCAATTCCAATACCTCCACCTAACTTACCCCAATCGGTAATATAATAGTGATAAGAATAATTCAGCAACAAGTTATTTTGACGCGTATAACCAATAGCATCATGGTAGAACGAAATACCCAAACCTCCACCCCACGGGATGAAACGATCCATATTCGCTTCAACGTTAAGAATCGCTGAATTAGGCGCCCCATTAATTTTGTCCCATTGGTTTCTGTAGATTGACGTAGCACATATCCCATTATTCATTCCAGTAGAACCAGGGTTGATTGTCATTTTATCATACATAAAATGAGTAGTCAGTTTTTGTTGCTGACCAAATGTTAGGCTTGCTGAAAGTCCAAAAATGGAAGAAACTAGTAAAAGTCTTAATCTCATAAAATAACAGTTTTCCGTTCTACGCCTGACATTCAGACGAACGAGGTACAGTTTAAGCGACTAAAATAGATAATTTTCTTTGAAAACGAAATATTTTGGAAGCAATATTAATGGATTGTTAAAAAATCCACATTTATTTTTTTAAGACTTCAGAATGCTCTACAAAAACCGTTTAGCTCAATTTTTGAATTGTTTTCCACCAAAGGTTTGGAATGACATTTTTCATTGATGCCTCATAATCGGCTTTATCACAAGGAACCAATTGATGACGTTCATATTTACCTGCACTACCCGAAGGGTATTTTACTTCGAGCCACCATCTTTCGGATTTATCACTCTTGTAAAAAACCAAGTCATCATCAAATTCATCCATGTGAACGTGAAATTTCACATAGTTCTTCTTACTTCCAACAGGAAAGTCACCCACTCGCTGCGAATAACCATCAATAAAGTACCACATAACTTGTGCAACTAAATCCGACGAAATCACATTCTGTTTAGGATGAACATTATAGATTCCAAAACAAGCAGTCTTATCGCTTATCCCTCCATACTTAGCTAATTGACAAACTTGATCAGCATAAAAACCGTTTGGATTGTGATAATATTCCTTGTCTGTTTCACCAGCCCTAATACTTTCAAAATCCATGGAAATAATATCGGAGTTTCTTAGGTGCGGCTCTGCTATTTTGAAATTAGCATTGAATTCACCTAGGCGACAAACATCAAAATACAGCCTATCAAAAAGGGACATTGCATCTTTTGTCACCAGAGGTCGCTGAACCCCGATAACCGCATAATTGAATAGATAACAAGGTCGTTGCATCAAAAGATGACTTACGAAACCATTATTTTTTAGTGGGTCATCTGGAGAACCAACATCCAATTTTGAATCAATTGAACAAACATTTACCATTTGCTCTAATGGTTCAAAGCCTTTGTAACATGCCAGGGTTAAATCTTGACTTCCACCAATTACTATTGGTACTATTTCTTTCTTGACTAATTCCGTTACTACCTGACCTAATGCAAAGTAGGTGTCTTCTACTTTTTCTCCTGGCCGAATTGTTCCTAAATCGTACAGTGAAAAATTCCAACCATCTCCTTTGTTCAACTGATAAAATCTCGAACGAAAAACTTGATTTTCACCATCAATTTCTGATCCGTTTCTATTTTCAGGAACATAAATTATTGCTAGTCCCTTTTTTTCAAGTTCGGGGAAACCAGCTTCAGTATGAATATGAACAGATTTGTGCAGAGATTCACCTTTTGACGGGATCAAATCCGAATTGACTGGTGCGAAATAGATCGAAATATCCTTCATTTGTACAATCTTTCTTCAAAGAAAGTACATTAGAACAAGTGATACTCACAATCTACAAAGAAACTTTAAAGTATGAGTCGTTGATAACTCCTATTTTTTCGCTTTCGCTCGTGTAGCTTTTTTCTTTGGCGCTTTTTCTTCGATCATTTTCTTCACCTCATCCAAGGTTAGCGATTGAACATCGAATGTTTTTGGTAATTCTATTTTCGTTTTACCCTTAACTATATTAAATCGTCCCCAGCGAGCTTTTTGAACAGAAATTCCTTCGTCTTCCCAATTATGGATGTACTTATCGATTTCCTTTTGTTTCTTAGTTTCGATTAACTCCGTGATATCTTCGAAAGAAAGATTGTCAAAATCGTATTTCTTACTTACGTTAATGAACATATCATTCCACTTAATGAATGGTCCAAATCGACCTGTTCCTTTTTGAACGGGTAAATTCTCATAAGTCGCTATCGGAGCATCAGCTTTTCGTTTCTCCTCGATCAATTCGATTGCTCTTTCCAAATCCACATCAACTGGGTTCTCACCTTTTGGAAGTGAAACGAACATATCATCAAATTTCACATATGGTCCATAACGACCTTCCGCAACAACAACTTCTTTCGATTCGTAGTTACCCAAGTTCTTAGGGAATTCAAACAATTCTAGAGCTTCTTTAAGTGAAATCGTATTAATTGATTGATCTTGGTGTAATGAAGCAAACTGCGGTTTTTCACCATCCACTTGCTCATCTCCAATTTGAACCATTGGACCAAAACGACCGATACGCGCAATCACTTTTCGACCAGATTTTGGATCAGTTCCTAATTCTCTTTCGCCAGTCGCACGCTCTGAATTCTCAAGCGTATCTTCTACATTTTCGTGAAAAGGAGAATAGAATTCCTTGATCATTTTAGTCCACTGAACAAGACCTTTTGCGATTTCATCAAACTCCTCCTCTACTTTTGCTGTAAACCCGTAGTCCATGATACGACCAAAATGTTCTACCAAGAAATCAGTAACAACAATTCCGATATCAGTTGGAGCTAATTTATTTTTCTCTCGCCCTGTTATCTCAGTTAGATCTTCTTTCGAAACTGCACCATTCTTCAATGTCCACTTCGCATAGTGTCTTTCTACACCATCACGATTTGGCTTCTCAACATAACCTCTCTTTTGAATTGTTGAAATCGTTGGTGCATATGTCGATGGACGACCAATACCGAGCCCTTCCAATTCCTTCACCAAAGAAGCTTCAACATAGCGTGCTGGAGGGCGGGTAAATCTTTGTGTCGCCGAAATCTGACCAATCGAAACAGCATCTCCCACTTTCACATCTGGAAGAAGATCTGCAGTTACATCATCTTCATCTTCGTCATCCAAATTAGACTCAAGATAAACTTTCAAGAATCCATCAAACACGATCACTTCACCTTTCGCTTGGAAAGTTTCTTTCACGTTTGGAGAATTTAGTTTGATCGTAGTTCTCTCGAGTTGAGCGAATGCCATTTGAGATGAAATTGCACGCTTCCAAATCAAGTCATACAATCTTTCTTCATCTCTTTCAGCCGAAATACTGTGAACAGAAAAATCGGTTGGACGAATGGCCTCGTGAGCTTCCTGCGCTCCAGATGATTTCGTCGAATATTTAGTTGGATTCGAATAATTCGAACCGTAGGCTTTTTCAATTTCTTTCTTTGCTCCTTGAATCGCTGTGTCCGATAAATTCACAGAGTCAGTTCTCATGTAAGTGATTCGCCCTGCTTCATATAATCGTTGAGCTACAGACATTGTTCTCGATACCGAGAATCCAAGCTTTAAACTTGCTTCTTGTTGCAATGTTGATGTTGTAAACGGAGCTGTTGGCTTCTTCGTTGCCGGCTTTTTATTCACTTCTGTCACTGAGAAGTCATCCGATTTACAAGATTCCAATAACTCAGTAACTTCACTTTCACTTTTCAGTTGACGAGAAACATCTGCTTTGAACTTTCCTTTATTCGCCTTAAACGCACCTTGAACTTTATAAAACGATTCAGATTTGAAGTTTTGAATTTCTCTTTCACGCTCTACAATCAATCGAACCGCTACCGACTGAACACGACCTGCCGATAAACTTGGACGAACTTTTCTCCACAAAACAGGTGACAATTCAAAACCAACCAATCGATCTAGAATTCTACGTGCTTGTTGAGCATCTACCAACTCTTTATTGATTTCACGTGGAGACTCAATTGCTTTTAGGATAGCATTTTTGGTAATCTCGTTAAACGTGATTCGTTTCGTTTCCTTTTTTTCTAATCCAAGTGTTTCATACAAGTGCCAAGAAATAGCCTCTCCCTCGCGGTCCTCATCGGTAGCGAGCCATACAACCTCTGCTTGTTTCGCTAATTTCTTTAGTTCAGAAACGACTGCTTTTTTATCTGGTGAAACTTCATAATTGGGAGTAAAATCATTTTCTACATCGATCGCTACACCTTTTTTTGCCAAGTCCCTAACATGTCCAAAACTTGATTTTACCACAAAGTCTTTTCCAAGGTACCCTTCTATCGTTTTCGCTTTAGCAGGTGACTCCACAATTACGAGATTCTTCGCCATAATTCTCTTTTTTTAAGCATAAATCCTAGTCGAACAGTGACTCGCTAGGTTATTTTAAGTCTGCAAAGTAATAGGTTTTCTTTCCAATTCGCAACGAATTAAAACAACAAAGTGCAACTGATTCTACTATATTATATATTCTTTAACCATAGGTTAAAGGAAAAAGTTTCATTTTTTTAATTTTTCAGATCGTTAATCAATCATAAATTACATACTGACATTTTGACACCTATTTCTTTTTTGGTTAGTTTTGTAGTTCGATTTTTTAAACATGAGCAAAACAATCACATTGGATAAAGAAATTGACGAGAATCGTCAGGGAGAAGCAACAGTAGTTGAAGGGAAAGGTCAAAGCAACGGAAAGAAGCTTTACCTTGAGAGTTATGGATGTGCAATGAACTTTGCCGACAGTGAAGTTGTTGCATCAATCATGGCAAAAGAAGGTTTCTCAACAACAAAAGATGTTGAAGAAGCAGATGTTGTTCTTATCAACACTTGTTCGATACGAGAAAATGCAGAACAACGTGTTCGCAACCGCCTGACAAACTTCAAAAAGCGTAAAGAAAGACAACCAGAATTGGTGGTTGGAATCTTGGGCTGTATGGCTGAGCGATTAAAAAAAGATCTTCTTGAGGAAGAAAAGTTAGTCGACTTAGTTGCTGGTCCAGATGCATACAGAGATCTACCAAATCTGATTGACGAAGTTGGTGGTGGACAAAAAGCGGTGAATGTTCTTCTTTCTCGAGAAGAAACGTATGCTGATATCGCACCTGTTAAATTGGACAACAACGGAGTAACAAGTTTTGTATCGATCACTCGTGGATGCGACAACATGTGTTCTTTCTGTGTGGTTCCATTTACGAGAGGAAGAGAACGTTCAAGAGATCCGAAAACAATTGTTCGTGAGTGTCAAGAATTGTTTGACCAAGGATACCGAGAGGTGACTTTATTAGGTCAAAATGTGGATTCGTACCGTTGGAATATGACGTCCAAAGGAGAAATCAAAGATGAAAATCAACCAACAACAAACTTTGCTGAATTATTAGCAATGGTAGCTGAAGTTTCTCCTGATTTGAGAGTGCGTTTCTCGACTTCACATCCGAAAGATATGACGGATGAGGTATTGGAGACAATCGCGAAGTACGAAAACATTTGTAATTATATCCACTTGCCTGTTCAATCTGGTAACACTGAGGTTCTGAAGAGAATGAATCGCGGATACAGTCGTGAATGGTACTTAGATCGTATAGATGCAATTCGTCGCATTATTCCAGATTGCTCGATTTCAACGGATATTATTTCTGGATTCTGTGATGAAACCGATGAGGAACACGAAGATACAATCTCGTTAATGAAGGAAGTTCAATGGGATTTTGCATACATGTACATCTACTCTGAGCGACCAAAAACATTGGCAGAGAGAAGATTTGAGGACAATGTTCCAGAAGATGTGAAAAGTAAACGTTTGACCGAAATCATTAATCTTCAGCAAGAACACGGATTGAAGAAACAACAACGTCACCTTGGAAAAATAGTAAAAGTGCTAGTTGAAGGTCCATCAAAGCGTTCTGAAGAGCACAATGCCGGTCGTGAAACTGGAAATTCACTTTGTGTCTTCCCGAAAGGAAACACGAAAAAAGGTGATTACGCCTTGGTAAAAATTACAGATTGTACTTCTGCCACATTATTAGGAGAAGTAGTTGAAATATTAGAACCAGCTAACTAAAATTAAATGACAATTCAGCAAGTAAAACAACGATTTGGAATCATCGGTAATGCTCCGTTGCTCAATCGTGCGCTGGAAGTCGCAATTCAAGTGGCTCCCACAGATATTTCTGTTCTAGTCACTGGAGAAAGTGGAACAGGTAAAGAGATTATCCCTCAGGTGATCCACCAGTTGAGTTCAAGAAAACATGGAGAATACATCGCTGTTAACTGTGGTGCAATTCCTGAAGGAACGATCGATTCTGAATTATTTGGTCACGAAAAAGGAGCATTTACTGGAGCCAGCGGAAGCAGAAAAGGTTATTTCGAAGTTGCCGACGGAGGAACAATCTTTTTAGATGAAGTTGCAGAACTACCGATGCAGACCCAGGTTCGATTGCTTCGTGTACTGGAAACTGGTGAGTTCATTCGTGTTGGTTCATCAAAAGTGATAAAAACGAATGTTAGAGTGGTTGCTGCCACAAACGAAAACATGATGCAGGCGATCCAGTCGGGTAAATTCAGAGAGGATTTATTTTACAGGTTGAGCACCGTTCCGATTTCACTTCCACCGTTGAGAAAACGTGAAGAAGATATCCATTTGTTATTTAGAAAATTCGCCAACGATTTTGCGGATAAATACAGAATGCCTTCGATTCGTTTGACGGAAGATGCTGTTCAACTGTTGAATAATTATTCGTGGCCTGGAAATATCCGTCAGCTCAAAAATTTAGTCGAACAGATTTCAGTTATTGAAACAAGTCGCGATATTGACGCAGCAATCTTCAGCAGCTACTTGCCACTCGAAAGAGATAACAGTCCGGCTGTAATTAACAAAGAGAGCGCTGAAAGCATCAACGAACGTGAGTTGATGTACAAGTTTCTTTTCGATATGAAGAAAGACTTGAACGACCTAAAAAAATTGGTGGTCGAGCTCGCTGTGAAAGATGGAAATGTAAATCTGGACAATGATCAAGAAGATTTGGTGAATCGTTTCTATGACGACATCCATTCAAATACTCCACAAACACGCATTTTACCAGCTCCTTCTACTACCCCAGAAAATTACAACTACTCAAAACCAACTGAAGACGATTTTGAAGCGCATGAGGAAGTAGAAGAATCTTTATCATTGGAAGACCGCGAAAAGGAATTGATTCAGAAAGCGCTTGCAAAACACAAAGGAAAACGCAAACATGCTGCTTCGGAATTAGGAATTAGTGAGCGAACACTTTATCGAAAGATCAAAGAATATAATCTAAACGATTAATGCGCGCTTTTCTCTACATATCACTTCTTGCTTTGCTGACTTCTTGTTGGCCGAAAAGTATTTCATTTATCGATGGTAGCACTCCAGAAGAATGGGAAAAATTCTCTTTAAAGACACTGGAAAACAATGCTCCAAATACGCCATTGAGTTACGCAGCTTTATTGACAGAAGAAGTAAAAGACGGGATTCAAAACCGATCAAGTTTACTATTAAGTTCTGATCCATCAGAAACACAAATTGATATCGAGGGGGTGATTACTAATTACTCCATTACTCCTGTCGCTATTCAGAATGGGGATGCAGCAGCGAAGAACCGATTATCTGTTTCTGTAAAGTTCACGATTTTCATAAAAGCACCTGAAGAAGAGCAAAGAATGGTAAATGCCATTCGATTTGTAGATTATGATGCGAACACAGATCTTGGAGTAGTTGAGTCCACTTTATTAGCTGAAGTGAATGATCAAATTGTGCAAGATGTTCTGAATAAATTACTTTCGAACTGGTAATGTTGAATTTGAACGACATAGCAAAACGCATTGAGCGACCAGAACTAAGTACGGTAAGCGATATTGATGCGTTAAACTCGTTCACGGAAAAATATCCGTACAGTCAACTATTTTCAATTCTCTACCTAAAAGCACTAAAGAACTCAGGCAGTGTTCATTTCGATGATGAGTTGAAAAAACATTCTTTTCGCATTACTGATCGCGTTCAACTGTTTCATTTAATACAAGATCAACCTCAAACTATTGAAGAGGAAATTGATGTTCCCGAAAACACTGAAGTCGAGCAAGAAACAACTTCAGATCAAGAGATAACTCTTAATTCGGAAAATGAAGCTATTTCAGTGGTCGATGAAAAAGAAACTGCTGACGAAATTGAGGATGAAGAGATTGAAACGCTGGAATTAGAATCAGCATCAACAGGAACAGAGATTACTTTAGACACTGAAGATGAAAAAATCCATGACGAAGAAAAGATTGTAGCGAAAGAATTCGTATCAGAAAAAGAAACAACTCAAGAAGCAGAATACAATCTTGAACAAGAAGAGTCTAAAATAACTTCAGAAGAAAAAGCGGATAAATTAGATGAATCTATCCTTCATCATGCGTTAGCTGCTAATTACAAATTAGAGGAATTAACTCCAGAAGAAGAAAGTCGACTTCAAGAAAACTTATCGTCATTATCAGAGGAAAAAGAAATTAAATTGACTCCTCAAGAAGTCGAAAAAATTGAACCTAAATCATCCTCAGAAAGCGAAGTTCATTCATTCAGTTCGTGGCTTCATTTGAATAAAAATTATGAAGCCCCAGAAATAAATGAAACGGAAGAAATTAAGGCTCTCGTAAAAGGATTTACAGATTTCGACCCGACTTCAGAACTTTTTGGGGAAGTAGAAAAACCGAAAAAACCATTCTTTTCTGCTACTAAAAAAGCAAAAGAAAGTCTTGAAGAAGTAGAGCTTCCTGTAAGTGAAACGCTTGCGAAAATTTATGAGATGCAGGGCAACTATCCAAAAGCAATTACAGCTTATGAACAACTTAGCTTGTTAAATCCAGAAAAAAGCACTTTCTTTGCAAGCCTGATTGAAAAATTAAAGAAAAAATTAAATTCAGAATAGATGAGCACGTTATTATCTGTAATTATTGTTTTAGCAAGTGTGCTATTGGTTGTTGTGGTTTTCGTTCAAAACCCAAAAGGAGGTGGATTAAGTTCTGACTTCGGTGCCGCACAACAGCTTGGTGGAGTTCAAAAAACAAATGATTTCATCGACAAAGCGACTTGGGGATTGGCAGGTGTAGTAGCAGTATTAAGTATTGTTCTTACAATCATGATGTCAACAGGAAAACCAGTTACTGAAGCTCCGCAAGAAGTTCCAACGGAACAAGGACCAGCGACTCCAGCAGCTCCTGCGGGACAACAATAAGCTAGTCGAAATAAACGATTTTGAATGTCAGTATGTCATAACGTACTGACATTTTTTTTGTCCAAACCGAAAATTTGTCTCAATTATCGAACTGGCACAAAATTCGCCAAAGAGAGGTCAATAAATTAAACTACATTAAACAAAAAATAAGTTATGTCAACAACATTTAAACCATTAGCAGACCGCGTGTTGATTAAACCTGCACCTGCAGAGCAAACAACAGCTAGCGGAATCATCATTCCAGATTCAGCTAAAGAGAAACCGTTGAAAGGAACTATCATCGCTGCTGGTAACGGAAAGGCAGATGAGCCAATGACAGTACAAGTTGGCGATGAAGTATTGTACGGTCAATACTCTGGAACTGAAATTAAATTAGATGGAGAAACGTATTTGATTATGCGTGAAGCTGACATTTACGGAATTTTTTAATCGATAAAAGAAAATTAAAATGGCAAAGGAAATTCACTTTGATGTTGAGGCAAGAGATAGCCTTAAAAAAGGAGTTGATGCATTAGCAAATGCAGTTAAAGTAACGTTAGGACCGAAAGGAAGAAATGTTGTAATCGGTAAAAAATTCGGCGCGCCACACGTAACAAAAGATGGTGTTTCGGTTGCAAAAGAAGTTGAGTTGAAAGATCCTATTGAAAATATGGGAGCTCAAATGGTGAAGGAAGTAGCTTCAAAAACTGCTGATATTGCTGGTGATGGTACAACAACAGCTACGGTATTAGCACAAGCTATTATCAATGCTGGAATGAAAAATGTTGCAGCTGGAGCGAATCCTATGGATTTGAAAAGAGGAATTGACAAAGCAGTTTCAGCTATCGTTGCCAACTTGAAAACGATTTCGAAAGAGGTTGGCTCTGACAACGATAAAATCAAACAAATCGCAACAATTTCTGCTAACAATGACGAGACAATCGGTTCATTGATTGCTGAAGCGATGAAAGTTGTTGGTAACGATGGAGTAATTACCGTTGAAGAAGCAAAAGGAACAGAAACTGAAGTTAAAACAGTTGAGGGAATGCAATTCGATCGTGGTTACTTATCGCCCTACTTTGTGACAAACACAGAGAAGATGATTGCGGAGATGGAAAATCCTATGATCTTGATCTACGACAAGAAGATCTCGAATATGAAGGAGTTGCTTCCAATTTTAGAACCTGTTGCTCAAGCTGGAAAACCACTATTGGTAATTGCAGAAGATGTGGACGGAGAAGCATTGGCTACATTGGTTGTTAACCGCATCCGTGGATCACTGAAAATTGCTGCTGTTAAAGCACCAGGATTTGGAGATCGTAGAAAAGCAATGATGGAAGATATCGCAATCTTAACTGGAGGTCAAGTGATTTCTGAAGAGCGCGGATTGACTTTAGAAACTGCTTCTTTAGATATGCTCGGTACAGCAGAGAAAGTTGAAATCGATAAAGACAATACTACAATCGTTAACGGTAACGGTCGCAAAGACGATATTCAAGCACGTATCGGTCAGATTAAAGCACAAATTGAAACTTCAACTTCTGATTACGACAAAGAAAAAATGCAGGAGCGTTTAGCGAAATTGTCTGGTGGAGTTGCGGTACTTTATGTTGGCGCTCCAACTGAAGTAGAGATGAAAGAGAAGAAAGACCGTGTTGATGATGCATTGGCGGCTACAAGAGCAGCGGTTGAGGAAGGAATCGTGCCTGGTGGTGGTATTGCATTAATTCGTTCTCAAGAGGCTTTGGAAACTCTTCAAGGAGAAAATGACGATGAGATGACAGGTATTGCCATCGTTCGTAGAGCTGTTGAAGAACCATTACGTCAAATCATTGCCAATGCTGGTGGAGAAGGTGCGGTAATTGTTCAGAAAGTGAAAGAAGGAAAAGACGACTTCGGATACAACGCACGTTCTGAGTCGTTCGACAACTTATACTCTGCTGGTGTAATCGATCCAACGAAAGTAACGCGTATTGCTATCGAAAATGCAGCTTCTATTGCTTCAATGTTGTTAACTACAGAATGTGTTATCACTGACGAACTAGAAGAGGAGCCTGCAATGGGTGGTGGAATGCCAGGTGGAATGCCAGGAATGATGTAATTTGATATCAGATTGATATTCTGTTATCTTTAAGATTATAAAATCCCGTACTACTGTATGGGATTTTTTCCGTTCTCTGCTTACCGACTAGATCGGGTAGTTGAGACGACATCATATAAAAACTCCGATCAATTACTTGATCGGAGTTTCTTTTTGATCAACTGCACCCCATTGATCTAATCAGCACCTTTATTTTATTAAAATTTGTTTTCTATAAATTTCTCCGTCTTTGGTGATTGCTTGGATCGTGTAATATCCAATTTGAGCTATTGAGATCGTTAAGTTGTTTGCACCAGAACCTGAAATTTCTGCGTTTATTTTTCTTCCTGTAGCATCGAAAATCGTTACTTCTTCAATATCTGATATACCAACTATTGAAATTTCCTTTCCAACATAACTTGGATTCGGGTACACCTCAAAAGTTTCTGAATTATATTGGATTGAGATTGTGTTTGTTGACGTTCGTTGGCCATCATAATCTACTTGTTCAATGTGATAATAATTCTGTCCTCTTTTCGGGTTCTCATCAATGAAACGATAATAAGATATTGAAGTGGTAGTTCCATTTCCATTTTTTGTTCCAATGACACTCCAGTTGAATCCATCTTCTGAACGATAAATATCAAAGTAATCGTTATTTGTCTCAGAAGCCGTTGACCAATTTAGTTGAATACCGCCACCACTTTCAACAGCGTAAAAATCGATCATCTCAACAGGTAAGACTGTATAGCAATTATCAAAGCAACCAACAGTTGAAGGTCCTGGATCAGATGGTTGTACAGCTTCTTGCGACACAAGTGCCAATCCAAAAGTCCCACAGTTACTCGTTGTGATTGAATTATTTGGACCTAAAGAGAATCTTATTAAAGGCGAGCTCGTCACAAACCCTCTCAATGTTGATGTATTTTCAACGTACACATCTGCTATGGTTCCTGTTCCACTGTAGTACATGCGATTGTTTGGACCACCACAGTTCACACCAAACCTAAAGTTTCTTGTATCGATAATTGAACTATCTCCTAAACAAACAAAACCACCATCCAATAAATCTAGTGTATTTGAAATCATGATATAACCGTTGTTTTTTAGGTATCCATCTTGATTGGTGTTCGCGGCAAAGTTGATACTTCCATCAACAATTAAGCGTGAACTTGGAGATTCATTAAAGAAAGCTACATTTTCGTTTTGCATGTCCAAATTTCCAGTGACGTAAACATTACCGTAGTTTACCACTTTCATGTTTTGATTTAGCAACATTCCTGCAGGCAGATAAAGAGATGCCCCACACTGCACAACTATGTTACCTGCATTGAAATTACCAGTTATTGATGCATTACCACAAATGCGAATTGTTCCTCCATTTAGGTTGATATTATTATAATATTGAATTGAAGAATCTAGTGGACAAATACCACGAGTGGTTCCAGCGTTTAGGTTCTCTCCTGAAGTTAAAGGTGCGTAATTGCTACAGTCATCCTCTGCGATTGTTTCCGGGAAACCTACACATTGGGAATAAACTTGTATGCTAACTATGAGGGATATTAATACTAGCGTAATGTTTTTCATAAATCTTTTTTTTTGCTGATTCACGATACATACGCCTCAAAAGTCAGTTTGGATTTTTGAAACTGAAAAAAAGTTGATTTTAGTTTAAAATTGATGCCGCCACCGAAGCTCGCGTTAGGGATATGAGCTAGTTACCGTGTAACGCGGTTAGCCCGACCGTAAGGGAACGCCCAAAACTTCATAGTTTTTCAATTTCACTCTCATCGTTTTTTATGTAAATTTACCGCCGATGAAATCTTCCATCCTCATAGTTATTTTAGGATTCATCCTGTTTTCGGTTGTTGGATATTACCCAATGTTCAAACTGGAACAGGCTTCGATTCGCCATGCTGTGAAGACGCGCTTAAAAAACGGTGTGTCGGATGAGGATTTACATTATATCGTTTTTGAATCAGAAGAAGACATTCAGTGGACACGCATTGACAAGGAATTCAGACTTGGCGACCGAATGTTTGATGTTGTTCGAAGAAAAGAGGGACAACAGTTAGCATTTTATTGCATCAATGACGTTGAGGAAGGGCTCCTATTTAAAAATCTAGAGGAAACTGTGGCGAATTCGATTGGCGATCCAAAATCTCCCATTCAAAAGAGTGGTAAAATCGTCCTTCGCTTATTAAAAGTTCCAAGTCCAATTTTTACAACAGAAATTAATCTTCCGACTTTCAGTGAAAATCAAAAACTACTCGCTGAATATCACAATCTTTATTCGGGGAACTTTGCTCGATTAAGCACTCCTCCACCCCAAGTTTAAGCATACATATCGATTAACTGGTCGACTAGTGGTCGACTGAAATTTTGTGCGCTCATGAATTTGAACCGCACTACAAGTCTATGTTTAAACAATAAAGATGAAAACACTTTTAATATCATTTTTAGCAGTGATCATGGGATCAATTTGCTATGCACAAACGATTACTGGAACTGTAATCGATAAAACAAGTCGTCAACCAATTAAGGACGCAAAAATTCAAACTTCCGATAAGCAATCAACAACGACTGATGCTTCGGGAAAATTTACCATTACCTGCCACGAAGACATAACTGTTGCTGTTTCTGTTGTGGGGTATAGCATTCAACGCCAAATTTTAAATGAATGTGTCGGTTCTATCTCGTTCGAATTAGTGGAGCGATTTCAAGAACTGAATGAAATTCAAATTACTGCAAATTCAGGTGAGGCTACTTCAACAATCGAAGTTCCGCAATCGATTTCTCGTATTTCAGAAGGAGAAATAAAACGCGGTAATGGTCTTTTCATGACGGACGCTGTTAACACCAACACACCTGGTGTTACCATGCAAGGTAGGACAACAACCGGTGGACAGCAATTCAATATTCGTGGTTACGGAAATGGAACGAGAGGGACTCGCGGTGTAAGCAGTAATTTCGATGGACAAGGAACCAAAGTTTACTTAAATGGAATTCCGGTTACCGACGCCGAGGGAATCACAGTTATGGATGCCATCGATTTTGGGTCGATTTCGAATGTAGAAATTTTGAAAGGTCCTTCTGGAACAATCTACGGAAACGCCATCGCAGGTGTGGTAAACCTTGAAACACGTAAAGCAAAAGAAGGTGAAACGACGATTTCGCAACGCACGACTTTGGGAAGCTATGGATTGCTTCGTTCAACGACTCAAGTGGCAATTGGGACTAAAAAATCATCCTTATTGGTCAACTACGGGAACCTACAATTTGAAGGATACATGCCACACACATCGAGTAAGAAAGGATTCGTAAACATCACGGGCGATTTTAAATTATCAGATCGACAAACTTTGAGCACCTATGTTGGGTACAGTGATGGATATGATCAACGAAATGGAGAATTAGAAATTGATCAATATGAAACTTTCGATTATTCAGGAAATCCAGCTTACATTAAAAATGATGCTCACTCAGCCACGAATACATTTGTTGCTGGTGTTACTAATGGATACAAGTTCTCAAAATGGCTTACAAATAAGTCATCAATTTTTGGAACTAGTCAATTAATGGATGCTAGTTCAGCAGGTGGATGGCAAGATAAAAGTTCGTTAAGTTATGGAGTTCGCTCTACGTTTGATATGAATTTTAAATTGAGTGAAAAAGTCAGCTTGAAAGGAATTACAGGACTTGAAGTTCAACGCACGACTTTGAATTCGAATTTCTTTGGAATGGGAGCAGATAGCACCTATTTGAATGGATACAACGTGATCACTAACATTCGTTCAATCAGTTCAACTGAGAGCACGACTTCAAACGTTTTCACACAGTGGACATTGAACTTACCATTTGATCTATCAGCAACAGCTGGAATTGGCTACAATCGCACTGATTTAGCTGTCGAAAATCGCATTTGGGGATTAAGCAATAATCACGTTGGAAATGAAACTCCTCAATCGTACTCAGCAAGCTATGACGATATGTGGTCACCAACTTTAGCTTTAAACAAAACGTTCAGCGAGAAAGTTTCGGCTTACGTGTCTTATTATCAAGGATACAAAGCTCCAGTGAGCTCCTACATACTTGTGCCACAAATCAATCAAGTGAATCCAGATTTGACTCCAGAGAAAGGAACACAAATAGAAGTAGGAACCAAAGGTTTCCTATTGAAGCACAAATTATTCTACACTGCTGCTGTTTATTCAACGAAGTATTCGGATAAAATGACAACCGTTACTGTTCAGAATCCAGAAAATACAGCAACTCTTTATGCGTATGTAGTCAACGGTGGTTCGGTAAATAACACGGGAGTTGAAGTATTACTGAAGTACGAAGCAATTTCTTCACGTGATAAATTTGTAACGAGTTTACGTCCGTTCTTTAATCTGACTTATTCGAATGCAACGTATGATGATTATCGTTTTGAAACAGTTGGAACAGGATCTTTAGGTCAGGACTCCACAATTGTGAATGATTTTAGTGGAAAAATTGTTGCTGGATTACCACCATTGGTTATGAATGCTGGTATCGATTTCGAAACTAAAATCGGACTTTACGCCAACGTTGTTGTGAACTACCGTGATGCGATGTACTTTACTTCAGACAATGAAAACATTACAGAAGCTTACACCCTTTTGAATGCCAAGTTGGGCTATCAACAACAATTCGGTCATTTCAATGTGGATGTTTTCGCTGGTTCAACGAACATAACGAGCACGCAATACTATCAAATGGTTTTCGTGAATCAGTTACCTGATGCATACATCCCAGCTGCCAACGACATTAATTTCTTTGGTGGATTGAATTTATCGTACACTTTTTAATCATTTAATAAAAAGGAGGTCTCATTTCGGGACCTCCTTCATTTTGTATTCAATAAGAAGTTTATAATCTGAACAATTATCTTTTTAAGAAGAACTATGTTGCGTTAGGGATATGAGCAAGTTACCGTGTAACGCGGTTAGCCCGACCGTAAGGGAACGCCCAAAAAAGATTATCCACGTGTCATTTCTTGACCGCACTGGTTGCAGTAAACCGATCCGAATGGATTATCATGACCGCAATTATCGCAAAGATTATCCTTTTGACCGTCATCTTTGTATTTGGACATACCGATGGTTATCAATCCCGTTGGTACCGCGATAATAACGTAACCCGTAATCATCATAAGCGAGGCCAACATTTTACCTAGAGGAGTCACAGGAGCGATATCTCCATAA
Source organism: Henriciella pelagia (assembly GCA_964219255.1). Lineage (GTDB taxonomy): Bacteria > Bacteroidota > Bacteroidia > Flavobacteriales_D > Crocinitomicaceae > UBA4466. Next base: position 159,301 of record CAXPPC010000002.1, read on the forward strand.
CCAACTGTGGTAGTCGTCACAATCGCCCAATAAATACTAGAAGGAATACTATCAAAGCCATTTTCCCCACCTTCAATTACGTACATTACAGTTCCTGTTAGGATCATGAGCATAAGTACGAAGAAGAAAAACACCATGATTTTGTAGTAAGATGCACGCAGTGAATGGGCCAATGCTTGAGATTCAGATGTAAAGCGATTGAGTTTTAAAATACGGAAGATTCTGAGCAATCGAAACGCACGAATAATCCGAATCGAAGCGTAACTTGAGGGAAGAATCAATCCAACAAAAGTTGGGAGAATCGACAACAAGTCAATGATTCCCCAAGCACTTGAAATGTACTTCCAACGATTGGGAGCGGCGTAAACCCTAAGAACATATTCAATCGTAAAAATGATCGTAAATACCCATTCTGCATAAACAAAAATGGAATGGTATTGATCACTCCAGCTATGAACGCTTTCGAACATAACGACGAGCACAGAAATAATGATCAATACTAAGAGTAATAGATCAAAGGCCTTACCCGAAGGGGTTGTAGTCCCAAAAATTACTTCGTTGAGTCGTTGACGCATGGAATCAAAGATACAAATTCACATGAATGTGGAAGAAACAAAAAAGCCGACTCTTTTGAATCGGCTTTTTTTGAATTTATTCATTCCTATTTGTAACCAATGTAAGCTTCTTTGGCTTCGATTACGCTTTCAACGTACTTTTTAAATGCTGCGTATTCTTCCGTTGAAATATTTTCCTTACCAGGTGTAATTTCGACAGTCACTTCCAATTGATTTGGAGCGATTTTTTTGAATGTCTTAACATACTTGTGGTTCTTGTAAGTCAAACTCACATTTTCGGGAAGCTCAACAAATTGTTGTCCATTCGTTAACTTAACATTGTACACTGTTTTGTATTGGTCAACTCCTTCGTAACGTGAATATTTAATTGGATAATTACGCTTTTCTTCTGAGATTAAGTCTTTAGTGTAACCATTTGAAATAGATGGCAACTCAAGAATTTTTACAGAACCAATTTTCTTTGGCTTTTCTTTCAACGTGAACTTCGCGTGGTAGATCAAAGAGTCCTTTTGTTTATCTACTTGAGTAAGAATAACCGTATCCATGGTAACATTTTCATCAAATGCGTCTTCAAAGATTCCTGACACTTCCTTTTCAATTCGATCGTAACTTGGACTATCGAATTTACTCATTGTCCACGCTCTTGAAGTACCACTTAAAATTGTTTCAACTTCCATTTGCGTTGAATCCTCCATGATTGTGTAATCAATATGGTAAATTCTTCTGTTGTCTAGTCGTTTAATATCTGACAATCTGATTAACTCTGCTTTATAGTTGTTGTCGATATGTTCTTGAATTTCAAGAGCAATCGCATTTCTATCAGATCGAGGAATGGCTGCGAAAGGTAAGTATTTATCGGTGAGCTCGAGGTATTGATCTTCATTATCAATATTAACCTTCGCAATACAGTGATTGAAGTCAGTACTTGGTAAGTTCAGGGCGTCTCCGTTATCTGAAGTCAGAACAAGTACCAAGTTCGCATCTAAGTTGGCCATTTTTGCCAAAGTAACATACAACATTGAAAAGTCTTTACAATCTCCCAATTTTGTTTTGATTGTTGTTGCCGGTTTTTGTGGCACGAATCCACTTTGACGGAAGCTCACATAGCTGTAAGTCATATTCTCTTCGATATAGTAGTAGATTCTTTTCGCACGTTCCATTTCGGATAATTGGTTTACATCCTCTTCAGGGAACAACTCGTCAAATACCTTTTGAACATCACTATTCACTATTTTTTGAGAACGTACTAAGTCTGAGTACCAGTTGCCGATTTTATTCCAATCAGAAATAGAACTGATGTATAATATACGCGCGAAGTCCGACGTATATGGCATATAATTCTCTGTCTGCTCAAATCCTGGGTAATTATCTAACGTCCAGTTGTAAACATGGAAATCACCATCTTCACTTTCTTTCAAATCCAGCTCTCCATTAGAAACAGTATAATTGATACTTCTTCCTTTTGGAACTAAAAGTGTATAAGTTTCTTTGACAATAGGGTGATAAGAGTCGAATTGATATCTACGTTCGAAATCTCTAAAGAAACGACCGTACCCAGTGAAGCTCTTTTGGTAATCGATGTAAATAACATCTCCGACTTCCAATCCTGTAAATACCATTGAAGAACCAGATCTATCAGCAGGAACAATTGATCCATTTGCTTTAACAATTTCCGATTTGATGATGTTATAATACCCAGAAAGACCTAAGTTATACTCTTTCATTCTTTCAACACCTTCTTCAGCTGTGATTTCGTAGATATATGTATAGCGTGATTTACCTCCAGCCTCTGGGAACAATTCTGTAATTGCTTCATCGAGGAGAACATTATAGCCGTAATTATTTTCAATCTCTTGTCCTTTTGCTGAATCGATATAATCATAAACATCTTGCATTTTATACTTTTCCACGATGTCTTCCTCTTTGCGGATATCTCTAATTTTATTTCTAATTGAGCTATTCGCGCTGTTGTAGATTAAGTATTTCTCATATGCTTTGATCGCACCTTCTTCATCTCCCAATTGCACAAGAGCATCTCCTCGGTACTCCATCGCAGTGAAAGAATAAGGGAAAATAGCCTCCATACGGTCGATATACTCCATCGACTCTTCATATTTTTCTAAGTAATGTAAATAACCAACAAGGTCGTCAAGTACAGCAATTTCCGTATCAAGATCCTCAATATTTTGTTTTAATACTTTGATTGCTTTTTTAGGAAGATGTTGATCATCATATGCTGTAGCCACTTTCATACGTACTTCATAATCGAAGTAGCTTTTGTTTATCTTGTTGAATGTAGATGTTGTTTTATAAGGCTTACTCAGAACAGAACCATAAAGAGGAGCATAAACTTTTAACAGGTTGAGCTGTTCCTCTCTTAAAGATAGATCAACAAGTTCATTGATGTTTATTTCTAACCCATAAGCATCTTGTTGACGCATTGCTAATAAAGTTTCAGCCGTTACTTTCAAAATGTACAAATCACTTGACTTCTTAAAATCTTTGATGAAGTCTTCCATTTCCGTAATTGACATTCTGAAAAGCTCTTGAACATCTTGGAATTTAAACAACATTGAGAGGAAGTATTTTTCATCGTCTCTTTCTAAGTTTTCTTGCACCTCATTTCTTCTTTCAGAATCACCTTCCAATGAAAGGGCTGTCATTAAAAGAACACGAACAATTGAACTTTTAGGATATTTCTCCATTAATGGATCGATAATTTCGCGTGCTTCCGTATAACGTTGATCTCTGAAGTAGGTTTGAATCAATAAATAATCATAAAAGAAATTATTCGGATTTTCGGATCTGAGCTTCTTAAAGTGACTTTCGAAGTAATTTTCCACTCCAACTGGATTCAATGATTCTTTCGTTGATGAATTATATTCAGAATACTTATTTGAAGTAGTGATGTCTGCAATATCAACTCCATTTTTATCTGTAACGCGAACTATCGAAAATGCATCAGAATAGTCGGCCACTTTGATCAGAATACGTGAGACACCAGCAGGCAAAGTCAACTTTACTGAATAAGCATCCATTTCTGAAGTAATCTCAAGTGCATTTTCCAATACTTCAACATCATTCACCCAAAGTTTGAATTTAGAAGATGCACCAACTCTAAAGTACACTTCACGCTTTGTAGGATTTGTAAGGAATGTTTGTGCGTAATGAACTCCACTTCCGTATTCTCTATGATTCGTAAAAAGCGAATATGCCTCATAATCGCTCACTTCTGGAACATACCAGTTGACAAGTCCGTTACTATTCGCATCGAAATCTTTTTCACTGTAAGCGTGTAATTCGGGTCCGTAAACAGTTTCTAAACCACTACCGTTTAAGTTTTCAAACACCCCACAATATTGCCAATTACGAAGCGCTTGAATCCCTCTATTAAGACTTCTATATTGTTCGAAATTATTTTTGTATCTCGACGTTACAGCTTTCAAATAGGTTAATGCATTCTTTAATGTTGGATGGTTAATATTCGCTGCTCTGAACTTATTTACGTTCGCCATAACATTAGCATCAATTCCAGCGTTTGCGTAGTCATCGAAAATGAATGCCTCGTTCCAAAGAGGATAAAGCATTTCTTCATGATTGTACCCAATGAACTCTGGGATAAAAGTACTTGAGGTACTGAACAAACCGCTTTCATTGCGAATGATTTCTTTGGCAATCAACGTCTCAATTGACGGCGAGCTATTGTGTGCGGCATTGACCTTTTCAAGTGCTTCCTCACGATTGTTGTTTAATAATAACTCCCAATAATCAGGTTGAGTTTGTCCTAATGCTACTGAGAAAATAGAAATTAATAAAAATGATAAAATGTACTGTTTCATAAAAAGTGATTAGTTAAGGATAATATCGAGACAAAAATAATGTAAATAATCTGCGTCGATTAATAAATCAAAAATAATGTTGTTAGAAATTAATTGTTTCGGATACAAATTTGACAAAAAACAAAAAAGCCGACTCTTTCGAATCGGCTTTTTAATATCAATGTAAGCTTTGATTAGCTCAAAGACTGACGTTTGAATTCAGTAACTGTCAATCCTTTTTCAACGCTGTTCAAGAATTGCTCAACAGACAATTTATTGTCACGAACGAAAGCTTGGCTCAACAATGTATTTTCTTTGAAGAACTTGTTCAAGCGACCTTGAGCAATTTTATCAGCCATTTCAGCTGGTTTTCCTTCTTGGATTGCCAATTCTTTACCAACCTCTAATTCACGGTCGATAGTCTCTTGGTCGATTCCCTCTTTGTTCAATGCCAAAGGATTCATAGCAGCAACTTGCATAGCAACTTGTTTACCTGAATCTTCATCAGCAGCGTCAGAGCTCAATCCAACCAAAGCAGCCAATTGGTTACCTGGGTGGTTGTAAGCAACAACTTTAGGAGCTTCAACAGTAGCATATCCAGAAAGTTCTAATTTCTCTCCAATAACACCGATTTGCTCAGTGATTTTTTCGCTAACAGTCAATTTATCGTTGTAAGCTTCGCTCAACAAAGCTTCTGCAGTTGCAGGCTTCTTAGCGATAGCGATATCCATCAAAGATTGAACGAATCCACGGAAATCATCGTTTTTCGCAACGAAGTCAGTCTCACAGTTCAATGTCAAGATAACACCTGTTTTTCCGTCTTCTGTCGCTTGAGCGAAGATTACACCTTCTTTAGCTTCGTTTTCACCACGCTTAGCGGCTACTTTTTGTCCTTTCTTACGAAGAACGTCAACTGCTGCTTCGAAATCACCGTTTGTTTCAACTAGTGCTTTCTTACAGTCCATCATTCCTGCTCCTGTTTGCTTGCGCAATTTGTTTACGTCTGCAGCTGTAATTGTCATGGAATTTAATTTTAAAAGAGTTCCCGAGCTACAAATATAGCTCGGGACCCATTATGATTTATTAAATAATAATTAACGAATCTTTAGATTACGCTTCTTTGTTTTCAGTTGCGTCCTCTTTTTTAGCCTCAGCTACTTCTTCAGTTGCTTTTTCTTCAACTGCTGGAGCTGCTGCTTCTTTTTTAGCGTCTTTGTTCGCTTCTTTAGCACTCTTACGCTCGCTCAATCCTTCAGAGATTGCACCACAAATCTCATCCAAGATGATAGAGATTGATTTTGTAGCATCATCGTTTGCTGGGATAGGGAAATCTACCAACTTAGGGTTAGAGTTCGTATCCACCATTGCGAAGATTGGAATGTTCAAACGTTTTGCTTCTTTCAATGCGATGTGCTCTTTGATGATATCAACGATAAAGATCGCAGCTGGTTGACGCGTCATGTCCGCGATAGAACCAAAGTTTTTCTCTAACTTCTCACGCTGACGAGTTTTGAATAAACGCTCACGCTTGTTCAACGTATTCCAAGTTCCGTCTGTCTGCATCTTGTCGATAGAAGACATTTTACGGATCGACTTACGTGTTGTTTGGAAGTTAGTTAACATACCACCAGACCAACGCTCAGTTACGTATGGCATGTTGATTGCCTTCACTTTATCAGCGATGATATCTTTCGCTTGTTTTTTTGTTGCAACGAAAAGAATTTTCTTACCCGATTTTGCAATTTGCTTCAATGCCGCACTCGCTTGATCGAGGTGTGCAATTGTCTTATTAAGGTCAATGATGTGGATACCTTTTTTCTCTTCAAAGATATACGGCGCCATTGCCGGGTTCCATTTTCTTTTCATGTGTCCAAAGTGAACACCTGCTTCTAATAATTGTTCAAAGTTTGCTTTTGACATTTTCTTAATTTTTTAATTGTTTACGTTCCTTTAGTAATCAATTCAAGAGGGATCTTTTCAGACAGTACTCATGAACTTGGATACTAAACAACCGCCAAATAGCATTCGCCATCGCTGACGAAGCAAAAATTCGATTAACGTTTCGAGAATTGGAATTTCTTACGTGCTTTCGGTTGACCAGGTTTCTTACGTTCAACCATACGTGGGTCACGTGTCATCAATCCTTCTTCCTTCAATAACGGCTTGTTTTCTTCGTTCACTTTAACAAGTGCACGTGCAATTCCTAAACGAATCGCTTCAACTTGACCGTTAATTCCACCACCAGATACGTTAACTGTAACGTCGTACTGACCAACTGAATCAGTCAATTCGAATGGTTGTGCAATTTTCGATTGAAGAACAGCTACTGGAAAGAATTCCTTGTAATCTTTCTTATTTACTGTAACAGTTCCTTTCCCTTTCGTCATGTAAACGCGGGCAACTGCAGTTTTTCTTCTTCCTAATGTGTTTATTACTTCCATGCTTATTTGAATGTATCAAGGTTTAATACTTCTGGCTTTTGAGCTTCTTGGTTGTGCTCTGCACCTTTGTACACCTTAAGGTTCGTAAATAGCTGACGTCCTAATTTGTTTTTTGGAAGCATCCCTTTAACAGCCTTTTCAATCAAACGCTCTGGGTTCTTCTTCAACATTTCTTCAGCTGTTGTAATACGCTGTCCTCCTGGGTATCCTGTGTAACGAACATATTGTTTGTCAACAAGTTTTGCTCCCGAGAAAGATACTTTCTCTGCATTGATAACGATAACGTTATCTCCACAGTCAGCATGTGGTGTGAAGTTTGGTTTGTGTTTACCACGAATCACCTTCGCCACCTTGCTCGCTAAACGACCTACTGTTTGGCCTTCAGCATCCACTACAAACCACTTTTTATCAGCAGTTTCTTTGTTAGCGGAAACGGTTTTGTAACTTAATGTATCCACAATTAATTTATTTATAATAAGACAATTTCCCCAAAATTGGGGCTGCAAAGATATGATTTCTAGTTTTATTAACAAACCCTTTTTGAAGAATTCTTGAGATTCACTTGACTCAAGTGTATTTTGGGTTGTTTTTAGGGCGTTCGAGCGGGTCATTCGCGTTACACGGTAACTTGCTTCTACCCCTAACGCAAATTTATACCTATTTCTATTAATTCGATCTGAAAACAGCCATTTATTGCTATTTTCGTTAAAATCATAACCACATGAAACAAGCTTCTTTTTTCACAATTTCGATCCTCGCATCAACACTTGTTGGATGTGTCACTTATCATTCTGGAGCCATCAATAGTAATGGACAAATTAATATGGTTCATGAAGATATTGCAATTGGAGTCGCAGAAGTGAAGCGACCGTTAGGACTTGGTGGTGGACAGAAAGACGCATTGGTTTATGAAGCTAAACGAAATTTGGTCAGCAATCGACCTCTAAGTCAAGATGAAGTTTACGGCACATTCACTATCGACACTAAACGCACTTTCTTTCCTTTTGGAAATTCAACGAAAGTAACAGTTACAGCAGATGTACTCCGTAAACAAACGCCAAGTGATACAGCCTTATATAGTCAGAATTATCTTCAAAAATTAAATCCAAGTACTCTATCCAATGGAATCTTCCATGTTGGCGACTCAGTCATGGTTGACAATGAAGGTATTGAAAAAGGAATCATTCAAAGTTTTGAAGGAAAAGACCTAGATCGTGTCAGAATATCCTATTTTGATCCCAATGGAAATCTCAAAACCAAACGATATCTTCTATCAGAGATATTCTTAAAGGCAGACGATTCCGAAACAAGTACATTGTACATCGAAATTTACAACAAGTACCAAGCGAAAGTAATTGGGATTGGAATTGATGAATATTTAGTCGAAGATTCATTCGGCAAACACACTGTCCCAAAATAAAAAAGCAGATCGACTGATCTGCTTTCCTAATTAATATTTGTTTTAATTATTTCTTCTTGAACTGATTGATGGCATTTACTGTAAAATCAGATAAAACTAACTTACCACTCTTTTCTGCTCGTTCCGCTAAAAGCGTATCCCAATTTTCCGTTCCTTCCCAGAAAATCTTTTTCAACAATTCCATTGCTTCTGGGTTTGAGTTTGCCAATTTGTTTGCCAAAACATCAATTTCTTCATCCATTTCTTCAACAGAATCAGAAACTCCAGCATACAATCCATTTTCATACGCCCATTGAGCAGATCTCCATTCTGTAGCGTTTATTGCAAGCTGACTCATAGCCGACATTCCTATCTTGCGCTCAACTGCTGGTCCAACCACAAATGGTCCAATTCCAACAGCCAACTCTGACAGCTTAACATCAGCATATTTTGTAGCAAAACAGTAATCTACTGCAGACGCAACGCCTACACCACCTCCAACGGCCTTACCTTGAGCGCGTCCAATAATTAATTTTGGACATTTACGACAAGCATTAATCACATTTGCGAATCCAGAAAAGAATTTCTTCCCTGTTTCGAAATCTTTAATTGATATCAACTCATCAAAACTAGCACCAGCACAGAAAGCGCGCTCACCAGCCGACTTCAAAATAATCACTTTTGTATCAGCATCTTTCCCTAGCTCAGTAATTGTATCAGCTAATTTTCCTAAAATTTTTCCAGGTAGCGAATTACTCAGTGGGTGTCCGAATTCAATTGTTGTAATACCGTTTTCACTTTTCGACACCTGAACGTGTCCTTGATCAACTGCTTCACTCATTATTTTGAACGATTGTATTTAGGGTTTGATGTTCTTTCTCTTCTTTTGAAGTCTCCGCCAGATTTTGTCTTATCGAATTTTGGCTTTTTAGCTGGACGATTTCCTTTCGGAGATGCAATCTTTACATCAATAGCACGTCCGTTAACCTCCATACCATTTAACGCTTCAATAGCATTGATAGCCTCCTCGCTATTTTCCATTTCAACGTAACCAAATCCTTTGGATTTTTTCGTTGCCTTGTCATACACTACGTGAGCATATGTTACTTTTCCAAAAGATGAAAAAGTTCCCATTAAATCCTCACTTGTAATTTCCCAGTCGAGGTTGGCGATAAAAATATTAACCATTACTATTATTTAAGCGTAAAGCTGTCTGATCCAATCAACTGCCCTTGACAGTAAATTTTCACTTGATAATTTCCTTTTGGAATCTCTTCCCCATTTAACGAATAATAGATTGCAACATCTATACTTTGATTCGCATATTGAATATCTTTTTTGTCAGAATAAGGAACTTTACCCGCATCTGTTTCCACGATATTTGAAGTTCTCTGCTGAAGTGTTTTACCATCTGGAGTAATTACTCTCATGTACACAGTCTTTGCTCCTGCAGTGGCAATCTTATTCTCTCCAATGGTAAAGTTTGAAACAATTTGCGCTGCATTACGAGCACGATTTGTCTCTCCCATGTCACCTCCCAACTTAGGCTTTAGAGCCATTGATTGGAAGTTATAAGCATTCAACTTTGATCCTTTTGCTAATAACTCTCCTTTGTCCTCAGCCTCTTGACGGTATTGATCGCGCTCTGTTGTTGTTGTGTTTAGACGAGTTCTGGTAGAATCAAGATCAGATGTCAATCTTAAATTCAACGTATTCAACGAGTCAATCTGAACAACATAACCCTTCATAATTTTGCGAAGAGTTTCGTTTTCTTTACGAAGCAAGAATAACTGATGAGCCGTCATTTTACCGCGCTCTACTTGATCGAGAAGTTCTTCAATTTTTGCTTTCTGTGCATTAATTGAATCGGCTTGCGACTTATCTTTCTCCAATAAAGCATCATAAGTACTCAACATATTTTTGAAGTCCGTCTTCAAATCATTCGACATTGTACCCACATAGCCCTCCAACATGTCGTTCATTCCGTTCATGTCAGCCGTAAGGACTTTGTTATCGTTAATACAGTTGTTGAGTTCAGAGTTCTTTGACGACCACAAGAAGGCCATCACACCTAATCCAATTAATAATAAGAGTATAACAGCGATAAATCCACCATTACCTTTTTTCTTGTTTGATTCCGGAGTTGGAAGCGATTCAGACATAAATTTTCCTTTATTGGTTTATCAATATAACGATTTTCCAGCAAAAATGTTGCTGAAGTTATGGTGGTGTTACAACGAAAATCAATAAATAGAATTAAGCGACTGGTTCTAATTCGAACGAGTAGCTCTCCATAATTTGATTAGACAAGATCTTTTTACAAGCCTCTTCTACCTTTGCTGAAGCCTCATCTTCTGACGCAGCCTCTACAAACAGACGAATGTGTTTTCCAATACGAACACCATCAATCGCTTCTAGACCGATCGTTTTCATACTACCTGTTACTGCCTTCCCTTGTGGATCTAACAAAGCATCCAATGGCATCACATCAATTTCTGCTTTAAATTTCATTCTTCTTCGTTTTAAGAATATTGTTTGCTATTACGGATAAAATCAGGTACAAAAATACTATTAATGATAGAGACCAAGCTTTGAAAAGCAGAATAAATATCAAACTTATCAACAAGAAACTAAAACGAAGCTCATTTCCTTTCCATTTAAACGACTTAAACTTCAATGAAAACAAATGAATTTCACTCACTAATAAAATACTCATTACAAGAATCACCGCAACCATCAAAATAGGATGAAATAACCATTGATATACTGAAGCATTCTCCACGAGGTGAGCCTCACCTAACCCTATTACTAACGGAAACGACATATAGAATATTGTATTAGCAGGAGTCGGCAGTCCAATAAACGATTCTGATTGACGGGTATCTATATTAAACTTTGCCAAGCGAAATAATGAGAAAAATGGAATCAATAAAGCAAATATTGGATACGGATTTGTCAATTCACCTTTAAACAACCCACTTAACCAAAATTGCCATACTTCATAAGAAGCTGTATTATTAATCGAATGTACCTCACCTGAAATCCAAATTGGAATATTCATCGTTAATATAACGAACATGATTACACCAGGAGCAACACCAAACGTCACCATATCAGCTAAGGAATCCAACTGCTTCCCTAGTTCTCCTGCCACTTTTAATTTTCTGGCTAAAAATCCATCCAAGAAATCGAATATCGCACCAGTAAAAATAGCAAACGGTGCCCACTCAACTTTACCACCAAGTGCTAACAAAATTGCGACAACTCCTGAGAGTAAATTAGAAGCGGTAAATATATTGGGTAAATTAAACATTCAACTCAGTAAAAAAATAATTCTCTATCTCTTAAATAAACGTAATGTCGTATTTTTACGTCTTAACCATGTAGATCAATTGCAAAGAACACAATTTTTTAGAATAAAAAAGGTTATAGCAATACAAAATTCTACCACAGAGATTATGAAAACAAGCCGATTAATGGCATTTTGCCTCACAGCAGTTACTATTCAAACCGCAGTTGCTCAAAACAGTTTAACGGAAACCATTGCGCCAAAATATTCTAATGAATTTCTAGCTATTGGTGTCGGTGCGGATGCGCTCGGTTTAGGGAATTCAGTTGTCGCACAAACTGGTGGTGTTCAATCTGGATACTGGAACCCAGCTGGATTAACAAAAGTAGACAAGTGGCTCGAAGCTGGACTTATGCACTCGGAATACTTTGCTGGAATAGCTAAATACGATTACCTCGGACTTGCTCACTCCATTGATGATAAAAGCTCAATCGGATTCTCGGCTATTCGTTTCGCTGTTGACGACATCCCAAATACTACACAGTTAATCGACAATAATGGTAATATTGATTACGACCGAATTACAACATTTACCGCCGCAGATTACGGTTTCTTATTCTCATATGCTCGAAAACTCAACATTGAAGGGATGAGTGTTGGTGGTACGGCAAAAATTATTCATCGTAAAGTGGGTGACTTTGCTAAATCGTGGGGATTCGGACTTGATGCAGGTTTACAATATGAGACTGGTAAAGATTGGAAATTTGGTGTAATGGCTAGAGATGTCACCTCTACTTTTAATGCTTGGGTATTCTCTTTGGACAACGAAACGCGTGAGGTATTCATCAATACTGGTAATGATATTCCTGAGAATGGACTAGAGTTGACCCTTCCTCGGTTCATTTTTGCAGGATATAAAAAGTTTAATTTCGGAGAAAAAGGGTTATACGCATCAGGTGAACTTGACTTAGATGTGACAACCGATGGTAAAAGAAATACTTTGATTAAAACAGGGTTGATTTCTGTTGATCCTCATATTGGATTGTCTGTTGGTTTCAAGGAATATGTTACCCTTCGAGCTGGACTTTCAAACATGCAGTTTGTCAAAGACTTTGATGACAATCAATCCCTTAACGTTCAGCCAAATATCGGAATTGGACTTAATTTTAAAAACGTATATTTGGACTACGCGTTTACAGATATCGGCGATGCTTCTGTGGCTCTATATTCACACGTTGTTTCGTTGCGTCTTAAACTGAACAAACCTAAAAACACCGTCACAGAATAATGCTATTTAAACACTTCATACTAACGCTTTCTCTCATCTCCTACTCTTTTGTTTCCTTCGGTCAGACCTTTGGTAACGAATGGATTCAGTATGACCAAAAGTATTATGCGTTTAAAATAGTACAAGACGGAATCTATCAGCTCGATTACAACACACTAAATAATGCTGGTATTCCAATTTCATCATTCAGCACTGAAAACATCCAGATTTTTGGACGCGAAAGAGAAATTCCAATCCACATCGAAGATGGAAATGACTCAAGTCTGGATCCTGGTGACTATATTCTTTTTTATGCAGAAAGAAATGATGGCTGGCTAGACTCAACACTTTATCTAGATCCACAAACGATAGGGAATCCAGAAATCAGTCTATATAATGATACTATTCATTACTATTTCACATGGAACAATAGTACGAACAACTTAAGATATACAGTTGAGACTGACATCAATTACGCACCATTAACGCCAAAAAATTATATCTGGTCCAAATCTCACTATTCATTCACAAACGAATATCACGAGGGAGAAAAAGTTTCTGATGCATCGAGTTCTTTCTTCGTGGCTGGCGAAGGTTGGGGACGTGGAAAAGTAGATGGAGTGGCTTACGGAAGCATGTACACTGCGAATATCAATGTTTCTACACCATATCCATACACTGGTCCAGGTGCTCCCAATGCGGAATTCCAAGGGCTTAGTGTGTCTAACTCAAATGCAAATTATTCCGGCATTGGTAACCACCATTTACGCTGGAGAGTTGGTAGTAGTTCGATTACGTTACTTGACACGATATTCACAGGATATCGCCAGATCAGATGCAATGAAACATTTGCTGCCAACCAATTAGTGAATGGAAATACACCACTTCGATTTGATATAATTAATGATCAAGGAGCAACAACTGATTATCAGGCATACTCATATTACCATATTAAATACCCGCGTATACCAAATCTACAAGGAAATAGTCAACAGGCTTTTTGGGTCGAAAATGAAACAGGGCAATCTAAAATCCGCCTAGACTTAACTAATGCGGGTGGAGCAAATCCACTTGTTTTAATTCATGGAGATGTTCCCAGAATTGTTCCAATTACACCCAATGGCTCCTTAAAAACTTGTTTAATTCCAAATAGTGCAAGTGGTCAAGATCAATTTGTTTATTATCAAGATAGCTCGCTAATTAGTACAATAAACTCTGTTTCTGCTGTAAACGGTTCGGGTACTTTTACCAATTTCATTAGCTCGTCAATAGACAGCGCGCTATTAATGATTTATCATACTGATTTAGCACAGGCATCAATGGATTATGCCAGCTATAGATCATCACTTGCCGGAGGCAGCTACAATGTAATTCTTGCCAATGTTGATGAACTGTATCACCAATTCGGAGGTGGAATTGAAAAGCATATAAATGGAATTCGTCGCTTTGCACATTACATTCATACAAACGCGTCCCAAAAACCTGCTGGTCTATTTTTAATGGGAAAAGGAATTCGAGAAGCTAACTATAACTCATTCACTTCTGATGGACCAGGTACACGCTTTAGCGCGAGTAGATTCCAGCAATCGTTAATTCCATCTTTTGGACATCCGTCAAGTGATGTGAGCATAACTTCAAATTTAGTTCCAGGTAAAAAGTGGTCACCACTAATGTCTACTGGAAGAATTTCAGCAAGAACAAATTCAGAGCTAGCCAATTATTTGAATAAAGTAATAGAATACGAACAACAGCAGGATCAGAACGACATTTACGATACACCAAATAAAGACTGGCAAAAACAAGTCATTCATTTTGCTGGTGGGTCTTCCCTGTCAGAGCAGCAACTCTTTCAGCTTTATATGAATAACTTCAAGGATCAAATTGAAGATTCATTGTTTGGAGCTAATGTGATGAGTGTTTATAAAAGCACCAGTAACCCACTTGATCCTACTATTCTCTCTTCCGTTACAGACAGAATTTCACAAGGAGTAAGTTTGATGAGTTACTTAGGACATTCATCTGCAACAAATAGTGGATTTGAAATCAATCTAGATGATCCATTAAATTGGAATAATACAGGGAAATATCCCTTGATGATTGTAAATTCTTGTTACAATGGTAATATCTTCCAATTAAGTAATTCAAAGTCGGAAGAATTTGTCCAGGTTGCAAACTATGGTGCAATTGGATATATAGCATCCACAGGAGTTGGATTCGCTCATACCCTCGCTCAATATTCACAATCTCTTTACAATCAAATGGGATATACTTCTTACGGACAAAACGTAGGGGATCAAATGAAGTATGTTATTGAAGGATTAGAGTCAAGTGTTAATAATCTATTGTTAGAATCAACATGTTCACAGATGGTGCTCAATGGAGACCCGATGATTCATCTCAATTGGCATGAAAAACCTGAAATTGAATTATTGGAGTCTAACGTTTTCTTTACGCCAGAAAATATTGATTTAACAACTGACAGTATTGAAATGCACATTGTGTTAACGAACTTAGGTAAATCTGTTACCAATCAGTTCACACTTGAGGTTGTCCGAAATTTCCCTCAATCATCAACAGATTCTGTATACGCTTTCTTGATAGACGGATTAAATTACAAAGACACATTTAGTTTCAAAATGCCTTTACAAGCCAACATTGGAATAGGCTTGAACACCTTTAGTATTTCAGCAGATATACCTTCTCAAATTGGAGAACAGTATGATGAAATCGGCAACAATCAAATTACTAAATCATTATTTCTGAATGTCGACGGAATTCTACCTGTAATTCCATACGATTTTGCTGTTGTTCCGTACGATACAGTTACTGTAAAAGCATCAACGATTAATCCAATAGCCGATTTTAACACTTATCGATTTGAAATTGACACTACTGACTTGTTCAATAGCCCTGAAAAAAGATATGCACTTGTTTCTGGATATGGAGGGGTTAAAACGGTACATCCATCTGAATGGTTATGGCCTTCTTCAGGGAGCTCCGCACCACTAACTTGCACTGATAGCACGGTATACTTTTGGAGAGTTGCAGTTGAGGACCCAAATCCAATATGGACAGAATATTCATTTCAGTATATACCAGGTAGAATCGGTTGGGGACAAGATCATTTCTTTCAATTTAAAAAAGATGGTTTTAATGCAATCAACTACGATCGTCCAACCAGAAAGCGTTACTTCGAGCCAAATGTAAAAGATGTCAAAGTAAGTGCTTACAGCTCTCCAGTAGATTGGGCTGAAAATTCATGGTACATCGGGGGGAATCTTCAAGAATATGGTATTGGAATCAACACAGCCCCGAAACTACATGTCGGTGTAGTAGATCCTGTTACGCTCGAATCTTGGGGAACAAAATACACGCCACCAGGTGGACCGACGCAAAACCCGAATAATGATTTTGGAAATAATAATAATGAAAATGCTTGGGGACTGAATCGCTCATTTAAAATGTTCACGTTCTATCAAAACGACCCGGTTGAACTCGATTCTTTCCAGAGCATGATCAATAACCATGTTCCAAACGGGCATTATATCGTGATCTATACACCATTGACTACATCGTACGACCAATGGATCGCGCTAGATTCTGCTGATATGTTTGGTCTCTTTGAGAATCTAGGATCAACAGAAATCAATGCGACGCAACCAAATCGTCCTTTTGCATTCTTCTGTCAAAAAGGGAACCCTTCATCTGTCGTTGAAACCGTAGCACAATTTAACGGAGGAAATGCACTGATTCAAGGTACAATTTATGGTGTTGATTATACAGGTACAGAAACGTCAACTTTGATAGGTCCTTCGGCTGAATGGGGAAATGTTTATTGGAAACAAGATCCTGAAGAGTCACCAACGGCCGATTCTACAATGCTTCGCATTATGGCATATGATATTTCTGAGAATTATCAGTTTACGATTGACACAGTTTTCACACTGAATGACTCAATTGTGGATTTAGAGAATTTAGTATCCGCAGCAGACTATCCGTATATTAAACTTCAGGCTTATCATAATGATACAGTAGGATTTACACCAGCTCAAATAGATCGTTGGCATGTACTTTATCAGCCTTTACCTGAAGCTGCCATTGATGGAAGCACCTTGTACACATGGACGTTACCTACAGATACTTTAGAAGAAGGTCAGGCGGTTGACTTCGCAGTGGATGTCAAAAACATCTACGATTATCCAATGGATTCTTTGTTAATCAGTTATTGGATCGAAGACGAGAATCAAGTGAAACACTTTGTGACCTATCCACGACAGGACTCATTGCGAGTTGGAGAAACATTGAGAGATACTATTACAATTAATACTGTTGGTCTTTCTGGACTTAATTCACTTTGGATGGAAGTCAATCCCTACATAAATGGAAGTTTATACATAACAGACCAGCCAGAACAGGAACACTTCAACAACATTCTACAATTACCATTTTTCGTTAATCCAGATGATCGAGAACCAATTTTGGACGTAACATTCAACGGAATGCATATTCTAAACGGAGACATTGTTGACCCAAATAGTGAAATACTCATTTCATTGAAAGACGACAACGAATTCCTAATTATGGATGATATATCTGACACTACTTTATTCGGTGTCTATCTCACAAATCCATTAGGTGAGCAAGTTCGAATTCCATTCATTGATGGAACAGGAAACACAATTATGCAATGGATTCCAGCAACACAACAGAATAAACGATTCAAAATCATTTGGCCTAGCGAATTTGACATGGATGGTAAATATACATTGTACGTTCAAGGATCGGATAGAAGTGGAAATTTATCAGGTGATTTAGAATA
Source organism: Henriciella pelagia (assembly GCA_964219255.1). Lineage (GTDB taxonomy): Bacteria > Bacteroidota > Bacteroidia > Flavobacteriales_D > Crocinitomicaceae > UBA4466. The sequence continues at coordinate 176,909 of CAXPPC010000002.1, forward strand.
TCGTGTGACTTTCGAAGTAATTCATGAGTCGACAATTACACACATGATGAATTACCCAAACCCATTTACTACAAGCACACGATTTGTATTTACGTTAACTGGATCGGAAGAACCTGATGAAGTAATCATTCAAATTATGACGGTTTCAGGTCGAGTAGTGAGAGAAATTACAGAAGATCAACTCGGACCAATTCATATCGGAAGAAACATTTCGGAGTACGCTTGGGACGGAACAGATGAATTCGGCGATCCACTCGCAAATGGAGTTTACCTTTATCGCGTAAAAGCACAAATAAATGGTGAAGACATCAAACATCGAGAATCAGGGGCCGACTCCCATTTCACCAAGGATTTCGGTAAAATGTACTTGATGCGATGAAATTAATCGGCACTTTCTTCTTGAGTATAGTTTTCTTGGGCTGCTCAAACTACGAGAATCCCGATAAATTCACACCAACTGTAGGAGAGATATTCAGCGTTTATTCCGAGATAAATTCATGCTGTAATTCTTGTCCCATTGAAATGCATTTGAAACATACGAAACTTGTATCACGGTCGATTGTTGACCCCATACCAGATCATCTTGCCGGCGCAAGCGGTGTTGAAGAATTTGTATTTCAAGCAATCTCAACAGGTACCGACACGATCAAAATCAAAACGGTGACTGGCATGAAAAACTGTCAACTAGAACCAGGATCAGTAAAGAAGTTCCTTGTTGAAGTGAAATAATTATATTTAATCGCACTTCTAAAGATTTACCTGATGAAAACGATATTAAAAAAACTGTTTAAACCAATTACGGGAAGACTTGATGCGATTAATAATAAACTAGACTTGATCATCAACAAAATTTCTTTGGAAGATGAAATTATTGAGCTAAATGGCGCGCGATTCTGGGTCCCAAATGCTCCAAGAGATACACTTCAGAATTATCAATTATCAAACTTAACTTTTTTTGAGCATGAGATCCTCAAGGACCTTGATCAATACTTGAATAACGAAAGCGTAATCCTTGACCTCGGAGCAAACATCGGAAACCATTCAGTATATTGGGGTAAAGTTTCGAAGGTAAAACAGATATTTTCTTTTGAACCAGTGAATGCAACTTTTAGAATTCTCTCTAAAAACATTCAAATAAACAACCTTACTGATAAGGTCAAATTATACAATTATGGTCTAGGCGACAAATCATCTCAAGGAAGTATAGCTGGACTTTATAATATCAACGTTGATACCATCGCTGATAGCATCGGATCATTAAGCATAGAGGAATCAGAAAATGGGGATTTATCGATTAGGAAACTAGATGAATTTGATGAAATACTGCATGCAGAGAAAATTGATTTTGTTAAAATCGACGTGGAGGGATTTGAGCAAAAATTACTTATCGGAGCTACCCAATTCTTTCAGTTACACAAGCCAATTGTTTTTATTGAAAGTTATCCTGGTCCAGAAAATTTTGATTTTGTGAATGAATATTTCAAAAACTTAGGGTATTCTGATCCTATTAAGTATCCGAACAGTAATTTCCTTTATATTTTTGAAAATAAGCAATTCCGTATCCAAGACCATTTGTAAATTTGATTTGGGCATTCCCCTGTGGGTCGGGTTTTTCGCGTTACACGGTAACCTGCTTCACCCCCTAATGCGAATTTCTGTTTAGAAATGAAGTTTATCAGAAAAAACGACAACTAAAAATGGCCGTGTCATCCACCAAATCAAGTGGACCTTTCCATTCGTCTAGTTTAGAGAATATCAAACTATTCATATCCTCCATTTTTAGCGGATAATAACTGTGAACTAATTTCACCAAACGATCCGTTCCGAAAAACTCATGATCCTGATTCTCGAGCTCAACAACACCATCGGTGTATAGAACAATCGTTGTATTTGGTTGCAGTTCCTTTTCTCCCACGTTAATGAACGGAAGCTCATCCAACATTCCCAATCCAATACAGCCTTGATCTAGATCTTCAACTGAACGTCCGTTAGTAATAAATGGGTGGTTATGACCTGCATTCACATACGACAACTTTCTAGTGGAAGCATTGTAATGAGCTATGAAAAAAGTGATAAACTTCTCCCCTTTCGCACTTTTGATCACCTTTTTATTGAGTTCTTCCATCAAAAACTCCATATCAAATCGCTGATATTGGAATAAAGTACGAATCGTTGCTTGGAAATTGGCCATCAACATCGCTGCAGAAATCCCCTTACCTGAAACATCAGCAATACAAATAATGTACTCGTCATCTCCCAAAGGAATGAAATCATAATAATCTCCTCCAACTTCATGTCGTGGCGTGTACCTCGCAGAAATATCCATTCGCTTATTCGAAGGTAGATCATCCGGGAACAACAATTTTTGCATGGCTGAAGCAACTTCAAGTTCCTTCTTGAATCGTTCCTGATGAATGCTTTGTCGCTGCATTCTTCGATTCTCTAACGCAACAACAATAATATTGGTTAATGTTTGGATAAAACTCAAATAATTCAGGCGACTTCCAGTTCCTGTATCGTGAATATCAACATCACCTAGGAGTAAATATGCCAATGGCCTCTCATCATGAAATACCGGAATCACCACGTCAAAATCCATCAGAATTTTAGATTGCGAAGACTCAATCACCGTAATTTCTTTGAAACGCGCTAGTTCTTGCTCAACATCTAAATCCTTTACCTTGCCGCGATATCCCACTCGAAGAAGATGATTCCAATTGTCCTGCTTATTGAACAAAACAAACTTATCGAACCCCAATTGCTCATGGACAATAAATTCAAACAGACGAGTAATTTCTTCCACACTACGATTGGTATTAATCGCATTGGTAATCTCCAGCAAAGAATTCAGTTTGAAATCCTTCAGCTGTATTTGATTTTCGAGATTTTTTAAAAATTCTTCGCCCATTGCCATCTATTCTATTCAAAGTTACATGCAAAATCAACTCATTTGAGATGGGATTCGAAGAGATTTTAAGCCCGAACCTGTTGAAAACTGCTCTAATCGAGGTTTTTCAGATTAATTGTATCTTCGATCCTAAAACAAATAACTTGCTATTTAACAGTATCGATTTTATCATCTTTCTGTCAGTGATTTTCCTCACACACTGGATTATCCCGCACAAATTCAGGTGGATTTTACTTCTTGCGGCAAGCTATTTCTTTTACATGAGTTGGGAGCCAACCTACATCCTACTCATCGTTTTCTCAACTACAGTCGATTATTTCTTAAGTCGATATTTGATTTCAAGCGAGAATAGAACCAAAGCAAGACGAGGATTAATTCTGACCATCATTATGAATTTGGGATTATTGTTTGCTTTTAAGTATTACGACTTTTTCCAATCGATTTTACAGTGGATAGTTGAATTATTCGGCGGAAATTATACTTGGAGAAAATCATCATTCTTACTACCTGTTGGAATCAGTTTTTATACTTTTCAAACGCTTAGTTATTCCATTGACGTTTATCGTAAAAAGATTCAACCTGAAAGACACTTCGGTAAGTTTGCCTTATTCGTTTCTTTCTTCCCGCAATTAGTTGCTGGTCCAATTGAAAGAGCAGGATCATTAATCCCACAATTATCCAACGAACGAAAATTTGTATCGAGTGAAAAAATCAGTCATGGTGCTCAATTAATTATTTGGGGGCTCTTCAAGAAAGTAGTTGTTGCTGATAACTTGACCGTACTAATTGATCACATTTACGATTACCCACAGTTTCAAAATGGAGGCGCCTTGGCATTTGCTACAATTTTATTTACGATCCATATTTATGCCGATTTCTCAGGCTACACAGACATCGCACTTGGTTCAGCCAAATTACTCGGTATTGAACTATCGAAAAACTTTAGAACGCCCTACTTCTCCCAAAGTATTAACGAATTTTGGAAAAGATGGCACATTACACTTTCGCAATGGCTACGCGATTATGTATACATTCCGCTAGGAGGAAATCGAAAAGGAAAAGGACGCGAACTAATCAACTTGTTTATTACATTTTTCTTAGCGGGATTATGGCATGGAGCTTCTTTTACCTTTGCTGTATGGGGACTCCTTCACGCTACTTTGGTGGTCATTGAAAAAGTGTTAAAGATCGATCAACCTTCTGAAAAGCGCATGCTCAAAATGCTTAGAATTGGACTCAACTTCTTGCTAATTGCATTAACAATGATTCCCGTTCGGGCCGAAAATATTGATCAAATGAACGTAGTCTTCAGTTCGCTTCTCGATTTCCATTGGTCGGATTTTTATCTCGCCGTAGCCGAAAACAAATGGACAATCGGCGTAATTGGTGCAGCACTATTAATGCTAACAGACTTACTTCTTCCTAAAGGAATTCTTCGCATCAATAACTATCCAAACTGGATTAAATACAGTTGGTTGATGGTCATTTTACTATTCATATTCTTAACCGGTGACGTTCACAGCGATGCCTTTTTCTATTTTCAATTCTGATGCGTATTCAATTCATAATTAAAATAGCAGCTTTCATTATTGTACTCGTTCTTTTGGATCAGGGCATTGGCTGGTTATTAGACAAAAGGTATCAAGAGAATACCTGCGACTATTCGAATGGTTATTTGAACGATTATTTACGTGGTCCAGATTATGACACATTATATGTTGGATCTTCACGTATTCTTCATTCAATTGACGCGTCTGAATTGGGAAAAAACACACGGAATTTAGCTCGTCAACGGAAGCATTTATACTACAACACTTGCATTATCGACTTATTATCCGAAAAAAATAAACTTCCGAAAAAAGTACTGTACTTGAATATCGAACTGGAAGATTTATACGGAATAACCCACGAACGCTTGGTCGATGATGTCTACAGTCTAAAATACTACTATGGAGAAAATGATTACGTCACCAACGTGATCAGACAAAAAGGGTATGCCGAGCGATTAAAATTACTTTCGAGTATTTATCGACATAATGGAGATGGATGGAAACTGATCACCTATCCGCTTTCGAATAATTGTTCTAAAGTACCCGAAGATGGTTATCGTGCTTTACCACCAACAGATCGAGACTCGCTTAGGCTCTTTTCAGGAATTGAATCGAATTGGAAGTCTCAAGATTATGAGCTCAATTTACAAGCTTTTGAATTTTTAAACCATGTCATCACAGTCTGCGAAAGAAATAACATCGAATTACATTTTGTCAACACGCCTTATTTCGAATTCCCAGAAAAATATCGACAAGCGCAAAAAGAATTAGATGAATTTTGTCAGCGCAAGCAAATCGACTTTATCGATTGGAACAACCACAGCATAGCTGGACTTGAAAATCCTGAAGTCTGGTACGACAATATGCATCTCAACTCCTTGGGAGCAGAAATATTTACACACTATTTAATCGATTGTAAAAAATTAGATGCGCTCCAATAATTCTGGAACTTTCTTCAATGCTGCCAGTTCTCGGAAATGAACACGGGCTTCAGTACATGGACTTCCCATATACGTTTTTCCTGCTTCGAGGCTTCTGCTTACACCTGATTGACCAAGAACGGTTACACCATCGCCAATAATGACATCACTCACCACACCAACTTGTCCCCAAAGCGTTACGTGATCCAAAATCGTTGCACATCCAGCAATACCAACGTTTGCTGCCATCAAACAGTGTTTTCCAACAACTGTATCGTGACCAATGTGGACTTGATTATCAATTTTCGTCCCCTCACCAATTACTGTGGCACCTGAAACTCCAGCATCAATAGTACACAAGGCACCAATCTCTACCGATTTATGCAAATGGACGTGTCCACAGCTGTGCATACGATCAAACCCATCCGATTTCTTCTTGTAATAAAATGCGTAGTGACCGATCACCGAATTTGAACCGACGATCACATTATCTTCCAAAATTGATCCATCACCAATAACCACACCTGGATAAAGTACCACGTTAGCTCCGATTTTACAATCATGACCAATCGTTACATTCGGGTAAATCACAGCTGAAGGATCTATAATTGTCCCCTCTCCTACTGGTCCAACCATAGGTCGTGTTGGTGAAAAGTGCTTCGTTAACTTGTTGTAATCATCAAAAGGTGCGGTCGAAACAATCAACCCTTTTCCCTCTGGGCACTCGACTTCCTTATCTATCAAAATGGTTGTCGCATTACTCTTCAAAGCTTTGTCGTAATACTTTGGATGATCCACAAAAACCAAATCCCCTGGCTCCACTTTGTGAATTTCATTGATCCCTGTCACTTCGTGATTTTCATCACCAACAAACGAACAGCCAATCAAATCAGCGATCTCTTTCAAAGTATACGGTCTATGCAGTTTCATGTCTCAATTTTGGTAATCTAAAAGTAGAATAATCCATCATCAGTACAATGAGATAAACCAAAAAATTTCTTGAACGAAACTTGGCGACAATTGTACAGTCCGCAAAACAACAACGATGAAAACAATTTTAACTTCACTGGTAATAGCCTTTGCTATTCAACTATCCTTTGGACAGACAGATGTTATAGCTTTAAAAAGTCATTCTGGAACTCTGGATCAACTCGACTCAAAAGAGGGAAATTTTGGTCTTCCGCCTAGAGAAGTCGATAGCATTATTTATATCGGACAAGGTTGTATTGTTGAAGTTTCTCATCATTTTCAACCGTACTACGAGAGGGACACTATGTGTGATAATTATTTAATGAAGGAATACAACTACGATGTGACAGAGTTAAAAAAAATGTATCCAGCTCACGTGAAATTTGTCAATTTTGAAATGCGCGAAAAAGAACAGAAACAAGAGAGAAAACGTCGCCCGTTTAAAAACAGTATTCCATTTATTCTTGCGGGATTATTAGTTGGTGGAGCAGGAATATATCGCCAAAGAAATAAAAAATGATTGTTAGGATCATTCGATCATCTTGTCTGATTTGGTTCAATCTGGTTTTTCTGACTTTACCGATTCAGTTTGCTTTTTTTCCATCAATTGGTCGATGGCTGACTGAATTTCTATTACCAGTCAACCAATTTTTCTTTACAAACACCACAACAGAATTTATCTTAAGTTCCGATTCGATTTTCAGTTATGGTAGCTTGATTTTGATGTTTATTCTATCATTCGTCACTTCAATAATAATTGAATATAAGCTGAAATCCCAAGCGGATAAAATTGAATTTTGGTTGCGAAAAGGACTTATTTTTTGGATCGTTTTGTTCTTACTCAAATATGGACTGGACAAACTTTTTCTTCACCAGTTCTACACTCCAGAGTCCAATACTTTGTTCACTCCACTCGGCCAGCTCGATAAAGACATTGCTTTTTGGTCGGTCATGGGAGCAAGTAAATCCTACAATTATTTTATGGGCTTGATTGAAATCATTCCTGCATTATTCATTCTTTTCAAGAGAACACGATTTGTAGGACTGATCATCTCAACCGGTGTTTTAACGAATGTATTTGTTATCAATTTGAGTTTTGACATCACCGTAAAGATTCTTTCAGGAGTGCTATTTTTCACCTCGATGTATTTGCTTTCCGAATACAAATCGAACTTGGCGAAATTAGTTGGAATTAATCTTCCTGAAGAGGAAAAATTCAATATTTCATTACCAAAATATAAATGGATGAAAACAGGACTGATCTTACTTATTTTAGTCGAAGCTTTCTCTCCATACGTTGACTTAATAACCAATAATTTTATTACGAAACGTCAACTTGCTCATCACGGGACATATGAAATTACAGGAATTGAAGGGGAATCACGTCTTTTCGATTTGAAAGATATTAATCGAATTCATATTCATAACTCAGGCTACCTCATCACTGAAAACAACCGCCAAGAAATGACTTCATTTCCTATTCATGTTCGAATAACAGACAGCTTAATTCGTATGAATCAATATTTAATTGAGGTGGATTCGAAATCTAACCTCACCACATTTTCATGGCAAGAGGGACCAAATCAAATCACCATCAGCTCAAAAAAAATAGATTTGAAATCACTTCCACTTTTACAGGATGAATTTCATTTCAGTTTAGAATCGATGCTGGATTAAAACGACAACTATTGCGAACTATCAATTTTCACTATCTTCATTAAAACTAAATGAATGAATAAGCTTTTATTTTTTCCAATTTTTCTGCTGTTATGCCACATTACTTTTTCACAAACTTCTAAAGTTGTAAATGCGTACATGTATTACACTGATGGGAATCTGCAGGAAGCTAAGAAGAACATTGATGACGCTATCCTTGATTCAAGAACCGGTGATAATGCGAAAAGTTGGTACTACAGGGGAATGATTTATTCTGGAATCTACTCAGATTTAGTAAATGGAAGTAATATCGAGTATGGAGTCAACACTACAGAGGCTCTCTTAACCTCAACCGATTCATACAACCATGCACTACAAATGGACATTTCAAGAATTGACAGTAAAGACTTAAAAAGGAGACACTTGATTTCCGGGGAATACTGTTTTAATCAAGCCGTAATTGAATACAATGAAAAATCCTACAAATCAGCTGCTACCTTCTTTGAAAAATGTATTTCTGTTAAGAAGCAGCACGGAATGACGGATAGTTTGGCGATTTACAATGTTGCTTTATGCGCTGAGAATTACGGTGACTTAAATAAAGCCATTGAATATTATTCCAAATGCGTATCTATCAATTATCAAGGTGCGTATTCACTTTTGAGTATAGCTAATATTTATATTCAATCAGAGATGTATGAAGACGCTAAAAAAACTGCAGAGAGAGGACTAAACAAATATCCAGAAGAATACTATAGTTTCATTACCGTGGTTATTAACTCATGCATTCAACTCAATCAACATGATCAGGCCCTAATTAAAGTTAATGAAGCGATTAAAGAAATAACTGACAACGCAGATTTATACTTTCTTAGAGGTACTCTACTTAGTACATCTAGCCCAAATGAATCGATTAACAGCTATAAAGACGCATTGAAAATAAACCCAAAACATAAACCTTCCTTATACAACCTTGGAGCATATTACTTCAATTTAGGTGTAGAGGAGAATAATTCAGATGAACCAGACGAAAAGGTCGTGGTCAAGAATTTAAATCTGGCTTTAGATTACCTGGAAACTTTATACGAGCTGGATCCTTCGGATCAAACCGTTAAAAGCTTCATCGATCAGGCCAAAATCAGACTAGAAAACTAAAACGACAACAATTCTCCTAGCGCTTTCTGAACTTTATCTGCATTTGGTAACAAAGTTGCTTCCAATTCTGAATTCAAAGGAATTGCTGGAGTATCAATAGAACCAACAATTGCTACTGGTGTATCCAACGATTTGAAATTATCTCTTTGAATTCGTCCTGCCAATCCCAAAGTAAAAGATGCTTCAACAGACTCTTCGGTCACCAACATCACTTTACCATGTTTCGCTGATACTTCGTTGATCTTTTCGTGATCCAAAGGATTTAATGTTCTCAAGTCTATGATTTCCACTTTTCCTGGGAAGTTTTTCGCTGCTTCTAACGTCCAGTAAACACCGCGACCGTATGTAATCACCACGCAAGATTCACCTTTATTTACCGCTTCAGTATCTGCTTCTTGAACCACACGTGCTTTTCCGAATGGAATCACGTAATCTTCATCTGGTTCGATAGACATTGCACCTTCTGTACCTTTAATTTTCGACCAGTAAAGTCCTTTGTGCTCCAACATTACCACTGGATTTGGATCAGCAAATGCCGATTTCATCAATCCTTTCAAGTCCGCCCCTGTTGATGGATACGCCACTTTAATTCCGCGAATATTAGTCAGAACAGACTCCACACTTGAAGAGTGGTAAGGTCCACCCGAACCGTAAGCTCCGATTGGCACACGAACGATACAGCTCACTGGCCATTTTCCGTTTGACAAATAATAAGATCGACTTACCTCAGTGAACAACTGATTCAATCCTGGCCAAATATAGTCGGCAAACTGCACCTCAACGATTGGTTTTAAACCAACAGCCGACATTCCAACTGTTGAACCAATGATAAATGCTTCTTGAATTGGTGTGTTAAATACGCGATTATCTCCGAAAGTTTGCGCCAATGTAGCTGCCTCGCGGAAAACACCACCAAGTCGACCACCAACATCTTGTCCGTACAATAAAGACTCAGGATGTTTCTCCATAATCTCACGCACAGCAAACAAAGCAGAATCGACCATCACAGTCTTCTTCTTTCCTTTAGGCTCGCGCTCACCTTTTTCTTCTGTTATTGGAGTTGGAGCAAAAATATGATCAGTAATCGATTCTGGAGTTGGATCTTCTGCGTTAAATGCTTTCTCATATTCGGCGTCAACTAATTTCTTCGTTTCAGCTTCAATATTGATGATGTCCGCTTCATCTACTCCAGCTTCTCGCAAAGCATCTTTCAATTTTGGATATGGATCGTTCTTCGCCGCTTCATCTAGGTCATCACGATACCATTCTTTACGAACACCAGAAGTATGGTGACCTAACAATGGAACTTTTGCATGAACGATAAATGGGCGTCTTTCCTTTCGAACAATTTTGAATACTTCTTGCATTGTTTGGTACGACTCATCGAAATTACTTCCATCGATTGTGCGTACTTCAATTCCGTTAAATCCACGTGCGTATTCTGAAATATCCTGAGCACGAGTTTCTTCTGCATTTGCAGAGATGTCCCAACCGTTATCTTGTACCAAATATACAATTGGATATTGTTTCAAGGCAGCCATTTGGAATGCCTCAGAAACTTCACCTTCCGTACAAGAAGCATCTCCAAGCGAACAAACAACCACTGGATTTTCGCCGCCAAAATCTTCAGCTAGACCTTGCTTTTCTTTGTACTGAATTCCCATTGCCACTCCCGTAGTTGGAATAGCTTGCATTCCAGTAGCTGAGGACTGATGTGGGATTTTCGGCATGTCATCACGATTCAATGAAGGATGCGAATAATAAGTCCTTCCTCCAGAGAATGGATCATCCTTTTTAGCGAAGACTTGTAACATCAATTCGTAAGGCGTCATTCCGATCCCCAACAAAATACTATCATCACGATAATAAGGCGCGACCCAATCCTGTGGTTTTAATTGCATTCCACAAGCCAATTGAATTGCTTCGTGACCTCTTGAAGTTGCATGCACATACTTCGAAGTCACCTCCTTATTCGCTTCGTATTTCTCTGCCAAAGTTTTAGCCGTACACATCAATTTGAATGCTTCAACTAAAGTTTCTTTTGTAGTTTTTAGGGTTGATTTTTTCGATTTCGACGCCGTTGATGCCATTTAATTTCTCGCTTTTAAGTGCAAAGTTAGTGAATTCGTTTTTGCTTATTGGTTGTTCTCCATCACATAGTTCAAGACCTTCGTCATTAAATGCACGCGATCTTTCCCTCTAACATTGTGTGGATGCATAGGATATGGGAAGAAATCCATTTGAATTCCTAACTCTACAAACTTCTTCACAAGCGCCAAGTTGTGCTGCATCACTACAACATCATCGGCCGTTCCGTGAATCAATAATAAGTCTCCCTCTAAATTTCCAGCATGTGTTAATAACGATGCTTGTTCATACCCTTTGGGATTTTCCTCAGGACGATCCATGTATCGTTCTCCGTACATAATCTCATAGTACTTCCAATCGGTTACTGGTCCACCAGCTACTCCAACATTAAATACTCCAGCATGACGTAACATCAAAGAAGTCGTCATAAATCCACCAAACGACCATCCATGAACAGCTAAACGATCGCCATCCACGTATGGGAGAGATTTTAAGTACTCCACTCCTGTCAACTGATCTTCCATTTCTACAGTTCCCAATTGTCGGTGAATTTGCGATTCAAAGGCGAATCCTCTTTCCGCAGAACCACGACCATCCAACGTGTATACCAAATAACCTTGTTCTGCCATCCAGTACATCCATAGACTTGCTCCGTCCAACCATGAATCGGTAATCAACTGAGCATGCGGTCCACCATAAACGTAAACTAAAACTGGATACTTTTTAGTTGGATCGAAATCACTTGGTTTGATCAAACGGGTATATAATTTAGAACCATCCTTTGCTTCCAATTCACCAATTTCTGCCGTTCCAATTTTGTATTCATCCAAAGAACTTCTACTCTCTTGAAGTTTCACTTCGATCTTCCCTTTGATATTCAAGATCCAATCGTTACTTGGTTCGTCATGACTAGAAAAATGATCGTGATAGTATTTTCCATCCGTTGAAATTTCCACCGAGTGTGTTCCTTTTGCTCTGGTTAAAATCCCATTCTTACCTTTTAAATCCGTGTAATATACATGTGTTTCCAAAGGTGATCTTTCTCCAGTAGTTGTATAGAACAACTTTCCGTTATTGAACTCCATGATGTCTTTAACCACAAAATCATGATCCGTCAATTGTTTTATCAGGTTCCCTTCGAAATCGTAATAGTACAGATTGTTGAATCCACTTCTCTCCGAAATCCACACGAAATTATTTGAATTCTCTAACGGAAAGAAAGCAGGATGTTCTGGCTCAATCCATTTATCATTTGTTTCTTCGAATAATGTGCGAACTAATTTACCATTCGAAGCATCAAATGCGTGCAGCCACATGTGATTTTGGTCACGATTTACCTCAGCAACTAACACATACTTATTGTCTGGTGTCCAAGACAAGTTTGTCAAGTAATTCTCCTCACCATGCAATGCTGTAATAAAAGCAGTCGTTCGATTGGCAAGATTGAAAATTCCGACTTTTGCCTTTTCTGAAGCCTGACCGGCCATTGGATACTTAATAGAGTTCAATTCTCCTGGTGTTGCATTAATGTCTAGCAAAGGATAATCGTGTACAGCCGACTCATCTTTTTGATAATACGCCAATTGTTTACCATCTGGTGACCAGAAAAGTCCGTTGGTAATACCAAATTCGCTACGAGCAATCGCTTGACCAGAAACAATATTTTTATCTGCATTATCAGTAACGATCATTTTCATTCCCTGCCCCGTCTGGACATACACATTATTATCTACAGTGTACGCAACATTTTCAGTTCCCTGATGAAACTCAGCATTAGCCGCATCATCTCGAAGTGAATGAATCATTTTTCCACTTTCTTCAACTGTATTGAACGTGTAGAACTTCTGTCCATCATTGATCCAAAAAGTATTTTCATCTTTCCATTCAAGACCAGAAAACCAATAAAATTCCGTCCCCAACTTTTCATTTACCTGATTAATTGTGAACCACTCTTTCGCTTCAGTATTTCTAACCGAAGCTTTCATTAAGGACTGATAATTATTCAAATAAGTGTAACAATCCGTATTTGGAATCCACTGAAAGAAATCCAACGAAGCAGGTCTGAAATCACGATATTGACGCATCACCGCATCAGATAAAGTCAGTTCTTTTTGCTGACCAAAAGTTACCGAGCTAATAACGAGCCCAATGAAAAGAATAAATGATTTTCTCATGAATGAAGATTTTTGACGCTCAAATATAGTGAATGCGTAGCACATTCTTCATCGGAGCAATCCAGCAGAAAGATTTCTAAAATCAAATTTTCAGCTACTTTTGTAAAAAAATAAATCGATGAAACATATATCCTTAGCGAGTATAGAAAAAGCAATTAATAAAGTTGACAAGTTAGACGAAGACGGGTTAGAAAGAATCGCGGAAACGTACGCCTTGGCTCAGCAAACTTTGCTAGGATATGTAATGTCAGCAGCTATTGAATATGAAAATGAGCAGCTAGAAGGATTGTTGATTTATTATTTCTGTTTGATTTCAGAAGCTTTTGCTCAAGAGCAAGTTCAACTAAATCAAATATCAGAAGATGATATTGAAGCTTTTGAAGAACCATTCTTCGAAGAATTAGACAACTACTTTGAAACAGAAAAAGAAGAAGTTTTAGTAGATCACATCGATCAACCCGATTTAATTCGTTTCATGATGATCGAAGTAAGTACTCCAGATGAGGATGGAACTCAACTCGATGACGAAACAGCCACTCAATTATTCATTGTTTCGATGGCAATGATTGGTTTAATGAGTAATGCAATTAAATAAATGACACCAAAAGAGGTTGTTGAACATATGATGAATAATGATGCTTTTAGTCAATGGCTAGGCATCAAAGTTGAATCGGTTGGACTTGGCTCTTGTAAATTATCATGTGTCATCAACGCTCAAATGCTAAATGGTCACTTTATCGCACATGGCGGAATAGCATATTCACTGGCAGATTCCGCTTTAGCTTTCGCAGCCAATACGTATGGCAACAAGTGTGTGAGTATTGAAACTTCGATCTCTCACCTTTTACCTGTTAGGGAAAATGATCAACTCTCAATTGAATGTTCTGAAATTCACCGTGGAAAATCGGTAGGAACATACTCAGTAGACATTCATAACCAGAAACAAGAGTTAATCGCCAAATTCAAAGGCACAGTCCACATTTCAGATAAAATCTGGTAAACAGATCTTCTTTTTTGCGAGAAATTCTAACCCAAGAATTTTTAAAATTTACTATGCTCGCATAAAACTTTTTACTACTTTTAGACGTCTCCTCAAATAACCAGTTATAACTAATAATGGAAGAATTAGACAATAAAGAGTACTATGTTGACTTCGTGATTCGTCATTTATGGCATAAGTTTTCACGATTGTATAACAAAAAAGCGAATGAATACGGAGTTACCATCTCTGTTGGTTTTATTCTATTGAATGTCGACAAAGAAGGCACTCCAAGTACACAGTTGGGACCTAAAATGGGAATGGAACCTACAAGCTTGTCGCGCACATTAAAAACAATGGAAGACAAAGGTTTCATTCGTAGAAGTCCTGACAAAATTGACAAAAGAAAAGTTTTGATTTTCCTGACAGACTTAGGAATTGAAAAAAGAAAAATTGCAAAGGAGGTAGTCATCAATTTCAATAAGGAATTAATGAATAGTATTCCCAAAGGAAAACTGAAGACTTTCTTTGAAGTAGCGGAAAAACTCGACTCCACAGTGGATGTCGAACTGAATAAATTATAAACGTTGTTGAAAATGAATAGACATATTCGCAAAGTAGCTGTCCTTGGTTCCGGTGTTATGGGATCTCGAATTGCTTGTCACTTCGCCAATATTGGTTGTGAAGTAGTTTTATTGGATATCGTTCCAAGAGAACAAAATGAACTTGAAAAGAAAAAAGGTATTTCAACTGACTCGAAAGCTTTTCGAAATCGAATTGTGAACGATTCGTTGCAATTTGCCTTGAAAAGTAATCCATCTCCGATTTATCGCAAGTCGTTTGCCAATAGAATAACGACAGGAAACTTCGATGATGATATGCAATTGATCGCCGATTGTGATTGGACAATTGAAGTTGTAATCGAACGATTGGATATCAAGAAACAAGTTTTCGAAAACGTAGAAAAGTTTAGAAAGCCAGGAACATTGATTACTTCCAACACTTCTGGAATTCCAATTCACATGATGTTGGATGGAAGATCAGATGATTTTAAGAAGCATTTCTGTGGAACTCACTTCTTCAACCCACCACGTTATTTACAACTTTTAGAGATTATTCCTTCACCTGAAACAGATGAGAATATCGTTTCTTTCTTGATGGATTATGGTCAACGTTATCTTGGTAAAAAGACAGTATTATGTAAAGATACTCCTGCCTTTATCGCCAACCGTGTCGGAACATATTCGATCATGTCACTTTTCCACACAGTTAAGGAAATGGGACTTTCAGTTGAAGCAATTGATAAATTGACTGGTCCTGTTTTAGGTCGACCAAAATCGGCAACTTTCAGAACGTGTGATGTTGTTGGACTTGACACTTTGGTTCACGTAGCCAATGGAGTTCGTGAAAATTGTCCAAAAGACGAAGAAAAAGATCAATTCGAAATTCCAGGTTACGTTTCGAAAATGGTAGAAAACAACTGGCTTGGTTCAAAAACGAAGCAAGGTTTCTACAAAAAAGTTAAAGACGAAAATGGTAAGAGCCAAATCCTTTCACTTGATCTGGATTCTTTAGAATACACTCCTTCGGAAAGAGTGAAGTTCCCTACCTTAGAAATGGCGAAGCCAATCGAGGACTTGAAGCAACGAACGAAAATGTTGTTGATGGGAATGGATAAAGCCGGTGAGTTCTACAAGAAAATTTTTGGTGGACTTTTCGCTTATGTTTCAAATAGAATTCCAGAGATCACAGACGATCTATATAAAATTGATGATGCATTAAGAGCAGGATTCGGTTGGGAATTAGGTCCATTCGAAACTTGGGACATCGTTGGTTTAGATCAAGGATTGAAATTAATCGCTGATAATAATAAAACAGCAGCCAAGTGGATTGAAGAAATGAAAGCCGCTGGAATCACATCATTCTACAAGTCTGAAAAAGGACAAAGAATGTACTACGATATTCCTTCGAAAAGCTACAAAACGATTCCAGGAACTGAGAACATGGTTATTCTCGACGTTCTTCGTGATGAGAAGAAAGTTTGGGGTAACTCAGATACAACAATTGTCGATTTAGGAGATGGAGTTCTTAACCTTGAATTCCACACTAAAATGAATACAATTGGTGGTGGAGTAATTGAAGGAATCAATAAAGCGCTTGACTTAGCTGAAAATGAATATAAAGGATTGGTGATTTCTAATACTGGTCAGAACTTCTCTGCTGGAGCGAATGTTGGAATGATATTCATGATGGCAGTTGAACAAGATTTTGACGAATTGAACTTCGCTGTTAAGGCTTTCCAAGATACAATGATGCGTGTTCGTTACTCAAACGTTCCTGTAATCGTCGCGCCGCATAATATGGCACTTGGAGGAGGATGCGAATTAGCTCTTCATGCTGATAAAGTAGTTGCTCACGCAGAGTTATATATGGGACTTGTTGAATTCGGAGTTGGACTGATCCCTGGTGGTGGTGGAACGAAAGAATTCGCAAAACGTTTATCTGACGAATTGAAAGATGGTGACATTAAAATCAATCGCATGAGAGAACGTTTCTTGACTGTTGGTCAAGCTAAAGTTTCAACATCTGCATACGAAGCATTCGATCTAGGTTACTTGAGAAAAGGTCAAGACGAAGTAGTAGTTAGCCGCGAACATCAATTAACAAGAGCGAAAGAAGCTTGTATGTTAATGATTGAAGAAGGTTACATTTCGCCAAAACGAGAAAAGAATGTTACTGTTATGGGACAAGAAGGACTCGGAATTGTTTACGTTGGAGCTAACTCAATGCTATCTGGAAATTATATGTCAGAACACGATAGAGTAATCTCAGAAAAACTCGGTTTCGTTCTTTGTGGAGGTGATTTATCTGAAAACACAGTTGTTACAGAACAATATCTTCTCGATTTAGAAAGAAAAGCTTTCTTAGAACTATGTGCTGAAAGAAAAACACTTGAGCGCTTGGAGAGCATCGTGAAAACAGGGAAAATTTTGAGAAATTAATAGTTGTATAGACACTAGAAATCAGACACTAAGATTTTAAGAGATAAAGATGATAAGTTGAAGAACAAATCTCATCCTCTTCTGATCTAAACATCTAAAAAAATGAAAAGAGCATATATAGTAACAGGATACAGAACAGCTGTAGGAAAAGCCGGAAAAGGTGGATTCCGATTCTATCGTCCAGATGATTTGGCAGCTGATGTAATCAAACACATCATGAAACAAGTTCCTCAGTTAGATAAGGAACGCATTGATGATGTAATTGTAGGTAACGCAACACCAGAGGCAGAGCAAGGATTAAATGTTGGTCGTATGATCTCATTGATGGGATTAGATACTGACAAAGTTCCAGGAATGACTGTGAACCGTTATTGTTCATCTGGATTGGAAACAATCGCCTTGGCACAAGCTAAAATCGAAGCTGGAATGGCCGACTGCATCATCGCTGGTGGAGTTGAATCGATGTCAGTAATGGCAATGGGTGGTTGGAGAATCGTTCCGAATCCAAAAGTTGGAAAAGAAAATCCAGATTGGTATTGGGGAATGGGACTTACAGCTGAAGCGGTTGCAAAACAATATGGTGTCTCGCGTGAAGAACAAGATGCATTCGCGTTAAAATCACACGAAAAAGCAATCGAAGCAATCAAGGCAGGTCGTTTTAAAGATGACATCGTTCCAATCGAAGTAGAACACATTTTCTTGGATGAGAACGAGAAACGTCAAGTTAAAAACTACGTTGTAGATACCGATGAAGGTCCACGTGCTAGTACAATGGAAGGATTAGCGAGATTACGTCCGGTCTTTGCTAGCGATGGTTCTGTAACTGCTGGTAACGCTTCTCAAACATCTGATGGTGCTGCATTCTGTTTGGTTATGTCGGAAGATATGGTGAAAGAGTTAAATCTCGAGCCAATTGCACGACTCGCTTCGTACGGTGTTGTTGGTGTTGAACCAAGAATCATGGGAATCGGACCAGTTGATGCAATTCCATTAGCGCTGAAACAAGCGGGATTGACTCTAAACGACATTAGTTTGTTTGAGTTAAATGAGGCTTTTGCTTCTCAATCCTTAGCTGTAATTCGTGAAGCTGGGTTGAATCCTGATATCGTGAATGTGAATGGTGGAGCGATTGCTTTAGGCCACCCACTTGGTTGTACCGGAGCTAAATTAACTGTTCAAATGATGAATGAACTGAAACGCCGCAACCAAAAATATGGTATTGTTACCATGTGTGTTGGTACGGGTCAAGGTGCTGCCGGAGTAATTGAAATGTTGTAACACAAACACCTCAATAATAACTAGCGGATTCAAGTGATTGGATCCGCTTTTTTATTTGAAGTCAAATACTTCCGCCAAATTATCTATGAATCCAAAGGCAAAACGCGGTAAATTAGCATCTGTACATATAATCATAATGACATCTTGCTTCTCAATTTCTTGCAATAAGTTTAATTCATTAGTAGGAATTGGGTCTCGATTCTTTGAATAAGACAATTCGTTGTAATACCAAAACTGACCTTCATTATTTTCATTTGAAATCAAACTGTAATTGTACATCCCCCAGAAATAGCTATCCGAAACAACCAACACTTTGGGTTCTTCTGAAGTTCTCTTCTCCACTCTGAAAACCGGGTAAGCCATTTCTAAATCCTGAATATCAAACAGTAAATTCATGGCATCTTCAATATCGTCATCTGAGTCCCATGCTTCATCTTGAACTTTGACATTCTCAACAACTAAAGTTGGCAATTGTTTATTCGGATTAAACTGATTTATCGTATTAATTAAAGAATCAGCAACTAAAATCTCTGCATATTTACTCCAGTGAATTCCAGTTCTTGGAAATAATGGATGTGGCGAAGTACTTTTCATTTCATCAAACCAATCATGAAAATTCAAAAGTCTAATTGGAGTCTTTTCAAGCTGATCTCTATAAACCTGAAAATTGGTGACAGATTTCTTTTTATAGCGCTTGTCGAATGGAATAAATTCAGGATAAAAACTCCCCTTACCTGGAGCCAATAAAACAATCAACTGCGTCCCCTTTTGTTTCAAAACAGAATCGATAAAGACCAACTTATCAACTTTCATTTGAATGGAATCGTAGCCAATGAAATCCTTTCCGTAATAAGCATCAATGTAATTTTGTTCATACATATAATTGTCAATTCCAATCACGACATCCTCAACATTGTATTCTCCAAACAACGAATATAGCTGCTGGTTGTACACACGAACAAACAAACTTCTGAAACCAATATTATCGTCAATATATTTCTCTTGTTTCTTTTGAAATTCACCACTCAACCAAGCATCCGTCGTCAATTTTGGTTTTTCAACTTCTTCAACATATCCGCTAAGAGGATCTAAAGATAAAAGGCTAAATGCTTGCTGAAGCATAGGCAAGGTCAACAAGAAAAGTGCTGAATAAAAAATACCCTTTTTAAGAATTTTATGTCGCTTTAGATTTTCCATTAGAACCTAAAATAGATGAAAGGATTAAAATCTGACGACACCACAGAACTGACAGATAACACAAAAAGAATCGCTGTTAAAAACGCCACTCCTGCATGCTGAAAAATGGAATATGTTTCCTTCTCAAAAAAGAATCCTTGGAGCTTTCTTCCAAATTTAAACAACACCAAGAATGAAAAAATCAGAGCGATAATACCAATCAAAACGAACTCCGGAATTATTCTTAGTGAACCAACTTGACCAAAGTCGAACATCGATTGCAAATAAAGTCCAATTTCATCAACCGTTTCAATTCTGAAAATCACCCATCCAATTACTACAACTAAAAATGTAAACATCATCGATGGTAATTTCCCTACTTTATCATACACAGATTTAAGAAAGATTCGCTCCATCACTAAAAACACTCCGTGATAAGCTCCCCATAAAACGAAATTCCATGATGCCCCGTGCCATAATCCTGACAAAAGAAAAACAAACCAGAGATTAAAGTACAGTCGTGAAGTAGTTTCTACTCGATTACCGCCAAGAGGAATATAGAGATAGTCTCGCATGAATCCACCTAAAGTCATATGCCATCGTCTCCAAAACTCAGAAATACTCGAAGATGTATAGGGTGAATTAAAATTCTCAGGAAAACGAAAGCCAATCATTCGCCCCAAACCAATTGCCATGTCGGAATACCCAGAAAAGTCGAAGTAAATTTGAAAGGTATAAGCCAGAATACCGATCCATGCATTCTCCCAACTTCCGATATAGAGCTTCGAATCAATTATTAAATCTGCTTGCTCTGCCATCACATTCGCAATGAGCACTTTCTTCGCAAGACCGATAATGAAACGATATAACCCAAGTAACTTATCATCGATCGTTTCAACACGACTTTTTATTTGATCTGCAATTAAATTAAATCGGACAATTGGCCCCGCAATCATCTGTGGAAATGACATGATGTACAACAAATAATCAAAAACATTATCCAGTGGATCATGCTGTTTTCGATACACATCAATTGAATAAGTGAGCGTTTGAAAAGTATAAAATGAAATTCCAATTGGTAATGCAATTGAGGTCCATCCCACTGATTCAAATCCAATAGACTGTATCACCGCATTAAAATTCTCAACAAAGAAATTGGCGTACTTGAAGTAAATCAGTAATCCAAGATTTAATGAAATTGAAGTTCTTAAAAGTAGTTTTCTTCGTTTCGTCTCCTGAGCATTATGCAGACCTCTAACAATGAAAAAATCAATTATCGTGGAAATAAGCAGGATTAGAACAAACTTCGGAGCTCCCCAACTATAGAAAAGTACACTGGCAATCAGAATCCAATAATTCTTCAGCTTTCCCCTCAAAAATTGATAAACGATCAAGAAAATCGGCAAAAAATAGAGAAGAAAAATGCTACTACTAAATACCATTGGTTATTTAAGTTGGTCAATTCAGGTTGCCGAAATAAATCCTAACTATTTGGATATCCATCAAACGCTGCTTCGACAAGATTACTTGAATTTTTCGTGAATTGAAAGAAAAGAGAATAACTTTACACACTCACACGGACACCAAGATATGAATAAACGAATCGCAAAAGCCCTCAATGCCGCAGGACATACAACCTTACTTCCAATTCAAGAAAAAACGATTGATACGATCGATAAGTTCGAGTCCGTGGTGCTGCAGTCAGCGACAGGAAGTGGTAAAACTTTGGCTTTTTTGCTGTCAATTTTAAATCGTTTAGATTCATCCAAAAATGAGTTGCAGGCTTTGGTCATAGCTCCAACGCGAGAACTAGCACTTCAAATTGATGATGTTTACCGTTCACTAAAATCAGGTTTTCATGCTTCGACTTGTTACGGAGGGAAATCGATGAGAGATGAAAAAAATAGTCTTTCCGAAAATCCAGCTTTGATAATTGGAACACCAGGTCGACTTTGCGATCACATCCGAAGAGAAAATATTGTCTCTGCTCCGTTAGATATGTTGGTCATTGACGAATTCGATAAATGCCTAGAAATGGGATTCTCCGAAGAAATGCGATTTATTGTGGAGACTTTTCCCAAAATCAATAAGAAACTACTGACTTCAGCCACTGAGTTAGCAGAATATCCAGAATATCTTGAATTGAGACAACGAAAAGTCATTCAAGGTGAACTAAACAGTGAGCTTTCAATCCGCGATTGGAAAATAGAACACAAAGGAGATGCGTTTAATGAATTGGTCAACACCTTAGCTCAGTTTTCCGAAGATAAATCCATGGTTTTCGTGAACTATCGTGAAGTAGCAGAGGATGTTAGTGATCGACTTTACGAAAACGGGATCGTTTCAGCTTGCTATCACGGTGGATTAGAACAAGATGAACGAGAAAGAGCGTTGATCAAATTCTCTAATGGAACAGTAAACACAATTGTTTGTACCGACCTTGGTGCACGCGGATTAGATATTCCTGACGTACAGCATGTTTTCCATTTCCAACATCCAGGAAGCGAAGATGCATTCATTCACCGAAGAGGAAGAACAGGACGAATGGGGTCGACAGGAAACACCTACTTATTCGTCTCGGAGGAAACACAACTTCCAGAATATGTATCCATGCCAGAAGAAGAATTTACTCCCAAAAAAGGAATAGAACCTACTCCACTCAAATGGGAAACATTGTATATCAGTGCTGGAAAGAAAGAGAAAGTTAACAAGATTGATATAGTTGGATTTTTATCGAAAGTAGGTGGACTAAAAAAAGATCAAATAGGACTCATACATGTGAAAGATCACCGATCGTACGTAGCCATCGATGCTAAAAAGTTCAAACACGTTTTGGGGAACATCCGACAAGAGAAAATTAAAGGAAAACGAGTTCGATTTGGTAAGTGTATGTGATTACCTTTTGTAATTTTCACGCACTACTTCCTCAGCAGCTTTATTCTGTACCGTAAAACGATTGTCGTGTACACCTCCCGCTTTCGAATGATCTGGATACCATTTCCAAAGGAAACCACCAGCAAAATTCGGTTTACTCCACATAATATCAAATAAAGCTTTTAATGCATTCACTTGTGCCTGATGATCGATAACAGTATCATTCGAGGAGTTCCATGGTTCATTTGCGCAATTCGGTATACTTCGATATCCATATTCAGTAAAAAGAATAGGCCGTTCGTTTTGCGCTGATAAAGAATCCAATAAACTTTCGTGAATTCTCCATCCGTTTTTCAATTCTTCTAAACCTGGGTTTTCAGATTTGGAGATTGGAAAATAAGCATCCACTCCGATGAAGTCTAAATCACTCCAAAATGAAATATCATCAACCTCATCCCAATTAGAAGCGTAAGTAAGCTGTCCAGAATATACTTCTCGAATTTGGTCAATCAGTTTCTCCCAAAATTCCACGCGATTTGTGGTGAAACGTTTGAGTTCGGTTCCAATACAGAGAATTTCCACTCCTTCATTCTCCGCTAATTCAGCAAAGTCGAGAATAAACTTTCGATAGTTCTTTTCGAATTCCTTCCAATCCTTTTTCTTCTTCATTTCAATGCGACCGGTGAAAATTCCATGTCCCACCCAGATCTGTGGTTTGAGCATAACTTTCATTCCTTTCTGCTTCAATTTTTGAATTGCATCAATAGTACCTTCCTTCCGCTCGCCGTACCATTGCCATTTTGTATCATAGCTCAAATTAGGATCTTCCGCATCTGACATAAAACCAAAAGGAATAACTGCACAATAATCCGCACCAACATTTAACATTGGATTCACTTCAGCAGTATCCAATGCGCGATTTTCAGAAACGAGATTTAAACCATTGATTTTCTCTAGGTGATTTTGAGCCTTTCCACAACTTGAAAACAGAAACCCAACAAAAACAACTACAAACCAGTTTTTTACAGAACCCATCATAGAATTAAAAATAGTCTAAAAAATTCTCTCAAAAAAATATTTAATATGCACGCATAGTATTACTCATTTTTTGTATATTCGAAACGAAAACAGTTATAATCAGTAAAAACTCAAAATAAAATGTCAGAAAAACCAATTAAAGGAGGTGAGTTCATTATCCGAAAAACAGAACCCTCTGAAATCTTTATCCCAGAAAACTGGTCAGAAGAGCAACGTATGATTGCAGATATGTGTGATGATTTTATCCGCACTGAAATCGTTCCCAATTTAGATCGCATAGACAGCATGGAAGAAGGTTTGATGCCTTCATTGATGGAGAAAGCAGGTGAATTAGGACTACTTGGTATGTCGGTTCCTGAGGATCTTGGAGGAATGGGTGTTGATTTTAAAACATCCTTATTGGCGACTGAACATTTAGGATCTGGATATTCATTCTCTGTTGCCTACGGAGCACATACAGGAATTGGTACCTTACCTTTATTGTATTACGGAAACGACGAGCAACGTCAAAAATACATTCCAAAATTAGCTTCGGGTGAATGGAAAGCGGCTTACTGTTTAACAGAGCCAGGATCGGGATCTGATGCCAACTCTGGAAAAACTAAAGCGGTATTATCTGAGGACGGATCGCACTACGTGATTAACGGTCAGAAAATGTGGATTACCAACGGAGGTTTTGCGAACTTATTTACAGTTTTCGCTAAAATCGATGATGACGATAAATTGACAGCATTCTTAGTTGAAGCAGATTCAGAAGGAATTTCTTTGAACCCAGAGGAAAAGAAAATGGGTATTAAAGGTTCATCTACTCGTCAGGTGTTCTTCAATAATGTTAAAGTTCCAGTTGAAAACATGCTTTCTGAGCGTGAAAATGGATTTAAAATCGCTTTGAACATTTTGAACATCGGTCGTATTAAATTAGCTGGTGGAGTTTTAGGTGGAGCGAAGCAAACCATCACTGATTCAGTAAAATATGCTAATGAACGCGAGCAGTTCGGTCGTTCAATTTCTAAATACGGAGCAATTCGTTACAAACTAGCAGAACAAGCAATTAAAACCTTTACTGTTGAGTCGGCAATTTACCGCGCTGGACAAAACATTGATGATGCTATTGCAGGATATATTGCTGAAGGTATGGACAAAGGAACGGCAACACTAAAAGGAATTGAGCAATTCGCTCCTGAATGTGCTATTTTAAAAGTTGCTGGATCGGAAACTCTCGATTATGTAGCAGACGAAGCAGTTCAGATTTTCGGAGGAATGGGATTCTCGGCTGAATCGAGTGTTGAAAGAGCTTACCGCGATTCGCGTATCAACAGAATTTTCGAAGGAACAAATGAAATCAACCGTCTTTTAACAGTTGACATGGTTCTAAGAAGAGCAATGAAAGGCGAATTAGACTTGATGGGTCCAGCTATGAAAGTTGCAGGTGAATTAATGAGTATTCCAGAATTTGGTGACAAACCAGAAGGAGCACTTGGAAATGAGTTTGCTTACTTGGAAGGATTCAAAAAGACTATCTTAATGGTAGCTGGTTCAGCCGTTCAAAAATTGATGCAGACAATGGCTAAGGAGCAAGAAATCTTAATGAACATTGCTGACATTTCAATCTGGACGTATGTAGCAGAATCTTCATTATTACGTGTTCAACAAATGATTGATACGAAAGGAGAAGAAGCTTGTAGATCACAAATCGCAATGGTTAAGACTTACTTCTATGATGTTGCAGACAAAATCAATAAAGCAGGGAAAGACGCTGTGAATTCATTTGCTGAAGGTGATGAATTGAAAATGATGTTGATGGGATTAAAACGATTCACTAAGACTGAACCATTTAATCCAAAAGAAGCACGTCAGTTAATTGCCAATGAAATCATTGAAGCAAATAAATACTGTTACTAGAATAAAAGTGAAATCAACAAAAAAGGCGGATCGAATGATCCGCCTTTTTTGCTTTATGAATAAATATTATTTCTTCTCTTTTACGAAAACAACTCCATCAGCAGTAAAGCTCAATGTTTTCTTTGGCTCAGTAATCGCATCAATTTCTTCTTGCGATTTACCCGCGTCTTCCGCAAAATGCTGTAATAATTCAACACTTACTGTGTCATTCACTGCTACTCCGTGAAAAATTGCCTTTGTTCCTGGTTCCGTGTTCGTAGGAATCGTAAAGTGATCCTTAAAACGCACCATAAAAGTTGTTCCGTCACCTTTGTCGATGTTTACCCAACATCCGGCCTTAGAACAAGTTTCAACGATTGTACCTTCAAATGTAAATTCATTTTCTACATCAGAAGCTTCTTGTTTAGCAACCATTTCTTCCACAGAAATTGCAGCTGTTGGATCCACCTTTTCTGGTCCGTAGTTCTTTCCTAATTTTACTTTATCAGTTGTTTGAGCTACTGCATTTGAATCAGTTGATGCACATGATGCAATTAGTAGTCCCGCAGCAATAATTAGCGTATGCTTTCTCATTTTTAGTGTTTTAATTTTTACAAATATCGTAATCTTCGTGAAAAGAACGATTTTAAATAAAAAAAGTCCGACAGAATCGGACTTTCCTTAAGATCTATAATTTTTTACAACAAGAAATTGTTCTTGAACTCTTCCAAAGACAATTTATTTCCATCTACCATCACACCTTCTACATTTAATGCAGAAAGGAATCTCATGATGATCGAACGGTTTCTCGAATCGTTTTCAACCATTGTGATTTTCGCAACTTTCGAAGCATCATCAAAGTTCACTGTGAAGTAGTAAACATAGTATTTGCTGTTTTTCGCTACATCCTCAGCTGTTACAGAACTTGGAAGCGTGATTTCATAGTTCCCTTCTTGCTTGCTTTTAACAAGTTCAGTCTTACCTTTTGTTGTAGCCACAGATTCTTGAGCAATAGTAGATGTTGCGAATCCTACCAACACAAATAATACGTAAAATAGCTTTTTCATTGTTTTGTTTTTATTAAAGACGTTTAAAAGGCCTTTAAAGTTGTTTGCATGTATGCTAATCTACAATTTTTTTGCCAACTTTATCTATCGATGGCAAATCTATTATCGTTCTATAAAGAAAATCAACTCGAAGCTGGTTGTGATGAGGCAGGTAGAGGCTGTTTAGCTGGACCAGTAGTTGCTGCGGCTGTTATCTTACCAAGGGATTTTAAGCATGAATTATTGGATGATTCAAAAAAACTAAGCGAAGCAAAAAGAAAAATTCTTCGACCCATCATTGAAGAGCAAGCTATAGCTTATGCGGTCTCATTTGTTCATGAAAAAGAGATCGATAAAATTAATATCCTCAATGCGAGTTTCACTGCTATGCACCGAGCAGTGGATCAGTTAGAAACAACACCTGATTTCTTATTAATTGATGGAAATCGCTTCAATCCTTACCCTAACATTACGCATGAATGCATCATCAAAGGTGATGGAAAATATCTGTCGATAGCAGCAGCTTCTGTTTTGGCAAAGACCTATAGAGATGAATACATGGAAAAAATTCACGAAGAATTTCCAATGTACGATTGGAATAAAAATAAGGGCTATCCAACCAATGCCCATCGCGATGCAATAGCGAAGTATGGAGATTGCAAATTTCACCGTCAAAGTTTTACCTTACTCGGAGCAAATCAACTTTCTCTTTTTGATTAAACATGGTACTGTTCATTAATCAGTTTTAAGGAACTCATTTCAGGTTACTTTCTCATTAACTTTGATCAAAACGATCGGTATGTTAAAGCGTATTCTCTTAGGAATTATTGTTGTCGCTAGTTTAGGGTGGATTTTATTCATTGGCTACGACATTTTTACCAATGGGAATGACTTTAATGAATCGTATTTATTTGGAACGGAAGACGAACAGATCATCATTGTCAACCGATTTAATGAAACTGACTTTGGGTTGATTGACGAATTTCATGGATCGGCAAATTACGACTACATTCTTACAATGAACGATTCACTGGTCGAGAAGATATTTTGTAGTTACAAAAGAGAGCACTTCCTCGTCGATGGTAAAGAGAACTGGAACAAGGAAACAATATCAGCTCTTTTCAAGCTATTAGACCTTCCGGTTTCAGACTTTACGGAGTCAACATTTAAGATTGGCGATAGACAAGGTAAGTATAGAAAAGACAGATTGTACGTTTCGAAAGAAAACATCGAATTAAATAGTACCCCCCTTCCCTATTTAGCTATCGACCAGAAATCTTCTGCATCTATTGTTTCATTTGGAGAAAAGAATACAATTGCTTCCATTAAAGATGTGTACTTCAAAACCGATAATAAAGTTGAGTACATCACGCGGGATAAAAACTTGACCCAAGGAAAACAAGTCAACGATGGGCTACTTTTTGGTGCGATTTTATCAGCGCGAATTGACAGCTATCAATTTTATGAAAGAGATTATTACGCATTGCAAGATTCTGTTTTCGCTGTTGGTCCGATGGTGAACTGGTTAAATAATGGTTTTGCTCTAGTTTCTATCAATGGAGAAAAAGCAATTATTTCGGATTATATCGACGGTCAAGATCCTATTTTAATTCTGAATGACATTCAGCAAACAATCGACTCCAACTACTTCTCTACTCCATTACTAAGTGACTTTAGTTCAGCCAGGGGATATTATGTAAAATATTTAGATGAAGCAGTTGTGATTTCATCCAAAGAGGCTGTCTGCGATCAGTTAATCGCTGACTTCAAACTGGGCAATACGCTCGCCATTAGCGGTACAAAAAGAGAAATGATTTTCGGTGGACTGCCTCGAGAGGTTTCGGAGAGAACGTTTAACGGTGAAGTTCATCAATCTAAATCCGTTTACAACGGTTATTTATTAGAAACTGTTTTGGGACTAAATCTACCTACTGAAATAGAAACAAATAATGACCCAACAGCACTCGCTTGCAATTTTGAAATCATTGATTTTGAAGTTTTTGGTAATCGAGGAAATGCCATTGCAATCAGTCCTGATGGAGAAATTGTTGCATTTAAAGCTGAGAAAGAATTATTCAGCACCAAAGTTGAAGGAAGAATTTTTGACGGAGTCGAGATTATAGATCTTCATGGTAACGGGCAAATACATTTCATGGTTACCACAGATGAAGCGATCTATCTTTGGAATGAAAAAGGGCAAGTAATGAGTGGTTTCCCAATAAAACCAGATTCTGAATTAACGAGTGCTGCAAAATTCTATCGTTGGAAAGGGAAAAGTTACTTTTTAGTGTCAACACAGGATAATAAAGTTTACCATTTCGATGCTCAAGGTCGAGAAATTGACCTGTTTAAAACAAAAGTGGAAATAACCGCGCCTATTGAGGTGTGGGCTAGTCAAAATAAACTTTTCGCTGGGTTCTCTGATGGAAAAACTTTCGAAATGTTCAGCATTGAAAGCAATTCAAGTTACAGAACATTTAGTCTTCCAATAAATTCGATAAGTGCTAAAATTCCGAATGAATTGATTCATTTTGCGATGGAAAATGATGTTTTGACGAGAGTTGATCAAAAAGGGACTAAAACACATTATCAGAAGTATACAAATGGTAAAATCCTGAAAGTAACTGACTCAAAATCACCTGTTATCATCATTAAAAAAGCGAATGAACTACACTTTGTAAATGAGAAAGGAATTTCATTCGGTTCAATTCGCCTTTCATTCAATGAAATTGAGGATATATTCTACTATTCAAGTGATTCGGGAAAAACTTCAGTGGCAATTATCGATGGACTTGAGAATAATGTATATTTGTATAACCTGAAGGGTGAATTGCTTACAGATAAAGCGCTCGAAGGAAGTCGTAAAATACTACTTACCAAATCGACCAATTCGATCGTCAAATCAACTATTGTTGGTCAATTCATCGTTCAATATTAAGACAACTAAAAACTACGAAAATGAAAACGATTAAACGACTGTCCTTAATTGTGGCAACGTCCCTATCTTTTATCGGATTTTCACAAAATTATCTTGGTGTACACAGCAGTAATTACGCTGGTGTAATGGGTACTGACCTACAACCTGCCAGCTTTGTGGACGGACGATTTAAAGTAGATGTGAACCTTGGAAGTTTTAACTTCGGAATGTGGACCAACGCTGGTTATTTTGATTCGAAAGACATGCCAAAATGGTGGATTAAATCTTTCCGTCCTGATGATTTTGGCGGTGGATCTACAGGCTACGAATTAGGAGGAACTAACCCTCACAATGATTGGATTCTTCCAGATTCGACGTTCGCAGATCGCTACATTTTCAGAAATTACGATTCTTTGGATGCATCAAAACCTGTTGGAATCTACAATAACATTCAGGTTGACGCACTCAATTTCATGTTTCACATTAATCCTAAGATTGCGGTTGGATTTACTGCCAAGTTCAGAAGTGTAACAAATGTCGATGACATCGATCCAAAATTGGCTATCCTTGCTGAGAACGATTTGGATATCGCTTCACTTTGGAATACACAATTTAATGAGCAGTTATTGAACGTAAATCACTTAAGTTGGATGGAATATGGTATCGTATATTCACAAGTTCTTAAAGATGATGGTGAACACTTCATGAAAGCCGGAGGTAAGGCTAAATACCTTCAAGGATTGAGTGCTGCGTACGTGCATACAGATAATTTCGAATATAACCTTTTCAACGACGACACTTCGCAGTATTTGAAAGGTGATTTCGAGTATGGTTATTCAAACAACATGGACCAAATTGGTGAAGAAGGATATAATCCATTAAGTAGCGCTTCTAAATTTGGTATCGGACTTGATCTTGGTTTTGTATACGAATGGAGACCAGACTGGAAAGAGTACAAATACGATATGGATGGTGAGACAAACATCTGGCGTCGTGATGTGAATAAATACAAATTAAGAGCGGGAGCTTCTATCGTTGACATCGGTGGTATGAAGTTTACTAAAGGTGATATCACTTCTGACTTTACAGTGAACTCTTCTAACTTATTCGACTTAACAGTTTTTGATGGAGTTAGCAGCTTCGCACAATTCGATTCAATTATCGATAGTTTAACCACTAATAATGCAGATTGGACTTCAAATTCATCAGACAAAACGTTCTTCATGAATACACCAACTGCGTTGAGCTTACAGTTTGACTATCACATTTGGAAGCACTTCTATGTGAATGCAACTGGGGTAATCGGACTTACAACTAAAAATAATGCAGATCGCGTTCATGTTGCAAATCAGTTCTCTGTAACTCCGAGTTTCGATCACCCATGGATTGGAGTTCATTTACCAGTTTCTTATAACAAATTCTCTGGTTTGAAGTCTGGACTTGGTCTACGACTTGGACCACTCACAGTTGGTACTCCTGACTTCAGAACGTTGTTCGCAGCCGGAAAAATAAAAGGAGCTGAATTCTACGCTGGATTGAGAGTTCCAATTCTATACATGCACCCAAGTGACATTGATGGCGATTTAGTTTCAGATGAATTGGATGAGTGTTTAGTTGTACCTGGAGTATGGGAATTCCGTGGATGCCCTGATACTGACCGTGATGGAATTAAAGATCTAGATGATTTATGTCCTGATACACCTGGTCTACCAGAATTTAATGGTTGTCCTGATTCAGATGGCGATAGCATTCCTGATAAAGACGATGCTTGTCCAGAAGACTTTGGTTTACGTGCATTCAACGGTTGTCCAGATTCTGATAACGATAGCATTATTGACAAAAATGATGATTGTCCTGACGTACCTGGTATCGCAGCATTCAACGGTTGTCCAGATACAGATGGTGATGGAATCAAAGATGAAGACGATGCTTGTCCAGATGTACCTGGTCCATTAGTTAACAACGGATGTCCAGATACAGATGGTGATGGATTGTTTGACTTCATCGA
Organism: Henriciella pelagia; assembly: GCA_964219255.1. Taxonomy (GTDB): domain Bacteria; phylum Bacteroidota; class Bacteroidia; order Flavobacteriales_D; family Crocinitomicaceae; genus UBA4466. The sequence goes on from CAXPPC010000002.1 coordinate 208,528, forward strand.
TGAATGTCCAACTGAGTTCGGACCAAAAGAAAACAATGGATGTCCTTGGCCAGATTCAGATGGAGATGGACTTCTTGATAAAGATGATAAGTGTCCTTACATCGCTGGTCCAATTAAGAACGACGGTTGTCCTTACCAAGATACTGATGAGGATGGAGTACTTGACAAAGACGACAAGTGTCCAAACACTCCTGGTACAGTTGAAAATGAAGGATGTCCTGAAATCGAAAAAGAAGTAGAAGAGATTCTTAAAACTGCCTTCGAAAACTTAGAGTTCGAGACAGGTAAAGATGTCATTAAACAAGAATCTATTCCTTCGTTGACCGAGCTTGCTGAAGTACTTGTTAAGAAACCAGAATGGAAACTTCAAATTGCGGGACACACCGATAACGTAGGTGCGGCACAAAGCAACTTGGTACTTTCTAAGAAACGTTCTGAAGCAGTGAAAAACTTCATGATCTCTAAAGGAATTGATGCATCACGATTGAACGCACTTTACTTCGGTGAAACGCAACCAATCGCTGACAATAGCACTCCTGAAGGACGTCAGAAAAACAGACGTGTAGAAATGACGATTGTATTCGAATAAGAATAGAATCTCTGAAATAACAAAGGGTTGGCTTACGAGTCAACCCTTTTTTTATGTGTTTAATCGATGTTCTATATCGGTTTAGCTAAAGGTTGATGGAATAATTTGAATTACAGCCGTCATTAGCTACATTTAAGAAATTCAACTACCCTACTTATGAAAGCAATTAAGAAATTTCTCTTCTTAGTGGCTGCTCTTGCGGCTTTAATTTTGATTACAGCCTTATTCGTAAAAAAGGATTTTCAAGTCACTCGTACTATTACAATCAATGAGAGAACCGATCAAGTATTTGATTATATCCAATACCTCGAACATCAAAATGAATATGCAGTTTGGATGAAAAAGGACCCTGCAATTATTCTTGACTCTGAAGGGGAAGATGGAGAAGTCGGTTATATTGCAAAATGGGACAGTAAACTAGAAGAAATCGGTTCAGGAGAACAAGAAATAACTGCAATTGAAGATAATGAACGTATCGATTTTGAATTGCGTTTTGAAAGTCCACAAAAAATGAGTGCTCTGGCGTATATGACAACAGAGGCCACTTCCCAAAATAACACAGAAGTTACGTGGACATTTCTTGGGGCCAGTCAATATCCCTTTAATGTAATGTTGTTATTCTTCGATGCTGAAAAAACTATTGGACCTGATCTTGAGCAAGGATTAAAAAATCTTAAACAAATCTTAGAATCACCAGAATAATCCAACTTTAGTGCTCCCGATCCTTTTTTTTCGGCTATTTTTAGCTCGTGATTCAACTTGCGAAAAAACACCGATTATTGTTAAGCGCACTTTCTGGAATATTGATGGTGCTCTCATTTCCTTACACGGGCAGTTTAACTCCAGTAGTTTTCATTTCGTGGATTCCATTACTGCTTGTTGAAGACTATATCAGTCGCAAAAATTATCGTTCTAGAAAAGTGTTCACACATGCTCTGATCACCTTTTTGATTTACAATGTTGGAGCTACCTGGTGGGTATGGAATGCAAGTCCGGCGGGCTCAGTTATGGCATTTGTTGCGAACACATTAATCATGTCTTTGGTATTTCAATTATTCCATTTGACGAAAAAATTTGTTGGTACCAAAGAAGGATACATTTCACTTTTAATTTACTGGATTAGTTTTGAATATCTGCATTATCACTGGGAAGCTTCTTGGACATGGTTAACGTTTGGAAATGCATTTAGTGTTACGCCATCTTGGGTTCAATGGTACGAATATTCTGGTGTTCTTGGTGGATCACTTTGGGTATTAATCATCAATCTACTGGTTCTTCGCGTTTATCAAAATGTACTCTTCAAGGGTGAAACATGGCGAGTTCAAACCCCAATTATTTGGTTGGCAGGAATTTCATTTATTGTTCCGATGATGATTTCGTTGATCACTTATTTTAACTATGAAGAAGAACAGCGACCAGTTGATATAGTTGTTGTTCAACCGAACATCGATCCGTATAACGAGAAATTTGTTGCTTCTATGGAAGGGCAAATTGAAAAGATGGTTGATTTAGCCGCCACGAAAGCAGATTCCAACACGGATTTAATCTTGTTTCCCGAAACAGCTTTGAGCTACGCTTTTTATGAAGAGGACATTAAACAGTATCCTTTCTTCAATAAATTAATTCAGAGTAAAGTAGCCTTGCACAATGTTCCGATGTGTATTGGTGCTTCCACTCGTCGTGTATTTGAAAATAAACACTCTCGTGCTTCATTTAAGTTCAAAGACGGACCAGGATATTACGAGAATTACAATACTTCAATGCTCGTGAGCGAGAGTAATGAAGCCTATTTCATTCACAAATCGAAATTAGTACCTGGAGTTGAAGCAATTCCATTTTCCAATTCGCTTCCATTTTTAGAAGATCTTTCGATTGATTTGGAAGGGACAACAGGAACTTTAGGGGTTGAACCTCATCCAAAAAACTTTAGAACGAAACAATTCACGTTTGCACCAGTAGTATGTTATGAATCGATTTACGGTGGTTGGGTAGCTGAGCAATGTAAACGCGGAGCAGAAGTGATTTGTATTGCTACAAATGACGGTTGGTGGGGAGATACTCCTGGATATAAGCAGCACATGAGCTTCGCTAGCTTAAGAGCCATTGAGACAAGAAGATATGTAGCTCGCTCAGCAAATACTGGGACAAGTGCATTCATCAATCAACGAGGAGACGTATTACAATCAACTGACTGGTGGGTTCCTGCAGCATTAAAACAAACCGTCCAGCTCAATAATAAAACAACTTTTTACATGACCTACGGAGATGTACTCGGAAGAAGTTTCTCCTTTGTGTCGGCATTGTTGCTTCTTTTTACATTCGTGAAACGTTTTAAGAAAAAGTACGGTAAATAATGGCTGCCAATGAAATCAATACTGCTCAATTAGTAGATGATCATAGTGATTATCTATTGGCTTTTGCCTTGACAAAACTGAGCGATATTGAAGTTGCTAAAGACCTTGTTCAGGATACTTTTGTTGCTGCCTTAACAAAGTTAGATACATTTGAGAAACGCAGTAAAATCCGAACATGGTTGACGAGTATTTTGAATCGTAAAATCATTGATTATTGGCGTAAGGCTGAAACGCGTTATACCGATCCTGTTTCTAGTTTTTTCAGTCAGGATAAAAATGCTGGGCATTGGTTGGAGAACCAAGGGCATCAGGAGGAACTGAAGACTGTGCTTGATCAAATATCCGAAGCAGAAACAATTGAGGAGTTAATGGCATGCATTGACACGCTACCGAAAAAATGGAAGGGAGTTATTTCTTCTAAATATTTGGAAGAACAAACGGCAGAAGAAATTTGTAAGGAGTTTGAGATCAGTTCGTCGAATCTTTGGGTGATCATACATCGGGCAAAATTATTGCTTCGAGATTGCCTCAAACACAAATGGAATCTGTGAAACGCTGTCAACAAATAACCGAATCGCACGAAAAGTCGAAAATTGTTCGCTTATCACTTAGTGAGCGCATGTCTGTTCGCATTCACTTGTCTATCTGTGGTAGATGCAGAAAATATTTTAGTGATAGTACTCAACTGGACGAGTGGCTTAAAAAAAGATTCAAGCACCAATCTACTGTTGTTACCTTTACTGCTGAAGAAAAAGATCAAATTAAATCGAAGCTTGGCGTATAGCGCCCCGGCGAAAATGGTTAGCTTAAGGATAAAAATGCGTGTTGCCGTTGAATAAAAGTTGCGACTTAAGAAGCACCTTGTTTTACTACGGCAACTAGGACTTTTGAGTTAACTATAAATTGTAGACGGATAGCTTGCGTAGGCGCCCTAATTCGAATTAAAAGTCATTGTACCAACTTTCTCTTTATTCCTCGAAATCGTGTAAATTATCAGCTCTCCTGAGTCGTAGTTTACCTTAAACAACTTTGGCACACCAAGGGTTTTCGTCTCTTCTCGTTTGAAAAGCACAGATCGTTTTTGCTTCCCCGAAACCAAATCCACTTCGGTGATAGCCAATGCATTTTTTCTTTTTCCAAAATTGGCAGCGTAAATCTCTTCACGATCGATATACAGACCGGTCGAGTCGTAATTACGCACATCATCGTTAAAAATGAAATAGGCTTTTCCATCGCTAAGTACACTTTCGTATCCACTGTATGGACCTCCATCATTTACAGAGACTTGATACTTCGGCACTTTCTCTACCCAATCAAAAGTTCCTTCCGGATTGATTTTATAAATGACGATATCGTTGTAGTAATAATAATAAACCGACGAAGACGAACCTGAGCGCATATCTGGGCTATTTCTAACGTAAACGTAATACTGTTCCATTGTCCCCACGATTGATCCATCGTCCAAAAAGATTGCATCACGCATTCGATAATTGTGTAAGTATGGTTCCTCAATCTGTTTTCTTTGGCGGCGATTGATTCTTCGTTGAGCAGATTCTGGCCAGTCTTGTTTGATAAAATCCTCATCAAATTTTTCGAAACCTTCTTTCAATACTTCAGATGTATTTAAGTTTGCCTGTCGGTAGAAAATCCCATTCACGCCAGGGCTTCCTCTTTCACCATACACTCCAGTTACTGAAAACACATCATTTGAATCGACTGTAAGTGCCATTGCTACGACTCTTTTTCCATCCAAGTTCAGTTGATAATCTTCCAGACCTAATTCTTCATTTATATGAAAAATGTGCAATGCCTTGTATTCTAAATCCTTCTTGAAAAAATTATTGTGAATACCATAAATGTATTCGGTAATACACAAGAAATAGTCTCCCGAATTAGAAATATAATGTTCTTTAATTTCTGACAGTTCTGGGTCGAACGGCACTGGATACTCACCTTCTTGAACTACATTAAGGTCGGTGTCGAAAACCTTAAATCCATATAAATCTCTTGTTTCCTTTTTCCCTTCTGCATTCCAAACAACGGCAAAAAATTTTCCATTTGAAGACAATCGCACATCAAAAAACCCAGTTTTACGTTTCCGTTCTAGTTGATATGCCGCTAAAATTATCGGATCACCATCTGGTTCCAAGTCCTTGGTATATGGCTGCATGTAAAAATGGTGTTGATCATCAAACTTATCCGATAAAAACACCATTGGTTTTCCATTGATTACACGAACTCCTTCAAAGGTGGCAATCCGCTTATCAACCACCGACTTAAGATTAATAGATTCTTTAGTTACAAGTCCAATATTATGTGTGAGTTGATAGTGACCGAAGATTGTTCCTCCTGTCCATCTTAGTGCGTAAAACTCGTTGCTGTCAGCCGGCATCAAATACTTTACCGTTCCTTTTTTTCGTTGTAACTCTCCCCAATTAATATCATTTAATTGTCCATGCAGAAATGAGTACGAAAAAAGAAATATCAGAAAAAAGGATAAGCGTTGTTTCATGAAGGATTTGCCGTTTCTTAAAAGTACAAAAAAAGTCCTGCTGAAACCAACAGGACTTTTGAATTCAACTGAATATGATTATTCTTCAATTGTCATAATTCCAAATTTCTCTTTGTTACCGTTGATTGTATAAAGTAGAACTTCTTTGTTAACGTAATCAACATTGAATAATCTAGGCACTGCTACAGATTCTACATCTTCACGACTAAAGAATGTCTTTCTGGTGTATGCCCCATCTTCTAAATCAACTGCAACAACAGCAACTACATTTTTTCTTTTCGAAATTGTTGAGTTATATAATTTGTCTCCATCAATAAAGTCACCACTTTCGTCGTAGTTCTTTTCATTATCGTTGAAAATGAAGTATAATTTATCACCATCCAAGAAACGGCAGTAAGAACTGAAGTACCCACCATCATTTGTAGAAACTTGGCGTTTTTGTAATTTTTCCTTCCAGTCAAATCCACCGTCAGGGCCAACTTTAAAAGTGATGATATCATTGTAGTAATACGTATATGTTGTTGTTGTCGCTCCTGTTCTTGGGTCTCTGTAGGTATTCACAACAACATAATATTGTTCCATCGAACCAACTATTCCGCCATCATCTAAAACTTCAACTTGTCTCATTGAATAATTGTAAAGCTTAGGTTCAACATCTTTTCCCTTCGCTTTCTTTTTCTCCATTTTATTTTTCTGTCTGTCCGACCAATCTTGCGTAATAAAGTCATCACCGAACTCATCAAAACCTTCTGTAGTAATCTCTTTGTTTTTGAAGTCTAGTTTTAAATAGAACAATCCTTTTACACCTCCTTTATCAGGTTCTCCATAAATACCAGCAATAGTAAAAATCTGGTTGTTATCGGAGTTTACGGCCATCTGACGGATTCTTTTACCTTCCAAATCAATCACCATATCGTCCAATCCTTCTTCGGTAATTTGATAAATATGAGTTGCCTTCTGGTTAGCAACATGCTTGAATAGCCCCTTCTTCTCTGCTTCTCCATACTCAGTAACTGTAACGAATAAGTCACCTGTGTTTGATAAGTAGAATGAATTAATGGCAAATCTTCTTTGGTCAAATGGTACTTCGTAAGTTCCTTCTGAAACAGTCTCTAACTTGCTGTTAAGAATTCTAAAACCATATGAAAACTCTTCATCTTTTTGACCTGGAAGAGTCCAAATTACGGCAAGGTACTCACGGTCTCTAGATTGTCTAAACTTAAAGTCTCCCTGAAATCTTCTTTTACGATCTGACATATCGTAGGATGCCAATTCGATAGTAGGTCCAACTGGTTCAATTTCATTCGAATACTCTTGGAGGAAAAATGAGTTCTGATCACTTTTTTTATCCTTATCAGATAAGAATACCACGTATTTCTCACCAAGTATTGCTGAACCTTCATATGTTGCTGGACTTCCATTTACTTTTATTTCAAACTTTCCAGCAGCAGCAGCAGCCATCCCAACATGACGTGTTGCCATTAATTTAGAGAAAACCGATCCTTTTCCAGATCTTCTCAAAGCAAAGAAATCATTCGCATTTCTTGGTAAGATATCAATCAAACGGCCCTCACTTTTTTCGAGGTCGCCCCATTGTACATTTCCTTGTGCGGTTAGGTTAGTACTTGACAACAGCAACATTGCCATTGCAAGAATTTTAGTTGTTTTTTTCATTTTTGTGTATTAGTGAACAAGTTGTATACCTGTATAGTTATGCGGTGTTATTTGTTTTAATTCTCGCTTCAATTCATCAGAAATTTCCAATGTATCAACGAAAGCATGCACTGTTTCTTTTGTCACAGCTTCATTTTTGCGCGTCAATCCTTTCAATGCTTCGTAAGGTTTAGGGAAACCTTCACGACGAAGTACAGTTTGAATTGCTTCAGCAACTACCGCCCAGTTTTTCTCTAGATCGGCTTCAAATGCGTCAACGTTCAACAACAATTTACTCAACCCTTTCAAAGTTGATTTGAAAGCAATAAATGTATGTGCCAATGGCATTCCGATTGTTCTTAACACAGTTGAATCTGTTAAATCGCGTTGTAATCTTGAGACAGGTAATTTAGCTGCAAGGTGCTCAAACAATGCATTCGCAATTCCAATATTTCCTTCGGAATTTTCAAAATCGATTGGATTTACTTTATGCGGCATTGCCGACGATCCTACTTCACCTTCCTTCAATTTTTGTTTGAAGTACTCCATTGAAATGTACGTCCACATATCGCGATCTAAATCCAAAATAATTGTATTGATGCGCTTCATGCAATCGAAAAGAGCTGCAAGATTATCGTAGTGTTCAATTTGAGTCGTAGTTTGACTTCTGTTCAACCCAAGAATATCATTCACAAACTGATTTGCAAAAGTCACCCAATCATTTTCTGCAAATGCAACGTGATGTGCATTGAAGTTTCCAGTAGCCCCACCAAATTTTGCTGAATAAGGTACATTCAATAATTGATCTCTTTGAACTGAAAGTCGCTCAACGAAAACTTGAATTTCTTTTCCTAAACGTGTAGGTGATGCTGGCTGACCGTGAGTTTTTGCTAACATGGAAACATCTTTCCAGTCTTTACTTAATCCAGCCAACGTATCAATCACTTCATTCAACAACGGTAAATATTGTTCCGAAATTGCTTCTTTCAACGAAAGTGGAATTGATGTGTTATTGATATCTTGAGAAGTCAACCCGAAGTGAACAAACTCCAAATATTTTTCAAGTCCCAACTTTGTCATTTGGTCCTTCACGAAATACTCAACTGCTTTCACATCGTGATTGGTTGTTTTTTCAATGTCTTTAATCCACAAAGCATCTTCTTCCGAAAAGTTTTCGCAAATCGCTCTTAAATCAGTGTACTTTTCCTTTGGGAAATCGGCCAAAGCCTTCACGCCAGTTTCTACCATAGCGATGAAGTATTCAACTTCAACTATTACTCTATAACGGATCAAACCGAATTCTGAGAAGTAACGTTGTAACTCTGTTGTCTTTGATTGGTACCTTCCGTCGATTGGCGAAATGGCTGTAAGTGGAGTAAAATTCATGATCTTTTTTATTGAATCACCTAAAAATTTGAAAGTGCAAAGATACAAAAGCCAAATGAATAATCGTTTTAGCAGTTCTTTGATTAATTTTGGACAATGCGCTTCTTCAAGAACATGCTTTTTGGATTTAAATCGTACTGGAAGGCGATTAAGTTTATGATTGAACATCGTTTGTACTGGTATTTGATCATTCCAGCACTTTTAATGCTTGTCATTTATTCAATAGGAGCTGCCATAAAATCGCACCGATTTCCAACGTCAGCAGAGAACGTTAATGAGATTGTTTGGTACATTTTATATCTGTTCTTGGAAATTTCAATCGCTGTTCTTTTAATGAAGTTCTCCAAATATCTGGTAGTAACAATCTTGTCTCCGTTGCTTTCTCACCTCAGCATGAAAACGGAATATATTTTAACGGGAAATAAGTATCCGTGGGACTTCCAGCAATTGGTTTCAGATGTAAAGCGAGCAATGAGTATTGTTGTACGTAATTTAATGTGGGAGTATTTCTTCTTTTTGATCATTTTAATTGTTTCTTACTTTGGATGGGATGACCCACGTTCCTCTCCTATTTTTTACCTGACTTTCGTGATTGGTTTCTATTACTACGGTTTCTCATTTATGGATTATATCAATGAAAGACGACGACTATCGATGGATGAAAGTGTAGTCTTCGTTCGGAAAAATCGTGGTATGGCCGTTGTAATTGGTGCACTCTATTCCGTTCTGATTTTAGTCCCTGTAGATATCGAAATCTTCTTCAATTTCAGTTCGTTTAGCACCGACTTCTGGGGTAGTCTAGGGAAATTTTCTCTCAATTTACTTTTATGGATCTCGGCATCTACTGCTCCAATTTTGGCGATCATTGCAGCGACTATCGGAATGCACGATTTAGTGGATCTTAGCACGAACAAACATGTGGCTAGCGAAGAATAACTTCGTTAAATAGAGCGAATTCAATAAATTTTTATTTTCTTTTGCATAACTTTTGCAAGGCACTGACCGTCAAACAAACTAAAACGAACATGAAAAACGCATTATCAACGCTACTATTTTTAGTAATTACTCTGTTTATTTCGTTAAACTCAAATGCAATTACACCGCCTGATAGTACCACTAATGTCATCGATAAAGCTTCGGCAGCATACTTGATCGAGGAAGGAAAAACAATGTTTTCTGAAGGTCGTGTTAAAGACGCGTTAATCAAATTTCGTCAGGCATCAGTGAAAGATGAGAACAGTTGGAAAGCTTCATACTGGGTTGGACAATGTCATTATCGATTAAACAACTATGGATATGCTTTGAAATATGCCAAAGAAGCTGTTCGTCAAGGAGGAGATAAAGTTGATGATGAAATTTATTTCTCACTTGGATGTATTTACCACCGATTAGGAAACTTGGATACAGCGCTGATTAATTACGAATTAGCTCTTGAGAAAATGCCTAAACGTCGTTCGAAAGAATTGTGGGTTGAGCAATTAATTGAAGAAGTGAAATTTGCGAAAGAAGCAATGGCTGGTCCAGTAAATTTTACACGAGAAAGAGCACGAGGGGATATCAATTCAGGTTATGATGATTACAACCTTGTACTTTTAGATGACGGAAATACCGTTTACTTTACATCACGAAGAAGTAACACAACGGGAGGTAAATTAAATCCAGATGACCAACAATATTTTGAAGATATCTACCGAGCGACTTGGAATGAAGAAACACAAATGTGGGAAAATGTCACTAACGAATTAGGTCGATTAAATTCGGATGGTTTTGACGCAATCAATTATGTTTCTCCAGATACGCTATTTGCCGTAATGACGCTAAATAATACAGCGACTGACGCACGCAAAACAACAAAAGGTTCAGATCTTTGCGAGATTAAAAAGAACAATAAAGGAACATGGAATACTCCAAAAATTATCAAAAATAAATCAATCAACACTTCTTACTTTGAAGGGTCTGCCACATTAACTGCGGATGGAAATACGATGTATTTTGTTTCTGATAGAAAGGGAGATAAAAGTTCAACTGACATCTACATGGTTGAGCGATCAGGAAAAGGTTGGGGAACAGCAAAACCACTTCCTATGACAATCAACACAACGGGAAGAGAAACAACTCCTTACATTACTCCAGATGGACGTTATTTATTCTTTAGTTCTAACGGTCACACGGGTATGGGTGGACTTGACATTTATGTTGTAGAGAACAAAGGAAGCGAATGGGGAACTCCTGTGAACTTAGGTCCTGGAATTAACACCGTAAACAACGACACTCATTTCGTTTACTCGGTAGAAAATAATAAAGCTTTTGTTGCTGGATATGAAATTATCGGTGACAAAGCAAGTATCGATCTTTATGAGATTGATATGACAGGATTCAAGTTCCCAACGGAATAATCAACGCTCGTTTAATCGCTCAACTTCGGTGCAGTCGTTGAGACTGTGATACAAGAAACTGATCAGGTGTAGCATTTGATCACGGCCTTTTCGTTGTCCAATTTTCGCTGCGACGAAAGCCGAGGAAATTCCAAGAATACCAATTGGTATTACCCACAACCATGGACTTTCACCATATTGATTGTATTCAACTAGTCCGAAAATTCCACCAAAAACCGTTACCAAAGCGATCGAAGAATAAATAAAGGCCCACAACGCCCAAACTGATTGCATCGGTCCAACTAAACAAGAAACTTTCGTGAAATCGGAGTATTCTTCTACCTCGATACGCACGGTCATCTCAGGCGACCAATAATGCCTGTCCCAACTTGGGATGCGTAAAAAAGTTAAATTGTTTGATTGCTCTCCTGTCACCGTTTTATCTTTCTGAAGTGAAGCTTCGATCGTTTTCATAGCTCCTTCAGGATCACACCCAACTTTGAGTGCAAATCGCGGACGAATTTCGCCAAGAATATTATGATTCAATCGGTTAAACGGCATGACTAAATATAATCTTTCTTCGTGAATTACAATTCAACAATTGACATCTGAATAGTTTTATCTTTGTCCCATGCAACGGTATTTCATCGAACTGGCATATAATGGACGAGATTTTTTTGGTTGGCAACGTCAGCCGAAGGTAACTTCTGTGCAGGAAGAAATTGAATCGGCGATGACACGGTTAAATTCTAATGTTCCCGTTCAAATTGTTGGCTGCGGAAGAACAGATACAGGTGTGCATGCGCATCATTATATGATTCATGTTGATCTTGAAGAATTGGAAGACCCTGAAAATTACGTGTACAAACTCAACAAGATGCTTCCAGATTCTATTGCCTTATTTTCGATAACTCCTGTTGGCGAAGATTTACATGCTCGGTTTTCTGCCACACAAAGAACGTATCGCTATTTCATTCACCAAAAGAAAGATCCTTTTAAAAATGAGTTAAGTTGGTATTTGCCAAAAGCATTGGATTTCGAGAAGATGAATGAAGCTGCAAAAATTATTCTCGGTAAACAAGATTTTACTTCCTTGTCAAAATTACACACGGACGTAAAGACAAATATCTGTGATGTTACCAAAGCTGAATGGGTGAAAACTGGCGATCATGATGCCTATTTTGAAATTTCAGCTGATCGTTTTTTAAGAAATATGGTGAGAGCAACTGTTGGTACGTTAGTCGATGTTGGTCTCGGTCGATTTGAGCCGGCTGAAGTCAGAACGATTTTAGATGCAAAAGACCGTCAAGCAGCTTCGAAATCAGTTCCTGGACATGGTTTGTTCCTTTGGAAAATAGAATATCCGAATTACTGAAGTTTGTCGTTTTCTTTATGGCGTGAGTGATCTCGTTTCGTTTTTTTCTCCAAATTCTTGCGAACCGCTTCTTCTAAATCAATTCCCGTTTGGTTCGCTAAACAAATCAATACGAAAAGTACATCCGCCATCTCGTCACCAAGATCTTTGTTTTTATCACTTTCCTTCTCGCTTTGTTCTCCGTAACGACGCGCCATGATTCGTGCTACCTCACCGACTTCTTCCATAAGCATCGCCGTATTGGTCAATTCATCAAAGTAACGAACACCGAATTCTTTAATCCAATCGTCGACTAATTTTTGTGCTTCTTTAATTTCCATTACTCTTTGTTTTTCGAATCCATCCAAATCGTTACCGGACCGTCGTTCACCAAACTAACTTTCATGTCCGCTCCAAACTCACCTGTCTCCACTTTGCGATTCGATTTCAGTTTCAACGTCTCCACAAATTGCTCATACAGGGGAATTGCTTGTTCTGGTCGCGCTGCTTTGATATAACTTGGTCGATTTCCTTTCTTCGTGGATGCATGCAAGGTGAACTGACTGATCACTAAAAAATCTCCTTGAACATCGAGAACTGAGTGATTCATCTTTCCTTCTTCATCATTGAAAATTCGAAGATTCATTAATTTCTGCACTAACCAATCGATATCATTTTGATCATCTTTGGCCTCAATTCCCAATAAAGTCATTAACCCACGATCGATTTGACCGATGATCTGTCCATCAACTTTTACACTTGCTTCACTAACGCGCTGCACACATACTCTCATGCAAAATCATTTTTTCGATACGTTTCCGACTGATCTTCTTCCATCAATTGAATGTATGTCATGTAGCGACTTTCATCAATCTCTCCCGCCTCCAACGCAGCTTTTACCGCACACTTTGGTTCGTTTATGTGTTGACAGTTGTTGAATTTACATTCATGCATCAACGCTCGCATTTCTGGGAAGTAGTGCGAAATCACTTCTTTGTCCAGATCAACAATTCCAAAAGCTCTAATTCCAGGTGTGTCGACAATGTATCCACCAGAAGAGAGTTTATGCATTTCAGCAAAAGTGGTGGTATGTTGACCTTGTTGATGGGCTTTCGAAATTTCTCCAGTTCGAAGGTTCAGTGAAGGGTCGATAGCATTCACCAATGTACTTTTTCCAACACCACTATGTCCGGAAATCATCACTTGTTTTCCTTTGATCTCATCTTTCAAAAAGTCAACATTCTCCTTATTCGAAGCAGAGATTTTCACACATGGATAACCGATATTCTCGTACATAAAACACAAAGCATCGATATACTCCAATTCATCCTCGTTGTACAAATCGATTTTATTAAAAAGTAAGGTTACCGGAATTCGAAACGACTCCGCCGAGACCAAAAATCGATCAATAAAAGCCAAATGTGTTTCGGGCGAATGAATCGTCACTAAAAGATAAGCGCGATCGATATTTGCTGCCAAAATTTGCTTTTGCTTCGATAAATTCGTCGACTTTCGAACAATGTAATTCGTTCTTGGAAGAAAATCTTCGATTACCCGATTTCCTTCATCATCTTGCGGTTCAGAAACTGTAACGATATCTCCAACAGCAATCGGATTGGTCGTTTTTAATCCATCTAGCCTCAATCGCCCACGAATACGACAATTCACCACATCTCCATTTTCCATCTCCACGATGTACCATTTCCCGGTCGACTTTAAGACTTTTCCTTCCATTGTTTCAAAGATACAATTTAGACAGTTAGGAATGTAAAAACACCTTGTATTCTAACACAATCCGAATGGCTAATCCTCGAATATTGTTTAAATTCGCTTTTCAAATAAAACGACATGTCAATAGAGGTAAAAAACCTGTTTAAATATTATGGCGATCAAGCGGCGGTGAAAGACATTTCTTTCAAGGTCAACAATGGTGAAATTTTGGGCTTCTTAGGTCCGAATGGAGCTGGTAAGTCGACGACCATGAAGATTTTGACAGGATACATTCCGGCATCTTCAGGAAGCGTTTCTGTTTGTGGGATGCCTGTTTCGGTGGACAGTTTAGATACGCGAAAAAAGATCGGATATCTTCCAGAACACAATCCACTTTATCTCGACATGTATGTGAAGGAATATTTGGAATTTGTGGGTAAAATCTACAAAGTAGACAATGTTCGCGATCGCGTAGCTGAAATGGTAAAAGCTGTTGGACTTGAAGTGGAACAGAATAAAAAAATCGGCGCGCTTTCGAAAGGATATCGTCAACGAGTGGGATTAGCGCAAGCCATCATTCACGACCCGGAAGTATTGATCCTCGACGAGCCAACTTCAGGACTAGATCCAAATCAATTGGCTGAAATCCGTGAGCTGATCAAGAAAATCGGAAAAGAAAAAACAGTGATGCTCTCAACGCACATTATGCAGGAAGTGGAAGCCATTTGTGATCGTGTAGTGATTATCAACAAAGGAGAAATCGTTGCTGATAACAAAGCAAAAGATATTCAATACAACCACGAAGTACAAACTGTATATGTGGAGTTTGAAGGAAATGTGAGTCGCAACCAACTTTCAAAAATTGCTGGAGTTTCCAAAGTGGAAAATATCCAAGAAGGGTGGTTGTTAGAATCGAAAGAAACAGTGGACCTGAGAAAAGCGATTTCCAAATTCGCACAAGATCACGATTTGTTGATTTTGACATTAAGAAAAGAACAAGAATCATTAGAAGAAGCGTTTAAGCGCTTGACCAATAAGTAAGAAAATGCCAAAGAATTTTATTGAAGAATTGCAGTGGAGAGGAATGATCCACGATATGATGCCAGGAACGGAGGAAGCACTGAATAAAAAAGTATCTGCCGGATATATTGGCTTCGATCCAACGGCTGATTCGTTGCACATCGGTCACTTGGTGCAAATTATGACTTTAGTTCACTTCCAACGTGCAGGTCATAAACCGTATGCTTTAGTTGGTGGAGCCACTGGAATGGTGGGAGATCCATCTGGGAAATCGCAAGAAAGAAATTTATTGGATGCTGACACATTGAATCACAACGTTGCTTGCGTGAAGGCTCAATTGGAAAAATTCTTGGATTTCAACTCGGGAGACAACTCAGCGGAAATGGTCAACAATTACGATTGGTTTAAAGACATGAGTTTCTTGGAATTCATTCGCGACGTTGGAAAACACATTACGGTGAATTACATGATGGCGAAAGACTCGGTGAAGTCGCGCTTGGAATCTGGAATGTCATTTACGGAATTCTCTTACCAATTGGTTCAAGGATACGATTTCTACCATTTGAATAAGCACAAAGAGTGTATCATTCAGTTAGGTGGATCTGATCAGTGGGGAAATATCGTTACTGGAACAGAATTAATTCGCCGAAAAGGAGGTGGCGAAGCATACGCTGTGACTACTCCACTCATCAAAAAAGCAGACGGAACGAAATTCGGAAAAACTGCTGGTGGAAGTGTTTGGTTAGATCCAGAAAAAACATCTCCATACGAGTTTTACCAATACTGGATCAATGCCGCGGATGAAGATGCGAAGAACTACATCAAAATATTTACGCTGAAAGGAAAAGAAGAAATTGAAGCGTTGATTGCAGAGCACGATGAAGCACCACACATGCGTAAGTTGCAACAAGCTCTTGCTGATGATATCACGACGCGCGTTCACGGAGAAGAAGCGTTGAAAACTGCTATCGCTGCCTCGAAGATTTTGTTTGGGAAATCAACTGCGGATGATTTACGTTCGCTTTCTGAAAAAGATTTCTTCGCGATTTTCGATGGGGTTCCTCAAGCAACTGTTTCTCGTTCAGAAATTCAAAAGGGATTAGGAATTATCGATGCAATGTCAGCCAAAACTGGATTCTTGAAGTCGAATGGTGAAGCGCGCAGGGAATTGAAAGGAAATGCTATTTCAGTTAACAAAGAGAAAGTAACGGAAGATTACACCATTTCGGAAGAAACATTGATTAACGACAAATACGTTCTTCTCGGAAAAGGAAAGAAAAACAATTACATCTTAGTTGTTGAATAACACAACTTCTGAGCAACAATTTTATCTATAGGAAAGGTGAATTGATCTTCGGACAGTTCACCTTTTTTTATCCATCTAAATTTTTCGCCTTCTTCTGTTAATGGAACTTCGTGATTAGAAACGGGAACTTTTTTCTCATCAACTGATACTCGATAATAAAAACTAATGAGCTGATCGGTTTTGCGAAATGCAGATTGCTGAAAGAAATCAGTTACATAAAACAACTGACTTACTTCGCAATCAAGATTAAGTTCTTCCTTAATTTCTCGTTGTATACAATCTTTGATACCTTCACCCCACTCGAGTCCGCCACCAGGAAATTTCGTAAATGAAACGCCATTTCTTCGCTCATCAGAAACTAACACCTCATCGTTTTCATTCACAATGATGGCGTATACACGAAGATTAAAGCGTTGATCCATTATTTTTCTATAATCGACTTGATATCAGGCTTGAAGTACAAATCCGACTTCATCACTTTTCCATCTTCACGGTAGATTGGTTGACCATTTTCATCCAACTTACTCATATTTGATCGCTGAATTTCTTGGAAAACCTCTTCGATTTTATGCTGTAAACCATGCTTTAAGATCGTTCCACACAAAATGTACAATTGATCTCCCAAAGCATCTGCAATTTCTACGATATCACCATTCTGAGCAGCTTCCAAATATTCTTCATTTTCCTCATGCATCAATCGGTGACGCAATTCGTAATCTTGCTGTGATAATTGAGCGGTTGGTTCGTAATTATTTTCAATTTTGAACGCATCATGGAAAGTTTCTACGGCTTGAATGGTTTCTTTGAGTGTCATATACAATTGTTTGTAACAAAGATGTCAAAATCTGATGGAACAACACCTACTTTTTCGGTGATCAGTCGCCAATTCCATTATATTTGTAGGTATAGACCAAGTTGATGAGCACGATAAAACACTACTTAAAAAAGTATTTGAAATACTACAAAGTCAAGCATTTACTTGACGAAAAAGAAACGGCAATTCAACAGGATTTGGTCAACAATTACCAAACACTTCAATCTGAAGGAAGTTTACCTAAAATTGAAACTACTGGAAGAAAAGTCTTTTCTCAGTTCGAAGAAGATGGAAAATTATTGTTCCTTTTTTCGTTACTTGGAATGACAGAAAAAACGTTTGTTGAATTCGGATCAGATGACGGAATCAATAGTAATTCGGGCAATTTATATTATCACCACGGATTTAATGGTTTGTTCCTCGATGGAAATGAAAAAGCGTTAGATCGCGGTCGTTATTTCTTTGATCGCCACCGTAATTCGACTGGAAAAGCGCCTATTTTCAAGCAAGGAATGATCACTGCAGAGAATATCAACGAATTGATCGGATCAGCAGGATTGAAAGGAGAAATTGGTTTGCTATCGATTGATATTGATGGAAATGATTATTGGGTTTGGAAAGCAATTGATGTAATTCAACCGCAAGTGGTTATCATCGAAACGCACAACGAGTTTGGAATGAACGATATTATTGTTCCTTACGATCCAAATTATATGTATCCTGGGAAACACCCAACTTATCACGGAGCTTCACCTGTTGCCATGACGAAATTAGCCAATCACAAAGGTTATCGTTTAGTTGGATCGAATGAGTTAGGATTCAATTTTATTTATTTGAAAGAAGATTTGCTGGAGAATGAAGTCCCAACTGTTACGGTTGAATCGTTACTTCAACACCCGTCGAACAAAGAAGCACAAGCTCGATTTGAGGCCGTGAAAGATTGGGAATTTACGAGCGAAGATTTTAACTAATCAACCCTTCCAGATGTTCCCAAAATTCTGGATAACTCTTACTGACTGATTCAGCACCACTAATTTCGATCCCATCTTCAATTTGAAGTCCGGCTATTGCTAAACACATCGCAATTCTGTGATCGTTGTGCGCATCAACCTTAGCTGATTGAAGTTTAACCCCACCGTGAACAATCATCACGTCTTCATCGATGGAAATTGCTAGTCCTAACTTTTCAAATTCCGTTTGCAGCGCCAAGCCACGATCGCTTTCTTTATTCTTGAGTCGATGTACACCAAAAATATAGGAATCACCATCACAAAATGCGGCTAAAGTCACCAATGCAGGAAATAAGTCCGGACTGTGCGTTGCATCAAAAGAAAAAGCCTTTCGATACGATCCATCAACAACAATTCCATTTTCATCCGCCGTTATTGAACAATTGGCATTCACCAAAGCATCTAACATTTTGATATCCGCTTGATAACTTTCCAGTGATAAGCCTTGAATCTGAATTTCATGTCCCAAAGCTGCAGCCACCAACCAATAACTTGCAGAACTCCAGTCACTTTCGACCGTATATTTCGAACACGAATAAACTTGATTTCCTTTAACCGAAAAATGTTCGAAATCGCTCGTTGAACAAGCAATTCCAAATCGACTTAGCGTATCCATGGTCATCCTTACGTACGGAATACTCTTCAGATTTCTAACCACCAATTCTGAATCCTCAGAAATAAGCGGCAATCCCATCAATAAACCAGATAAAAACTGAGAAGAAAGACTTCCGTCGATCTCTATATGTCCACCTTTCATTCCCCCAGAAACTTCGATCGGTAATTTACCATTAGAAGTTTTGACCTTTACCCCTAATTGAGACAAATGATCTTCAAAAAATCCTTGTGGTCGACTCAACAATGATCCTTCTCCGTTTATTAAGAAATGACCTAGATTTGCTGCACAAACAGCCGTTATTAGTCGAACTCCAAGTCCACTTTCTCCAGCATTCAACTCAGCATAATCAGGAAACTCTTGAATCCCGTGAATAATTAATTCGTTTTGACCAACGCGGTTGATAACAGCTCCTAGCGCCTCGATATTCTTTAGCATGGATTGTTCATCAGCGCTAGAACCAACACCAATTAATTGTGTTTCTCCTTTATCCAAAGCCGAAGCCAGTAGTGCTCGCTGACTATCACTTTTAGATGGGGGAACAACGATTGCTCCTTTCAAAAATTCCTTATGAACCCTTTTGATCATGTTTTTTCACGATTTCTTGGTTCATGATTTTCGTTTGGTGGCGAATCGACTCTTGGTGAATCGCATCCATTATTTGTCGAACAAATTGTTGTGTTAGTTGAAACTCTCCTCTTCTCTCCAATCTAGCTGCGATCACTTTCGTCCAGTGCTCCTGTTGGAGAATGGTAATATTATTTTCTCTTTTAAAACGACCAACATCCTCACTTAACTGCATACGAGCGCCAAGGATTTCAAAAAGACGATCATCCAGAATTGAGATTTTACTTCGCATTTCCTCCAGCACGGACATATCATCTGATGAAAGTTCCTCATGACGAAGTACTAATCCCGAAAGAATAGTTTCTAGTCCCGCAGCCGTAACCTGTTGAGCCGCATCCGACCACGCTTGATCCGGATTTGGGTGTGTTTCTATCATCAATCCTTCAAAACTTAAGTCCATAGCTTTTTGACTCACTTCAGCGAGTAAATCTCTTCGTCCAGTAATGTGACTTGGATCGCAAATGATAGGAATTTCAGGTCGTTGTTCTTTTAAAGCAATTGGAATCTCCCAGCTTGGAACATTTCTATATTTCGGGTGATTGTAAACTGAAAATCCACGATGAATTGCAGTAAGATCATTCATTCCTGCTTTTTCGAAACGTTCAAAAGCACCTAACCACAATTGTAAATCTGGATTAACCGGATTTTTGATCATAACGGGAATGTTCGTTCCAGCTAACGCATCCGCAATTTCCTGAACAGTGAAAGGGTTCACTGTAGTTCTTGCACCGATCCAGAGTACATCGATTCCAGCTTTTAAGGCAGACTCAACATGCTTTGCATTCGCCACCTCAGTTGTTGTTGGAAGTCCGACAGATTTGCCCGCATTTACCAACCAAGGCAACGCAATATCCCCTAATCCTTCAAAACTATTCGGTCGAGTTCTCGGTTTCCAAATTCCAGCTCGTAGCAAATGCACTTCACTATTTTCAGCTATCTCTGTACAAATTTGATGTACTTGCTCCTCACTCTCTGCACTGCACGGCCCAGCCACCACAAATGGTCTACTCGTACGTTTTATTTTCTCCGAAAACATCATCAATTAAAATTAACTGAAATTTTCGAAATGAGGGAACGATAAAAGTTGAGTTTATTCAATTACATCAAAGAAGCAAGCATTTGCGGGATAATCCCCCAACATTGTGAAATTACCGTTATAGACATTTTTGAAGATGGCGCAGTAATTTCCTGGAGGTAATCCTTCAAATCTAAATCGCATGATTTTCAGTTGCGCATTGACTTCACCACCTCCAACGCGATACGCAGTAATCTTTTTACCGGTAACTGAGTTGTATTGCGCAACTCTTTTCTTGCCATTGTTCTCTAATTTAACGATTGAGAAAGTCAGCATTTTTTTTGTTGGGTCTCTTCGAACATAGAAGTTGAATGGCAAGTTCGCTTTAATTTTCACATCAGCTTCAGTTCCTTTAATGGAGATTCTCGACATATTTTCTCCAACAGTTGAAAAACATTTTTCAGATGTTAAAAGCGTCAGCGTTCCTTCTTCTGATTCGATAGCCATAGTTGCCGGCTCCATTCCAGAAAAATCTAGTTCTGCAGGAATAGCCATTCCCACAATTGTTGCAATTGTTAGTAGTATTAGTTTCATATGTTTGGTTTAGTTGATTACTTCTTTTTGACTCCAGCAATAAAATCCTTCAAATAGAACGGTTCAAAGTAAGCCATGTCTTCAAATTCGCTTTTCTGGAATTTTTCAAAAGCAACTTTTACTTGTCCCTTAGCTGATGATTTTATACTTAAATCAGTCTTCAACTGAGACCTGTTTGACCAAATCTCATTTAATTTTTCTGCACCATCTCCAACATAAACAAAAGGCTCAAATTCAGAATATGAATCTTCCTCGATAATATCCGCTGAAATAGGTTTAATGATTTCTCGATTTCCATTTTGGATCATCGAAAATACTTCCATTCTACGTGCATCAATCATTGCACAAATCGAATCAGATGGAAACTTCTCTCGGGCCACTTCACACAAAGCGGAAAGGGCGTCGATTGCTATTAATGGTAAATCGGCACCAAAGCAAATACCCTTCGCAGTTGAGACTCCAATTCTCAAACCAGTATATGACCCTGGGCCAGAAGCTACGGACACTGCCGACAATTCACTTGAAGAAATTCCTTCTTTATTCAGCACATCTTGGATAAACAAAGTTAAGTTTTCACCGTGTGAATATCCATCCTCTTCAGTTTCTTTCAACTGAACCAATTCTCCATTCTTCGATAGTGCAACCGAACAAACTTTAGTTGCAGTTTCCAAGTGTAAAATGTAAGTCATTAGATATCTTTCTCGATGTGTTTAGGATTATCCCAGTCATTCGGCTTCACACAATAATCGTGTTCTAATCCCATTAATTGACCGATCGTTTTATATCCAAATAGTTTCTTTTTCCACACATAAGCTAGGTCAAGATGATCAGTTACCGTATTTCCTTGATCATCGATATACTCAATGATAACTTCGTAATAGTCCTCATAATTTGTGTATTCTGCATACACTTTTGTTGGTTTAACTTTGATCGGCTCTACCAGCGAGCAGCATCCGCAGAAAAGATAAATAGATTTCATTTTTTGTATCATTTCCACTGCTTCATCAGCCTCAGCTTTTGAAATATATGCAAGTTGATCCGCAAATGTTAATGAAGACCAAAGTAATCCTATTACAACTAGTAGTGTTTTCATTTTTCTATTTCCAATTTAAATCCAATTCCATGCACGTTTGAAATCTGAATGCGATCGTCATGTTTTAGATACTTTCTTAATTTCGTGATGAAGACATCCAAGCTTCTACCTACGAAGTAATCATCTTGTCCCCAAACAGCATTTAAAACCACCTCACGTGGAGCCACTTGATTCATAAACTGACATAAAATCTTAAGAATTTGCGCTTCCTTTTTCGTCAGCACCTTTTCAAATTCAGCATGCTTCAATTCGAAGTTTAGTGTATCAAAAGTATAGTCACCAATTTCGTATTGACTTGCATCCTCCGCTTTTGGAGTTATGTTTACTCGTCTTAACAAGGCAGCAACTCTCAATTGCAATTCTTCCAGGTTAAAAGGCTTTGTCAAGTAATCGTCTCCACCAGATTTAAAACCCTCTACTTTATCTTCATCATTTGACTTAGCGGTGAGAAATAAAATAGGAATATCGGAATTGATTTTACGCACATCTTTAGCCAGAGAAAAACCATCCTTTTTGGGCATCATAACATCGAAAATACACATATGAAATGTATCCTCATTAAAACGCTTAAATCCCTCAGCTCCATCCGAACACAATGTTACTTTGTACCCATCAGATTTGAGTTGATCAGCAATAATGAATCCCAAACTAGTGTCGTCTTCAACAAGTAAAATCTTAATCTCCATAATGCTAATATATCAAGAATCACACTGACAACGACAAAAATGATTCCTTTTCAGGCGTTCTGTCTTGAAAATAGCTAGAAATGCAGATCAATTTGTAGTCGATACATGATCTCTCCTACATCGCTTCCCTCTGTAGCTTTGTAGCTAACATCTGTTTGAACTTTAAGAGCATGACCAACGATGTACCTCGAAAGCCCCAATGTGTATTGCTGTACCTGATTAATTCCGCTTTCAATTCGTGGATTTATCTGAGTATACCGGCCTGCAACTTCCCAGTTATTTTTGAAAAGGTATCCTGCTTGCAAATTGACTCCATCGCCAACATAAACTGTAGCAGAAGAAATTGAATCAGCTCCAAAATGATTCACCTTATTGGCATCACGATACGCGTACTCTCCCATAAAAGACAAGCCTTTGTACTTGAACATTAAGTCTCCAAAAATCGTTGTAATATTCGATTGAAAAAATCCAATTTCATTATTACTAGAAGCATCGACCATATAACTTCCTTGGTTGCTCTTAGTTTTTACAGCTCTATCATTATAGTCGTAAGTTGCACCGATGGCCAATTTTGGTTTCTGCTCTCTTACAAGGTCCCCTCCTTTATAATCGCCCTTGCCTTTAAATGCTCCGAATGGAAGTATTTCAACCCTTGAAGTGTATTGAAGTCCACCCAAATTATCTTGAACTAAATTTCTACCTTCACCCTGTGAAATTGAAAAGACCTCTTTTACAAGAAATTGATTAAGCTTAATGTGATGTCTTAACTGAACTCCTACATCTCGATCGATATTGTAGACGCTATTGAGCAAAGAGCGATCCACTAACTGCAAATTAGCTGATGAAATAACACGTTCTCTATTACCGGCCAATTTAGTTTGCCCAGCCCACACCTCAAAGTTTCTATAAAAATTCCATTTTACAACAGCGTCAAGAATCATCCTAGGAGCAAAATTTGTAGTACCATTTGCTTTACCTAAATCTCTATTAGATAAACCCAGCTCCATTTTATACTTCAATTTTGGAGAAAATGCAAAGCCGTCGAACTTTAACCTGGCTCTACGAATTAAAAATTGAGATGTGCTATTATGAACGCCTAACGATTCCGAAATAGTTGAGTTCCCATTAAATTGAGTTTGAAACCGTAAACCAAAACGCATACTCCAAGAACTGTCTGCAGCAATAACGTTGTACAAGCCCTTACCGAAAGGAGCATCGATAATTCTTTGGGAAAAACTGCTTAAACTGATAGCTATTAGACAGATTGTAAAATAATACCTCATATTAAATCGCTTTAGTTCCAGTCGGCAAATATGAATAAATTTTAATTCACCGTTAACATAGTTAACACATGGTTAATGTAAAGGTAACAGTCGTTCAATTTGATAATGTTTCCTTAACATGGGTATTTCGATTAATTCAAGTCTCTCAAATATCTTCGCAGCATATTTCTGATTAACACAGGAAACATGACAAGAAAAATCCATTTTTTTACAGCAATTATTGCTGTTTTAGGTTTTACAACCACTAGTTGGGCGAAGGCACCAGCTCAAGATTCAATCCAAAATGACATTAATGCACTATCAGGTGACGTCTTTAAAAATCTGACCGCTATATCGAAAGAAGAAGCAGCAGAACTAACTTGGTCTATTGACCACAGTGCTTGGCAAACCTTAATCGACAATAATGTTGAGCTTATTATTTCCTACAATACTAAAATTGGAAAGAAAAGAAACAAAAAGGGAATGAAAGGGAGTGAATGGAAATACACTAAACCATTCTCAATAAAAGAAACATCTTTTACGATCGAAGACTTGATTGGTAATGAATCATACTTATTTAAATTAGGATTCAATAAAAAGGGCTCAATTGAAGATGTCAATAAAGCAAGTGACACTATAGTTTGGTCTTCTGAAGTAAAAACTAAGACCGAAAGAGGCTGGGGTATCGCCAAGTTGTTAATTCTTATTGGTTCGCTAGGACTCTTTATATATGGAATGAAAATAATGAGTGAGGGAATTCAGCAGGCAGCTGGTAACCGCTTAAGACAAATGCTTGGCTCAATAACATCGAATAGAATCAAAGGTGTCTTCACAGGATTTGGAATAACTTCTATCGTTCAATCCTCATCTGTCACTACTGTAATGACAGTTAGTTTCGTAAATGCCGGTCTTATGACTTTAAGACAGTCTGCTGGTGTAATGATGGGTGCCAACATTGGTACTACAATTACTGCTTGGATCGTTTTACTACTTGGATTTAAAGTAAGTATTTCTTCTTATGCCTTTATGATTATCGCGCTAGCTACTCCACTCCTTTTTGTTTCTAAAGGGAAAGCACGTGCTTGGGCATCAGCGATCTTTGGTTTCTGTATCTTATTTATGGGGCTAGACGCCTTGAAAGACTCAGTTCCAAGTTTAGATGAAGGTTCGGCAATTGTTCAATTTTTTATTGACTTCAAGGATGCTTGGTATGGGCCAGTGATGTTTGTATTTCTTGGTGCCATAGTTACTATAATTATCCAATCTTCATCGGCTGCTATGGCCTTAACTCTAGCAATGGTAAGTGCTGGAACAATTCCTTTTGAAGTAGCTTGTGCGATGGTATTAGGTGAAAATATTGGAACGACAATTACAGCGGAGTTAGCTTCACTCATTGCCAATGTCCATGCAAAGCGTTCAGCAAGAATTCACTCTATGTTTAACATTATTGGTGTTACATGGATGTTAATAACATTTCCATTATTCTTGAAGTTAATTGGTTACTTAATTGGAGGAACTGATTTCGATCCAACAAATTCGGAAATGGCGAATTCAGGAATCGCGCTATTCCACACGCTCTTTAATTTTGCAAATGTATTAATCCTTATTTGGTTTGTTCCTCAATTAGTGAATGCTGCAATTAAAACTGTAAAATCAAAAGGAGAAATTGATGAGGAGTTCAAACTTGATTATATCAGTGGGCCGCTTGGATCTACGGCTGAACTCTGTGTGCTTGAAGCAAAGAAAGAAGTTGCTAAGTTTGGTAAAATCACTAGCAAGATGAATAAATTCATTGATACTTATCTTAATTCATCCGAGAAAAAAGAGAAGGCTAAAATGCTCCGAAAAATTGAAAAATATGAGGAGATTACTGACCGCGTTGAGATTGAGATTACCAATTATCTCGGCAAGGCATCAAGGTTAGAAATGAGTGATGAAGCTTCCTTTAGAATGAGAGGTATGTTAAATATTTCATCGGACTTAGAAAGAATTGGAGATATTTTCTATCAAGTCAGTAAAACACTGGAAAGAAAGGATAGTAATAAGATTTATTTCTCTCCTGAGCAAAGAAATGGATTGAACTCCATGATGAAGGTAGTAGGAGAAGCATTTGAAATAATGAATGAGAACTTAAACTCAGAATATGGTTCTATCGATCTAGATAAAGCCATTTCTAAAGAGCGACAAATCAATCAAATCCGTAACGATTTACGAGAACTTCATCATGAACAAATTGGAGAAGGTAACAACTTAGATAACGCACTTATTTTTAATGATATCTTCTCATCGTTTGAAAAAATTGGTGATTATATCATTTCGGTATCTGAGCATGTTGCAGATAAAAACATAGAATAATATCTATAAAATTTAAACATAAAAGAGGAGGCTAACACTCCTCTTTTTTACTTTCTAGCCATGAGTAAATATATTGAAGTCGCACTTGTCTTTTTGAAATTGGGATTAATTGGTTTCGGAGGACCAGCAGCACACATAGCGATGATGGAAGAAGAGATTGTCAATAAGCGCAAGTGGATGTCAAATCAACGATTTTTAGATTTAATCGGGGCTACAAACCTAATTCCTGGTCCGAATTCGACAGAAATGACTATGCATTGCGGTTATGAACGTGCAGGTATTGCTGGACTATTTATAGCTGGAATTAGTTTTATTTTTCCAGCTGTGACTGTTACAACATTAATTGCGTGGTTTTATACAAGTTATGGAAAACTTCCGACTGTTGAACCGTTTACATATAGTTTAAAAGCTGCAGTTGTTGGAATTATCGCGAATGCTTTATTTAAACTGGTAAAAAAAGCTCTCAAATCATTTGAATTAGGTGTTTTAGGACTAATAGTTGTCGTTCTATCATTCTTAGGGCTTAACGAAATCCTCGTGTTACTTGGAGCTGGATTGGTTGGTGCATCCTTCTTCTCAGGCAGAAATGTTCTAAAAAGCAAAAAACTACTACTTCCGATAAGTTCTGGATCTATCGCTGGTGCCACTATACAATCATTAGGGACGGCTAAAATATTTTGGACATTTTTAAAAGTTGGATCAGTGCTATATGGAAGTGGTTATGTACTTTTTGCGTATTTAGATGCCGAGCTAGTTGCAAACGGTTGGTTAACTCGCGAGCAATTAGCAGATGCCATAGCGATGGGTCAATTTACTCCCGGACCTGTATTGTCTACTGCTTCATTTATCGGATTCCAAATGAATGGAGTGAGCGGAGCATTAGCTGCAACATTGGGAATATTCGCACCATCATTCTTTTTTGTTCTTGTTCTAAATCCACTCATTGACAGAATGCGAAAGTCTCAGTTTCTTCGATACTTTCTCGATGCTGTAAATGTAGCTGCGCTTGCCGTAATGTTGGTCGTTCTTATTAGATTAACAGGAGAAACAATTGCGGACTGGCGACAAGTGACTATAGCTGTGTTGTCAGTAATTGTCGTTTTTGTTTGGAAAAAAGTGAGCTCATTCTGGATAATTCTTGGAGCAAGTATTTTAGGTTATATGTTATACTTGTTATAAAAAATGAGAGCTCAGAACAGGCGTTCTAAGCTCTCATTACACTAATCAACCTAACCTACTACTACACTACAAATGTAAGTTATTTACCCGGACAACTATAGTATTTTAAGATTTTTTTAGAAATGTTAAAATTTTAGCATACTCATATTAAAGCATACTTTTTTTGTGCAGTTTACAACATTTTTCTTTCGTTAGAGTTTGGTAAAACTGTATAGTACAGGTAGAACAGCAAATGATTCGGAATTAAACGATTTAGTTGTAATTTGATTTAACAAACATAATCATACAGTAAGATTCCAATAGTTAGTCTATATTTTGATTAAGTTTGTATGATGAATTAGTTAAACTCAGGCCATGGAAACAGTACTTATCATTGATGACGAAGAGGATATTAGAGATATTCTAGCTTATAACCTTAAAAAAGAAGGATTTGCGGTTCACACTGCCCAAAATGGAGTGGTTGGAATAGCATTGGCAAAGTCGCTTCTACCTGATGTTGTTTTGCTGGATGTCATGATGCCTGAGATGGATGGTATAGAAGTGTGTGAAATATTGCGAAGTAATCCTGACACTAAAAATTTACGCATTTGCTTTTTAACAGCACGAAGTGAAGATTACAGTCAAATTGCGGGACTTGACGCGGGAGCAGATGATTATGTAGCGAAACCAATCAAACCGAAAGTTCTAATTAGTCGATTGAAGGCTTTAATGCGTCGCAATTCAGATGTTGTTTCAGAAGTGAAGTCTGAAGATAGATTAGTGATCGATAGAGAAAAGTATATCGTAACTAAAGATGGTGAACCAATACATCTTCCGAGAAAAGAATTTGAACTATTAGCGCTGTTGGCCTCCAAACCAGAAAAAGTATTCGATCGTGATGTGATCTTGAAAAGTGTATGGGGAGATGGAGTAGTTGTTGGCGATAGAACCATTGATGTTCACGTGAGAAAACTAAGAGAGAAAATTGGTGACGACCATATTAAAACCGTCAAAGGAGTCGGTTACAAGTTTAAAGTATAATAAAAAAGCCCTGACGAATTCGCCAGGGCTTTTTTGTGTGATTAGACTTTTTCTTATCTAATAGTATATGATACCGAACCAGAGAAAGTTCTTCCTTGGTGCAGGTAATCAAAAATCTGACTTTCCGCTTGGTAAGCTTCGTAGTAACGGCGTCTTGCGTTATCCAAAATATTTGAGGCACGTAGACTTACATTCCATCTTGGTTCAGATTCTCCTTCGTGAATTTTACCAAGATCCTTTGAAATCTTAAGATTTAAATTGTGGAATGGTTGTTCGTATACATCAGGTAAAGACCCAACTCCAATAACTGCAAGCTTTTTACCTTGAACATTATAATTCATATTGATCATCAATCTTAACTCCTCATTTCTGTAGTTAAGGAATCCATTAATGATATAAGGTGCTTGTCCGTACATTGGTCGGTAATCTCCGATAACCTCACCTTCTCTCGCATTTGCTTCACGAACTTGTTTTTCTGTGAATACCTTTCCACCTACTTCAGTTGTTACTTTATTCATATCTATTCGAGAAACGACATACGTAAAGTTACCACCAACAGTTAATCTAAACGTCTTCGTATCAGGACCAACAACTTTTCTGATTTCAAATTCAGCTCCGTAAACATCTGCTTCTCCAGCGTTCACTGGCATAAACTCATTTGGCGCTGCTACGTTTGCAACAACCTCAATTGGGTTAATGAATTTCTTGTAGAATGCACTAGCTGAAATCAACTCTGTTCTTCCAAAGAAGTGCTCCCAACGTACATCTGCGTTGTGAATTAATGTTTGCTTTAAGTTGATATTTCCTAAGTAACGACGACCTTGAATTGGATCGTAAATCTGTGAAATCGAGATCTCACGGAATGAAGGTCGAGCTAAAGTTTGTGTATAGGCTCCACGGAAGTTTGTACTTCTTTCCGCATGAGTGCTGTCAGCTTTCTTTCTGATTTTGTAAACCATATTTACAGAAGGAAGAATATTCAACTCATCCAATACTACTTCATTATTATAGCGCGGTGCAGTTGAATCGAATGCTGCATTGTTTGATTCACCAGTGTAACGGTTCACGTTATTTTCCATTCGCGCACCATATGTAACATCGAATGACTTAGAAATTGGTAGCTCATTCATGATGTACGCCGCACTCGTGTTTTGATTTGCTTGGTAGATGTTCGCTTGCTCCTGCTGACCAGTAGCATAAGTACCTTGTCCTGTTTCTGGCGTCCAAATATTTTCTGGTTGGAAGAACCAATCCGGATCATTAGGAACTACGTTTGACATTCCATAAAGACGGAATACGTATTCCGAAACATCGAAAGAACGATTTTTATAAGTGTTCAATACACCAAACTTAACTGTGCTTTTTAAAGAATCCCACTGCATAAATGTATAATCGAAATCCATTTTTGCACTTACGTTATATTCTGTCAGGCTTCTGAAGATTCTTCTGATTTCAGCTCCAACCGACTCATCCCATTTGTAAATGTAAGACGTATCACCATTCCCATCAACAACTGGTTCTCTTTCCAAAGCTGTAGAACGAATATCAGGATCGGAAATTCTTGAATAAGTTGGACTCAAGTTCCATTTCATTTTCCATTTGTTTTCTTCTCCTAAAATATGTGTCCCGCTTAAATTAGCATTTGACACAGAACGTTGAGTATACTGAAGTCCTTGTTTTACAAGAACAGCCTGATTACTGTCGTAGTTACGCTCTACTAAATTTGCCGCCGAAGTCGATCCATTTTGTGTGTGGAACAACACCAAAGAAACTTTGCTTTTTCCGAATTTGATCGAATTACCCAAAAGTGAAGTCCAAAGTACATCATGCTGCGTTTGTTCACCACGAGAAGTACGATCACGGAACAATTCTGTAACAGTTGAATCAGTGTCTCTTAAAAATTCATTGTATTCAACATCCTTATACAAAGTGTTTGTTGAACGATAATTTAACACGAAATTATATCCGTACTTAATTGATTGTAATGAATCCTTCTTTCTAGGGAAATCTTTCTGGTTACCAATTGCAAATGCATAATTCTGGTTCATAAACGCATTTGCTTTTTGCGTCGCCATAATATCTGAGAAACTTCTTGTAGCCACTTCGGTAGCCGCCTCTCCTTGTGATGGGTGAGGAATACTCGTTTGAGGGTTTAGTACCAATTCTCTTGTACCATCATCAAACCCTAGGAAATCCAAACTACCTCCTTGATATGAGATATACTCTGAATTGAAAGTTGCATTTGTATTATATCCTAATCCAGCTTTACCATATATTGTTTTACGAAGTGGGAAATCACGTGTAGAAATATTGATTAATCCACCTGTGAAATCTGCCGTAAGATTCGGCGTGAATGTTTTGTAAACTGTAATGTTATCAATCAAAACAGCTGGGAAAATATCCATTTGAACTGAGTTACGATCTGGATCAAGACCAGGAATATCCATTCCATTCAAAATCGTCTTTGTGTAACGATCCCCTAATCCACGGATATATACATTTTTTCCATCCTCTACAGAAGCAGCTGGCACCATTGAAACCGCATCAGCAGCATTGTTTACTCCCGAATTTTTGATTGTTTCTTTAGGCATTTCATCAGAAGCCGCAACTTCGTCCATTCTTCTATCATCAGATGCCTTTACACTTACTGGAGGTGTATCTGTTGAAGCTTTTCCAACAATTTTCACTTCTGAGATTTGCTGAACTGCTTTGTCCTTTCCAATCTCGACAGTAAATGAAAGCTGTTGACCTGCAATCACTTCAATTTGACGCTCTTCGTCAACGTAACCTTCATCTTGTTTAGTAAACGTTAAGGTGTATGTACCTGGAGCTAACTTAAATGAAAAGACTCCGTCGAAGTCTGTTTTTGCTTTACCTGTTCCGTCAACTTTTACAATTGCACCAAAAACCGGTTCACCATTTGATTTATCTTTCAACTCTCCTCGGACGATTTCTTGGCTGAGTCCTGTAAAGCTGATGAATAAGAAGATTAAAACTAATTTAAAATGTTGGGTATTCATTTTTCAGGTTTTAATACAAAATGTCCGGCAGCTGAACTGCCAGACATTTCATAGAATTTTAAAAGGTATGTCTTTTAAATCGATTAAAGTTTTCCGTTTACTGAAGACCAAGTCCATCCAGTGAATACTGATGAAGTTGCTCCTGTTGCTGGTGTAGAAACCATTACTCCTTCTGCCGCTGTTTGGTCAGCTGGGAATACTGTACAATCATTAACACCTGCATCATCTTGAGAAGCTGTGTAAACACTTGTTGTTGTAAACTCAGATCCTGTGAAAACCAATGTTGGAACTGCATCTGTCAAGTGAGTGAACGCATCAGTCTTAGCTACAGTACAATCATTTTGGTATGATGCACGGATTTTCCCTGTTCCGAATTTCACGTTATTGATAGTTCCTTGAGCTTTAGATTTGAAATCTCCGTTAGCTTCAGCTCCACCGTATGTGTAAGTTGTTCCGTTGTTCAAAGTAAACAATCCAGTTGTATAAGTTGTTCCTTCTGGTCCGTCGATTTCTAATGCCTCATCTGAGTTAGATCCGTTCATTACAACGAAGTTATCAACTGTTCCTGAGTAGTTCATATCGATATCAACACCGTCATCACCTTGGAATGCGATCAAGATATTTGAAACGTTAACAGTTCCACCGAAGAACTCAACTCCATCATCCAAGTTAGAAACAACCTCGATGTTATTGATTGTAGTTCCTGTTCCAACTCCACCAAGAGTCAATCCGTTGATTTCGTTTCCTGCTCCGATCAACGCACCTCCGTGGCGGATAGAAAGGTAACAAAGTGATCCAGAGTTATCAGCTGCATCGTCACCTCCGAAAGCTCCGAATGCATCAGATACTGGAATTCCTTCGATTTGTGATAAATCATCTCCGTCTGCTGCAGAAATTGGTGCACGACCAAGAACGATTAATCCACCCCAAAGTCCTTGATCAGCTTCTGTCAAGTTAGTTCCAGATAATTCACCTGGTTGGATGTTATCTAATACTGATGTAAAGATAATTGGTTGAGTAGCTGTAGCACATGCATTCAACTTACCTCCTTGAGCAACAACTAATGCTGAAGCTAAAGTTCCACTTCCTTCACGTCCTTTAACGATTGTACCAGCCTCAATTGTTAATGTAACACCATCGTTTACAACAACTTTACCAGCCAATTCATAAATTTTATCATTTGTCCAAGTTTCATTCGCTGTAATGAATCCTGCTTTAACTACTGTAGTTGTACCAGTTGGATCTTCTTCTTCATACTGACAAGAGCTATCATCTTTTTTAGCTTTTTCGTCGTAGTTAACTGCTAATGGATCAGTACATCCTTTCTTACAAGATGCTGCTCCCATTACAAGTGATGCAGCCATTAACATCACACCGAATTTGAAATTGTTTGTTTTCATTTTAGTTTTTTTTCTTCTTCAAATAATTCTGATGCAAAGATGAGGACCAAATCTCAATTCTAATTTTCTAAACCCTTACTATTCTATCAACCTTAGGTTACCTAAACGTTAATAATTGCTTCATAAACAACGTTATAGCACTATATATCAACTTCTTAACTACATTAACGCAAATAAAAAATTCAAAAACTAAAAGCGTTTAGTCACGAAAAAATAATTACATAATATTAGATTAACATAACATCATTTAAGTTAACCTAACTGTAAACCTATGATAAGCGCGAAAAATCAATTCGCACGTAATTTTGCCGCAAGACTTAATATATATAACATGGCACATTCAATATTAATAGTAGACGACGAGCAAGACATTCTAGAATTCCTTTCATATAACCTTAAAAAAGAAGGGTTTAACGTATACACTGCAGAAAATGGTGAAGAAGGTGTACAAAAAGCAAAAGATTTGAGTCCGTCTTTAGTATTATTAGATGTGATGATGCCAACCATGGATGGTATAGAAGCATGTCAGCACATCCGTGAAGATCAAAGTATTTCACAACCAATTATTGCCTTCTTAACATCGCGTTCTGAAGATTACTCACAAATAGCTGGATTTGAGGCCGGTGCCGATGATTATATCGCAAAACCAATTCGACCAAGATTATTAGTAAGTAAAGTAAACTCTTTATTAAGAAGAAATGAGTTGAATAATACGGCTGACTCATCTAGCCTTGTTATTAATCGAGAAAAATTTGTGGTTGAATTAAATGGAGAGAATATCGTTTTACCAAAGAAAGAATTTCAATTACTCGAGTTTTTGGTAAGTCGACCCGGAAAAGTATTCAACCGCGAGCAAATTCTTGCCATTGTTTGGGGAAATGACGCCATTGTAGGTGAACGCACGATCGATGTGCACATCCGAAAATTAAGAGAGAAACTTGGTAATGATTATATTCGTACTGTAAAAGGAGTAGGATATACTTATAACGAGGTTTGAGAAATTTAAATCCATTTCAATTATTGATTCGAGCGAGCGCACTAAGTGGTGTCGCTCTTCTTGTATTTATTATAGTACTTGAATTTATTGGAGTACTTGATCTTGAGTGGTGGTTGATACTTTTGATTCCATTTGTCTCAAGTACCGTAGTCTACTTCATTTTTAATGTATTTATCAAACATTTCATTACGGAGCGACTCCGAATTTTGTATCGTTCAATCCGTAAAGGAAAATTTGGTGGTAATCTTCAAGTGGATACACGACTCTCCGAAGATTTAATTTCAAAAGCGCAAGAAGAAACCAAAAGGTGGACAGATGAACGCATTGAAGAAATTTCTCAACTTAAAGAACAAGAGGAATTCCGAAGAGAATTTTTAGGAAACTTAGCACACGAATTAAAAACACCTGTATTCTCTATTCAAGGTTATATTTTAACGTTATTGGAAGGTGGACTTGAAGATGAAACGATAAACCGAAGCTTTCTTGAACGTGCTTCAAAGGCAACTGATCGCATGACTGATATCCTTAAAGATTTGGATGTCATAGCCAAGATGGAAGCCAACCAAATTGAATTACAATACAAAGAATTCGATATTGTTGAATTGGTCTCTGATATTTTCGATGATCTTCAAATGAAAGCTAAAAAGAAGAAAATTCATTTAAAGTTTTCGAAGACCTTCAATCCGATTATGGTGTATGCTGACAAAGGGAAGATCAATCAGGTTGTGACAAACTTATTGAGTAATTCCATTTCATACGGAACGGAAGGAGGAACAACAACTGTTCGTTTCTATGTTATGGATGATATTGTGACTACAGAAGTATCAGACAACGGTCCTGGAATTGAAGCAGAAGACATTCCACGTCTTTTTGAGCGTTTTTATCGTGTTGAAAAAAGTCGTAACCGACATGCAGGTGGTTCTGGGCTCGGACTTTCCATCGTGAAGCACATCATTGAGGCACACGGTCAAACCATCAATGTTCGAAGTACACCAGGTGTGGGTAGTACATTTACATTTAGTTTGGATCTTAAACGCAAGAAATAGGGCGTTCCCTTCGGTCGGGTCATCCGCGTTACATGGTAACTAGCTACTCCCCCTAACGCAAAATCAAAATTCTAAAAACAAAAAAGGGAACAACCAAAGTCATTCCCTCTTTCAAACTAAACCTAAAATTAAAGTCCTGCTGCATCTAAACGAGATTCTAGAGCTTCCAATTGAGCTTTCAATTCATCGTTTTTGCTTTGTAAATCCTCAATAATTTCTTGTTGCTCCTTTGTAGCTTCAATTAAAACAGGGATTAATTCTGTGTAACATACATAATGAGATCCATCTGCCGCTACATCAACAATTTCAGGAAACTCTTGAATGACTTCTTGCGCAATTACACCATAATTTACTTCTATCTGATCTCCTTTTTCAATCTCTACAGGCTGTAACTTAAAATTATAGGTGTACCCATTAATTTTCATTAATCACGACAGCATATTATCCACCTCAACTATTTATGATGATGCAAAAAGTATAGATGAATAATTTAAACCTGCGAGTTGACAAAAAGCTATTAATATCGAGCATGCTTATTCAGGGCGTTCCCTTCGGTCGAGTCATTCGCGTTACACGGTAACTAGCTACTCCCCAGCTATACTGAGCATGTCGAAGTGCTAACGCGGTTTATGGAAGTTTCAGTAGTTTATTGGATAGTAAACCAAATTATGAACTGTAATAAACGATTATAAACGAAAAAAAACCTCACCAAAACTGGTAAGGGTTTCTTAAAGTGGCGTTGTCCCGATAACTATCGGGATACTCTCCCACCAGAGGTTGCGATTCAAGAGCAACCGAAGAGGAGGTATCGGTCCAACAAGACCGTTAATACCGACGTACAAAAGGCTCTTTTGAGG
>CAXPPC010000003.1:0-431728 GCA_964219255.1 Henriciella pelagia
TAGTGTCTAACAATCACCTTTCGGTTTACTGTTTTTGCACCAGGAGCTTCAACTCTTACGAAGTAAATTCCGTTTCTGAAGTTCGAAACATCAATTGTTTTAGAACCATTGATCACAGCTTCTTTCAAAACAACGTTTCCAAGAACATCTACCATTTTAACAGTCGCATCATTTGAACCAGTTGCAGAAATCTTCAATAAATTATCCGCAGGGTTCGGAGCAACATTAACAGCTAGTGAAGGTGCTTCATCAAGCCCAAGTGTAAAGTTGAATCGCAAAGCAACTGAATCAACATAAACACCATTTGTATCTGTAATATAATACGTATAAATCTGTGTTGAGTTTGCTGATTGATCTGGAGTAACCTGTGGTTTCAACTCAGCCAATTCATTATTTGTCGTTTGATTAGTTCCACTAACGATGAATGGAGCTGGATTTCCTGACGTATTTGGTGTTGAGTAAACTGCACCTGACGCTGGGAAACAAAATGGTGGCCAACAAATGTTATCATTCCATCCTGCAGGAGCTGCTGTAACACGCGTAATTGTCAATTGCTGATCTGTTGCCGCTGTGTTAGTAACAACTAAATGTGTTTCATGTGGGTAAATCATAGAAGGAGTCAAGTTAATGTCAATTGTTGTACCAGAAACATCTGGCCCTGCTCCATCTAATTGAATCTCAACCTGAGCGTTCAATGCCCCTGCTGTGATTAATGACAAAACTCCGAGTAATATTTTTTTCATATTCAATTCTTTTATCGCGTAAATACAGTTCTCTCATTCAAAGATAATAGCTTAAAAGTACGAAACCACGGCAAAAACCGCAAGCTGTTGTATTCCTAAATTTTCTTAATTGTTTAACGACAACAATTGAGCCAAAGTTAAATTTGGAAGGAAAAATAATCGAAATCCCCTTAAATAATGAGGTTTATGAATGTAAAAACTCATTAGGAATCCAATAGTTGTTTTTAATCCCGTAGTAATAACTTCTTCAAATTACGTTAAATTTGAACACGGCAAGGTTTTTGGAACCAACAAGCTAAATCAAAAAACGATAAAACTGATATGAAAAAGATTGCTTTACTATTTGTAGGATTGACATTCGCACTCACAACAATGGCTCAGGATGATCATGGAGTGCTTTCAACAAAGAAACTTCCATCTGTTGAATTGAAAGATATGGAGGGGAATCAAGTGAATACAGCAGAACTTGGTTTTGAAGGGCCGGTTGTAATTAGCTTTTGGGCAACTTGGTGTTCACCTTGTAAGCGTGAATTAAATACGATCCATGATCTTTACATTGATTGGCAAGATGAAACTGGAGTTAATTTAGTAGCAGTATCAATTGATGATGAGCGTACCAAAAATGCAGTTCCAATGTATGTGAACGGTAAAGGTTGGGAGTACTTAGTATTAATGGATCCAAATGGTGACTTCAAAAGAGCAATGGGAGTGAATAATGTACCACATACATTCTTAATTGACAAGGACGGGAATATTGTTTATTCACACAACAATTACGCTCCGGGAGACGAAGAAGAACTTTACAAGAAGATTTTAGAATTGACCGAAGAGCAATAGTTCTCTGGTCGATATCGAAAAGCTATACTACATGAAAAAACTAGTACTCTGCTTCGCAGCAGTGTCCATATCGTTGGCAGGATTTGGACAAGATGGAGGTTCGTTAACGGGAAACATGGAAACAACCTTTCAATACCTCAATGAAGATACAATTATTGGTGCTGATCAACCAGCTCAAAAAGGATTGATCAATACATACATGAACGTTTTCTATACGAATGGAAACTTCAAAGCGGGAATGCGATTCGAATCATATTTACCGAGAATTCAAGGTTATCCAACAAACTTTGATGGTACAGGAATCGGAATGCGTTACATTGGTTACACTAATGACTTTGTAGACATTACGCTAGGTTCGATATACGAACAGTTTGGTTCTGGTTTGTCGCTCAGAGCTTATGAAGATCGTGCATTAGGTTATGATAACTTTATTGATGGCGCACGAATTATTGTTCGACCAAAAAATGGGGTTACAATCAAGGGGGTTTATGGATACCAACGATTAGCTTTTCAGGAAGGAAGAATTATTCATGGTGATGGAATCGTTCGTGGTACCGATGGTGAGGTGAATTTAAATCAAGCTATTCCAGCATTGAAGGATAAAAAACTGGATGTTACGCTTGGAGCTTCATTTGTTAGTAAATATCAAAGAGATGATAATGACGATTATATTCTACCAGAGAATGTTGGTGCATATGGTGGTCGCGCTCGTCTTCGCTATGGAAAATACAGCATTGATGGTGAGTACATCATCAAAGAACAAGATCCATCTCAGGATAATGATTACATCTATAATTGGGGACACGCAGCAGTAATCAATGCGGCATACTCGAGAAAGGGACTGGGAATTGTATTCCAAGCGAAATCAGCTGATAATATGAGTTTCCGATCTGATCGTACGAAGCAATTGCAAAATGTGTTGATCAACTTCCTACCTGCAATGACGAAAACGCATACTTATAACCTTGTTTCTTCTTTGTATCCGTATGCAACGCAACCGGTTGGTGAAATTGCTTTTCAAGGAGAAGTCTTATACACAATCAAGAGAGGAACGAAGTTAGGAGGTAAATACGGTACGTCGATCAATGCTAATTACTCGACAGCGTATCGTCCTAAAAGAGATGTTTCCGGTATTAATCCGTTAGACTCAACAGGAGTTGCTTATACAACAAGACCTTTCGCGATGAGTGATAGCTTATATTGGAGAGACTTCAACATTAACATCTACAAGAAATTCAGTAAGAACTTTAATGTGACATTGAGTTATTACAACATGTTAATTAATAATGATGTTGCAACTGTAAGTAAAGAAACGGGTAATATTAAATCAAATGTGTTTGTTGCTGAATTTGGATTGAAATTTAAAAATAAGCAATCAATGCGTGTCGAATTACAAGGGTTGTTCGTGAATCGACGTGATTCTCTTGGAAGAGAAACTACTTTTGGTGCAGAAGATGCTCGTGGTGTTGATAAGGGTGATTGGGCAACGGTTCTAGTTGAGTATACTTTGAGCTCAAATTGGTTTGTGAGTGTTATGAATCAATACAACTTTGGAAATGGATTCCTTTCAAAAGTGGAGGAAGGTCACTCAACGCATCCTGTTCATCATCCGTATTTAACTGTAGGATATATTCGTGGAGCAACACGTTTGACAGCGTCTTACGGTCGACAAAGAGCTGGTTTATTCTGTGTCGGTGGTGTCTGTCGTCCAGTGCCAGCTTCCAACGGGTTAACACTTTCATTCACGCAAAGTTTTTAAGAGATGAGAAAGATTTTATTTGGAATATTTGGTTTGGCGATCGGAATTGGATCATTAACCACTTCGTGTGATCGAATTGAAAATCCTTACCCTCCAGCATATAATACAGAATTAGATACAACGCTTTATCCAGGACTTTGGGATGATTATTTGCTAAATGAATGGCCAGATTTTGACGCCATGGCAAATGAAGATCCGAATCGAAATGCGTTGATTGAAGATTTTACTGGACACAATTGTTCAAATTGTCCAGCAGCGGCAACTGTAGCACATGATCTTCATGAAGCAGATCCTGAACATGTTTTTGTCGCAAGTATCCATGCAGGAAGTTCTGCTTCAGGTATTACTTCGTTTCAGGAGGTGAATATCCCACAAGGGTATACGATTGACTTTACAAATTCAATTGGACTTGAGTTCGGTGGATTTTTCGGTCAAACAATTGCTAATTCAGGATTCTTCGGAAATCCAGCTGGAACAGTAAGTCGCCGCCAAGAGGGAATAGAGTATTTCTACTCATTTGGATTCTGGGGTACGAAAGTAAGTGAGGTTTTGGCTCAACCACTTCAAGTGGCCATCAAAGCTAAAGCAAATTATTACGATGCAACGAAAGGGTTGTTCCTACACACGGAAATTGATGTGTTAGATAGTGGGCTTGATCATGAAAATCTGGGAACAATTGTTTATCTCATAGAAGACTCATTGGTTGGGCCTCAAAACGTTTCGAGTACATTCACTCCGGATTATGTGCACCGCGATATTATGCGTGATAATTTAAGTGGGCTTACCTGGGGTAGAGATATCACTGATGGAGATTTGGTGAATGGAAAATACCAATTGAATTATAGCTATGTAGTACCAAATCAACTGGCTCCGCAGGGACAGGTTGGGACGCACAACGCAGCGAATATGCACTTGCTGATCTACGTTTATGACAAAACAACGTATGAAATCTATCAGGTGATTAAGAAGAAATTAGAGCCTTGATTGGACTCTGTTGATAACTTTAAAGCCCGTTAATCAGACGATTGACGGGCTTTTTCTTTTTTTAACAATTTTGAGGATAAGAAGGAAATGAAATATTCGTTATATTGAGTGGAATCAAATAATAGGAAAATGCTTGAACTAACCAAAAAAATTCTCCGAGGTGTTAGCTTTGATGCACAGCTTTTTCAAAAAGAACTGTATAAAGCAAAAAAGTGGATCACTGACGCTGAAGAGATCAAACGTTTCCAAGAGTGGTGCATCACCGAGTTCGGTTCGAAGTACCCGAAGATTATTAAAAAGGCGTTCGCGCTGCAAACAACAACAAACTAAACAACTTGAAGGGATCTTAATTGGTCCCTTTTTGTTTTTCTACAATTTTCTTGATTCCAAACACGCTCACTGTACTTATGCAGGCTGTTGTTCCTAATCCTCCTCCAAATCCTTCAAACTGGAATGCAAAGAAATAAAACAGCGCTCCGTAGAGAATACTAGCTGCAACAATCCAATATTTGTTTAAAACAGTTGGAGATGACATCCCAACGAAAGTCGCCCCGCAAAAAGCAAAAGCAACTTGATCTACAACGGGATGAACAGGAATGCTATAAGCGGCAACTCCAACAATTAGCGATAAAAGAGCGGAAGCTTTCACAACACCAACTCCTTTTTGCTGAGAGAAGAGGAAAGTTCCCAGTCCACCGATTACACTTGCTATTTCAATTAAAGTCAAATTCATTTCATGAAATAGATGAGTAAGGTTAAAAAAGAGACTCCTCCGAAGGCAATGGTTCCGAGCTTACCGCCAAATCCGTTTAGATCATTTTTTACGATCATGTAAATTCCACCAGACATCAGTGATGCCAAGAGAATGAATAAATAGTTGGGAGCAACGTAAATAGCCGACATTCCAACGAAGGCACCTGTGTACACTGGCGCGGGAATGGAGTTCGTCCAGCTTTTTTTTGTGATGTCTGGAACAAATGAAGCAATCAGTCCAACTATGGAAGCGGCGATAACAGATCCTAATCCAAGCTTAATACTTAAAAAATAGGTTGATATTCCGCCAATAACTACAAGTATTGGTAAAAAGCTATTTGTATTCGAAATAACAGTTTTAGAACTAAAATTTCCGAAAATCAGCACGATAAAAACAGCAATTGTCGCGAGCATTCCTATAATGCCATCTTCCCAAAATACGGGAAGTAAAAATGCAATGTGAAGTGTCAACAATATGATTTTACCAGCAGAGATCTTCATTGCTAATTATTTATCAAGCAGAAACAGGCGATTAGTACTATCCATTCTAATTGAGTCTAATCCAGATGAAATCCAATGAGGACCCGAATAACTCATGGTGATTTCTTTGTCGAGTTTAATTTTTCGTAGCGATCGTGCCGCCCATCCAGGAAGAGGTTGTTCTCCTTTTCTGAAATTTAAGTATAGATGATCATCCTTTACGAAATATGTTCCTCGCAAAATAAGTGCTTGTCCGTTCAGCTCAGAAGGATGCGGAAAATAAGTCACCTTTCGATGATTATCAAAGTATAATTTCACATGATTATTTGGCTGAACTAGTGAATCCGAATCACTCAAATAAGCATATGAATTCGTTTTCAATGGTGATAAACAGCTTTGCACCATCGAGGCAAGTGCAATAAGGAGGAAAAAGAATGATTTATTCAAACTCGATCATTACGGCACCTTTGTCCACAACTTGATCGTTGTTAATCAAAATGGCCTTTACGGTTCCTACTCCTTCAGCTTTCAAAACGTTCTCCATTTTCATTGCTTCTAAAGAAAGAATCTCATCGCCTACGTTTAATTCTTGTCCGATTTCAACAGCAATATTTACAATTCGACCTGGCATTGGTGCTTGAAGTTCTTTCAGTTTACGCACTTTTGGTTTATCAAGACCCAATGATGAAATCAAATCATCTAGTTCTCCTTTTTTCTTCACGTCAAAAACACGGTGATTAATTTTCAATTTCAGTCCATTGCTTTCGGTGTTGTCTTCCAAAACTTCTCCTGAAAAAGACTGTCCTTTGTGAGTTATTGTGAAGTAACGGTGATCGTCCCATTGAATTGAAGCTCCTTCTACAGTTAGCACTTCTTTTCCGTCAATATTCCAATTTGCGTTTACCATTTATCAGCTGTTTTAGACAAAAATAATAGAATCATCGTCCGAACCTGTAAAAATTGATGCGGAATCAAAATTATTTAACCAAGTTTGTTGCATAATACACACAATTATGAATAAACTGGTCATTTTTAGTACAGCTCTTGTGTTTGCGAGCTGCGGAATCAGAAATAAACAAACGGAAGAAGTTGTTGTTGAGGAAACAATTGAAACCGAAATTGGAGACATTCAACTAGAAGAAGCAGAAGAATTTGAAGTTGTTCTTCCAACAGAACGTCCA
This sequence comes from Henriciella pelagia, assembly GCA_964219255.1. GTDB lineage: Bacteria > Bacteroidota > Bacteroidia > Flavobacteriales_D > Crocinitomicaceae > UBA4466. The sequence continues at coordinate 6,738 of CAXPPC010000003.1, forward strand.
GTTTATCGTGCGACAGAAACATTATTGACCGACTTAATTCACACGAAGTTGGAAGTGAATTTCGATTGGGAAAAGTCGCGTATGAATGGAATTGCGTGGATCACGGCCAAACCTCATTTCTACGCAACAGACAGTCTAATCCTTGATGCAAAAGGTATGGATATCAATAGTGTAGCGATCGGTAGTAAAAAGTTGAATTTTACCTACAAAAACGACTTCCTTCGTATCCAATTAGATAAAAAGTACACAAGAAATGATCAGTATACAGTAATGATCGATTACGTAGCGAAGCCGGATGAAAGAGAAACAGCTGGAAGTGCAGCAATTACTTCGGATAAGGGACTTTATTTTATCAATCCAAGAGGAGAAGAGCCAGGTAAAATGCCTCAAATTTGGACGCAAGGTGAAACCGAAGCAAGTTCAGTTTGGTTCCCTACAATCGATCAACCAAATGCGAAAACAACGCAGGAAATCTTCATTACTGTAGATGAAAAATACCAGACGCTTTCTAACGGACGTCTCGTCTCAAGCAACAAGATTGATGGAGGAAAACGTGTCGATCACTGGAAGCAAGATTTGCCACATGCCCCTTATTTATTCATGATGGGAGTTGGTGAATTTAAAGTTGTGAAGGATTCGTACACACGTCCAAATGGAGAAAAAATGGACGTTCACTACTACGTAGAACCTGAGTGGGAAGCTTATGCACAATCGATTTTTGGTGAAACACCAGAAATGATTCGTTTCTTCTCTGGGCTGACGGGAGTTGAGTATCCATGGGATAAATATCACCAAATTGTTGTGCGCGACTACGTTTCAGGTGCTATGGAAAATACGGGAGCTGTCATCTTTGGAGATTACGTTTACAAGAACGACAGAGAGCTGTTAGATGACAATGATCAATCAACGATCGCACATGAATTGTTCCACCACTGGTTTGGTGATTTAGTAACCTGTGAGTCATGGTCGAACTTGCCTTTGAACGAATCTTTTGCAAATTACTCGCAATATTTGTGGGATGAGCACAGATATGGAGTTGATCAAGCTGATTATTATGCGGATATAGAAGCGAAAGGTTATTATCAAACGGCTCAAATGCAGGGTTATCACGACTTAATCTGGTTCGATTATGATGATAAAGAACAGATGTTTGATGGTCACTCGTACAATAAGGGTGGTCGAATTCTACACATGCTTAGAAATTACCTAGGTGATGAAGCCTTCTTTGCTGGAATGAAAAACTATTTGCAAACGAATAAATTCAAACCTGCTGAATTCCACCAATTGCGTTTGGCTTTTGAAGAAGTTTGTGGAGAGGACTTAAATTGGTTCTTTAATCAGTGGTTCCTTGGTTCTGCACATCCAAATTTGGAATTCCGTCATGAACTTGATACAATCAATAACGAAGTCGATATTACAGTCTTCCAAAAACAAGATCTTGAATTGTCACCAATCTATAAACTTCCAATGGAAATTGCATATTGGGATGGAAATGGAAAGCACGTTGAAAAAATCGTCGTTGATGAGTTAGAAGAAGCGGTTTCATTTCCTGTTTCGGGTGATTTAGAGGGGATTATTTTTGATAATCAACAAATGTTGTTGGCGATTACGTCTGAAGATAAAACAACAGATCAATACGTTCATCAATATTATAATGGAGAGCGCTATATAGCGAGAAGAGATGGGCTATTGAAAGGAGCTCGCGATAAAGAAAATGGTCAACAATTGATTATCGATGCTTTGAGCGATCCATTTTGGGATATTCGTGCCGAAGCTGTGAAAAAAGCGTCAATTTTGAAAGGTGATTTGAAGACTCAGGGAATTACGATTCTTCGTCATATGGTTCAAAATGATCCAAATTCATCTGTTCGATCTGCTGTTTTAGCGAAACTTGGAAACTTGTTAGACAAATCTGAAATTAATGAGATTTATGCGTTTTCGATAGCGAACGATTCATCTTACTCTGTTGTTACAACTGCTTTAACGAAATTAGGAAAGAACGATCCTGAATCGGCTTTGGCTTTAGCGAAGGATTTAGAAAGTGAGAAATCGTCTAAAATGTTGTCGGGTGTCGGTCAATTGTATGCCGGACATGGTGGACCTGAAAAGTTAGCATTCTTCCAACAAGGATTGTCGGGAGGAATTGTTCAAGGATTTGATAAACTTGGAATGTTGAGTTCGTTAACGTATTTCTTATCGAGGCAAGAACCAGCAATTGCAGATCAGGCAATTTCAACTTATGAGGAAGCATCAAAAACAGGTGGATTCTACATGCAGATGTTCTTACCGCAAAACCTTTCCTATTTATTGAATTCATTCGACCGTCAAATTAGTATGCTTGAGATCGAGCTTGGTGAACATGAAGAAAGTGAAAATGCTTTATATGCAGATCAAACGCGTAAGAAGATTCAGGAATTCAATTCAGTTAGAGAAAAATACAATGCTCTTTTGGAAAAAGTTTCTGAAGAATCGGAGTCAGATGGTGGACATTAACAAATAAGTTAATTAGTAAAGTCTCTCTATTTTGGGAGACTTTTTTGTTTTCAAGGGAATTCCCTAGAAGGTATATTTCTGATACTGTTACTTTTGTCAAAAAGTAATCAACCATGAAACAAATATTAATCGCACTGCTATTCCTACCATGTTTATTATTTAGTCAAGAATTAGATTCGTTAGAACACAAAGAAGTTAGAGGTGAACTTTTTGTAGGGTATCCAAATGTCGACAACTTATTATTATATAGTGATCAAAGTGATATTGATAGCGCTGTATTTAATTACAAGACTCTGGGTACTCCAGTTGCTTTTGGTTTTAAGTTTGGTCAAATGACAAGCGAACGTTTTGAATTTGGGATAGAATTAAATTACGTTTTGTCTGGATATGAATACGATTATCAAGATACAACCACGTTTCAGGGAACAACAACTATTGGGACATATCATTACGAATTCAGGAAAAGTCAATTCCGCTTTTTAGTACACGGACATTACCATTATTTAAAGCAACGTTGGGTGGAAGCCTATGTTGGTGCAGGAGTGGGATATAAAAATATTACGCGTAAGAAGATTTCGAATCAACCTGGATTTATTCCTTCAGAAACAGAGAATATTATTCCATTTACTGCTCGTTTGGCTACTGGAGTTCGACTTTTCCCATCAAATAAGTTCGGTGTTATGTTTGAAGCTGGAATTTTTGGAGGGACTATTTTTCAAGCAGGGATTGCGTATCGGGCGTTTTAAGATTAACTTTTAGGTGCGACGATTAAATTTTCGTCATTTTGTTTGCTATTGATCGAATTAAATGTATATTTGATTAATAAATCGTCAAAAAGAGATTAAAAAGATAGCATGAAACACCTAAAAATTGGAGATCAAGCGCCAGAATTCACAGCAAAAGATCAAAATGGAAACGAAGTTAAACTGAGTGATTTCACTGGAAAAAGGGTGGTTATTTATTTCTATCCGAAAGATAATACACCAGGATGTACTGCTCAAGCATGTAATTTAAGAGACAATTATTCTGAGTTGCAAGAACAAGGAATTGTAATTCTTGGAGTAAGTGCCGATAGTGAAAAGTCGCACATAAAATTCATTGATAAGTTTGAACTGCCATTTCCTTTACTCGCCGATACTGAAAAAGAATTGATTAATCTTTACGGTGTGTGGGGAGAGAAAAAATTTATGGGAAGAGTCTATGATGGAATTCACAGAACGACCTTTGTTCTGGATGAAGATCACGAAATCATCGGAATTATCGAGAAGCCAAAAACGAAAGATCACACAAGAGAAATTTTAGAGATTTATTAATTTTTTTCAGAACGTAAATAGTTTACGATCTACCGTTGCAACTTTGTAACAACAAATTATTCAACCATTGTGCTTTTGCACATAAACATTTAAAAAAATACGATATGTCAGGTAAAGAAGTAAATCAAGAAAAACTGAAAGCGTTACAGCTTACAATGGATAAGTTGGACAAGACTTTCGGAAAAGGAACAGTAATGAAATTGGGGGATTCTGCTACAGTTGATGTAGAAGTAATTCCAACAGGATCATTAACATTAGATTTAGCATTAGGTGTAGGCGGACTTCCAAAAGGAAGAATCGTTGAAATCTATGGACCGGAATCATCTGGTAAAACAACTTTGGCTATTCATGCTATTGCTGAAGTTCAAAAACAAGGTGGAATTGCGGCAATCGTGGATGCTGAACATGCTTTCGATCAATTTTATGCAGCTAAATTAGGTGTGGATATTGACAACTTGTTGATTTCGCAACCAGATAATGGAGAGCAAGCTTTGGAAATCGCGGATAATTTAATTCGCTCTGGTGCAATTGACCTTCTCGTTGTCGATTCAGTTGCTGCACTTACGCCAAAAGCGGAAATTGAAGGTGAAATGGGGGACTCTCAAATGGGGCTTCAGGCACGTTTGATGTCTAAAGCATTACGTAAGCTTACGAGTTCAATTAATAAGGCGAATTGTTGTTGTATTTTCATTAACCAGTTGCGTGATAAGATTGGTGTAATGTTCGGAAACCCAGAAACTACAACTGGAGGTAATGCATTGAAGTTCTATTCATCTGTTCGAATTGATATTCGTCGTTCAAGTCAAATTAAAGATGGAGATGAGGTGATCGGTAACAGAACGAAGGTGAAGATTGTAAAGAATAAAGTAGCGCCACCATTCCGTAAAGCAGAATTCGATATTATGTACGGAGAAGGAATCTCTAAAGTTGGTGAAGTAATCGATTTGGGAGTTGATCTTGGTATCATTAAGAAAAGCGGTTCATGGTTCTCATACGGAGAAACAAGATTAGGGCAAGGTCGTGACGCTGTAAAAGGGATCATTAAAGATAATCCTGAACTAATGGAAGAACTGGAAGATAAGATTAAAGGAGCGCTTGCGCCGTCAAACGAGGTTGAAGTGACTGAGCAAGAGTAAACTGCATATCGTAGCAGGCGCCCGTACGATCATTTGATTGTGCGGGCGTTTTTATTTATGAGTAAAACCTAAAACGATTTAGTAAATAATCGACCAAACCAGTAGATCGTTCGTCAGAATACGTTGTTTATTCATTAAGTAACTGTATAAGAAATAAATAGGGAGAATTCAGATATTTTTGAGCAACACTCTCATTGAAACCTAATCGTCCTAAAACTACTAATATGAGGATCTTTACGCTCATGTTGATACTATTCAACGTATTAACATTTTATAACTATTCCCAGACTCAGTCTAATCTTGAATTAAAGGATAACCGAGCACTTTTACGTCATCATTCCCGGAATGAAATCACCGAAATAGAACTTAAGGCCCCAATAGAATATCAACTTTTAGAGCTTTATTATACGGCTTCATTTCAAGTAGAAAGAATTGATTGTATTAACTGTAATGTCAATTTTGAAGAATTATTTAATTACGATCTATTCAACATTATTGAGTACGAACATCTCAGAAAGTCAAATGAATATTATTCCTTCATATTTAAAGAAAAGTATAAAATAACCTTGCATTCAACTTCATGGTTAGAGGCTTCATTGAATGGTTATGAACTTTCGGAATTACTCAATTTTCGGCCATTAAGGGAGTTTCCTATTTGGTCAGATACAGGTGATGACGATTTAGATTATCTAAATTATTCACAAGCTAGAGACGAGTGGATTCTTGACTTTCCAGAAATTTATAGAACAAAAACCAATGCAGGGAGCTTTAAAGTTATCCGATTTGATGAATGGAAGTTAATGCAACCTTCGAAGAGAGATCAATTGCTTAATGGAACAGTTGAAATACTAATAATTGACTAACATGAATGTAACTTACAAAATAGTATTGTTTGTAGCTACTGTAGTGGCAGGACTTTCAAGCATTGGTTATTCGCAATGTACTAATTCAATCGCATTTGGTTCTGCAACTGCACCAACTACCAATTCTTTTCAGACAATTAGCACCTGTACATATCAGGAAGAGTATAATACGATTTCAGGTATAGTAGCTGGAGAAACTTACGTATCGGACGCTGATTTAGGTGGGTGTATTACTGTTCATAGTGGTACACCGGCAGGACCTGTAGTGGCTTTTGGTAGTGCCCCGCTAACATGGACAGCAACCGTATCAGGAACATATTATATTCACTATACTTTAGATTGTACTACTTGTGCAACAGCAACATCTTGTGTTGAAACTAGTATTGCATGTTCATCCTGTGCTGCTGCAGGTCCCTGCAGTTCAATTACACCTTTAATCGGTTGTGGAGCAAGTATAGCTGTATCCCTATCTGGTGCAGGAATTTGGGATACTGGAACATGTGGTTTTTCAACTCCTGGGCTAGAATCAATCTATAGCATAACGGCAACTTCAACTGGAATTCACTCAATTGATGTTACGAGTATTTCTGGTGGATTTATTGACTTTATGTGGATCGATGCATCTCTTGGTTGCTCTTCTACAGCTGCATGGAATTGTATATCGGATATTGCAAGTACTGGAAACTATGGTAGTTTTAATTGGACTGCGGGAAATACTTATTACATCATGATTGACCCTGAAGTAACGACCGCGACAAACGTGACTTTCGATGTAAATTGCCCAACAACTGGACCTGCCGTAGCAGGTGATTGCGCTGCCGCATTGCCAATTTGTACCAATTTAAGTTTTGCAGTTGATCCAAATGGTTTCGGTTTGGTGGATGAGTTATGTACTTCTTGTATTGCGAATCCCAGTACGAATCCTTCTAGTTCGAATAGTGGATGCCTACTTTCGGGTGAATTAAATAGCACTTGGTTTACTGTGAATGTAAATACCGGTGGCACGTTAGAGTTCTCATTTGGGGCTCCAGGAGGTGGAAATTGCTTCGATTGGATTATGTGGCCATATAATGCTACTGCTTGTGCCGGAATTTCAGGTAATACATTGCCACCTGTTGCGTGTAATTGGAATTCTCCGTGTGATAGTTACACTGGGGTAGCAAGTACGCCACCAGCTGGAGGTTCTGCAGGCAATTTTGAACCTACGATGACGGTTTCTGCTGGCCAACAGTTTGTGATTTGCTTTTCTAATTATAGTAGTGCCTACACAAGTGTCCCATTGAATTTCTTTGGAACATCAGACATCAGTTGTACAACATTACCAGTTGAATTTGGAAGCTTATCTATTGAACATAATAATGGAGTAAATCACCTCTTCTGGAATACATTGTCTGAAGTAAATTGTGATTATTTTGAGATCGAAAAAAGTTATGATAGTCACGAATTTGTTAAAATAGGTGAGGTAAAAGGTTCTGGGACTAGTTTAGAGATTTCAGATTATATTTTTACTGATGATCGCACTATTCCCGGAGCAGTGGCGTATTATAGAATCAAGCAATTGGATTTCAATGGTGCCTTTACGTATTCTGAAACTGTTAGCGTAACAAACGATCTTAACGAGAAGATGAAAATAGTTCGCGCATATCCCAACCCAACATCGAATCATTTGAAAGTGGATTTAGTGCTTGCTGAAGATTCAGATTTGTTTTTTACAATGACAGATCTCAGTGGAAAAATTGTGTATGAGCAATCTTCTCATTATACCGAAGGAGCTAAATCATTCACTTTTCCAGTGGATAAATTAGGAAATGGTTGTTACCTACTCAAAATTAATAATCGCGATCTAGAATGTTCGGAAATTGTTAGGTTCTTCGTGGAGAACTAGGAACTACAATTAATATTCTATTTATATTGGACTTTCTGAAAAGTGAAAGTTACAATAATAATAAACGGTAAAAGATCTCTTAAGCGGGATGCTAAATTGGTTATAGAACAACTCCAATCTTTAGCTGATTTAAAGGTAATTATTCAAAAGACTCAAGGACCAAAGGAAGCAATTGAACTGGCAAGAAAGGCAGCAAACACCTCTAATATTATTATATCAGTTGGTGGAGATGGCACAAACAACGAGGTGCTAAATGGAATAATGCTTTCCGAGAATCCGCACATCCCTCTGGCGTTATTGCCAAATGGAACAGGCAATGATTTTATGAAAATATTGCCTGATTTTAGGATAGATGATTTCATTGAGGCTGTGAAACAGTGTAGAATAAATTCAGTTGACTGTGGTGTCTTATTATCTGAAGACAAAAAGATATATTTTCTAAATATTGCTGATGTTGGATTTGGAGCTGAAGTTGTCCGAATTATGGATGACCAACGAAAAAAGAATATGGGAGGTAAGTTTTCGTATTCAGTGGCGATTGTGCGTGCATTTTTCAATTTTAGAAAACCAAAAATCCGACTTTCATTTAATGGTAAAATGATTGAATCCAAATTGTTAATGACGGTATTTGCTAATGGTTCAAATTTTGGCCATGGAATAGGGATTTATCCAGATGCTTCATTATCCAGTGGTAAATTGGGATTAACCATCATAGGAAACATCAATTTAATGACCTATGTGAAATACCTCAAAAAACTAAAAAGAGGAGTCAAAATTGAACATCCAGAGGTTCAGTATTCGTCTTTCGAAAATTTGAGCATCGAATTGATTCAAGGGAAAATGAATACCGAAGCCGATGGTGAATTTATTCAAGACAAGATTTTAGAGGTAAGGGTTTTACCAAAAGCTGTCAACCTTATTTTTTAATCTGATATTGTAGTGTCAAATAACCATTTATACCATCTGATGGTAGAATTCCCGGACCTGGATAACCCGTTGCTCTTCTTGTAAAGTACTGTTGATTCGTGAAGTTGTTGATCCCAAATTCCAGACTAAAACCGTGTTTAAAATTGTATCTCGAAGAAAAATCAAACACTAAATAGGCTGGAATCAATCCAATAACAGCATCTCCAGAGGGTTCTTCGGCATTTGTTGCATCTGAATACTGACGTGCATTATACGATCCTTGAACCTGCATTACAAATCGATTCGATTTAAATTTCAATCCACTTCGGATAACCCAAGGGCTAACATATTCTACTTCCTTTCCAATGTAATTTGGCTCTTTTGAAGTAATATATCTGGAGTTGATATATGCTGTATTAATGAATAAAGAAAGTCCTTTATCGGTTGAATCAACAAATGCTTTCAGAAAGTCGATTTCAGTGAAAAGTTCAACCCCAAAGTTTCTGGCGTCACCAATATTTGTGCGTTCTTTTTGAATTGTACCTGCTTTCGGAGCCAATCCAATTTTATCACCGTAAAACACATAAAAACCAGCTAGGTCGACAATTAAATAATCTTTGATTAATCCTCTGTACCCAAGTTCAGCTGTGTATCCGTATTCATCTTTTATCAGACTATCAACTACAACATTTGGGTTCGTAACACGAATATCAGTAAAGTTGATCGCGCGATAATTTTGAGTGAAATTTGAATAAATATTAGATGCTTTACCTAGGTTGTAGCTCACTCCAGCTCCGAATAAAGGAACAGTTCTCACTACATCGCTTGAATCTGTTTGACGGTACACAGCCAATGTATCCAAATTAACTGGGTGTACAATGTATTGCTTGTAATAACCAGATGCTCCACTTTGAATATGTTCTAGTCGAACTCCCGCATTTACCTTCCATCTTTTTCCTAGAAAGAAGATATTCTCCATGAATCCAGCAATATTTTGGGATGGATAAACGAAAGATGAACCTTCAAGGTCATTCGGATTTAAATAAGAAAAGTCTGGTCCGTCACCATCCGTTGCTACTCCTTGATTAGCAGTACTTCTTCCTTGATAATAACGCGCACCAACCAAAAAGGCTCCATTGATGTTTTTAAACTTGTTTTTGGCAATTTTATATTTGGATAAATAGCGTGCTTCAACTCCGGCATTTTTGAATTGCCCAGACAACATTTCACGATTTCCTCCTGGATCCGCTTGCGTAATCTTCCCTAAAAAACCCAGTGTTTTTCGCTGAGACAACATTCCGAATGCACGAACATTAAATGAGGCTCTAGTTGATATGTCCCAATCATAATGAAGTGCCAACATATTCCAGTCGACATCAAACCAGTTTCTATCCCGCAAAGTAATTCGTGGATCTTCTTCAAATTGATAGTCGGTAAGTCCACCAGCTTGTTGTGTGAGATAATTCATGTGCGTGTACTCAACACGGACTTTATGTTTTTCATTCAAGTAATATCCTAACTGACCAAAGGCTTGATGCTGCCCAAATTTACTTCTATCGCGGTAGCCATTTCCACCCTTATATTGATGATAAACTTGATAGAAAAATCGTTTGTGTGAGCCTGCGATTCGATTAAAAAAGCCGTGATAACCATAAGAACCAACAGTGTTTCTTGTTGTCCACTCGAGGGAAGTTGTTGTTGGTGGAGACTTGATGATAAAGTTTAATAATCCACCGAATTGAGTTCCAAATTGTAATGCTGCCGATCCACGAATAATCTCAATAGACTTTAGAGCTTCGATGGGTGGCGTGTAATAACTTTCAGGGTATCCTAGGGCATCAGCGCTGATGTCATGACCGTTTTGTCTGGTGTTGAAGTTGGCGGTTCTGTTTGGACTTAGTCCTCGACCTCCAATCCCCATTTGAATACCAGCCCCGTCACTTTCCCAGATATTTAAACCAGGAACTTTAGCGAATATTTCACGGGGATTTCCAGTTGATTTTGCCCCGCTTAATTTTCCTAATTCAATCACTGCATTTGTTCCAGTATAGATTTGAACACCTTTAATTGGAGGAAGGAAACCAACATCAAAATCTGCCATTCTTTGACTGATTACATTTACTTCACCAACTTCTTGAATTGTAACACTTAAAGAGATTTCCAAATCTGATTTAGGAGAAGCCTCAACAATGTATGTTAGCGTATCAAATCCGTAAATTGTAAATAGAAGTGTGTCTGACTTTTGAGCAGAAATGGAGAACGAACCGTCGAAATCACTTTTTGATAAAGCATTGGAATTCTTATTCTGAACTTTAACACCTGGGATGCTGTTAGCTTGATCATCAACTATTGTCCCTGAAACTTTCTGGGCGAACGCATTCCAACCAAGAATAATAAATGATATGACTAAAATTAGTTTCATTGTTGAAATGGCTCTATCCAATTTCGGTGGAAGAGATCATATTTTTGTTCTGTTAAATCCACTGATTTGTCCACAAATAACTGAGCTGGACGACCGTTCAAACTTACGTATATTTCTGCATGCACTGATGGATCTTCAATTGGAAATTTGTAGTTGCCAAAATGTAAAGTTTTTCCGTCGTAATGTTCTTTAATAATTTGAGCATATTGAAGAATCATATCGGGCTGAGTTGCCATTTGGTCTTCTTGAGTGACCGTCAGAAATTTAGCGTTGTTGATTTCAATTTCTCTTCCTGTTTTTTGGTCTTTCAGGAAAAATGTTGCGTGGCCTTCCTTGTGCATTAACATTACACGCCACGAAAATCGAAAGCCTTCTTCATTCCAAAATAAGTCACCTGGATATAAAATATATCTGAATGGAATTAAAATCTGCATCGAAATGTAAACGATTAGGAACAGTTTCAAAAAAGAGTTTATTCGAAGGGAAGGTGATGCAGTGGTTTGGATATTTTGTTTGCTTTTCTTGAAGAAGTTGCGTAGAAAGGCCAATATTTTTTGGTGAAACGAAGTTGAGAAGAAGATCCAAGTCGAAAAAATCATCACCCAAGGGAAAACACCTATTGGGAATAAATACCAAGTGACGATATGAAAGAAGATAACAGCAAAATACGCTAGTTTTCTAGTTTTAGAGTTAATTAGGAAAAAAACAATGAACAAGTCATAAAGACAACCCGTCCAACTGAATGTATATGCTAACCAATCTTCCTGTAAAAACTGACCAATTAACGGGATGTTATGATGAGCCTGCAGCCATGTTTTTAGTGGCTGAGCTTGAAACAACCAATCACTATTTAGTTTAGCGATCCCAGCAAAAACATACACGATAGCCAATTGAAATTTGAGTATTCCTATGCTCCATTTCTGAACTGTTTCCATTGGACGAACCCTGCCCATGTACACATCTAAAGAAAAATTTCTGTTTGCAGGAACGAGAATCAATAGGAAACTCATCAGTGATACAAAGTAATAGTGGTTGAGGTAATTCGACTTATCCAAAAGTTCTACGTAGGTGAAACAGATGAAATAAATGAGGGCAGAAATACGATAAAAACCACCAAAAATAATCCCAAGTGATCCGATAAGCATCAAAATAAATGGAAGATACATCCAATTTCCAGGCAGTGGTTGAACCCATTCAAATCCCAAATAACCAAAGAAATGTTCGGGCTGGATGTATAAACTTTCAACCCAACCATTGATCAAAAAACGAGAAGTGCCAAAAAACAAAAGTGCTCCAAAAATGATTCTGAAAATCACTAGTGGAGCGATAGAGACGTGTTCGTCTAGCTTGATATATTTTCTAAATGATCTTTTATCAATCACCGTCGTTATCCTGATAAGTAATCAATACACCGAATGAAGAAGTCATTTCCGTTTTCAACTTTACTACTTGTTCACTCATTAAAAGGTAGAGTAAATCTAAATCAGATGGGTTACTTGAGATAGCCTCCTCCAAAGTCACCGTAAAGATTGACGCTTGACTCAAAATCGCATTGAATTTAGACTGAATTTCATTATTCAATGTCCCCTTCTCAAGGTGCTCCAAATAATCATCGAAACCGACTCCAGATTTCCCTTTGTATAATTCAAATAATGCTGAAACACTTTCTTCAAGTACCTCCATTGAAACTCCACTGTATCTTGCTTCGATATATTCTGGAAGCGCAACCCCTAAACTTTGCTTTCCGATTGGAATTCCTAGTTTGGCATTTTTCGCTAATTCGTAATCACGATTGAATTCGTTAACTAACATAGAAAATGCTGAAGTTGATTCAGTACCTGTTGAAGAAACAAATGTTGATTGATAATTGCTCCATGCATTTTTTACAGCAGTAACTTCAGCCTGAATTTTGTTGATTACTTGTTCAGCATACGTTGTATAATCTTCATTATTTACAAAGAAATCTAACGAACTTGAACGAAACATCAAAAAGTCAAGTGTGGAAAGTCCTACGGCATCAATATTTCCTGCTGATCCAAGTGTATAACCACCATTGTCTACGTTTGTCAATACTTTAGCTGTATCGCAAGGATAGGTGTTTGTGGCTGCTTTCAAACCATAATCACGGATAGGGCCGAGATCGAATGGTTTAACGTGTTGCCAAGCAAGAAATGCGTCGATTAAATCAGATTGTACTAAACTTAAATTGCCAACTGTTCTATTATTTTTAAAAACGCCATAACTACTTTGAAGCGATATAATTTTGGTTTCAAAGTCTTCCAATGCAGGAGTAATTATGTTACTCGAAACATTTTCTAGAAGTGATGCTTTATCAAATGGTACTTCTTCCTCCTCTTTTTTGTTTTTACATGAAACAGCGGTAAATACAACAAGGGAAATAAGAAGTATAGAACTACTGAATTTCATAGTTTAGAATTTTGCTTCAATTGTTGATTTAATTGTGTTCAAATCGGCAATTGTAATATCCCAAAAGTTTGTTGGAAATAAGTCCATTAACGCTGTATGCTCTGAGTTATCCATTCTTCGTGTTTCAATTGGAGCATAACGTAAATTCCAAGAGAATGCGTAAGCTTCAGAAAGAACATGGAGGAATTTTGCGTCATCATTACCAAAGTAACCAATTGCATCATCTAAATATTTAATGGCTTGTTGTGCTGAAATGTGTTCCCACTCAGAACGAATAGCTTGAATAGCAGCATCGCGATCAGATAGTTCGTTTGCAACGATAGCTGCACGACCTTTCAACATATTAGACATCATGTCTTCATTTGAATTCAAGACTGCATCTGTCGCGTTACAGTATTTCCCCCAAAAATCGGAAGGAACAGTTGTAGGGAAATCAGTATCAACTCCGAAATACCCAAAAGCTTCATCCCAGTGATGCTCCATAGTTGTGTAATATTTACCAGCTGCTGGATCAACGGCTGTTGTATTATCAACGTTCATCTTTGCGTCACCGAAGTATACATTTAATGCTTGGTTCATGAAAACAGCACCCATGATTCCTTTTTCAATCATTTGTACATATTCTCTACCATTCTCGTCGACTAAATAAGTAGAAGTCCCAGAAGTTAATATACCGGATTGACCATTTGCTGCAGTATTAGCGTTATAAGTACTAGCATCTGCAATTTCACTGAACCATGATTCAAACATAGTTTGATCAGCTAAAAAAGTTTTGTCTTTCAATTGCTTCGTTGATGAGAAAGAGAAGTTTCCATTTCCATCTCCGTTCGTATTGGCATACATATCAAGCAGTACTTGCGCATCTAATTGAACAGTTGTTCCGCTTTTCATTAAAACAACCATCTCGCGTAATTGGTTAAGACGGTCTGTTTGTCCAGAATAACTTACAGTTGAATTTCCGTTAGCGTCAGTGAATGAGTACGTTGTAGGAATTGTGTAGGAGTCATCTTCTTCATACTGACAAGAGTTATCGTCTTTTTTCGCTTCCTCACTATAATTTATTGCTGTTGGATCAGTACACCCTTCTTTTTTACATGATGTAAATGCTGCAAACGCAAGCGCTGGGATTAGAAACTTTACTGTATTTGTCATAACCAAATTAAAATCAAATTTGGGTACAAAGTAAAGGCAGCAACACGGAACGTACAATACCATTTTTATGGTATTTAAAATAATTCTAAATAGTAGAATTCGCTATGATTGTGAATTTATCTGTTTAATGGATATTTCCAAGCAATGCTGTACATGGTTGTGCTTGCGAATGGTGCCCCATAGTAACGATAGTTGGTTGCTTTAAATGAAACCGCTCCGATATGTACACCAAAATAAAATCCACCCAAAAATCCAAAGCCAACATCTGAAGGATCGACGTATTTGTTTTTAAGGAGTGTGGGATCATTCTCATCAATTTCTTCATCAAATGCTGTTTCCCATATTTCATCATCATATTGTTGGTTAAAGGCATAATGACCGCCAACGATAAATCCCGCAGAAGCTGAAAGAAAACTGGTTGCTTCTTCTTTGTCAACAACCACGCCAAATGGAGCTAGGAAAAGTTGTGAGATATCTACTCCAGCACTTAAGTAACCATTGATTGTTGTTAGTGTTCCTGCTGGTTCACTTTCGTATTTCTTTAATTTTTTGCGTGGTTCATTTACTGCTTTGAAAACTAATTCGCTACCATGCCCCACATTCCCAGCTTCGAAAGTAATTCCACCGTCGATCGGCCCACCCCTTCCTTCAGCAACTATACCGTATAACTTACCCATATTAATGTGCGTGGATCGCCTAGGACTCATAAAGCTCATTTTAGGTCCAATTCCAAAATAAGGACCAACATCTTGAACGCCTAAATTCATTGGGGTCACTTTGACATCTGCTGTTGTTGTTCGTGTATAGTGTTCAATTCTGCCATAGGAAGTACTCGTTGAACCGTGGTAAGTGGTTTTACTTTGGACATTAGAAATCGTTGTGAGTGATCCTTTTGCGGATACCATTGATGGATTTAATAAACCTTTTAAAGCGTCGAACCTAAGAGTCAACGATGGATGAAAACCAATTCCCTTGTAGAATTTAAAATCTGCCTCAGAAAAAATTTCCTTTGATCCATTCCCTAATCGTGCATTTAAATTGAATTCTGCGGAAACGACAGGAAATTTAATTCTGTAACCTGGATTAAAGTTCATGAAGTAAACTGTTCGTTTACCTGGTGAAGTTTGACTTTCTTGAAAATTGTACCATCCCAATGAGGCGCCCATAACCATGTGGCCTCGAAACATTCTTCGCTCATTTTGATACGACCCGATTGTGAGCCATTTCACCGGATGGTTGATCCCAACAGACATCATATAACCAAAATCACTTCCATAATCCCCGGCTGGTGGATCAAATGGACTGTCAGAATACCCTTTGGGCAAAACTTTATCCGCTTTTCCAACAGCAAATTGAAACTCGAGTATATCAGAAAGCATGCTAACGCCGTACCAGTATTGCGGAATCTCAGCTCCTTTTCCTAGTCCTGGTTTGAAGAATATTGGACCGATTCCACCATAGTTTTTATCAATTTCATATTGGTTTTCCCTGAAAGCCTGTAATTGTTGTTCTGTTGGTCCTTGTGATAAAACAAGGCAAGGAATGAGTATGAAGAAAAGCGAAAACAGTTTCATTTAATGCGTTTTAAACAAAACTACTCAGGTTGACTTCGGAATGCTATACGTACTATTTCGTATTTCTTTGTCTTTATTTCTTCGACAGCGTTCACTGCAATATTTTACTTCATCCCAGTTCTTTTCCCATTTTTTTCTCCACTTGAATGGTCGTTTGCATACAGGACAAATTTTTTCTGGTAAATGAGCTTTTTTGTGCATTATTCGAATTTTGGCACTTCATTTATACGTGCATATGGAAGGGATTTGATTTTGATTAATTTATAGTAATCGTTCAGTCCTCCAATTCCAATATCCTCCAATAAATCGAGTCGAATGTAGCCGTTTTTATCAATGCAATTTTCATCAATTTCAAGAATTTCAATCTCACCAACGACCATAATTGTTCCATTTGCCTTAATCGGGATTTCTTCAATCAGTTTTAATCCGATTTTAAGTCGACTTTCTTTCACGAACGGAGCCGGGAAATCATCAATAAACTGTTCGGTAAGTCTGCACATTTCGAATTCAGAAACACCATGATCGAACTTTACAGAGGTATAATGGGCGTTATCAATAAAATCTTGGTGAATGTGATTAATCGTAAAACATCCATTTTCTCTGATGTTCAGGAGTGTATTGCGACTTACATCTCCAGTTGGACGCACGATAAACCCAAGCAAAGGTGGATTGCTTCCTAAATGAACAACCGAACTGATGATCGCTAAATTAGATCCAAATTTTTCGGATGTTGTTCCGACTAAGTTCCCAGGCTTGATGCCTGAGATTCCATTGATGATTTTTAATCGCTCAACGCGGTTCATTGCCTCAATATCTTCTCGTGTTAATTTCATTAAACAGTTTTTTTATTGATGTGTTTACTTACGATTCGCTGCTTTTCAGATTTCACTTCGGGATGCTTGCGATGTCCCCACAATTTTTCACGTGATTTCCGAGCACTTGAATCCAAATCGACGATTGGCTGCGGATAATCTTTGCCGATTTCTACCCCACAAAATTGTTGTTCCAATGGTGGTGTTTTCCATGGTTCGTGAATGAATTCTTCAGACAAATTTTCCAATTCTGGGACCCATTTTTTAATGAACACACCATGCGGATCGTGATCTTGTGATTGTTTCACGGGATTATACATTCGAATGGTATTCGTTCCTGTTGTTCCGGCTTGCATTTGAAATTGTGGATAATGAATTCCAGGATCGTAATCGAGGAATTGGTTGGCCAGAAAGTGTGCTCCGGTTCGCCAGTCTTGGTCCAAATGGTGACAAAGAAATGAAACTAGCATGGCGCGCATTCTAAAGTTAATCCAACCTGTTTCCTTGACGCAGCGCATGCAGGCATCAACGAGTGGATATCCTGTTTTACCTTCTTTCCAAGCTTGAATGAAATCATCTTTCTGCTCGAATTCCAACAATTCAAATCCGCGATTGATACATAAAAATTCGTACTCGCATTCCATCTCAAATTTTTGAATGAAGTGACAGTGCCAAACAAGTCGGGTTAGAAATCCACCAAAGGCACGTTTGTTTGTTGAATAATTTGGATGATGTCGCACAAACTGATAGGCTTGTTTGATCGAAAGATTCCCCCAAGCGAGATAAGGTGAAATTCTTCCGCAATGAGTTCGACTTTCGGTGGGTTTGGAGATCATTTTGTTATACAATTTACCACGGTCTGTTGTAAACGATTTCAGGTATTTCCAAGCATAATCTTCTCCAGCCGGTTGAAAGCTTTTTGAATAATCTTGAAGTTCTTTTTCAAAATCAGATGGTAGTGAAAATGGGTGGTCAAGTGTAATCTTTTTGTGCGAATTAAATTCGTTTTGAATAACGGGCAGACTTACGTGATTGAACCACATTTTCTCCCAATTTGCTCTGTTTTTCAACCCGCGAACTACACCGTCTCGCTGAAATTGTTCCCATTTGACTTGATGTTGAACGCACAATTTTTGTATCGATCGGTCGCGCTCCCAAGTTTTTAAAATGCCATTTTCTTCATAGCTCCAAATGGTTTGAACTTCGAACTTTTTGAAAAGGAATGAAAACACGTCATTTGCTTCTCCCAAAAATGTGTCGACCTTTAAGTTATACTGTTTCAGCTTTGAATTCATCACTTGGATTGAATGGTACTGAAACTGTAAATGTCGAAGCGATAGATCACCGTGCTCGATCATGCTGGGCTCGTAGAGAAAGACAATCAGATATGGAAGATTTGAATTCTCCGCTGCGTAAAATGGTGCGTGATCGTTCAATCTTAAATCACGTTTTAACCAAACAATATTGATTTTCTCAGTAACCAATTTTCGACTTGCATTTTTTCCAGTACTTAAAGAATGATGAATGGTATCCATCTATGTCACAGATCCAGTCACGCGACTCCTCTTCTCCCACAAAATGTCGATTGAAATGATGTTCTTTGAAGTATATCTTTGATGAATTCAACTGATTTTTTAGTTCATCAAATTCACCAACGAAAAGCTGAATTCCTTCTATGTTATTACTCAAACCCAAAATGAACTCAATTGACTTTGGACTCATTGGAAATTGTTCAAAATGACTTGGTTCTAGCAACAAAATTCGATTCCCAGTTTCCTCTTTGTGCCAATTTGGGTCGAGATTATAGTGTGTGTAAATAAAAGTAGGGAGCGAATCGTCTAAATTGATTTTATCGGTTTTCGGCAAATCTGTTTTTAGTTCTAATGAAATCACTTCGGATAGCTCTTCAGGAACTTCCATTTCATCAAAATCAGAATACGGCCGATCTAGATAAGTGCCATGTTGATTGTCGTGTGTATACCGATTGATATTTTCTTGATTTGCAACATATTTTTTACCGCTATTCGATCCAGCAACCCATTGCCAACTCAACGCATTACTTGCCCAGTCGGCATCTAAGAGGTGATAGTACATCCATTTCGCAGGCATTTTCCAGTGATTTCTACCAAAATTACAAGCAAGTGCGGCTGTATACATACGATTGTGGTTGTGCATATATCCAGAAGACTTTAACTCCTGAATAGCAGAATCAATGGCGTTAATTCCGGTTTTGGAATCAACTATTCCACTGGAAATTTGATGGTGATCGACTTTTTGCTGTGGCGATTTAAAATCTTCATTAATTGCATCACCCTTTGCTTGCCAAATTCGCTGCCAATAGTCACGCCACGCTAATTCTTGAATGAACTTTTCAATTTTCTCTAGCTCAAATCCTCTTTCAATCACACTTTCGAGCACCTGATTTGTTGAAATTACACCTCGAGAGATGTAAGGTGAAAGGTAAGTCACATCGCCATCGATAAAATTTCGATTCCGAACATATCTATCGGGTCGAATTCCTTCCAATCGCTCAATTATCGCATCGTAACCCGTCGGAAAATTCATCTTTTCGAGATTCTGTTCTGACTAATTGTTTTTTGACGACTGCATTTGAATCGGTTGATATCTGAAGATCTTTTTTGGAGATGTTTCGAGCTAATTCCACTGTTTACGCGTTTTCTCCACAATCGAAAGCTCGATGGTTTCAAACTACGTCTCATATGCTGAATTACCTCGGCTTCGGTCAATCCAAATTGGAACTCGATAGCTTCAAATGGCGTTCTATCTTCCCAAGCCATTTCGATAATTCGATTCGCATCTCTTTCCGATAAATCAGTCTTCGTATTTCCCATATTTCTCTTCGACAGCCTTCGTTCTGTAATCAAAAATCTCCTCTAGCTTCTTTCGAATCACTATTCCGTTCATCATTGCACCTAAAATTCCGAATGGCGGCTGATAAGTAACAATATCGCGCATGAGGACTCCGTTTTCGATTGGTTCGATAAAGTGTTGATGATGCCAAATTTTGTACGGACCAATTCGTTGTTCATCCACGAAATATTCTAAGTCTCTAACGTGCGTGATCTCGGTTACCCAATTGGTTTTAATTCCCAACAGCGGACTTACTTTGTAACTGATAATCATTCCCTGATACATTTTTTCGGGCAATCCTTCTGAAGTGATGTCAAATCCCATATAGTCTGGTGTGATTTCTTTCAAGTTTTTGGGAGAAGAAATAAAGTCCCAAACTTCTTCCATGGATGCATTTATTTTTTGCGTTCTTTTGAGTTGATAAAATGCCATTTTAGTTGTTTCTAGCGATTTTTAATTCGATTATTTTGACCAATAATTCTTGTGCCGCACTCATTTTTTCGTTGCTGCGAGCGGGATTGTATTTCGAGATCAACTCAGCATCTCGGACTAAAGCATCGTATCTGCGTTGAAGTCGTTCTAATTCTGTGAGATGTAATTTGACCTTAATCATAACTAGATTTTTAGATTCGAAATACCGCCATCGACGTGGAGAATTTGACCAGTAATCCAACTTGCTTCATCAGAAAGTAAAAACGAAGCCATATTGGCAATGTCTGATGCTTCACCAACACGTTTTAGTGGGTGACGTTCACCATTTGCTGCGATTTTTTCGGGCGAATTCAATAGTTTATCTGCCAACGGAGTATTTGTAAGTGAAGGGGCGATGGCATTCACACGTATTTTTGGTGCGAATTCGGCTGCAAGTGATCTAGTTAATCCTTCAATTGCTCCTTTCGAAGTCGCCACTTGAGCATGAAAGTTAAATCCAGATTGAACGGCTACCGTCGAGAACAAAACAATCGATGAGTTTTCTGAAGCTTGAAGCGCAGTTAAAGCTGCTTGAATGGTTTTTATTGCTCCTCCAACTTGAAGCTTGAAATCATCCAAAAGTTGATCTCGTTTGATACGTTTGAAAGGCAATAGCTGAATTGCTCCGGGACAGTAAACTAATCCATCTAATTTCTCTGGAATAAAATCAATTTCATTGGATTCATCCAGGACATCGAAGTGATGGTACGACTCACTTTTACTACTTCTGTTAACTACACTACCATTATAAGTTCCCACCACTTGATGTCCCAGTGAAACCAGTTTCTCTGTCAATGCTTTTCCAATTCCGGATGATGCTCCTATGATTAAAAATGTCTTCATGCGTCTTTCAATTGAATATTTGCGAAGAATTCTTGCTTTGTCTCCTGATTTTTAAATCGACCACCGTAATAAGAGGTGACTGTTTCAGAATTGACGTCCTGAATTCCTCTTGATGAAACACACAAATGTTCTGCATCAATTATTACGGCGACATCTTCCGTTCCTAATATCTCTTGCAGTGCTTTCCCGATTTGGATAGTCAGTCGCTCCTGAACTTGAGGTCGTTTGGCATAATATTGTGCGATGCGATTGAGCTTTGAAAGTCCAATTACCTTTCCATTTGAGATGTAGGCGATGTGTGCACGACCAATAATCGGCACAAAATGATGCTCACAATTCGAATAAAGAGTGATGTTTTTCTCTACCAACATCTCATTGTACTGATACTTGTTCTCGAAAAGAGCAATCTTCGGTTTGTTCTCCTCTAGCAACCCAGAGAAAATTTCATCCACATACATCTTTGCCACGCGTTCTGGAGTTCCTTTCAATGAATCGTCGGTTAAGTCTAGTCCAAGTGTAAGCATGATTTCACGGAAATGCTCCGCAATCTTTTTCTTCTTTTGGGCTGAAGCCAGTTTTATGCGCTCTTCATCAATTGGAGTTTCAATCGACGTCCAAATGTGTTGATCGCCAATTTCTTCTGAAGTCAGTTCGTCCAACTCTATTTCCACATGATTATCCTGGATATTCAACAATGTTTCTTGCAGTTTCATATAATCTGATCCTTAATTCGTATTTCTCGTTTAATTCGCTTCTCAAATTGTTGTACACAACACGGGCGATGTTTTCAGCAGTCGGATTGATGGACTTAAAATCATCAACATCCAAATTCAAATTCTTGTGGTCGTAACGATGTGTCACCCATTTGCGAATGAGTTGTTTCAATTCATCGATATCCATTACATATCCTGTTTCTGGATCTACTTCTCCAATCACTTTTACTTCTATTTCGTAGTTGTGACCGTGAAAATTTGGATTGTTGCATTTCCCAAAAACTTGTTGATTTTTCTCTTCAGACCAGTTCTCGTTATGCAACCTGTGCGCTGCGTTAAAATGTTCTTTTCTTATTATTGCTGTCTTGTGCATCCGCCAATTTGTTTACTTTAAAAGTAATATTGTTTAACAAAATAACAAAAAGATTAAACAAAATGAAAGTAAAGCTGCTAGATAATTCTTCCGGTAAATTGGAATTAGTCAAAAAATTTGATCCATATCATTCACAAAAACTGGCTGATTTAGTTGATAAATTTGAGCTAAAACAGGAAACAATTCGAATCTTCGGAAAGGAAATCATGCAGCCTAGATTAAGTGCATTTTATTCCGATGAGGGAATAGCATATAAATACAGTGGAAAGATTTTTACAGGATTAGCATGGAATGATTTTCTTCGGGATTGGATCGATCGATTCGAGAAAATGGGACTTTCTTTTAATTCCGCTTTGGTGAATTTTTATAGAGATGGACAAGATAGTATGGGATTGCACGCTGATAATGAACCCGAATTAGGACTAAATCCAACTATTGCAAGTGTTAATTACGGAGCGACGAGAAAAATGGTGTTTCGAAGAAATAACTCAAAAGAAAAATTGGAAGTTCTGCTAGAAAATGGAGATCTATTAATAATGTCTGGAGCAATTCAGCATAACTGGAAACATGAATTACCTAAACAGAAAAAAGTTAACGAACCACGATTAAATATCACCTTCAGAAAAATAATAAATCCACCAAACTGATTTAAGTCATTTATTTTCGACTTGTTGCGTTTTACTTTTGCTGATTCTATGGAAGTATCGTCAGTTACAAGTCAGGAATTAGAAGAGTTACGAGAAGAATTACAGATGCTAGATCAAGCGTTAATTGTTCTATTATCTGAACGTGCAGAATTGAGTAAGCAAATTGCTACGGAGAAGTTTTTGGTTGGACAAGAAATCGTTCAACCGGCAATTTGGGAGAAAGGCATGCAGATTCGCCTTCAAGAAGCAAAAGAGCAAGGACTTGATGCTGACTTCACTCAACAACTGTTCGAACTTATCCATCAAAATTCAGTTCAAATTCAACAAGAAAATAGTTAAAGATGGCGCAACGCTCAATTGAATTAATGTCCCCAGCAGGGTCGTATGAATCGCTAATGGCCGCAATCAACTCAGGCTGTAATTCGGTGTATTTTGGAATTGAACAACTGAACATGCGTGCGCGATCGAGTAATAACTTCACCATCGATGATTTAAAGAAGATTGTTTCGATTTGTCAAGAGAAAGATGTTCGCACTTATTTGACAATCAATACGGTTTTGTACGATCACGACATTACTTTAATGAAACGAATTGTTGATGCAGCCAAAGAAAATGATGTGACTGCAATTATTGCAGCGGATCAAGCGGTGATGAATTATGCCAAGAAAGTGGGAATGGAACTGCATATTTCAACACAAGCTAATGTTTCAAACATCGAAACGGTTGAATTTTACGCCAATTTCGCAGATGTGATTGTACTGGCTCGTGAATTGAGCTTAAAACAAGTCGCTGATATCAGTCGCGAGATTAAAAGGAGAGAAATTACTGGTCCAAGTGGAAAATTGGTAGAACTAGAAATTTTTGCTCACGGAGCGCTTTGTATGGCTGTGTCTGGAAAATGTTATTTGAGTCTTCATTCGAATTTTGCTTCTGCGAATCGTGGAGCTTGCATCCAAAATTGTCGCAAAAGTTATGTGGTAGTGGACAAAGATGACGGAGTTGAATTTGAGGTCGATAACGAATACATCATGAGCTCGAAGGATCTTTGCACAATTGAGTTTATTGATAAAATTATTGATGCAGGAGTTTCTGTTTTGAAAATTGAAGGTCGTGGTCGCTCGGCAGATTACGTGCATACAGCAACAAAGTGTTACAGTGAAGCAATCGATGCTTATCTCGATGGAACATTTTCTCAAGAGAAAGCAGCTGAATGGAAAAAGGAATTGTCCACTGTCTTCAATCGTGGATTCTGGGATGGATATTATCTCGGTAGAAAAATGGGTGAGTGGACCGATGAATATGGTTCGAAAGCAACACAAAGAAAAGAATACATTGCCAAAGGAACAAAGTACTTCGAACAAGTTGGTGTGGGAGAGTTCAAGTGTGAGGCTCACTTTTTAACTGTGGGAGATAAAATAATGATTACAGGTCCGACTACAGGGTATTTGGAAACAACAATTGAAGAACTTCGCGTTGATGATGAGGTAAGAGAAAAAGTCGTTCGTGGCGAAGTATTCAGCATAAAAACACCGGATAAAGTGCGCCCTTCTGATCGTTTGTACAAATTCATTCAACTCAATTAATGATTCGAATTATTCAACAAAGGGAAAAGTGCATCGGCTGCAATTTGTGTGTTGAAGTTGCAGCTTATCGATGGAGAGTTTCTACGAAAGATGGTCGCTGTACGTTGGTTGGGGGAAAAGACAAACGTGGTTTTTATTCCGTAGTTGTAGATGATCATGAGCTGGAGGATAATTTGATTGCTGAACGTGATTGTCCTGTCAAAATCATCCAGGTGCATCAGATTTAATCTCTCAACTGTAACTTTTTAGGGAGGATTTTTGTTTGAACTTGAAAGCCACCGCTATGAAGAGATTATTCCTTTTATTTTTTGTTCTTTCAATCATCAGTTTAAAATTGTCAGCTCAAGAGATGAGCCATGAATTTGGGGTAAGTCCAATCGGTGTTCAATACAACAAAGGTTTTTTCTTAACTCACGGAATTGAATATCAATTAAAAGTGAAGAAGAATGGCTTCCTATTAACTACGAATGGCACTGTTTTTTCAAGTTTTGATGCAAGGAAGAAAAATTCGGATTATTCAGATCAGATTCCGTTTTTAAATGAAACGAGGTTTGTGTACAGCTATTCTATTTTTGAGAAGGAAAAATTGAACTCACAAAATCATTTAAATCTTAGAGCTGGATATCAATTTTTTCAGCATGGCTCGCAACCGGATAATGATTATTGGCATGTAAATGATCTACCAAATAGTGGGTTGACTGTAATAAGTGGTTTTCAATCTCACGCTTTGTCTATTGGGTCTAGTTGGTCTAGATCTAAACGGAATGATTCTCATATTCGACAGAACAGATTGTATATAGAATTGGATTATTTGTTCGGTGTCGAAATGAATCTGTTAGGGTTCAATCAGAACGGTTCAACGATTCAGGAGACTGAAATAAGTCAAACGTTTAATTTCAAAAGACACGGATTTCGAATAGGAGCGGGTTACGAACATTATATTAATTCATGGTCCTCCGCAGAATTTCGCTTTGGTGTGATCTACGCGCCGTTTATTGATTACGAGCCAAACCCAAGCTTGTTTACGGCAAGAGGTGGAGAGAAAATTAGTCCATTTTTCCCGAATGCTTCGGTTGTTTTTAAATTAATCAAATCCAATTCTATTTCTGACTAATTAAATTCTTTCCAAATAGAGACAAAAACTGCTAAAATAGCCCTGTATGCAACTGTTTTTTACGTAGATTTGCGGATATTCACTAAATAATCTACTTATGTTAAAGTTTAACTACTATTTGAAGTCCGCTTTTGGACTTGCAATCGTATTGTTATTCTCACAGCAGGTTTTAGCATCTGATCTTCCAACTGATGGAAATCCAGATTGCAAATTATCTGAGCAGTGGGAAGAGGCAAAATCTACAAATGGCCTAACTATCTATTATTCAACTATCACGTGTTCGGATGAAGAATTTTTAGCAATTCAATTCAAAAACACGACATCTGAAAGTTTACGAATGAAGTGGAGTTTACTTGTCGACAATGTTGGAACGGTCATTACTGAAGATGAAATGCAAGAGGCAATCATCGAGGTGAAACCAGGAGAAAGTGTTGTTTTTGAAGGAACTTACCTTGTTTATGCAAAAGAAGGTGATTTCTCTTCTTTTGATGTTAATGTTGAATCTTTAAAGTAAGCTAAAATGAAAAATCTGAATAAAATACTAGCAGGGCTTACTCTAGGGATGCTCTCATTTCAAGTAAGTGCACAATGTCCAACTATAACTTGTGCGGCAGATGTAACAGTTAACAATGATGCAGGAATGTGTGGTGCTGTTGTGAATTATACCACTCCAACTGCAGTTGATTCATGTGCAAGTTTGACCTTTACTTACACTGGAGCACAACAATCGTTTGTAGTTCCAGCAGGAGTAACATCTATTTCTGTGGATGCTTACGGAGCACAAGGTGGATCGAACAGTCCAAGTACTAACATAAATTTCGGTGGGCGCGTTCAAGCGGACATCCCTGTAACACCTGGGACAACAGTTTACGTTTACGTGGGTGAACAACCAACAGGATTAACTGGAGGTTTCAACGGTGGAGGAAATGGTGAAACTGCCGGAGCTGGTGGTGGAGGTGCTTCTGATATTCGTATTGGAGGTACAACTTTAAATGATCGTGTTCTTGTTGCTGGTGGTGCCGGTGGAGGAGGTTTCTGGTCAAGCCAAGAAGTTCACGGTGGTTTAGGCGGTGGACTTACAGCGGGTAATGGTTACAGAACCAGTTTCTCTTCAGCTCCTGGTGGTGAAGGAGGAACACAAACTTCTTCAGGAAATGGAACGTGTGTTTCATTAAACAATCCGGCTATGGCAGGTGGCTTTGGATATGGTGGTGCTCCATCTGGATGTGGTTGTGAAGGCTACGGAGGTGGTGGCGGATGGTACGGAGGTGCCGGAAGTGGAAACTGTCGTGGAGGCGGTGGTGGAAGCAGCTACACAGATCCCTCAGCTACAAATGTTATTCATACACAAGGTGTAAGAGCTGGACATGGTGAAATTACAGTTTCTTGGGGAGGGATTGTTGCTACGCAAATTGCCGGAATTCCAAGTGGTGGGACATTCCCAGTAGGAACTACGACAAATACATTTGTTGCTCAAAGTTTGGGTGGTGCAGATACATGCTCATTCTTGGTTACGGTTATTGATACTGAAGCTCCAATTGTAACTTGTTCTTCAAATGTGGAGATTTGCGCAGGTGAAAGCTTACAAGGTTCAATGGCTACTGCGACAGACCTTTGTTCAACTCCAACAATTACGTATTCCGGTTCTGGTGCAACAGTTTTCTCGGGAGCAACTTCGATGAGTGGAATTGCCTTTAACGAAGGAACAACAGATGTTTGGTGTGTTGCTACGGATAGTTCAGGAAATCAAGATTCATGTTCTTTCCAAGTATTGGCGAATGCGCTGCCAACGGTGACATTAGCTGCCTTTAGTGTTGATACGACTTGTATTAATTATGCGCCAATCGCTCTTCCAGCTGGAACTCCTGCATCAGGTGTTTACACTGGAAATGGTGTTACAGGAACTAATTTTGATCCAACAGCTGTTTCAACCGGACAAAATTGGGTGTATTACTCGTATACTGATTCGTTAGGTTGTACAAACACAGATAGTACTGCTATTTATGTTGATGGTTGTGCTTCTGTGAATGAACTTTCAGGAGATTTTGGTTTCACATTGTATCCTAACCCAACATCGGGTGTTGTTAATATAGTAGTTGATGGTTACCAAGGTGAGGTTAAAATTACTGTGACTTCTATCGAAGGGAAATTGGTAAAAGAGATTTTGAGCGATTCGAATAATACAATCAATGTTGATCTAAGTAAAGAGGTCGATGGGATCTATTATTTGGATGTAGAAACAAGTCTTGGTAGCAAACGAACTAAGCTTATTAAGGAGAACTAAAATTTATATTTTACAATCAAGGGCTGTCTAAATTGATAGCCCTTTTTTATGCAGTCAACTGTTTGGGAGACTCAAAGATTATGTAGAATAACCTTGTTATTTTATTGTTTTTGAGATAAATTGGAACATGAGACAAGTTTTATCGAAAGAGCAACTTCTTGAAGAGTTTACAAAAGACGATTTTGTTCTAAAAACACAAAAACAAATCGCAAAGGACTTCTATTCAATTGGAGTTGAGTTCCCCAAGGATTTTGAAAAATCAACGTGGCATTTTGATGAAATTATTCGCGCTATTAAAGCAGAGTTGTCTAACCTTCAATCCAAAACCTTCACTTCTTTACAACAGCTAATCTATCAGATCGATCTTCCCGAAAAACTGTTCTTAGAGGCAATGACTTCAGACGATCCAGAATCAGATTTAGCGCACTCCATTCTTCAACGGGAAGCCTATAAAGTCTATTTAAGAACAAAGTTTTAAAATTCTAACACTTTAGCTGTTAATTTTAAGCTTTATTTGGCGGCTAACGTTTTCATTTTGTCTAAATTTGCTATTCCAATACTGTGCGCAAAAAATAATATGGACAAAGTATCATACGTGGGGAATGCAGATGTAAATGCGATCGATCATCTGTATAAAATGTACCTCCAAGATCCGGAAAGTGTGGATATCGGTTGGCAAAAATTCTTCGAAGGATTTGATTTTGCAAGAACCGACTACGAAAATGGTGGTGAAATACCAGAAAATTTCCAAAAAGAATTTAAAGTTCTGAATCTGATTAACGGTTACAGAAATCGTGGTCACCTCTTTACGAAAACTAACCCAGTTCGTGAGCGTAGAAAGTATGCTCCAACGTTAGATATAGAGAATTTTGGCTTAGATGAGGGCGATTTAGATTTAGTTTTCCAAGCGGGTGAAGAAATCGGAATCGGACCGGCAACTTTGCGTGAAATTATCGCAGATTTGGAGGAAACGTACTGTCAATCAATTGGTATTGAATACATGTACATGCGTGAACCAGATAAAATCGATTGGTTTAAAAACGCAATTGAACTTAAAAATCGACCTCAATACGACGCGAAACGAAAGATTGAAATCTTCAAAAAGTTGAATCAAGCTACAAGTTTTGAGTCGTTCTTAGGTAAAAAATTTGTTGGACAAAAACGATTCTCAATTGAAGGATTAGAAGCGTTAGTTCCTGCATTGGATACCTTAATCGAAAAAGGATGTGATAACGGAGTTGAGTACTTCGTTATGGGAATGGCTCACCGCGGTCGTTTGAATACATTGACAAACATCTTCGAAAAGCGTCCAAAAGATATTTTCTCAGAATTTGAAGGGAAGGAATTTGAATGGGAGTCAACATTTGATGGTGATGTGAAATACCATCAAGGATTTACTTCTTACATTGAAAGAAATGGGAAGAAAATTGGATTGACATTGTCACCAAACCCATCTCACTTGGAAGCAGTAAATCCAGTTGTTGAAGGAATTACTCGTGCAAAACTTGATCGAAGAGGGAAAGACGATAATTCAAAAGTTTGTCCAGTACTTATTCACGGTGATGCGGCTATCGCTGGTCAAGGTGTTGTGTACGAAACAATTCAAATGGCACAACTGGATGCGTATAAGACGGGTGGAACAATTCACATTGTCACAAACAACCAAGTTGGATTTACAACGAACTATTTAGATGGTCGTTCTTCGACTTATTGTACAGATGTTGCAAAGACAACTTTATGTCCAGTTTTCCATGTAAATGCGGATGATGTTGAGGCTGTGGTTCAGGTAATGGAAATTGCAATGAATTACCGTCAACATTTCCAAAGCGATATTTTCATCGATTTATTAGGATACAGAAAGTATGGTCACAATGAAGGTGATGAGCCTAAATTTACGCAGCCACACTTATATAATATTATCGCCAAGCACCCGAATCCAAAAGATATCTACTTAAAGCAATTAGTTTCTGAAGGAATTGTAACGGCGGCTGATGCGAAAAAATACAATGAAGATTACAACCAATTCCTTGAGGATGAATTTGCTGAATCACGTAAGCATGAAAAAGCGTTGGTTTACGATTTCTTGAGTGATGTTTGGGAAGGATATCGTCATGGGAAAAAAGAAGACTTTGAAGTTTCACCAGAGACAGGGGTTGATCGTAAAAAATTAGAAGAACTAGGAGAGAAATTAGCTACTCTTCCTGAAGGAAAGAAATACTTCAGAAAGATTTCAAAAATCTTCAACGATCGATTGAATTCAATTAAAGAAGATCGATTGGATTGGGGAGCAGCTGAAATGTTAGCTTATGCAACTTTACTTGATGAAGGTCACCCAGTTCGAATGAGTGGTCAAGATGTAGAAAGAGGAACGTTCTCTCACCGTCACGCTGTTGTGAAAACAGAAGATACAGAGGAAGAGATCATCACATTGAACATGTTGTCTGATAAACAAGCTGAATTCTCTATCTACAACTCTTTCTTATCAGAGTACGGTGTTCTTGGATTTGAATATGGTTATTCGCTAGCTAATCCAAATGGATTGACGATCTGGGAAGCACAATTTGGTGACTTCTACAATGGAGCGCAGATTATGGTGGATCAATTTATCACTGCGGGAGAAGATAAATGGTCTACACAAAGTGGATTGGTAATGTTGTTACCTCACGGATATGAAGGTCAAGGTGCTGAGCACTCAAGCGGACGTATGGAGCGTTTCTTGCAGCAATGTGCCGACTTGAATATTCAAGTGGTGAATACATCTACACCAGCGAACCATTTCCACCTGTTACGTCGTCAAATTCACCGCGAATTTAGAAAGCCATTGGTGGTGTTCTCTCCAAAAATGTTGTTGAGATATCCATCTGCTGTTTCTACGTTAGATGAAATGGCTAATGGACGATTCCAAGAAGTGATCGACGATCCAAATGCTAATGCAAAATCAGTTGATACGGTAGTTCTTTGTTCAGGTAAATTCTACTACGAAGCATCTGAGAAAGCGCAAGAGCTTGGAGTGGATAATATGGCATTTGTTCGTGTTGAACAATTGTATCCATTGCCTGAGAAACAATTGAACGAGATTTTCGATAAGTACCAAGCGAAAAACATCATCTGGGCACAAGAGGAACCAGCTAATATGGGAGCGTGGACGTACATGGCGATGGAATTAAGAGACAAGAACCTAATTGGAATTAGTCGTAAAGGATCTGCTGCAGCTGCGGAGGGATCACATGACTTACACAAACGCCGATTAGCACAATTATTTGAAGATTTGTTTGCCTACGCAAACGTAAACGCATAACACCGAAATACAGAAGACATGTCAGTATTAGAAATGAAAGTACCAAGTCCAGGAGAGTCAATCTCAGAAGTGGAAATCGCTCAATGGTTGGTATCTGACGGAGATTACGTAGAAAAGGACCAGGCAATTGCCGAGGTTGATTCTGATAAAGCAACATTAGAACTTCCTGCAGAAGAAAGTGGAATTATCACTTTAAAAGCGGAAGATGGAGATACAGTAGCGGTTGGACAAGTAGTTTGTTTGATTGATACATCTGCCGAGAAGCCAGCCGATTTTGTTTCCGCTGAGGAGGAAACAGTAGCTGTTGAAGAAACGGCAAAAGCGGAAGAAAAAGCTCCAGCTAAAGAAACAAAAGCACCAAGTCCAAATCCAGTTAAATCAACAACTGATTCTTACGCTTCGAAAACGCCTTCGCCTGCTGCATCTAAAATTATGGCAGAGAACGGAATTTCAGCTAACCGTATCAATGGAACTGGAAAAGATGGTCGTATCACTAAACAAGATGTACTTGCTGCAATGGCAGGTGGATTTGATGCAAGTGCTGCTGCTGGATGGGGTGGAACACGTGAGCAAAAACGTGAGAAAATGAAAATGCTTCGTCGTAAAATTGCAGAACGTTTGGTTTCTGTGAAGAATGAAACGGCGATGTTGACTACCTTCAATGAGGTGGATATGAAGCCAATTATGGACCTTCGTTCTAAGTACAAAGCGAAATTTGCTGAGCACCACGAAGTGAACTTAGGATTTATGTCGTTCTTCACGAAAGCAGTTACGGAGGCATTGAATTTGTTCCCTGCAGTGAATGCACAAATCGATGGACAAGAGATGATTTTCCACGATTATGCGGATATCGGAATTGCAGTTTCTTCTCCAAAAGGATTGATGGTACCTGTAGTTCGCAACGCCGAGCAAATGACATTAGCTGAAATCGAAAGAGAGATTAAGCGATTGGCAATTCGTGCGCGTGATGGAAAAATCACTCCAGATGAAATGACAGGAGGTACATTCACAATCACAAATGGTGGTGTTTTTGGTTCGATGATGTCGACGCCAATTATTAACCCTCCTCAATCGGCAATTTTGGGAATGCACAATATCGTTGACCGCCCAGTTGCTATCGATGGTAAGGTTGAGATCCGCCCAATGATGTACTTAGCACTTTCATACGACCACCGTATTATCGATGGTAAGGAGTCTGTTGGATTCTTAGTGAAAGTGAAAGAAATGTTGGAAAATCCAGAGAGAATGATCTTCGGTTCGAAAGATCCTATGGAAGTTCTTCTAGGACTTTAAGAAAACAGATATATCTTTAAAGCCGGTTCAGTGAATCGGCTTTTTTTATTTTCAGGAAATGAGTTTACATCAATTTTATACCGACCGCAAAAGCAAACACGAAGCTCAATTAAATGAAGTGAATTCGAAGTTGTTTCGAACATCTATGCTGCGTTTAATCGTTTTCGTAGCAATGGCTTTTTCTGTTTATTTCTTTTGGGGCCAAGTGTCCACTTTAACGAGTATTTTAGTTGGAGGTGCGGTTTTATTCGGAATACTTATCTGGCGGTACAATCAACTGGACCGTATAAAAAATCAGTTAACCCAATTGATATTTGTAAATCAAACGGAACTCAATGGTTTGGACAGAAACTACGAGGGAATTGCTGATGGCGAGGAATATTTATCGGGAAATCATGCCTACAATCAAGATATAGATCTATTTGGAGAGGGATCAATTTTCCAATCTATAAATAGAACACAAACGAAGTACGGAGAAAAATTTCTAGCGGATTGGTTGAATGCTAATAACATCGAAAACATTCAAGGTCGACAAGAAGCCATAAAGGAGCTGGCCGATAAAACAGATTGGAGAGAGACATATCGCGCAACACTTTCAGTGGGTGAAAAAGCATCTGAAATTGATAGTCGTGTTATTCTCAATTGGATGAAAAATTACAAGCGCTTCGTGCCCAAATTCTTTCAGTTTTTTCCTTTCGTTTTCGGTGTGTTATCAATAGCTGGAATTGTAGCTTACGCATTGGAGTTAATTCCGGGAATGTGGTTGCTTTATTGGTTACTAATTGGACTTGGAATCACAGGTGTTTTTGTGAAACGAGTAACCTCTTTGTACAATTCAATTAGCCAGATTAAAGATACGTTTGCGAATTATGCGAATGTTATTGATTTGATAGATAATGAGTCATTCTCGGCGAGTTTACTTCGTGAAAACAAAGAAAAAATCGGTAATGAGGTTGAAAATGCGTCTGTTTTACTTAGAAAATTGTCGAAGGAAATCGATCAATTAGGGAATCGCAATAATATTTTAATGGCGCCAATTCTAAATGGATTCTTTCTATGGGATCTGTTTTTTGCTCTTCGAATTGAAAAGTGGATTCTGTCTTTTGATTCGTCGGTGGTAAAATGGTTTGAAGCTATTGAATTTTTCGATGCATTCGAGTCGCTTGGAAATTATGCTTTTAACCATCCAAATCATGTCTACGCAGAATTGACTGACAAGCAGTCAGAGCTATTGACAGCGGATAATATTTGTCACCCATTGATGAAACCAGATCAGTGTGTTTCAAATAGTTTAGCGATGGGAGATAACGACTTTATTATCGTGACGGGCGCCAACATGGCAGGGAAAAGTACATTTTTAAGAACGGTTTCTCTTAGTATTGTAATGTCGAATTGTGGACTACCAGTGCTAGCTAAAGCATTTAAATATCGACCAATCAAGTTGATATCAAGTATGCGTACTTCAGATTCGTTACTAGATGATGCATCTTATTTTTATGCTGAGCTGACAAGGTTGAAGCAAATAGTTGATGCGCTACAATCTGAACACTATTTTGTTGTCTTGGATGAAATCTTGAAGGGAACAAATAGCAAAGATAAGGCAGAAGGTTCAGCTAAGTTCGTTGAGAAATTAGTTGCTTCAGGATCAAATGGTTTAATTGCAACCCACGACTTAAGTCTGTGCACACTAGCCGATAAATTTGAAGAAATTAGAAACCATTACTTCGATGCTCAGATTGTAGATGATGAACTTTATTTCGATTACAAATTCAAGAATGGTGTTTGTCAGAACATGAACGCATCATTTCTATTAAAGAAAATGGGTATTGTTTAGTTTCAATTTGGCAGATTTTATGTCAAATTGAAAAAATGTATGTCATTTCAGTTCAATTGAACAAATTATTTCACGAGCGATTTATCCTATTTCAGGAGAGTATTGCATCATTTTTCGCAAAAAAATAATTTAACATTTGTGTTAAACAAAATCTACCGTATTCACCTATAAACAGTGAAATATGAGATCAATATGACGGTGTTAGAAATGTTAAATCCTCATCGACTTGCTCTAAAAATATGTTAAAAACCCAGTCAGAGTGTAATTTTCAGGAAGGTTGAGCGTTATATATATAGCGATACGAAGTTGATAAAAACGAAAAAATTGGCACACAATTTGAATAGTATAAATCAACTTAGTAGAAGTTAGTTTTCATAAGTAGTAGTAGTTTAGGTTTTGAACGGGAGGATGCCAGTCTTCCCGTTCATATTTTATAACCTTCTTAGCTGACAAAGTTCATTCACCAGAAATAAATTACGCTTTATCGAATAACAATAGAATAATTATGTAAAAGCGTTAAACTACCATAATTTTGGCACTGTATTTGAAATACAATACATAACTAAGTAGAAGTTAGTTTTCATAAGTAGTAGTAGGTTAGGTTTTGATCGGGAGGATGCCAGTTCTCCCGATCGTATTTATAAGCTTTTTGAACTTCACTATCTTTGATCAAAACAATTCTATGCGATTCACATTAATCTTCATTCTATTTTCTTTTAGCTGCTTCAGTCAGAATACTTCAATTGATGTTTTGCATTATGATTTAGATATTCAAGTATTCGATACAACAGATCGAATTGAAGTCGATGAGAAAATAACTTTTGTTGTAACGGAATCTACGGATGATATTTTTTTCGACTTAGTAAATCAATTTGATGAACTTAACGACTACGATGCTGGAAAGGGCATGCAAGTGCACAAGGCAATTTGTAATTCTCAAGAAGTCGATATCGCACATCAAGCGCATATGTTGTTTTTTAGTGCCGAACCATATTCAGTGGGAGATACTCTGGAGCTATTCTTAAATTATTCTGGAGTTCCACAAAATGGATTGATAATCGGTGAGAATAAATTTAAAGAGCGAACATTCTTTGCTGATAATTGGCCGAATCGTGCTAAACATTGGATGGCATGTAACGATCACCCTTCGGATAAAGCAACAACAAGTATTCGTGTGACGGCTCCTGATCATTATGAGTGTGTAGCGACTGGAGTTAAGTCCTCAGCAAAATCAACTAAATCTAATCAAACCGTTCACGAATTTCATTCTGATATTGAACTTCCAACAAAAGTGATTGTTATTGGGTTGGCGGATTTCGCTATGGAAACAATTCCACACAAATACGATTTTGAATTGTCGAGTTGGGTATATCAAAAAGATGAGAAAAAGGGATTTCACGATTTAAAAGTGGCAAAAGAAGTGGTGGATTTCTTTATTCAGTTTGTCGGTGAATATCCATTTGAAAAATTGGCCAATGTACAGTCAACAACCATGTTTGGTGGAATGGAGAATGCTGGAAATATCTTCTATGATGAAAATGCTGTCACCGGAAAAGGAACGATGGAGGCTTTAATCGCTCACGAAATTGCTCATCAATGGTTTGGAAATTCGGCGAGTGAAAGTGATTGGCAACATTTGTGGCTGAGTGAGGGATTTGCTACTTATCTGACTGATCTGTATTGGTTGGAAAAACATGGAAAAGTAGAATTTCAACAGCGATTAATGAACGAACGCAATCGGGTAATCGGTTTCTCTAAAAAATATGATCATCCTGTTGTGGATACTACTTTTAATGAGCTCTTCGACTTATTGAATCCAAATTCGTATCAAAAAGGAGCTTGGTTTTTACACATGCTAAGAGGAAGGGTAGGTTCGGATGATTTTCAGCAAATTTTACAGAATTATTATCGCCGATTCAAGTATTCAAATGCTAGCACAACGGATTTCCGTCGAGTAGTTGAGGAAGTTACAAATGAAGATTACGGTTCTTTTTTCAACCAGTGGCTCACTCAATATGGTCACCCAACTTTGAAAATGGATGTAAACGACTACGATCAAATGGTGATTGAGCAAATGCAAGAAAATCTTTTTGAATTTCCTATCGAAATTGAGTACATTTTCGAAGATGGATCAACGGAGATTGTGAAGCATCAGGTCTCAAAGCGTATTTCATCCTTCGATCTGACGTTTAAAAAGAAGTTGGTGGGCTCTAGAACCGACCCAAATATCAAATTATTGGTAGAGTTAGTTGAACATTAAAAGTGACTGAATATCTGAAGTTAGCATTCCACTTAAATCACGTGTGAATTTCAGTTATTTGATGTACTTTTGCAGTCGCCCAAATAGCGATAGGAAGAGAAATACATATGAAGAATATTCGAAATTTTTGCATCATTGCGCACATCGATCACGGTAAGAGTACACTAGCTGATCGTCTTTTGCAGACTACAGGAACTATTTCAGACCGTGAAATGCAAAATCAAGCGTTGGATGATATGGACTTGGAACGTGAGCGTGGTATCACGATTAAAAGTCATGCCATTCAAATGAATTACAAGCATGAAGGTGAAGAATATGTATTCAATCTTATTGACACTCCTGGACACGTGGATTTCTCATACGAGGTTTCGCGTTCAATCGCTGCTTGTGAAGGTGCACTTTTAATTGTGGATGCTTCTCAAGGAATTGAGGCACAGACAATTTCGAACTTGTATTTGGCTTTGGAACATGATTTAGAGATCATTCCAATTTTGAATAAAATGGACCTTCCTGGTGCGATGCCAGATGAAGTGACTGATCAAATTGTTGATTTAATTGGATGTGATCCTTCTGACGTAATTCCTGCTTCAGGTAAAACTGGTTTGGGTGTCGAGGACATTTTAAAAGCTGTTGTAAATCGAATTCCAGCTCCAAAAGGAGATGTTGATGCACCTCTTCAAGCAATGATTTTTGATTCAGTTTTTAATCCGTTCCGCGGAATTATCGCTTATTATCGAGTGAGAAATGGTGTGATTAAAAAAGGTCAAAAAATTCGTTTCTTCAATACAGGTAAAGATTATATCGCGGATGAAGTTGGGATTTTGAAAATGGATTTGGCACCACGTAACGAAGTTAAAGCGGGAGATGTTGGTTACATTATTTCAGGAATTAAACGTGCGGCAGAGGTAAAAGTGGGGGATACAATCACCTCTTTTGAAAATCCATGTAAAGAGCCAATTAAAGGATTTGAGGACGTAAAACCGATGGTCTTCGCAGGAATTTACCCTGTTGACACAGACGATTACGAGGAATTGCGCTACTCGATGGAGAAATTACAGTTGAACGATTCATCTTTGGTGTTCGAACCTGAATCTTCGGCAGCACTTGGATTTGGTTTCCGATGTGGATTCTTAGGAATGCTTCACATGGAGATTATTCAAGAGCGATTGGAGCGTGAATTCAATATGACGGTGATCACAACGGTTCCAAACGTGTCTTACAAGGCATACATGAAGAAGAACCCGGAAGAGGCGATGATCGTAAATAACCCATCTGAACTTCCTGATCCAGCCGCAATGGAACACATTGAAGAGCCGTACATCAAAGCTCAGGTGATCACGAAATCGGATTATGTTGGTCAGATTATGACACTTTGTATTGAGAAACGCGGTGAATTGACAAATCAGGTTTATTTGACACAAGATCGTGTTGAAATTAGCTTCGAAATGCCACTAGGTGAAATTGTCTTCGATTTCTATGATCGTTTGAAGTCGGTTTCTCGTGGATATGCATCGTTTGATTATCACCCAATTGGCTATAAAAAGTCGGATTTGATTAAGCTGGATCTTCTATTAAACGGAGAACAAGTGGATGCGCTTTCAGCATTGGTTCACCGAAGCAACGCATTTGATCTTGGTAAGAAAATCTGTATCAAGTTGAAAGAATTGATTCCTCGTCAGCAATTCGAGATTCCAATTCAAGCAGCAATTGGAGCGAAAGTTGTAGCGCGTGAGACAATTAAAGCACTTCGTAAAGATGTAACAGCGAAATGTTATGGTGGAGATATCACTCGTAAGCGTAAACTTCTTGAAAAGCAAAAAGCTGGGAAGAAGAGAATGCGTCAAGTAGGAAAAGTAGAAATCCCACAAGAAGCATTCTTAGCAGTATTGAAACTCAACGACTAATCGCCTAAGCAAGCTGTAAAGTTTCTTTTTTATTTGTAATGAATTTTTTCGCGATGAATTTTGAATTCAACAAGCGAGCGACGGCCATGTAACTTGGGTTGAAGGCAATTCGATCACCCACTTTGTATTTAGTTGTTCCGTCTTCGTTGAGATTATCGCCCAAGTCAACAACGATCATATCAGATGTAATTCCAACAAAACTTAAATCTGGATCGATGGTTTCCAGATCTTTTTGGTCAACATCCAATAATCCAAAGTCGAGAATTGCTTTATACGATCGATTTTGAGATTCATCCTGTTGAAAATCGGCTACGTGCCCGATACTAGCATCGCTGATAACTCCATCCGGAACTGTCAGTTTTTTCTCTAATTCAATAATATTTGCGTAAAACTCGAAAGTATTGGTGTGTAAATCGAGGAACTGTTCATCTTTAAGCGGACTTTTACCAAAAAACGCAGCTTCACCCACTCTAAAGTGATTAACATCTTTTGGAATCATTTCATTTTGCACAAGAGGCAAAGTGATAGATGTACCCCCCGAAATTAAGTCCAAATTCTGATTGAATTTAGCTGAAATTAGTTCTTTATATAAGGTCAGTTGTAGCAACTTATCAAACGTTGGAGCTACACCGTACATACACCCTAAATTCGATCCAATTCCAATTACCTCAATGTTTGAGAGGTTAAAGATTTTTTGATAGAATTCCATGATGTCATCGCGCTTAACTCCCTCACGAAGCTCACCTAATTCTATCATAATAATGATTTGGTGAACCTTATCTAGCTTTTTTGCAGCTTCATTGAGTGCGTCGATTGTGTCGAAAGACGAATTCAAAGAAATATCGGCATACTGAACCACTTCTTCTGCATGAACACGAGCAGGAGGTTTAATATAGATCGTGCGTATGTCTGGTTTCACCGTTTTTAGATTTTTCAAACTCGTTAATCGTGAATCACCAACCGAATTAATGTGCTCAATAACATCATCTTTGAGAATATTGCGCAAGAATTCTAAGTCCCCGGAAAAGACTTTTGTGATCAGACTCCATTCAATATTGTGTTCTTGAAAAAAATTGCTCAGCGACTTAATATTGCTGATGATTTTGTCGCTATGTATAACTAATTCTGCCATGTTATTTCTTCAAACGCATTTCTAAATATGGATTTGTGAATCCCATTTTTTCGTACAAAAACTTTGCTGGATTATTAGCTTCTACGTGCAAGGCAATATCACCTTTCGTAAATTCAATGGTTTTTTGCATCATGGTTTTTCCGAGACCTTCACCACGATGATCTCTGTGTGTTGCGATGTAAACAAGAATGTTTTCTGGAATATATCCGCCCATTCCGGTATTGTTCACTACTACTGCCCCTTTAATTTGTTTTTTTTCTTTCAAAACGTGCGTAAACCCTCCAAATGATCCGAAGTCTTTCACTGAATAATCAATGGCCCGTTTGATATCCTTTTTTGGATCGCCGTACTCCCCTAAATGTTCGTGGAGGAAGTTGACGATTTGTTTTTTTTCAATTTCACTTGGTTTGTTAATCGCATCATAAATGATTGTCTCGTCCATATACTTTTTTCTAGTTCACCTGTATTCTATAAAATTATTGCAGAGATCAAAGAAAATGCATGATTTTATTGTGAAATTGAAGAAAAATCGAGGAAATTCACCTAAAATTGATGAAAAATCGCCAAAATTCGTTGATTTTTTGAATTATTCACCTTGCCATAACGTAAAACGAGCATCAATAAAAATACCTTGCATGTAATTTGGTCGTGATGGATAAGATTTCAGAGGAAAATAACCCCCAATCCCTAAGTTTAAATCAATTAAATCAATTCCGATTCCAACTCTTCCATACCAATCGTCGAAATCGTTACATACAGCGAAAATACCTCCAATTCCTACGGGAAACTCGTACGTGTCACCAACACCAAATTGTAAACCTCCATTTAACATCACTGGAGAAACAAACTGTTTCATGTTCACTTTATTCCCTTCTAATGTATCACTGATCGTTCTGAATTCAGCAGAGACAAATGGACCAACATACCACCAATCTGAGTTTCCACAAAACAGACAATTGCCTCCCTTGAATCCTTGATATCCCGCAATTCCAGAGATGCCAATTTCACCTGAAAACATTCTATATTGATTGTCTTCCAGTTGAACTTTGGGTTGAATTCGAACACCATAAATCGGACTAATTTCAAAGGGACCAACAAAGGGAGGATTCTCCACTAATTCATAATACCAGTCGGTTTGACCAAAGGAAAATGTTGAGAACGTCAAGAAAATTACTAGGAGTCGTAACATCTGATTTTTTTATCAAATGTAAACGCATAGAGTGTAGCTCAATAATTGAATTTCACAACTCGAAAACTAACACTTGCGAAAATCGCAAATTAAGCTCCTCCAAAGAGAACAGTTACGTTTGAACTGAACAGTTTAACGGCAATCGCCAAAAGGATGATACCGAATACTTTTTTCAGAATGGCAATACCTCCTTCTCCTAAAGCTCGTTCGATTACACGAGTCATCTTGAGAACTGCAAAAACAATAATTGCATTCAGAACGATAGCTAAGATAATGTTGATTTCAGCGAACTCTGCTTTTAAAGAAATA
Organism: Henriciella pelagia; assembly: GCA_964219255.1. GTDB lineage: Bacteria > Bacteroidota > Bacteroidia > Flavobacteriales_D > Crocinitomicaceae > UBA4466. The sequence goes on from CAXPPC010000003.1 coordinate 47,839, forward strand.
ATAGAAGTCATGGTTCCAGCTCCAGCAATGATAGGAAAGGCAAGAGGTACAATACTCGCTGTTTTACCCGAAACTTGATCGCGAAACAATGTAATTCCCAAGATCATTTCAAGAGACATGGCAAAGAGAATGAAGGCACCGGCCACGGCAAATGCCTCTACTGTAACTCCGAATAATTTCAATATTTCATCACCTACAATTAAGAAGGCAAGCATAATTACGAAAGAAACAATTGTTGCGCGCTCAGGATGAATATCTCCCGATTGTTCCTTTAATTTAATGATGATTGGAATAGAACCAATAATGTCAATCACGGCGAAAAGAACCATTGTTGCCTTGAATAGCTCGGCACCATTGAATGCAGTAAAAAATTGTGTCATAACGTTCTTAAAATTGTTTTTTCAACGACTGTAGGGACGTTTTTTTGTTCTAATTCGTGAATTTTCGCAGCAACTTCTTCTGCCGTGTCATCTGGATGTACATCACACGAGAATTGCTCAATGATTTCACCTTTATCGAATTCTTCGTTTACAAAGTGAATCGTTATTCCCGTTACCTTCTCCTTTGCTTCAACAACAGCTTGGTGTACATTCATTCCGTACATTCCTTTTCCACCAAATTTTGGAAGAAGTGCTGGATGTAAGTTAATAATTCGATCTGGATAAGCTTGAATCAGTCCCGGTGGGATTTTACGTAAATAACCAGCAAGCATTATCCAATTAACACGCTCATCTTTACAAACGTTAATCAAATTTTCAGCTTCTGCAACCTTAGAATTATCTAAAAAATATGTTTTGATTCCCATTTCTTGAGCAGATGTCAACACTTTTGCCGTTTCCTTATTGCTTAGCACAAAGGCAACTTCAATTGATTGATGATCAGAAAAATAATTAATCAAATTGACGGCATTACTTCCAGTTCCAGAGGCAAAAATTCCGATTCGCTGTTTATTCATGCGGCAAAGGTAGGAAGACTGATCGGATTCAAGCAAAAGAAAGTTCATCGATTCCTTATATTTGAAAAAGAACCCATGCTTATGACAAATAAAGAACATCCTTTTATTCCATTTTCAAGAGAGCATTTTTCAGAGGAAGAGATGCTGAAGCGTTCAGAAGAGTTTTATCAATGGGCAGATGAAAGAAGATCTGTTCGGGACTTTTCAGATAAACCTGTTCCGAAAGAAGTAATGGAAAATATCTTGATGACCGCTTCAACGGCACCATCTGGAGCACATAAACAGCCATGGACTTTCTGTTTGATTTCGAATGATAGTTTAAAGTCGAAACTTAGAGAACTCGCTGAAGAAGAAGAAAAAAAGTCATACGAAGGCAGGATGAGCGAAAGTTGGTTAAAAGATTTAGAACCACTCGGCACGGATTGGCAAAAAGAATTTATAGATGTCGCTCCGTGGATCGTTGTGGTAATGAAAAGAGCCTACGAAATAGATGAAGAAGGGAATAAGAAGAACAATTATTATGTAGCTGAATCAGTTGGACTTGCATCGGGATTTTTACTAATGGCAGTGCACCATGCAGGGCTTGTCGCATTGACGCATACCCCCAGTCCAATGAATTTTATTTCGAAAGCTTTAGGTCGACCAGAAAACGAAAGACCTTTCCTGTTAATCCCCGTTGGATATCCCTCAAAACAGGCAAAAGTACCCGACTTAAAACGCAAAATGAAATCGCAAGTAATTCATTATTATGATTAATTATTTTGGTTTTTGATAATTTGTGATTTTCTTTGCGGCTGAATTAACCCTTAAAAAAAGAAGAAATGTCTGACATTAAATCAAAAGTAGTATCTATCATTGTAGATAAGTTGGGTGTTGAAGAAAGCGAAGTAAACAACGAAGCGAGCTTCACAAACGATCTAGGAGCAGATTCTCTAGATACTGTAGAATTGATTATGGAATTTGAAAAAGAATTCAATATTGCAATTCCAGACGATCAAGCTGAGAACATCCAAACTGTTGGTGACGCAGTTTCTTACATCGAGGAAAACGCGAACTAATACAACATCGATATTCATAGCGAACTAACGAAGTATTTATGGAGTTAAAAAGAGTAGTAGTCACAGGAATGGGAGCCCTTACTCCAATCGGAAATAATCTTTCTGAGTATTGGGAAGGACTAATTAATGGAACCAGTGGTGCCGCTCCAATTACCCGTTTTGATGCTTCGTTATTCAAAACGCAATTTGCATGTGAAGTAAAGAATTTTGATATTCTTGATCACATGGATCGAAAAGAAGTTAGGAAATTAGATCCTTTTGCACAGTATGCCATGGTTTCCGCTACGGAAGCTATGGTAGACTCTGCGTTGATGGAGTCTAATCCGAATGTTGATCGTATCGGAGTTATTTGGGGATCTGGAATTGGTGGATTAACAACGTTTCAAAATGAAGCGCGTGATTATTTCGCTGGTGATGGTACTCCTCGATTGAATCCTTTCTTCATCCCGAAAATGATCGCAGATATCGCTGCTGGTCATATTTCGATTAAGTATGGTCTTCGTGGACCAAACTATGTTACCGTTTCTGCATGTGCATCTTCAACAAATGCAATTATTGATGCTTTCAATACAATTCGTCTTGGAAAAGCCGATGCAATTGTCACTGGAGGTTCTGAAGCATGTGTAAATGAAATGGGAATTGGTGGATTTAACGCGTTGAAAGCCCTTTCAACTCGCAATGATGATCCATCAACTGCTTCTCGTCCATTCGATTTAGATCGTGATGGCTTTGTCCTTGGAGAAGGAAGTGGAGCTTTGATTTTGGAAGAATATGAACACGCGATGAAGCGTGGTGCTAAAATTTATGCGGAAGTAATCGGAGGCGGAATGTCTGGAGATGCTTACCACATGACTGCTCCTCACCCAGAAGGACTTGGAGCGAAAAACACCATGATAGCAGCATTAGAGGATGCCGAAATCAATCCTGCTGATGTTGATTACGTGAATGTTCATGGAACGTCTACTCCGTTAGGAGATATTGCTGAAGTAAAAGCAATCCAACAAGTGTTTGGAGAGCATGCTTATAACATGAACATCAGTTCTACTAAGTCGATGACTGGTCACCTACTTGGAGCAGCTGGTGCTGTTGAGGCAATTGCGAGTATTTTAGCAGTTAAAAATGACATTGTTCCTCCAACAATTAATCACTTTACTGACGATCCAGAGCTTGATGGAAAGTTAAACTTAACTTTCGGAGAGGCTCAGAAACGCCCTGTAAATATTGCCCTGTCAAATACTTTTGGATTTGGTGGACACAACACTACAGTGATCGTCAAAAAATTTAACGCTTAAATTGAGCGGATTTCTTGGTTTTTTCTCGAAAAGACGTTCTTCTGAAGATAAGGCTATTGCTGACTTCGTCTTACAACGTTTTGGTTATCGACCGAGAAAAGTAGTTTACTTTAAACGTGCCTTAACTCACAAATCTATTTCGAATAATAAAGATCACGAATCTTCTAATGAACGATTAGAATATCTCGGAGATGCAATTTTAGATGCAGTAGTTGCCGATTTTTTATTCACCCAATTTCCTGATGAGGATGAGGGTTATCTGACCAAAATCAAATCGAAAATGGTGAGCAGAAGAACCTTAGGAATGATCGGTCACGAAATGGGAATCAAAAATGTACTCCGATATAATAAAGGTAGAACCATCCGACTCGAAACAATCGAAGGGAATGCATTTGAAGCTTTAATTGGTGCAATCTACTTAGATGGCGGATACAAAAGCGTTAAGCAAAGTGTAAACGACCATATTTTCAAAAAGTATGTCGATCTAAACCAAATCCTTGAGGAAGAAATCGACTTTAAGTCCAAACTGTTTATTTGGAGTCAGAAAAATCGTCTCCCCATTTCTTTTGAAGTAATTGAAGAAGAGAACCATGGCTCTTCCTGGAATTATGTTGTTATGGTGATTATCAATGAACAAGAATATGGTAGAGGTTCAGGATCATCTAAAAAGAAGGCAGAACAAGCAGCTGCGAGAGAAACACTGGAACTCATCGGAGAAGTGTAGTGTTAAAAGAAGTTAAGCACGAAATTTATCCATAATTCCTTCGTAATCGTTGTATGAATCAACTACAACGAAATCACTGGCTTTTTTTAGGAGCTATGACAGCTTTCTCGGGAAGTTTGCTGTTAGCCCGCATCATTTGGACAGGACAATCAACTTATTTTTTCCTTAATTGGAATCTGTTTTTGGCTTTTGTTCCATTGTTTCTGACTCAACTTTTGAAAAATCGAGAGAAGAATTCAAAGGTTACACGATTTTTTGTATTCTCTGCATGGTTGCTCTTTTTTCCAAACGCTCCGTACATTCTGACAGATCTTTTTCACCTCACAGGGAAGTCACATGTACCAATTTGGTTCGATCTGATTTTAATTCTGAGTTACGCTTGGACCGGACTTGTTGCTGGATTTATGGGGCTGAAAATTATTGAAAACTCATTCTTCACTAAAATCAAGATTCATTGGAGACAAGTTATTTCAGTCATTATGATTTTCGCTGCTTCATTTGGAATTTATCTTGGTAGATATCTTCGATTTAACTCATGGGATATTCTTTCTAAACCAATGAGCTTGTTTTCAGAAATTGGAGATCGTTTTATTCATCCTTTTGATCATCCCAGGACCTGGGCAATGACGATTGGAATGGGAGTACTTTTAAACTTAATATACTGGAGCGGGCCGTTGCTTTCATCCACTAAAGTGCAATTTCAGAAGTGAAATAAGTCAAATAAAGGCTTCAACCATTTCCTGAAAATTCTCGTATCTTCGTGATGAACAACTAGCTGAACAACGGTGCTATTTTCAAGTGGACTTTTTCTCATTTATTTTTTACCAACGGTAATCTTTGGGTATTGGATTCTTCCCAAGAACTTGAGAAATATTTTCCTCTTAATATCAAGCTTGTTCTTCTATTGGTGGGGAGCTCCAACTTTCGCTGTTGTAGTCTTGGGTACGAGTAGTTTGAACTTTATTGTCGCCCAACAACTTGTTGATTCAATTCATAAAAAGCGATTTCTCTGGTTGTATGTGGGAGTTAATCTCGGACTCTTAGCTTACTTCAAATACATGAATTTTTTCGTTGAAAACTTCAATGAATTGTTAGCTGGATTCGGTTTAGAAGCACTGCAGTGGACCAAAGTGGTGTTGCCAATTGGTATATCCTTTTTTACTTTTCAATCAATTACCTACGGAGTTGATGTGTATCGTGGAGACGCAAAGCCACAAAAGTCAATCGGAAACTACCTGTTGTACATTCTGTTCTTTCCACAATTAATTGCCGGACCAATTGTAACTTATCGTTCGATAGCAACTCAATTAACGAACAGAGAACACTCTCTCGACAATTTCCTGAATGGGTTTTGGCGTTTCACCATCGGGCTCTGTAAAAAAGTGTTGATCGCTAACGTGGTAGCTGAGTATGGAGCCTTACTGGTTGAGCAGGATATGCTTTATTATCCAGACTCAACACTGATTGCTTGGATAACAGCATTGGCATATACTTTTGAGATTTATTTCGATTTTTCTGGTTATTCAGACATGGCTATTGGATTGGGGAAAATGTTTGGATTTACTTTTCCAGAGAACTTTGATCGACCTTATTTATCTCAATCTATTACCGAATTTTGGCGCAGATGGCACATTACCCTGGGTAATTTCATGAAGAATTATCTGTATATCCCTTTAGGAGGAAATCGGGTGAGTCCAAATAGAGTATACATTAATTTGTTGACAGTTTTTGCTCTTAGTGGTTTGTGGCATGGAGCTTCATGGAACTTCTTAGTTTGGGGTTTATTTCATGGTTTCTGGCTGGTAATTGAGCGCTTGGTTAAATTAAAACTTCCGAAATCTATTAAACCATTTAAAGTACTGATCACTTTTATCATTGTGCTGCATGGATGGGTACTTTTTGATGCAACCACTTGGACTGAAGCTTGGAATCATTTAAAAGCCATGTATGCCTTCCAAAATTTCGATTATTTCTTGGAAAAGAACAGTTGGTATTACGAGTTTCACATGATCATTGCCACAGTTCTAGTTTTACTCGGCACTTCGAAACGATTGAATCAGCTTTATACGAATAGATTGGCCGAAGTAACACGAATCCCACTACGCTTCGTAATGACAGGTTTGATGCTTTTGGCTTTTATGATTTGTTTGTCACACATCGTTGTAGGTAGCTTTAACCCGTTCATTTATTTCCAGTTCTGATGAAGTTAAAAGTGAACGACATATTAGCGCTAGGAGTATTCTTGACCTTACTCATTCCTGCAGTGATTAATCATTCAGGAATTATTCAGAAAATTACAGTTTTTGGAGTTGAGCCTGTCTTAGAATCTGATAGTGTAAGTTGGTGGGATGGTTCTAAACAAAAGCAATTTGAATCCAATTTAATGAAGGAATCGATTGCAAGAACTTATTTTATTCGACTGAGAAACCAATATCAGTATTCACTTTTTAATAAGATCAACGCACAAGACATTTATGAATACAACGGTCTTCATTTTAGATTTTACTCGTATACTTTTAATGAAGAACAAAATTTTGTCGGTGAAGAAACAGTAAAAAAGAAAGTAGAGGATTTAAGTATTTTAAGAGACTTAATTGGCGATTCAATTCCAATAATTACCGTAATTACTCCGTACAAAGCACATTATTACGGAGACAAACTTCCAGAAAAACACAAAACTAATTCGAAGGAAACCAATTATCATTATTACAAAAAGGCGTTGCTTCAACACGATTTTCCGGTGCTCGATTTTGATGATTATTTTTTAAAAAATCGATCTGTTACACCTGCGATTTTTGGAAATGGCGGAATTCACTGGTCTCACTATGCCATGGCTGTCGCAATGGATAGTCTTGTTAATTATGTCAGTGACGTCAATCATGTCAATTATGACAGTTTCCATTTTGATACCGTAATTCCCCCGAAAATTAATGTAGACGATTTAGATATTGCATTGATGAGGAATTTGCTCAAAAAGCCCAAAGACGAAAACTTAAGAGATATTGTAGTTACCCCTATCAAGGGTGAGAAACGGATGAAAGCCGTTATTGTTTCCGATAGTTATTGCTTTTCGATCTTAAGTTCTGGAGTGGCCAAAAATATTTTCACAAAGGATACAGATTTTCTTTATTATTTCAATTCGATCTATAACGGTCAGCTTGTCAATGGGGTTATTGATATCGAAAAAGTAAAGTCCGATTTGAAAGATGCGGATTGCGTGATTATCATCTCGGATATTGTCAACTTAGAGAAGTTTGGCTATGGGTTCATAGAAAGAATGAATGATGAGCTTCAACGTAATAAATAGTTAAGAAATTTCTTGAGCATATCATCTGTAGTTTGATTTCGTTGATCGCAATAAAAGCGTGAGTAGCCCCCATCAATAATTACACGTCCCTTTTCTAATTCTCCGGTTTGAATCAGTGGTTGATCTTCTATCCATGCTTCTACTTTCAAGCGATGATCCATTGGAAATGCTACGGCTGTTTTCCCTGAGGGAATGGAGTCTAGTTCTTTGAGTTTAAGGTTCCCTTCATATTCCGATGCTTGTGCGTTCGTTGCAGTATAGTTTCCAAATCGACTTTTTAGATAGATTTCATCTGTAATTTGATTGGACTCCGATTGCAATGGCCAATTTTCAGCGCCGCAATAGAGTCCACCACCTTTTTTAACAAACTCTAAAATTGAGTTTAATTCATCCTTGCCAAAGGCAGCTTCAGCTGATGAGAAAAGGAAAATCATCTGAAATTTACTAAGGTCTTTCGGGATCTTTTTGCTGTATTCAATTGAATAATCGTGTAAACAGACATTTTCATAATTCCCTATAACAAGAATGGTCGTGTCTTGAGACCAGCTGAAATTTGCCAAGAATAATATGATGAACCAACGCATGTAACGCTGTACATCACAGTTGAAACAAAGTTCAATTAACGCACAACAGTTACGAATCCGTGAATTACGTCAGTTGGTGCTTCAGAATATTTTATTGTCAACTTGTAGAAATAAGTTCCTTCGGAAACAGGCACTCCATTAACAGTGGTCCCATCCCAAGTTGTGGCTAAATTATTCGATCTGAAAACGACATTTCCCCAACGGTTCATGATTAAGACTTCACCATCAATATTGGAAAATTCACCAAAAGAAAGAACATCATTTACGCCATCTCCATCAGGAGTGAAGACATTTACGTTGTTGAAAATCGCTATTTCGGGACCATTTGGTCCGCCAGGCCCACCTGAACCAGGAGGTGGAGGTCCAGAACCCGTACAAGGATCGGCGACTTTAGCTACGAAAATATCTTTAATCCCATCGGAAGGAATGTTAGCATTACCAAGTTTTAAGGTGTCACCAAAATACCCGGTAACATATACATTACAATTAGCGTCACAAGCTACATCGGCACCACGATCGAAGTCAGCTCCACCACCTGTTAATACCCATTGCCAAGTTCCGGATGTATCAATCATAGCAACAAAAATCTGCACGCTATCTTCTAAAGTTGCATAAGCGTAATGTTGCCCGAATTTAGCCGTATCTCTAAATTGTCCAGTCACAAAAATATTTCCTTGATCGTTCGCATCGATACCAATACCTCGATCTTTTCCTTTCTTCGATCCTGCTTTTTTAGCCCAAACCCATGAACCACTTTTAGACAGTTTTGCGACGAAAATATCGCGATCTCCGGGCCCTCCATAATTATTAATTGAGTCTAAGCCAAAACCAGCTTTGCTTCTAAACTCACCCGTAACGTACATGTGACCATCATAACCATAGGCAATTCCATCCCCGCGATCGTCTAATGTGTCCCCTGCTTGAACAACGAATTGGAAATTACCATTTTGATCATATTTCGTCACGTAAATATCTTCTCCTCCAACACTAGAAATCGTTGAAGTTTCGAAAGTTTGAGTACCTACAAATCCACCGGTAACGTATACATTATCCTCGTCATCAATACCTATCCCATTATCACGATGCTCCCAAATTCCTGGGAATGTTCTCACCCATTGCCAGTTACCAGAATTAGACAGTTTCGCTAAGAATGCAAGTGAATCGTTCGGTTGAACTGGAATTGAAAAATTATCGAAATTGGCATTTCTAACCACGTTTTCATTATTTGAAATGAAGCCTGTCACATAAATATTACCTTGACTGTCAGAAACTAAGTCTTGACCATGATCATCGTTGTAAGGATAACTCGACTCATCAACTCCAGCATTCTTCATCCAGATTTCATTTCCGTTATTGTCGAGCTTGATCACAAAAATTTGATCGGTGTAAGAAGTACTGTTGTATACAGATAACGTTCCAAAATCAAGTCCTCCCCAACAAGTACCAGTTACATAAACATTTCCGTTTGGATCAAGGCAAAGTCCAAGTCCACGGTCATCAAAGAAATTCAATCCATTTTTCACCCAGACATAATTTCCATTAGGATCGATTTTAGCAACAAACACTTCTTTACTACTCGCGAATGAAAATCCAGTATTGAATGGACCGAAATTAGCTTCTTCATTGTAATAACCAGTGATATAAGTATTCCCTTCATCGTCGGCTACAATTGTCGTGGCCTTGTCTGATAATGTTCCTCCACCAGAAATCACCCAATCCCATGATTGAGCAAAACTGAGACTACTGAGCAGAAGTGCAATAGTAACTTGAAAAAAAAGTCTAGTTGTTTTGAGCATAAGTTTAGTAAGTGTAGAGGATCAATTTACAAAAAATTCATATATTATTAATACGTAGTTTACAATGAAAAAGTTGTCTACGAATAATAAATAATTAACCAAAACCACTATGAATACAATCGAACTTGGAAAGTTTGGCGAAGATTTGGCGTGCAAACATTTACTAAAAAATGGACATGAAATTGTTACTCGGAACTACAGAATTGGCAAAGGAGAAATTGATATCATTTCGAAACAAAATCAACTTGTCGTCATCACTGAGGTCAAAACAAGAAATAGTCGAGCATTAGGAGAACCCTATCAATCTGTTACCAGAAGAAAGCAATCGCAATTGATTCGTTTAGCAAATGCTTATTTACAAGAAAACAAGTTGAATGAGGAGGTTCGTTTCGATGTTATTTCAATTATCCACAATCGTAATCAAACCGATATAAATCATATTCAAGGAGCCTTCTATCCAATTGCTTGATTATTTGGTTGCTTGAGACGATTGAATTATCCTATCTTTGCACAAATATTTATGCTCGAGATGAACACAAAATCAAATCGCAACAGCGGAGGGAGATCCGGAGGTCGCGGAAAATCAAAGTCAACAAGTCAGAAAAGAAGCACAGCTCCTAAGAACGAAGGAGTGAATAAACGTGCGAAAAGAAAGTACATCGATTTCAAGGATAAAGTGAAAAAAGGTGACCCGTTGCCTTCTTTTAACGAGAATGAAGTTCGATTAAATAAATATATGTCCAATGCCGGAATTTGTTCCCGCAGAGAAGCTGATGTACTTATTAAAACTGGAGTTGTTACCGTTAATGGTGAAATCGTAACAGAAATGGGGTACAAAGTAGCTCCAACTGATGTAGTTAAATACGATGGGCATACGATCAATGCGGAGACCAAACGATATGTTCTTCTGAATAAACCAAAGGGATTTGTAACTACCATGAACGATCCTATGGGAAGAAAAACTGTTATGGGACTTGTGCGTAAAGCTTGCAAGGAACGAGTTTATCCGGTTGGACGTTTGGACAAAGACACAACAGGTTTATTGCTGTTTACCAACGATGGTGATTTAGCGAAAAAATTAACTCATCCGCAACATAGAGCTTCGAAACTGTATCAAGTTGAACTGAATAAGCGTGTGAAAAGCGAAGATATGGTGAAGCTATTGAATGGAGTTGAGTTGGATGATGGAACAACGAAATTTGATAAGGCGGAATTCGTTGAAGGAGAAGATAATCGTGTGATTGGAGTAGAATTACATTCTGGAAAAAATCGTGTTGTTCGCCGCACATTTGAAGCACTTGGATACAAGGTGTTGAAGTTAGATCGAATGATGTTTGCTGGCTTAACAAAAAAAGATCTTCCAAGAGGAATGTACCGTCACCTTTCGGAAAAAGAAGTTGCGTTTTTAAAAATGAAATAATGAAGCTCTTAGCAGTTTTAATTGGAATATTGTTGATCGGTTTTTCATCATGTGAATGGAAGCAAGATCGCTATGCAGAGTCTGAAAACTCATTTTACCAATATTTTTATCCTTACGACACAATCCCTAAAGTGTACGTCTACCGAAATATTTCTCAAGGGTTAGAGGAAGAATTCCATCGTGTATTTTCGATAAAAGATTCTGAAGGGAAACATACAGTTGTGGAATTATATGCCGAAGATGGTCGACTTTTAGAAGCGATGAATTACAATATTGACAGCTTGGATGTGCAAGATCATATGGTGGTGGATCGCAAGCAATTAAATAAGAAGTCACTGATTACTGAAAAGCAATATTTCCCAATGACGAAACTTGAAAAAGGGGAGTTTGCAAGTAATTTTCCTGGAGTAATGGATTCAACGTTCTTTTTGAAATATATCAAACGTTCTTTTGTAACCTCTGGGAAAATGGACGTTTTAGATCAAGAAGACATCAAAACTGTCACTTTCGAAGATGATATTCTTCTCAAACTCTACAATCCATGGAAAAACTTAGAAGATCCTCGTGAAGGAAAAGCATTCTATGTTTATGGTGAAGGATTTGGTCTAGTAGAATGGTATTCTGAAGACAAGTCAATGCATTATCGATTGGAAAAAATCATCTCTCAAACGGAATTTGTAAACTTAATGAGTCACTAATGAGAATTATTTTAGCACTTTGTCTACTAATAGCACTTCCTTACTTTTCAATGGCGCAAGGTCGTAAAAAGACTAAAAATTCAAATGGAGCAGGAACTTTATTTGCTCATTGGGGATACAATCGTAGCGGATACACAAAAAGTAATATTCGTTTTAAAGGAACTGGGTATGATTTCACAATGAAGGAATCGGTTGCTCATGATAATCCATCTCCATTTAGTCAGGATAATTACCTTAACATCAAAAGATTGACGGTTCCTCAGTTCAATTTGAGAGTGGGCTATTATTTCAAAGAGCATTGGGCAATTTCTGTCGGATACGATCACATGAAATACATCTTCGCTGATAATAATGAAGTCTTAATGGACGGTTATATTGAGCCGGGACTTGATACAATCAATTTTTGGGAAGGTTTTTACAATAATTATCCAGTTACAACTGATCGAGATGAATTCCATTACGAAAATTCAGATGGATTGAATTATCTACGTGTAGAGTTAACCAGAACAGACATGCTTTTCGGATTTGGAAAACAACGTCAGTTTGCCATTTCTTCAAATCTTGGAGTAGCGGCAGGCGGATTGCTTTCTTTCAATGATTTCACTTTTGCGGGAAGGAAAGATATGCGTACAATTTCATTATCTGGTTACGGACTTTCCGCTCATGCTGGGTTGAGATTTGAGTTCTGGCGTCATGTTTATATCGGAACAAACATCGCTGGTGGACTTAATCATCAACTTAAGGTAAAGACACGACCAAATGATGCGAATGCTTTCGCAAGACATGCATACGGTTATTACGAAGCGAATGCCGTTCTGGGGTTCTTATTTTATATCCGTCCAGTTAACGGATGTGATAGCTGTCCTATTTGGTAGTCCTTTTCCCGACTCTAAAATCAATTCGGTAATAGAAAATTGGAAGGAAACCTAATTGAAGTCTTTCCGCAGTTGGTTCAGCAGATGGATCGAATAAATTAGGAGCATACGTCAAACTTAACAAGTTACGTTGGTTTGTAATATTCACTAGGTCCAATCCAATTTCATGTGTCACTTTATTTGTGTTCAATTTCCAATTGATTTTAGCATCTAAGCGGAAATAATCTCTAAACTGACGTTCGTTAAAGAGTGAATCCATGAATACCAATTCTTGATAATAGTTCGTCGCATCTACATCAACATAACCATAGCGTTTTCCACCAGCGAAAGTCGTTTTAAACCCAACAGAGATGGATTGTTTTTCGTTGATTTTAAATTCTTTTCCTCCAAGTAGATTCAAGATATACGTTCCGTTATACGAGGTATTTCTTTGAATTCCGTCGCTACCTGTATATTTTGAGTCGTAAACCGTTCCTGTGAACAAGAAAAAGAATGATTTATCAAAATACTTCTGAAGGGTGATTTCAGCTCCATAGTTCACACCTGTTCCTGTATTTTCTAATGGTTCAGGGAAGAATCGTTGGAAACCGCTACCCATATTGATAAGAGAAAATGCAGATGGTTGAATAGTTACTGGAATATTGTACAGACTCTGATAGTATGCCTCCATTTTCAAGTTCATTCCTTTTTTGAAAGCCTTCTCGTATCCAACTCCTGTGTGGATGCTTCGTGAGAAGTCCATGTCTTTGTTGTGATATACTTTATTTCCGAGGCTATCAAACTGATGATACAAATAAGTATACATCGGTTGTGTTTGACTGTGCATTCCTGCTCCAGCAAATACTGATTGTCCTTTCCCAAGGTTTAACTTCCATCCAACACGCGGCTCAACAGGACTAAGACTATTACTTAAACTGAAATACTGGCTATGAAGTCCGGCTGTAAAGGCTTGATTTTCGTTGATTCTCCATTTCCATTGAACAAAAGGTTGAACAAGAGCTGCCGTCCCTTGGTAATCCCATCGATTAATGAATGATGTATGTCCAGGATTTAGAACCGAATCGATCATATTATAATAATACCCATCGATATTAATTCCAGCCTTGATGAGGTGTCTTCGGTTGATTTTGTGGTTTACACTTACGAATCCTGATGCTTTTGAAATCTTGTAAGAATATCCCATTAATGGGTAGATACTATCAATTCGGATGCTTGAATTAGTAGAATCTACTGAACGCGCTAAGAAATTATGATGAGAATGTTGATCTTCGAAAGAGTAGGCGAGTGTTGCAGCTACAAATGTTTTTTCATTCACTGGCTTCTTGTAAGACAAACCAGTAACTGCCATTGCCGTTCCGAAATATTGATCGCGATCACCTTCTCCGTATAATTCTTCCGAATTTGGATCTTGTTCAGAAATAATAATTTCTATTTCGCTAGCACCTCCGATAGCAAACCAAGAAAGTGAACCACCATTTTTCAATTGCCAATTGAATTTAAAAGCTCCATCACCATATTTTGGCACGGCATCTGTTCCTAACTGAATTCCCATAGCTTTGAACAAGCTCAACGTTGAATAACGTCCCATGGCAAGGTAGCTCGATTTTCCATCTGAACTCATCGGTCCTTCAGCCATAACTTCCGTACCAAGGAACCCAAATTGGCCAGTAAACTCGTGCTGGTTGTTGTTTCCTTTGCGCAATTTAAGGTCGAAAACACCCGATGTTGAATTTCCATATTCAGCAGGAAAGGCACTCATGAAGAAATCTGAGTTAGCTAAGATTTTATTGTTTAAGATGGAAACAGGTCCACCCGTTGACCCAGAGATGGCAAAGTGAGATGGATTTGGGATATCAACACCTTCTACTTTCCATACAACACCCAATGGTGAGTTACCTCGAATAACGATATCATTTCTTGAGTCGTCGGCACCACCGACTCCAGCAAAATTAGAAACCATACGAGCAGGATCGGAACGAGAACCTGGATATCTATCTGTTTCTGCCACACTAAATTCTTGTGCAGAGATAAGAGCCATTTCGTTGATAACTTGACCTTTTTTTCTACCAGAAACGGTAACTTCTTCTTTTTCCAGAATACTTTCCTGAAGTGGCAGAGTAATAATTGTCTCTTTACCAGAATTCACCTCAATGGTAATTTCTTTCGTGTTGTAGGTCATATAAGAACCAACAAGTTGATGTTTCCCTACCGGGATATCACTAAAAAGGAATGTTCCATCAACATCTGATTTTGCCAGATACTTTTGGGTAGAGTCTGATGTAAATATTTCCAGACGAACTCCATACAATGGATATTGAGTTTCAGAGTCAATTACTTTTCCTCTAACATTTTGACTTGGTTGAGCAAGAGAAAATAAGGGAAATGCTAAAAGAGCAAGTAACACTAATTTCATAGAATAAGTTTTAGTTCTCAGATGATATTTCAGCCTGATATTCTTCAGCTGTCCAATCTTTTAAATAAACACGTGTGAAGTTGTAGGTGTTTAGTGCATTGAAATGAAAATCACGAATGTAGGAGTAGGTGATTTCAATGTCTCCAGTATACCATAGAGGGATTATTGGAGGATTTTCCATTAATGCCATTTCAGCTTTTGAGAAAAATTTCATTTGATCTGTTTTCTTTTCTGCAGCATTAGCTGAGTCGTAAAATTGATCAAAAATAGGATTTACGTATCGTGCGTAGTTCAATTTAGAAGGCATGGTAGGATCTTCAGGAACATTTTTCCCGTAGAAATTCATTAAGAATGTTTCAGGACTTGGGTAATCGGCACTCCAACCCATTCGGAAGATGTCACCGTTTCCATTTTCCCAATCTTTTTGAAGTTGCTCAAATGTAGATCCGTCGATGTTAATATTAATTCCTAGAACTTGTGCAATCTGCTTCGAGAATTCGTCTGCCACTGCTGAGTGAACATCATTTATGTTGAAACGTAAGTTAACCGATCCAAACCCTTCTCCATTAGGATATCCAGCTTCTGCAAGCAATTTTCTCGCTTTATCTGGATCGTAATCGTACCCATTTTTCCGGATACTTTTGAAATCATATCCTTTGAGAGCACGAGAAACAGGTGGAGTAATCCCATAATATCCTAAATCGTAATATTGATTTCGAAGAATCTCACGACCAATAAATTCCTTGTTTACCGCATAGTTGAATGCTTGTCGGACTTTTGGGTCTTTAAATCGTTCATCATTTAGATTAAAGAAATAGAAGTTAGATTCTAGAAGCGGGTTATTTGCAAGAATTAACTTTGGCGGTTTCGAATTAAAATCTTCAATTTTTCCTTCAAGCATCCGGGTAATTCTACTAGTTGGTAGACCAGCAATCAGGTCGATTTGCTTCGCTTCAAACATATCTAGTTGTTCCAACTTCCTACTTTGGAAGATCATCACAAGACTATCTAAGTACGGTAAAGCATTTCCATTTTCGTCTTCAAGATAATATTCATTGTTTTTTACCAAGATCATTCTTGGAACCTCACCATCCTGATAGTTAGCATACATGAAAGGTCCTGTTCCGATAACATCAGACTCATACTCTGTACCGATTAATTTGTGAGAAGAAATCGCCGCATTAATGTGTGCTAATTTATACAAGAAGTTATTATCGGAGTGAAGGAGTTGAAAAGTGATTGTGTTTCCATCAGAAGTGATTCCAGTGATAGTCTTTGAATTTCCATTAAAAAAGTCATCTGCACCTTCTACAAGACCTTTGAAAGCATAAGAATAGGTTGAAGGAGCGTCGCCATTTTCATCTTTTGTACAAGCTATTTCGAATGATTTTATGACGTCTTTTGCTGTGAACTTTCTATCTGATGCACTTAACTGATCGTGCGGATGAAATAGAACATCTTCACGCAATGTAAATGTGTAAGTAAGTCCATCAGCTGATTTCTGCCAAGATTTTGCAAGTTGAGGTGTAACGGTAGAATTTTTTGGATCCAAGCTCACAAGTCCTTCCATTACTTGTGATAAAATTACCGCTGAATAGTAGTCAGTCGCGTTTCTCGCAATAAAAGTAGAAGGTTCGTGGTCAAGTGCCATTCTCAATCCACCACCCGAATATTCGAATTGCTTTCTCTCATTTTCGGCGCATCCGAAGAGGGAAAAAATAAGGAGCAGTAATGTGAATATGCGTATACTCATTTAGAGTTTTCTTTGTGAGAATCATACAAGAATAAGAAAAATCTACGAATTGATTTGCAAAAAATTATCCACGAATGAACAGCGACATACTAATTCTGAATAGATGAGATTTTTCGATTAACGAATTCAATATTCGGATTATTCTCGTAAAAGTTATGGTTAAATCATAAAACGTGTTATATTTGTTCGTTACAATATTATATATAGTTGCACTGTCACTATACACTTAAGCGAGGATGAGAAATTTTATATTGTTTGTACTACTTGGTTTTTTAGCTACTACTGCCCAAGCTGCATTGTCTGTTGAGGGTACTTACCAAGGAAAAAACTTATACGTTCAGAATCCAATGGATGATGAAGGTTTTGGTTATTGTGCCACAAAAGTCACTGTGAACGGTGACATCATGCCTGGCGGGACTAGCAAACCTGCTTTTGAAATTGACTTTTCATTGTTTAACATAGAAATCGGAGAGCCGGTTTTTATCGTTATTGAACACAATGATGGTTGTAAACCAAAAATTTTAAACCCAGAAGTATTACTTCCAAGGTCAACTTTTACGGTTGAGGAAATGTCTGTTTCACCAGATGGAGTTTTGAAATGGAAAACTACTGGGGAGCAAGGAAAGTTGCCATTCTTTATTGAACAATATCGTTGGAATAAATGGGTGACTGTCGGTGAAGTAGAAGGAAAAGGTTCAGGAGGTGAAAACTCATACGAGACAAAAGTAACCCCACACTCAGGAGAGAATACTTTGAGAATTGTTCAAGTTGATCACTCGGGAACAAAACGTCCATCGGAAGAAGTTAAATTTACATCTACTGTACCAAAGGTGACAAAAACACCTGCTAAAGTGAAGAACGAGATTAAGTTTCTTGCTAATGGTAAAGAGGTAGAGACTCGCTATGAGATCTATGATGCTTATGGTAATATTGTAAAGAAAGGGGTTGGTTCGAAGGTGAACTGCTCTAATCTTCTTAGAGGTGTTTATTACATCAACTTTGATAATGTAAACGAGAAGTTCATTAAGAACTAAGAAATAAAATACTTTAAAGCCCTGACGTTCTTAGTCAGGGCTTTTTTTTTGAATTATGGTAAAGAGAATCGAACATTTAGGAATTGCTGTCGATAGTATTAAAGAGACTAAGAAAACATTTGAAACGTTACTCGGCACGAATATCTATAAGGAAGAAATGGTTGAATCGGAAGGAGTGAAAACCGCTTTCCTTCAGGTTGGAGAATCAAAAATAGAGTTATTAGAAGCTACCAATTCAGATTCTGCAATTGCTAAATTCCTAGCGAAGAACCGAGCTGGATTTCATCATGTCGCGTTTGAGGTTGATGATATTGAAGTTGAGTTAAGCCGATTGGCTTCGGAAGGGTTTGTGCTCATTCATCAGTCACCAAAAGATGGAGCGGACAATAAAAGAATTGCCTTTTTACACCCAAAATCGACTTCAGGATTATTAGTTGAGCTTTGTCAAGAGAAAAGTTGATTTAGCTCTGACATTTCTTTCAAGTGATAAGTGTTCAATCCAATTGATTGAGCTCCCTCTATGTGCTGAATTGAATCGTCTATAAATAATGTTTTTTGGGGATCTAAATTATTCTCATCGCATACGAACTTAAATATCTCTTTATTTGGTTTCCTCATGTTAATTAGGTGAGATAAATAAACTTTTTCAAATAGGTCTTCTGGCATTTTGCTAGAAATCTTACTCCATTCGTTGAATGCCCTTGGAATGTGAATCTCGTTTGTATTGCTCAGCATGAATAATCGTTTCTTATTTTGGAGAGAAGTCAATAAATCAATTGTGCCTTGTGGCACATCCAAAATCATCGCATTCCATGCAGCAACGACCTTATTTGGAGTTGTTCTGTTTGGCAGATAATCGAGAAGTCGATTGACAAAAAATTGAGCGCTGACTTTTCCTGTTTCAAAGTCATCAAATAGATTTTCTTGGTTAGCTTGTGAATACAGTTCTTCGAAATTATTAATTCCCAAATCGACAAAAGCGTCAATTGTTTTTTGGTAGCTCAAGTTGATTAACACACCTCCAAAATCAAAAATAACCGCTTCAATTCTATCCATATCCATAATTCAAAGTAACAAAAAAACCCTGACTAAATAGCCAGGGTTATTTTATCAAAAAACCAAGATTACTTCTTGAGAACTAAGTTCAAGTTAAAGTCGATTTTAGATGAAATTGCAGATCCTGTCTCTGGATTTGGTGCAAATCCCATCAATTTAGCTGGTGCTAAGTCAATCGAGAAATCTCCTGTAACTGTTGCTCCTTCTTCTGTCGTTGCAATTTTTACAGGAACATCTTCTTTAATTTCTACTCCTTGAACAGAAATAGTTGTTGCTAATTTACCGTCTTTGTAATCACCAATGGTTACATCGATCATTGGGTAATCAGCCATAAAGAAGAATGCTGTGTCTTGTAAGTGACCAACTAAATAAGGCACTTTTTCTTCTGGAGTAACATCGTCTGTTACTTTGATTGTAGAAAGGTCTACTTGGAAGTTTCCTTCGACTACTTCTTCACCTTTCAAAGTCATAGTACCTTCTGAGAAAGCAATTGTTCCTTCGTGAAAGTGATTTTCATTTTCTTCACCTCTCCAATTAATGTTTGATGCTTCAGTGTCAACAGTGTACGTTACTGCCTCAACAGTCTCTTCTGTTACTACTTCTTCATTAGATGAACATGATACTGCTAGTAACGCAGTAGCTGCCATAAAGATTCCAAATCGTTTCATGTGTAATAAATTTTTTGTCAAATATATAAAAAATATACCACGGTAAATAAAAACATGAAATTTATTTCGGAAAATAAAAATTGAAGTCAATTCACTATCTTCGACCTAATGAAATTATTTATTGATAACGACAGGTACTTTGACACAACAGAACCATTGGATATTTCTATTCCTTTAACGAATAGCGCAGAGAATCCACGTGCTTGGTATGTTGAAATGCCGCGATTTGAGCCAGTAAGAACTGAGCACTACACAGGGTCTGTTGCAGAAGGAGGGGCTGTTAATTTCCGGGACATTTATTTCAATCCTCACGGTCATGGCACTCATACCGAATGTTTAGGACACATCACAAAGGAGGTTCATTCAGTAAATAACACCTTGAAAAATTTCTTTTTTCGATTGAAACTAATTTCAGTTTTGCCGAAGCGAATAGAAAGAGAGAATGGAGAAGTTGATTTTATTATTACATCTGACCAAATTGATCTATCAGGATTTAATGGAGAAGCATTAGCGATTCGAACATTACCAAACGATCATGTAAAATTGAGGAAGAATTACTCCAATTCAAATCCCGCATATGTAGATGTTAAAGTCGTTGATAAGTTAAATGACCTAAATATTGAACACTTTCTAATCGATTTACCATCAGTTGATAGGGAAAATGATAATGGAGAATTGGCATTTCATCATGCTTTTTGGGGAGTGCCAAATAAACCAAATTACAAGCGAACAATAACCGAATTAATATTTGTCGACAGTTCTATTCAAGATGGAGAGTATATTTTGGAATTGCAAATGGCTGCATTTAATAACGATGCATCTCCTAGTAGACCTGTACTGTATGCTATTAAACAAAGAAAGAGCTGATAATTCAGCTCTTTCTAATGCGTTAGTAGTAAATTAATTAATGAGTAGTAGTAATAACAACAATATTTCTTTTCTCAAAGAATTAAACCTTATACAACAAGGTTAAAAAATCAGGTATTTCCTCAAAGTCCTGTGCGAACACATCTCTAAAATCTGGATTCTAAGAACTGTTATACTCTTTAATCAAACTAGAAAATGAAGCTGCCTCTCCAAGCAGCGCGAATCCAAATATTTCAAAGAATGAACAACGAGAAAGATACCTGACATTTCTCCTTATTTCTGATTCTAATATAAGGTGTTCGTTTTAAACTAATCCTGTTAAATGAATATACAGGTCTATTAATTGATTATTTTGCCCTTTTGGATTATCCGAGGCATTTAAATATTCTCTAACCTCTTAAAGAATAAGTCGCGTTTAGCAGGTGATAATGGAACTTCCGAGCCATCTTTCATGACAACCGCACCGCCATTTTTCTTATCATATCGATCAACGTAAGCTATATTAATCAAATGAGATTGTTGGACACGTAAGAAGTTATGTGCGCTTAATAAAGTTTCGTACTCTTTGAGTGTTTTAGACACCAAGATTTTCTTATCATCTTTAAGGAAAAATGACGTATAATTTCTATCTGCTTCACAACGAATGATTTGATCCAACTCAACGACATGTACACTTTCTTGTGTTTTTAAAACTAATCGACGTTTTTCGTTCGGTTGAATATTTTTGGTAAGAGCATCGTATTGAGATCCTTCTTTCTTTTCATCAATTGTTTCCAAGGCGCGATCTAATGCTGACTTTAACTCTGATGCATCAACTGGTTTTAGTAAATAATCTAAGGCGCTGAATTTAATAGCTTTAATCGCAAATTCTTCGTGAGCTGTAATGAAGATTACTTCAAAATTTTTCTCAGGAATACTTCTAATTACATCGAAACCTGTTCCGTCTGGCATCTGAATATCCAAGAATACAATATCCGGTTGATATTTTTCAATCGCTTTTATTCCAGATTGAACATTTTCCCCTTCAGGAATCGTTTGAACATCATATCCAAATGATTCAATCATCTTCGCAATGAGGTTTCTGGTCCTATTTTCGTCGTCAATAATTAGAATTTTCTTCATGAGTAGCTTAGTTTATCGGGTTTGTTTCAACGTTGTAAGGTAATGAAATTAATACGTTTGTTCCAGTCTTTTTTAATTTATCGTAATCATCTACGATTAAGAATCCGTCTGTTTTGTTCTTTTTGTTCAGATTATCGATACGTTCACGAGTAATTTCCATGGCCATACTCTTGTGAGCTGAACTCTTTTTATTTTTTCGCGATGCGTCACGACCTATTCCATTATCACTAATGGAAATGTTTAGCATTCCATCCACTTTAGCGAATTTTATCTTAATAAACCCGCCTTCAATTGTATGTAGCTGACCGTGTTCAATTGAGTTTTCAATAAATGGTTGCGTAATCATTGGTGGAATAATTGCATGTTCCTCCATTAAAATGTCTTCGGTTTCAATATAGAACTGAAATCGGTCTTCAAAGCGTAACTTCTGTGTTTCTAGATATTTTTGAAGGATTTCGACTTCAGTTCTGATTGGAATATATTCTTTCGGAGAGTTTTCTAATATCAATCGCATCAATCGAGAGAAATTAACCAAGAATTTAGTTGAGTTCTCCATGTCGTTTTCATAGATGTAGCTTTGGATAACCGACATCGCGTTGAAAATAAAATGTGGATTCATCTGTGTGCGAAGTAGTGTCTGAGACATTTCTGCTTCTCTACGTTCCTGTTTGATTTTAGTCTGATTCCATCGGTAAAAAATAATGATTCCAGCTAGAATGATGATGATCAAAAAAGCGACAATTATATACGTCTGAAAATTATTTCGAAGTTGACTGTTTTCAAGTTTCGTGGCTGTCAAAAAGCGTTGTTGACGTTCCCTTTCAATAGAATCTGCCTGTGAATTAATCAAACGCTCTCTCTGTTCGGAACGATAAGATTCACTTAATTCTGCGATTTTAGTTGCCGCCTGAAGAGTTGTATTACTATCAATATAATTGAGGTATTTCTCCATGTATTCGAGTGCCTTCGGAGCATTATTGATATCCTTATATACTTCGGCTATTACGCGGTAGGTGTTGTAAATCTGATTTTTCGATCCGAATTTTTCACGAATCTCAATCGACCTATTTAAATAATTTAATGCATTCGAATATTTCTTCTGTTCTAAGAAAACGGTTCCTACATTGTGATAGACGCCGGCAATTTTTTCTTTGTTATTGGTCGACTCATAATAAACTAGTGCCTTATTAAAATTAACAGAAGCCTCATTATAATCTTCTTGTTCCTTGTATACCATTCCAAGTATATTGTGCGTTTCTCCCAATCCATTCACATCATTTAATTGTGTCAATAACTTGATTGCTTTCTCTGAATTGTCGATTGCTTCTTGAAATTGTCCTCTCTTTAACTCTACTGATGCAATATTGGTCAATGCAAATGCCATCTGTCTGTAATCGGAAATCTGTTTGGCATAATCATGTGATAGTCGAAAGTAATCCTCTGCATCGTTTAGATTGAGAATTGTCGCTTGGGCCTGACCAATTTCTCTCGAAAATTTCGCCATTAAATAAATATTCCCGACTTCCTCAGCCAATTGTAAACTGATTAAATTTTTGGCGACACTCAATTCAACTTGACCAAAGAAATCGTAAATCTCAGCCTGCCGGTTGAATGCTTTTGCCAGTGTCGCTTTGTCAGCGCTCCTTCTACCGTAATTAATTGCCTTGTTTACAAAGTACAACGCGGAATCCTTTTCATTCGAATTCATGAAGTTGTAGGCTAATACATCATTCACTTCTGATAATCGGACATTGTTTCGATGCCTTTTCGCAATTTTCAAAGCCATTTTGAGATAGAAATCAGCTGTTTCAGTTTCCAAAACGGTACTGTGATAATATCCTAAATTCTTGTAAACTTTAAAAAGTACATCGTCTGAATTCAGCTTATTGGTAAAAGGTTGACATGCTAAAATCTGACGAAAGTATGTTTCTTGATCTCCTTGGATTTGCGCAATTTCTGCACTAAAGTATAAAGCATTGAAGCGAATAGAGTCCTCAAATTTTCTGCTTTCATCTAGAATGACATGCTGTATTGAATCTGCTTTGTAAATATTATGTTCTTTGTAATATTCTCCCAAAGCCATCAGTCGTGTGAACTTTTTCTTTGGATTGGTTTCAGATTCGTATGACTTAATAAGTTGTTGCTCGTGAGATAATTGTGAGTAACCAACTGTTGCGCTCATCAATAAGATGACCGTGGTGAAAATCCTGAAAATTCGATCCTTTGTTGGCATTTAAAGTAAATTTAAAATAAATCGGTGTGATTCAACATGATTTCTGGACTTTTCCCGCTTTCCAAATCCCTTCAAATCCCTATCTTTGCGCTTTCATTCTTTGATCAAAAATACCATGGAATACAACTTTCGCGATATAGAAGCAAACTGGAGAAAATTCTGGGCCGAAAACAAAACGTTTAAAGCCGAGGATCAATCAGATAAACCAAAATATTATGTATTAGACATGTTCCCTTATCCTTCTGGGGCAGGATTACACGTCGGTCACCCACTTGGTTATATCGCTTCGGATATTTTTGCACGCTACAAACGTCTTCAAGGATTTAATGTTTTGCACCCAATGGGGTACGATTCATTCGGACTTCCTGCTGAGCAATATGCGATTCAAACGGGACAGCATCCTCGAATAACAACGGAACAAAATGTGGCAAGATACCGCGAGCAGTTGGATAAAATTGGATTTTCATTCGACTGGGATCGAGAGGTGAGAACTTCTTCGCCGGAGTATTATAAATGGACACAATGGATCTTTAAGCAACTTTTCAATGCTTGGTACAATAATGATTCGAATAAAGCCGAACGCATCGAGACATTGATAGAGCGTTTCGTGAAAGAAGGGAATGAAAACGTAAATGCTGTTCACGATTATGACGGAGTTTTTTCCGCGGATGAATGGAAAGCAATGTCGGAAAAGGAACAAAGTGATGTGTTGATGGCCTACCGATTGACATATTTGGCAGATTCATGGGTAAACTGGTGTCCTGCTTTAGGTACTGTTCTTGCCAATGACGAAGTGGTAAATGGTGTTTCTGAACGTGGAGGTCACCCAGTGGAGCAAAAATTAATGCGTCAGTGGTCAATGAGAATTAAAGCATATGCTGAACGTTTGTTGACTGGTTTGGATGGTATCGACTGGACGGATTCGTTGAAAGATATGCAACGTAACTGGATCGGAAAATCACAAGGTGCTTCGGTTCACTTTAAATTGGAAAATTCAGAGAAAACAATCGAGGTATTCACAACTCGTCCCGATACGATTTATGGTGTTTCTTTCATGGTTTTAGCTCCAGAGCACGACTTAGTGGATGAAATTACGACTGCAGAATACGCGGAAGCCGTTGCAAATTACAAACGTGAAGCTTCTTTGAAGTCGGAACGTGATCGCCAGGCTGACGTGAAAAATATTACTGGTCAATTTACCGGAGCGTATGCTATTCACCCATTTTCTGGTGAAAAAGTGCAGATTTGGATCGGTGATTATGTACTAGCTTCTTACGGAACAGGTGCTGTAATGGCAGTTCCATGTGGTGATCAAAGAGATTGGGATTTTGCGAAGCATTTTGACATTGAGATTATCAATATTTTTAAAGATGTAGATATTTCTGAAGGAGCGTATGCAGAGAAAGATGCTGTGATTACAAATTCTGATTTCCTCAACGATCTTCCAGCTAAAAAAGCAATCAAACGTGCCATCCACGAGATTCAAGAACGTGGTTTTGGAAAAGGACAAACGAATTATCGCTTGAGAGATGCGGTGTTCTCGCGTCAGAGATATTGGGGTGAACCGTTCCCTGTTTTTTATAAAAATGATGTTCCGCATTTGGTAGCCGATCAGGATTTGCCGATTACGCTTCCAGACGTAGACAAATACTTGCCAACTGAAGATGGTGAGCCACCATTGGCTCGCGCTGAAAATAGTGCATGGAATCACTTCGAAGGCGATCGTATGGAGTACAATACTATGCCTGGTTGGGCAGGAAGTTCTTGGTATTTCCTGCGCTACATGGATCCGAAAAACGATAACGAGTTTGTTGCGAAGGAAAAAGTGGATTACTGGCAAAATGTTGACTTGTACATCGGTGGATCAGAGCATGCGACTGGTCACTTATTGTACGCCCGTTTTTGGACGAAATTCTTATTCGATTTAGGCTACATTCCTTTCGAAGAACCATTTAAAAAGTTGATCAATCAAGGGATGATTTTGGGAAGATCGAGCTTTGTTTATCGAATAAAGGATACGAATAAATTTGTGACGGCTTCTCAAAAGGATGCGTTCGAAACAACGCCAATTCACGCAGATATCGCCATGGTGGATAACGATAAATTGGATATCGAAGCATTCAAGGCTTGGCGACCAGAATTCAAGGATGCAGAGTTCATTTGTGAAGAAGATGGAAGCTACATCTGTGGTCACGAAGTAGAAAAAATGTCCAAATCGAAATACAACGTTCAAACACCAGATGAATTGGTAGAGAAATTCGGTGCGGATACTTTACGCATGTACGAAATGTTCCTGGGGCCATTGGAGCAAAGTAAACCGTGGGATACTAAAGGAATTAATGGAGTACACAACTTCTTACGCAAATTGTGGCGTTTGATTCACGATAAAGATGGAAATGTAATCATTGAAAATGGTGAACCATCGAAAGATGCATTGAAGACTTTGCACAAGACGATCAAGAAAATTGGCGATGATTTAGAGCGTTTCTCTTTCAATACGGGAGTGTCTAACTTTATGATTTGTGTGAATGAACTGACCGATCAAAATTGCCATAATAAGTCGATTTTGGAGCAATTGGTGATTTTACTTTCCCCTTACGCACCACATATGGCAGAGGAATTGTGGGTAAAACTCGGAAATGAAGCCGGAACGGTGGGGATTCAACCTTTTCCAGAATTCAACGAGTCGCACTTGATCGAAGCAAACTTCGCTTATCCAGTTTCTTTCAATGGAAAAATGCGTTTCAAATTAGAACTTCCAACTACGCTTTCAAAAGAAGAAGTAGAAAAGGAGGTGTTGGCCTACGAGCAATCGCAAAAATACTTGGAAGGAAAACAACCGAAGAAAGTAATTGTTGTTCCGAGCAGAATTGTAAATATCGTAGTCTAATTCGACTCGAAGATTTTATCTTTAGTGGATGAAATCACTTTTACTGATACTGCTTCTGCTGCCATTTGGATTGTTTTCTCAAGTGGTCGACTTGGTGACGACGCTCGTTCCGACAGTTTCTGAAACATCTGGCTTGTTGCAAGTGAATGGTCGATTTATCACGCATAACGATTCAGGTGGATCGAATAGATTGTATGAAATCGATACGACAAATGGTCAAGTAATTCGAACAGTGGTGGTGGATTCTGCCGTACATGTTGATTGGGAGGCAATCTGTTCAGACGATCAGTTCATATATATTGGCGACTTCGGAAATAATAGCGGTACACGAACTAATTTAGCGATTTATCGGGTGGAGATTAACGATTATTTGACCAGTACAAACGATACCGTTACTTCCGACAAGATTGAATTTGCGTACAACGATCAAATCGATTTCTCACCAGCAACTTTCACCACAAACTTTGATGCAGAAGCATTTTTAGCTTTGGGAGATAGCTTGTACATTTTCACGAAGAATTGGGGAAATACCTATTCAAATGTGTATTCTTTGCCGAAAATTCCAGGGAATTATCAAGCTTTGCGTCGCGATAGTATTCCAGTTGGCGGATTGATAACCGGGGCGACCAAATCCAGTAATGAAGACACTATTTGGTTTTGTGGTTACACACCTTTTAACGCAGTGTTTGGTCAATTAACCAATATCATTTTGAATTCGATTTCGCAGAGTAACATTGATTTCTATTCATTGGATTGTCCAGAATCGTTTCAAATTGAGGGAATCACATTGCTTGGAAATCAACTCTATTGCTCCGCTGAAAGTCACTCAAGTGGAAGCTCATCTTTGTATCGTATTCAATCCAATACTTTGTTGGTAAATGAAAGTCAACTCGACGACATAAACATTTATCCGAATCCGACTTATGGAAAAATCACCATTGAAGGAGAATGCTTGTCGATTAAAATCTATGCAACCAATGGCGTACATATCGGTGAATTTAACGCTACAACAATTCAAGATTTAAACCTAGAAGCTGGATCATACTTCATTGACATCAACACTAAGTCTGGATCGACAGTAAAGAAAAAAATCGTCGTTTTGTAGATTTTTGTGATTTTGGCATATCATTTGTAATTTATTGATCGAATTGTAGTTGTAATAACAACGGAAACATTAATAAACTATGAAAAAGCTATTCTATTTCTTTGGACTGATCGGACTAATTGGCTTTACAACTAGTTCTTCAATGGTGACTTACCCAACAGTATATAATAAGTCATTCAAGCAGGGTGAAAAACTCAGATACCGTGTCACATATGGATTTATGGATGCAGGTGAAGCTATTTTGGAGGTGAAATCAACTTCTAAAAAAGGAGGTGGTCGTGCACTGCACCATGTAGTTGGAACCGGAAGAACCTTGGGTGGATTTAATGCTTTTTACAAAGTGAGAGATGTTTATGAAAGTTACATCGACCAGAAATCGATCATGCCTTGGTACTTCAAGCGTGATGTGAATGAAGGTGGATACACGATCAATCAATATTATACATTCAAACAGAATTACAATAAAGTAAACAATGGATCGAAGGATTTCAAAGCGGAAATGGGCGTGCAGGACATGATCTCATCATTCTACAAAGCACGTACGCTGAATTTCAAAAACATGAAAACTGGAAAAACGTTTGAATTCGAATGTTTCATGGATGATGAGTTGTACAATTTGAAAATCAAATACGTAGGAGACGAAGAAATTAAAATCAGAAAAGGGAAATTTAAATGTCACAAGTTTGTGCCAGTTGTGCAAACAGGTCGCTACTTCGAGAGTGAAGAAGACGTACAGTTTTGGGTAACTGCGGACGACAATAAAATCCCAGTATTGGTAAAAGCAAAAATTCCTGTTGGAACCGTGAAGATGCACCTTGTTGAGTGGAGTGGTTTGAAGAATGAGTTGAGTAGCAAGGTGGACTAATCAGTTCCACAGAAAAAAGTAAAGGTCACTTTCGGGTGACCTTTTTTTGTTTTTATTTGGGCGTTCCCTCCGGTCGGGCTATTCGCGCTACACGGTAGCCAGCTTTTATCCCTAACGCAAACAACGAAGTTAATCCTGTAATGTACAGCTACAGCTAGCCGAAGAACTAAAGCATGATTCTACTTTTCTTCATAATTCTCCATTACCAAAACAATGGTAACTGGTTCAGTTGAATCAATGATGATTTCTGGTTCTGAAGATTGGTGTGTTCGATCTTCAACTTCTTCCTCCATTTCAATGATGAGCATTCCGTTTTCCTCTTTGATTTCCATCATTTCGAGTTCTTCTTCAGTCATTTCAACTTCTTTTCCGTTGACAAATTTCTGAACCGTTTTTTCACCATTTTCATCCACTTTTACGCTGATTTCAATAGTTTCTTCACGTTTTTCGATCTTTAATTCATCATTTTCAACGATTTTTCGAGTTTGTTGATGTGAATCATCTTCCATTTCAATGACCATTTCCTCGGCGCTCATTTCCTTCTCCAATTCAGCTAATTCTTCTTCAGTCATTTTCACCTTTTCTCCATTCACCGTTTTATGGATCGTGCGATTTCCAGCTTCATCCACTTCAACAGAAATTTCGACTAATTCTTCCTCGATAACAGCTTCACTATCGTTGGTTCTTTCTTCGCGAATTTCTTTCATGATCACCACTTTCTCACCATCTTGAGGAACCATCATTACTTCAACATTGTCCGATTCAATGCCTTTATCAGCCAAGAAATTTTCAACTGAATAAGTAGAATTCATTGAGATCACAGTGTCGTAAATAATAGCTTCACCATTTTCATGATGAATAATCTGATATTTCTTTTTACCGTCGCCGTTTGTAAATGAAAATAATGTGAAACACGAGAGTGCAGTCAAAGAAACTATTGCGATTTGTGAGAACATTTTCATATCCGTAGTTTTTATAGTTGTGACTAAAATACAGCTTTTGAAAAGTCACAATTAAAAGAACGTCATAAAAAATATTAAAATGACTAGTTGATTATCAATAATATATATAGTGCGTTCCCTTCGGTCGGGCTTTTCGCGCTACACGGTAGGCAGCTGCTATCCCTAACGCGAAAGAAATTCAATTCCTTCCTCCAATGATGTTACAAAATGAAGCTGATTTCCACGATTACTTTCACGAATGAAATCGTTGAGACTTTTACTTGAAAATTCCATTTCATTCATCACAATAGCCATTCGGATGCGAAAGTTGGAGCTTTTTTGTAGGACTTCACCTGCAACTCCGGTTTTTAAATCAAAAAAGGAATTCGGTAAGTTTTTCTGATGGATAATAACACGATCAAATCCGTTGAAATAGATGGTGCCAATCAAATCGCTTCCTTCTTCTTTGGTCGAAAACAGCAGATCCTTTGCAGTTACTTCTGCAATTTCAGTGTTCGATTTTGAGTGTGTGATGAATTCCATTTTTTTCGATCTTGACAGCTTTAGCGTTAAGGATGGGAACGACATCCTCTGTCCATCGGGCAGAGATACAGTGGACAGCCTGACCGCAGGGAACGCCCGGAAAATTATCTACCTGGAGTGAAAGAGCCAGCTCCGTTTCCAGAACCTTCGATGACTTGCATTCCGTTGCTGAATTTCATTTCTTTTACCACTTTTCCGCGCTTGTCGTAAATGACAAATCTTCCGTCTTTCAATCCGTTTTTGTAATCAGCTTCTTGCAATAGTTTACCGCGTTTGCTGTATGTTTTCATGGTTCCATTGAGTTCACCATTTTTGTATTGCGTCACAACTGCTGGATTTTTTCCACCGGGATGGTAGGCAATCCACTCACCGTGTTTTTGTCCCTCCTTGTAATTTCCAGACTCAGTTAATTTGTAATCTTTCTGAGAAAACGATTGGAATTCACCGTGCAGTAAGCTTTCCATCACCACATGATCTTTCATTAATGGTGCAAAGTCGAGTTTCGATTTCTTTTTGAACAGTTTGTAATTTTTTATATCCTTCACTCGACCATTTTCGAAGTACTCGATCCACTCCCCAACTTTGAGTTCGTTTTGGTATTTTCCTTCTAACTTTTTGGTTCCATTCGGGTAATACGATTCCCACATGCCATCGAGTTGACCTTTAGAGAAGTTACCTTTGTTTTTTAGGTCTCCGGACTCCCAATAATTCAACCATTCACCTTGTTCTTTTCCATTGAGGTATTTACCCTCCATGAGCAGTGTTTCGTCTTCATACCACGTTTTCCAAATTCCATTTTTCAGGTCATTTTCAAACGTACCTTCTTTGAATTTGGTCCCGTTTTTATAGAAATACGTCCACGTTCCCGTTCTAACATCTTCATCAAACTCAGCGAGGTAAGAAACTTCACCAGTTGGATACCAGTAGGTCCATTTACCATCTTGTTTATCGGCTTTAAATCCACCTTGCATATCGCGTGAACCCGTATTGGTGTACCATGTCCATTCGCCCGTTTTTTTCCCGTCTTTGTATCGACCTTCAACGTTTACTTTTCCGTTATCATAGTAATATTTGTATTCACCATTAAGGACACCTTCTTCGTAGTGACTTACCTTTTCTAGATCTCCGGTGTAATAGAAATATTCCCATTTTCCGTCTTTCAAACCATTTTTAAAATGACCTTTCAAAGTTGTATATCCATACGTGCTGAGTTCCTCGAAGTCTCCGTGTTTGAGTCCGTTTTTGTAGTTGTACCATTCCTTAACTCGACCGGTTGTATAGTACGTGACCAATTCACCATTCCCTTCTGAGATAACTTGTGTGTGCAGTGAATCAGGTAAATAGAATTCCCAGATGTAGTTATCTCCACCTTTGATTTCTTCAAGCGATTTTAGTCGACCATCGATATAATAGTATTTCCATTCACCGATTGCTTCGTCGCGATTGTAATATCCTTCGGTTTTTAGTTTACCCGTTTCGTACCATTCGAAATAGACACTATCTTGGCGATCTAGTTTGAAGTAACCGATTTGTCGTTTTTTTCCATTCGGAAAATATAGTACAACTTCACCATGTAGTTTATCCCGGTAGTAATTTCGAACTTCTTCAACTTCTCCAAGTCGATCGTAATACGTCCATTTACCATGTTTTTCGGTCGTTTCACCGTACTCATCCACGTAATATTTACCACGCGACTGAATCTGGAGTTGGTTGAAGTCCCAATACGTCATTTTCATTTTAGAGAGGTTCTCTTTCTCTACAACCTGAGCTGATGAGGTAAAAGCTAACGAAGCGACAAACAGTAAAATTCCGATTTTATACATGCACATTTTTTTCTATAACTGATCTTTGAAAAGAAGTTACGTCGATTTAATCCATAATTCCCATTACTCCTTGAATAATCAAGAACACTCCAAAACCAACAAAAACGATTCCAATTAATCGATTTAAGCCAACAAGTAGTTTTGTAGTTACCAGCGGACGGAGTCTTTTAGCTCCGAAAATTTTCAGTACATCCACGGCAAAGAAAGTGATAAGGATGCACGAAAGGAAAAGGAAAATAGTTCCCGTAGAATTGTCTTTTGCAGCATCACCAGCACCAAGTGCCATCACACTGAACCAATAGAAAATGACGAGTGGGTTGGCAATATTCAATACGAACCCTTTTAATCCAAGGAGAATATAATCTTTAGCATTCGAAGCAGTTCGTAAGGTATCTTTGACCTTCATTCCCTCCACTTTCTTGAAGAAATTATAAACACCATAAGCGGCAAATAAGACACCACCTATGAGTCGAATTGCAGAATTATCATTTCCAGTTGAAAGATCCTCAACTTCTTTGTAAAAAATAAATGCAATGAGAATATAGATTACATCACTAATCAAAACTCCAAGGTCGAAAGCTAGTGCTGCTCGGATCCCTTTTCGGATACTAGTTTCCAGAAGTACGAAGAAAACGGGGCCTATCATGATACTCAAGATGAAGCCTGTTACAATTCCTTTTAAAACTAGTTCTGCCAATAGTCAGGGTATTTAGTAGTACAAAAATAACAATTCAACTGGTAAAAAAAATTCAATGTTTTTGCAGCAAAAGTTCGAATTTCAGGTAAGTTGTTTACATTTGCAGGAGGATTTTGGAATCATAGGCGATTTTCGCAGCAAATATTTGTCGTATCATATGAAACTTGCAGCAGCAAACAAGAAGTTAGAGGCCATCATTAAGAACGTTGAAGCAGACGGGCTTGAGGCAAAAAATTTAATTGAAGATTTAAAGGAATTAAGGGAGTATGCTTTAAAAGAGCAAGATCCTTTGGTTACTAAAGTACTTCGTTTATCTTACGAATACCTTCAAGAAAATAATTCGTTTGATGTTCAAGCACAATTTGAAGAGGACGAAGAAGAAAATGAGTACCCAATCGAAATTGAGGACAAAGAAAATTTCCTTTACTTGTTGAATTTATTGGTTAAAGCTGACCATAAAATCAACCGTGAGGAGATCAAAGATTACCGTACGGC
This sequence comes from Henriciella pelagia, assembly GCA_964219255.1. Lineage (GTDB taxonomy): Bacteria > Bacteroidota > Bacteroidia > Flavobacteriales_D > Crocinitomicaceae > UBA4466. The sequence continues at coordinate 81,053 of CAXPPC010000003.1, forward strand.
ACTGAAACTAGAACTTTACTAAGTTTTACTTTTTATAGATTATTCCCGGCTTTCAGAGAAGGTCGGGATTTTTTTTGACTTTAACCCAACCCTTTTTATAAACCGAACGTCTAGTAGTTAAATATTGACATTCTGGTTTTGTTAATATTTGGTTTTATTTTCCTTGCAGGTACCTGAAAAGAGCTTCTACCTCGGATTGAAAAATCTATCAAGTTCTTTTCAGGTTTTTTTATGCCCTAAATTTTAATCGCAGTAATTACAATAGTTGAACAGTTGATCGTTGTGGGCAAAAGGTGTGTCTTGATCGTAGATTTCTTCTAAAAATTCACCAATGGCTGCAGGAAAATCATCCAAGACTTCATCGAGTGATTTGCCTTTATTTATTTCCAAAGCGAAAGGCTGATTTTTCCCAGATACGAATGAAATAATACTTGGTTCTGAAACAACATTGTGTTGATCGCGATACATGTACGCATACATGAGCAACTGTAAAACGTGTTTTTTACTTTGCATGCTTTTCGTTAAGAGATTTTCTTTTGATCGCGTTAAAAATTTGACGTCAGCCGCTTGAACTTTTCCAGTTTTATAATCGATGATGCGCACACGGTCGCCTATACTATCAATGCGATCGATAAATCCACGTAGTCGTACTTTTTTCTTTTCGCCAAAAACGTCTACTTCAATAGTTGAAACATATTCTCTTTCGAGTGATTCGATGAAAACGGGTTCGGTTTGTTCCTCAAGAAATGCTTTTTCCGATTTTAAAAAACGCTTCGTTAATTCCTTGGCCATTTTAAACGACAATAGATTTTTTCCTTGTTTGAATGATCTTTCATCGTTATTGAAGTGCTCTCGGAATTTCTGCTCTAAAATCACTGGAAATTGTTTCATCATGCTGTCAATATCGAGCGAAGTAATGTTTCTCGGAGCGGGAGATTTGGCATTTCCTTCTTTATCAAACCGAGCAAATGGCATGTACAGTTCTTCTAAAGTATCGTGAATAAATGTTCCGAAAGTACTGTGCTCAATATCTTCTTCGATGTCCTCTGCTTCTCCAAAATCCATGATGTATCTGAAGTAAAAGTCGAGTGGACAGGAAGTGAATTTCTTCAACATGGAGGCTGAGGTGGATTGAGCAAATAATTCATCTAATCGTTGCAGAATTTCTGGTGTTTTCGGAATTTCTTTCTTCGCTATGGCTTGCTCTGTTTTAATCGAATAAATCTCTTTCGATAAGTGAACATTTTTATTCAATCGACTTAATTCTAATTCGAGTTGCATCAAATAACGACTCGGTTCATTGCTTCTAAATGCATCATCAGCGGACGAGTAGGTAACGACTAAATCCTCACAATGGTGCAACAAACGATAGAAGTGATGAGCAAACAAGCCTTGTTTTTCTCTCGGAGTTGGAAGTCCCAAATATTTTCTCAAATCCATCGGAATCATCGTCTGAATTGGATTGGTTGGTGGTAAGTTACCTTCATTCATCCCAACTGCAATAATTCGCTTGAAATCTAAAGCACGTGTTTCCAGTAATCCCATAATTTGAAGCCCGTCCAGTGGATTTCCATGGTAGGCGATGCTCTGTTTCGACCAGTGTTGATGGAAAAGCTGCTTGAAACTTTTAATTCCCATCTCTGGAATACCTTCCGTGAGGATATTTTCAAAATCGATGAGTGATTTATCGAAGCTTTCTATGATTGCTTTTTCAAATTCAGCTGTTTGACTTAAAGCACGATAAATTTCTTGGTTCATACTTCGAATGGATTTCAAAGCAGTTAGCCAAGAATCCCAATTAGTTGTTAAGAGCGAAAGTAATTTTTGGGCAGCATCACCAATGTTAAGGTTTTCTTGCTTGACAAAAATGACATTGTTCTTAATCAAATTTCGCTCGGTTAATACGAGTTGATGTTTTTCTGATTCAGATAGTGATTCGAGCACAAATGGGTGACTCCAAAAAGCTTGTAAGTCGTAAAAATAAAGTGCTTTCGTTTTAAATCGGCGTGCATTTTCTTGAATGGAGAAAATCAACTCTACCCAAGTTTTTACAGCTGTACTTCGGATGGGAAGTCCTAATGTGATATTTGCCTTACCAATATTCGATGGTAGGTTTTTAATCACGGCATTAATGAGCGATTCATCTGCAAGAAGCAATAAAGTTTGATCGATTTCATTTTGTGGTAAATCCGAAAGGATTGTTGCTGCGACTTTAGCTTGTCCCGTTTTTTGAGCACATGAAATAATGCGAACATTCATTTCTTTGGTTCGAAGCGTATTCTGAATTTGAGTCAGTGATCTTCCGTCTAATTCTGCTTTTAGATCACGCAAAAACCGACCGGCTTCGTGCACTTTGTCGTCAAAGTAATACGCATCCGCATCTATTAAAACATGGGCGCGCCCCATTTTATCGAGTTGCTTGATGATGCTCAATTCCGCAGCAGAAAGCGCGTTGAATCCAGCAAATAGGAAGACACTTTTTTTATCTTCTTCAAAGAGTTTTTCCAAATGATTCGTCAACTCACGAAATGCTTTTCCCGCGTAGCAATGATTCGATTTATCCAGCGCTTCGTTTAAGGCGTAATAATATCCAGGGAGACGATCCCAAAACTCCATAAATCGCTTCTGACTTTTAGTTAGATCTTGATCACCAAAACTCCAATTTTCAATTTCTTTTATATCAGCCAGATTTCTAAAAACTTGCTTCGCATCGAGGAGATAACGGTCAATTTCGTTGAAATCGGAGAGGAGAGTCATTCCCCACGTCATAAACTCATCGAACGACTTATCGACTTCTGTTTTTGCTTCTTTTAACTGGACTTCGAACAACTTAATTAGCGCGCGTGTTTGATCGATCACATTTGCATCGCTATAACTTTTGATCCATTGATCCATTGTGATCATTTTTGGAGCAAAAATTGGCTTTTGATAAACGTCATAGAGTGAAGCAGCGATGTATTTTTTCGCGCGTTCCGAAGGAAGAACAATCGTAAGTTTCTCCAAAGGAAGTTGATGTTCTTCAATGTAAGTGGCTATGTGGTCAACGAATTTCATTTAGTTCTTTTTAGTCAGAAAGGCCCAGTAAGTCGATCGATTTAAAACACTTGTTTTTGCCGTTGGATAGTATTCAGTGAACAACTGCGGAATTTTAATCTTTTTACGTTTTTCGAGATCCGTTTTGTAGGCGCGAACATCATTTTCTCCTACTTCTACAAAATCCATTCGCTGCTTCGTATGTGTTTTCCAGAAATAAGTTTGTTTTTCTAGACCGTTCATTTTGATCCATTTCACACGTTCTGAAATCAAGTAATTTCTCCAAAGTTGATCCATGTCGTTGCGCAAGAAAGTTGGATTGAAATTACTAATCAACACATTTCGAATTCCGTTATCCGCGAAGTATATTGCATTTGTTTTCTTGAGTTCGTAGCGATTTTCTGAATGGAAACAAGGAAGTTTTATCAAGATAAATGCTTGTTCTAATAAGTCGATGTAGCGTTCTACCGTTTCGTTATCAAGTCCGCATTTTTCGGCAATCTCGTTGTAGGAAACGGCATCTCCAATTTGGAATGCTAATAATTGAAGAACACGCATCATTTTATCTCCCTTGTTGATACGATCGTTGGCTCCAAGTCGTGTAAAAAGTACTTCTTGGATTAGTTCACGTAAGGTCAACTCGGCATGTTCTAAATCCGATAACACTTGTGGATAGTTTCCGTAGATCAATCGCTCTTCTAACAATTTTTCCTCTTGCGGAAGTCCAAAATGACTTGCTGACTCATAAAATGATGGTGCAAAAACAGAAATTTCTAGTCCCTGCATCTGAATTGCCTCCAATAAAATCTCGTCAACATTTGGAGCGAACGAACTGGAAATAATCGTTGTTGATTTAATCAAGCCCGATAAAACTGACTCTAAAATCAACTGCAAATTTTCAAGGTGCTGAGCCTCATCTAAAATTAGAATTGGTGTATCGACAGTAACTGTGTTTGAATCCTCTTCAATTGACTTGCGAATTTTTTTATCAGCACAGTTGAACGTAGAAGCTTCAAGATTTAATTCATCAACAACTTCGTGAATCAATTCTAATTTTCCAGCATGTTTTGGACCGGTAAGAAGCAATAATTTATTCGACTGAATTTTCTCTTTTATGAGCGATTTCTGTATGCGAGGGACCATTGACTTTTTCTTTCGAAAATAGGAAAATGATCATTAAATTCGATAAAAAATAATGATTTTTGCGAAAAAGACTTACATCGTGAAACTTACGTTGTCGAAGAAACGAACCGCACGAGGAGAATTCATGAATTTATTTCCACCATACGCCCGAAGAACAAGTAAGTAATCTTGACCAACAATTACACGTGTCCACGAAAGTCCTTCAGGGTAGGAGTCACTAATTCCTTGGAAGGCATCACCACCGTTACTGAGCTTAACTTTTTTAGGTGGACTATCGCTTGGACTCGCAATGTAAACTTGAGCGAAATCCTCCATTCCAAGGTCACGATCTAATTCATAAACATCGATGCAATATGTATTTCCTTGACCAAGATCACGATAGATTAATTTTAAGGTGTTTCCCTCGTAATTTTCTTTAATCTCTTGTGGTTTACCTGGAAATTGAGCGCTGAATCCGAGTGAATCATTTTCGTAAGTGTAGAAACGTTGATTTTTCACTTCTAATTCATGGATACTCAAGTTGTCGCTGTACGTTGCAAGTACTTTTCGCACTTTATACCCCTTTCCTCGAAGCAGGTTGATCATTCCCTTTGTCCCAGCTAAATGTCCAGCACCCACAGCACAAAATACTGACCCGTCGGCTTGAAGAATGGAATCTAATCTAGCTGTCATCGTAATATTTCTATCTACAATAATTGATTGATAGAGGCCATCAGAAAGTGACAAGTTCATTTTCAGAAACTCATCAACGCCATAAATATCACCTTTCAAGTATGTCTCCAATAGATCTTCGCGCGAAAGAAACATTGCATCAAAATTCATTTCTGCATGACTTGGGACTGAAATATTTCCGAATAAATCTACTTGTGTTTGAACCGTTTCTAATTGATAGAATTTCTTACCAGCGTTGAAGCAATATTGTTGAAAGTAACCGTCTAAAAACTGGGGCATTCCGTCTTCATCACCATAAGAAGTTATTGTCGCTTCATTATTTGAAGAGTAAGGACGGCCCTCATTATCGTATTCTAAATCAACGGGATACTGACGTGTATCATATTCTTCGAATAGGCTAAAAACATCTGTTTCTAAAGCAACTCCATCAACGTTATTCAACGCAAAATAAGTGGAGTCTGACCAAGTAAAAAGACGCTTATCGTTTGAGTGAAAGCTACCAAATAAATAAGATTTAGAATCCATTCCATTACCTGAGATTTCCCAGAGTAATTCGTGATTTTCATTTACCGTTTGAGCAAAAACCGAGTGCGTTAAAAAAACGGCGATAAAGTATTTATACATAGAAATAAAAGTACAAAAATCTAGCCAACAAATCGCTCGATATGCTGGTCTCCAAATGCGTATGGGATGTAAGATAAATTCGGAATCACCTTGGTGATAATCACTGGAGTCGTCTTTCCAAGAGAAATACTTCCATGCGATTCAGAAAGTCCCATTGCATATGCCGCATTTACTGTCAAGGCATTCAACGCTTCCTCTGGCGTAAGTCGCATTTTAACACAAGCTAATGACCAAACGAAACCAAGATTTCCACTTGGAGTTGAACCTGGATTAAAATCACTAGCCAAAGCCACAGGCAAATCATTTTCGATCAAACGGCGAGCATCTCCAAAAGGAATGGACAAGAAATGCGAACAACTGGGAAGGATCGTGGGCATGGTAGATGAACCTTTCAAAGCTTCAATATCTTCATCGGCTAATTCCTCAAGATGATCTACAGAAAGTGCGTTTAATTCAACTGCTTTTTGAATTCCACCCATCGTTGAGAATTGGTTTACATGCACTTTAGGTTGAAGTCCAATTGCGATTCCAGCTTGAAGAATTTCTTCCATTTCCTCTACAGAGAAATAATTTCTTTCGCAAAAAACATCAATGTAATCAGCCAAACCTTCTTTTTCGATAGCTGGAATCATTTCATTAATGATGAGGTCGATATATCCGCGGTGATTGTCTTTAAATTCTGGAGGAAAGGCATGAGCGCCAAGGAAAGTTGCTTTGATGGCAATTCCAGCTTCATTTTTCAATCGTTTAATTACGCGGAGCATTTTAAGTTCGGCATCAACGGTAAGTCCGTAACCCGATTTAATTTCTAGAGCTCCAGTACCATAAGATTTGAGTAACTCAACTCGCTTCATGGCTTGCTCGAAGAGTTCATCTTCCGACATTTCTTGCAATCGTCTAGCGCTATTTACAATTCCACCACCACGCAATGCGATCTCTTCGTATGAAAGTCCATTAATTCGGTCGACAAATTCTTCTTCACGACTTCTAGCAAAAACGGTGTGGGTGTGGGAGTCTACAAATGCCGGAAGTACAAATTTCCCTTCTGCATCGATAACTTCTAGATCTCTCCAATCAGTAATTCCACCCCAATCTTCCATCGATCCATAAGCGACGATTACACCATCTTCGATTGCTAAAAATGCATTTTCGAGGATGGGTAACTCACTCATTTCTTTACCTTTTCGCACAGATGGAATATTTTCACCACACTGCACCAATCCTTTGATATTTTTAATCAGAATCTTTGCCATATGCAATGTTAACTAAAAGTTTGCGCACAGCATTGTATTTAGATGGAATCCTCATGATCGAAGTTGCAATCTTCCTTTTCTAAGTCGATTTCGATGGTTGCGTGGTGAATGTTTAAAGGCTTCAGTCCCTCACGTATTTTCAATTTCAGCGCAGGGATTTGATCGATTTCAAAAGACCGGTTAACGACTGTGTGAATGGATAGAATATTAAATTGTCCATCGAGCGACCAGATATGCAAGTCGTGAAAATCAATAATCTCTTCAATTGAAGCGATGTATTCGGTTACTTCTTTGTGCTCCACATTATCAGGAACACCTTGGAGAAGGATTTTCATTACATCGCGCATATTTCTGAACACGTTGAATAAGACGTATGATGCAATTCCAAGGGAGAGAATAGGGTCGATAATTGGCCAATCGAAGAAATACATGATGATCGCACCAACTAAAACTGCTATCCAACCGAGTACATCTTCAAGAAGGTGAAGCATAACCACTCTTTCGTTGATGGTATTTCCGCGTTTAAGTCGAATTACTGCAGCACCATTAATAATAATTCCAAGAACGGCGAGCAACATCATTCCCGGAGCATGTGCTACTTGTGGATTAAATAAACGAGGAACAGTCTCTGAAATAATTATGACCGATCCGACCAACAGAACTGTTGCATTCACCAGCGCACCAATGAGTGTGTAGCGTTTGTATCCGTAGGTAAAACTTTTGTTCGATTTTTTGTTCGACAATCGCTGAAAGTACCAAGCCAATCCTAGTGAAAGCGAATCACCCAAATCGTGTAACGCATCAGCTAAAATCGCCATACTGTTCGTAAAGAAGCCACCAATAATTTCAACAATAGTGAAAAGTAGGTTGAGGAAGAAAGCCACTTTAATGTTCGTGGTTTCCGTTTTCCCGTGATCGTGCCCGTGATGATGTCCCATTGCAGCTAAGTTAATCAGACTTGAGAATTTAAAGTCCGAATTAAGTCACAATGAATAAAAAATGTAAATATTTCATTGAAGTATTTGTAGATTCAAGAAAATGCATAACTTTGCACCCGCTTCACTTAAATGTGAAACTACCAAGTCAACTTGCCCGGGTGGCGGAACTGGTAGACGCGCTGGATTCAAAATCCTGTGCCTTCGGGCGTGCCGGTTCGATTCCGGCCCCGGGTACAAAGCAGAGTTCTGAGACTCTGCTTTTTTTATTTAAATGAGATTGATTTAGAGGCTTCCACTCTAAATTGATGGATAGCCTTGGTTTCACAGCCGAGGCTTTTCTTTTTTAACTTTAACTATGGCCACAGTTTATGTTTTATATTCACGGAAATTAGATAGTTTTTACGTTGGAAGTTGTAATGATATTGTGATTCGGTTGGCTGAGCACAATCACGGGAAATTTTCGAGTTCTTTTACAGCAAAAACTGATGATTGGGAATTGTATTATTCAAAGTCCGAATTGGAACACGGTCAAGCACTAAAAATTGAGTCACATCTCAAGCGAATGAAAAGTCGTATTTATCTCAAGAACTTGTTGAAATATCCAGAAATAATGGAAAAGTTATTGGTTAAATATAGTGCCGGTTCGTCCCGATAGCTATCGGGACCGGCCCCGGGTACAAAGCAGAGTTCTGAGACTCTGCTTTTTTTATTTAAACAAGATTGATTTAGAGGCTTCCACTCTAAATTGATGGATAGCCTTGGTTTCACAGCCGAGGCTTTTCTTTTGGGCGTTCCCTTCGGTCGGGCTATCCGCGCTACATGGTAGCTAGCTGCTATCCCTAACGCAAAATGGAGTCGATTATAGAATGTTCTGTTCTGATTCCTAATCATGGCTATCGGACTAGAGATGGTTGTCGAGCATAGTTGAGATATGGTTATCAAGAATAATTGAGTTACTATCACAAAAAAATGCCCGACTTTCATCGAGCATTACTTTAAATTATTTTTTGTTTTTATCCAATGCTGCAACCAGCTTCAAAGTCTTTTTCGTCACCGATAAAGCTCAATTCACCTTCTAGGTTTTCAGCCATCAAAATCATTCCTTGCGACTCAATTCCGCGAATTTTGCGTGGAGCTAAGTTCATCAGGACAGTCACTGTTTTACCAATAATATCTTCTGGTTTGTAGTGTTGTGCAATCCCAGAAACAACTGTGCGCTTGTCAATTCCCGTATCTACCAATAACTTCAATAATTTATCCGCTTTTTTAACTTTTTCAGCTTCTAAGATTTTCCCCAAACGAATATCCATTTTCATGAAATCATCAAATGAAGTTTCGTCTTTTTGTGGTTCAAACTTTTGCTCTTCCATGGTAATTGCCTCTAATTTTTGGCGTTCTTTCTCAACTAATTCGTCTTCTATCTTCTGGAACAAAATGCTTGGCTTGTGCGTTTTATGTCCAACAGTCAATAAATCACCTTTACCAGCTTCTTTCCAATCCGTTGTTTTGAAATCAAGGAAATCAGAAAGTTTTTCAGCTGTATTCGGAAGGAATGGTTGTAAAACAATACTCAAGTTCGCTGTAATTTGAAGCGCAATATTCATAATTGTCTCCACGCGAGCTGGATCTGTTTTTATTAACTTCCAAGGTTCATTATCCGCCAAATATTTGTTTCCAAGACGAGCTAAATTCATCGCCTCCGCTTGAGCTTCTCTTAATTTATAGTCGTAAACCAATTCAGAAATTCTATTTGGTATTTGTTTCATTTGGTCCAGTACCTGCTGATCTTCATCGGTCAATTCACCAAGTTGGGGCACTGCACCTTCGTAGTATTTCTGTGTTAGAACTAAAGCGCGATTCACGAAGTTTCCGAGTATATCGGCTAACTCAGAGTTAATTCGCGTTTGATATTCTTTCCAAGTAAATTCACTGTCTTTCGTTTCCGGTGCAATTGAAGTCAACACGTATTTTAATTCATCAATTTTATCAGGATAAGCCTCCAAATATTCGTGTAACCAAACCGCCCAATTTCTCGAAGTTGAGAATTTATCACCCTCTAAATTCAAGAATTCGTATGCAGGAACATTATCTGGTAAGATCAATCCACCATGTGTCTTCAACAAGATTGGGAAAATGATTGCGTGGAAAACAATATTGTCTTTTCCGATAAAGTGAACGAGTTTTCTATCGCCTGTCCAGTAATCTTCCCAGTTTTTATCGTTGTCAATTGCCCATTGCTTTGTCGCAGAGATATATCCGATTGGAGCATCTAACCAAACGTAAAGTACTTTTCCTTCACCACCTTCAACTGGAACTTTTACTCCCCAATCGAGGTCACGTGTCATTGCTCTTGGTCGCAAACCGTTATCAATCCACGACATACACTGACCAACAACCTGATTTCTCCATTTTTTTGGATCATGCTGCTGAACTCCATCTAATTTTCCTTCTTTAATCCACTCTTTCAACCAGTCTTCGTGACGTTCCATTGGCAAATACCAGTGAAAAGTTTGTTTCATCACAGGTGTTTTACCACTTAAAGTCGATTTTGGATTAATTAAGTCAGTTGGACTCAAAGCAGAACCACATTTCTCACATTGATCACCATAAGCATTTTCGCTCTTACAATTTGGGCAAGTACCAGTAATGTAACGATCCGCTAAAAACTGCTGATATTCTTCATCGAAATATTGCTCGCTAGTTTCCTTGGTGAAATCGCCATTTTCATCAAGTACTTTAAAAAAGTCTTGTGCTGTTTCGTGGTGAATTTCTGCTGAAGTACGGTGAAAAATATCGAATGAAATGCCAAAATCTTCAAAGGACTTACGAATAATTCCATTGTATTTATCTACGATTTCTTGAGGAGAAATACCCTCTTTTTTGGCGCGCAACGTGATTGCAGCACCGTGTTCGTCACTTCCACAAACAAAAAGTGTGTCGTGATCGTTCATTCTTAAAAATCGTGCAAAAATATCCGAAGGAAGGTAAACACCTGCTACGTGTCCTAAATGTAAAGGTCCGTTTGCATACGGAAGCGCGGCTGTTATCGTAAATTTATCTTTTGACATGTACTTTTCACTCGTTAATAAACCCAACAATGGGAGTACAAAGATAAGGGAAATACGAAGAAATTAAGCGACAGTTTCTCTTTCTCTGAAGCAGATGTCGAATTCTTCTAGTTCAGCTAAAATTGGATTGTAAATCTCTGGGTAAACAGGCAATGTAACTCCAGTTGTTTGAAGTTTTCCTGTCAAAATCATTTTAGCACAAATCGCAACTGGAAGTCCAACAGTATTTGACATTGAAGTGTAGGTTTGATCCTCACCAATATTTACCATACTTGATAATATTTCATGAGATTCACCATTCAATTCGTATTTAAACTCGTGAACCATGACGATCATGTCCTTGTCGTTTTCTTCCAATGAAAGTTTGTCGACTAAAATTTTCTGAAGGACTTGAGCAGGAGTTGCATTTTCAATTCCAACTAACGGCTCATCCTTGAAAAGTCCAAGCCACTCAAATCTTTCATACATATGCATTCTGTCGTTACGTAGGAACTTTTTGAATTTTTCTTCAATCGTCAATGTTGGGTGATAAGGAAGAAATGAATTTAAGTACGATCTTGGCGTGAGCGACTCAGTATCGTCCATTTCGTATGAGTCGTCAGTCATTCCTAATTCAATAAAAACATTCCATGCTTGTGAGTAGCCTGGTCGTCTTAAAGTTCCTCGGAAAATAGTCGGAATGTTTTCCAAACCATATGTTTCACGATAAGAAAGTGAATCTCTATTGGCGTAACCTTCAAACTCACCATAACCTTCTACCGACATTTTATCAAGTCGCGTAAACAATTGATTGTATGGGATGTACTTGAATTTACCATTTCGAATGAAGCTAGCCGCTCCACCTTGTCCGGCCAAAACGACATTTCTTGGGTTCCAAGTAAATTTGTAGTTCCATGGATTGTTGTCACTTTCCGGAGCGATCAATCCACCAGTAAACGATTTAAACGAAGTAATTTTACCTCCTTTGTCTTTAATCTCGTCAATGATCTTCATCGCACTCATGTGATCGATACCTGGATCAACCCCAATTTCATTCATGATCACAATCCCAGCATTCTTGGCTTCTTGATCCAAAGCTCGCATTTCTGGAGAAATGTATGATGGAGTGATGAGATTTGTTTTAAACTCGATACAATCTTTTGCTACTTCAACATGAAAGCGAGCAGGTAACATTGAGATCACTAGGTCTGCTTTTTCAATCTCTGGCCGTCTTTCTTTCGGATCTAACGCATTAAAACAAACAGCTTCTGCATATTTCGAACCATTGATTTTTTTCTGAACCATTTTCAGGTCTTGATCAACGATTTTGACGAACCAATCGTTCTGTTCACATCTCTCCAAAAGGTATCTAATAAGAGATGATGAGGATAATCCAGCACCTAGAACGAGAATGTTTTTCATAGCTTTAATTTGACCTAATTCAACTCAAATGTATGGATTGAAATTCGGCAATCAAAGTGTTAAATAAAAAACTTTGCCAATATCGAATGTTAAAAAACGATACAATTGTATTCTTAACTATTGTTTGTTAATCTTCACGAATTGGGTAGTTGAGCGACCATAATTATTCTCAATTACAACAATATAAGTTCCGTTGGATAATGAATTAATGTCAAGAATTATCTCGTTGTTTACGATGTTAAATATTGTTGATATCTTTCTTCCAAGCGCATCAAAAATTAACAAATTACTTTGGCTTAAGTCGGCATTTTTTGACTGAATAAATACTTTATCATTCGCTGGATTTGGATACAGCAAAATTGAAATGCTATCTACTTCTTTGAGTGAAGCCATACCATGATAGATAGTTGTTGAAGATCCAATACAACCGTTAGCAAATGTAACTTCTACATAGTAGTTTCCAGATACGAGTGCCTCGTATGATTGATTTACTCCTGCGGGAATAGGAAGTCCATTTAAATACCATTGATAGCTAACCCCAACTTCCGAAGCTGTTAATGTATTTGAATCAACAGAAATAGTGATTGAAGGAGCACTTAGAACAGTTACTGCAACTCCGGTTGAAACACACGAAGTGCTATTTCCATAGATAAAATGACTACTAGTTGGATTGGCTTCGATGAAAGTAACACCGTCTATGTCTGCAACAACTTCTGGTGTGCTGACAATTGCTCCTGAGTTCGAAGAGAGTTGATCGAGACTATTGTCACCACATACATAAACAGAATTATCTTGACGAAGAATTAACGAAGTATATTGAGCAGCACTGATTTGTTTTGCACCACCAAGTTCCATTTTAACTGGAATTGTCGATGAAGTAGTTGTTCCGTTCCCGAGTTGACCAAATGCGTTTCCTCCCGATGCATACACTTTCGCTGTACTCGTCATAAACAAACTATGATTTGCTCCACCACCAGCTGCAATCACATTCGGAATTGAAAGAGGTGTAGGTACTAAACGATTGGTTAAATCGCCGAGACCTAATTGTCCAGAACCATTATTTCCCCAAACAAACAAGTTTCCCGAAATATCGATAGCGAAACTTTGATATTCACCCGCTCCAATAGCAACAATATTTGTCAACCCGCTCACTTGAACAGGGCTTAATGCATTCGTCATCGTTCCATTTCCAAGCTGACCGAAAGCTCCACTTCCAGAAGCCCAAACCGTACCATCCGTTCGAAGGAATAAGTAGTGATTTCGTCCTGCTGCAATCGTATCAATGTTCGTCAAGTTAGTATTCAAAAATGGGAAATTGATAACACTTGTACTTCCGGTAGCTAATTGACCAACATTATTTCTTCCCCAGACATAAACATCGCCTGAATTAGTCAGTGCCATGCTGCTTGATTGAGCCGTAGCTATCGTTTTAACATCGGTAACTGCAGCGACTATCTGAGGTGCGTTTTCATCTGCAAATGTTCCGTCACCAAGTTGACCGAATTCATTGTCTCCCCAACTGTATAAAACGCCATTAGGATCAACTCCAAGTACAAAACGCTCACCAGAGGCAATTTCATCGAAAATAAAACTAGTGTCGGCTGGAGTTGGGTCTGGATTTCCAACGTTGGTTCCGTCTGCAAAAACTCCGTAGCTGTTATTTCCAAAGGACCATAGCTCACCGTTACCACCGGCAATTACTTCTAATCCGTAAAGTCCATCGGTAGTTGCAGTATACGAAGTATCATTAGCTCCAGCAATTGGATTTCCGTTTAGTGTCCACTGATTACCATACGATGCGTTGCTGACTAGAACAACAGAATCACCATCACAAATTGTTGTACTCGATTGAGCAGAAATTGTTGGCTCGCTCAACACATTCATGATGACAAAAGCATCGTTTTGCTGTGTACAGCCAGTTCCATTCGAAAAAGCACTAAATGAAACCACATCACCATCAGATAATGAAGTTGAGGAGAATGTATTTGCCGCACTCATTCCGCCTTGGGCAACTCCGTTGACAAAGAATTGGTATTGATCTCCACCAGAAGCTGTGAAAGTCACGTTTTCTCCTTCGCAAATCAGCGATGAAGGATTAGACGTCAACTCTAAGTTCATTTCATTTACTGTGAAAGTGTACGAGTCGGGAATTGAAGGACAATCGTTATTGAAAGCAGTGATCGTTAAAACATCTCCGGTTTCAATGCTGGTAGTCGAAAAAGCACCTATGACTGGTTGGACGATTCCGTTTAATGTGTATTCGTAAGTCAATCCACCAGTTACTGTAGCCGTAACAATGTCGTCTGCACAAATTGTTGTTCCAGGATTGATCACAGAGATTAAGTTTGGTGTTGGTGTGACTGAATATTGAATGGACTGAGGAGCGGTAGTTTCACACCCGAAAAGAGAACCGGTTACTGTTACAATATCTCCATCATTTAAAGAATTTGTGAAGTTAGGATTCGTTCCAAAAGTTCCAACAGGAGTTCCGTTTACGAAGAACTGATAATTTGTTGCGCCCGAAGCTTGTAGATCTGTCAATTCTGTTCCGCAAAGTGATGTATCGCTATTATTTATTAAGTTGACAATTGGGAAATCGTGTACGGTGAATGTGAGTCCAGATGAGGTATTTGGACATCCATTCGATTCACCAGAGACAGTTACCACATCTCCATCTGCCAAAGAAACGGTAAGGTAAGTGTTTGAAGTTGATGGAGTTCCCTGTGATATACCGTTCACAAAAAACTCATAATTCGTTGCTCCAGAAGCTGTAAAAGTTACAGTCTCACCAATACAAATCTCTTGGTTTGTAGCCGAACTTGTAAGTCCAACAGTTGGAGTTGGATTCACGACAAATACTGCATTCGAAGCAGAAGAAGTACAACCAGAAGCGTCAGTAACAGTGACACTAACAACATCACCGTTTGCTAATGAATTCAAGTTGATATTATCAATTGGTGAGAAGGCTCCTTGAGATACTCCGTTTACGAAGAACTGGTACAAGGCTCCACCCGTTCCAACAAAGTTGACATTATCACCTGCACAGATTTCGTTATTTGGATCACTCGAAGTAATTCCAGCGACAGGAACACTGTTAATTGTAAATGAAACAGAATTTGTGTCTGCACATGTATTTGATTCACCGATCACCTCAAGTAAATAAGTTCCACTCGTAAGTCCCAACGTAGAAAATAAATTCGAGCCCGACGGAGCACCTTGAGATATTCCATCTAGGAAAAATTCATAATTTGTTGCACCAGATGCTGTGTAGTCCACATTTACATTTTCACAGAAAATATTATCAACATCAGTTCCAACTAATCCGAGGTTTGGGTACGCAAAAACGGATGTTGAAATGGCATTTGATGTATTCTGACAACCTAAACTATTTCCGATTACCGTTACTGTTTGTCCATTCGTTAAGTTATCGTTTGAGTATGTGTTCGTGTTTGACATAGAACCTTGTGGAACTCCATCTAGGAAAAATTGAAACTGATCACTTCCAGTAGCAGTGAAGGTTACTGATTCACCATCACAAATAGAGTCATTGATGTCAGAACTTGCGACTAAAACCGTTGGAATTGGATTTACGGTAACATCGATAGATAAAGCACTTGTGTCCGAACAACCATTTGCTGCCGTTCCGATAACATAAACATTATTATTTCCTGCTAATAATGCTGGAGAAAGTGTATTTGAAGTTGTTGGTCCACCTTGCGAAATTCCATTGATGAAGAATTCATATTGATTCCCATTTACAGCAGTGAAAGTGATCGGTTCACCTTCACAAATAGTATTGTTTGGATCGTTAGAGAAAATGTTGATACTTGGTAAAGGAAGAACAGAGAAAGTCAATGATTGCGATAGCACACAAGTATTAGATTCTCCTTGAACGGAAACTGTTTGTCCGTTTGTGAGTCCATTTGTTTGAAAAGTACTTGTTGGACTTGCGATTCCTTGAGAAACACCATCAACGAAGAATTCATAATTATTGGCTCCGCTTGCAGTAAATGTCACTAAATCTTCAGCACAAATAATTTGATCGATATCATCTGAAACAAGTGTTGTTGTTGGGGAAGTGTTTACGGTAAATACAAGGGTATCGCTAAAATTGGTACAACCACTAAATCCACCTTCAAAATATACGTAATCGCCATTGGCTAAAGTTGAATTTACATATGAATTAGTCGATGAAACAGGACCTTGAGAAACATTATTAATAAAGTATTCATAAGTTGACCCACCACTCAAGTTAAAAGTAACGTTGGTCCCACTGCAAATAGTTAAGGAAGGAGAATAATTAACATTAATGTTAGGAAGTGGGTTCACTGTGTAACTAAACGAATTTGGTGCATTTCCTTCACATCCTTCGCTCGAATATCCAACTACTGAAACAACATCACCCGTGGTTAACTGATCGGTGCTGAAAGTCGTTCCTACTTGTATTCCTTGAGAGACTCCATTCACAAAGAATTCATAAGTTGAGGCACCCGTAGCTGTGAAAGTCACCAACTGATCATCACAAATTACATTTCCAACAACGTCATCGTCCAATGTCATTATCGGTAATGGATGCACAGTAAATTCCATTGATAACGTGTCTTTACATCCATCTGTTGAATTTGCAACAACTGAAACAGTGTCTCCATCGTTAAGTGTGCTATTTTCGTAGGCTGTGTTTGTTGTGTATCCCGTTTGTCCAACTCCATTTAATAGGAAGTTGTATGTGTAAGTTGGGTCTATCGCAGAGGCTACAAATGAAACAGTATCATTTAAACAAATTGCAGTATCAGCATCACTACTTAACCAAGTAAATGTTGGAAGATCATTCACTGTAAAAACGAATGTAGGCATGGTGTCACTTGGACATCCATTTTCGTAGGCGACAACAGAAATAGTATCACCATCTACAAAACTTGAGGTTGTATAAATGGTATCATTAACAGAAGGAGTATTTTGACTGCTCCCATTTAAAAAGTACTCAAATTCCGCTCCAGGAGTTGAACTTGATGCATCTAAGATAACTTCATCCCCTGAACAGATGATTTTATCTAAATCAGAAGAAGTCATGAAGACATTTGGATTGTTGATGTGCACCGCAATCGTCATTGTGTCTTTACAGAAATTGGTAAACTCACTTACAAGTGAAACATCGAAATCTCCAGCGATAATAAATTCATGTTGATTCGTATCTAATTCATAGTTCACGAAATTAGAATCCGTTGCAGATGTTACATTCCAATAACCCGTTGATCCGTCATCAAATAACCAATAGTAAGTAACATCGTTTTGGTTCCCAGTTACAACTGTGGATAGATTTGTAAAGAAGGTCGTATCTCCAAAACAAAATGGGCCATCAACAGTGAAGTTACTTGAGGTTGGATTTCCAGCTGGAAAAGTCCAGTTACCATTATTCCCATTATCTGTAGAGTAAATAGCAGAAAGAGCGGCATTTCCAGCAGTAATACTTGTCATATCGATACATTCAGCGATGACATCAGTACTTGTTGATTTTGAGAAAATCGCTGGCATTAGCGAATTTGTAGATGACAAGTAAATTGAATCGACACAATTTCCTTGGATGATTAGACTGTCAGAAATTGTATGAATGGACAAGGAATCGAATACAATATGACTTCCTTTTTCAATTTTGAATTTATTGTAGAAGTTATTTCCAGCAACGCGTTGAGTGAAATCAGAATAATAAAAATCTAATGTAACATCATCGAAATTAAGTCCTTCCGTAAGTAAGAAATTCAGTCGATTTGGCGCACCAACGGTTAAATCAGATCCAGTTCCTGTAAAGGTAAATGTGGTTGTAACGTTTTCTGAATTAAATCCGGATTTTAGCTCGACAACTGAGTTTGAAATATCGAGTGATTTATTATCCATTGATGGTAGATCGACTACTTGAATTACACCACCTTGGACTATGTTTCCGTTGGAGTTGTAACCTCCTGAAAAAATAAATAAACCAGAGGAATCTGACATGGTTAAGTCACTCAATTGTTGAATTACATCCGTGTCATCTTCTGTAAAAATTGAAAGGTTAGACGAGAAATTAGCCGAGTTGGGATAGAAGTTGGCACTTTGCTTAAATTCGAATCTCAGACCATTATTATTATTGATGATAGTAGTTGTTGGTTCGAAGATCACATCTCCATAACTGAAACATAAGTCTGAAAGTGCTAAAGTTGGATTGCCTGTTGACCCTGTCCAGTCCATATAACCAAATGCAGTAAATTGATCAATTGTAACGGTTTGGTTGGCTAATGAAAATGAATTGGCGTCAAAATACACGCTATCGTCTGAATTCGGTATACAACCAGCAACCGGGCCGTCAGAACTGAGTGACCAATGATTTGGATCGGACCAGTTCCCAGAGTTTCCTATCCAATAATACGAGGTGCCTTCGAATTCCCAATTGAAAGCCTTGGTTGTATCAGATAGTGAGAGTGAATAAGTTTGGCCTGAGTTTATTACGGCATCAACTCCACTAATGCTCAAATTAGAAGTGGTTAAAATAGGATGTCCGGTTTTTTCAATAAATGCATTAGCGAGGGCGGTATCAACTGTAGTTAGTATTGTTTCAAATCCACACGACCCTCCGGTAATCAAAGAATCCAATTGAGTAGTGGCTCCATTTTCTAAAGTCAGTTGTGATGAGATAAAAAGATCTGCTAGTGAAAATGAATTATTTCCAGCTAAGCTCAAGTTACTCGCGCTGGAACGCAGCGTATCGTATATTTGATTTCCTCCAACGAAATTAACAGCTCCAATATTATTCAATACAATGCTTGAAGAAATAGAACTTAACGTCAAGTTGGCACCGTTAATATCCCAAGTATTTCCTGTAATATTAAGTTGGCTTCCTGAAAAATCGATTGATCGTACATTTGTTGTGTTCGAAAAGAAATTGGCACACGTTAACTGAACAGAGTTAGCGGTCATTCCACCATCTTCAACATAAAGGTCATTATTTGAAGTAAAGTTGTCTGAAAAATCAATTGATTCTGATCCGATAATGTGAACATCATTCGTCCATGTTGCTCCGTTTGACAGAATAAAATTTCCGACAGTAATGGAATTCATGTTGATTATTCCTCCCCATGAAAAAATTGCTAAGCCATTAGAAGACAAACTTCCTGTAATTTCAATTGAAGGCAAGCTAGACGAAAATGTAAAAACTGTTGGAACTCCTGAGAAATCAAAATCAACTACCGAAAATGCAACGTCCATTGTTACCGTTTGCGCTGCAGAAGTTAAGCCAGAGTTAGCATCAAAAATTACGTTGTCTGTAGCCGTAGGGATTGACCCGATAGCTGCACCACCACTGGTAGCAGACCAATTGTTAGGATCGGACAAATTACCACTTCCTCCGATCCAAAAATAGTCCGCAGCGGAAAGGTGAATTGAGAAGAAAAATAGGACAAACAGTGACGAGATTAGCGACCGCATAAGTGTAATTAGTTTCCACAAATATCTATTTTTTTTGTCGGTCATGAAAAAAGAATTCTGTAATTGCCTGATTTTTCATAGCTTTGCTCGTAAACTACCAGCTGCGGAATGAAAGTTAAAAAGACGCTATTCACGTTTTTAGCACTCATATTATGTCTATCTACTATTGCTCAGTCGAGTGATGCAAACCCTGTGGGTGATACAATACGCAAAGTTGGTGAGGTATACGATGTTGATATTCATGTGCTAACCCCTCCAGTGGGATTTGATTCTTCCAGCTATTTTAATGGATACATCTATCCAACTAAAGCTGCTTCAATTTTAATGAATGAAATTGCGGATGTGGGTTATTTCCAGATGGAAAATGGTATGCACGAAGGGTATTTTGCAGCAAACAATTTTGAATTTATCTCAAAAAGTCAACTCACTTCAGATTTTAACACAAAAGGGCTTATTTACAAACTTCGTTTCGATCAGTCAGGGATGAAGTTTATTCGATATATGGTTTTTGCAGGTGATGAAACACATACTTTGTGGATGCACATTACTTATCCTGAAAAATATGCATTGGAGCTAGATAAAGGAATACTTGAAAGTCTCCAATCAATCAACTATTATCCGATGACAGAATGAAAAGTGCGATGAAAATAGGGTTTATTCTCTTGTGCGCGATTTCATTCTCAAATCGTGCAAATTCGCAACAAATAGTTACGCATCTCGTCAATTTTGAAAGTGGTCTGCAATCGATGTGGGGACCGAATGGTGCAAACTTTAGCATTAATCAAACGATCCCGCTCTTTCCTGAAGTCAATTGGAATGTTCCAATCAATGCAGGGGGAATTGTTCAAGCTCCACTTGGACTTGGAAGTTTTGGAGCAGAGTTAACTGGATTTTTTCAAGGAACTATTGGTTGTGAATTCTCATTACAAGGTTTCACATTGGGACAAATCGAAGTCGATTACCCAATAGAGATTACCTTGGATATGCCAACAGATTACACTTACGACCAAGGAGATCCAGTTGTAATTGAAACAGAATATGAACTGGAGCCTGGATATGCATTCGATACATATTATCCTTCTGGCGGAGAAGCTGCATTGGATTTATACTTTGGCTTAGGTGCTGGGCTTTCAGCAGAAGTCTGTCTCTTCGGTTGTGCAACACTTCCAATAATACCTTCTTTCAATACCGGTATTCAGAATATTAACATATTTACAGTTAATGTAAACGAAGTTTCTTTCTTGAGCGTGAACGGAGGAACACCGCTTTATTCCTATCCTATTTTTCCATTGAATACTAGTATGATTCCAGGTGATCCTCTTGGGCAATTTGGACTAAATGGTACACTTGATATTCCGAATGTGGTTACTTCTGATAATGCTGTAGGAAATGATCTGACTGCATGTGGTGAATCACCTTATGTAAATCTAAATCTGGATATTTTTGGGCTGTTAAGCAACTTACCAATTCCCGGTGCTGCTGCATTAGGGTATTTGAGTGGGAACCAGAGTTTGGGATGCTGTGGCGCCTATGTCTATTGGAATCTACTTTCTGCCAGTATAGATGTAAACATTGTAAACAAGCAATGTTTCGATTTCACACCGAAAGTTTATGGTGACTTTCAGTTTCCTGTTCCTGTTGAATACTCTATTATTGACGGAGTAACAGGTGCAGTTTCTCCATCAGACACCAGTTCTTACATTACAGTTGAACTTGGGGATGAACTTCAATACAACTTCCCATGTTATTTTCAAGATATAGAGATTACTCCGACCTATTGGATTGATGGTATCATTCGAAACCATACGTACGATTCAATTCCAGTCGACTTCTTATTTAGTTCACTTGCTTTTGGTGTTGTAATTCCAGAAATCGAATTAATTCCAGCTATAACTACTCCGGAAATTTGTATTGGTTATCCATGTGGATGGTTTGACTGGTGCACCGCTTGTTGGGATCCACCTGATATTCCTGCTGTAACAATCGATCCGCCAGATGTAAACGTTGGTCCTTTGATCGATTTATCAGTGCCAATTACGGCTATTAAATACGATTGGTTCGATGAGACCTGGAGTCTCGATGGATTTGATTCCTATACAAAGCCTCCATTTTCCATGCATGCCAGTCTCCTTGGAGCGTCTAACGTGCAAACGGATGTGCTGTGTTTCGGAGATAATACTGGTGCAATTGACGTGTCATTTTCTGCAATATCACCAGCGCTGCCATTTACTTATTCATGGTCGAATGGTGCTACTTCCGAGGATTTAACGGGATTGGCTGCGGGTCAATATGAATTGAGTGCCTATGACGCAAACGGTTGTCAGCATTTTACAGGAGCGACTATTTTAGAACCTGCAAGTCCTGTTTCGGTAACACCTACGGTAACTGATATGAGTTGCAATGGTTTGACAAATGATGGTTCAGCTAGTTTATTAATTCAAGGTGGCACGGGACCGTATAATGTTGTCTGGAGTAATGGAATGACAGGAGCTTCCATCACTGGTCTGGCTGCGGGAGTTTATACAGCAACTGTTACAGATGATAATGGTTGTGTTTTGACGGAGTCGATTGTTGTAGATGAACCAACTCCACTTGGTCAGACTGGAGCAGTTACACATGTCAATTGTAACGGAGGAAATGATGGGGCAATTGATGTTTCTTCTTTTGGAGGAACGCTTCCATATAGTTTCAGTTGGAACACTGCATCTACTACAGAGGATATTTCAGGATTGACTGCCGGAAGCTATACAATGACAGTTACTGATGCAAAAGGATGTACGAGCACAGAAACGTACATTGTTGATGAACCAAACAATCCAATTACGCTGACAACAACAGGGGTAGATATTTTATGTAAATACGATTCAACTGGTGCGGTAGATTTAACAGTGAACGGTGGTACGCCAGGTTATACTTTTGTTTGGTCGAATTCGACGGGAGTAGTATTACCATATCAAACTGAAGATTTAAACAATGTTCCTGCTGAAGCATATACTGTTGTGGTTACTGATAATAATAATTGTATTGAATCAACATCAATTACACTGATTGAGCCGGTCAACGAACTTTTGTCTACTCCAACGTTGATAGATATTAATTGTAATGGTGACTTTACAGGTGTTATTGATCCTGTGATTTCGGGAGGAACGATAGGTTATAACTATGTATGGAGTAATGGTTCCACTTCATCAGTGAATAATGGACTTTCCGCTGGAACGTACTCGTTAACGTTGACCGATGCAAATGGATGTGTTCTAAATGAATCATACACATTGATAGAACCTACACCACTGGTTCTTGCTACTTCAAATGTTGATGTACTCTGTAATGGTGATGCAACCGGAGAGGTGAGTGTTGAAGCTTCAGGGGCAACTCCTGGATACAATTATATATGGTCAAATGGTGTCAATACGCCAACTGCAAGTGGTGTTCCTGCTGGTGCTTTTTCTGTAACGGTAACTGATCAAAATGGATGTTCAGAGGTTGAAACAGTGGTAGTAAATGAACCTGTGGCTCCAATCTCTGTTAGCTATGTTACTACGGATATTGATTGTTTTGGGAACGCTAATGGAACGGTTGATATGCAACCAACAGGAGGAACAGCACCCTACAGCTATGTCTGGTCTACAAGTGGTTCTGTAATCATGACGGATACTACACAAGATTTACCTGGATTGATAGCAGGAACATATTTGGTGACTATTACAGACGATCATGGTTGTACACTCAATAGTTCAACTACGATTAATCAACCAGCAGCTCCACTCTCAATTCAGGGAACAACAGATTCAGTTTCATGTTTTGCTGGAAGTAATGGAGCAATTGATATTACCGTAAATGGTGGTACAATCAACTATTCTTATTTATGGGATAATGGTGTAACAACGCAGGATTTAACCGGGGTTTCTTCAGGTACTTATTCCGTTGTTGCCACAGATGCAAATGGCTGTACGATTTCAGATAATTATACTGTTCTTCAACCCGATGAGCCAGTTACATCTTCTGTGGAAGCAACAGATGTGAAGTGTATTGGAGGTAGTGACGGATTTATTCTTTCATCAGTTTCTGGTGGGATTGCTCCTTACACTTATCTATGGTCAAATGGTGCAACAACTCCAAATATCACGAATATTCCAGCGGGGACATATACACTAACTGTTACAGATGCCAATGGATGTACAAGCTTCACAGGAGCTACAGTTAATGAGCCAACGTCCGGACCGACTTTAACTTTTACAACAAATGATGTTTCGTGTTTCGGAGGAAGCGATGGGCTGATTGGTATGAGTGCTTCGGGTGGAACATTCCCGCTTTATTACAACTGGGGAACAGGAGAGAGTATACTATTCTCTCAAGAGGGAGATACTTTGAATTATTTAAGTGCTGGTGATTATATTATTATTGTTACCGATGCTAACGGATGTCAATTTAGAGATACCGCAACGATTAACGAACCAACATTATTGGTTACAGAAAATATTACAGTCGATAATCTCTGCTTTGGTGACGCTGCTGGATTGATTGATGTAACTAATTCAGGCGGTACTCCTCCTTACAGTGTTCAATGGTCAACTGGACAAACTTCTGAAGATTTAACTGACTTGTTTGCTGGTTGGTACTATTACGAAGTGACAGATGCTAATAATTGTAAAGTAAAGGATTCTGCTGAAATTCTAGAGCCATCACGATTGTGGCATAATAGTATCGTTACTTATACATCGTGTATTGATGTTAATGACGGAAGCATAGAAGTTGAGGTGGGAGGTGGAGTTCCTCCATACGATTTCGTTTGGGATCATGGAGCATTCGGTCCTGACATCTACAACCTTGAACCAGGTGATTACCAAGTGATCTTCTTCGATGCTAATGATTGTTCAGATACAATTGATTATGTGATTTATGGACGAGATACTTCATGCATTGATATTCCGAATACATTCACGCCAGATGGTGACTTATACAACGATACTTGGGTGATTGGAAATATTGATCTATACCCTAATGCGATGGTTGTTGTCTACAATAAATGGGGTAATGAAATCTTTAAAAGTCAAGGTCAATATACTCCTTGGGATGGAACAGTGAATGGACGACCGCTCCCTTCTGAAGTTTACTACTACATCATTGTGTTGAATAATAGTACTGGCGAAGAATATACCGGTACAATAACGATAGTGCGCTAAGTGAAAAAAGGACTCATTATACTATTATTGGGAGTAGTCAATTTTGTTTTTGCTGAAAACGAAATTCCACTAGATATCTGTCCAACTTTATTAATGTCGGGTAATGATGTGAGTTGTTATGGAGATAATGACGGCTCGGCTTTTGTTCAGGCAATTAATGGTAGTGGAAACTATACTTACAACTGGTCGAATGGTGTAAATACTACCTCGAATGTTGGACTTACAGTTGGTACTTACACTGTTTTAGTAAAGGATTTAACGACTGGATGTACCGTTGTTGGTGCCTATGTGGTTGGGTCACCTGATCCAATTTTAACAGATGAAATTGTGACGAATGTACTGTGCAACGGCGATGCGACTGGTCAAGTGAACGTGACAACATATGGAGGTACATCACCTTACAATTTTTCATGGACGAACGGAACAACTAATGAGGATTTAACGAATGTTCAAGCTGGGGTCTACACACTATCAATTTCAGATCAGAATAATTGTACGTATAGCGAAGCATACACAATAACAGAACCACTAGAGCCACTTCAAGGCGATGCTGTTGTTAATGATGCCGATTGTTTTGCCACAACAACGGGTTCAATCGACCTAACCGCTTGGGGGGGAAGTCCAGCTTATGGCTACCTTTGGTCAACTGGTGCAGTAACACAGGATATTTCAAACTTAGCTACTGGAAATTACTCAGTAGTGATCACCGATAATAACGGGTGTACACTAAACCAAAGTTATTTTATTGACCAACCACAAGCACTCGGTGGTACGATGTCAAGTTCTGATGTACTTTGCTTTGGTGAGTCGACCGGTGTTGCAAGTATCGCTGTGACTGGTGGAACGACTCTTTACAATTATTCATGGCAGAATTCAGTGAATTTATTTGCGGCAAATTCAGCTACATTGAGCGGGATTCCTGCTGATAATTACCAAGTGACCGTAACAGACGGCAACGGTTGTGTTTATATCGATAATATTGATGTTTTTCAGCCTTCGGAGATTCAAATTGCGTCAGTGATTTCGAATGTAAATTGTTTCGGTGGATCAGATGGTGAAATCAATATTACTGTTTCTGGAGGGTCACCAGCATATTCTTATTCATGGACTGATGATGGAGGAAATGTTATTTCAACTTCTCAAGATTTAGTGAATGTTCCCGCAGGGATTTACTCGGTGGTAGTAACTGATGTGAATGGTTGTACAAAATCAATTACAGAAGAAGTCACTCAACCATTATTGCCAATTACAGTAACATATTCAGTAGTTGATGTGCTTTGCTTCGGGAATAATACTGGAAGCATCGATTTAACAGTAAGTGGAGGTACGCCGTTGTATAGTTATTCATGGTCTTCTGGTCAATCTACGGAAGATGTGTCCAATTTATTGGCGGGAAATTATACATACACAGTCATTGATGCTAATGGTTGTATTGAAACGGACGTAGTAACAGTGAATCAACCTGCTGCCCCATTAACAGTAACTGCTGTTATTCAAGATGTAAACTGTTTTGGTGAATCGAATGGTTCTATAGACTTAACAGTGACTGGTGGAACAGCCGGCTACACTTTCGATTGGCAAAATTCGGCTTTCAATTTGAGTTATTCTCAAGAGGATTTGATCAATTTCCCAGCTGATGCATATCGATATGAGGTGACTGATGCGAATGGATGTCAAGCGATTGATACTTTAGATATTAATGAACCAGACGAACTGATTCCTGTTATCAACCCAACACATATTGCTTGTTATGGAGAGGCAACTGGTGAAATTGATTTGGTGGTAACGGGTGGAACAACTCCGTATTTCTATGCATGGTCGAATGGACCGATAACTGAAGACCAAACTAACTTAATTGCAGGGTTCTACGCGGTAACTGTCACTGATGATCACGGATGCGTTGCTAACACTGATATTACGCTTCTTCAGCCAACTGATACGATTAGTTTTACGGCCGACATCACTCCAGTGACGTGTAACAATGGCACAGATGGGGCGATTGACTTATTTGTTTCTGGTGGAACTCCAGGGTACGATTATCTATGGTCGACTGGTGATACATTGCCATCAATAGACGAGCTAACAGGAGGATATTTCCATTTTTCGGTTATCGATAATAATAATTGTCTCTTTGAAGATTCGATTTTCGTTTATCAGCCGGATCCATTGTTGCTAAATGAGGTGGTTACGCCTGTTCGCTGCTATGGTGGAAGTGATGGTAGTATTGAATTAAATCCAACTGGTGGAACTGCTCCGTATACTTTTGCTTGGTTCGATTCAACTTTTGCGTTGGCTTATCAAGGTGAAGATTTGATCGATTTTGTAGCGAATGTTTATCAAGTGGAAATTACCGATTCGAATGGATGTTTCTATGAAGAGTTTATCGAGTTACCACAACCTGATAGTCTAATTGTTGATGCTGAAATCAAACAGGTGACTTGTTATGGAGGAGATGATGGAGCTGTTTTCATTGACATTTCTGGAGGGAATCCTGGCTACATCACAAATTGGTCGAATGGAACCACAGATGAAGACTTAATTGATGTTGTTTCTGATACATTTGAGCTCGTTGTTATCGATACCAAACAGTGTACAGATACATTTAGTTACTTCGTTTGGCAGCCGGACTCAATGGGAGTCGTGTTTTCTCATGATCCAGTCACGTGCGTTGATCATTCAAACGGGGTTGCATACGCTTATCCATTCGGTGGAAATGGTGGTTATTCGTACGACTGGAATAATGGTTCTATAGAAGATATAGCTCAAAATTTACACAGTGATTGGCATTCATTGTTGGTGACAGATGTGCTCGGTTGTGAAGTTCGAGATTCCGTTTTCGTGACTAAAATTGATCGCCCTTGTATCGATCCACCTAACGCCTTTACTCCAAATGGCGATAACTATAACGATGGTTGGCAAATCGACAACATTCACCTTTATCCTGATTTAGAAGTATTGGTCTTCAATAAGTGGGGAAATCAAGTGCACCGCCAAGCGGGTGGTTACGAACCTTGGGATGGAAAAATAAATGGAGTTGACGCTCCTTCGGATACATATTATTACGTGATAAACATTAATTATCTCGACAGAAAAGCTGTTGTAGGTAATGTTACAATATTGAGATAGTTATGAAAAAGTTACTTATTCTATCCTTCATTTTTGCTTCAAGCGCTTCTTTCGCTCAGCAGTTGCACTTGAACACCAATTATTTATTCAATCCATTTTTATTGAACCCTGGAATTACGGGTACGGCAAAGGACTATATTCCGATTCAAATTAATTTTAGAAAGCAATGGGCTGGATTCCCAGGTTCGCCAACCACTCAGTCTGTTTCTTGTCATTCTGAAGTACATGAATCATTTGGATTTGGAGGGAATGTATTCAATGATAATTCGGGTCCAAGTAGAAGAACCGGAGTAAACGTAAGTGGATCTTATCACTTGAAATTAACAGGTGATAAAAGTAAGATGATTGGAATGGGGATGGGGCTTTCGATGACTCAACACCTAATCGATGTTAATCAATTGAATACTTATTTGCCAGATGATCCAACAGTGATGGCAGGCTATAACAATCAGTTAGTTCCCGATGCAAATGTTGGTTTTTATTACCAGTGGAAACCCGGAGCTTATGTTGGTTTATCAGCGTTTAATTTGTTGCAAGACAGAAGGGATTTGTTCGATTTCGAAGATCGATTAAACAATCCGCTTGTTAGAACGTATTATTTGATGGCTGGTTATGACATAGATGCTGAAGGTGAAATTGATTACAAGGTCGCTACGCTAATCGAAGCAATTGAAACGGGAACTGTTCAGTTTGACGTTAGTGCTTTGGCAGTTTACAAAAACATTACTTGGTTAGGGGTTGGATATAGAAACTTAGATGCTGTTTCGGCAATGATTGGAGCTCAAATCGGACATGTTAAATTGGGGTATTCGTACGATTTTACACTTTCTCAAATTAGAAAGTATTCTTCTGGTTCTCATGAAATATTTTTAGAGCTGCAGTTGTACAACATGCCAGGTGGACCAAGCGGGAGAAATTGGTGGAAACGTAGCTTAAGATACGCTCCAAAGATTTAATTTCCAGATTGCACTTCTTGATATCCCTCGGGAACTTCCAGTGAAAACATTCGACCTGGATTATCAATTTCATTTCGGTAGTTACTGGCAATGTATGTCATACGAACACCCTTGTCAACTTTACTAAACCAAAGTGGAAATCCAGAAATACTTGGATCAATAATCGATTGCCCATCAACATTAGATGAAATTTGATCTGTACACCAATAGGATACTGTCAGCCCATCAGAATATGCTTCAACATAATAACAATCAAAACCTAAAATCTTTCGCGTTGAATCTCTAAAAATAGCAGTCTCAGCTCCGTTTAATGGTCCACCAATTGATAAGGCAGCACTATCTGAAGGAACTCGTTGCGCAAATTTACCGGCCATATTAGAGGTGAGTGACAAAATCTCTGCTTTATCTTGATTGTAAATGGCAGTGATAGTATACAATTCTCCCATTTTAATATGCATTCGATATCGCTTCGGTTTGAAGTAAATTTCCATTTTACTATCGTGTAAAAGCCGAACGGATTGAAGCAATTCTGGAGTTGAATCGACAACCTCTACTTTGATTGTATACTTAACATAGCCCTCATTGTTCTGAGCGAAAACTTGTGATGTACAAAGAATTACTATTAGTTTGATTAGAAGTTGCTTCATGTATCAAAGATAGGAAAACTCGAAAACAGTTATCGTTATTATGAATTTTAGAGAAGTTGACGGAGTTGTTTTACCTGTTTGAAATAAACGGTGGTAACATTGAAATTTGATGGTTAAAATCTTACTTTTGCGTGTTATCAGAAGATTAAAATAAACTATGGGTAGAGCATTTGAATATCGAAGAGCAGCTAAAGAAAAGCGTTGGGATAAGATGTCGAAACTTTTTCCAAAATTGGGAAAAGCAATTACGATGGCAGCAAAAGAAGGTGGTCCTGACCCTGATATGAACGCTACATTGAGAACCGCAATTAAAAATGCGAAAGCTCAAAACATGCCAAAAGATAACATTGAAGCGGCAATTAAACGTGCAACTTCAAAAGATGCTGAAGCATACACCGAAATTATCTATGAGGGAAAAGGGCCACATGGAGTTTTGGTAATCGTAGAATGTGCGACAGATAACCCAACAAGAACTGTAGCGAATGTGAAGTCGTACTTCAATAAAGCTGGCGGTGGAGTAGTGCCTAATGGTTCTCTGGAATTTATGTTTAACCGTAAATCAGTTTTCGAATTTGACAAACCTGAAGGCCTTGATCTGGAAGAGTTAGAACTGGAGTTAATCGATGCTGGACTTGAAGAAATTGAGGAAAATGATGGTAGAGTATACGTCTATGGTGATTATACGTCATTTGGTACACTGTCCTCTGCTCTGGAAGAAAAAGAGATTGACGTAGAAAAGTCAAATCTTGAGCGAATTGCAACGCAACCGGTTGATTTTACAGAAGAGCAATTGGAAGATATCGAGAAAATGTTGGATAAAATCGAAGATGATGACGATATCCAACAGGTTTTCACCAATATAGCATAAGCGAAAGTTTCGCTTGGATATAATAAATTCGACTTTTTTAAGTTCTTCTGAATGAAGAAACGAAACTACGACGGTCTAAAATGATAAAAGCATTCAAAATAACAGGTTTGATGGTTGCATTAATGGCAACTGTCTTCGCGTGCTCTACTGAGAAGAACACGTTAATAAACCGAAGATATCATAGTTTGAATGCACACTATAATGGTTATTTCAATGCGACTGAATTAATCAATCAGTCAATTACCAGCTATCGAGATAATCGTAGGGAAGATTATTATCAATTAATTCCACTAGATCCAGTCCCAAGTGAAGAGGAGGTTTCTGGAATGTACCCAGCAATTGATACAGCTATTGCAAAGTGTAAAAAGGTCATTCGTGATCACTCAATGCCTAGCAACGATCGTCCGGCCTATAAGAACGACGAGCATAATGAGTGGATCGATGAGAATTGGACCTTGATTGGAATCGCGTCTTACTACAGAAGAGATTATGATGGAGCAATGAAAAGCTTCAAATTTGTCCGAAAGTTTTACAGCAATGATCCATCACTTTATGTTGGAGAGTTGTGGATGGCAAAAACGAACATCGCGAAGGGAAAATTAACGGATGCTAAGTTTAATCTTGATAACCTAGATAAAGCAATTGCTCAGGAAAAAGAAGGTTCAAGTTCGAAGAAAGATAAAGATGATGAACCAATAGCTAAGTTTCCAAAGGGAATTCGATTTGAACTCGAAAAAACAAAAGCTCAGCTCGCTTTAGAGAGAGATAACAAAGAGGATGCTATTCGCTATTTGGAGGAATCTTTGAAGTATACTAAACTAGAAGATGCTAAATCGGAAGCACGTGTTCATTTCATTCTTGGACAATTGTACCAAGAGAAAGGTGATGTGTATAATGCCCGCAAACACTATTCGAAAGTCTTAAAAGGGAATGCACCGTTTGAAATGAGCTTCAATGCTAGATTGAAAAAAACATTCTTGGGTGATGGTGAAGATGTTGAGAAGAATTTAAAGAAAATGCTTCGCGATGCGAAAAATGCCGAATTCAAAGATCAAATCTATTATGCGCTTGCTGAAATGGAATTGAATAAGGGAAATGAGCCAAAAGGTGTACACTATTTAACTCAAAGTGCATTCTATTCAACTTCAAATTCGCGCCAAAAAGGAATGGCTTATGAGCGCTTAGGTAATTTACGTTTCGCGAAGAGAGATTATGTTGCTGCTCAAAAGTATTACGATTCATGTGCAGTAGTTATTACAGATGAGTACCCTAACGCTGAAGGGATTCGTAATAAGGCACTTAAATTAAAGGATTTAGTCGTTGCTGTTGAAACAGCTGCTTATGAAGATAGCGTGCAACGTATTGCTGCAATGCCCGAAGGAGATAGAAATAAATTCTTGAAAGATCTTATCAAGCAAATTGAAAAAGAAGAAAAGGAACGTAAAGAGAGAGAAGCTGCACGTCTACTTGAATTGCAAGCGAATCAAAACCTCTTCGTTCAAACAGGTTCTGGATCTAAATGGTATTGGAATAATGCTAAAACAAGATCAGAAGGGTACGACGAGTTCAAACGAATGTGGGGTGTTCGTGAGAATGAGGATGACTGGA
This sequence comes from Henriciella pelagia, assembly GCA_964219255.1. Taxonomy (GTDB): domain Bacteria; phylum Bacteroidota; class Bacteroidia; order Flavobacteriales_D; family Crocinitomicaceae; genus UBA4466. The sequence goes on from CAXPPC010000003.1 coordinate 113,031, forward strand.
GGAGATCTGATAAAACCGTAATTGCTTCATTTAATGAAGGTGATACTACCGGAGTTGAAAATGATACCACAGCAATTGTTGAACAAAAAGATACCTTAACGGTAGAATTGTTAGCTAGTCGATTACCTATGAGCGATTCTGCTCTTGCCGTTTCTAACGAGCGTCTTCTTGAAGCATACTATAATGCCGGTGTCATCTACAAAGATCAGCTGAACGAAGAAAAAATGGCAATCGAGCAATTCAATAATGTATTGGAAAGAAAAATCGAGAATCCGCACAACTTAATGTCAGCTTATCAGCTTTACAAAATTTATGAAACGCTCGATCCTGTGATAGCCAGCCAGCACAAGGATTACATTTTAAATAACTATCCAAATAGCGATTATGCGAACTACTTGCGTGATCCTGATTATTTCATCAAGAAAAAAGAAAGAGATGTCCTGGCTGAACAAGAGTATGTTAAAGTTCTCGAACGTTACAACAGAAAAATTTATTCACCTGTATTAGCAAAGGCAAATCAGGTAATCGAGGAGGAAAAAGACAATATTTTTAGACCAAAGTATATGCTCTTGAAGGCGCTATGTATTGGTCAAACTACAGAGTTTAAGAAAAATATGAAGCCAGTACTCGATAGTGTTATTGCACAATACCCAGGGACTCCTGAAGCTGGCAGAGCTCAAGAGCTCTTGGATATTCTTAACAATGGTTACTCGGAGAATATTGAGGCGAATTTTGCAAGTAAGTATCCATTCACATACGACGATCGCGCAGAGTTAATTGTTTTCGTGATTTTGGATCAGAACGTAAGTTCAAATGGTGCGAAAACTAGAATAACTGACTTCCACAGAGAGTATTTTAGTCGTGATAAGCTAAAAGTTGACTCAAAAGTTTTTGGAAATGGAAGTATTGTTTTAATTTCTGACTTTGAAGATGAAGCTAGTGCAACTAAATACATTGGTGTGTACAAGCGAACTAGAAAATATTTGCTAGATCTGCAAAATGCGAAGATCATGATGATTACGAAAGAAAATCTTAAAACGATGTTCCAAAAGCAGAATCTTGCAGTATACGAGCAGTTTTACGAAGAATATTATTAGTCATGAAGAAGAGAGCAGGAGCAGTAGTTGATAGTCCGGATAGATTAAATGTAGTAGTGGAGGGGTCTAAAATTTTAGGTGACTTCATGGCTGAATCAAATGTTCGGATCGATGGTGAAATTCAAGGGAATGTAACTTCGCCATCGAAAGTGGTAATAGGTCAAAATGGATTTATCAAAGGAAATCTTATTTGTGCTGAAGCGGATATTGAAGGTAGATTAGAAGGTCACCTGAAAATTGAAGGTTTACTCACATTGCGCTCAAATGCATCTATTAATGGAGATATTTCTACCTCTAAAATTCAAATTGAGGAAGGGGCTAAGTTCTCTGGTTCTTGTAAAATGGGGAATTATGTCGCAGCTGAACAAAAAGACGCTGTTACCTCGAAAGAGGATGTTGTGTATTAGTTATGTCATCCAATAACGAAAAGCCAAAAGCATCGAAGTATTTGCGATTCTCAAGTGTGGGAATTCAAATGGGAATTATCATAGGTGGTTTTGCTTACTTAGGTAATTACCTTGATGATAAATATGAAAATGAAACTGCATGGTGGACGCTAGGTCTGTCACTTTTTGGTGTTGTAGCTGGATTGTATATTATGATCAAAGAAGTCGTAAAAATGAGTAAAGAAGATGAGAAGTAATTTGTATCCATCTAAATTCTTAGCGGTCGTTTTTATTATTCTTTTTGCACACTTATCGCTGGTGTATTTCCAAGTTATTGATATCGATTTCAGACGTTCTCTAATTGGCGATTTTGCACTGTTACTTATTTTCTTGATTGGAATTCCAGTTGTTTTGTTCGGCCTAAAAAAAGAGGCAGAATCATTTGTTGGAAGTTTCTTAATCTTAACAACGATTCAAATGCTATCAGCAATGTCGACAATTGCAGCATTTATCTTTACAAAAATTCCAGGTTATCGCGAGTTAAGCATTCAATACATGTTGATGTTTATTATAATTCTTGGGATTCAATCGATTTTCCTTATCAATGTGGTTAAAAATCAGCACAAAAAAGATTGATTTTTAACCAATTCAACAAAAAGTGTACTCAGATCGATAAAGTTTTTCTCCATCTGGACGCATAAATTCATTTTTTGCTTGTCACTTGTAAAAGTTTCCCTACCTTTGCGGCAAAATTTGAAGCCCTTTAACGAGATAGGAGTTATGACAATGTTAAGTGGATTAAAGAAGTTCTTCATGTTAGCAGTTTTGATGCTAACAACGGTGTTTACTTACGCATCTTCGGATGAGCACAATCAAACTGTTCACGAGGAGCAACTTGCTGAAGAAGAAAGAGAGTTTGAAGTAAGTAAAATGATCATGCACCACATTGGTGATGCTCATGAATGGCATCTTTGGGGACCTTCTCACGGAGGAACGTCTATTTATTTACCTATCGTTTTAGTAGATGGGGGATTGAAAGTTTTCTCTTCTTCTCATTTTTATCATGGAGAAACTAAAGGTCATGGAGATCATGAGTACGTTGTTGGTGAAGGACCAGCTGAAGGGTACGCTATGATGCACGAGACTATCTATAAGTTGGATGAGCACGGTGAATTGCACATGGTTGACGGTCACCCACACAATAAAGCGCCTCTTGATTTCTCAATCACAAAGAATGTTGTTTCTTTATTTATGGTTTTCATCTTGTTGATTTTAGTAATGTTCTCTGTTGCTAAGTTCTACAAGAAAAACGGAGCGGTTGCACCTAAAGGTGTTGCGAAATTCATGGAGCCAATCATCTTGTTTGTTCGTGATGACATCGCGAAGCCAAACATCGAAGGTGATAAGTACAAAAAGTACTTGCCTTACTTATTAACGATTTTCTTCTTTATCTGGTTCTCGAACATGTTGGGATTAATTCCAATCTTGGGAGCTAACTTAACTGGAAATATTGCGGTGACTTTCTTCTTAGCGATTTGTACGCTATTGATTACGGTTATCTCAGGAAATAAAAATTACTGGGGACACATTTTCGCTACTCCTGGAGTACCGAAAGCGTTGTTGCCAATTATGATTCCAATTGAAATCGTTGGGATCTTCACAAAGCCTTTTGCCTTGATGATTCGTTTGTTCGCAAACATTACTGCGGGTCACATTATCATTTTGGCGTTAGTTTCTATCATCTTCTTGAAAGAGTCAGCAGCTTGGGGAGCCTTGTCTGTACCAATGGCACTTTTCATTTCGGTGTTAGAGTTGTTAGTAGCGTTCTTACAAGCGTATCTATTTGCAATGCTTTCAGCGTTGTTCATCGGTGCGGCAGTGGAAGAAGCGCATCATTAATTAATTTGTAACTTTTTTAAATACATATAAGTTATGTTCGGAAGTATAGCAGCAATTGGAGCAGGTCTTGCAGTATTAGGTGCAGGATTAGGAATCGGGAAAATCGGTGGTTCAGCAATGGACGCGATCGCTCGTCAACCAGAAGCTTCAGGAAAAATTCAAACTGCAATGATTATCGCAGCCGCTCTTATCGAGGGTGTTGCACTATTCGGAGTAGTAGTTGGTCTTTTGGGTCTTGAAACAGGTGTTCAATAGATCTAAGACAAATTGAATTGATGAGACTTACCGTAACGGTTGGTTGCGGTAAGTCTTATTTAAAAAAGTAAAAGTTTAGTAAAACAAAAGAAATGGAAATAGTTACTCCTGATTACGGATTGGTATTTTGGACGGGAATCGTCTTCTGTATTTTGTTATTCCTTTTAGCAAAGTTCGCTTGGAAGCCAATCTTAGGTGCAGTAAACGCACGTGAAGAAAAAATTAATGATGCTTTAGAATTAGCTGAGAAAACAAAAGCTGAAATGAAAGCAATGCAAGCGCAAAACGAAAACTTGATGAAAGAGGCAAGAGCTGAGCGTGATGCAATGGTTAAAGATGCGAAAGAAACGGCTGCTAAAATGGTAGAGGACGCAAAGTCTGCTGCTAAGGTAGAAGCTGAAAAAGTGATGACTGCTGCACGTGAGTCTATCAATGCTGAGAAAGCTGCTGCTATTTCTGAGTTAAAGACACAAGTTGCTGCCTTCTCTATCGAAATTGCTGAGAAAGTTGTTCGTGGAGAATTAGCATCAGATGATAAGCAAAAAGCATTGGCTGATAAGCTGGCTGAAGATATTAACATGAATTAATCGTTCACGATGAAGAATACGAAAGTAGCATCAAGATACGCGAAAGCACTATTGGATTTGGCAATCGAGCAAAACAATGTCGATGCGGTTCTTGGTGATATGAAATTCTTACTTCAAGCGAACAATGATACACGCGATTTCGAATTGTTGATTGCAAGTCCAATTGTTAACTCGGACAAAAAAATCAGCATCTTCGAAAAGATTTTCGAGCAGTTCGAAAAAGTGAGTCTTGAGTTTGTAAAATTGATTACAACTAACAGACGTGAAGCACTTCTTCCTGAAATTGCGGAGTCGTTCGAAGCACAAGTAAAAGAGCATAAAGGGATTGTTCCTCTTACACTTACATCTGCTGTAAAGTTGGATGATAAGACAAAAGAAGCGATCTTAGCAAAAATTCAAGCGACTGTAAAAGGTCAATTGGAAGTTAAAGAGGTTATCGATGAAGAACTTATCGGTGGTTTCATGGTTCGTATGGGAGACACTCAAATTGATGCTTCCGTTGCGAGTCAATTAAATAATTTAAAACAACGTTTAACACGATAATTTTGGCGTAGCCAAGTAAAATCTACACAAGATGGCAGATGTAAAACCAGCAGAAGTTTCTGCAATTTTAAGAGAGCAACTTTCAGGTTTCCGCACGGAGGCTGAATTGCAAGAAGTTGGTACAGTTCTTCAAATCGGAGATGGTATTGCTCGTATTTATGGATTAAAAGGAGTTCAATACGGTGAATTGATCGAATTTGATGGAGGATTACAAGGTATTGCCTTGAACCTTGAGGAAGATAACGTAGGTGCCGTACTACTTGGACGTTCAAGCCAAGTAAAAGAAGGTGATACAGTTAAGCGACTAGGACGCATTGCCTCTGTAAAAGTAGGTGAAGGAATGGTTGGTCGTGTTGTTGACACGTTAGGTAACCCAATCGATGGTAAAGGACCAATCGAAGGTGAGTTGTTCGAAATGCCAATCGAGCGTAAAGCACCAGGAGTTATCTATCGTCAGCCAGTAAACGAACCACTTCAAACTGGAGTTAAGGCGGTAGATGCCATGATTCCAATTGGACGTGGACAACGTGAGTTGGTGATTGGTGACCGTCAAACTGGTAAAACAACAGTTTGTATCGATACAATCATTAACCAAAAAGAATTTTATGATCGTGGAGAGCCTGTTTACTGTATCTATGTTGCAGTTGGACAAAAAGGATCTACGGTTGCTGGAATCGTTAAGAAATTAGAAGATGCTGGAGCGATGGCTTATACAGTTGTTGTTGCAGCGAATGCATCTGACCCTGCTCCAATGCAGTTCTACGCGCCAATGACGGGTGCTGCGATTGGTGAGTACTTCCGTGATACAGGTCGTCCAGGATTGATCGTATATGATGATTTATCGAAGCAAGCGGTTGCATACCGTGAGGTATCACTTCTTCTTCGTCGTCCACCAGGTCGTGAGGCATACCCAGGAGATGTATTCTACCTTCACTCGCGTTTGTTAGAGCGTGCAGCAAAAGTTATCGCTGATGACAATATTGCGGCTCAAATGAACGACCTTCCTGAGTCATTGAAAGGAAAAGTAAAAGGTGGTGGATCATTAACTGCACTTCCAATTATTGAAACACAAGCAGGAGACGTTTCGGCATATATCCCAACTAACGTAATTTCGATTACAGACGGACAAATCTTCTTGGAGTCTGACTTGTTCAACTCTGGTATCCGTCCAGCGATTAACGTAGGTATCTCGGTATCTCGTGTAGGGGGATCAGCTCAAATTAAGTCGATGAAGAAAGTATCTGGTACTTTGAAACTTGACCAAGCGCAATTCCGTGAGTTGGAAGCGTTCGCGAAGTTCGGTTCTGACCTTGATGCTGCTACTAAGTCGGTTCTTGATAAAGGTATCCGTAACGTAGAGATCTTGAAGCAAAAAGAAGGAGATCCTTACCCAGTAGAGAAGCAAATTGCTATTATCTACGTTGGAACAAAAGGATTGATCCAAAATGTACCAGTTGATAAAGTGAAAGCATTCGAGAAAGAGTACTTGGATTTCTTAGAAGCGAAGCATGCAGATGTATTGGCTTCATTGAAAGCAGGTAAATACACGGATGAATTAACAGACGTACTAGGTACAGTAGCGAAAGAAATCGCAGCGAAATACTAATTAATTCAGAATTATTGAATTAAGAATGAAAAATTAATGGAGAGGAAAAACGCACTTGTAGATAAATCATTTGAGTTTTCCCTTTCCATTGTAGATTTCGCACAAAAAATAAAAGACTTACGCCATTTTGAATTGGCTTCACAGTTAGTAAGAAGTGGTACAAGCATAGGAGCAAATATAGTTGAGTCGCAGCGAGCTGAAAGTAAAAAGGATTTTATTCACAAATTGCGATTAGCGTTAAAAGAGGCAGACGAAACGAAATATTGGCTCAAAATAATTGATAGGAAAATTGAAGTTGTAGAGAAAGAATTGTTTGAATACAATGAAGAGCTGATAAAATTATTGGTTGCAGTAATAAATTCAACTCGTAAATCACTAAATTCTTAATTCGATATTCTACATTCTTAATTAAACAAGATGGCGAATCTTAAAGAGATAAAAAACAGAATTACTTCCATTTCATCTACGATGCAAATTACATCGGCGATGAAAATGGTGTCTGCAGCGAAATTAAAGCGTGCGCAGGATGCGATTACTCAAATGCGTCCTTACGCTGAGAAGTTGCAAGAGATTCTTGGAAATTTGAGTGCAACACTTGATCTTTCAGAAAACGCTTATTCAGATCAACGTGAAACGAAGAATGCATATATTGTTGCTGTAACTTCGAATCGTGGTTTGTGTGGTGGATTTAACAACAACATTGTGAAGCGTGTGAACGTAATGTTGAAAGGTGAGTATGCTAACTACAACACAAAAGTGATTGCAGTTGGTAAGAAAGTGAACGACGCATTCAAAAGAAGTGAATTCAACTACCGACCAGAAGGAATTGGACAAGCTGATGACATGTTTAACGACTTAACATTTGAGCGTTCTTCTGAATTAGCACAGTTTTTAATGGACGAATTCGTTGCAGGTAAAGTGGATAAAGTTGTATTCGTTTACAACAAATTCAAAAATGCAGCAGTTCAAGAAGTAATGGAAGAGCAATTCTTGCCAATTGTTCCTACAGTTACTGAAGGAGCTGAAGCAGGAGATTACATCTTCGAGCCTTCTAAATCGGAAATTGTTGAGGACTTAATTCCAAAGTCATTGAAAATTCAATTGTTCAAAGCATTGTTAGACTCTAACGCTTCTGAGCACGGAGCGCGTATGACAGCTATGCACAAAGCAACTGATAACGCAGGTGAATTGAAACGTGATCTTACACTTCAATACAACAAAGCTCGTCAGGCGGCAATTACAAATGAAATCTTGGAAATCGTTGGTGGTGCGGAAGCATTGAACGGTTAATCCAAAATCATATTAAAAGAAACCCCAGCCGAAAGGTTGGGGTTTTTTATTGCAGTTTGTTTTGGGATTAAGTAATTTAACTCAAAATAATACGCATGAAGTCCTTTCTATTTTTTTCGCTTTTTTGCTTGAGTCCATTGTTAGTTGATGCGCAATGCACGATCGATCCAAATAATGTTTATTTGTTTATGTATGATGGTAAACTCTATGAGATCGTAAAGGAGAATCAAACATGGACGGCAGCAGCTCAGTGCGCAGTTGATCGTGGTGGTTATCTAGCTGAAATCAATTCGCAAGAGGAAAATGACTCGATTTTTTATCACATGAATCAAGCGGGAATAACAAATTCAAATACGGTGGCTCCTGATGGTGGCGGAGCTTCTTATTTATGGATAGGAGGGAACGATTTGGCTGTTGAAGGCGAATGGATTTGGGATGGTGATAATATAGGAGTGTCCACTCAATTTTGGCAGGGGACCAGTTCTGGAAGTCCAGTTGGTGGTTTATATAACAATTGGGGGAACGAGCCTGATGATTACAACGGTCAAGATGGATTGGGAATTGCAATTACCAATTGGCCACTTGGCGTTGCAGGTGAATGGAATGATGTAGACGATCAAAATACCTTGTATTATATAATTGAGCATCCGGTGAATTCAACTGGCTTTCCAGTCATCCCAAAAGGGAATTTCTTGGTGTATCCAAATCCGTCAAATGGTGTATTAACAATAGATTGTACTGAAGAATCGGATGATTTGAATTATCAATTATTGGATCAATCGGGTCGTGTTGTCCAAACAGGCAAGTTAACCGATCACACGCAGATTCAATTACCAGAAACAGCTGGACTTTATACTGTTCAATTTTTAGATGGCGATCAATTTTTGAAAGCAGTTAAGGTGACGCGTCAATAGAAATTTCTTATACCGAGGGTAATTCTGCCAGCCGGGAAACGAATAGCTTTGCGAACTAATTGCGTAGTTGACACACAGGCGAGGCGGCTAGTTCATCTAGACCCAGGAGCCATGTGACGACTTGCAACTAGGAGAAAACTAGCAGTTGAATGGCGTAGGCAGCCAAATTACTACAATCGATCACTTTGACCTGAACTCGATTCTTTAATGTTTGGATCTGCTTTAAGTCGACCGAATTTATAGAAGAAACCAAGTTTAAAAGTGGTGAAATTGCTTATTTCGGAGCTCTCGTAATTGTAGTTTCCTGTTACAGTTGAGATCTTGTTTTTAGGTGGAAGGAGATTGCTTACTTCAGCGTATAAATTTAGATCCGGCTTCTTGAATTTTTTCGTCAATCGAATTCCCCAATTATGTCTGAAGTTTCCATTACGCTGATCATTTGCCCATTTATAGGCTGAGAAACGATTCATGATTTGGAACTCCTTCGGAAGATCGAACGTCAAGTAGGAATAGAATCCCATATTAATATTTGAATAGGTATCGCGTTGGAAAATATCTGTGAAATAATAATTATTGTAGTCGAGCCAGAATGAATTCCATCCATTGACCCATTTAGCGCGAATAGGGACACTCACACTTACGCTGTAAATCTCATGATAATCGCCATTCCAAGGTGTGCTGGTAGTAACGAAATTAGTCGGGTCTGTGAACTCAAGAGTGCTGCGTTCGCCGTCGTATTTCGAATAAGAGAAACTTAAGTTGTAAGAATAAAACAATTCTAATTCAGCTCCAAATGTGTGCGAATACGAAGGGCGTAAATAAGGGTTTCCAACCGTGATATTCAAACTATCGGTTTCACGCACAAACGGGTCGTAATTATTGAATCCAGGGCGGTCAATTCCTGTTTCATAATATGCAGTTATACTTACATTATCGGAAACATTGTATAACATTCCAATATTCGGAAAAAGGGAAGTGTAACTTGAGTCCATAAACTGTTGATCCAAGGTTTTACTGTAACCGTCAAGTATGGTGTGTTCAGCTCGTAAACCGACTTGAGCTCCCATTTTTTTCGTCAACATTTTAGAAATCTGTGCAAATGATCCAATGATATTTTCTTGATAGTTATAGGTGTTCTGAGCAGAATTATCTTCCACCCAAGTATCGTTTAATTCCGTAAAGCGAAAGAATTTCTTTTCATTGAGTAAAACGCTATAAGACGCACCCAATTCCAATTTAAATTCGGATGTATCAAAGTGATGTTCGTAATTCACTCTTAATTCGCCTACATTGGGTTGATCTTCCGAAGAGGTTTGAATATTATTTAGGGTGGTTGTGTTATTTGCAAAGAAACGATTTCTGTTTGTTGTAGAATAGTCACTTACTCTTTTCGTGAAGTTGGCATTTACTTCGAAATAACTCCCCAATGTATCAGTATCTAGGTTGTAATTGACAAAAGCACTGTTGTTTACCCACTTATGCGTTCCGTTATTATTTCTGTAACGAGAAGTTACTAGGCTATCAGCATCGAAGTAGTTGGTTTCGGTGATGTATTCAGATCCTCCGCTACTTCCGTGACCGTTTACTCCAAAATTTAATCGACTTGAGTCAGTAAAGGCATAACTCATTTTGAGCTTGTAATTCCGCCATAAATTATTGTAGTCTCCTTCATCCGAATAGAGGTGATTTAAGTCGGATGTTGTTGAATATCCAGATCCTGTTCCCGATGAATTTGTCGAGTAATAGTACATTCCTCCGTATCCACTCATTGAGAATTTCTTTTTCTTGAAACTTAGCCCAACATTTCCTCCAATTTGCGGATATAAATTTGTGTTGACACCACCATCCATGCGAATATTTGCTCGATATCCTTCTAGCTCAAAATTGGTTGTAAAGACTTCAATCACACCGTTTCCACTTCCTTGGGCTTTGTATTTGGCAGATGGATTTGTAAGTATTTCGAAGCGATCAACTTGGTCAGCTGGTATTGCTTTTAGTTCGTCGTTGGTCATTATCGGTTGTCGATCGATTAGGATAAGAGGCGCTCCACGTCCAATGATTTCAATCGATTCATCATCAGGGGAGTTCAGTCGAGGAGATGCTTTCAGAATATCAAAAAGTGTATTCAATTCCTCAAGTGTCGTTCCTTTTACGTTGACTTTAAGTCCGTTGATTGTTTTTTCAAAGTAAGGCTCTCGATACACAACACTAACTTCATCAAGTGATTGTTCATTATACAAGCTAATGGTTCCCAAATCAACAAGCGTATCTTCCACCGTAAAGACAACACCGGTGTCTTTTAAGCCTGGCGCGACTAATCTAAGAAAGAATTCATCTCCCTTCTTAGCATTAAAACGAACAGAAATAGAAGTGCTGTCGATAAAATTTCCTTTGACAAGATTCGAATCGGGTAAAGAAAAAACCATTCCTCGTCCCATTCCTTCAGGAATTCCTTCTGATTCAATGTTGGCAATTACACGTGTGTTTTGACCAAATAGAAAGCTGGCTGACAAAGTCAGTAAGAGGACTAGAAGTGATTTCATGTTAAGCTAAGTTTTACTTACAACGAAACGAAAATAGAAGATTTGGTTACAGGTTACACAATTAATAACGAATTGATAACAAACTTTCACAAATGTATAATTGAATTAACATTCAATGTCATGCCGATATTTCCTTATATTAGATTGTGATTAAATACTTATTACTAATCAACTACCTTGTCTTTGCCTCTTGGTCTTTTTCTCAAGGGTATAAGTCGAAATCTGATTCCTACTTTACAGTTGGAGACTCTATTCGCGTTGATGTTAATTTCGTGTTTGACCGTCTACGTGTCGATTCGTTGGGAAACCCAGTAAATTCAGACAATTCAATTTGGGTAAAGGAATTTTTGAAAGATCATCCTTTGATTAAAGTGAGTATCCATTGTCACACCGATTCTCGAGGTTCAGTGGTAAAAAATCAAGAGCGATCAGAGAGAAGGGCGAATTCATTTAAAGGTTGGCTTGTCGATAAGGGTATAGACCCAAGTAGAATTACAGATGTTAAAGGTTGGGGAGAAATTCGTCCGATTGTCAAGGAAGATGCAATTTATTCTGCGTTCAGAGAGAATCGAAATGCAGTAGATTCGTTACATGCAATCAACCGACGAATAACTGTAATAATTGAAGAAGTGCAACATGTCGTTTCATGTTCTTATCGTTTTGCAGGAAATCCAGAGTTGATTCAGTATTACGATAAAGGTCGTTCGCATATAGAGATGAACGATCGTTTTCGGTTGGACTTTATTCAACCAGACAGCCTCGATAACATAAACGTAATTGAGTATCGCAAACTGGCTGATTTTCTTCGATGTAATCCCTCTGTAAAATTCGGTATTTCTGTACATGAATTATTGCTGAAAGAAGACCGAAAAATGGAAACAGAGGATACTTTCAATGTGGCAAAAGAGATCATACAACTTTTACATGGTGTTTATGATATTTCTGAAGATCAGTTGCAACCGATTGGAGCCGGAAGAATGCAACCAATTATCCCAAAAATGGTGTTGGATCAACTAGATTCCAAAGAAGAAAAACGCGCGTTTGATGCTATTAATCGTCGTGTTGAATTGGTTGTTTTGGAAGTTGGTGTAAGCCGATAATCCCTTGTATTACTAGGAAAAGTCAATTATTTTTTTATCTTTTATTATATGAAGAAACACTACAAAGTAATTATCGCAGCGTTATTTTTAACCTTCAACTTTTCATTTGGACAGACGATGAATGTTCCAAATTCAATTCAAATAAATGAGGGAAAAGAACTATTAGACAAAAAAGAGAGAAGTGGATTTTATGTGGATCTAGCGGGAGATGAAAAGTCGATTATTAAGTCGTTCGAAAATTTTTTAGAAGATGAGAAAAAGTATGATGTAAAGTCGTTCTTTAAGAAGATTTCAGCTGAAAATATTTTGGTTCCTGCATTTAGTGATAAACATTTTAATTTGAATGCTGAAGTAAGAAATTCGGGGTCTCAAAATCGACTTTGGTATTGGATTAGCTATGGGACTGATATTTACATTAATTCAACAGATTACCCTGAAGAAGCACAGAAGTGTAAAGATTTACTTAAAGAATTTTCTAAAGCGTATTACACAAATTTTCTTGAAAAAGACATGGTCGCAGTGGAAGAAGAGTTGGAAGATACGAGAGATGAGTTAAAGTCGACTGAAAAAACAATTGCTAGCTTAGCTAAAGACCAACTTAAAGAGAAGAAACGGAGAGAAAAATTGGAGAAATCAAAAGTTAAACTTCAAGAACAATTGGTGGATTTGAAAGTGGACATTGAGGATAATGAGACTGAAATTCAGAAGAAAGAAAAGGAAATTAATGAGTTAAAAAACAAGTTGGATGAGACTTCTAAGAAGAAGTCTTCATTAGAACAAAAAGTTTCAAATCAAGAAAAATCAAGATCGGAAATCAAGACTAAAATTGAAGCTGTTCAGAGGTTTTAACTAAAAAAGGGAAAGCTCTCGCCTTCCCTTCTAACCAACTACTACTAATCAACCTAAAAAGAAGATTTTACCTGAATCGATTTGGAGAAAGGTCCGTTAGCAGTGTTTATCACAACAAAGTATTGTCCTGTTGCTAAATCTGATATATTGATGTTTGATTGAGATCCTGATGGCACAATTGATTTCAAAATAGTCCCGTCCGCTGATAATATTTGAATTGATTCAGCTATTTCGTTCGTTGTAATATTAACTACATCTGTACTTGGATTTGGGAAAATGTTAATGTCAATGGCCGACTCATCAACAGAAGCTACGGCAGGATCTAATACCTTGTTGATTACATGCACTACACCATTATCTACTTGAATATCAGCCATAGATACCTCGGCGTCGTTTACTAATGGTGGAGTTGCCACGGTAATTAAAACATCTGATCCATTCAAAGTTGTTACTTGTCCGTTCGATAGCGCTGTTGATAATACTTCCGAACCAAGGCAATGGTAAAGAAGAATATCACCTAAGTTTGGAAGGGCTAAAATATCATTTAGTGTTACCCCTAAATCACTCGCTAAATTGTCAAATGCTTGATTTGTTGGAGCGAAAACAGTGAACTCAGCAAAAGGATCAACTAAAGCTGGAAGCAATTCCGCTTCGATCACTGCTGCTGTCAATGTTGTGAATCCATTATCTAATGCAACATCTACTACAGTCTCGGATGGCAACAAAACTTGATCGATAGTGTGAACAAGTCCATTATCGGCGTTTAAATCGGCCAGCTGAACCTCAGCTTGATTAATGAATACTTCTCCTGATTCAGTGACAGTTGTTTTGATAGTATTTGTTGTGCTAATTGCATCAACTATTCCACCGTCACTAACACTGGCAGCATCGACCTCAACGTCTAGAACATGGTAAAGAAGAATGTCTTGTAAGTTCGGCAATGCTAGTAGATCGTTTGTTGTTACTCCAAGTGCCATAGCTGCATTGTCAAAAGCTGCATTATCTGGTGCAAACACTGTAAAAGTGGCAAACGGATCTGTAAGTGCTGGTAATAATTCTGCCGTTGCTACAGCCGTAACAAGTGTAGTGAATCCGTTATCTATAGCGATATCAGCTACTGTTTCTCCAGGTAGAATTACCGCATCAACAGAATGCACTACCCCATTGTCAGCGGTTAAATCTGCTCCGTTTACCATCGCCTGATTCGCATATACTTCACTGTTGCTTGTAACTGTTAATTTCACCGTGTTGGCTGCATTTAAAGGCGTTACAATTTGACCATTTGATAGTGTACTGGCTGTGTTTGTTGTCCCCAATACGTGGTATAATAAGATATCGCCCAAGTTTGGTAAAGCGAGAAGTCCGCTTACAGTAGTTCCTAACTCGTTAGCTAAATCATCAAAAGCATTGTTGTCTGGAGCAAAAACTGTGAAGGTAGCATTCGGATCTTGGAGGGCCGAAACTAAACCTGCCTGTTGTATAGCTGCATCTAAACTTGTGTGTTGTGGACTGGTTGCAATAATGTCATCGTAAACGTTTGTTTGTGCATAAGACAGTGAAACGGTCAGTGATAGCAATATCACATTAAGAAATTTTTTGGTGCTTAGTATTACTTTCTTCATGATATTAATGTTTAATGAATAATCAATAAGATTAAACAAAACTAGAGATGATGTTTAACAAAAACAAATAAAGATTAAACAAAATAAAATATGAATCAAAAGTATATACCTTGGTATCTATTTTTTAATAGGCCGAGTAAGGGAAGTACGTAAATGTTAAAAAAACTTAAATGGTTTAAAGACAGCTCAAAAAATTGGCGCTACGAGCACAAATCGATTTAACTGAGAATGAAAGTTAAGTAGATGTGGTTTACCCGCATGGAAGTGTTGGTGGCTCCTGAGATTTGGGTTCTTTCTTTGGAATAATTTCAATAGACTGCTTGATGTGAAGCAAGTTCGGCTTGAATGTTACCATTACAAATGACCAGAAAGGAAGATGATTACTGTTACCGAACTTTATTGATTCCATTTTTTGTGTCGGAATCATTCCCGCAACTCCAGCATCCAAGGTAGTAAAGCTGTTTAACCTGAATCGCGCCTTGATGTCTAATTCTGTGCCCAAATACCCTGCAGAAGTCATACCCGCAAAACCATACATGTCCTCTGGTAAAATAAATGCGTGCATATCAGATTGCAAGCGCCAGTTCTTTTTGAATTTGTGGCGAAGTGAAAGATATGGATTAAATAAGCCTCCGTAATTAACATCGCTGGGAAATCGTGTGAAGTAATTCAAGTTTCCCATGAAGCGAAACGCGACTCCATAAAGCGGAACGAAAGCTCTTGATGATTCAGAATAGCTTGTATTTTCTCCACTCACGTATTCAGCTCCTAAACGAATTTGATTTCCTTTAAAATCCCATCGCAACTCTGGTTGAGCGTAATAAGCGTTGATTGCTTGTCCTGTTCTTAGTTGTCCGTACTGATAGTAAGCGCGAATAAGTGCACTGAATTGTTTGCCAGAATATTGAATTTTCCCTCCTGAAGTTCCTCGAAAATACGCAGTATTACTCACCGACTGACTGTCCCAACCATCAACAACATTCATCAGGTTGAACGACCATTTTTCGGTGGGATTAAATTCAAAAAAATCAATAAATAATCCTTTGTAAGTTGTAGCTGATAAGTCGTATTCCGAACCGAAATAGTTTTCTTGACTTTGGTTATAGAATCCGTAAAGTGAATTTTTTACTTTTTTTGATTGATAGAAAATCGCTGCGCCATCATGAGCTTTTGCCGATTGACTCCAGTTAGATTCAGCGAAAAGTCGACCATTGTCTAATTCTACTGCTTGTCGACCAAACTTAAGCATCCATTTCTTTGAAAAGTCGACCTCAAAATACCCTTCGAATAGACCAAGACTGCTTCCATTATCTACCAATCCTTCTGTTCCTAATGTTCTAACATCCTGAATGGAAGCATGAAAACGAAAATTAGTCCGCTGATATGAAGTTCCGATTCGAATCCGATTCGAAATGAAGAAAGCTGGTTCGGCGTTATCCGGAACAAGTGTTTTATAGCCATAACGAAACTCCGCTCGCGGTCGAAATTCCAATTCCAAATCGAAAGTTTGAGTGGAATCTGTTTGGGCGTTCAATGAACCTACCAGCCCGAGTACTGCGATAAGTAGTAGTTTCTTCATGATGTTCTGATCGAGTTAACGATCCATTGGAGGCATTGTTTCTTCAAGCCATTTGTAAAATTCTGTGTGCCAGATTAAACTGTTTTGGTAATCTAAAACCCAGTGATTTTCCTCTGGGAAGTAGAGTAGTTTGCTTCTGATTCCTTGTAGTTGAGCCGTTTGAAAAGCTTCTAATCCTTGACCGATTGGCACTCTAAAATCCTTTCCTCCTTGAATAATCATAATTGGGGAAGTCCACTTGCTTACATGTTCAACTGGATTGAAAACTGTATATGCTTTTTGAGCAGCGTGATTGTCTTTATCCCAGTATGCACCACCTAAATCCCAGTTCACAAAGAATAGTTCCTCCGTTGTACCGTACATACTTTTCCAGTTGAAAATTCCGTCGTGAGCAATAAATGTCCTGAATCTACCTTCATGAATCGCAGCTAAATAAAATGCTGAGTATCCACCGTAGCTAGCTCCAACACATCCTATTCTTTTTGTGTCGACATAACTTTCTTTGGCAACATCATCTATAGCAGATAGATAATCGCGCATGTTTTGTCCACCGTAATCTTTACTAATCTGTTCGTTCCATTCAACTCCATGACCAGGCATTCCTCTTCGGTTTGGAGCGACAACAATATATCCTTGAGCAGCCATCAATTGGAAATTCCAACGGTATGAATAGAATTGACTCAAAGCTCCTTGAGGTCCACCTTGACAGTATAAAAGAGTTGGATATTTCTTGGTAGGATCAAAGTTTGGCGGATAAATCACCCAAGTCACCATGTCCTTATCGTCAGTTGTTTTAACCATTCTTTTTTCAACTTTGCTTAACGAAATGCTATTGTAGAAATCATCGTTTGCATGCGTAAGTTGCTTCATTTTTCCAGAAGTCAAGTCCACAGTGTACAATTCAGTGGCGTGATTCATGTCTCCGCGAGCCACGACCATCGTGTTTTTAGAATGACCAACTATACCACGAACATCAAATTGCCCGTTTGTAATTTGCTTTGGAGCAGCAATCATTGGTTCAGCCGTTATTGTCGTTCTTTTTCCTCCTTTTGACGGAACTTCGATAGAAAAGAGTTGAACTGTTCCACCAATTGGGGCCGTGAAATAGATTGTTTTTCCACTGTTGCTCCATTGAAACGAATTTACAGTTCCATCCCAGTTCGCTGTCAGATTAACTGGTTTCCCGTCTAACAATACAACAATATCATTCTTGTCCGACTCATAACCATCGCGCTTCATTTGCAACCAAGCAAGGGTACCAATTGAAGAGAACGAAGGTTGTGTATCGTACCCTAAATTTGAAGCTGTCAAATTCGTTGTTGTACCAGAAGCGATGTCATATTTGTAAAGATCTGTATTCGTGCTAACGGCGTACTCAGTTCCGTACTTTTTCTTGCAGACATAAACGATCGATTTACTATCAGGAGACCAAATGTAATCTTCACTTCCACCAAACGGTTTTTGCGGACAGTCGAAAGGCTCATTACCTAAAATATCCGTTCTCTTTTTGTTCCCGTTGATTGACTCCAGGAAAAGGTGACTATATGCACCATCTTCCCAAGTGTCCCAATGGCGATAGTTTAGTTGATCGTAAATTTGAACATTAGACTCCGTCATTTCTGGATAGAAATCAGTTCCAAAAACCTTCTTCAATTTAACATCTTCCACAACAATTTTGAAGTTGCCATTGGGTGATACATCATGATCTGGAATTAAGGCATCAACGTCCTTCACTTCAGATTTAGTTCCACTGATTAAATCAACCGTAAAAAAATTTGTTGAGCGCGAATTACTTTCCACATCCACTTTCGAAACTGCATATACTACCTTGGATTTATCGGTTGTTAAACCAAGTCCTGAAACTCGATTCAATTCAATCAATTGTTGTGGACTTATTCCATTCTGACTGATCCCAAAAGAAGCCGAAATCACGAATAATCCGAAAGCAAACAGTTTTTTCATTTCCATCTTGTTGATTTTCCGTAAAGATAAAAATGATTTAGTGAAAATTTTAGGAAACTGGCTTGTCTTTGTCGTGTTCAACAGAATAAGAGAAGTTGATGAGTTCTTTCTGACCGGGCTTCATTTTTAATTTCCAAGTTAGTCGACCAGTATCTTCATTTAATTCAGCTCCACTTCCTTTTAATACTTTGATTTCTATTTCTTCATTTTGAGTAATTGGAACTAAGTCCTCCAAGGTTAAGTCGATTTCTCCATGTGAATTATTTCGAATCGTGAGTTGGAACGTCATTTTCTTAACAGTTCGCTTCCCAATGCCCACTTTTTCATCAATTTCTGCAATTTTTTTGCGCTCAGCAGTAATGGATTGGTCGCGTCCTAAAGTCAACTCCATCGTATCTGAAAGTGCGCTTGGATCGATATTATGACTTCCAACTATAGTGTGATTGAAATAAATATTCGCCTTACCTGGTAACAAACTCAACTCTTCCCAGTCGCCAATTTTGGCTTGTAAGAAAGCATATTTGTTCGCACGCGGCAACATGTAATGATAAAATTTGGCTTCCATTTTTTCGTGCATTACTACCATTAATTTTTGACTTCCATCTGAAGAAATTGAGTAAGGTAGTTTCACGTCAAATTCTACATTCGTGAAGTTTTGATTTAGTGCTGAAAGGTTCTGATAAGGAACATAGCTTGCGCTGGTCTGTGTGAAATTTGGATTCTGAGCCGCTTCTTTTTTGGCAAATTCTTCCATTTGTGTGTTCGATGTAAAATTTTGAGAGTAGTATTGAATTTGGCGCCCAGGTACGACTTTATTCACAGTATAATCCAATCGCCAAATCCCAGCTGTTGGCTTCGAAATGGACGCATTTCTATCGTAAGTAGATAAAACCAGATTGACCTTGTCCCAATCCTCACCGGTATTTTGGAAAACACGCGCTTTGTAAGTAATATTCATGGGCTCTGCAGTGGAAGTTGCTCTTAAATCATACTCTGGAATCCATCCGGCATTGTTCACTAAATAATTGATTTCGATTTTACCAGTAGTTGTGGCATCTGCATAAGTTGTTACCAAAACATGGTATCGAGTAGTCGCAGGTTGCGCAGGCTGATTCGTTTGTCGAGCATAATTATTCAGTTCATTCAGTCGATTTCGGAATTTATTCTCACGAGCAGAAACATAATATTGTGTTTTCTTCCACTGATGAATAAGCTCATTGATATCATCTAATTTTGTTCTGTAGAAAGCAACTATTTCTTTGAATTCGGGCAGTGTATCGCTGATTCCTCCGGATTTGATGAGTTGACTTTGTGTTACCATACGCTTCTCTTCCTGCAGATCATTCAATTTTGCACTGATGCGTTCTTTTTCAAAAGAGATGAACAAAAGAGTGTCGTTTAACCAATCAATTTCTTTTTGAATTTTTTCAGGAACGATAGTCGGAGATGCGGATTGAGGTTGCACGTATTCGGTTAGAAATTGCACATCGAGGATTAAAAATCCACCTTTTGAAGTCGCTTGGATACGTTGTTGATCCAACATTGGACTAACATCTTTGATGATATATTCATTTACTCCACGTTTAACACTAATCGACTTAGACTCCCTGAAAACCTGAGCACCAGAGAGGAAAACTGTGGCTTTAGAGATTGAAGTAGATAGCGTATCGGCAGCAAATGCTCCGAATGAAAAAGTAAAAAGGGATACGAGAACAATTATTAATTTCATGACATTGATTATTTGATATCTGATACAGACGTCAAATCAATGCGTTCAATTTGGGCTCGCCGAAAAGTCGAAAATCAACTTATTTTCCTCTAAATTTTATCGTGCGATTTTCTTCGTAGATCGTAATGAAGAGTGGATAATCGTCTCTCAATTTGTTGTATTTCGCAGCCTCTTCACTTAGTCGATGTTTTTTTACAATTACAGAGAGATCTAGGTCACCAGAATAACTAAGATTTTCTTGGAAATGGAAAGAACGCGTATCCAAAGGGTCTAAATTATTGTCCATTATTTTTTTCGCAAGCGGATACCATTCCCATTTTTCGCCTATTGTGTCTCTTTGAGATGCTAATACTGTTCCATTTTTGTCTTTTAATTCGAAGATAAATTCAATAAATCGTTCTGGATCTCCACTTGGTAAACGATGTCCAGCATGTGCATTTGTTGCTTTTAATTTTACTTCTAGTTGATCTCCTTTTTTGTAGGAAGATGGAATTCGAGAGATTTCAAAATCGAGCCCGTTCAATGTATCTGGATTATGATGAGGTGATTTCGGAATTCCAGATCCAGGAAATGCGTGGTAATGACTCATTCTTGGTTCAAATCCCGGTACAATAGCACGAACCGTATCTTGCATGTGACAGCTGATACAATCCTTTTTTCCGAAATAAGGACCAGCTTTCCATTCATCACCTGTCTCGAAAGAACACGCCAAAGTAGGAGTAACCACCGCGTTTGCATTGTGACAAGAAATACACAAATTATGGGAAAGATGATTCACATCTTTTTTCACAGCATGCGGAGCTTTATCTGTTCCTGTTGGACCGATTATGACATTATCTCGAACATGGCAGGCAGCACAAGTAATTCCTTCTTGTTGTAATTTCTGATCGAAATGTGGATTTTTTCTTCTTGCCGGATCGTAAATATCACCGTTCCACAAACCATTGATGAGGTATTCTTGTTGGTTTTCGAGTGGAATATGGCAATTAATACACATGTATGGACTCGATTCCTTCTTTAGCTCGGCTTGAAACTGAAGATCTGTCCATGCTTGAGAATGCGTAGATCTTTGCCATTCTTTGTAATGATCTTGGTGACAGGCACCACAAGTTTCGGCGCTTATGGAATTTAATCCTTCGGGAATTTCTTGATATGAAACAGCACTTTCCCAATTGTCTTTTAATGGTTGGAGCACTTTCTCTTCACCACCGCAGCGAGTAAGAACAACTGATGTGAATACAATCGTAATGAATAGAAATAGCAAGCGTAAATCAGTCATTCTCTTTATTGAGCGTTCGAAAATTCCGTACTCACAAATTTAACGATTCTGACTACTCAATAACCAATCACCTAAAGTTGTGTAACTCGTGTAACTTTCATCGGCAGTTTGTCACCTATGGAATAACAATTGAATGCGTCGTTCTTTCGCCAGATTCGTGGTAAATGGCAACAGAGTATACACCGCTAGAAATTGAATTCAAATCGAATAATTGTTTTCCATTTACGCTAGTTGAAGTAAAAATGGCTTTCCCTGAAACATCTAAAATCTGAATTGAAATAATCCCATCACCAAGAACTACGAGATTGTTTTGCTCATCAAGTGAAACAACTGTTTCTGGTCGACAAGGATAGATCGTTTCCGTATTGAAGAAAGTTGTTTCTCCGTCAATATCTGTTTGGCTCAGTCGATAATACGTTACTTCATCATCTTTTCTGTCAGATTTCCATTGATAATTCTGCGTACTTTGACTATTTCCTTGTGATTTCACTTGATGAATAGGTTCAAATTGAAGGTTGTTTGTTGATCGCCAGATTGTGAAGTAATCGTTATCCAATTCAGAAGCTGTGGTCCAGTTAAATTCTGTTTGCGCCCCGTTGCAAGTAACTTCGAAATCAGTTAATTCAATTGGTAAAACGGTGCATGGCGGGTCTAAATAAGTTACACGTAGATTACAGCTTGCTGCCGTTAATCGTTTCCAATTTGTTGAAGGTTCATTATCAAAAATTAACGCTACCTGATACCAATTAATGGGAAGTTGAGACTGTAAAACAGAGTTAGCCCATGTTCCTAGATTGTAATAACCATAAGTACCAACTCCTGATAAAGTAAAAGATGTATACCAACCCGTTTCCATATCATTCAGTACAATTGGATCGATTGCTGGATACGGCCCTGGCAAATACGTCATATCGTAAGCATGTACCAGCTCTGTTGCTGCATTTCCAACTCCATTTACATACACTTCTAATTCGACTGCTGTAACACAAGAGTTATCGTTAATAGAAGTTGTATTAAAGTTTAACCAAGCTCTGTGCTCTTGATTTCCGCAACAAACTCCAATAAAAACGAAAGCTGGATTGTTCACAAGGTTTACAGCGGACATCCAACCACCATCTGCACCAGGTAAAACTACTGTTGGGTCAATTATAACCGGATAACTTCTTTGATTTTCGTTGAGCCAATCTGCAGAGACAAGCGTTGTTATTTCCCATGAATTATCGTTTTTACTTACTTTATACTTTCCGGTAATTGAACTACTTCCATCAACAATTTGTGCATTTTTTTCATAAATGAAAGGTTCAGGAATTTTGAATATCACTTCATTTTTTTCATCCAAAATAACTAAGCCACCTTCAATTAATCCAGTTGAATTTCCGTTTTGACTAACGATGCTCCAGCCTTCTTTCAAGTGTAGAGTTTCAGTCGCTCCAAAATAGCTTGCATTGGATGAATTCAAAGGCTTAATTTGAAGTTCAATATCATTTTTTAACTGAGCAGGGAGTACTTCAAAGTGATCGATTATGTTTCCTGTTGAACCAAAAGAAATTCGGTTGTCATCAATCGATGGTAATTCAGCATCGCCAAGAGCTAAAGTGCTTAAGATTGTTCCTGAAGCATCGAACCAGCCGTATTTTTTTTGTTTTTCGATTAAAAAAATGTTGTTTCCTGATGAAATCTCAATACTTGATTGGTTCGAGACTGATGCTGGAAATTTGACCTGAAGTGAATTGGTCAAGTTCTCATATCCTTCGGATGTTTTCTCGATTTTCGTGTCAATTGTCTCCCAATTTCCTTCTTTCAAATAATGAACGGGAACCATCGAAATAACATTTTCATAGGAACCATCCTCTTTGAGATAGGTCTTTGAAAATTCTGTTCTTTTCT
Organism: Henriciella pelagia; assembly: GCA_964219255.1. GTDB lineage: Bacteria > Bacteroidota > Bacteroidia > Flavobacteriales_D > Crocinitomicaceae > UBA4466. The sequence goes on from CAXPPC010000003.1 coordinate 136,158, forward strand.
GAACGATTTCTTGGTGATTTTTTGCTTGGGAAAAAGCGAAAGTACTCAACAAAGTTGAGCCCAGTAGTAGGAGTAAAGTCTTCATAATGTGTGTTAGTAGACGGCTAAAGTAGTTCAATTAACCGATTTAACACAATGATGTTAGAGAATAAACGATGTATTAATTTTAGAGTTAAATATTAACAGATCAGATTTTTATGTAGTTGTTATGACTAAAATCCAATCCTAGGTATTTTTTTAAAAAGCCTTTGGTTCTGTATTTAAGGGAGCGCTTGTTGAAAGAGATATCGTAGTCGAATTTCCAGTTAATTCGCTCAATTCTATTTTTCATCACCTCTGGATGTTGATCTTGAAATTTATAGAGCGAACTAATTCCTTTCAAGTAATCAAACTCATCTGCTTTTGCGATATTTTCTTCAATCCACTGATCGTCGTGCCACAATTTGTTGAAGTCTTCTTGTTTTTTCTGCATCGCTCTTGGATCTTTCACCCATCCATAGTGATACATATAAGCATCAATTGGTTTCACACGCAGTTTTTCATTATCACCTTTTCTAAATCCCTGCGCATCTTTGTAAGAGTAAATCGAAGGATCATTTTTAATTACTCTAATCTCATGTGGATACCAATTATCAGCAGACCCCACGTAATCGTATGAACCGTAAAAATGCAAGTAATTGAAGAGTAACCCATCGACTTTTGGATCTTCTTTAAAATCCTCCATTGCTTTTTTTACCACAGGAAGATATTTTTCATGCATTACTTCGTCCCCCTGAATGTAAAATGCCCAATCTGAATCTGGTGAAATCGCTTTGAATGCTTTATCCGTTTCTACCGCTAGAACACGTCCACCTTCACGAAGAGATTCGTCCCATTCAGTCTCAACAATTTTAATTTTATCAGGATCGATATTTCGAATTAACTCCAGTGTTTCATCCTCTGATTTTCCCACAGCCACAATAAATTCATCACAAATTGGAAGAATCGAAGTAATGGCTTCAACGATCGGATAGTCGTACTTAAGTGCGTTTTTTATGAAGGAGAATCCTGAGACTTTCATGACCAAAGTTTGATCAAAATTACGAGAAAAACTGTCATTTTAGGAGAAAACCAAGGGTAATTTCGTGTGACCCTCTCGTAACTGCGTAGGTATTCTTAATGGGATGATCATATGCATATCCTACTCGGTATTTTTCAAAAATATCCCAACCAATCATACCGATTATCGCATCATCAGTTCTGTACGAGATACCGAACCAGTATTTGTTTTTCAAGGTCGCCAATAAATTTCCTTCGATCGATGATTTCACAAAATCTGTTCTGATTATAAATCGAGGTGTGAGGCATAAGTTTTCTGCAACTTGTAAGTCATACTTTCCATCGAGATAAAGATGTCGTGCCAATTGATAATTAGTTGAGCTCGACAGTGGAATTGATGATTCTAACAAGTGGTTTGCCCCTAGACCAACCGAAAGTTTTTTTGTCGAATAATTGACTCCGATCTTGGTATCGAGAGCGGTTGATCGAGATGGATTGACAATGTAGGGATCATTTCCAGTTTGGGGTGTGATCCAATAGCCATCTGTTTCTACTGAAGTAACACCTAAACCACCGCCAAAACTCAATTTATGGTCATTTTTTAAACGCAAATGAAAGGCATAGTTGATCAAGCCAGAGTATGAAGTAGAAAATCCGATTTTATCGTAAAGTAGGTTTACACCAAGACCATGTTGATCATTAAGTTGGTAGCTGTATTGTCCGAAAATAGTTTCAGGAGCTCCATTGATTCCGTCCCATTGATTTCTGTAGGTTGCCGTTGCTTTGTGTTTATAGTTCAATCCTGTTTTAGCAGGCGAGTAATATTGGTCATTATTCCAGAAAAAGGAGCTTAATGGATCTTGTTGCCCAAACGAAATGACAGAGCAAGTAAGGAAAACAGTGGTGATTAGGTTTTTCATATTTACTTTTCAGTAAAACAAATTAATTCCTCAAAATGTTACAAATCCCGCTTAAGATTTCTTTTGAATAGCCTCGATTGTTTGAGCAGGAATATCCAACGTTCTGATAGGGAATGGAATAGAGATTCCGTTTTGATCGAAGGTTTTTTTCAATGCGATGATTACTGCACTTCGATTTTTTAAATAGGCGAGTTCTGCTACTTCCTCAGTCCAAAATCGAACGACAAAATTGATTGAGCTTCCAGCAAATTCGGTAAACATGAATTCAATATCTCTACCTTCAATCGTTGTGATATTATTCTTAATGCATTCGATCGTAACATTTTTCACTAATTCTAAATCAGAATTGTAGGCAACACCACAAGTTAGGTCAACCCGGCGAGCTTTAGTAAACGAATAGTTTTCTATCGGGTTTTGAAGAACCATTTTGTTCGGAATCAACACATCTTCACCGGATAAAGTACGCAAGTGAGTTGAACGGAGTGTGATCTTTTGTATGATACCGTAGTAACCATTTGTCTTCACTAGGTCGCCAATTTCGAAAGGAACATCTTTAATTGTTAAGGAGATTCCAGAAATGATGTTTAGAATAGGGTCTTGGAAAGCGAGACCAACGGCAAGACCAACAACTCCAGCTCCAGCAAGCAGGGAAGTCACCGTTTTTTCAAGCTCTAAAATTCCAAGAGCGATAAAAACACCAAGAGCGATAATAACGACGGTAATGAGGTTAGAAACCAGGCGACTTACCGCTTCGTTGTGGGTAAAGCGAGTCATTGTTTTTAGCGCCACCTTTTTCATCCATCTTGAGATAAAAACGGAAGCGACCACAATAACTATTGCGAGAATAAAATTAGGAATAACAAGAAATGCCGATTCGAACCATTCCCATAGTTTTTCAATTAGTTTATCGTACGAGCCTGATATTTTATTCCACATTGCTTATCGATTTACTTTAAAAATAGTGGTTCTAGTTAATTTAATGCCGATTTGTAAGTATCTAGTGCTCTTTCTCGTGCCATTTTATGCTCCACCATCGGTTCTGGGTAAGTCAATTCATCAAAATCATTTACCCATTTGCGCACATATTTCAATTTTGGATCGAACTTCTTAAGTTGAGATTCAGGGTTGAAAACTCTAAAGTAGGGAGCGGCATCACAACCAGTTCCAGCGGCCCATTGCCAATTTCCATTATTTGCTGAGAGGTCGTAATCGAATAATTTTTGAGCAAAATAAGCTTCCCCCCAACGCCAATCAATCAGTAAGTGTTTGCATAAGAAACTTGCCACTACCATTCGAACGCGATTGTGCATGTAACCTGTTTCATTTAGTTGTCGCATGCCAGCATCGACCATTGGATATCCTGTTTCTCCATTGCACCATTTCTCAAATTCAGCTTCATTGTTTCGCCACTGAATTCTATCGTATTTGGCTCTGAAAGAATGATCAACGACTTTAGGGAAATGATATAGAATCTGCATGAAGAATTCTCTCCAAATTAACTCGCTTAAGAAGACTTCACTTCTGTCTTTCACTGAGTGGACGAGTGAACGTATTCCAATAGTTCCAAAGCGTAAATGTGGACTTAAATAACTTGTCGCATCCTCGAAAGGTAGGTCACGAACGTCTTTATAGTTTTCTAAATCTTTAAGTGTGTATGGCTTCACTTCGATTGACGATCGTTCGAAACCAACTGTTTTTAAAGAAGGAAAATCGAAATTTGATTTTGCAAAATTCCTCGTTAGGGAATCGATGGAAAAAGGTTTAAATTCTTCCGGATTGAATGCTTTTAACCATTTATTTTTGAAGGGCGTGTACACGGTATATGGATCGCCATCATCTTTAACTACTTCATTTTCCTCGAAGATTACTTGGTCTTTGAAGCGATGGAACTCGACATTGTTTTCTTCAGCTAAATCTCGAATGGCTCCATCTCTTTTTCGTGCATAAGGCTCGTAATCTTTGTTGGTATAGATTGCTTGTATTTTCTCTTCGGTGATAATTTTTTTCCAGACTTCTACTGGTTTTCCAACTTCTATTCGCAGTGATGAATCAAATGATTTGAGCTGTTCATTTAGTTTAGAAAGTTCATCATATATGAAAGTAATTCTATGATCGTCATCAGGAAGTTCAAGAATAATATTCTCGTCAAAAATAAATATGCATTGTACATTGTCGGAGCTTTCTAGTGCCTTTGTCAATCCAATATTATCTTCTAATCTTAAGTCTCTTCTAAACCAAAAATATGTTGTCATATTACATTGAGAAATCTAAGTTCAACTCTCCTTTTAAAACTTTTACCACGAAAATCATTTTGCCGAACTTTTCGAACGATGTTTTGATTTCTTTTTGAATGGCGTGCATTACTTCATCAAAGTCACCTTGAACGTGTGTGCTTGTTGCGTTCACCTTGACTTTCAGTCCACTTGCTTGTAGTCGATTAATAAAATCAAGGATCATTTCCTCATAACCTTGATCGAGCGGATAGTTGCTTAATTCTACAGTTGTTTTCATAGAATATGAAGGTACAAAAAAGCCCTGACAATCCCGGTTTGGGAGTCAGGGCTTCTTAAGTATTTTAACTTAATTAAGCGTGCTTTTCTTTGCAGTCGTCAGTACATTCACCTCCTTTTGCTTTTCCTTCGCAGCATTTTTCAGCTAGATCAGAACAACACTCTTTTTCACAAGCTTCAAATTTTCCTTCTTCATTGTAGTGAGAAAGACAAGCTGCTTTCATTTCAGCAGAACACCCTTTTTCATCACAATGAGCTGCACATTCTTCTTTAGACATTTTAGTACATTCAGACATGTCACAAGCTTTTGCTTCACCATGACATTCTGCTTTTTTATCTCCGTGACAAGCATCTTTTTTTGGTGTGCAAGCTTCTTTGCTGTCAGCTGAACAACATTCAGTTGCAAATCCAGCGTGATGCTCGTTGTGACCTCCACCGTGACCGTTTCCTAAGATAGGAGCGATTACTAATCCAACAAGACATGTCAATTTGATAAGTATATTCATTGAAGGACCAGAAGTATCTTTAAATGGATCACCAACTGTATCCCCAGTTACTGCTGCTTTGTGAGCATCAGATCCTTTGTAAGTCATTTCACCGTTGATCATAACACCGGCTTCGAAAGATTTCTTAGCATTATCCCAAGCACCACCTGCGTTGTTTTGGAAGATTGCCCAAAGAACACCAGACACAGCAACTCCAGCCATGTAAGCTCCAAGAGCTTCAGCACCCATTGCAAATCCAATGATAACTGGTGAGATGATTGTGATTGCTCCTGGCAACATCATTTCGCGTAATGCCGCTTTCGTAGAAATCTCAACACATTTTCCGTATTCAGGCTTCGCTGTACCCTCCATAATTCCAGGAATCTCTTTGAATTGACGACGTACTTCCATTACCATATCCATTGCAGCCTTACCAACTGATTTCATAGCAAGTGCTGAGAATACAACTGGAATCATACCACCGATAAATAAAGCAGCTAAAACATCCGCTTTGAAAATATTAATTCCATCAATTCCCGTAAAAGTTACATAAGCAGCAAACAATGCCAATGCAGTTAGAGCAGCAGAAGCAATTGCGAATCCTTTACCAACAGCAGCAGTTGTGTTACCAACAGAATCTAAAATATCCGTACGACCACGAACTTCTTCAGGTAATTCACTCATTTCGGCAACACCACCTGCGTTATCCGCGATAGGTCCGAATGCGTCGATTGCTAATTGCATAGCTGTTGTCGCCATCATAGCAGAAGCGGCGATAGCAACTCCATAGAATCCAGCTAATGCATATGATCCCCAAATCGCTGCAGCAAAAAGAATTACAGAAGAGAATGTAGAAATCATTCCTGTTGCTAAACCAGCAATAATGTTAGTAGCAGCTCCAGTAGATGAGTTTTTCACGATGTCTAACACTGGTTTTTTACCAAGTGCAGTGTAGTATTCTGTAAAGAAAGAAATCAAGTAACCAACTCCTAATCCAACTAATGTTGCATAGAAAATATGGCGACTTGGAATCGCTTTAGTTCCTTCTCCAAAGAAGTTCATATTTACCGTTTCAGGTAACATCCAGTCGATTAAGAACCAACCAGCAATAGCTGTCAAAATAATTGATGTAATATTTCCAACATTAAGAGCTCGTTGTACTTGAGCTTCTTTAGCGTCATTGTCTTTTACACGGATCAAGAAAGTACCGATAATAGATGAGATGATACCAACACCTGCGATCATAATCGGTAATAAAATTGGTCCCATTCCACCAAATACATCTGTGTACTGAGAACCAGCTGCATCTGACATGTCTTTAATGATATAGTTACCCAATACCATAGAAGCCAATACCGTTGCAACATAAGATCCAAATAAGTCAGCTCCCATTCCCGCAACGTCACCTACGTTATCACCTACGTTATCTGCGATAGTTGCAGGGTTACGTGGATCATCCTCAGGAATTCCAGCCTCAACTTTACCTACTAAGTCAGCACCTACATCGGCAGCTTTCGTGTAAATTCCACCACCAACACGTGCGAAAAGCGCGATTGATTCAGCTCCAAGTGAGAATCCAGCTAAAGCCTCAAGAACCATTGTCATATCATCGTAGAACACTCCACCTTCTGTCATAAATTGCTTTAAGAAGATGAAGAAGAACAAGCTCAGTCCTAGCACTGCCAAACCAGCAACTCCTAGTCCCATTACTGTACCACCACCGAAAGAAACTTTCAAGGCATTTGGTAAACTTGTTCTAGCTGCTTCTGTTGTACGTGCATTTGCTTCAGTTGCAATGCGCATTCCGATATTACCTGCCAGTGCAGAGAATACTGCTCCGATAATAAAGGCTGGAACAATCATCCAGTGAGTAGTTTCTACCACAGCTGAAATTCCAAACAATGCACCAGATGCAATTACAACGAAAATCGCTAATAAACGATATTCAGCAGCAAGGAAGGCCAAAGCTCCCTCTTTAATACTTTTTGAGATTTCTTGCATGCGATCGTTACCTGGGCTTTGTTTCTTCACCCATGACATTTTGATCAACATGAAAATCAATCCGACGATGGCCAATCCGATTGGCACAAAAATTAAATTAGCTTCCATTTTTCTTTATAGTGTTGTTTAAAACAGGGGGCAAAAGTATGGAAATTTATTCATACTGGGCTAGTTAGCCATATTAATTGCTTGAGAACTACATCGTAGAAGTGTGAACTTGAGATATAAATTCAAGGTCTAAAACGATTTAATTAATCGATCAACAAGAAGCTAACAGCAAATTACAAGTACGGTTGAAGCTTGGAAGCAAAATCACGTTTGCTAACCGCACCACTAAATCGAAATTGGATTTCTCCCTCTTTGAAGAGAATAAATGTTGGAACTCCTCGAACTTTATATTTAGCTGCTACCTGTTGGTTTTTGTCTACATCAATCTTGAGAATTCTAAGTTTTCCTTTGTACTCAGTTTTTAACTCTTCCAAGATAGGTGACATCATTTTGCACGGTCCGCACCAAGTGGCATGAAAATCAATCAAAGTTGGTGTGGATGACTGAATTATTTCTTTAAAAGATTCCATGTTATTTTTTTGGCAAAGATAATTGATTCACTTCTGATTTTTAGAAACAATTGTTTCATAAGAACTTTTACTTTTGTTGAATGCAGGTGGCTAAGCACATATTGTGGACAATTTTAAAATTGTTCTTTTTCTGGATCTTGATTTTTGACTTCCAGCGAATACTATTTTCGATACATCATTGGGATCGATTGCATAACGTTTCTTTTGGAGAATGGATCTTAACTTTTATTTATTCCCTGCGTTTAGATTTGTCTACAGCAGCATACCTTAGTGCCATTCCAATTTTATTCTTGATGATCTACGCTTTTCGCCCTTCAAGGTGGATAAGAGGATTTTTTATTGGAACGTTGTTTTTCGAAGTTGGAATTCTTTCTCTGATTCACCCTGGTGAAATAAACGCATATACGGAATGGGGACATAAGTTGACCTCTCGTGTTTTTATGCATTTATCCAATCCAGATGAAGTGTTTAGAACCGCAGATTATTCTATGACGATCTGGTTTGTGATTTATGCTGTACTTGAGTTTGTCTTTGGGTGGCGCATGATAAAATGGTTATTTAAGAAAACGGATTTTCAGCAAATAAAAAATGGTTGGGTAGCACTTGGAACGGGAGTCGTAACAATTCCACTAACACTTGGATTGGCTTTTGTGGTAGCACGAGGGGGAGTTCAACCTATTCCTTTAAATATTGATTCTGCTTACTTTTCGAATAATCATGTAGTAAATGATCTTGCAGTTAATTCGCTTTATTATTTCGGTAGCAGCTTTATAGCCTATAACAAAAGTGATATTGACGATTTACTACCTCCAATGGAATTGTCGAAAGCTCAGGCTATGGTGGAAGAAATGTATGACTATCCAAAAGTGCATGACAGTTATTTCCTTGCTAATAAACGACCAAATATTGTAATGGTCGTAATGGAAAGTTGGGCAGCCGAAGGAATGGGTTGTCTAACTGGTGATAAAGGTGCTACTCCGAATTTTGATGAATTAGCGAAGCAAGGTCTGCTTTTTACAAATATGTATGCTACTGCTGGGACATCTGAGATCGGTAACTCGAGTATATTCAGTGGAAATCCGGCTATCCCGGAAATATCAATCTCGGTTCAACCAGAAAAGCATAGAAAAATGCCGTCTTTGAATCAAGATTTAAAAAAATGGGGTTATCATTCTGGCTATATCTTCAGTGGCGATTTAAAATATGGGAATATTGGGGGGTACTTCATGGATCACGGATTTGATGATGTGAAAGATGAAAACGATTTTCCAAGTGGATTGGAGAGAGGGAAGCTGAATTATTACGACGAGGATCTATATGAGATCTTTTTACAGCGAATCAACGAATCAAAACAGCCATTTTTACAGTGCGCATTTACGGGAAGTACACATTCACCTTTTGATCATCCTAAACGACCAAATCAAACCTGGACAGGGGAAGAATCCGCCTTTATGAATTCATTAGTATATGCCGATGAGTCCTTAGGTGAGTTTATGGAGAAGTGTAAGAAAGAACCTTGGTACGATAACACGCTATTTATTTTCGTTTCTGATCATAGTCACCACACACCACGCGCAAACGACGTTCATCGCAATAAGTTCTATCGTATTCCTTTTCTTTTGTATGGAGAACCTTTAAAGGATGAGTACAAAGGGAAAAGTATTGAGAAGTTGGGATCACAATCAGATATTGTTGCTACACTGCTATACCAGATGGGTGGTGACATTGATAAATATAGATGGAGTAAAGATTTAATGAACCCTGCTTCACCAGAATTTGCCTTACATACTACCATTCGTGGTTATGGCTGGGTCAGACCAAATGGTGGACTTGTTTACCATCTCGACATGAAAAAGCAGATGGAAAATACGTTCCCAGATAGCCTTCAAGAGGTGGAGTGGGTGCGATCGAAAGCATTTCTTCATAGTGTTTATAAAGCCTACAAAGATCTTTAATGAAGTTATTAATTGTTCGCTTTAGTTCGATTGGGGATATCGTTTTGACGACACCTGTTTTACGTGCCATTCGGGAACAATTACCGGATGCCGAGATTCACTTTTTAACGAAGAAGTCGTTTCAGTCTGTACTGGCAAACAATACGGCAATCGATAGGTTAATTACAATTGAGAAGTCGATTGATGAGGTAGTTCCAGAACTGAAAAATGAGGAATACGACTGGGTGATTGATCTACACAATAATCTTCGAACAAAGTCACTAAAAACAAAGTTAAAACGACCGTATAAAGCATTTCCAAAACTGAATATCCAAAAATGGCTCTTGGTGAACTTTAAATGGAACCGAATGCCTGATGTGCATGTCGTTGATCGTTATTTTGAAGCAGTCCGTCATCTTGGAGTAAAACCAAATGGGAACAAAAGTGAGTTTCCGGTTGAAGAGGAAGTGAATGTGCACGAAATGTTCAATATCGTGCCGAAGTCGTACGTAGCAATGGTCGTCGGCGCAAAATTTGCGACGAAGCAGCTGCCAAAAAAGAAGGTGGTTGAGTTAATAGATGGTTTGAGCTCTCCGGTGATTTTATTGGGCGGACCAGAAGATGTTTCGTTTGCTGAGCAAGTGGTTCAATCGACAGGAAAGCAAGTAATCAATGCTGTCGGAAAACTATCACTTCAAGGTTCTGCAAGTGTAGCTTCGCAGGCGATGGTAGTGGTGACTAATGACACGGGAATGATGCATATTTCGAGTGCTTTTGATGTGCCTATCGTTTCATTGTGGGGAAATACAGTTCCTGAGTTGGGAATGTACCCTTATCGACCAAATCAGCGAGAATCTTTTGTTATTCACGAAGTCAAAGGCTTGTCATGCAGACCGTGTTCTAAAATCGGTTACGAAAAGTGTCCAAAAGGGCATTTTAAGTGCATGAACGACCAAAATATCGCTAAAATTCAAGCGTCAATTCAGCAATTTTCGAAATAATTCAGTGCCTTTCGGTGGGATTAAGTGCAATACCAGTGGGAGTTCAGTGGGAGTCGTGTGCCTTTCGTATGGGAGTCGTAAGGGAATTGTAAGTGGATTTTTTGGCTGCCATTTCGCTCTACAACTACTAGTGCATTTGTCGAAGTATATTGCTGTAATCGTGCTGCAGGGTCTTCCTTCGTCAGCCGCTTCGCACAAACATCAAGTACACTTCGTCTGCATTCAGCTATCCGTTTTCGAGCGGGCAGTTCAATTTGGTACGTCTTCCACAAAACATCGTTGGTAACTTGGTCTATTTTAACCAGATTTTAAGTAAATCACCCCTTGCTTTTTCGTAATTTTGAAAGATTAAAACAACCAAATGAAAGTCAAAATAATCAACCATTCAAAGCACGCATTGCCTTCCTACGAAACAATCGCTTCGGCTGGATTGGACGTTCGTGCAAACTTGGATGAATCTATTGAGCTTGCACCACTTGGAAGAACCTTAGTGAAAACGGGATTGTTTATGGAAATTCCCGTTGGATATGAATGTCAAGTGCGACCTAGAAGTGGTTTGGCATTGAAAAAAGGAATTTCGGTGTTGAACTCACCTGGAACGATCGACGCAGATTACCGCGGAGAAGTCGGAGTGATTTTGATTAATCTTTCAAACGAACCTTTTGTCATTGAAGATGGTGAAAGAATCGCGCAGCTTGTTTTCGCTAAAGTTGAGCAGGCAGAATGGTTGGAAGTAGAAGAATTAACTGAAACAGATCGCGGAGCAGGTGGCTTCGGGAGTACTGGAGTAAAATAAAGAAAATGAAAGTAATCGTACCAATGGCAGGTAGAGGAAGTCGCCTGCGCCCACATACCTTAACTATTCCAAAACCACTCGTTCCTGTTGGTGGTAAACCAATTGTGCACCGTTTGGTAGAAGATATCGCTTCGGTTTGTACAGAGAAGATTGATGAAATTGCCTTTGTAATCGGTGATTTTGGAGAGGAAGTAGAAAAAGAGTTGATTGAAGTAGCTGCTAGTTTAGGAGCAAAAGGGTCGATTCACTATCAAGATAAACCGTTAGGAACTGCACATGCTGTTTTGTGTGCAAAAGAGAAAATGGAAGGACCAGTAGTGGTTGCTTTCGCGGATACCTTGTTCAAAGCCGACTTTAAAATCGACCCAGAAGTGGACGGGATTTTATGGGTGAAACAAATTGAAGATCCAAGTGCATTCGGTGTTATCAAAATGAACGATCAAGGGGAAATTATTGACTTCGTGGAGAAACCAAAAGAGTTCGTATCCGACTTAGCAATGATTGGGATTTACTATTTCAAAGATGGTGCAGCGCTTCGCAGAGAATTGGAATATCTAATCGATAATGATGTTATCAAAGGTGGAGAATACCAATTGCCAGATGGTTTGCGTCGTTTGACTGAAGCTGGTTACAAATTTAAGCCAGGTGAGGTGAGCGAATGGCTCGATTGCGGAAATAAAACGGTCACTGTTCACACAAATCAGCGTGTGTTAGAATACGATAAAGAAAGAGGAGTTGATATGATTCATCCTTCTGCGACGACGACTAATTCCGTGATTATTCCTCCGTGTTTTATTGGAGAAAATGTAAAAATTGAAAATAGTATTATCGGGCCGCACGTCTCGTTAGGAGCAAATACGGTAGTTGAGTCGAGTGTGATTTCAAATACAAACATTCAACAAAGCACAACGATAAAAAATGCTAATTTGAAGGATTCAATGATTGGTTCAAACGTAAAATACAATGGTTTGGCGCGAGATTTGAGTTTAGGAGATTATTCGGAATTGAATGATTAAATATTTTATCTATATCGGTCTACTGGGAGTACTCATAAGTTGTGGTGCTGGTAAAGATGCTGTGACTCAAAAACCGACCATTTCAAAGGCCGATTATCCATACATTGAGAGTTTTCACAAGGGACTTCGATTAAAAGCACAAGGTCGAATTGAAGAATCGATAGCCGAACTTGAAAAGTGCTTGGCAATTAAGCAAGATGATGATGCTGTTTACTATGCTTTGTCGCAACTAGAATTAATGCGCGATAATCGCGAAGCATCTGCAAACTATATCAAAAAAGCTGGAGCTATCGACCCAGATAATATCTGGTATAGTCAAGAATTGGCCTACATGTATTATGAGCAAGAAGATTTTGTTCAATCTGCTAAGTACTTCAAAATTTTAGTAGAAAAAGAACCAAAAAATGTTGAGTGGCTCTTGGGTTATTCTGAAGTTTTAGTTCGTTCGGGCGATGTTGAAGGTGGGATTGAAGCATTGAATCAAGCGGAAGAACAATTAGGTAGAAATCCTCAATTGTCGATGCATAAATATCAACTTCTTATGTCTGCGAAAAAGACGAATGAGGCTGTTCAAGAAATAGAAAATGCACGCAAGGAATTCCCCAAAGATGCACAGTTGATAGCAACTCTGGTCGACCACTATTTTCAAGCTGGTGAAGAAGCAAAAGCAGTGGGTATGCTGGAAGAATTGGTGGAAGCTGATCCCGAAAATGGTCGTGCAAGACTAGTTCTAGCTGAAACCTACCGTAAGCAAGGTAAAAAAGAACAAGCTTACAAGGAATTACGTGCGGCGTTTACTTCTCCGGATTTAGATATTGATACGAAGATGCAAATCTTGATTGGGATTCAGGAGGCAAGTTATAAGGTTGATCAAGAAGTGTTTGAGATAGCTGAAATGATGGTAGAAATGTACCCGACAGAAGCAAAAGCACATTCGATTTATGCCGACTTTCTATTGAATGATGGTCAAGAAGAAGAAGCATTGACTTCATACCAAAATGCGCTTAAATACGACAAAGCGCAGTATCCGATTTGGAATCAAGTATTAATCATGGAATATCAGCAAGGGAAATACGAGGAGTTGTTTAGAGATAGCAAAGCCTGTTTGGAGTTATTTCCAACTATTGCGACTGTGTACTTGTTGAATGGAGTGAGTGGGAATCAAACAAAACGCTATCAAGAAGCATCTGAATCACTTTCGGTTGGAAAAGAAATGGTGATCAATGATAAATCGCTTCAAGCTGAATTTTATGGGCAGCTGGGAGAAGCATTTTTTGGACTTAATCAAATTTCAGAAGGTAAAAAGAACTACCAAGAAGCGATGAAGCTCGATCCAAATAGCGCATTAATTAAAAACAATTTTGCTTACCGTCTCGCAACGAAAAAAGTTGACTTAGAATTGGCAGAATCGTTAGCGAAACAAGTGGTAGAGAAATCACCTTCCCAAGCTCATTTCGTGGATACATACGGTTGGGTATTATTCCAGAAAGGTGATTTCAGTGCGGCCAAAACGAAATTTGAAGAAGCACACCGACTAAATAAAGATGATGAAATTATCGTGGAGCACATTGGTGATTGTTATTTCAAACTAAATGATACTCCTTCTGCAATAGATTGGTGGACGAAGTCATTAATGATGAATGGAGAAAAACGCGCCGTTTTGGAGAAGAAAATAAACGAAAAACAATACTATGCTCCAGAGTAAAACAATCATATCAGTGTTTGTGCTTTCGCTAGTATTGATGGCTTGTGGAACGAAACGTGCAGGACATTTGGAGAAACTTCCCAAGGCCAAGGATAATGAATTGATGGAAGCTTTGGATAGCTTGTCAAACCAAAAGTTTGAACACTTCTATGCTAAAATTAATACCAAGTATCAAGATTCTTCTCAGCGTGTGAGTTTTAAAACATCTATTCGTATGCGAGAGGATAGCGTGGTCAATGCGTTGATAACTTATGCTAGAATTCCGATAATAAATGCGTTAGTATCTACTGATTCGATTAAGATTTCTAACAAGCGTGAGAAGTGTTACGAAGAGCAAAGTCTGGATTATATAAAGAACAATTTTGGGGTTGACTTTACCTACCGCAATCTTGAAGAACTTTTCTTGGGTTTCCCATTAGGTTACGATAATGAAGAAAAGTATTTCAGGGTAAAAGATCCTTATGCATACATTATTTGTTCTCATCGAAAGAAACAAGTTCAACGAATTGAGCGAAAAGATGACGATGAGGTGATTATTTACTATATCCTTAATGAGGATTTAAATCAACTCAATTCAATGATCGTTGAAAGTCCAAAAGATACGACAACAATCAAAGTTGACTATTTAACGCGCATGGAGGCCGATGGATTCCAAGTGCCAAATGAGATGAAAGTCGTTATAACTACACCTCGTCAGGAAATTAATATTGAAATGGAATATTCCAAAGCGAGAATAGGAGAAAAAGAAGAGATTTATTTCGTAATTCCGGAAGGATATGATAACTGCGGTGAATAGGATTTTTCTGGTTGCCATTATTGGTTTATTCAGTAGTGGACTCCTTGCTCAATCAAGTGATAAACTGAAGAAGGAGCAAGAACGCCTTGAGAAAAAAATTGAGGTGACGAAGTCATTATTGGATAAATCGAAATCGAATACGCAGACATCATTGAATGAATTGCGCGTAATTCAAAACCAAATCGATTATCGTGAGCGTTTACTACGTAATTATGATGATCAAATTCGTGGTGCCGAGCTGACGATCGAACAAAAAGAAGCTGAAATTATTCGACTGAAAGAAAAGGTCGAAGTAATGAAAGAACAATACAAGAAGTTGTTGATTTATGCCTACAAACACCGAAGTCAGTATGGTAAAATGATGTACGTTTTTGGTGCGGATAGTTACAACGAAGCCAAAAAGCGAAATAAGTACTTGAAACGTGTAGCTGAGCTTCAACAGAAACAATACTTAATCATTAAGCAGCATCAAGAGCTAATTAGTGAGGAAATTGCTAAAATCGCTGATGAAAAGGAACGAAAAACAATCGTTCTAGCTGAGAAGAAAAAAGAACGAATTGCGATTGAACAAGATCGTGAGAAGAAGGAAGAAGTTTACCAACGCTTCAAAGAAGAAGAGGAACAACTTCTGGCTAAACTCAAGAAAGAGGAAAAGGAAAAAGAAGTACTTCGTGCTCGAATTAATGCGGCGATTCAAAAAGAAATTGCTGAAGCTGAAGTGCGTCGAAAGAAAGAAGAAGCGGAAGCTAAAGCACGCGCTGAAGCAGCGGCAGCGGCAAACAAACCAGTGGAAACTGAAACCAAACCGAGTATTCTTTTAGAGGAAACGAAGGAAGTTGAATTGCTAAGCAAAAGCTTCGAAGGAAATAAAGGGAAATTACCGTGGCCAGTTGCGAAAGGAACAGTAACGGAAGGCTTTGGAAAGAATGCACATCCAACGTTGAAAAATGTTTATACCAACAACCGTGGAATTGATATCAGCGCTGGTAAAAATGCACAAGTACGAGCTGTTTTCGAAGGTGAAGTGACAAGTGTTCTGAATATTCCTGGAGCTGGAAAAGTGGTGATTATCAAACACGGAAATTATCGAACAGTATACAGTAATCTTCAAGAAACATACGTTACGACAGGAATGAAAGTGACAACGAAAAAGATTATCGGTTCATTGTTATCGAAATCTGGAGAAACCGTTTCAACCGTTCACTTTGAGATCCATAAAGTAGAAGGAAGCAACGTAGTTTGTCTTAATCCTTCACTTTGGGTTGCGAACTAGTTAAACTAGCTTCCAAAGCAATAATCGCTGCGCAGAATCCCCAAATTGGAATCGCCGCTTTGTCGGTATCAAGGTAATTATTCAATACACCGTGAACGAAGTATGTCACCAAGGCGAGAATCATCACTAACAATAATGTGCGTGTTTCACGATCTTCTTTTGGCCATTTATTATACAGTGTAATCGACTTATAGAAAATAGCCGTTACGATCAATATCATAGCGATGAGTCCCATGAATCCCATTTCTGCAAGTGGACCTAAATATTCACTGTGTGCATTTCCTAGATCACCAAAGTTGGTAGAGATGATGGTTAAGTTTTCTGGTCGTTGGAAGCGGGCGTATTCAAAAGCATAAGTTCCTGGTCCAAAACCAACGATTGGTCGCTCTTTAAACATGTCAATCGCGCAAGCCCATCTGTTTAATCGTTCCAAGTTCGAAGCATCAGTTGTTACATTGACAGCACTCGAGAATTTCTCGCCAAATTCTTCTGTGGTATGCTCCGATTTAACGCGACCCATTTCCATCTGAAGCTGGTCGAAAGAGAAATAAAGAACAATCCCTGCAATTACAGCAATACTGGCTAGAATGGAAAATTTGATTCGCAATTTGATTACAGCTAAAACGCCTAACGAAGCAATCACACTTAACCAGGCAGCACGCGTGTATGAGAAGTAAAGTCCGATTAGAACAATAGCAATTACTCCGATAATCACCACTTGCATCAGTAGGCTATGTTTCTTCGCAAAGTAAAGTCCGAAAACTAAAGGAGTAACGAATGCCACAGCTGCACCATAAATGGTGTGATCTTTAAAAAGTGGAGACATTACCCAGTGACCTTCTTGTTCTCCAAAGCTGTAACTCGCATGTCGAATTAAGGTGTAGATAATGGCAATCAGCATTCCGATTACTAACAACCAAATGAAGCGTGAAACATTTTCTTTTTTCTTGAAAACCATTGGTCCGAGAAACAACATCGGTACAATGAACCATAATTTAGCTAACAAGAATTTGAAAGAGGCAACAGGGTATTCGCTTGTAATCGAAGTAATGAAAGTCCAAATGAGGTAGAATCCAACAGCCCAAACAATCGGATTCCTCCAAACAGCAGGTGCAATCACTTTTTGATTGTTTAATTGCTGCATTAGAACCAAGATCAAGAGTCCGAATAAAATAGGTTCAGTAGGAAGAAAAAGTCCGATACTACCGTCTGTAAACTCCTCAATATTGATGGAGATCGGAGCGAGAAATGCCAGCGCTAAATACGTCCACTCGGTATGAAAAACCGCAAAATAGACAGCAATCAATCCAACCGACATCATTGAAAGATACGATAGATCGATCCACACCAAATAACACGTCAGTGCAATGTAGAGAGCACTAAAAATGAAAATTCCAGTATGTTGTCTGAGGTATTGCACCTAGGCCATTTTTCTCAACTCAGAAAGTCGCTCGCGAACAAGTAAGGCAAAAATGATAAAGAAGAACGTTCCCATCGTAGCCAATAAAACGATAATCATGCGTTTCGGCTTCGCTTTTTTATCGGCAACTACTGCTGGTTCAACAACAAATTTGTGATTGAAAAGTGCGTTGGCATCCGATTCAGCTTGTTCGTAGGAATCTTCAAAATTGGTCAACTTCACAATTTTCTCGTCACGCAACATTTCTAATCCATCAAAACGTGCTCCGTACAATAAATTAACGTCGATTTGTTTCTTGAAGAAATCTCTATCGGCAGCGTTTTTCGATTCGTTGTATGCAGAGAATAAGTTCGCACGACCTTCGATAGAAACAACACCCATGCGTGAAAGGCTATCCATTTCCAAAAGGATTTGTTGCTTCTCGGCTTCTAGCATTTCTTTCTTACGCTTGTTGATTTCAAAAGCGGGAATGGTACGCTCCTTAATCATCTCGTTTTTCACGGTATCGATAAGGTCAACGATTTTGTTAGCGATGGTGGCAGCTAATTCACGATCGCGGTCCAATACTTCAATTTCTATAGAACCATATCGCGTTCTTGAAAACTGAATATGACTATTATATTCTTGACCTAAATTATAGTTCTTATTCGGATCGTTTGGATCGATTTCATAGTGATTGAAAAGATCAAATTGATTCACAATTCTATTTCGGATACGCGAGGATTGCAAAATTTGAAGCAACTGTTCTGCTTGCTCTTCCTCCCCGAAATCCATCGAAGATGCTTTTGCATTTCTTTGCTCAGAGAACGATACGGTACTCGTTGCTGTTGGGAAGACAATCGCAGTTGATTTAAACAAAGGCGTTAAGAACAAGGAAATGATGATTGATGCAACGAATGCAATTCCTGTTACGATCAGGATTGTTACGCGTTTACGCCAGATAAATAACAAAAGATTTTGGCTTTCCTTCTGAAGTTCGCCGTTGGTTTCACTCATAGTTTCGTAATTTTTGGTGACGCGAAGTTAACGTTTCTTGTCGAGTCTATTAACTAACAAAAAAGCAATTTATTTTATCCTTCTACTATTTCTTTCGTTCCAGCGGATTTAACCAGGTTTTTCAGTTCGCGAAGGTCGATTAATCGGAAGATAAACAAGCTGATTATTTGAAGGCTTAAAATGGTAATAAATGACCAAGTGAATCCAATGGGAAAGAGCATGTTAAATCCAATTCCAACGCCGATAAACCCGGTAAATTGGAGGAAGATTAACCAATTTGGTTTTATTTCAAAATGATAAATAACAAAGATGATTTGCGTTAAAGCGACGATACTCTGCGTAATCAAAGTAGCGAATGCAGCACCTTTTGCTCCGAATTCTGGAATAAAATAGGTGTTTAGACCAATATTGATGACAATTCCAATGGCTGAGACAGTATTTAAAAACTTCAATGATCCGTGTGCGGTTAACAACGTTCCAAAGATCAACACCGAACACATTCCCGTAAAAGAGAACATGAGTAATTGGAAAGAAGTTTTGCTCTCAAAAATGTCATGATCGTAGATCCATCCGAGAATTTCTTCACTGTGATAGAAGCTGAAAATTCCGATCAAAATCGCGCCACCAATCAATAGTTTACCAGCTGAATTCAATAGGGGCTGTACATTTTGTTTATTCCCGATCATGCGAGAAAACATGGGAAACAGAAGATTCGAAAAGATCATGGCAAACATGAAGAATGCATCGAGTAAGCGAAACCCTTGCGCATAATATCCGGCCTCCATTTTTCCATTTTCATGGATGCGTTCAATCATAACGGAATCTAATCGCGTATAGATCATCATCAATAAAATCAACAAGGCATACGGAAAACTCTGTCTGATTAATGCGTAGGAAAAAAGGTTGCGATGTTTGATCTTCGGAAGTCCAATTTTCCGCAATAATAAACTAAAAGCAACGAGGAATGTTATTCCGTAGCAGACCGATTGAATCCAAATGAACCATTCTATTTTGAAAACGTCACCTGAAATTGGTGTGTACAAGAGAATTCCACAGAAAATAATGAGCAAAAATCGATCGAGAACACTGATCAATGCTTCCGTTTTGAAGAGGTGAAGTCCACCAAAATGACTTCGAGCATAAGCGATTAATGTCACAAAAAACTGATTCAACAACAAGAATCCAAGCAAGGATAATTCCACTTTTCCCCAGCCAATTATTGTAGCGACAGATAAGCTAACGACTACGTAGAAAAGAAATAAAATCAATCGGAAAGTCATGATTTTACCCAAATAACTCAACGCAGCTTTTGGATATTGCGCCACACTTTTCGTCGTGAAGTTGTTGATTCCGAAATCGAGCAGAATATTGAAGAGGAACGAGAAGTTCAGTAAAGAAAAATACAATCCATAATCTGCTGAACCAACGCGGTTTTGAATTTCAGCATCAATCCCAAAAATAGCCGCCGGTTTGACGAGTAGATTGAGAACGATCATCAAGATCAGATTTGAAAAAAACGTGCGTTGCATATTCGGTAATAACGAAGAATTCTTCCGTTAATTTGCCGTAAAGATAAAGTTTTGCGTCAGATGCTTTTCAGGATTGTATGGAACAAGTTGATTGTTCTCGGCAACGTTAGTTTTATATCCGAGCGATTTCAATATGTCGAAGCACTTATATCGATTCTGATTATCCCACAATTCGGTATAAATGATCGGATGATGCTTTTCAATTAGTTGTTGTCCTCCTTTTAACACGAAGTATTCGAAATTCTCCACATCCATCTTGATTCCTTGAACACGTCCAATATTTTCGCTGATAGCATCTAGCGTCACCATAGGTACTTCGCATTCTTCACCTTCATTCCACTCAGTTATGGATTCATGTTTTACGTGACTAAGTCCTTGCATTTTCGCACCATCTTTGGTTGGAAGAATCATTTTAACTGATCCTGCATTTTCTCCAAGAGCGGTTTCGTGAAAAGTCACGTTTTTTAGTCCGAATTTCTGGACGATTTTCTTGAAAACTGATCGATTATCAGGCATCGGCTCGAATGCATGAATTTCACAATCAGGCAATTCTTTCGCAAGGTGGACTGTCATAATCCCCAGATTGGCACCAATATCGAGCACGCTACCATCTCCATTTTTCATCAAAGAAAGAAAGGTAAAGAAGTCGTTTTCTTTTTGATCGCGTTTAAGCGTTCGAATCTTGTACTTCGCAAAAACGAAGAGGTAAGTTTGGAAGCCAAAAAGCTTTTGTAATATGTATTTTATCCAGTTTTTCACCCTAAATCAGGGTGCAAAAGTAAGAAAAAGAGGGAAAGCTTAATCTTTTACGATCAGTTTAAATCCTTTTCCGTGAACATTCATGATTTCGATATTCTCGTCATCTTTCAGAGCCTTACGCAGTTTCGCGATGTAAACGTCCATGCTACGACCGTTGAAATAATTGTCATCACCCCAAATGGCACGTAAAGCAGCTTGGCGATCTAAGATTTCATTTTGATTTTTAACCAGAAGAGAAAGCAATTGATTTTCCTTCGTGGTTAACTTTTTGGTATCCCCATTTAGATGAAGTAATCTCAATTCTGGTTCGTATTTGATTTTACCGATAAACAACTCGCCTTCTTCATTTTTATCAGAGTCAACTCTACGAAGAATAGCATTCATTCTCGCCAACAACTCTTCCATCGAGAAAGGTTTTGTTAGGTAATCGTCAGCACCGATTGAGAATCCTTCGAGTTTATCGTTTTCCATAGCTTTGGCCGTAAGGAACAAGATTGGAATTTTTTTATCCAACTCACGCACCTCTTTTGCTAAAGTAAATCCATCCATTTCAGGCATCATTACATCGAAGATACAGAAGTCGAAATCGCGTTCATTGAATCGTTCAAATGCCATTTTACCATTCGAAGCAAGCAGCACATCAAATCCTTTCGAGCGGAGAAAATTTTGAAGTAATTGTCCTAAATTGATATCATCTTCTGCGAGTAAAATCGAAGTTTTGTTTTCCATGGTTATTCTTTAATAATTAAGGTGAAATCGGAACCAGATCCGTATTTACTTTTAACACTTATTTGCCAGTCATGTAAATCGGCAATTGCCTTCACATAGCTTAATCCGAGACCAAATCCTTTTACGTTATGTACATTTCCAGTTGGAATTCTGTACAACTTATCGAAGATTTTGCTCAAATGTTCTTTCCTGATTCCTATTCCATTATCACTAACGGTCAAATAGATTTTTTTATTTTCTCTTTTCAAAGAAATTGTAATATCTGGGGCTTCATTACTGTACTTGATCGCATTGTCAACGAGGTTTGAAATAACATTAGTTATGTGCATTCTATCACCTTGAATGGTTACAATATCATTCGGTAAATCCAACTTAATTGATCCACCTGAACCAGTAATTCTAAATTTAGCGTTGTCTGATATACTCTGAATAATTTCGGTCAGGTTGAGTGTATCATTTTGAAGGTTTATCTCTTTACGATCTAAAGTTGCACTTTGTAAAATACGTTCGACTAACAGGCTTAAACGTTGATTTTCATCATTGATCATTTTAACATAAGGCTTGATCGTGGATTGATCTTCATTTCCCATCATGTCTGTGTCATTCATTGCTTGACAAGCTAGTGAAATTGTAGAGATTGGTGTTTTGAACTCATGCGTCATGTTTGAGATAAAGTCATTTTTGAGTTCTGACAGTTTTTTCTGAGTAATGATGGTTCTGAACATGAAAACCAGAGCGATAAAGATCAAAGCGACTAACGCAAGATTTACGGTAAGGGGTCCCCACATTTCCATATACAGGAATGATTTCTGTTTGGGAAACGAGAGGTGTAAGTACAAATCATCATCCAACGAATTACTTGGAAAAAGTAAGGTTAAGTGCGTTTTTGCTGTGTCCAGGTCTTCACTATAATTAGCGGGAGCATTAGTGAATGAAATCGGCCTATTGAAAGCATCTGTTACCATGAACTGATACTTTTTGGGTAGGGTTTTACCTTGAAGTTCAGTTTTAATTACCGAATCAAGAAAATTTACATCTAAACGTTTCTGTGGATCATTGTAAATATTGTTTTTGAATGCTTCGAGCATCATCTCATTGACAAACTGAGCTTTTTTGAAGATTTGCTGAACGACACGCTGGTCCAATTGGATTGCAAGGTCAATGGAGTCTTGATTAACGTTACTCTGACCATTTTTAAAAAGATCGCGCATTTTTCTGATGTCGCGTGCTAACACTTCTTGGGAGGCAGTTAAACCAGAAATTGAGTCGTATGTCTTTCCCCGGATAACAAGATAATTTTCTAACTCCCCAGCTTTAAAAATAGTCGTGTCTTTGATGGATATTGATTCTTGCGAAGACAACATATTTTGGAATTCAGACTTTAGGATATCTCGATATCTTCCACTGAAATCCTTATCAGCTAAATCCATGTAACGACGAATATCTTCAGCTTTTTCATGTCGAAGTGCTATTCGATCCATGGTGGTAGAGAATAGTTTGGCAAATTCGGTCGATTTCTGGTCGTACATTTGCGCCGTTTGAAAAGCTTGAATGACAAGCAAGGCCACCATAGCAATGACTACAAGTACGAAGATAAAATGTACACGGATTTGTTTCAAACTACTTCTATTTGAAAACGAATGTAATGGAAACGAGGGACCTCTGTTGAGAGCTTAACTTTTTTTAACGCTGACTAAAGTGTGTTTTAAGTCGGCTGAAAATGATAACTTAGCAAGAGTTGCAAAGCACATGATCAATATACTCAAAGCTCCTTACATACGAAATGCTGATTCGTACGAAATTGCTCGGTTTAAACTTACTTGGAACGTAAATCTATTCCTTTGCGCAGTTTTACTCACCTTAGGAGTGGTTTCTACTTTCGGAGAATCATATTACGTCATTTATTATGCGTTGGGTTTTGCAATGACGGTTATTTCATTGTTGTTCTTAAAATTCAAAAGAGAATATAAAGGTGTTGCATTTATTCTCTCCAGTTTAATGTATGGGATGATCGTAATCTCGATGTTTTCATTAAATGGTTATGTTCACTATATGGAGCCGTTTTGGGCGATTGTGATTACACTATATATCTATTTCATTCGAGGTAAAACATTGGGTACTTTGGTTCTTTTGTTAACCATTTTAACTACCACATTATTTTTTGTTTATCGACTGAATGATACAGTTAGATTAGTTGAAGAAATGTCCACTTATCGTTTGTTGAACATGTCTTTTGAGTTCTCAGCATGTTTGACGATAATTGGCTATTTAGTGCATCAATTTATTAACTCTTCTTTAATCGCGGAGAAGGAATTAAAGCGTACCAATCTTGCTTTACAGAGAGAAAAGAAGATTGTCGAAAAACAAAACAAGGAAAAAACCATATTGCTTCAGGAGATCCATCATCGGGTTAAAAATAATTTGCAAATAGTGACTTCCTTATTACGAATGCAGGCAGACAAAATAAACTCTGTGGAAGCGAAGGCAAATTTTCAAGATGCTGTAAATCGCGTCCTAACAATGAGCTTAATCCACCAAAAACTATATGAGAACGAAAATTTATCTGAAATTGATTTGTCTGAATATGTTGAGTCCTTGTGCAAGGATATTTTAAGGATAAATGATAACAGTCAGCAGATAACACAGGATTTATCTATAGATTGTCAACAAATTGGCTCGAAAACGCTAGTGCCGCTTGGATTAATTATAACTGAGTTAATTTCTAATTCTGTAAAACATGCATTTAAGGAAAACACGAGTCACCCTACCATTCGAATAGAAATTACACTTCATGATCGTGGACGGATAATAAAAATGATTTACGCAGATAATGGTACATGGCGTGAGGTCGATAAAGAATCTTTTGGACTCCAATTAATCGAGACTTTTACTGAGCAATTGGAAGGATCATTTTCGCTAGAAAAAGGCTCTGAAGGAACTGTATATGTTTTTGAACTTCAGAATCTTGATAAAATAGATGATTAAAATTTAACAGTTTGTTAGAGTCTTAGAGTTATTTGTTGTACATTCACTTCATAACCAAAAAAATCAATTATGAAAAGAACATTACTAGCAGTAGCATGCTTTTTCGCATTGCAAACTCAAGCACAAAGTGAAATGTCTCCAGTTATTGATAATACACCACTAAGTAGCACAAAGGCTTTGTGGGATATTCAATTCAGCGCAGATGTTACAACAGCATCAAGCAGTGCGGGTCAAGCCGCAGTTGCATTTGTTAACAATGAGTTTTGGACTTCAATGTGGGCGAGCGACACATTAATTCGTTACAGCGCAACTGGAGCATTCATTCAAAAGTTTACGATTGCCGGATTATCAGGAACTCGATCTATTACTTATGACGGAACAAACTTGTATATGGGGAATGCCACAAATACAATTTATATTGTTGATCCAGGAACACAAGCTGTTACAGGAACAATTACTTCTTCAGCAGTAGCAAGTTCACGTTTCTTAACTTACGATCCTTCTTTGGATGGTGGTGCAGGTGGTTTTTGGACTGGTAACTTCAACACAGATATTGAGGCGATTAGCATGACTGGAACATTACTTGCAACGATTCCAGCGGCAACACACACTTTAACAGGTATGTATGGAGCTGCAGTTGATGGAACAACTTTATGGGTATTCCACCAAGGGGGAGCTAACACTTCACAAATGTCTGGAATCTCAACAGTATCTGGAGCACCTACATTTGAAACAAGAGATGTATTTCTAGATTTTAATTCGACTTACGGTTTAACATCTGGATTAGCTGGAGGAGCCTTTATTACTTCTGATTTTATGACAGGTCAAAAGTCATTAGTAGGTTTGCTTCAAGGTTCACCATCTAACTTGATCGTTGTTTATGATCCAGAAGGAACTTCATCTGTTATCGAAACAGAATTGGAAGGAACAAACGTTTATCCGGTGCCAACTTCAGATGTGTTGAATGTAGATTTCGGTGCAGCCTTAAACGCAGATGCAACAGTTACATTGGTTGATATCAACGGACGTGTGGTTTACAGTGAAACAGCTGATCAAGGAGCTCACACTATGAATTTTGATGTTTCTAGCTACGCAGCTGGAGTTTACCAATTGATCGTTCAATCAAACGAAGATAAATTCGAACAAAGAGTGATCATCAAGTAATTGAAGTGATATTTTATAAGATAACGGGGGGCGAGAGCTTCCCGTTTTTGTTTAGAATAATCTACGAACCGAATGGAATCTTTTTGGATATCCCGAGTTTTCATAGTCAGTGACTACAACTCCAAAGTGCTTTTTCGAACTTGAACAATGGATAAATTGGAGTCCTTCTTCAGTGTTTGAAATGACTATTCCAACATGTCCTATTGAACGATCACTGGCTTTCGTTCCTGTGAATAAAATGCAGTCTCCCGGTTTTGCATCTTCAATTGAAACTTCACTACCTATGTTACCATATCCTTTTGAGCTTCTACAATCAGTAATATTGAATTCGCCATATACATAAGCAGTGAATCCAGAGCAATCAAAACTCACATCAGGATTTGAAGTGGCCCATTTGTATGGGGTTCCTAATTGAGATTTTGCGACAACTACAAGTGAATCTGCTATAGAGTCTCTCTCAACTGATTGACCAAATCCGAAATGAATTAATGTAACAAATATTAAGACAGCTGAAAATTTCATGCGACAAAATTAGTTGATTGTGGGCTCTGTAACAGTATTTTAACTTGTTTTTAGCATTTTTTTAGCTCTTTGACTCCTCAATCCTACAAATAGAACACGATTTTTCTAAGTAGAACGTTGTACATTCGTGAAGATGTCTCTGCTACGACTACTAGCAATTGCTTTTCTGCTCATGATCCTTCCCTCAGTGGGTTGGACGCAAACTTCCAATTTAAGGGAGAAGAATTTGTCGTATTCGGATACTTTGTTGCTTGATTCACTTTCGATTTATCCCAACTCATTTTCGATATTGTGTGGCGGAAAAAAACTAGAAACTTCTGATTATAAGTTAGACTACGCTGCAGCAAGACTCTATTTATACGATAAGTGTGGTGATTCAATTCACGTATCTTACCGCGTTTTACCAATGAATTTGAGTGCTTCATATCAAAGAAGAGATACTTCTCTCGTTTATACTCGTCAAAAAGGAATCCGTGAGCAGTTTATTATTCAAGGTGGAAGCATTGAAGAAGATCTTTTTGGAAATAGTGGACTCAACAAATCGGGTAGTATTTCTAGAGGAATTTCATTTGGAAACAATCAAGATCTTGGAGTAAACTCAACATTGAATCTCGAATTATCGGGACAAATCGCACCAAACCTAAAGTTGTTAGCCTCTGTTTCTGATGACAACTTACCTATTCAACCACAGGGTAATACCAATACTTTAAGGGAATTTGATCAGGTGTTCATTCAAATCTATAATGATAGATTAAAATTAATTGCGGGTGATTTCTGGTTGTATAAACCTAAAGGATACTTTCTATCATACAAGAAAAGGGCTCAAGGGTTGACGATTAATTACAAGTGGGATCTGGACTCAAATCGAGTTTGGAAAACGCAAGCAAGTGGTGCTCTATCGAGAGGTAAGTTTCAGCGACAAATTATTCAAGGAATTGAAGGGAATCAAGGTCCGTACCGATTGCGTGGAGCACAAAATGAACCGTTTATTATCATATTGGCAGGAACCGAACGTGTATTCATTGACGGTCGTCAGTTGGAGAGGGGTCAGGAATTTGATTACGTAATTGACTATAATTCTGGTGAAGTAATTTTTACGGCACGAAACCAGATCACCAAAGATTCTCGTATCGTAATTGAGTTCCAATATTCTGATCAAAATTATGCTCGATCACTTGTTCAATCTTCTACTCAATTTGAAGCAGAAAAGTTTAAGTTTTGGTTGAATGCATACTCGGAGCAAGATGCTAAAAATCAGACTTTACAACAGGAACTTTCGTTGTCGCAAAAAAAAGAGTTATCTGAAATCGGAGATACACTCGATCTTGCGCGAATAAATAGCATCGACTCAGTAGGGTACTTCGAAAATCAGAACTTATACAAGCTAGTCGACTCACTCGGATTTGACTCAATCTTGGTGTATTCAGTGAGCCCCGATTCTGCTTATTATCGTGCAACTTTCGAATTTGTTGGTGCTGGTAATGGTGATTATGTTTTCAGTAATTATAATGCTTTAGGGAAAGTATATAAATGGGTCGCTCCCGTTGCTGGTGTCTCACAAGGAGATTATGAGCCATCTAGATTGATTATTACTCCTCAGCAACGTCAAATGGTGACTTCAGGATTTGAATATAAGATTACAAAACGACTGAAAATAGAAACAGAACTGGCCTACTCGAAGAATGATATCAATACTTTTTCTCGATTTGATAGTGAAGACGATCAAAGTTTTGGCGCTTTAACACGGTTGAGTGGTTTGATTCCTCTTTCGAGAGATTCCGTTCCTAAGTGGATTCTACAGACCAAAGTTGAAGTTGAAGCAAGAGACAAGAATTTTTCTCCAATTGAACAGTATCGAGCAGTGGAATTTGATCGTGATTGGAATACACGAAATAAAGGTTTTGTGGGTAACCAAGTTGCTGGAACCTTAGGAGCAAAGTTTGTTCATTTCGAGAATGGTAATATCAACCTGGAAGGTCAAAACTTTATTATTGGAGATGATTATTCGGGCTTAAGAGGAGCAACTGACGGATTTTGGAAGAATAAAAAAGGATTTAACGCGGTTTGGGATGGAAGTTATTTGGCGAGTTCGACAACTGAAAAAAATGAATTTGTACGTCATAGGGCAGATATCTCACAACAAGTAGGGTGGTTTAAATTTGGTTACAAGGATGATCATGAGTTGAATAATTTTCAATCAGATGTACTGGAACCTAGTAGTTATCAGTTCTTCGATTATCAGTTCTACATTGCGAATAGTGATTCAATTAAAAACACCTATCGCCTATTCTACAGAGAGAGATACGATCAACGATCGGATAGTACGCGACTTCAAAATGCGGCAAAAGCTACATCGATTGGTGGAGAAGTGAGTCTAACAGAAATGAAAAATCAACGATTAACAGTAATAACAAGTTATCGAGAGTTAGAAATTTTGGATGAATCACTAATAAATCAAACTCCAGAAAACACACTTTTAGGGAGAGTTGAATACGAACTTCGGGCCTTCAAAAATGCACTTACTTTGAATAATTTCTATGAAGTTGGATCAGGGTTAGAACTCAAAAGGGAATTTCAATATGTTCAAGTGAATGCTGGTCAGGGAGTTTATGCTTGGATAGATTACAACGAAGATGGAATTAAGGATTTGAATGAGTTTGAGATTGCACAATTTGTCGATCAAGCAAGTTATATTCGGATTTTCACTCCAAGTAACGAATACGTGCAGACTTATTCGAACGAGTTTAATCAATCCATTTATTGGCGACCAGAACGTTTATGGTCTAACAAGAAAGGTGTGTTAAAGGTTCTCTCAAAATTCTCTGATCAAGCACGAATGCGAATTAATCGCAGAACAAATTATTTCAATGGGGAAGAAGCTTTTAATCCTTTTGTCTCTTCAATTGCTGACACAAACTTGATTTCTACCAATTCGAACCTAAGAAACACGCTGTACTTTAATCGAACTTCGAGCATTGTGAATGCAGAATATACGTTTCAAAACACGAGCTCAAAATCGCTGCTTGCAAGTGGATTCGACTCAAGATCAGATCAGTATAACGAAGTGGCAGTCCGATGGAATATCAAACGTAAGTTCACACTTCAAATGAAAGGAAAGATTGGACAAAAAATAGCAGATGCTGATTATACTTCTGGTAGAAATTACAATCTGGATTACGCCTTCTTGGAGCCTAGTTTTATTTATCAGCCTTCAACAGTTTTTAGGGTGACCTTGGATGGAAGAATTTCAGAGAAAAGAAATGCGGCTGAACTTGGTGGCGAGATTGCCTCTGTTCAAGAAATAGGGTCGACTTTTAAGTTTAATCAACCGCAAAAAGGAAGTTTGCAAGGAGGGATAAAAATGATTCAGATTGTCTATGATGGTGAACAAAATTCAGCCTTAGGATTCGAAATGTTGGAAGCACTTCGACCTGGAACAAATTACACCTGGAATGTCGGTTATCAGCGATCACTTTCTAAAAATCTTCAATTATCCATCTTGTACAACGGTCGTAAGTCACAAGAAACTCGAATGATTCACTCTGGAGGAATGGAAGTAAGGGCATTCTTCTAATCGTTTAACATTATGTTATTTTTATCGAACATGTTTTCGTAGTTTTGATCTAACTATTAGAATGGTTAATACTTTAAATAAGTTCGTCTCCCTCATTTTCCTTAGTCTTTTCTGCGGATTTTGGGCTGTTGGTCAAGATGTGATTGTGATCGATCCGTCAGGCAATAACCTGAATCGAACAATTGCTAATCAGTTTTCAATTTATGATGCTGGAGCGGAAGAAATCGAAATACATGATTTCCTAAAGAATATATCTAGTTATCAAGCTAGAAAAATTGAAAGTTCATTCGAGAATGTGGACTTTACAGCTGAATCCTATTTCTTTCACTTCATCATTAAAAACGAATCGGATTACACAAATTTTGTATTGGAGACTGCTCGGCCGATAACAAACGAAGTCGAATTGTTGAATGTGAGTAAAAACAGGATACAAAAAACGGGAGATGAAGTGCCATTTAATGATCGTCCGTTGGAGACAATCTACAGTGCCATTCCGATCTCTATTCCTAGCGGAGAATCACAAGAGTTTGTAATGAAAATCAGAAGTGATGGTGAAAGTCTACAAATTCCAATTGTGATTCATTCTGAAAGAGATTTTGCTGCATCTACACGTAATCGACAATTGAAGTTTGGGATGTACATTGGATTTTTCCTCTTTACGATTCTGATTTATCTGGCTTTCTACGTGTTGTTAAAAGATGCCTTGTTCCTACGCTATGTAATCTATGTATTTTTCACAGGCTTACTTCAAGCGACTTTGGAAGGTTATCTCTATCAATTTGCATTGCCTTCAGGTGGATTCTTAACCCAGCATAGTGTGATTTTGGTAGCGGGATTAGCAGTTTGCTTCGCTCTAGGATATGCCCGAAACTATCTGAAACTGACAGGAACACTAAGAAAGATTTCATCTGGATTTTTGGTTGCTGTAATCATAACAATGGCATTTTCATTAATTCCAGGCAGACCATATTTAATTGCTTTTCCAGTTATCAATTTATTGAGCTTTACGGCGATGATATTTTTACTGATTAGTGCATTTAAATTGCGAAAAAGTCAGAATGTGAATCTCTTATTCATTTTTGGATTAAGTAGTTTGGTGATTGGTGGACTGATTTTCATTTTCGGGAATATTGGAATTATTGATTATCCAGAATTTACCCAGCCAGCTCTTCGAAATGGAACTTTGGTCGAGATTATTTGTCTTTCAATTCTCATGGCCGCCAAATACAAAGAGTTGCAAGCCGAGAAAGAAGAAGCACAGAGACAATTGGTTATTCAACTGGAAGAAACGAATGAACGTTTGGAGGTTGAAGTAGCTGAGCGCACAAAAGAACTGAACAAACAAACGATTCTCTTAGCGAAAAGAAACAAGGATTTTATAGATAGTGTTACCTATGCACAACGAATTCAAAATGCTGTACTATCCAATGAAGAGAAGTTTTTAAGTATCCTTCCGGAGTCGTTTGTGTACCTGCAACCTAAGGATATTGTTAGTGGCGATTTCTTCTGGATTGATGAGTTTCCTCCATCAGAAAAATGGCCAGAAGGACTTATTGTTTATGCAACTGTTGATTGTACAGGGCATGGTGTTCCAGGGGCATTTGTGAGTATAATTGGTAATCACTTGCTAGATCTGACCAAAGCAAATAAGGATGTTCAAGAACCCGGACAAGCACTCGACTTCCTAAACAAGCAAATCAACGAAAATCTCAACTCTCGATACGGTAAAGAAAAAATTCGCGACGGAATGGATATGACCATTTGTGCATTAGATCGCCATCGAATGGAATTGCATTTTTCAGGAGCAAAAAATAGTGCTTTAATCGTCAGGAATGGAGAGATTATTGAGTTGAAAGGTGATCGAATGGCTGTGGGCTACGATGAACTTGAAACGAATCACACTTTTGAAACAAGAACAGTCAAACTCGAAAAAGGAGATATGATTTATACCTTAACTGATGGTTATCAAGATCAGTTTGGTGGACCGAAGGGAAAAAAATTCATGGTAAGAAAATTGAAAAATCTTCTTGCGGAAATAGCTCCATCCGATGTAAATTCTCAAAAATCAGTTATCGATTCGACCTTCATAAATTGGAAAGGAGAAGAGGAACAAATTGATGATGTTCTTTTAATTGGAATTCGCGTTTGATCGCCTAGACTGAACGAAATCGTAATTAAGCTGTACTTATTTCTGATCTCATAATTTTCATTAATTTAATGAGATGTATTGTCGTTTGACACTATTAAATCAACTTAAGCATGATTCGATTAGCACCATTCGTATTTATTATCTCACTCCTGAGTTTTACTTCCTACAGCAAAAACATGACACCGCCTGATAACCAACCATTCGAAAAAGAGTGGAAAACTGTTGATTCACTCGAAAACAAAGGTCTTTATAGACAAGCATTGGAAAAGGTTGAAGCGATTTTCAATCTTGCGGTCCAAAAAAACGAACATAGTGAGGCGATTAAATCAGTTTTGTTTCAATTACGCTACAACACTTATTTAGAGGAGGATGATTTAGTAAAAGGAATTGCTCACATTGATAAATTGATTGAAACGGCGAATTCACCTTCTAAAGAAATTTTACATTCACTTTCAGCAGAAGTTTACTGGGGGTATTACTCAAGGAATGAGTGGCAATTCCGTGAACGAACGAATGCTCCAGATCTAGATGAATCGGATATACGTACTTGGGACTTGAGAAAGATTGCTGAAAAAGTGGTGGAGCATTACGAATTATCGCTGGCAAATTTCGATCAAACTTCAAAGGCTAAACTGGTTGACTTCGATGAGATTCTATCTGATGGTTTTGACAAAAATACATTGGAGTCTAGACCAACCATTTACGATTTCTTAGTACATCGAGCACTTGATTTTTATTCAGAGAATGAATTTTCCCTACCAGGTAGTTCAGAGACTTTTGCAGTCGATAAAGTCGAATACTTGAAGTCATATAACAGCTTTAAGGCTGTGAAAATATCAGAATCTAAAGATGAACTGAATACAACGGCTCTGACGTTTGACTTATTTCAAGAGGCATCAAAGAAAAGAAGTCTAGTCGCTCCGGTTTTGTTCGGTTTGGAGTTAAAACGTTTGCAATTCGCTTTGAATAAGTCAATTCTTGAGGATAAAGAGCAAATCTATGTTTCAACTTTAAAAACACTGGAGGATAAATACCAAGCATATGCTTTTTCTACGGAAGCTACTTTTTTGATGGCTCAGCAATATTCGAATTGGGCAGGGAAGTATGATCTTAAACTGAAGAAACCAGAGGAGTACAGGTTGGCGAATCAAACAGCACTGAAATTATGCGATGAAGCGTTAAGTCGTTTTCCTGATTCATACGGAGCCAAACAATGTAATGCTTTAAAAGCCTCTATTCTGAGAAAGGAATTGAGCCTTCGAAGCGTTGAAGCAAATCCGGTGAACGAAAATATTTTGCTGCAAATTAGCTTTAAAAATCTTGATAAAGTGCACTTGAAAATCGTCAAGTATGATCACACTAAAAGAAACATTCCAACTGAACAATTAGAAAAGATACTTTCAAAATCTGACGGCACGAACAGACAAGAGATTAATCTTCCAAAAACCGATGATTACAGACTTCATGCAACGGAAATTGCACTTGATGGACTCAGTTATGGGTTCTATTATATCGTTGTTTCAGAGGCTGGCGATTTTAACATTCAAGGTAATGGGTTCTCTTACATTCCAATTTGGATCACTGATTTGACGTTTCAATCACGCAATAGCTCAGGCTCAGATGATCAAACAATTCTTGTGAGTGATCGAACTACGGGAAAACCAATTCAGGGAGCTAAAGTCAGAGTAACGTACCAGAAATACAATTACGTTTCTAGAAAGTACGTAGACAAGTTACTGGGTGTTTTCACAACACGTGAAAATGGTCAAGTTTCCTACAAAACAACGGATAAGTCGTATTACTACAACATTAGTGTCCAAAAAGGAGCGGACTTATTCGATCCGAACGATTCGCATTATGGTTATCGATATAATAGTAAAACGGAAAAAGTTGTCCGAGTTAACTTGTTTACAGATCGAAAAATCTATCGTCCGGGACAGAAAGTTTTCTTTAAAGGAATTACTATTGAGTATAAAGATGAGGATAGAAAACTATTGGCAGACTACACAACAAATGTCATTATCTACGATGCGAATTATCAGAAGATTTACGAGCAAGAAGTGACGACCAATGAGTTTGGATCTTTTCAAGGTGAGTTTACTATTCCAACAGGGATCTTAACAGGACTTTTCAGAATTCAATCGGGGACATCTTCTCAAACAATTCGTGTTGAAGAATATAAAAGACCGAAGTTTAGTGCTGAAATGAATCCTGTGGAAGGAGAGTTTCAACTTAACGATTCAATTGAGGTTACCGGTAGAGCAATGGCATTTGCCGGAAATCCGATTGATGGTGCAGAAGTGAAATACAGAGTTGTACGAACGGTAAATTACCCAAGCTGGCTGTGGCGACCTTGGTTCAGCTATGGAGAGGATAAAGAAATCGAACTTGGCGAAGTGACTACGGAAGTCGACGGAAGTTTCTCGTTCAAATTTAAAGCGCTTCCTGATGTTTCTATTCCTGCTTCACGCATGCCGATGTTTACCTATCGAATAACTGCAACAATAACTGATATTAATGGAGAAACACATGATGCGACTCAAACGGTTACGGTTGGTTACCAGAGCCTTCAACTGAACAACAATCTTTCAAAGGAAATTAATCGTGCAGATACCGTATTGTTGGTTGTGAAGTCAACGAACTTAAACGGTCAAAAAATTAAATCCACTGGTACATTTACAATTGCTAGATTGAAACAACCAAAAAATCCACTTGTTTCAAGATTGTGGGATGAACCTGATGTATTGTCTATAAATGACAACGAATTCAAAAAGAAATTTCCTTTTATCGAACTAAACAATGAAAATAACCGAGGAAATTGGGAAGTAGATCAATTGATTCTAACTCAAAATTTCGATACTGAAAAACAGGACACATTCGAACTTTCAGGATTGGTAAATTGGACTCCTGGAACGTATCGCTACGAAGCTATTTCAATGGATAAAAATGGAGTAGAGGTAAAGGATATTAAGTTCTTTACTATTTTCAGTATTGATTCAAAAGAGTCGGCAACAAATGATTTTCTTTGGACGAAATTGCTGACAACTAGTGCACAACCTGGAGACACCGTTGAATTATTAATCAGCTCAACTACAACTGCTTCTGTAACTTATGAGATTGAAGGACATAATGAAATTCTTCAGAGTGAAGTTCTCGAAATTTCGAATGAGCAAAAATTGCTTAAAATACCTGTATCTGAAGTTCACAGGGGCAACTTTACGATTCATTTATCATTAGTAAATCAGAATCGACAATTTACGCAGTCTATTCCTGTTTCGGTTCCGTACAAAAACAAGCAGTTGGATTTGAAGTTTACGACTTTTAGAAATAAGTTGTTGCCTGGGGCTAAAGAAGAATGGACGCTATCAATAAAAAATAAAGCTGGAGAAAAAGAATCCGCTGAATTGCTGGCAACACTTTATGATGCTAGTTTGGATGAATTATACATGTCGAATTCATTTTACATGAGCATTTATCCATATTTCTACGGGTATAGGGCTTGGGGCCAATCGTATGGAAGCAATTTAGAATACAGTAGAAATGTTCACAGAAACTGGAATGATTACGTAAGCTATCCCTCAAGAGAATACCCTCAACTGAATTATTACGGTTATTCTGGATATCGAAGAACGTACTATTTATATGATGCGTATTCGGCGGCACCAATGGCAGATGGCGTCATGGAAACGGAATCAATGGATTTGGAAGAAGTGGCAGTTGCCGGTAATGTGAGTATACGTAAGAGTAAAGCTGAAAGGCTTGCGGGTGGCAGAAAAGATGCAGCGACAAGAACATTAAACGCCCCTTCCGATGATGACTTTGATAATAGAGCTCAAGAGCAAGGTCAGGTAGATAAAGTGGATTTAACCCAAGTGAAAGCACGCACAAACTTTAATGAAACAGCGTTTTTCTACCCTCAATTACATACAGATTCCGAAGGAAATGTGTCGATTAAATTCACAATTCCCGAATCGCTTACGAAATGGAAATTCAACGGTCTCGCACACACAAAGGATCTGAAAATTGGAACGATCACCGAAACAGTGGTGACCCAAAAGGAATTAATGGTAGTTCCGAATGTGCCACGTTTCTTGCGAGAAGGAGATGAGATTATCCTTTCAACTAAAATTTCGAATTTATCTGAGAACAATCTAGCTGGAGAAGCACAATTGCTCTTACTTGATCCAGAAACGGATGAGGTGATTAATGATCAATTCAACTTGACCCAAACGGCCAAATTGTTTACATCAAATAAAGGAGAAAGTAGAGTGGTGAGCTGGAAAATTTCAGTGCCGAATGGACTTTCTTTGGTGAAATATCGCTTTGTTGCTGCGGCCGGAATTCACTCGGATGGTGAGGAGAATGTATTGCCAATTCTGAGTAACCGAATGCTGGTGACTGAATCACTACCGCTGCCTATTCGTGGTAAGGAATCGAAAAATTTCGAGTTTAAAAAGTTGATCGATTCAAAGAAAAGCAAGTCACTTGAACAACATCGTTTTACATTGGAATTCACTTCGAATCCAGCTTGGTATGCTGTTCAAGCAATGCCTTATATGATGGAGTATCCATACGAATGTGCGGAACAAACGTTTACGAGATACTATTCGAATGCAATCGCGACTCACTTGATGAACTCGAATCCAAAAATCCGTGAGGTGATCGAAAAATGGGGAGAAGATTCACCTGAAGCATTCTATTCAAATCTTCAGAAAAATGAAGAATTGAAATCGGTTTTACTTCAAGAAACTCCTTGGGTTTTAGATGCTAAAAATGAGGAAGAATCGAAGCGAAATTTAGCAACGCTTTTAGATTTAAATCGAATGGAAAAAGAGTTGGATAAGGCGTTAAAGAAAACCTTAAAAGCTCAATCGATTAATGGGGGCTGGCCTTGGTTCCCTGGAATGAAAGAGAATCGCTACATCACGCAGCATATTGTAACGGGAATGGGACATTTGGATCATCTCGGAATTCACTCACTTAAAGAAGATCAAAGAGTGAAGAATATGTTGGATAAAGCCGTGAAGTATTTAGATGAGAAGATTGTTGAAGATTATCGTTGGGCCAAGAAATACGATAAAGACTACTTGACAAACAAACACATTGGATATTCTCAAATTCAATATTTCTACGCGCGCTCTTATTTCAAAGATGTGAAGATGGATCAACAGACGTTGACAGCAGTGAATTACTACAAAGATCAAGCGAAGAAGTACTGGAAAGATTTTTCATTGGCTGGTGAAGCAATGTTAGCCTTAGGTGCAAATCGTATGGATATGTCTGAGTTGGCAACGGATATATACAAGTCGTTGAAAGATCGATCGATTCAGTGGGAAGAATTTGGAATGTATTGGAAGGAATACAAGGCGGGATATTATTGGTATCAAGCCCCAATTGAAACGCAAGCCTTAATGATTGAGTTGTTCGATGAGGTAGGTAACGATTTTGCTTCGGTGGAGGAATTGAAAATTTGGTTGCTGAAACAAAAACAAACAACGAATTGGAAAACGACTAAGCAAACTACTGAAGCTGTATATGCTTTGTTATTACGCGGTAGTGACTTGTTAGCAAGTGACGAATTGGTTCAAGTGAAATTGAATAACCAACCAATCGTTTATGTTGATCAACCAAGTGAGAATCCATTCGAGGTGAACTCTGAAGCTGGGACGGGCTATTTCAAGACAGCTTGGGAGAAAGATGAAGTTCAACCAGAATTTGGAAATATTACTGTATCAAAATCAACGGACGGTGTTGCTTGGGGAGCTGCTTATTGGCAATATTTTGAGGATCTTGATAAGATCACCTTCGCAGAGACCAACTTGAAATTGAAGAAACAATTGTTCAAAGTGGTGATAGGAGAGAATGGAGAAGAATTACAGTCAATAAAATCAAAGTCTGATTTGAAAGTGGGAGAACTGGTTCGCGTTCGAATTGAATTACGTTCAGATCGAAATCTTGAATACGTTCACATGAAAGATATGCGTGCTGCTGGATTTGAGCCGGTGAATGTGTTGTCTAGATATCACTTTCAAGATGGATTGGGTTATTATCAGGCAACAAAGGATGCTTCGACGAATTTCTTCTTCGATTACATACCAAAAGGAACGTATGTTTTTGAATACGATTTACGCGTTCAACATGCGGGTGAATTCTCAAATGGAATTACGACAATTCAGTGTATGTACGCACCAGAATTTACTTCGCATTCGGAAGGTGTTCGCGTGAAAGTTGAAGAAAAGAAATAGGATTTATTTGGTAGTAGCTCCTCCAATCAAGGTAAGAACGCTATCAACTGGCTCCCATAACTCGATTTTGTTACCATCATTATCCATAATATGGATGAACTTTCCGTATTCATAACTCATCAGTGAGTCGGTGAAGGTTACATTGTTGTTTTTCAACTTTTGAATTAACCCTTCGATGTTTTGAACTCGGTAATTGATCATAAATGACTTCTTCGAAGGCTTAAATTCCGCCGCTTTCTTTTTCATTGGAGCCCAGCGGAGGTAATTAATCTCTTCTGGATCGTTTGCGTTTCTGAATTCAAATGGTGAACCATAATCGTCTATGGCAAGCCCAAGATTTTCACCATACCATTTACGCGATTCTTCTGGGTTTGTAGATCCAAAGAATATTCCCCCAATTCCAGTTACTTTTGGAACTGTGTCTATTTCTATAAATGAAGAGTCAACTTCGACTACATCAGACTCAACAGGTGTTTCATCTTTTTCAAGGATGCAACTCCCGACTAAAAATGGAGTGATTAAAACTCCCCAAAAAAGTGTTTTCATTCTAAAAAGTATAGCGTAAAGATAATGCAACGCCGTATCCGAAGTCTGAATAATAGCCAATAAAATTCCACATTGGTCTGGCATCTAAGCTTATAAGAAGTGGAGCTCCATTCGTGTTAAAATCATATTCAATTCCTATCTGTCCACCAACAGAAAGAGATGCACCACGATCGTCTTTGTACACATACGCTCCATCATTGGTGATATACTCATAATCGCGGTAGTAAAACCAACCTAATTGGGCACCAGGACCAACATACCAATTCACACCTTGGTCCAAATTAAATACCCAATGGTAAACTCCAGTGATGGCTGTATGTCGATATAGATCTTTGTTTTTATTATTCCACCAGCGATTGGTTCTCCAACCTAAGTCGAGCTCCAGACGATTCGCATCTCCCAATCCATGTTGGTAAGAAATTTCTCCACCGGAACCGTAATTCCCGATTAATCCTCGAAGACCAATTGCATGAGGATTTACTTGTGCAGTTCCAAAAAATGCAAAAAGCGCAAAGGTGATAACGATTATTGATTTCATAAAATATCCGAATGTTTGAGATACATATTATAGATCATTCCATCTGAAAGTCCAATTTTTGGGACAATTATTTCTTTACAATCGAGTTCACGAAGGATATATGTATAGATATCTAAAGCTGGAACAATAACATCAGCACGGTCAGGACGCAGTTGGTAACGGTGAATTCGCTCTGATAATGTCAACCCTCCTAATTCGTCTCTTAATCCTTGCAAAGCTTCTAAACTGATTGGTTCTAAATTTTTTGCTCCTAAGATTTTGTGCGTTTTATTGATATTTCCACCTGTTGCATAAATCTGGTGTAATTCAGAAATGTCAACGTGATTAGCCAGCCAATCGTGCATATCACTCCAAATATTTGGGTCGATTTTCTCTTTTAGAATACGAAGTGTACCAATTTGGAATGATTTAGAAGCAACACGTTCACCTTTTTCAAAAACACTTACTTCGGTGCTACCTCCTCCAACATCAACAACGATGTAAGGGATGGCAGGGTCAATATTCAATAAAGTGAAAGTGGAAAAAATGATATTGGCTTCGTCATCGCCAGAAATGATTTCAATGTCTACATCGGTTTCATCCAAAATTTTTTGCTTTACCTCTTCGCCGTTCGCAGCTTCACGCATGGCAGATGTAGCACATGCTCTTAATTCGGTAACTTCAAAAATGTCAGCAACCAACTTAAAGGCTTGCATAGTTTTGATGAACTCAGTTTGTTTTTTCTCGCTGATTTCGCCTAAGTCAAAAACATTTTCTCCCAATCGCAGTGGAATCCGTGTGTATGAAATTTTTTGAATAAAAGTGGATTCTTTGTCCACCATAACTTCTCCTACCAACAGTCGTGCTGCATTGGTCCCTATGTCGATTGCTCCAAATTTCATTCAACTAAAATTAATAGAAATGATGCTCGGAAAGTCAACTTAACTAACGAACTTATCCACGAAATGTGAACAGTTTATTTTTTACGGAAGAAAATCTTAATTGGTACCCCAGTAAAGTTAAAATGCTCTCTTAATCGGTTCTCAACAAATCGCTTGTAACTGTCACCAATATACTGTGGCAAGTTGCAGAAGAATGCAAATGCTGGCGAGTGCGTTGGTAATTGTTGTACAAACTTGATCTTGATATACTTACCCTTTACAGATGGTGGTGGAGTCGCTTGGATGATCTCCAACATGATCTCATTTAACTTCGAAGTTGGAATTTTCTGTGTTCTGTTTTGATACACTTCCATCGCCGATTCAAGTGCTTTGTGAATACGCTGTTTCGTTACAGTTGAAGTAAAAATGATTGGAACATCTTTAAATGGTGCCAGTTGTTCACGGATTTTGTCTTCGTATTCCAACATTGTTTTGTGGTCTTTTTCAACCGCATCCCATTTGTTAACCAAAACAACGACTCCTTTTGAGTTCTTTTCAATGATGTAGAAGATGTTCAAATCTTGCTTTTGCAATCCTTCTTGTGCATCAATCATGAAGATACACACATCCGAATTTTCGATAGCGCGAACTGAACGAAGTACCGAGTAGTACTCAATATCTTCTGTCACTTTTGCCTTCTTTCTGATTCCAGCAGTATCCACCAGCATGAAATCGAATCCATAAGCATTATATCGTGTATTGACAGCATCTCTAGTTGTTCCCGAAATGTCCGTTACAATATTTCTTTCTTCTCCTGTTAGTGCATTTACCAAAGAGGATTTCCCAACATTTGGTTTTCCAACGATTGCAAAATGCGGCAATTCATCTTCTTCGCGACGAACATCGAAGTCTTTGTCGAATTCCTTTACAACTTCATCCAAAAGTTCTCCAGTTCCACTACCATTTGTAGCAGATAAGTCGAACACTTCTCCAAGTCCAAGTGACCAGAATTCAGAAGATAAACCAACACGCTCAGTATTATCGACTTTATTGGCAACGATGTAAACTTTCTTTTTCGATTTACGGAGTAAATTGGCAACAACTTCATCGAGATCAACAATTCCAGTCATTACATCAACTACAAAAATGATCACATTTGCTTCGTCGATCGCAATTTCAACTTGCTTGCGGATTTCACCTTCGAACACATCGTCAGATCCACGAACATATCCTCCTGTGTCGATGACAGAAAATTCAATTCCGTTCCATTCTCCGTGACCGTATAATCGATCGCGTGTAACTCCACTAACTTCCTTAACGATAGCTCTTTTCGATTCCGTCAACCGATTAAAAAGTGTCGATTTACCAACATTTGGTCGACCTACGATCGCAATAATATTTCCCATTTTTTTATTCTGTCAGTTTTGATGAATGATCAGCGACTAGTAACCGTATTTTTTCAGTTTTTGTTCTGATCCTCTCCAATCTTTATCCACCTTCACAAATGTTTCGAGGAATACTTTGCTTTCGATGAATTTTTCGATTTCAATACGCGCTTCACGACCAATTCGTTTCAACATATCACCACCTT
This sequence comes from Henriciella pelagia, assembly GCA_964219255.1. Lineage (GTDB taxonomy): Bacteria > Bacteroidota > Bacteroidia > Flavobacteriales_D > Crocinitomicaceae > UBA4466. The sequence goes on from CAXPPC010000003.1 coordinate 177,818, forward strand.
TTCCGATGATAATTCCTTTTTGAGAATTGCGTTCAACAATAATCAGTGCTCTGATTCGCGTAATATCTGGTTCTTCCAAGTACTCTTCAATTTCAACTTGACATGAGTAAGGAACTTCTTTTTTAGTATGAATGAAGATCTTTTCACGGATGATTTCCGAAACGAAGAATCGCATTGGTCGATCCGAAATTGCTTCCTTATCGAAATACGGCGGACTTTCAGGAATTCCTTTCAAGATTTCTTCCCAAACACCATCAATGTTGAATCCGTGCAATGCTGAAATCGGAAAAACATTCGCATTTGGTAGTCGTTCTTGCCAATAATTCAGTTTATCCATCATTTTGGCTTGGTCGGACAAATCCATCTTGTTAATCAAACAAATCACCGGAACTTTCAATTTTTGAATGCGCTCCAATGTTTCTTTGTGATTCATTTCTGTTTCGCGCGGCTCCGTCACAAAAATTACTACGTCAGCATCTGTTAGTGACATATTTACGTAGTCCATCATGTTTTCATGGAGCTTGTACGACGCATTTACAACACCTGGTGTGTCCGAGAAAACAATCTGATAATCTTCGTTATTGACGATTCCTAAAATGCGGTGGCGAGTCGTTTGTGCCTTTGAAGTAACGATAGATAACTTCTCCCCAACGAGCTTATTCATCAGGGTAGATTTCCCAACATTTGGGCTCCCAACGATACTTACAAATCCCGACTTATGTGCCATCTCTTCAAATCTTTGGTGCAAAGAAACGGAATTTTCCACAGAGGATCACTTTATTTCTGTAATCCTCCATGAATTTCGGTGTTCTTACTGCGTAATATTTTCCAAATAGAGGAGGAATGCGTACTCCAAAGCGACTTCTTTGTATCGTTCAAATCGACCTGAAGCACCACCATGACCGACTTCCATGTTGCAATGCATAATCAATAGATTATTGTCTGTTTTTAAATCGCGAAGTTTTGCAATCCATTTTGCTGGTTCCCAATATTGCACTTGGCTGTCCCAATAACCTGTTGTAATCAATAAGTTTGGATAGTCTTTTTGCTCAATATTGTCGTAAGGCGAATACGATTTAATATAGTCGTAGTATTCTTTGTCTTTTGGATTCCCCCATTCATCAAATTCACCCGTGGTTAATGGAATTGATTCATCCAACATCGTTGAAACAACATCAACAAATGGAACTTGAGCAATCACTCCGTTCCACATTTGCGGCTCCATATTGATCACAGCTCCCATCAACAATCCACCAGCACTTCCTCCTTGGGCATATAAATGGTCGTATGAAGTGAAATCGTTTTCAACCAAATACTTCCCACAGTCGATGAAATCGTAAAAAGTATTCTTCTTCTTCAAAAGTTTTCCGTCTTCGTACCACTCACGACCCATTTCTTGTCCACCGCGAATGTGAGCAATTGCAAAAGCGAATCCACGATCGAGCAGACTCAAACGTACCGAGCTAAAGTAAGGATCCATTGTCGCTCCGTAAGAACCGTAACCGTACAAAAGAAGCGGTTGTTTCCCGTCTTTCTTGTATCCTTTTTTGTAAACGATTGAAATCGGAACTTTTACGCCGTCTCTTGCCGTAGCATAAATGCGTTCAGAAACATAATTATCTGGTGAGAATTTCCCTCCAAGAACCTCTTGTTGTTTTTTGAGATCTCTCTGTTTCGTTCTCATGTTGTAGTCGTACACCGAATTCGGAGTCGTTAATGATGTATAAGAAAAACGGAGGAATTCTGTTTCAAATTCTGGATTGGCAACCGTGTGTGCTGAGTAAGTTGGGTCGTTAAATTCGATGTAATGCTCAGACCAATCGTTCCATTGAATAACGCGTAATTGGGTCAACCCATTTTTGCGTTCACTCACCACTAGATGATCGCGGAAAATCTCAATTTCTTCTAACAATACGTCTTTTCTATGTGGAATAACCTCTTCCCAATTCTCTTTTGATGTATTGGAAAGTCCAGTTTTCATCAATCTAAAATTCTTTGCATTATCGTTTGTGACAATGAAGAAGTTGTCTTGGAAATGATCGACTGAATACTCTAAATCGCGCTGTCTCGTTTGGAAAACTTTCCACTCTCCTGTTGGATCGTTGGCATCCAAATATCTGTATTCTGTTGATAGCGTTTGGTAAGAAACAATCATCAAATACTGACGGGATTTTGTTTTAAATACGGCACAACCAAAGGTTTCATCATCTTCTTGGTAGACTAAAACATCATGCGATTGATCGGTCCCGATGGTATGTCTGAAAATTTGAAATGATCGCAAAGTGACCGGATCTTTCTTTGCATAGAAAATAGTTTTATTGTCATTCGCCCATGTGATTCCACCAGTCGTATTTTCAATTTTATCCTCTAAAGTTTTTCCAGTTTTCAGATCCTTGATGTGAATTGTATACTGTCGACGAGAAACTAAATCTAAACTGTAAGCCAACAATCGATTGTCTTCACTCACCGTTTGCTGTCCAATTGCAAAATAACTTGTTCCCTCAGCCATTTCAGGAGCATTCAACATCACTTCTTCCTCGCCTTGTTCAGACCCTTTCTTTCGACAATACAACGGATAATCTTGTCCATCTTCAAAGCGATTGTAATAAACATATCCGTTCACTTTCACAGGAACTGAGCTATCATCTTGCTTGATACGTCCAACAATTTCATCGTATAATGAAGTCTGAAGTGTTTCCGTATGTTTCATTACCTCTTTCAAGTAATCATTTTCAGCATTTAAATAATCGAGGACATCCTGAGTTTGTTCATCCGGAGTCTCTGCATTTTTTTGCTCGTCAGAAAGACGCATCCAGAAATAATTATCAATGCGTTCATCGCCGTGAATCGACAATTTCTCTTCTATTTTTTTTGCTTTTGGTGGTTGTAACATATCATCTGTTGTTGAACATCCTGCAAATATCGCAAGAACTAGGGGTAAGGCATACTTTTTCATTAAAAATCCTTTTGGTTCATGTGAAGATAAATAAAGTTTTTGCTACTGTTTGATTTTAAGCACATTAATACTGATTTGGTTTTTCTATCTTTAGCACTTCAACTTATTATCTATGAGAACACTAATCATTTCTACAGCCTTATTCTTTATTTCTTTTGTTGCATTTTCAGCTCAATTCGCAGTTGGAACTTGTTCCGATCAGTCTTTGTCAGCATTGCAATACGAACTGATGAAAAAAGGTGCTCAAGTCATCCAACAATTTCCTGAAAAGGGAATGATAATGGTGGAAGCAGATGAGTCTGAATTAGGCGAATTTTGTTTCGTTTCTGAAGTGAGAAGAGTTGACAGTCAATTTGCATTTAATACGAACCGATTATTGGTAAAAACAACGGGAAATGCTCCGGTTTTGGAGTATAGTTCAGTTGAATTACATCGATTTATTCCAAACTTGTTTATTGTTGCAACTAGTGCTCGAAATGACGAAGAATTGTTCTCTTTAAGATCAATAATGGAACAGTCGAAAGAAGTTGTTTCAATTAGTATCGATCAAGTATTTACACTTTCTCCAACTGTCAATGATCCACTTTACAATCGTCAGTGGGCATTAGAAAACACGGGATCTGCTATTCAATACAATGGAATTCCCGGTGCGGATATGTCGGTGGATTCGGCGTGGACAATTACAACTGGAGATGCAAGCATTAAGATTGCGGTACTCGATAGCGGAGTGGATACTTTACAAGAAGATTTATTGAACAATTTATTGCCAGGATTTGATGGTTTTGCCGATTCAACAAACGATACGCACGGTGCACCTACACCGAATTACTCGAGTGATGGACACGGAACGAGCTGCGCCGGAATTGTCGCTGCAGAAGGTGATAATGGAATTGGGACTGCTGGTATTGCTTACCAAAGTAAAATTGTTCCAATCCGCGTATTTTATTACATGGATTACGGAGCTGGAATCGGTGTGCAGGCGACTTCAAATACAACGGCCCTCTTGGATGGAGCTGCTTACGCTTGGAGAATTGCTGATGCGGATATTATGAGTGTTTCAGCTGGATTGAGTAGTCTTTACATCCAAGTACTCCAAATTGATACGGCGATTGTGAATGCAGAGATCAATGAAGCGCACACAGATGCTCGAAACTTCAAGGGAATTGCCATGTTCTTCTCAGCAGGAAATGATGATATTTCAGATGTGTTGTGGCCCGGGAATCTTGCTTCAACAATTGCTGTTGGTGCGACTAGCATGTGTGATGAACGTAAAAATCCATCGGATTGTTCTGGAGAAAACTGGGGTGGAACATATGGTCCTGGTTTGGACGTGAGTGCACCTGGAGTGAAAATTGCTACTTCGGACATTATGGGATCAGGTGGATTTAGCACAGGGAATTACACATACACATTCAACGGAACAAGTGCTGCGTGTCCAAATGCAGCTGGAGTGGCCGCATTAGTTTTGGCTGTGAATCCGAATTTGATGGCAGAAGATGTACGTGCGATTATCAATATGACAGCCGACAGAACAGGTGGATATGTGTACGATTCAACTTCGGTTCATGGAACATGGAACAACGAAATGGGGCACGGTCGCGTGAATGCTTTCGAAGCGGTTAAACTTGCACAGACATATGTTGCTGGAATGGAAGAATCAACATCGGATTTGAATTTGATGGTTTATCCAAATCCATCTTCTGGAAAAGTAGCCATCAAATCGAATGGAAATATAATTGAGTCGTACAAAGTAATCGATCAAGCGGGTAGAATTATTCTTCAGAAAGATCAGATAAATGCTTCTCAAGTAGCTATTGATTTATCCGGAAGAAACGGTATTCATTTCGTTCAAGTGGAATCAGAAGTTGGAATTGCTATTGAACGAATAATCATCCATTAATCAATAATAAATTCTTCCTCAGCTTCTTTCTTTTCGATTTCAGCTTGACGTTTCATTTTCTCCAAAGCACGACCTAATTTGGTGTCTTTTTTCTTCGGTTTCGACTCGTCTAAAATCTGGTCGATGGAATCAACTGGATTGAATTCCAGAATCAATTCTTCTTTTGGCGTGCGATCTTGAATGTAGGTCTTCACCGTTGTGTCGTTTTTGAATAACCCAAATTCGGATTTCAAAATGGACTTCGCATCTTGCTTTGCTTCTTCGCGATTTTCCTTGGCTTGTTCCTTACGCGATTGTTTGTCCCACTCGATTATTGGTTCGTCAATCGTTCCATACATCCGCATGAAAATTCGAATTCCTGTTCCGTCATCAACAACTTCACCAAATTCACTCGATTCTTGTCGCTTCAAATCTCTAAAACGGAATCCAAATCGATAGTCTATCTCGTTATCGAAGGTATGCTGACCAGAGACTTCAACATCTAAAGCAGAAGATGATATCGACATGGATGGAATAGTTAAAACACCATTTTTAATAATCAATGTATTCGTCAGTCGGTCGAAGCGTAAATCCAATAATTTCTGCTCGAAGGTGTTGATGTTTTGTTTTCCAAGTATGGTTTTAATACTTGAAGTTCGTAGACTTTCGGTGATCGATTTAAACGTGGAAACATTGGTCAAACGACCGTCATCAATTTGGAGTCCAATGGTCGACTTAATTCCTTTCGAAATGATTCCCGTTCGTAAATCAAATGGTGCTTCAAATGAAACGTTAGCTTGCGCAATTCCATGAATGTTTTCGCTTTTGATTACGTCTTGACGGAAATTATCCCATTCAGCAAAAAGTGGCTTGAAGTTGATGTTTTTCGATACGAGTTGACTCGTCAAATAGAAATATTCGGGACTTCTTTCATCAATCGTGATCGACCCTCGAACATCAGCGCCTCCGTTTCGAACAGCAATTCGTGGGAAGTGAATAATGCGATTGTTTACCGACATGTTTCCTTCGAGATTTTCGAATTTATGTCCACTATAATTGAGTTGTTTTACTTCCAAATCGACCTCCCCGAAAATAGTTTTAGGCAAAATAAAACTGCGTGGCTGATCCATTTTATCGGCCTTGCTTTCGGTTCCCAAATCTTCAATATCAATGCGATTACTCACAATGGAAATGTTCGATTGCAAGTCACCTGTTCCACGGAAATAATCGATGATATTTTTGAAAACGCCATCCAACAGGAAGTCAGAATTATTGATACGAAGTGAAAGATCGTCCATCCCTGCTTCGTTGTTGCGAAGGTACATCTGACCGTTCATGTCCGAGAAAATACGTTTATCATCTACCAACTGCAGCGCTACGTTGTTTAATTTCACCTGTCCCTCGCAGCGATCGATGTTGTGCACAACAGATTCATCTTCGTTGACGATTGTGGTCACCAAAAAGTTGGTCTGTAAATCCACCATTCCCTGTACTTGATAAATCGCAGGAACTGCCACAAGTGATTGCACAAATCCCAAATCGATGCTTCCAATTGCATCACCTTCCAGTCGAGGGGTGTCGAATTGAGTCAGTAAAATATTTCCAGTAAACGGACCGCCAGGTGAAGTGAACGAAATGTTCTTCAGCTCCAAAAATTCTTTTTTCTTACCACCACGATTCGAGTATTTTCCATCCAATTTTAGTTGACGGATGCGCACACCAGAAGTTGGATCTTTGAGTGAACCCGATTGAATTCCGAAAGCACAATCAACTTGCGTTGGTGAAGTGGATTCATTTTTCCCATCAATATCCAAATCGAATAAAACTTTCCCAGTTCCCTCAAAATTTTTCACGTCTTGCGATTGACGAAGCGAGAAACTATTCGCGGCATCCGCAATGCTGATATTGTTGGCATCCAGATGGAAGTCGTAGTTATCGGAGTTGACATTCCCGTTAAAATTGAAAGGAAGTCCAGCGACATAAATCACTGATGGCGGAATAGTAACGGAGTTTGAATCTTGGTTGACATTCACTTGAATCGATAAACTCGCCGGTTGATTGCGAATCAGCGTTACGTTTCCGCTCCGAGCCTCCAAAATCGCCAATTTACTCTTCGCTTTGGTGGTGAAAACACGTGAACTCAGTGCTCCTGTGAGCTCCATTTCTTTCAAATACGTGCGATACACTTGATCGGTCGCTTTGTTTCTATACGAAACTCGAAAATCTGCAAATTCAATCGAGTTTAAGTTAAGATCGAACCCTGTTGAGGCAGTTGAGTCGTTCGTTTCTTTCAGAATATCATAGTTGGTAACTCCCTCGTTGTTTACTTTCAATTTAATCGTTCCCGGACTTACTTCAATCGATTTAACCGTGTAATCTTCGCGCCAAATATCCATTGGGTTCAACTTCAAACGGATGCGATCGGTGTACAATAAAGTATCGAGTTTAGTTGCATTGGGATACGAATCGGGCACAAAAACATGATGGAAATCGACCGATAAATTCGGAAAAGAGCCCCAAAAAGCAATATCCACTTTGGAAACTTCCACTTTAGCTTTGAGGTGACTGTTGATCTCTTCGACAAATTTCGCAATGATCTCATCCTTAAAAAAGTACAAAATCCCCGAAATGATGAGCATTAAGGAGAGCACAATTCCGAAGAACCATTTGAGAAAACGAAACAGTCGCTTTTTGAGCATACTACAAAATTATCCGAATGTATAACAGTTTTAGGGAGTCGGAGACTTACTTATTAACGACTTTTTGTGGGGATTTGTTGTGTTTTTTGAACGATTTGCTTTTTGGTGATCGTCTTTTGGATAAAAATGAAAAAAATGGTAGCTTGCATGAGTAAAACCTAATCATTTGGCGAGTTCTCTAAATATTGTACTGAAAGTAGTTTTTGTTTTAATAGCCCTGAGTTTCACCTCTTGTAAAAAAGACAAAGTTCCCGAGCCTTGCACGGGTGTAACTTTAGAAGGTGAAGAAACCGTTTATGTAGGTAAATGGCGATGGTATAAAACGCGAATAAGACAGTGGTTTGACATAGGGACTGATTATTTTTATGATGTTACACCAAGTAGCGAGGGCTTTGAATATTATTGTTTAATATCCTCAAATGGAATTTTTGAAGGTTATAGAAATGATACTTTGGTAGATAAGTTTATTTTGAGTTCTATTGAATTTGAACAGTTTACAGATACAATTGTGAACGGAATGAGATTTAGTTTGGATTGCAGTACTAAAATGTTAAACATTAGTCATTTATATCCATTGAATAATTCTGATTCAATAAGGATTCATGAATACCCGATCAAATTTACAGACGAATTAGCGAAAAAACAATCGGTAATAAATTTCCTCGTTCGTGAATGAAATAGGCTCTTGTCCTCACTGTTTATTCTAATCTTAACTCAATCTTCTACGAGTTCTTAACGCAATCCTTATCTTTGCACCATAATTTTTAGGAAAATGAGTTTATTAACAGTAGGATCAGTGGCGTTTGATGCCATCGAAACACCATTTGGAAAGACCGATAAAATCATCGGTGGAGCAGGAACATACATTGCTATCGCAGCATCATTTTATGAGAAAGACCAACGTATCGTATCGGTTGTTGGAGAGGACTTTCCACAGGAAATGTTAGACCAATTGAAAGGTCGTGGTGTGGATTTAGATGGATTGCAAATTAAACAAGGAGAGAAAACTTTCTTCTGGTCTGGTCGCTACCATAACGATATGAACTCACGTGATACCTTAATCACTGAATTGAATGTTTTGGAACACTTCGATCCAATTATTCCTGAAAGCTATCAAGGTTCGGATTACCTTTTGTTAGGAAATTTAAGTCCACAAGTTCAAAGCCAAGTAATCGAGCGTTTGACTGATCGTCCGAAATTGATTGCGATGGATACCATGAACTTCTGGATGGATATCGCCATGGATGACTTGAAAAAGACAATCTCGATGGTAGATGTGTTGATCATTAATGATGAAGAAGCACGTCAATTGTCGGGAGAGTATTCATTGGTGAAGGCTTCGAAAGTGATTCGCGCTATGGGACCTAAATTCTTGATCATCAAAAAAGGAGAACACGGAGCATTGTTATTTAATGAAGACAGAGTATTCTTCGCGCCAGCATTGCCGTTGGAAGAAGTGTTCGATCCAACTGGAGCAGGAGATACATTTGCAGGTGGATTCATGGGATACATGGCAAGCTCAAACGAAGTATCTTTCGATAACATGAAGCGTGCAATGATCCACGGATCGGCATTGGCTTCTTTCTGTGTTGAAAAATTTGGAACTGAACGATTGGCTGAAATCTCTCAAGCGGATTTAGACAGTCGTATTGCTGAATTCGTGAAATTGACGGATTTTAGCATGGAACACGTAATAGGATAAGAAATGGAAAGTTTGGATTTTATTGCAAGACTGAAAGAATTAGCAGCGAACGAAGATGTATTGTCGGTAAGTCGCGATGTAAATGAATTGCGTTCAAAATTTGATGACTATGTCCTCGAAGAAGAACGTAAATTTCAAGTAAGTCAACTCGAAGCGGAAGATCGCGGTGAAGAAGTACCAACACTGGAAACGGATTTCGGAAAAGAGGAATTCTACACCTTGTTTGATGCCTACAGAACGGCACGTAAAGAAAAAGCGGACGAGAAAAAAGCAATTCAATCCAAAAACCTAGGTCAAAAACGTGCACTCATCAAGCGATTGAGTGAAATCGTTACCACTGAAGAGAATATCGGAGCGGCATTTGGTGCGTTCAAAGAAATTCAAGAAGAGTGGAAAACGATTGGAGATATTCCGCGTGACAAACGAAATGATATCCAAAAGGAATACTCGAAGTTATTGGAGGATTTCTTCTACAATATCAATATTTACAAACAACTGAAGGATCACGATTTCCACAGAAATCACCAACTTAAATTGGATGTGATTCAGAAGTTGAAAGATCTTCAAAAAGAAGAATCGATCAAGGAAATCGAAACTCAACTCAAGCAACTTCAAAACGACTGGGAAGATATCGGACCGGTGCCAAATGAAGAGTGGGAGACGTTGAAAGAAGGTTACTGGACAGAAGTACGTTCGTTGTACAACCGCATTAATCGTTTCTACGAAGATCGTCGTGCTGCACAGCAACAAAATTTGGATCAAAAACAGTCTTTGGTGACGGAAATCACTGAGTTAATGACGACACAACCAGATTGGAAGTCAACTTCGGACTGGGACAAGAAAACTAACGAGATTTTGGCGTTGCAAGAACGTTGGAAAGCGATTGGTTTCGGTCCTAAAAAAGAAAGTGATGCAATTTGGAAAGCATTCCGTGCGGTGTGCGACCAATTCTTCGATGCGAAAAAGGATTTCTTTGGTGAAATCAACTCGAAATTTGATGCCGTAGCAGAGAAGAAAAAAGAGTTGATCGATAAAGCAAACGAATTAAAATCGTCAACGAATTGGAAGGAGACATCGAATCAAATTATCCAATTGCAAAAGCGTTGGAAACAACTCGGTCACGCAGGTCGTAAAAACGAACAAAAATTGTGGAAGCAATTCCGTGGTGCTTGCGACGAATTCTTTGATGCTCGTCAGAAACACTTTGATGAAAAAGATAAAGCATTCGAAGATAACTTGGTGAAAAAACAAGAAATCTTGAAAGCGATCGAAGCTTACGAATTACCAGAAGATAAGTCGAAAGCATTGGAGGATTTACGCAATTTCTCGAATGAATTCAACGCTGCTGGTCACGTTCCGATGAAAGTCAAAAACGAGATTTTCAATGCGTTTAAAAAGTCAATGGACGAATTGTACGGGAAATTGAAAATTGATGGTGACGAGAAAGAGAAAGTGATGTTCCAAGCAAAAATCGAAACGTTGAAGGCAAGTCCGAATGCATCTCGTTTATTGAGCGACCTTAAATTTGATCTGCGTAAAGAAATCGATAAGCAGAAAAAAGAAATCGTTCAGTTGGAAAACAACCTTGGATTCTTCGCGAATAGCAAAGGTGCAGATGCCTTGAAAAAAGACGTGGAGAAAAAAGTGAAGCGTGCTCAAGACGAAATCGAAATGATCAAGAAAAAGATCAAGATGATCCCAAATGAATAGATCAATAAACATACTTCTTGGAGTCTTTTTGTTGCCGACGATGTTGGTGACGATTTATGTAGGACTTGACCTTCCAATTGGATTTTTGAAAGTTTCGGGAGCACACCTTCCATACAAACAAGAAATCTTTTTGGGATTGGGATTGATGCTCGCTATTTTAATTGTTCGCAGAAGCATTCGTCGTTGGATGGGCATGCGCATTGTTGGCAAAGCAGATCGTTTTAAGTGGAATCAACCGGTGAGCGATAGACGAAAGTCGCGTGTGCAAACCTACCTGTGGTTGGAAGCATTCGTAATGTTTGTGGTGGCAGCAGCTTTGTACGTTACTTCACATGAAGCCATTGCGCCGACCATTGCCTTTTTAATCGGTGCGGTTGATAATGTCATTTTTAGTATCGTTGGAGCGAAGAATCGATTTAGAGTCGGACTTTCATCAAAAGCACTGATTGTTGCCGATCGCGAGGTAACCTTGTTGTACTTCTCTGGATTGCGAAAGGTGAGCAAGCACCAGCAGACCATTTATTTCGATTACATCAAGGAATTGCAATTATCCTTCCCTGAAGACTGTATTCAAGACGAACACAAAGCGGAATTCTACCAGAAATTAGAAGAGCAAATGGACCCAGAACGTGTCTTTTTCTCGAAGACAATGGCAAATTAATCGCTAAAAAAGATCCGTCTTAAAATCTTAATGTCTTATTATCTTAATGTCTAAAGTCTAGCGTCAAAACAAGATCTTACTATCTTAGACTCTTATTGTCTTAAAATCACTAGAATGTCTATTTCCAGAAGATCTTTTATTCCCATGTTAGGAACTGCGCTTGTCGGTGTTTCCTGTTTGTCGGCGACCGATTTAAACAACGATGCCTTACCGAGAACAGGCAAAATTTTCCCGAAGCGATTGAAGAAAGGAGATACGATTGGAATAGCAGCAACGGCAGGACCGATTCGCGACGAAAGCGAAGTAACCGAATTCGAACAGGTGTTGCAGCAATTGGGATTTAAAACCAAGCGCGGAAAGAACGTTACCAAAAAATGGGGTTATTTTTCAGCAACCGACGAAGAACGAGCCGAAGAATTCATGGAGTTGATCGAAGATCAAGAGGTCAAGGGTATTTTCTTTATTCGTGGAGGTTGGGGCTGTGCCCGCTTGTTGGATTTACTTGATTACGAGAAGATCAAAACGAATCCAAAGGTCATTATGGGATTTAGCGACATTACTTCTTTGCTCAACGCGATTTCACATAAAACGGGTTTGGCGACTTTCCACGGTCCCGGAGGAAATTCTACGTGGAATGAGTACAGCGTAAAATATGTTAAGCGAGTGACTGTCGATGGTGAACAGATTTCGTTCAAAAACCAAGCAACCGATCACTCGATTACAACCTATTCTAAAGGAACGGGAGAAGGTGAGTTCTATGGAGGAAATCTTTCTGTCATTGCCGGAGTTTTGGGTTCGGAGTTCGTTCCAGATTGGCAAGGAAAAATTCTCTTTCTCGAAGATGTGATGGAGGAACCGTATCGCATCGATCGCATGTTGACCCAACTAAAATTGGCGGGAGTTTTCGATCAAATAAGTGGACTTGTACTGGGTAATTTTCGAAAGTGCACCGCCGAAGAACCCGATCGCTCTTTCACGTTGGAAGAAGTCTTCGAACAACATTTCTCAAACGCCAAATTCCCCGTTTTTTACGGAGCTCAAATCGGACATATTCGCAATAAATTTACCGTACCTGTTGGTGTAAATGTGCGCATGAACGCCGATGAAGGAGAAATTGAGTTATTAGAAAGTGCAGTCAGTTAATTTGGCTGCCCACGCCCTCCGTTTTCTAGTACTTTTCCAACAGCAAAGCAAATGAAGTCGCTCAAAATGGCTTCTAAAGTCGCCTTTTTCACAACCATTGCATAAGCGGTTGGTGCAAGTAGCTATTCATCTTCGTGCTGGCAGTAAACTTAATTCCGCGTTAAGTACTTCGACGAGCTCAGCATATAAGATGGTAGCAGTATCTCGACTAAGCTCGATAACCATCACCATGTAACGCGAACAGCCTGACCGAAGGAAACGCCCATAATTAATCCTCTTTTTTAATACTTTTGATACATGAAACGCCTAATTAAGTCCAGACTCTGGGTCATTCCACTTTTTATACTACTGTATTTCGCTATTAAATATCTTGTTCCCTCTGAAAAGGAGCAAGAAGTCGAAAAAATGGCGCATTTTGAGGAGCGAAATGCCATCGAAAAACAGCTCGTGGGCAAATGGAATTTTGATGATTTTTCAGAGGGGAAAGAGGATAAAAGGAATTATCATTTATTGAGTGCAAACGGCGACTATACGTATCGTGGAAATGATAACAGTAAGACAACAGGGTATGCTTGGAGTGCATCCGAAGAGGACTCAATTTTACAGCTAAAAACAGGGAAACCTTTAAAAACTGTTTCGTATAAAATTCTCAGCATAAAAAAGGATACAATTATTTTACATCGTTTAAAAAAGGAGGCTTTTCAACCACAAATCTCCACTTGGTCGCGAAATAAAACCTGGAAGAAGAAGTAGTTCACAAATGTTATAAACGAAAAAAGGATACCCAACTGAGTATCCTTTTCTTAGTAGCGGGAGCCAGTCCCGATAGCTATCGGGACGAACTGACGCAGTATTGTTTAACCCGAAGGTCGTCAAGAATATTATAAACGAAAAAAGGATACCCAACTGAGTACCCTTTTCTTAGTAGCGGGAGCCAGACTCGAACTGACGACCTTCGGGTTATGAGCCCGACGAGCTACCAACTGCTCCATCCCGCGATATATTCTAAGCGCATTTGCTTAGCGGGGACAAATATACGTGTTCTTTATTGATTTGCCAAATAAAATCAACGGTTTTCTTGTTACCTTTGGTGAAATATTCATTGAATAGATAAAAGAGTTTATGTTGAAAGAGTTGTATTTGATTGCTTTAGTGAGTGTTTTGGTTGTTTTTACTTCTTGTGAAAATAATGAGGGTGAAAATTCTGAAACTGAAAATCCAGTTGAAAATCAAGATCCAGAAGTGAATAATGATTACGAAGCGTACATTGATGCGATCGATTTTAATGACTCACTCGGCTTGGCAAATTCACTTTCTTATTCCAATCAAGCTGGAGAAGCAGTTGAGGTTGAATTATTCCTGAACGACTCTAATGAATTGGTTAAAATGCGAGAATTGATAATCCAACCAAATTCAGCTTCTATTCTATCTAATGTTTTTTACATCAAAAGTGGTAAGAAAGTTGCAAGTAAAGAATTTCGTGAAGTAAACGAAGGAGATAGCTTATACTTTGTGGAGTATCGTTCATATTATGATACTGCTGAAAATGTTGTCGCTACGAAATATCGCACCGCACCTTTCGAGGAATTATTGGAGCAAGAGCCATTTGTTTTAGTCGATAAAAGGGACTTGAAAATGGACCGTGCATTGCGTGTTGTGGAGCAAGAAGGTGAGTTCGAAACGACTTTCCAAGGTTTTGTTGAAATGGGTGGTTTCCTTTTCTTAGTTGTTGGAGAGGACAAAAAAGATGGATTTGCGACTTCATTGATCGTGCAACAATACACACCACTTATTAGTAAATTAAAATTACAGGAATCTGAAATGTTGGGTACACCACTTGTGGTTGAGTTTGCTCGCGTTGAAGATCAAGGCATTCAGCAAATTTTATTAGGAGTTTCCACAAAATCAACTGAAGAGGAATAGATTAATCACAAATTATCTTCCTTTCATCGTCCTTTCTAAACCTATTAACATTTTTAACACTTTTGCGCGGATTCATTCTCGTACTATTGTGTTGACTAATTGAACGAAGTAATTATGCGTTTAAAACAACTATTGACAATTTTTGTCTTTTTGGTTTCATTAACAAGCTGGTCACAGGAAATGTCGATCAACGGAACAGTTTATGACACTACGGGACAGCAACCCCTGAATAATGCAATGGTAATGGCCGTTCGAATTAAAGATTCGGTACTACTTGGCTTCACCAGAACAACTCCTGATGGGAAATTTGCATTGAATGGTTTCGAAATCGATACTTTTTCTTTGATCATCGATCACCCAGCAACGGATGAGAAGGTTTACTACATGTTCGGTAGCGAGGATAACAAGGAAATTAATATCCCAACGATCACAATGCCTTCAAAATCACAACAATTGGATGAGGTAGTTATTTATGCATACAAAGATCCGATTTACTACAAAGGCGACACGTTGGTTTATGTCGCTGATTCCTTTCAAGTCGCTGAAGGAGCTGTAGTTGAAGATCTCTTGAAAAAATTACCTGGAATCACCGTAGACCAGGATGGTAAAATTGTATCTCAGGGACAAGAAATTAGTAAAGTTTTAGTCGATGGAGATGAATTCTTTGGTTCAGATCCAACAATCGCTACAAAAAATCTTGGTGCCGATGGTATCGACGAAGTTCAAGTATACGAAGCGGAAGATGACGAAGGAATTGGCGGTGATGGCGAGAAAATCCAAGTACTCGACTTGAAACTAAAAGAAGATGCCAAGAAAGGGTATTTCGGTCGTATTTCTGGAGCTTCTGACTTTGCCCTCACGCCTATCAACGATGAAATAGGCACGAATCCATTTTATGAAGGAGAATTGCTGTTGAATAAATTCAATGGTGCACAAAAGATTTCTGTTTTTGCCTTAGGATCAAATACGCCGCGCTCAAATTTCGGTTGGGGTGACATGAGAAAATTTGGTCTAGATAACGAAACGCCATCTGGTAATATGTGGGACAGAAATTCCCAAGGTAACACAAGCGGTATTCCTCAAACATTAATGGCTGGAATCTATTTTTCAGATAAAATCGGGAAGAAAAAGAATACGAAAATCGGATTCAACTATTCGTATTACAACAACTACCTGGATGCAACTTCTGCAAGTCGTTCTCAATATTTTTTAACGGATAGCACATACTATACGGACGATTCAACGCAGAACATTACACAGAATGAAACACATCGCTTTAATTTCAACCTCGAATCAAAACTAGATTCGTTAACGACACTTACGATTAAACCTCAAGTTTCAATCGACCAAGAATCAACAGAGGATTTAGACGTGTCTGATTTCTTTAATAGTGATTTAGATCGAACAATTGGAACGAGTGTTGCATATAATACTGAATCGCAAGGATATGATGTATCAGGTTATGCTCGATTGAATCGAAAATTCATGAAGAAAAAACGTGAATTAGAGGTTCGCTACGATTTGTCGACGGGAGCAGATGAAACAGATGGATTATTGGATTCAAGAACATATTATTTCTTAACAACTCAATCAAACGATACCACTCAACAGTCTCGCGTAAATCAAAGTGCTAATCAAACGCACACAGGAACGGCAACTTACATCGAACCAATAGGTAAGAAATTTAAATTAGAGTTTGAGTATTTATACCAATACGGATTTAATTCTCAAGACAGAAGTACTTTCGATTTAAACTCGGTGACAAATGAGTATGATCTTTTCAATTCGTTTTATTCGAACATTTTTGATAACACACGTCAGCAACATAGAGGTGGGGTTGTTCTGCATTATGAAACAAGCAAACACTCTTTCGAATTAGGAACACGTGTTCGAAACATTGATATTGAGAATGTCAATAAAATTACGGATACGACAATCAATCAAAACATCTCTAACGTTCTACCAAACTTCCGATATATGTTCCGCCCTTCAATGAGCAAGCGTATTCAAGTTACTTACAGAACAAGTTCACAGCAGCCTTCAATTAATGACTTGCAACCAGTACAGGATAACTCGAATCCAAACAGACTGCAAGAAGGAAATCCGAATTTGAGACCAAATTATGTACACAATTTGAATATCAACTTTAATAATTGGAATGCGCTTTCTGGTCGATTTGTCTATGCTGGTGCATCTTTAGGGTTGACGCAAGATGCTTTCTCTACAGAAACAAACTATGATCAATATGGCCGAACAATTTCTAGAACAATTAATGTAGATGGAAATGCATTTGGATTCTTCTGGGCTGGAGCAGGATTTCCAATTATGGGACGTAAAATTGAATTTCGTCCAAGCGTTGATGGATCGTATTACAGAAATGTGAATTATATTCTATCACAGGAGAATATCACAAATAACTACGCGATCAATCCGGGGTTAGATATCACTTTCCGTTTCTTCAATGACTCGTTAGAAATGGGGACGGAAGCGAGAATAGGATTCAATAACGCGATTAGTTCGTTAAATAATACTGCAACGCCTTTTACAACAGAGCGTTATGGAGCACGATTTAAATGGAAATTACCAAAAGGATTCTCGATAGGATCGGAAGGAACTTTCACGAAAAACTCCCAACCTGGAGATGGATTCTATGACACTCAATTTTTCGTCTTGAATGCAGAGTTGAGTAAGAAGTTCTTGAAAACACAAAACTTAGAAATCGCACTAGTTGGTAATGATATTTTAAATCAGAATGTAAACGCCCGAAGAGAAATCAATGGGAACATCATTACAGATTACAGAACAACAATTATTTCGCGCTACTTCCTGTTGAAGGCCACGTTGCGATTTAATAGCAGAAAAACTAAAGAAGAAGATGATAATGGCTGGCATTAAAAAAATATGGATTGTTTGCAGCTTACTTTTTGTAACAACTGCATCATTCGCACAAATCACTTCAGGGAAAATTGTTTATGAACGTAAAACGAATTTGCAAAAACTTTACGGAGATAACGAAAGAGTGAAGCGATTCCTGAAACCTGATATGAAATGGAAGATTGAAGAGTTCGAATTGTACTTCAATGATAGTTTATCTGCCTTTCTTCCGATTGAAAGTGATGAGCCAGAACAAGGATTTATGAAATTCCTTACAACTCATAATAAGGTATACAATAATCTAGCAACAGATGAAAAGGTGGCTATTCTTAACATGTGGGGAACAGAGACTTACGTTAATGATACACTGACTAAAAGAACTTGGAAAGTCACAGAGAGTAAACGAAAAATTGCTGGATTTGTATGTCGAAAAGCTATGTGGGAAATGAACGATTCGACACGAATTTATGCTTGGTTCTCTTCTGAAGTAGTTCCAACCGTTGGTCCAGAAGGATTTAATGGTTTACCTGGAACTATTCTTGGACTTGCAACTGAAAACGGAAGTATAATTTACTTTGCAAAAGAAGTGAAAGCGATCGAACCTCCAAAAAACAAATTGGAATACAATTTAAAAGGAAAAGACGTCTACACAGTTGAAGAGTTGAAAGCAACGCTCCTTGAGAAAATGGGTCAATGGGTCAAGAAAGAAGACCTAGATGCGATGTTCAGTTGGTTGTAATCAACCGTTTTCTGCAACTACTTCTTTTACTTCTGGTAAGTGCTGTTTTAATAAGTTTTCGATTCCTCCCTTCAGAGTTGCTGTACTTGAAGGACAACCTGAACAAGAACCGCGAAGTACAACAGTAACTTTTCCGTCTTCAAATCCTCTGAAGTCAATTGCTCCACCATCATTTTCAACAGCAGGACGCACGTATTGGTCAAGCAAATCTGAAATTGCATCATCGTATTCAGAAGCTGCGTAAACTTTTGAAGGTTTCACTTCGTCGTTCACGACAACTTCGTTTTTCGGTGGCATCATTACCAACACTTCTTTTCCATCAGAAAGCCATTCACGAATAAACTCACGCAATTCCATCGTAATGAAATCCCAAGAAAGATTATTTGTCTTTGTCACAGTAACAAAGTTCGACGCGATGAATACGCCGTCAACAAAAGGAAGCTTGAAAAGTTCTTCAGCAAGAGGTGAATAACCTTTAGCTTGAGCCATATTACTGAACTCAGCGGAATCTCCCGTACCCAATAAGTGCTTGTTTGCAACAAATTTCATAGTAGATGGATTAGGTGTCATTTCGGCATAAACCGTTACTGGAACTTTCATATTCATTTTTTTTACAAAATTACAAATAATAAAATCCAAGAATGAGTGGAATTTCGGTTTTTATTGGTCCTTAAATAATGTAACTTTGTTAAAGTGAAGGTTTTTAAGGTCATACTGTCTCTTTTCGCTGCTGCATTCATTTTTGTTGGTGCTGTTGGTGTTGATGTATTTTCGCATACATGTGAAGTGGATGGGACTTTTGTATCTGTCATTTTTGAGCCAAGCGACGAGCATTGTGGTGATCACCAGCAGGAATTACCACCGTGTTGTGAAGTTGAGAAAAATAGTCACACAACAGACGATGATTGCTGCGACGATACTGTAGATCGTTTTCAAGTTAAAATCGAATTTTCACAAGAGATTACGCATTTCCAGTTGATTGGAGCAGTCATTCCTTCTTTCGAAGTTTTCTTTCCTGAATCAGTTGAGTTTTCAGATGTAGACTTAACAACAGCTGGACTTCGAGCTCCGCCACCTCTAATCGGCAGGGATTATCAAATTATATACGAATCTTGGTTGATTTGATTGTCTTCGTGCATCCGTAATTGATGTTAAACGAAGAAATTAAATCAAATGAAATACATATTAAAAGTCTTGGCATTACTGTGCTGTTTCCAGTATGCCCAGGCTCAAGTTAATGGAGTTGTCTATGGCTCCGATAAGAAACAGAAAGAAACCGTTGTAGGTGCTAAAGTTAGGCTTCTAAATTCAGGCGATGGTGCTATAACAGGTGAAGATGGAACCTTTGAAATTATCTTGCCTCGTGAGTTGCCTGATACAATGGTGATCTCCGCCTTTGGTTATTACAATGATACAATTGTGGTGACTAAATCTGATCGATTTGGCGCTTTCGAGATTGTCCTTTTTTCAGATCAGTTGTTACCAGAAGTGGTGGTTGCTGTTAAAAGAGAAACACATGCTATATCTCGATTAAAGGTCCTCCATGTTGAACAAATCAATAGTGGTGAATTGCGAAAAGCCGCGTGTTGTAATCTGTCCGAATCGTTTGAAACTAATGCCTCAGTTGATGTGAATATCACAGATGCAGTTTCTGGAGCGAAAAAAATCCAAATGATGGGACTCGATGGTGTTTACACCCAAATCCAATTTGAAAACATACCTTATTTAAGAGGACTAGAAAGTTCTTTCGGATTGAATTCTATTCCCGGAACGTGGATTGAATCCATTCAAATCACCAAAGGAACAGGAAATGTTGTTAATGGTTACGAATCCATGGCTGGACTGGTAAACCTCGAGTTAAAGAAACCCGAAGAAATGGAACGCTTGTACCTTAATGGTTATGTGAACCGCTTCGGTCGATCGGAATTGAATTTTAATTCTGGATTTAAACTCGGGAAAAAGTGGTCATCTGGTTGGTTCGCACATGCTTCAGTAAATCCAGTTGTGGTAGATGAAAACCGAGATGGATTCCGTGATATCACGAATGGATCAAATTTTGCAGTATTCAACCGATACCATTATGAAGGTGAAAAAATGGAAGCACAGTTAGGATTCAATGCATATTTGGAAGATAAAATCGGTGGACAAGTCGGATTTAATGGTGAACCCAGTCAATTTTATGGTGTGTCAACGACATCAAAACACATTGATGCATTTGCTAAAACTGGATTCTTTCTCGATAAACCGCTGCATTCAATTGGAGTTGTTTACAACGTGAAGTATCAACAAGTTGATGCCCTCTTTGGAAATCGATCGTTTACTGGTGAAGAAAAACGAGCGTATGTGAATGCTATTTATGATGGGATTTTTGGGACATCCACGCATAAGTATAAATTCGGAGTGAGTGGTGTGTATAGTGATATCAAACAGTCGGTTGATTCGTTAAACGATGATCGTCTCGAAATCGTTCCAGGAGTTTTTGGTGAATATACTTACACGGGAGCTCGTCTTTCGGCGGTTGTTGGAGCGCGAGCTGATTATCATTCGATTTTCAAAGAACAATTCTCACCTAGAGTCCACCTGAAATACGCACTTACAGAATTCACTGACTTGCGTTTAACAGGAGGAAAAGGGTGGAGAGTTCCAAATTATATGATTGACAATATTTCGCTTTTGGCTACGTCAAGAAGTTGGATTGCACCAGATTCTGTTCGACCAGAGATTTCATGGAATGTTGGAGGTAGCTTTGTTCAGCGATTTAAGTTTTTAAAGAACGATGCGTCCTTGGCAATTGACTTTTATCACACAAATTTTGAGAATCAATTAGTGGTAGATCGTGATGTGGATCCGAATCAAATTGTATTCACGAACCTTCAGCATAAGTCGTATTCCAATAGTTTACAGACAGAGTTGTCGTTGGAGCCATTAGATCGCTTCGAAGTTCGGTTGGCATACAAATGGCTCGATGTGAAGTCGGAATTTGGTGGTTCGATTCAACAAAAAGTAATGATACCAACACACAGAGGTTTTGTGAATTTAGCTTATCAGTCACGTAATAAACGTTGGGATTACGATATCACATGTTCGGTTTTTGGTTCGGCTAGATTACCAGTTAACCAGTTGCCTTCGGGTGATTTTACAGAAGTTAATCAAAGTGAAGTTTATCCAATTCTTCACGCTCAAATCACGCATACGTACAAAGTATGGGAGTTTTATATTGGAGGAGAAAATTTATTAAATTATACACAAGATAATCCGATTATCGATGCACAAAACCCATTCAACAGCACATTTGATGCAACGCGAGTTTGGGCGCCAGTTGTTGGTGCGAATGTGTACGCAGGATTTAGATTATCATTAAAACAAAAGCATGATCATGAATAAAGTTTTAAAAATGAGTTTCCAGTTGTTGTTGATCTTTTTAGTGTCTACTTCTTTTGGACAAGAAAAGGAAAGCAAGTGGCAAGAAACGGTAATTCATACTTCAGTAGAGTGCCAAGAATGCAAGGATAGAATTGAAGGAGTGTTAAATTATACCAAAGGAATAAAATATGCTGAGGTAAATTACGTTACTCAAGAACTTACCGTAAAGTATAACACAAAGAAAATTTCTTTGAATGAAATTCGTCAGATTATCGCAGATACTGGTTACGATGCTGACGATATAAAAGCAGATGAAGCTGCGGTGGAAAAACTGCCAGCTTGTTGCAAGCCTGGTGGAATGAAACACTAAACTTTTTCATCTATTTGGTTGGAAGGAAGTATCGAATTGATGCTTCCTTTTTTATTGATTCAATTAAATCTAGATATCTTTGGCTCGACCTAAAAATGTGCTTGTTTTAATGAGAGAATGGCTGCTCGGTTTCATGATTTCGCTTTTGTCCGTGTTTTCTTTTGGACAAGAGGTGCAGGTGGAGTTCAGTGCGTCTTCATCTCGTTTTGATGCACATCAATTGGAGGAAAGTGATAACTATGAGTTGATAGAGCTTTCGGATACGGCATATGTGGTTCCCAATTTTAGTGCGCGAAGAACAATAAACGACACCTTGTTTTTGTCGATTGAAGGAATTGATTCTGTCGATCTTTCAAAATTGAATTTTCAGCTGAACGACAGCCTGATTCGAGTAAAAAAGTCACTTCTTTCAGATGATTCTGTTCAAATTATCCTCCCGAAATATTCTGAAAATTACAGCCTTACCGTTCAATACGATGGTGACTTTGCTGGAAAAATCAATGTTTTTTATCCAGAGATCCAAAAGCACAAGTTGATCATTGTTCCCTTAATGCGTATCAACTTAAATAGAGATTCGTTGGAGCAATATTTGAATCAGATTTATGGAGTTGCAGGCGTCGAGTTTGAGGTCAAATTGCGCCTCCCTTATCGACCAGCTTCTTTTTTTGATACATTAATGACGAATCCGAGTCTAGCGCACGATCGCTTTACGGACCAAATGATTGGGATTCGAAATGACTATTTTGAGCGTTATCCAAAATCGACTAGAAAAGCATATTACATCTTCGTTGTACCGCGGTTCACAAATCCAAATGTTGGTGGATACATGGTCAAAAATAAGGCCGTAGCTTTTATTAGTGATCAGACTTTGACTAATGATTTTAATGAGGTTGCAAGGCAGCTTGGGTTTGGTTTAGGCGGACTGGATGAGGTGGAAGTTGGTACTGACTCAACAAATCTAATGGCGGGATTTGGGGGCACACTACTTACTGCAAATCAATGGTTTTCTATTCAGAGAAACGGACCCAGTATTGCCTTTTATGACGATTATGAGAATGTAAAAACGAACTCAGGTTTAGTTGCTTATTATTTCTGGGAAGAAAACCCAGATGGAACAATTAATTTGATCGATGGCAGTGTGCTGAAAGCCATAAAACGTCCGTACAAAGAAAATCAACCCTCGCTTCATCGAAATATTGATAACTTCTTTTTTATGTCAATCTTTCACCTATGGGGTCGACCGATTAATCCGTTGCATGTGATAGCTATCGGATTGATACTTCTGATACTTTGGTTTTTAAGAAAAAAAGTGTTTTTCAGATTAGTTGACAAAACTTCTGAACGACGCTTTATTCGATTTTTAGTTCGATTATTTCTTGTTGCATTTGCATTTGTGGCCTTCTATGTTTCATTTATTTGGGTGAATTTCGGATATAGAATGTTTGATATAGAAGAAGGAAATTTAGAGTATCTAAAAGGAAAGCAATTAGAGGATGTTGTACGAATTGTCCAATCAAAGAGAAGTCCAGAAATATATAATGAAGAATCCGGATCTGAAATTCTAGTAAAAAAGGGCGAAAAATGGGAAGTTCGTCGAAAGAAAAAGGTGCTGTATTTTAATGTGATGAAAGCTGAAGATGGTTCCGAAATAATGAAGTTTGACTCAGATAGTGAACAGTTGAAGTTGACGACTAGAAAATATACTTCAGCGGCCATGAGTCATTACATGGTGGTTCGTTATTTTGATTCAGATAACCAGTTAGTTGGAGAAAAAGCATTCAATCACATTGGACTCGAGATTACAGATAAACTAGATCTTGCTGATCCAATTAAACGAATATTAGTATTAGTTAATGGATATCGTCCAACCAGTTTAGGATCCAGTTTTGAGGATAACTTTAAAGATATTCAAAAGAATGGTTTAGAATTTCCGAATTCAAAAAATCAACTCTACAATTTCGATCGATATGAATATTGGAATCCATGGAATCAAATGGATGTAAAGTTTATAGAGCGCATCAATCCGGGGGAATATTATTACGCGGATGGACATTTTTCAGTAGCTACATCGAATCACCGAAGTCTCTATAATTTTACAACTACCTCAAGCGTTTATCCACATCGATGCAAAGATCCAGAAAAACACACTTGCATGAAGTCCGTTTCATTCTGGGAAATGTTCGGAATTGCTACTCAGTACAACACATATGAATTACATCACACGTATCCAAACAGAAGTGGCTTCAATAAACGAAGAGAGAACGGAAGAATTGCTGGTCGAAATTTGTATCAAATGTTGAATGAACTGCCGAATAGATCCGAAAACGACACATTGTTTATAGTAGCGCACAGCATGGGATACGCTTACAGTTTGGGAATGTTAGATGAACTGAAAGGAAAAATCAACCTTGGTGAATTTTATATTATAGCACCAGAAAATGCGAGCGCTGGAGCAATTAATGTACGATCGTGGAACAAAGTATGGCAGTATGGTGACGATTTCGATAAGCATAAATACACCGCTCCTTGTTTAATGGATGGGATTGCACCTCAAGTGAAAGTAGCAGGACTTCCAGCAGAGAATCGAGCCTTTATTCCCGAAGAGAATTACAGGAAAATGGGCTTTTTTGACTCTCATTTTATCGGTTATTATCAATGGATTTTTGATATTGACAAGGATGAAACAGGTTATATTAAACAACGATAACCACACAGTTAATTATGTTTTTTCCAGTTGATAAACCAATCAAACAATAGATTTTTAGTACTTTCGCCGACGGTATTTATTTAACGATTACAATATGTCATACTTGTTTACATCTGAATCAGTTTCAGAAGGACATCCAGATAAAGTGTCAGATCAAATTTCTGATGCATTGATAGATAATTTCATGGCGTTCGATCCTACTTCGAAAGTAGCATGTGAAACGTTGGTAACAACAGGTCAAGTTGTTCTTGCAGGTGAGGTTAAAACGAACACTTATTTAGATGTTCAGTCAATTGCTCGTGAGACAATTCGTAAAATTGGTTACACAAAGTCGGAATACATGTTCGACGCAAACTCTTGTGGAATTCTTTCTGCGATTCATGATCAGTCGGAAGATATTAATCAAGGTGTTGATAGAGCTAATCCAGAAGAGCAAGGTGCAGGAGACCAAGGAATGATGTTTGGTTACGCGACGAAGGAAACGGAGAACTACATGCCACTTGCATTGGATTTGGCACACAAAATTCTTCAAGAACTTTCTGCAATTAGAAATAATGAACCAGAATTGATTGGTTATTTACGTCCGGATGCAAAATCGCAAGTAACGATTGAATATTCTGATGATAATGTACCTCAACGTATTGATACTATCGTAGTTTCAACACAGCATGACGATTTCGACACAGAAGAAGCAATGTTAGCGAAAATCAAGAGTGATATTATTTCGATTGTAATTCCTCGTGTTAAAGCTAAATTGACTCCGGAACTACAAAAATTATTTACAGAAGATATTACTTACCACATCAACCCAACTGGAATTTTCGTAATCGGAGGTCCACACGGAGATACTGGATTGACAGGTCGTAAGATTATCGTTGATACCTACGGAGGAAAAGGAGCTCACGGTGGTGGAGCATTCTCAGGAAAAGATCCTTCTAAAGTAGACCGTTCTGCAGCTTACGCTACGCGCCACATTGCGAAGAATATGGTTGCAGCTGGATTATGTGATGAAGTTTTAGTTCAAGTTTCATACGCAATTGGTGTTGCTGAACCTTGTGGTCTATTTGTTGATACTTACGGAACTTCTCATGTTGATTTAACTGATGGAGAAATTGCTAAGAAGATTTCTGAAATTTTCGATATGCGACCTTACTTCATCGAACAACGTTTGAAGTTGAGAAATCCAATGTACTCAGAAACGGCTGCATACGGTCACATGGGAAGAAAGAATGAAGTAGTTACTAAAACATTCCGTGCTCCAGATGGAACAGAAGTAACTAAAGAAGTTGAATTATTTACTTGGGAAGCATTGGATTATGTTGATAAAGTAAAAGAAGCATTTGGACTTTAATCCAATTGAAATACAATAATTTAAAGGGATTCGAAAGAGTCCCTTTTTTGTTTATAATGGTTTTCTACGATAAAAACAGCCCAAATTGACCGTTTATCTAATTGTTTATCAATCTGTAACTTTTGATTCATATATTAGTCTTACACAAAACTGATTACAATGAGAAAGATTTTATTCGCTGCGTCTGTGGCATTTTTAGGGTTGACTTCACAAGCGCAAGAGATCACAGCTGACGAGATAATTGACTCGTATTTTGAGAATACAGGTGGAGAAGAACTTTGGAGTGACTTAAAAGGCCAGAAAATGATGGCTGAAGTGGAAGCACAAGGAATGACAATTCCTCTTGAAATATACATGATGGCGGACGGTAAAACGGTTACTAAATTTGAAGTAATGGGAATGGCAATGTCTCAAGATGCTTTTGATGGAGAAGTGGCATGGTCAACAAATTTCATGACGATGCAGCCGGAATTGGCTGATGCTGAGCAATCGGAAAACATGAAACGTTCTGTCGGTGAGTATCCTAGTCCACTTTTAAATTATGAAGAGAAAGGTTTTTCAGTAGAATTACAAGGTGAAGAGATTGTTGAGGGAGTTGAATGTTATAAGATTGCCCTTACAAAAAAGCCGCAATTAGTGAATGGGGAAGAGGTTGAAAATGTAGAGTTCTATTATTTTGATAAGGAAAGCTCGGTTTTAATTCAATCAGAACAAGAAATTAAAAGCGGACAGGCAGCTGGTCAAACAGCAATTTCTCTTTATAGTGATTATCAGGAGGTTGACGGTCTTTATTTCCCGTTCTCAATTACTTTTAAAACGGAAGAATCGGAAGGTCAAACTATTGAGTTTAGTGAAATCATCTTGAACCCTGAAGTTGACGAAACAATCTTTGAATTTCCTGGAACAGAGGAATAACCAAAACTACATAACATGAAAATTTGGACGACTACATTAATATTAATGGCAAGTCTCGGGACTTCTTTTGCACAAGATATTGCAGAGTTAAAAGGAAAGGAACTTTTCGGTGGGTTAAAAGCGAGACATATTGGTCCAGCCTTAATGAGTGGCCGAATCAGTGATGTTCAAGGGCATCCAGAAAAAAGTGCGGTGATCTACGCTGGTACTGCTGGAGGTGGTGTATGGAAATCAACCGATGGTGGTGTTCTTTTTAACCCAATTTTTGACGATTATTGCCAATCAATTGGAACGATTGCGATTGACCCCAAAGATCCAGACAATACAATCTGGGTGGGTACTGGTGAAATTTGGACAAGAAATAGTACCTCTATTGGAGATGGTATTTATAAGACCACGAATGGAGGACGATCTTGGAAGAAAATGGGACTTGAAAAATCTGAGCGCATTAGTACTATTTTATTCGATCCAAATGATTCTCAAACAATGTATGTTGGTGTTCTTGGTGCTCTTTGGGGAGAAAGCGAAGATCGTGGAGTTTACAAAACAACTGATGGAGGTGCTACATGGGAGAAAATCTTTTATGTTGACGAGAACACGGGGTGTACAGAATTGATAATGGACCCACAAAACCCTTCTATTATGTATGCTTCGTTCTGGGAACACAGAAGAACGGCTTGGTCATTTAATTCAGGAGGTACAAAAAGTGCCTTGTACAAAAGTACTGATGGTGGGAAGACGTGGAACAAGATTCATAATGGAATTCCAGAAGGAAAATTAGGAAGAATGGCTTTGGCAATTGCTCCTTCTAATTCGTCTATTTTATATGCTTCAGTTGAAGCAGAAGATCCTAGCAAAAGTGGAATGTATCGTTCAGATGATGCTGGGAAATCTTGGAAACAGCTAAGTAAGGACTTCGGAATCGTAGTTCGTCCGTTCTATTTCTCGAGAATCGTAGTTCATCCAACAAATCCAGATTTTGTTGTTAAAGCTGGGCTTTTTGGATCTGTAAGTCGCGATGGTGGGAAAACATTCTCTAGCCTTGGCGCGATGCATCCAGACATTCATGATATCTGGTTTGATGTAAAGGACCCGGATAAAATGTTTGTTGGAACAGACGGTGGATTGTACCGATCATTAAACCAAGGAGGAACAATGGAGATCATCGAGAACATGCCTGTTTCCCAATTTTATCATGTTGCAATCGATAATCAAGAGCCTTACAATATTTATGGTGGTTTACAAGATAATGGAAGTTGGTTCGGTCCTTCTCGAAGTCCAGGTGGAATTGAAGCGCGCGACTGGGAAGTGATAGGGGTTGGTGATGGATTTAGAGTTTATCCTCATCCGACTAAACCACATATTATGTATTCTGAAATGCAAGGGGCTGAATCTGTTTGGAGGTATGATCACAAAATTCGTCAAACCAAAGAAATTCAACCTTCTCCGCAAAAAGGAGATCCAAAACTGAGATATAACTGGAATGCGCCAATAACTACTAGCCCAAATAATCCAGATCGATTGTACATTGGAAGTCAATTTGTTCATGTTTCAAATGATATGGGTGATACTTGGAAACGTATTTCTCCGGATTTGACAACAAACGATCCACTTAAATTAAATCAGGCAGAGTCTGGTGGACTTTCTATTGATAATTCAGGTGCTGAAAATCACTGTACGATCTTCACAATTGCTGAATCACCACTCGATGAAAAAGTAATTTGGGCTGGAACAGATGATGGAAATGTACAGATTACCAAAGATGGCGGAGAATCATGGATAAATATCACAGAGGGATTATTCGCGTCGAGTGATATGCCAAAAAACACATGGTGCTACCATATTGAAGCGAGTAATTTTGATAAAGGAACTGCATATGCTGTGTTTGATGGGCATACACGAAATGACAAGCGACCTTATGTATTTAAGACGAGCGATTTCGGTAAAACATGGACGTCTTTGGTAACAGATGAAATTTATGGGTTTACAAGGTCGATTCAGGAAGATTTGAAGAATCCAGATATTTTGTATTTAGGGACGGAGTTTGGTCTTTATATTTCAATTACTGGTGGGAAAAATTGGATGAAGTTTGAAAACAATATGCCATCAACAGCGGTCCATTATATCGAGATGCATCCGAAAACGAATGACCTAATTCTAGGAACTCACGGTAGAGGGATTATTATCATTGATGATCTATCTCCACTTCGAGAAGTAACAAATGAGATCATAACAGAAAAAGTTCATTTCATGTCTACACCTACTTTTTATATGAATGAAGAAAGTACATTTGGTGGTACAAGTTCTGAAGTTCAATTTGTAGGAATGAATCCGCCTACTGGAGCAAGAATACCTTACTTTATGGCGAAAAGACATACTTTCGGTAAAATGACAATGGAAATTCAAGACCTCAATGGAAACTTCATCACATCTTTATCGCCACAAAAGCAAAAAGGACTGAATGTAGTTAGCTGGGATTTCAATATGAATGCTCCAAAGGTGGCGTCGGGAAAAACGTTGGCACGCGGAGGCTTTTTTGCACCAAGAGTTGAAGCTGGTACTTACAAGGTAGTCATCCAAAAAGGAAAAGAAAAGTTCGAAACTACAATTAAAGTAGATTATCCAAAGAATTCAATGTTTACTCTGGCAGAACGCAAGTTGCATCATGAAACAACAATGAAATTGTATAAGATGAATGAGGATCTAGCATACATTGTTTATCAAATTGATGAGCAGAAAAAGTATGCCGAGGAATTGATGAAAAGTCAGCCCAAATTGACAAAATCTGCACAAAAATTAATCGCCCAGCTTAATGCTTTAAAGAAAGATTTGGTGATAACAACGGGAGATAATTATGTGGGTAGAGCAGAAAATCAGTTAAGAGAAGATTTAGGTGAGCTTTATGCAACAATCGGTTCTAATTTTGGTCCACCAACATCGTCGCAATTGGAGAGTGTTCAATTATTAGAGACAGAATTGAATGAAGCTCAAAATAGATTTCAGAAAATTCAATCAGCTGAATGGAAGAAATTTATGAGTGGAGTTAATAAAATGGAACTTCCAACTTTAGAAATCGAAACATACGAAGAATTCACAAAGAAAAACTAGGATTCGATCAAGAATTCAATTTTAGAGTAAGTCCCCATTTATAGTGGGGACTTTTTAATTATCTCTATCCTCAAACGTTTCTTTTTCCTTGTCGTTTACTCTCTTTATGATGAGGTAGATTATTATCGCTACGATTGCCAAGAACACAGCGAAAGGAAAAAGTCCAATCAGTATTGGAAGAACAACTTCGAAAACCATTATTGCAGTTTAACAGCCGTTCCGTAAGCGAGAATTTCCGATGCACCTTGCATAATCATGCTTGTTGTAAATCGTACATTAATTATTGCGTCTGCACCTAGTTTTTCTCCGTCTTGAATCATACGTTGAAGTGCTTCTTCACGAGATTGAGCTTGAAGTTTGGTGTACTCGTTGATTTCACCACCGACTAGATTTTTAAATCCAGCGAAAATATCGCGACCAACGTTTCTAGCTCTTACCGTACTTCCACGAGCAATTCCTAAGATTTCTGTTATTTCCTTTCCGGGTACCGATTCTACAGTTGAAATTATCATGATTGTGTCTTTCTGATTAAATTACAGAAATTAAATCAAATTTCAACTATCGAATAAGGTTCAGGTGACCCGATATTATCTTTCGGGCATCAGTATATTCCAATCCGAATTCAATCTTCCAAATATATGTTCCTTCAGGAACAATTGATCCGTGATAAGTACCATCCCATCCAACTTCTGAGTCGTTCGATTCAAAAATTATTTCTCCCCAACGATCGAAGACAGTTAGATTGTAATCATGAACGTCAAATCCTGACTCAAACACAGGTTTAAAAGTCTGATTGTATTCGTCTCCATCTGGAGAGAAAGTGTTAGGAACGAAGTATAGTAGTTCTTCACGAACCTGAATGATAACCTTAAACGTATCTGGACATCCGAAAGCAGAATACCCTATTAACTCTACAACATAACCTGCCGTCTCGTCATTGTCGAAATAATGAATTGGATTTACCGTTGATGTATCAGTAGTTCCATCGCCAAAATCCCAATGATAACTCACTGCATCTGTTGACATGTTTGTGAATACTACTTCATTATCCATTAAGTTCGTCAGTAAAGTCGGGTCAGCCGTAAAGAAGACCTCAGGGAATGGATCCCCAACAATAAAATTCTGTGTAATCAATGTTTCGTTTCCGCAATCGTCAGTCAAACTATATGTTCGAACAACAGTTTCTGGACAGAATCCACCATCCGAAGAATCACTTACAAATACAACTAAAGGTACACTACAATTATCTGCAGCATCCGTTATTACATTTGGATCAGGTGCTGGTAAGGTCGTCACTTGAATAGTTGGAAGTGGACTTGCTGTTGGAGCTGTTATATCGTGAATAATAATTGTTTGAGTCTCCGTAGCTACGTTTCCACAAGCGTCTGTATAAGTCCAAGTTCTTGTTAATGTCTCTGGACAAAAGCCTCCATCTGAAACCTCAACTCCGTTTACAGAACCATTTCCATCGCAATTATCCGTCCAATTTAAAGGCATTATAGCTGGAACATCTGCATAACATTCAACGTTCAAACTTGGTGGTGCAGCTGCTAAAACTGGAGCAATTGTATCATTGACAATAATAGTTTGAGTCTCTGTAGCCGTGTTACCGCAATTATCTGTGTACGTCCATGTCCTCGTAATAGTTTCTGGACAAGTATTACCATCAGATACATCCACTCCTGTTACTGATCCAGAGCCATCGCAATTATCGGTCCAGTTCAAATTGATCAAACTCGGGATATTAAATGAACAAGAAACTGTGATGTCTTGTGGTGCGGGATCTAAAATAGGAGCTGTCGTATCATGTACAGTTATGATGTGTACAACATCCGTGTAATTCGAACACGAATCCTCCACGCGATACGTTCTTGTAATAGTTTCTGGACAAGATAGTCCATCACTCACTTCACTCAAGAACGTTACTGTTGGCGTTCCATTGTCATCCGCTTCATCTGTGATTACCAAAGGATCAACTGCAGGTATATCTGCACTACATTCAACAAAAGTTGGTGTAGCATCAGAAGCAGTAGGTGGCATATCAACAATTACTTCTGCTGGATATGGACATGTCATATTTGCAGCTGTCCAACCACAAACTAGCCCTGGATTCAATTGGTTCAATGATGTAGCTTGACAAACAAAATCCGCCGCAACATTGTTATCATTACTACCATTTCTAGAGAAACTATATGGTGTTCCCGCAACAGTTTGACACGGTAATGCGCATCCATTTCCAGTCCATTCAGGTCCTAAGGTGATAGAAAAACCGTTTATCGTTGGATTGAAACCAGCAATTTCTGCTGCCGTCCATCCCCAAGCAATAAAATCTTTAACATTTCCTTGATCGTCAATGATAATTGCCCAACTTTTGCTGGTAGCGTTCCAGAACATATTATTTCCCCAATAGTTTGGTTGAGAACTAACATCAGTCTTTGATAAAATAGAACAAGGTGCAAAGGAATTTGGTAGTTGCCAATACACTGAGTTTACAGTGTTAATATTCGAATAGGAGTTACTAATTGCGACAACCCATCCAGCGGTATTCACGGGTGTACTATATAAATTGGAAACTTCAATATAATCGGCAGAGGAAGATCCAGGAAAGCCTTCCAGTCCACATTCAGTAATCAATATCGAACCAACGGCACCACCACTTGTTACAGTTCCAGTTGTTTGAACATAGAAAGTGTCAGTAGCTGTCATTGCTCCTGTATTCAAAATTTCATTGTTTGAGACCTGAGTTCCACCTGTTGGAGCATCCCACCACGACATTGACCCCGGAGGATTTCCGCTTGCCGTTAATTGCGTGCTATCACCATAACAAATTGACATTACTCCCGTAACGGTTGGTTGGTTGATTACTTCAATCAAGAAAGTATCAGAAGCAACTATTGTTGGACAAGCTGAACATCGAACACTTACGGTGTATGTGTTGGTACCTGTTGGGTAGGAAAAGTACTGAGCTGTTGTTGACCATGGTTGAATTACTGTAGCACCCAAGGTAACTTGAAATTCATAAGAACCAGTACATGTTCCGTATCCAGCAAAATCAATTATGGCAGAATCACCTTCACAAACCCCAATTGCTTGAGGAGTAGGTACCACGGATGTTGCACCACATTGTGAAAATGATGAGAAACTAAGAAGCTGAATAAGTAGGGTTAAGATTGAAAAACGTATCATTACTCAATATTCTTTTTTGCGTTAACAACTTCAAAATCTTCTTGAAACATCGACAAGTCTAATCCAAGATTTTCCGCTTCTGTCTTTGTCTTTTCTACATCAGAAATTGCTTGAATCATCATTTCCTTATTGTAGGTTGTGATTCCTGTATAAAAATCATCAAGATAATTCCAAAGGTCGAATACTATGTATCTCGCGTCTTCTGCAATTGGATCGTCAATATCGAAAGCTTGAACTGACATGATTTCATCGATGTTGTTTTGGCAATGAATTGATGTCGGTGGTACATATTGAGACTGTTGACCGAAATTATAAGAAGATGCAAGTGTAAATAGTACTATGAAAAAAAGTTGTTTCATGCAGAGTTGTATTTTAATTAGCGTGATCAAATGATCATACCTTTATGAAGAAGACGTAAACAATCATTAAAAGTTGTTCACAAAAAACGCCCAATTCGTTAAAATTGGGCGTTTAGAGATAATTTGATGTTTATTCTTCGATGTAGCTTTCAATGCTAGGACAAGAACAAATTAGATTTCTGTCTCCAAATGCATTATCCACTCTTCGAACAGGTACCCAGTATTTCCATTCCTTCAAGTAGTCAACCGGATAAGCTGCTTCTTGAGGAGAATATGGGTATTCCCAATTTTGATTAATGATACAGTCTGCTGTGTGAGGAGCATTTTTCAATAAGTTGTTTGCTCTGTCTGCATGACCGTTTTCGATTTCTTTGATCTCTTTTCTGATAGTGATCATCGCTTCAATGAAACGATCTAACTCATCTTTATCTTCACTTTCAGTTGGTTCAATCATCAATGTTCCAGCAACAGGGAATGATACAGTCGGAGCGTGGAATCCGTAATCGATTAAGCGTTTAGCTATATCAGCAACTTCCACATCCGCAGTTTTCTTGAACTCGCGACAATCAACAATCATTTCGTGAGCGACTGTTCCATTTTTCCCCTTGTAAAGAACGTCGTAATGACCTTCCAAGCGAGAAGCAATGTAGTTTGCATTCAATATAGCGGCTTCAGTAGAATGTCTCAACCCTTTAGATCCAAGCATTTTGATGTATCCGTATGAAATCAAAAGAATCAATGCACTACCGTAAGGCGCTGCAGAAATAGCGTGAATTGCTTTTTCTCCTCCAGCTGGAATAATTTCCGACCCTGGTAAGAAAGGAGCAAGGTGTGCAGCAACTCCAATTGGTCCCATTCCAGGTCCACGACCTCCGTGAGGAATTGCAAACGTTTTATGTAAGTTCAAGTGACAAACATCAGCACCAATGTTACCTGGGTTGGTCAAAGCAACTTGTGCATTCATATTCGCTCCGTCCATGTAGACTTGTCCACCATTGTCGTGGATGATGGAAGTAATGTCCTTAATTCCTTCTTCATATACACCGTGAGTTGAAGGGTAAGTCACCATTAATCCACCAAGCGTTTCCTTGTATTTTTCAGCTGTTTCACGAAGCTCTTCAATGTCGATGTTACCATTTTCATCACATCCAGTAACAACAACTTTAAATCCTGCCATTACTGCTGACGCTGGATTTGTTCCATGTGCCGATGAAGGAATAATCATAATATTACGTTGATGATCTCCATTCGATTCGTGGTAGGCTTTAATTACCATCAATCCAGCATATTCTCCTTGAGCTCCAGAATTTGGTTGCAACGACATTGCAGCAAATCCTGTACATTCACAAAGATCTTTTTCTAATTCGCGGAACATTTCGTGATACCCCTCTGCTTGATTAATTGGCGCAAATGGGTGAATATCTGAGAAACGTGGATTAGTAATTGGAATCAACTCTGACGCTGCATTCAATTTCATAGTACAAGATCCAAGAGGGATCATACTGTGAACAAGCGATAAATCCTTATTCTCCAAACGCTTCAAATAACGCATCATTTTTGATTCCGTGTGGTAACTGCTAAATGTTGGATGCGTTAAAATTTCATCCGTACGAATAAAGTCACTCACTAAAGAGAATGATGGTTCGTCCGTTACTTCTGGTGTTTCTTTTGCTAAAACTGTAGCGAAGATTGAAAGAATCGTCTCAACATCTTCGTTTGTATGTGGTTCACCAAAACTGATCGTTAATTCATGATCGTTGATGTAATTGAAGTTCATTTTATGTCCCTCAGCTGCGGATTGAATCGCAGAAGCATGCACATTTTTTACCCAAATTGTGTCGAAGTAATTCTCTGCTCCAATCTCAACACCTAATTCAGCAAGTCCTTCTGCCGTTTTAGTTGCCAAAGAGTGAACGTGTTTTGCTATATCTTTAATTCCATCAGGTCCGTGATAAACAGCAAACATACTTGCCATAACTGCTAGTAATGCCTGAGCTGTACAGATATTTGATGTTGCTTTATCACGCTTAATGTGCTGCTCACGTGTTTGAAGCGCCATACGAAGCGCTGGATTTCCGTCATCATCTTTAGAAACACCAATAATTCTACCTGGCATGTTTCTTTTGTATAATTCTTTCGCTGCAAAATAAGCTGCGTGTGGTCCACCGTATCCCATTGGAACACCAAAACGTTGTGAACTACCGAATACTACATCGGCTCCCATATTTCCTGGTGCTTCAAGAAGTGCTAGTGCTAAAATATCAGCAGCAACTGCTACTTTGATATCGTTTTTAGCCATTGTAGAAATGAAGCGATCAATGTGTTTTACTTGACCATTTAAATCTGGATATTGAATAATCGCCCCGAAGAATGTATCATCTCCTTCGAATGTAGTTGGGTCACCAATAACTAAGTCAATCCCCATGCTTTTCGCTCTACCTTCAACAACATCAATTGTTTGAGGGAAGGCAAACTGAGAAATAAAGAATTTGTTGACATCAGCTTTTACCTGAGCACGCGACCTAGAATTGAACAACATGATCATTGCTTCAGAAGCAGCGGTTCCTTCATCCAAAAGTGAAGCGTTGGCAATTTCCATCCCCGTCAAATCCAAAATCATTGTTTGGAAATTCAACAGAGCTTCGAGTCTTCCTTGAGAAATTTCAGCTTGATAAGGAGTGTATGCTGTATACCATCCTGGATTTTCTAAAACATTTCTAAGGATAACTGAAGGAACGATTGTTTCGCTGTAACCTAAACCAATGAATGATTTAAACAACTTATTCTTTTCAGCAAGTTCACTGATGTGTTGAAGATATTCTTGCTCACTCATTGCGCGCGTAATATCTAATTCACGATTCAAACGAATGTGTGCAGGAATTGTCTTGTCGACTAATTCTTCGATATTGCTCACACCGATTTGAGCTAACATGGCCGCCTTCTCCTTTGAATCTGGACCAATATGTCTTCTAGAAAAATTGTTCATTCTATTTCACGTAAAATTTGAGAGTACAAATATACGCTGTAAAGTGATCTTTCGAAAATAAAATGACTAGAAACTAATCCGGTTTAGTCGAACCCTTGATATTCTTATCTAAACCAACTTCTGTGCTTATATCCTTTGTGGAAATCGCGCTTGATTTTTCCTTTTTTATTGATGTATTTACCTTGACCGAAGTTTTCACGAGAATTGTGGTAAGGAAGTCCAATTCCCATGTACAATTCATGTGATCCTCCTTTCGTTCTTGCAAGCGGACCAACATCATGACTAAACGAATATCCCATTCGGTAGCGACCACCAATTAAGAAGTCAAATCCTCCCATAATTGCATTTTCAGAACGATAGCCAACTACTAAACTGAAAGCGTTGTTAAATGTATTACGCAATGAAATATCTCCTTGAATTGGAGCATTCAGAACCGATTTAATCTGAATATTGGGATTGAATGTATAATTCCCGCTTTTCGCATGAAGATAGACTCCAGTAGCCATGTAGTAATGCCATCCTGGAATATTAAATGCTTGTGTTCTAAATGTATTTTGGAAGAACTGTGGGATACTTGCTGAGAAATAAAAATTTGGTGCGTAATAGTAAACTCCAAATCCTGAGTTGAATCTTAATTTAGAATAGCTTGTTGAAAACGCAGGATCATCTGGGTCTGTGGTTTGAGCAGATGCCAAGTCGTGTACTCTTTGATCGATCCCAACGCTTGCACCAAATATCCATGCATTGTCATTTTGAGTGAAAACACGGTAAGCATATTGTCCTGAAACTTGCGTCGCGTGATGTACACCAATTAGATCGTATGAAGCGACAAGACCTACAGCCATGTCGTGATACAATTCGTATTGAGCGTTTATTCCACCTGTATTTGGAGCTCCTTCAAATCCTAACCATTGATTGTGATAAATCATATCGACCATCACTTTAGAATCTAAAGCAATTGCAGCTGGATTATTTACTCCTTGAGCAAAATTAATCTGGCTATATCTTGGAACGTTTTGTCCGAAAGAAGTAGCACTTAAGCTTGTTACGATTCCTAAAATCAAACTAATCTTTCGCATTCCTATAATTTTAATGTGATATAACCTTTAAAAGTAATTCCTTGAATATCCAATAAGTAGAAGTAAGTTCCTTCGGGAAGCAAATCTCCTCCTATACATAAGTCAGCCTCACAAGTACCGCCCCATTGGTTTTGGTAGTTTGGGTTCGAGTATACAACATCTCCCCAACGATTGAATACAGTAAGATTACCGGGATATTCGTAAAGTTCTGGAATTACAAAGAAGTCGTTTTTACCATCTCCATTTGGAGAGAATCCATTCGGAATAGTTGCTCGAACTACAATCACTACTACCTGTCCAGTCCATGTACATCCATCTTGATGTTCTGCATTAAGCGTTACCACTGTTGAAGAATCACCTGAAAAATAAACACCTTGCATTGTAGGGTTGCTCAAATTTTGAGCGGGTGACCAATTATACGACGTGTATTCGTCTGGTCCGTTAATGTACACACTTGTTCCGACAGCCATGTATAGTGTGTCAGGAAATTCAAATGGTTCAACTTCAACTGGTGTAACTGTTTCTGATAGTGTTGCAGAGCAAGATCCATTCGTCATTGTAACAGTATAAACTGTAGTAGCGTCTGGATCAACTACGATTGAGTTTGTCGTTTCACCAGTCGACCATGCATAATTTGTTGCACCAGACGCTGTTAGGATTACAGAACCTCCTGCACAAAAGGAATTGCTCGAAGGGACTAAATCGAATTGCACTACTTCTAGATCAAAACTTGATTGACCAACGCATCCATTATTATCTGTGAATGTTACGGTATATGTTCCAGCAGAAGAAGCGAAGAAAGTTGGAGTTGAAATACCACCTCCCCAATCATACGCGTTGTATGTTCCTGAAAGACTTAAATTAGTTCCCGCAGATCCTGCGCAAAGCGGATTTCCTTCGGAAGAAACGATGGCGTCTACTGGACTTGGATTAATTGTTACTTGAATTGTATCGTTTGAAATACAACCAACACCATCTGTTGCTGCCACAACATATTGTCCTGAAAAGCTAGGTGTGATTGTTTGACCAGTCAATGTTTCAGGACCAGTCCAATCATATGAAACAAAACCTCCAGTAGCGTTAAGGGTTTGTGGGGCATCTTCACACATGGTGATTGCCGTTCCTTCCTGAATAACAACATCAACAGCACATTGTACCTGAGAAAATACAGTTGATGTAGCTACAGTGAGAACGGTTAGAAATAGGGCGAATAATTTCATTCTTCAAATTTTGAAAGCACAAAAATACGATAAGATTAAGTCTATATCAACTTTATTCGACGTGACTTAACTTCAACATGTTCGATTTACCGTGATCTTCAATTGGCATTGATGCAATATTAATCACCAAATCTCCTTCTTTCAACAATCCATCTTTTTTCAATAAGTACTTAATGTCAGCAATGGTGTGATCGGTACTCACCGTTTTGTCATAATAGAACCCACGTACTCCCCAAATAAGGTTTAATTGTGTCAAAATCTGACGGTTACTTGTGAACACGTAAATGGCTGATTTCGGTCGTTGAGAGGCAATTTTATATGCTGTATATCCAGAAAAAGACATCGTAAGGATCGCATCTGCCTCAACACGATTTGAAAGACGACAGGCATTGAAACAAATACTATCCGTAATGAAACGAGATTGATTTTTTTCAGGTAATTCCTCTTTGTAATAAAGTCCTTCATGTGTTTCCATTTTCAGAACGATATTTGCCATTGTTTTAATAACTTGGATCGGGAACTTACCTACAGAAGTTTCACCTGAAAGCATCACTGCATCTGCTCCATCCAATACGGCATTCGCAACGTCGTTTACCTCAGCTCTTGTTGGCGATGAATTGTTAATCATGCTTTCCATCATCTGAGTTGCAACGATAACTGGTTTTGCGTGAAGGTGACATTTCTTAATCAACATTTTTTGAATCAAAGGAACATCTTGATAAGGAATTTCTACACCTAGATCTCCACGTGCTACCATTAATGCGTCACTTTCTCTCACAATTTGATCAATGTCATCGATTGCTTCAGGCTTCTCAATTTTTGCAATTACCT
Organism: Henriciella pelagia; assembly: GCA_964219255.1. GTDB lineage: Bacteria > Bacteroidota > Bacteroidia > Flavobacteriales_D > Crocinitomicaceae > UBA4466. The sequence continues at coordinate 217,579 of CAXPPC010000003.1, forward strand.
TAGCTTTACGCTTCTCAGCTGAAATAAGATGTTTAAGTTCGATAATATCTCTTGCAGATCGTACGAAAGAAAGTCCAATCCAATCAACATTTTGCTGTAAGGCAAAATTCAAATCTTCTCGATCCTTTTCTGTCAAACTTGGCATTGAAATTTTCGTGTTTGGCAAATTCACTCCTTTCTTAGAGGACAGAATTCCACCATGAATCACTTTTGCTTTGATTTCATCAGATCCATTGGTAGAAATTACTTCTAATTGCAGCTTTCCATCATCTAAAAGAATATGTTCTCCAGCTTTCACATCAGCAGGTAATTGCTCATAATTAATCGAGAACCTTTCTGCAGTTCCAAGTGTTTTTTCGGTAGAAATAATGACTTCCGAACCATCAACTAGTTCAACACCGTTATCGGTCATTTCGCCAGTTCTGATTTTCGGACCTTGCAAATCGGCTAAAATCGCTACGTTCAATCCCGTTTCTTCATTCAGTTCACGAATTGTATTGATTGTAGTTTCGTGATCTTCATGAGATCCATGCGAGAAGTTAAGTCGACAAACGTTAACTCCTTCGATTAACATTTGACGTAAGACCTCTTTACCACTGCTGGCAGGTCCCATAGTTGCTACTATCTTTGTTTTTTTCATGTCAATTAAATACTAAATTTTCAGCTGATCCGATTTCTTCCGGATCAAACTCAAATGCACCAAGCACACTATTGATTCCTTTTAATTGTGTCAAAAGCTGAGAAACATCAACAGCGACATTGTCAATTAAAAAAAGAAAATAATCGATTGTAGGTTTTTCTGGAATCAAGAATTTTCCTTGGGCTTTATTTTTTATTAAAAAGTAATCGAGTCGATCTTCTTCATCGTGACATTCGTACATTGAATGACTTGAAACGATTTCCCCTTTTTTATTGGTGACCATATATTCTTCATCACATTTAAACAAATGTAAATCAAGTGAGTTATTCAAACTCCACGCTAAACGATAATCACTATGATGTGAACAAATCCCGATCATATCGAAATTGTATAATTGCTCAAATGATAATGTATGTTTCTTTGGTCGTGCCATCAAGTTCAAAAGTACCAATTTTACAAACCTTGGATCAAATCGTTGGCAAACTTTTTGAACTAGGAAGTTAAAATTCACATCCTCTTAACATAAAGTACCGATCAATTGGTTTAAACAATATGTTTGGATTAACAGATCTTTAACAAATTAGTAGCTTTAAGTAACTGAAAATCAATTACAAGCAGTTTTGGCACATCATTTGAACTATAACAAACGATAACATATAAATTTATTAATTATGATCGCGAAAAAAAATTCGAGGTTCGACCTCGAGAGGAAGAGAATTGTCCTATTTAATATAGGATTACTCACAGCAGGAGCCTTTACATTGGCTGCATTTACGTACTCAGAACCAATTGCTCGTCAGAAAGATAAGCTTGAGGTTGCTGCAACGGAAATTGATGTTCAGGTAGAGTACCAACAACCAAAACAAGAGGAGCAACAGAGGCAAACTAACCCTCAGCAAAATGAAACGCAAGAGCAACAAAGCAACATTGGAAGTGAAAGTGCTGTAACAGATGATATGACGGCGACTTCTAATGGTAACTCTACACCAGATGCAGGAGTGGGGAGTGATGGACCTCCGGGATTCAGTTTCCCAGTTACTAATCCAGGTCGAATTGATGTTGGAGAAGTAATAGAAATTCCAATTATCGAAGCGGAGTACATTGGAGGGTTTATCAAAATGTCTGAGCACATCATGGATGTAATGGAATACCCGCAAATCGATGTTGAAATGGGTAACCAAGGACGAGTGTACGTTTCATTTGTTGTGGAAAAAGATGGTTCGGTTTCGAACATCAAAATAGAAAGAGGAGTTTCAGAGACCCTTGATCGCGAAGCAAAACGAATCGTTCGTTCTTTCCCAAAATGGAAGCCAGGTGAGGATGCCTATGGTAAAGCTCGTACGCGAGTTCTCTTGCCTATCAACTTTGTTTTGGAAGGATAAACATTTGTTTTGATAGCAAAAAAGCGGCTACCGAATCAGTAGTCGCTTTTCTGTTTTTACTTAATATTACGAATTATGAAAAAGATAATATACGTCGCTTTTGCTCTTAGCTTTCTAACTTCTTGCAAGTCTGATGCGCCAGAAGAAATTACCGACGTTCAGAAAGAAGTAATTGAGGAAATTGATGCTCCAGAAGTGCTAGAAAACTCGACAGAAATAGCAGACACAATTTTTCCTGAACCAGAACCTATTCGACAAGTTCCTGTGCCACCTGAGCCAGTCCCACCAGGACCGATGCCAGATCCATATCCGGACCCTGAGCCTGAGCCGATTTGGAGAGAAGAAATTCCGCCAGTTCCATTTTCAGAACCTGTTCAAGTTGTTCAAGATGAAATTGTCGATTTTCCTGAGGAATCAGCAACTTACCCGGGCGGAGAGGCAGAATTGATGAAGTTTATTCAAGAGAATATCGTCTATCCAGAAATTGAAAGGGAGATGGGAAATCAAGGAAAGGTGTACGTTCGATTTGTCGTTGAAAAGGATGGCTCGGTGACCAATGTTGAAGTAATGAGAGGGGTTTCAATGGGACTAGATCGTGAGGCAAAAAGAGTGGTTCGATTGCTTCCAAAATTTAATCCAGCGAAGCTAAATGGGAAGCCCGTTCGAAGTCGATATGCAATTCCAGTCATATTTAGGCTTACTTGATTTCAGCAATAGTTTCACTAAATTCGATTCGAAACACTAAAAAATCGAAAAATGAAAACACTTTTGATAGTCTTTTTTGGACTGATGACACAATTGGCTTTTGCTGATGCTTGGGATAATCTGACGCGTGAAGAAGCTGATGCCGTTGTAGCCTATTTGGAGGAAAATCCATATATCTTTAATTATTGCGATTGCTGCGATAGTGAAGGAGAATACGCTTCTCAAGTGTTTTTTGTGAAGGTGACTTCAACGAGTATCGAACCAAGTTCATGGGATGAAGGTTCTTTTTCAGTGAAATACGAGTTCATTCCATTAGCTGAGGTGAAGTACACAGAAGCTGGATTGGATTTCAGTGCTATGAGTCCACTCGAAAATTTAGACAACGATGAACCAATTTACATGAATTACACGTGGGGTTGGAACGCAGCTAAAATGCAAGCGACTCCACTTTTTGATGTGATCGACTATTCTATGTACGGAAGCAATCACGAATCATGTAAAGCGCCATTCTCCTTTCCAACGCCGAAGCTAATGAAGAAAGTTTCGAAGGAGAAAGGATACAAAAAATGGTACAAGAAAAACGTAGCATAACAAAAAGGGCGATCAGAAATGACCGCCCTTTTTTATTTCAAGTTGGAATTAGTCTTCCAATGATCCAATCATTTTCTTAGGATCAACCCAGTTGTCGTATTCTTCAGCTGGAACGTATCCCAAACGAATCGCTTCTTCACGAAGTGTTGTTCCGTTTTCGTGCGCTGTATTCGCAATCTCAGCTGCTTTGTAGTAACCGATTTTCGTGTTCAACGCTGTCACCAACATCAACGAGTTATTCAATAATTCATCAATGCGTTTTTGATTTGGTTCAATTCCTTGCGCACAATTCACATCGAAAGAAACACAAGCATCTCCAATCAATTCAGCCGACTGTAACAAGTTGTACGCCATCATTGGTTTGAAAACGTTCAATTCGTAGTGACCTTGAGTACCACCAACAGTTATGGCTACATCGTTCCCCATTACTTGAGCACAAACCATCGTCATTGCTTCAGCTTGCGTTGGATTTACTTTTCCTGGCATGATAGAAGATCCTGGCTCGTTAGCTGGAATAGTAATCTCACCAATTCCAGAACGTGGACCTGAAGCCATCAAACGGATATCGTTCGCAATCTTGTTCAAAGAAACCGCAATTTGCTTCAATGCTCCGTGCGTTTCCACAATCGCATCGTGTGCAGCCAACGCTTCGAATTTATTTTCCGCAGTAACGAACGGCAATCCTGTAAATTCAGCAATTTTCTTCGCAACTAAAACATCGTATCCTTTTGGCGTGTTCAATCCTGTTCCAACAGCAGTTCCACCCAATGCCAATTCCGACAAGTGAGCCATCGTGTTGTTCAAGGCTTTCAATCCGTGATCTAATTGAGAAACGTATCCAGAGAATTCTTGTCCCAATGTCAATGGGGTGGCATCCATTAAGTGTGTACGACCGATTTTCACCACATCTTTGAATCCTTTCGCTTTGGCATCCAATGTATCGCGCAATTGTTTGATTCCTGGAATCGTCTTTTCAACAATCATTTTGTAACATGCGATATGCATTCCTGTTGGGAAAGTATCGTTACTTGATTGCGACTTGTTGACGTCGTCGTTTGGAAGGATTTTCTTTTCCCCTTCACCCAATTTGTTTCCAAGAATAACGTGAGCTCGATTGGCGATAACCTCGTTTACGTTCATGTTACTTTGTGTACCAGATCCTGTTTGCCAGATCACCAACGGAAATTGATCGTTCAATTCACCCGCAATAATCTCATCAGCAGCTTGCGAAATCAAATCGCGTTTGTCTTCTGGAAGAACTCCCAACTCACAGTTTGCGTGAGCAGCAGCTTTTTTCAAGTAGGCAAAAGCGTGAACAATCTCGATCGGCATTGATGCAGACGGTCCGATTTTAAAGTTGTTTCTAGAACGCTCAGTTTGAGCTCCCCAATACTTATCCGCAGGTACTTTTACCTCACCGATAGTATCTTTTTCAATACGATATTCCATAATCGTGTATTTTATAATTGAATTATTATTATTTTTACCACCGTAAAACAACTACAAAAATAAAAAGATGAGCGTTTTTGGTATCGTATTATTCCTTTTAATTGGTGGAATGGCATTCTGGATGTTAGTTTTCTTAATGGGATTCGTCCTGCCATATTGGATTACATTGGGAGTATTTGAAAAAATGCGTCCAAAAAGAATTTTAGAAGACCCAGAGCACTAATCAGTGTTTTAGAGATATTCGAAGCCTGTTCACCTAGTGGATGGGCTTTTTTTGTGGGCGCCCGAGCGGGTCATCCACTGTACAAGGTGCCGTTTCTACCCCTGGCGCAAATCCGAATTATTTCACACATTTACTGTTACGTTTTAAGAATTGCGTATTTTAAAAGTATGAAATCGCTATTCTTTCTCTTAATTACCAGCTTTTCGTTTGGACAGTCCATTCAGATTCCAGATGTGCCTACGAACGATCATTTCTATCGCTTTTACCCAAATCAACTCGAAATCGTGCCAGAAAAAGGGCATGATATTGATGAATATCGTGTAGAAACTGAGAATTGTGAGCTTGTGCGCGACACGAATGTGATCAGCAGTCGTTTGGTTTATAATGTAGTGTTGGAAAGGTCAAATCACAGTAATGTCATTATCTCCGTTTTCAATAAAAAGAACAAATTGGTGCTAGAGAAAGTGATTCGAGTATCAAATTTACCAGATCCTTGGTTGTACCTAGGTAATGCAAAAGATGGCGATGTGTACAATAAGTCGGACCTAAATCTGCGTATCGATTATCCATCAGGAATCGACTTAATTTCAACCTACGAAATAAAACGTTGGACAATCACTGTGAACTATGTCGAGTACACAGGTGAAGGAACTCAACTTTCCGATGAGGTATTGGAAGCACTTAAAAAAGAATCGGATTTAAACCGAGTCACCATTAGTTGTTTTGCCACCGAAACCAATTCAGGGATTACCCGAAACTATAGAGCTACGTTTTTGGCTAATTAACGAAGACAGAAACTCAACACAGTCCCCGGCTCCGCTGCAGTTGCACTGCTGCGGCTGTGTTTGTTAATCACTAAAATTATCGTTTATCCCAAATAAACACATAACCTTAAAAGGATAGCCACTATATGAACAAAGGAGAAAAACAAAATATCAAAAAAAATGCGAGTTATTTTCTAACGCTAACCGTTGTTGATTGGATAGATATTTTCACCAGAAAAAATCACAAAGACGCGATTATTGATTCGTTACGCTATTGCATTGAAAACAAAGGGTTGAACATATATGCGTTTTGTTTAATGACAAATCATTTACACATGATAGTAAATTGCAATGAACCTTTTCAGTTAAGCGATGTGATTAGAGATTTCAAAAGACACACGGTAAAGAGAATTTTGAAACAAATTCAAGAAGAGCCTGAGTCAAGGAGAGAATGGTTGTTAAAGCTATTTGAGGAAAATGGAGCAAAGTCTGACCGAAATAAAAAATATAAATTTTGGCAATCAGGGAATCACGCTATAGAGTTATACAGTGAAAAATTTGTTTGGGACAAAATAAACTATATTCACAACAATCCAGTTGAAGAAAAATTCGTTGTAAGACCATCCGATTGGATTTATTCTTCGGCTTCAAATTATTCTGAAGGTAATGGTGTCTTGGAAGAGGTGTTTTGTTTGCCGGGGAGGTTGGTAACTTTTTAAATATGTTTTTTCGCAGCAGTGCAACTGCAGCGGAGCGGGGAGTATAATAAATAATTGAAAAAGAATGACTACAAGAATTCTAATTACCTGCATCACTCTTTTTACTTTTCTTTCAGCAAGCAAGTGTCAAAAGGCAAATAGTGACGATATAATTGTATGGAAAGCGGGTATGAATCTGACTTGGAAAGACTTCAAAGGAAAGCCAGATAAAAATGACACAATATATGATGCTAGAACATTTACCCAAATTTACTTGGAATATGAAGAAAATGATCATTCGATTGAGTTCGATATTCCTTGTTATTTTTACAAAAATTCATCTTGGTCTAAGTCAAAATCTAAGAGGCAAGAGTCAATTTCTCTTTTAAAACATGAGCAGTTGCACTTTGATATAACAGAGTTAATGGCAAGGAGAATAAGAAAAGAATTTTCAGAGTATAAATCATACAATTTAAGTTCAACTTATTACGAGCTTAAGAAGCTTTACGATCATTTTGATAATGATGAGCGTTTAAGAATAAATACTTCCTACGATGAACAAACTGCTCATGGTACGATAATTGAAAAGCAAAAAGAATGGGAGAAAAAAATAGAGAATGAATTGTATAAATTGCGCAAATATGAAGATACTAAAGTAAAAGTAAGACGAATAACTGTTGTCAATAATTAGCGATTCCTTCCAGACAACATTGTATCTTTCATAAAATTAATGGAAGCTTTGATCCTGAGTTCGGGGCTCTTTTCAACAATTCAATTGCAAGTTTTAGATTCCGGAATTTTGTTGAATCCTCACGCTCAAAAGTATAGTAATACGATAACAATAATGTTTCTACTTTTCCATCTGAGAAATTAAAGTCTACTACCATGTATGTAGTTTTGGAGTCCACTTTAACATCTCTACATTGACCATTTATGTATTCTGAGTAAATAATTTGAATACCAACAGAATCTGTTATCGTGTGCTTTTTTTGAACTCTACTGTCATAATTTCTTAAATCTTCTTCACTCAGAAACCCACACGGGTTGTTATCCCAACTTATATAAATTAAATCTATTGACTTTAATGCTTCGAAAGACGAAATTGTATCTCTATCTGTACCATTAATTTCATAGAACTCTTGGGAGTTTAAATTCGACACAACAAACATGCAGAAAACCAGATGTATAAGTTTGTATTTTATCGAGTTATTCATAATTATTTTCTAGTATTTTAGGAAGTCCCCTGCTGAGTTGTAGTAACACAGCTCCAGTATTAATCTGGGCTTAGCTGTAGTTGTACTGCTGCGGTTCTAGGTCATTCATGGTCATTAAGTTAATAAATTGTCTTAAAAACGACAATTGTCGTTGTAGACAATAAATTGTTCCCAGGGTTTTTATGTTTCACTTACTTCGTAATTATCAGGTGTGTAATATGAAAGCGAATTAAGTTGTTAGTTAAACCAAGTCACTATTAGTTGTTTTGCCATCGAAACCAATTCAGGGATTACACGAAATTACAGAGCTACGTTTTTGGCTAATTAGCGCAGACAGAAACTCAATAAAGTCTCCATAAATTCGTCCGCTGCCTCGGCGTGCACCCAGTGACCGGCACCATAAATGGTAACAATCTCGGAATCGGGGAATTGATCTTCTATGGCATCGAAGTCTTCGTCTAAAATGTAGTTCGAAAGCTCACCACGAATGAAAAGGGTAGGGGTCAACACCTCACCATCTGGTAGTGCGCTCAAAATATTCGGCATCTCACGCTCGAGGACCTCAATATTCATGCGCCAAGCCAACTTTCCTTTCTCTTTCCAGTACAGATTTTTCAAAAGGAACTGCATCACGCCTTCCGAATTAATGTGCGCACTCATTTGCTCTTGCGCCTCACTTCTCGCTTTGATGTTAGGTAAATCAACCGAGTGAATTCCAGCTAAAATATGCTCGTGGTGCATCGGATATTGCTTAATCCCGATATCAACTACAACCAGTTTTTCAAGCAGATACTCATGTTTTTGAGCAAAACGCATAGCTGCTTTTCCGCCCATTGAATGTCCGACCAAAATTAAATCAGAAATATCCAGATCAAGACACAATTCATAAATATCATCCGCCATGAAGTCGTAAGAGAAATCGTCGCTCCAATCTGAGTGACCGTGATTGCGAAGATCGACCAAAATGACACGGTAATACTCCGCTAATTTCTTTGCGTGCGACTGCCAATTGTCGGAAAATCCAAACAAGCCGTGCAATATCATTAATGGTTTTCCTTCCCCGATTTCTCTGTAATGTAACTTCATTTCGCTGCTTTCTACAAAAATAATGGAATCGATCGTTTAAGTCGAATCATTCGGTATCTTTAAAGAGTTGAAAAATCGAAGCTATGGCACGTTTACATCTGTTTGAATTTGAGGATTTAGAATGGTTTCCAAAATCAATCCGTAATTACATGACTGATTTTCTTCAGTTTACGGCAAATAAGTTCGATTTCTATAAAACCTTAATTCCAGTTCTGAAAAAAGGAGTGGAGCATTCGGGTAAAAATCAGGTGGTTGACCTAGCTTCCGGCGGTGGAGGTGGCTGGTTGAAACTAGCAGAACATCTGAAAGAAGAAATGCCTGAAGTTAAAGTGCATTTAACGGATTACTATCCAAACGAAGCTGCATTTAGTTATACAGAATCGAAGCATCCCGATTTTTTCTCGCATTCGAAGTCGTCTGTGAACGCGTTGGATGTTCCGAAGGAATTACACGGAAATTTGCGGACTCAGTTCTTATCGTTTCATCATTTTAGAGAGAAAGATGCGCAACAGATTTTACAAAATGCGGTGGATACGGAAAGTCCAATTTTAATTGTAGAAGCTCAAAAGCGATCAGTAAGTGATTTCATTCAGTTCTTCTTCTCTCCGCTGAACGTAATTTTTCTTACTCCATTTATTCGTCCGTTTTCAATTGGAAGAATTGTGTTTACCTATTTGATTCCCATCGTTCCAATTTTCGTTTGGTGGGATGGATTGGTTTCTGTTCTGCGGACTTATTCCAAAAAAGAGCAGGAACAATTAATAGATAAATTGGCCAATAAGGATTCCTTCGACTGGGAAATCGATCACGTTAAAAAAGGGCCGTTAAAAGTGTATTATTTGTTGGGACTTCCGAAGAAGAATTAGAATACCAATAACTCAGAAATAAAGTCGAGTAAATTCGGCATTTCAAATCCAGCTGAAGAAGAAACATTAATAGTTGACTCAGAGTTCTCTTCTTCTGGCATTTCGTCTTCATGTACGGTTGAAGTTGAAATATCCTCTAATGAAATCGTTTTTACCGTTCCAACTGTGAATTGCTTATCGTTAATTGTAGTAACAACATCCACTAATTTGTCCGCAGAAACCAAATCCTTGTTGAATGAAATCTTCGCGATGTTCGTTTGGCGATCTTCTTCAAAATCAAATTCACATTGAGAAACTCCACCTGTCTCCAACAATGCTTTTCTGATACTTCCACCACAACCCATTTGACAAACCATTCCGTCAACTTCCATCGTCAACAACTTGTTTGGAACAACAGCAACGATTTCTTTTTCTGGCGTGTTTTCAGCTGCAACTTCAGTCGTGTTTTCAGTTGAGCAAGCAGTAAAAAGTCCGATAAGTCCAATGGCGATAAATACTTTCTTCATGGTAAGGATTTTTAGAAGTACTACAAAAATAGGCGAAAACGATATGCGATAAAAAAAATATATGTTAAAATTATCCTACAATCGATGCACCCGTCATGTCTTGTGGTTGCGCAATTCCAAGTCGACTTAAAATCGTTGGAGCAACATCAGCAAGAATTCCGTCTTTCAATTCAACTTTTTCATCCGTAACTAAAACCACCGGAACTGGATTTAATGAGTGCGCCGTATTTGGTGATCCATCTGGATTTATGGCAAAGTCAGCGTTTCCGTGATCAGCAATAATGATGAACTCATATTCGTTTTCAATTCCAGTTTCCACGATGTTTTTTAAACAACCATCTACCGTTTCAACGGCTTTTACAATTGCTTCGTAAACACCAGTGTGACCTACCATATCAGGATTTGCAAAGTTGAGACAAATAAAATCAGGCTGATTGGTTTGAATATCCGTAACGATTTTGTCGCGTACTTCGAAAGCACTCATCTCTGGTTGTAAATCGTATGTTGCAACTTTTGGCGAGTTGACCAAAATTCTTCGTTCGTTCTCGAATTCCGCTTCCCGTCCACCACTAAAAAAGAAAGTAACGTGAGGATATTTCTCTGTTTCAGCAATACGAACTTGTGATTTTCCTTCATTTGAAATGACCTCACCTAGTGTATTCGTTAGATTTTCTTTCTCGAAAACAACCGAAATATTTTTGAAGGTTTTGTCGTAATTCGTCATTGTGAAGTAGGAAACATCAACTGGTTTCATGTCGAATTCTGGAAATGCTTTTTGAGTCAGAGCTATAGAAATTTCTCTTGGTCGATCTGTTCTAAAGTTGAAACAAATTACCGTATCTCCTGCTTCTATTTTACCGATTGGATTTCCATTTTCGGTGATAACAGCAGGCTCAATGAACTCGTCGGTAACTTCATTCGAATAAGAAGTTGAAACTGCCTCTGAAGCAGAACTGAAAGAAGTTCCAGCCCCTTTGACCATCAAATCGTAGGCTTTTTTAACGCGCTCCCATCGATTGTCTCTATCCATTGCGAAGTAACGACCGATAACCGATGCAATTTTGGTTTTCTTTGAAGCAATTTCAGATTCCAATTTTTCTATGAAGCCCAATCCACTTTTTGGATCGCAATCACGTCCGTCCATGAAAGCATGAATGAAAGAATGTTCAATGCCATGATCTTCTGCCATTTGACAAAGTGCGTGCAAGTGCTCCTGAGAACTGTGAACTCCACCATCCGAAACGAGTCCAAAAAAGTGAATACGACCATTTCCATTTTTGGCTGTCTCAAACGCTTTAATCAGTGTTGGATTTTTGAAAAATTCCCCTTCACGAATCGACTTGTTAATTCTGGTCAATTCTTGGTAAACAATTCGACCGGCACCAATGTTCAAGTGACCAACCTCTGAGTTCCCCATTTGACCATCGGGGAGACCAACATTTTCTCCACTCGTCAACAAAGTCGCATTTGGATAAGTCGACATTAAGTGATCCATGAATGGCGTATTTGCATTGTAAACAGCGTCCGATTTTGATCGATCACCGATTCCCCATCCATCCAAAATTATTAGTCCAAGTCGTTTAGCCATTTTGCAAAGTTATTTCAAAGTTCGCTCCTTTCGGTTGATTATTGCGATATTGTAGTGTCCATCCGTGTAATTTCGACAATTGCGAAACAATGTAAAGTCCGAGTCCGGAACCTTTTTGAGTTCGCGTATTTTCATCACCTATGCGAAAGAATTTTCTAAATATATCTTGTTGGTGTTCTGCCGGAATTCCATTTCCTTCATCCCGAACTCCCCATTTAATTGTCGATCCGTTTTGTGTTCCGTAAACCTCAATTTTAGTTTCCGTTCCGCAGTATTTGATGGCATTTTCAATGAGATTGTTTAGCAAGGTTTCAATCATCATTTTATCCGCCTTGAGCTCGATGTTTTCATCAACATAACTCACCAAGTTCTTAGCTCCGGAAATTGATTTAAATCGATCGACTATTTGCCCTGAAAGTTGATTTAAATTGACAGTCTCTTTCGAAAGGACCAAGGCATTATTTTCCAATCGCGAAGCATTCAGAATATTGTCGATCATTCTTTCCAAGCGATCATTTTCTTCAATGGCTTTATCCAAAAGTTGATTGACTTGCTCTTTTTCTAAATCCCTCTTCTTTACAGTTTGAATGTAGAGTTTGTTAGCCGCTAATGGCGTTTTTAATTCATGTGTAACTGAAAGTAAAAAGTTATTTTGACGCTCATTCAGTTTGAGATCCCGCTTGATCGAACGACGAATTTGCCAAATTCCAACCAGAAGAATCAATAAGAAAACAGCTCCCTCTCCGAGCACCATGGTAACGCGTTTAGCAACCAAACTTGTTTCACCAGAAGTTTCATTTGTAAGGTCGATCATGTGATAACCCCACCAAATAAACTGAACGATTACATAAGCACTTAAAACGTAGAATATGACTTTCGTTCTTCCTTTCATGACTGTTTTAGTATGCGCGTTCGTTCTTTCCTTCTTTCCAGTTAATGAACGCTTTGTTTACCACCTTGTTTCCACCTGGAGTTGGATAGTTTCCTGTAAAATACCAATCTCCTTTGTTATTTGGACAAGCTAGGTGAAGATTATCAACTGTTTGATAGATAATTTCAACTTCAGTTTTCAATCCAGGAGGTGTCAACATTTTAGAAATTTGAGCAGAAACCTCATCATCCGTGAATGGGGCATAAATCTGCTGAACCATATTTTTTTGTTGTTCCTTTGGAAGCTCAACTTGTTCGATGCACTGACGATAAGCTTGTTCAATAACATCTTCCATTCCACGATCTTTCAACAACTGAATGGCTGCTTCGAATGCGATGAAGTCGCCCATTTTAGCCATATCAATTCCATAACAATCTGGGTAGCGAATTTGTGGAGCAGATGAAACAACTACGATCTTTTTCGGATCTAAGCGATCTAAAATTTTCAAAATGGATTGCTTCAATGTTGTACCGCGAACAATACTATCGTCGATCACCACTAAATTATCTTGATTGCGTTTTACACTTCCGTAAGTGATATCATAAACGTGAGCCACTAGGTCGTCACGAGAATCATCTTGTGTAATAAACGTTCTTAGCTTCGCATCTTTAATCGCGATTTTCTCAATACGAGCTCTCTGTAATAAAATCTTTCGAATTTGCTCTGGATCAGGTTGTTCACCTAACGCAATAATCTGTTTGATTTTTTCTTCGTTCAAGTAGTCTTCCAAACCTTTGATCATTCCGTAGAAAGAAACTTCGGCTGTGTTCGGGATGAAAGAGAACACTGAATTGTCAAGATCATAATCGATAGCCTTCAAGATTTTAGGAACAATTAAGTTTCCTAATTCCTTGCGTTCGCTATAGATATCGGTATCATTACCTCTCGAGAAATAAATGCGTTCGAATGAACATTTGGCAACGTTAGTCGGTTCGTTGATTAACGTTTCGGAAATCTTCCCATTTTTCTTGATAATCAACGCATGTCCAGGTTTTAATTCCTGAATTTGTTCGCTTTTCAAGTTGAATGCAGTTTGGATCACTGGTCGCTCACTCGTTACCACACAAACTTCATCGTCTTCGTACCAGAAGGCTGGACGAACACCTGCAGGATCGCGCAGTACAAAAGCATCACCATGACCGAATAAACCAGCCATTGCATAACCACCATCCCAATCTTCTGAAGCACGTTTTAAGATTTTCTCTACATCCAATTTCTCACCAATCATCTGGTAGATCTGTGGATTTGAATATCCTTGTGCTTTATATTGATCGAACATCTCTTGGTTTTCAACATCCAAGAAGTGACCGATTTTTTCCATTACCGTAACCGTATCCGATTTCTCTTTTGGATGCTGACCAATATTCAATAAAACATCGAATAATTCATCAACATTCGTCAAGTTGAAGTTTCCTGCGACTACTAAATTTCTTGTAATCCAGTTGTTTTGACGCAAGAAAGGGTGACAGCTTTCTATTGAATTTCTTCCAAAAGTACCATAGCGTAGATGTCCTAAAAATAACTCACCTGTGAAGCCAGCATTTTTCTTAAGAAAGTCAACATCTTTTAAGTTTTCAGGATTTTCTTCAGCGATGTCAGCAAAACGACCATTAATTCGATCGAAAATATCTTGAATTGGCTTACTGTCGATTGATCGATAACGAGAGATGTATCTCTCACCTGGCGACATATCAAATTTGATGTTCGCAACTCCAGCTCCATCTTGACCTCTGTTGTGTTGTTTTTCCATCAACAAATGCAGTTTATTCAAACCGTACAGGGCTGTTCCGTACTTGTCAATGTAATATTGAAGAGGTTGCTTGAGTCTTAAAAGTGCTATTCCACACTCGTGCTTAATCGGATCACTCATGGTGTTACGCTATAATTATGGTGCAAATTTACAGATATAAATCGACCTAGTGGTACTCATTTCAATTCGAATAATTAATTCTGTTTTTGGGCAACCATTTTCATTATAAAACGATTTAGTAATAAGCGGTTGATTCACACTTTATTGTTGTTGATTTAACGGTATAAAATAATCGCTTTTTTTATTGTAAATTCGAACTTGATGCGTTACGCACTCGCAGCCATAATACTCATATTCATTGGATTAGTGGATTTCACTTTTGCCCAAGAGGCATTTCTGCATCCAAATCGTGGTCAATGGGACGATCGTGTAGTTTACAAAATGGATCTTTCTCTTGGTGAGATTTTGATCGGAAGTGATGGTATTATTTACAATCTAAATGACATCCAGGAGAAAATTCGCGGTCACCATGGTGATGAACATTCTCATGAATCGGATACCATTTTTAATTTTCATGTAATTAAAGCTGAGTTTTTAGGAGCAAATTGGTCAGGAGAGGTGAATGAATCTGATCAATCATCATTTTACAGAAACTATATATTGGGAAATGACCCAAGTCGATGGGCTTCGAAAGTGTACAGTTATCAGACTGCCGCAATGCTAGATGTATATCCCGGAGTAGATGTTGTTTGGAATTCGAAGGCGGGAAATCTGAAATATAATTTTGTGGTTGATCCTGGTGTTTCAACTGAACTAATAAAAATCAAGTACTCAGGTCAGGATAAATTATCGATTTCGGAAGAAGGGAAACTAATAATTGGTTCAACTTTCGGTGAAATTGTGGAGTCTATTCCATCTGCTTGGTACGAAATCGACGGGAAGCGAAAGGAAGTTGAAGTCGATTATGTACTGGATGGCGATATTGTTTCTTTCGAAGTGAAGAAGAAGATTCCATCTGGAGCTAGATTAGTAATCGATCCAGATATTACTTTTTCTACATTCACTGGTTCTACAACGGATAATTGGGGAATGTCTGCAACTCCTGATGTTTCAGGAAACTTATTTGGAGGAGGGACAATCTTTCAAAGTTCTTCTGGTGGATCTTATCCAACTACTACTGGAGCTTATAGTTCTTCTCACAGTGGAGGAAGTGTGGATATCGGGATTACAAAATTCACAGATGACGGAACCGCATTAATCTATTCAACTTATTTAGGTGGAAATGGTTCTGAAACACCAAATAGTATGGTGGCAAATGCAAATGGAGACCTTTACATTTTTGGAAATACATCTTCATCAAATTTCCCAATGGCTGGCGTTCCTTTTGATAATTCGTATGCCGGAGGTCCGAATTTGACTTCTCAAGCGAATGGATTAGGTTTTTCTCAGGGTTCAGATTTGTATGTAGCGCGTTTGAGTTCGGATGGTACAACACTTTTGGCATCAACTTATGTTGGTGGAAGTGGGGCGGATGGATTCAACACAACGACATTGCTCTACAATTATGGGGATCAGTTTAGAGGAGAGATTATTCTGGATGATAATGAAAATGTTTATGTAGCATCAACTACGCAGTCGACTGACTTTCCAACAGTAACACCAACTCAAGGGGCATTGTCAGGAACCCAAGACGCGGTACTTTTTAAAATGAATTCTACTCTAAGTGTGATGTTATGGTCAACTTATTTTGGGGGGACTGGAGTAGAGTCAGGAAACTCTGTTCAGATTGCAAGTAACGGCATTGTTTATATGGCCGGAGGAACATCATCTGGTAATTTGCCGATTGTAAATGGAGAGGATTTGACGTACAATGGAGGAATATCTGATGGATACCTCGCACGATTTAGTAGCAATACGGGGAATATGATTTCCGGAACTTACATGGGATTAAGTGAATACGATCAAGCCTTTTTTGTTCAGTTAGACCTCGATGACAAAGTATACGTATACGGTCAATCTGAAACAAATTGGGGGATAACACCAGGTCATTACGGAAACGCAAATTCAGGTCAATTTCTTCGAAAATACAACGAGTCGCTTTCAACAATAGAATGGACGACAATGATTGGTGCTGGAACTGGAAATGTCGAAATATCCCCTACAGCATTTCTCGTTTCGGAATGTTATGATATCTATTTATCCGGTTGGGGTGGGCAGTTGAATCAACAATTTGGACAAGCAACTCAATCCACAACAAACGGTTTCCCAACAACTCCAGGGGCTTATCAGACAACCACAAACGGAAGTAATTTTTACATTGCTGTTCTCGATCAGGATGCTGTGAACTTAAAGTATGGAACTTTTATGGGGGGATTGTCATCTGCGTCCAATCACGTAGATGGTGGAACCAGTCGTTTCGACAAATCAGGAAGAATTTATCATGCGGTTTGTGGATCCTGTGGAAGTACTATCCAAAATGGGTTTTCGACAACACCTGGTGCTTATTCAACAGTGGCATTGGGTCCGAATTGTAATATGGCTTGTTTCAAATTTGAGTTGAGTACAATAGAAGCAGCAATTGCCAATCCTATTCCAGTGGTGTGCATTCCTGATCCGGTTATTTTCAATAATAATAGCTCGAATGGAAATGCATTTTTCTGGGATTTCGGGGATGGAAATACTTCAACAGCTGTAAATCCAACACATAATTATAATTCGCCTGGAGATTATACAGTAACCTTAGTTGTTTCTGATACGAATGGTTGTTATTCACCTGATTCAATTGAGTTTTTAGTGAGTATTGGTGATTTTGTTGGGGGAGTGGTTACACCACCAACTCCAATTTGTCCGGGAGATTCCTTCGAATTTGAAGCGTATGGCGGAGCAAATTATGAATGGACACCTGCACAATTTTTGGACGACCCAACGATTTACAATCCAACAGCAACAGTAGATCAAACAACCGATTTTCAAGTAATCATTTCGGATAGTTGTGGTATTGATACTGTCGATGTCACCTTATTTGTTTATCAAGTTTCCACTCAGGTCTCAGATGATGTCGATGTCTGTATCGGAAATAGTACAACACTTTCAGCTTCTGGTGGAGTGACATATGAATGGTCACCCGCAACCTATTTGAATAATCCGAACTCATCAAATCCGGTTTGTACACCATTAGATGATATTACTTATTCGGTGGAAATCACAACCGCGGATGGTTGCGTGGTAATGGATACAGTCAATGTTGATGTGTTCTTTGATCCACCAATTCCAATTTTACCTGATTCACTCGAGGTTTGTATTGGTACTTCGGTTGAAGTGGTTGCAGATGGTGGAGATACTTATTTCTGGTACCCTTCACCTGGTTTGAATACGAATACTGGGTCCACTGTTCTCGCAAGTCCAAATAGTAGTCAGTATTATTATTGTGACTTTACAAATGCCTGTGCTACAGTTACAGATAGTGTTTATATCACTGTTTTAGAAGCGACTATTACTGCAGGAACGGATACTATTATTTGTCCGGGAGATACAGCGATGGTTTGGGCAGAAGGTGGTGTTTCATATAACTGGATACCAAGTGTGCTTTATCAGCAAAATAATGGTGCGATAGCCTATGTTCGTCCTAGTATTTCTTCGGTTTATATTGTTGAAGGAACGGATGAGAATGGATGTATTGATTACGATTCTGTTCGGGTTGATTTATTCCCAAAGCCATCTGTTCAAACTGTTCCAGATGTCCACGCAATTATTGGTGATATTGTTCAGCTCGGTGTTACTTCAATCAATACAGCAGGAACCTATGTTTGGTCGCCTTCATTTGCTTTAAGTTGTACGAATTGTACAAGTCCAATCGCTATTCCAAATCAAACTTATACCTATTTGGTTACTTACACGGATGAAAATTCTTGTCAAGCACAAGATCACGTTACGATCCATTACGATCCAATATTGTACGTTCCAAATACATTTACACCAGACGGAGATGAGTACAATAACACTTTTTCTCCAATTGGGTCAAACATTGAAGATTACGAAATGTTGATCTTTGATCGCTGGGGCGAAATAATTTTCGAAACACATGATTTGAGTATCGGATGGGATGGGACCTATAATGGAATTTTATGCCAAGATGGCACGTACACTTGGAAAATTACTTTAAAGGGATACGACACCGACGAGAAAGAAGTCCACGTTGGTCACATAAATATTATTCGTTAAACGAAACGCTCATCTACTTCCATAACGTGTCCGCAGCTGTCACACGTTCTTAAATCTTCAGAAGAATAGAAATCTTTGAAGCGCGATAAGAAATCTCTTTCGATATCTTCTAGTGGAAAACGGTATTCATGAAGTTTGTGATTGCATTCGTCGCAGAACCACATTAATCCATCTGTCAAATCGGTTCCTTTTCTGACACGCTCAATTACGAGTCCAACAGTGTTTGCTTCACGCATTGGTGAATGAGGAATATTTGAAGGAAGTAAGAAGATGTCACCTTCCTTGATGATAACATCTTTAGCCTTTCCATCTTCTTGAATACGAACAGTAATGTCACCTTCAATTTGATAAAAAAGTTCTTCGCTTTCGTTAAAATGATAGTCTTTACGTGCGTTAGGACCTCCAACAATCATTACAATAAAATCACCTGCTTCAACATAAAGGTTCTTGTTTCCAACTGGTGGTTTCAGTAAATCACGATTATCATCGATCCACTTTTGAAGATTGAATGGAGCTAACATATCTATCAATTTTAGTTTTTGTAAAGGTAGAAAATCTTCGATTAATTGATCTAAATCGATTTTGAACTTGTGGGAAAACTTTTCTCATTAACTTTGACAAAAATTGAAAACTATGGAATTGGAAGGTAAAAAGGCGATGGTTTGTGGAAGTACACAAGGAATTGGATGGGCCTCAGCTCAGTTAATGGCTGAAAGAGGTGCTTCAATAACACTTGTTGCGAGAAATGAAGAAAAATTAGCAGAACTAGCTCAACAATTACCAACTAATTCAGGTCAAAAACACCAATATTTAGTAGCGGACTTTTCAAAACCAGAGGAATTAAAAAATGTTTTGAAGTCATACACAGCAGCTGGAAATGCAGTGCATATTTTGGTGAATAATTCAGGTGGACCAAAAGGCGGACCAATCATTCATGCTGAAACAGAAGAATTTATTTCAGCTTTCAATCAACATTTGATTTGTAATCACATCTTAGTTCAAGCACTTTATCCAGGTATGGTTGAATTGGGATCAGGAAGAATCATCAATGTGATTTCCACAAGTGTCAAGCAGCCTTTGGATGGATTGGGTGTGTCAAATACAATTAGAGGAGCCGTTGCAAACTGGAGTAAAACAATGGCAAATGAATTGGGTCAGTTCAATATCACAGTGAACAATGTATTGCCAGGAGCGACAAATACTGGTCGTCTACAAAGCATAGCCGAGGCTAAATCATCAAAAACGAATGAATCAGTTGCTGATATTTTTGGTGGAATGGCGAAAGCTTCTCCAATGAAAAGAATTGCTGAGCCAAAAGAAGTGGCAGAGGCAATTGCATTCTTAGCATCTGATCGCGCATCTTACATCAATGGAATAAACGTTCCGGTTGATGGTGGAAGAACAAAATCGTTGTAATTACTTGAGGACATTGACGTGTCCAACCTGTGTTTTCTTTCTTCGGGAATTGGTAACGAATTCTACCTTATATGTATAAGTTCCGTCCTGTACTAGCACGCCGTTATAAGTTCCGTCCCAACCAAAATTGAGGTCATTGGATTCGAATATCAGCTGTCCCCAGCGATTAAAAATCTGCATTGAAAGTCGCTGCACACCATAAGTGCTTACTTCGAAAACACTGTTTAGTCGATTTCCGTCTGGAGTAAAGGTATTTGGTATATATACGTACCATTCTTCTTCAACTTCTAATGGACGCATGATTGTATCTTTACATCCCATTTCATCAATAGCAACAAGTTCAATGTTGTAGATTCCTGGATCTAAATATGTGTTGCTTGGATGCACCAATGTTGATCCCTGACCATCACCGAAGTCCCACACGTATGTAATTGCATCTTGCGATAAGTTCTCGAATTGGATTGGAAGGTTATTGAAAACCGTTTCACTTGAAATGGTGAAGTTAGCAGTTGGTTTAACAACAATTACTGTTGTATTTCCTTCTACAGTAAAAGTTTGACATTCATCTGAGACGATTACTTCATACTGAGTTGTCTCGTATGGATTGACAAAAACAGAGGAAGTCGTTTCTCCGCTATGTGGCCACAAGTAGAAGTACTGTCCAAACCCTCCTGATGGTGTTACTCCAATTTCTACTGTGTCACCGGGGCAAATCTCAACATTTGGTGACATTTCCAAAACTAAAGGTGGACTTGTAATTGTATAAACAACAGTTTCTGTTGTTGATAGTCCGCACTGATCGGTCACAACTACCGTATAAGTTGTTGTTGTTGACGGAGTAACACTAATTGAGTTAGTATTTCCAAGGTCAGAATCAAAATTAGATGACCACTGATAAGTATATCCACCACTACCGCCAGTTGGATTAGCTGAAATTGTGGCTGGAATGTATGGGCAAATCTCAACAATATCTGGTGTCTCGTCTAACACAAGTGGATCGAATTCTGGAACAACAACTTCGTAATCAACTGTAATTGGTTGATTTAAGCAATCATCATTCATTGTAACAGAATACGTTGTTGTGACAGTTGGTGATACAAAAATTGATTGAGTAGTTTCTCCCGTGCTCCATTGGAATGTGTATGGTGGAATTCCACCAACTGGAGTAGCAATCAATTCAACTTCTTCACCTGGGCAATCGATTTCATCACCTGTCACTTCTAGTGAAGTTGGATCAGGCTCTTGTATTGTTAACTCTAGTTCTGATGTGCTGACATTGCCACAATTGTCGGTAAATGTAAATTCTAAAATGATTGTTTCAGGTCCTTCAAGAACTCCATCCTGAAAACAATCAAAATCTAAATTAACACTTGTAACACCTGCAGGGAATGTTATTGAAGCTGGAATATTAGAGAAATCCACTCCTTCTGTTGCAGTTCCAGAGACGCTAATTGGTACTGTTGTTGCCTGTGAGTTGTTACAGCTAGAGCGTTCTAAAGTTAATGTGGTCGTTACACATCCTTCTGCGATAATGTTATCATCGTTAAAAACATTGGCAGATAATGTGTGGTCTAAGTTCAATGAGTTACCACCATTAAAACTGTTTGCTTCCAAGAATATCCCTGAGTCGTAAATCCCATCGCCTGCATCTGCAATTGCGATAATTAAGTGATAAGTCTGCTCACACTGGACAGTTGCATTTGCTGTTAACTTTGTAGTGAAACCATCATATTGAATGGTAGCTCCATTATTGTTGTTTACGTAATACTGTGAATTGACAGGGCCAAAATTAACTCCGTTAACGTTAGTTCCAGCTGTGTGAACATTGTTAATAGCTACTGGAGTTCCGTTCGGAAGTAATGCAATATTTTGCAGTCCCGCAAAACCTGGTCCTGAAATGTATAAAGCAAATGCATCGTTAAAATCCGTGTCTACATACTCCAAAAATTCTTCAGAACCAAATACATAATTAAATGAAACTTGATCTGAACAAGTAACGAAGTCAAATTCAAGAACGGAAGCATTGAATGTTTGAGCACCAGCAAGGTTAGTAAGTGGTCCATATCCACCTGCACCATTATCTACTCCTGCATCTGGTTGATCGTTTGGTCCGTGTGGACCTTCAGAAGTGTTACTTACTGTACCAGTAGTCATCACTATCCCTTCGCTTATTCCAAGATTTGTGTTTGAACCGTCAAAATAACCAATTGCTCCAGAGTTACCTGTAAAGTTTATATTTGAAATCGTTACTCCCGAACCTTGAAAGATGTTTTGTACGAGTTGGGTGGGTGTCATAGACGTATTTGTCACAAGCTGAGTCACACCAAAAAATGGAGTGAACAGAAGTAGAAATATGACAATTCGTGTGACCATGTATTATATTAACGTAAAAGTAGCTAAAACGTTTGCTCTCAATGGTACAAAATCCAGACCAAAATTATTCGTTTATAGTTTCTTAACGTTTGGTGCAATGAATTATTTGTCCAAATCCAATTAAATCGTGAGTTTTGTAGCATGTCTTTCTTCAAGAGATTAGTGAAACGATTACGTAAGCCAGTGAAATACTCGGCTTCGGATCCTCATAATTTTGAGGAAAGATGGAGTTTTCAAAGTAATTCCATTCGTTTGATAAGTTTGATTATTGTGGTGATCATACTTGTCGGCGGACTTTCAGCATATTTATTTGCAAAGATTTTTGCAGAGGCTGAATATGGATCGCCGGATCGAATTAAATTGGAAGAACAACGTATTCAAATCGAAAGTATTAAGTCGAAATTAGACGCTCAAGATAAATACATCGATAATTTAAGGGCGATTTTATCTGGGGAAGTTCCGGCGGGAATTTCTGTAGATTCAATTGAGAGCATCTCTACTATTAATGTTGATTCATTAAGCTCAAAAGAAACTCCTGCTGAAAAATTACTGGCAAAAAAGGTTAAAGAAGATATTCGTACACCAGTAGATGATAAATCCCATTTAACTTATTTTGGTAGTCCAATTACTGGTGTGATAAGTCAGGGGTTTGATGCGAAAAAGCATCCAGCGATTGATGTTGTAGCAAGTAAAGATGAGGTGATAAAAGCATGTTTGGCGGGTACTGTAATCTACACGGGTTACACACGCAAAGATGGTTATATAGCTATTTTAGAGCACACCGATGGATTTATTTCGGTTTACAAACACAATAAAACTGTCTTAAAGAAAATTGGAAGTAAAGTACAGCTTGGAGATCCAATCGCGATAATTGGTAATACCGGAGAGAATACAGATGGACCTCATTTACATTTTGAGTTGTGGTATCATCAAGTGCCGGTAAATCCAGCTGATTACATCAAGTTTACACGATAATCCCTTGAAGACTCGATAAGTTGTGGTAAACTCCTTTCAGAGCCATGAGCTCTTGGTGCGTTCCTTCTTCGATGATTTCTCCTTTTGAGAGCACTAAGATTTTATCCGCGTTTTTAACCGTACTCAATCGGTGAGCGATAACAAGACTCGTTCGGTCTTTCATTAATTTTTCCAGCGCATCTTGAACCAGTTTTTCAGATTCAGTGTCTAAAGCAGATGTTGCTTCGTCGAGGATTAAAATAGGCGGATTTTTCAAGACAGCTCGAGCAATACTTACACGTTGACGTTGACCGCCAGATAATTTATTTCCTCGTTCACCTATGTTGGTATCGTAACCTTCATCTAGCGACATTATGAAGTCGTGTGCATTAGCAATCTTGGCAGCATTTTCAATTTCTTCTTGTGTCGCATTCGGCATCCCAAAAGCAATATTTTCTCGAACAGTTGCATTAAATAGAATCGATTCCTGTGATACAATACCAATCTGATTTCTTAAATCGGTTATTGAAGCATCTTTAATATTTATACCGTCAAAGGTGATCTCACCCTCTTGAATATCGTAAAATCGTGGAAGTAAATCCGCGATAGTAGACTTTCCACTACCAGATTCCCCAACTAAAGCGATCGTTTTTCCAACAGGTAAATTGAAGGAAACATTTTTTAAGATGGGTTCATCTACGTATTTAAACGAAACATTTTTGTATTCAATTCCGATAGAAAGATCACTCAGTTTAACAGGAGTCTCACTTTCGTAGATCTTTTCGTCCGCAGTTAGCACTTCATTAATGCGATCTTGAGATGCTTTTGCTTTATCTAAATTGGCAATCGATCGTGTGATTCCTTGAATCGGGCTTAGTAGTTGCGAGAATACAATAATAAAAGTCACAAATTCAGCTCCCGTCAAATCGGACCCACTATTTGGATTTAATATCAGTGATCCTCCGTACCAAACTATGCTGATCATTACAATTGCTCCAACTGTCTCGTTCAACGGAGAAGAAAGGTCACGCTTTCTAAATGCTTTAGTAATTAGTTTTTGGTGTTTTAAGTTTTCGGCTTTAAATCGACGCATTACCTGCCCCATTGCATTAAATGCCTTGATGATGCGAATTCCCCCCAATGATTCTTCAATAGTTGAGAAGACAATTCCCATTTGTTCCTGACCTTGCTTAGCGGTTCTTTTTAAACTCTTTCCTATTACACTTATTATAAGCGCAGTGAAAGGAAGAAGAATGATCGAGAAAAGTGTAAGTTGTGGACTCCAATAAATCAGTACAGATAGTTTGATGATTATCGAAAGTGGTTCTCGGAAGACCAGTTCTAACATGGAGATTACCGCAATTTCTATTTCCCCCACATCACTCTGCATGCGCGACATCAAATCACCTTTGCGCTCGTTTGTGTAGTAAGATAGAGGTAATCGCATTGACTTTTCGAAAATCAAATCACGTATATCGCGAACAACTGACATTCTTAGTTGCGATTGATACCAAATGGCACCGTAACGGAAAATGTTTTTAAATAAAAAGGCAATTGCAACGGTAATGCAAACAAAGAGAAGAGCCCCCATCGGATTGTTTTGAGACATTTCCTGCATTTGAAATTGATACAATTCCGAAATGTATTTGAAAAAACCCATGAAGCTTCCGTCGTAAACAGGTTCAAGAATTTTTTCTTGATCTTCACCTTTCATGAAAATTACCTGTAGAAATGGAATGAATAATGCGAGAGACAACAATTCAAAAACAACGTAAAGTAGGTTGCATAGGATCACTAAAAAACTCAAGCCTTTGTACTTGAATGTATAGCGCATTATCTCTCTTATTCCTTTCATATAGTCGACAAAGATACATTTTGTTTTGCGCAGCGAACAAATACCACTTGAACAATTCTTATTTTTGCAGCATGGGATCAATTAGACAAAGTAAAATTGAAGGAGTAATTCAAGAGGAATTGTCCGTTTATTTTCAACGAAATGCACGCGAAATTTGCTTGGGTGCAATGGTAACGGTTACAGTTGTGCGTATTACTTCTGATTTATCGTTGGCTAGAACTTACCTTAGTATTTTTGCTGGACCTGATAAAAAAGAAGTACTTGCGAATATTCAAGCAAATGCCTCTAAAATTCGTGGTGAAGTTGGTCGTCGATTGAAGAATATGAAGCATATTCCTGATTTAGCATTCTTTATCGATGATAGTTTGGATTACGCCAACGAGATTGACGAACTACTCAAGAAAGGATAGGTCATTAACGTACCTTATTTCATAGCGCGCCGTTACATGTCTTCTCGAAAGAAGAAGAATGTGATCAATCTAATTACTCGAATTTCTGTAGTTGGGATTGCGGCGATTACGGCTGCTCTTATTATTCTATTGTCAGCTTTTAATGGTATTGAGAAAATGATCGAAGCGTTGTATTCTGAATACGATAGTGATGTAACGATTCGCTCTGCGGAATGGAAGACATTTAATGAGCAGCAACTCGATCTTGAAAAAATAAAGGCTGTTCAGGGAGTGTTAAATGTTTCTCGAGCTGTTGAGGAAGTAGTAATCTTAAAACACGAAAAGAAATGGGTAAATGCGACATTAGTTGGTGTTGATTCTGCGTTTCTTGAAATGTCTAACATGCCAAAACACATGGTAGATGGTGAGCCAATGTTGCAAGATCGATTTGGTGAATATGGAATTATCGGTGCGACCTTACTCGATAAGCTAGGTGGATATGTTCCGAAAAATGTTGGTCATGAATCAATTACTTTTTTTATTCCAAAGCGAAAAATTAAGATCCGACCAGGAACCAATCCATTTAAAACACATACAATCAAAATTGCAGGTCGAATGAATTACAATCGCGAAGTAAATATTCGAGATGTGGTTTTACCAATCAATCGCGCACGAGAAATGCTCGATTACTCTAATCAACTTTCTGCTATATATGTTGATATCGATCCAGCTTTTTCCAATGATGACGTGAAAGCAGCCATAAGTAATGTTGTCGGAAATCAGTTTGAAGTGAAAACCAATTTTGAAAAAAACGAACTGATTTTTCAAACAAGTAAGTCGGAGAAGTTAATTGTATTAATCATCTTACTTTTTATTTTCATTCTTGCCGCCTTTAGTTTGGTTGCTGCACTAACCATGTTGTTTGTTGAGAAAATTGAGAATATAAAAACAATGCAAAGTTTTGGAGCATCTAAGAAATTCATTTTTAACATTTTCTTTTTCGAGGGATTACTAATTGCAGGTAAGGGAATAGTTTTCGGAGCGGTCATTGGATACGCGGTTTGTCTTGCTCAACTGCAATTTCAGTTGCTGACAATGCCAAATTCAAATGGAGAAGCTTTTCCAATTGCCCTTTCTTTAGCTGATGGTACGCTTATTTTGGGATTGGTGATTTTATTGAGCGTTTTATTCTCCTACTTCCCTGTGAAATACCTTATCTACAAGAATGTTTCTACTGGAAATCGTGCATAATTGCATGAAATTGTTGAAAGCTTAACGCATCTTGTTTAAATATTTCCTTTTCATTCTATGGTAACTTATAGAAAAGCCGTATATTTGCGCCCAAATTAAGAAGTTAATTCTATTAAAAAGACACTGAAATGTCGAATATTCAAGGTAAAATTTCACAGGTGATCGGACCTGTAGTTGATGTAAGCTTCGATAAGGGAGTTGAGCTTCCAAACATTTTCGATGCATTGGAAGTAAAGAAATCAGACGGAACAAGAGTTGTTCTTGAGGTTCAAGCACACGTTGGAGAAAATTCTGTGCGTGCTATCTCAATGGATTCAACTGATGGATTCACAAGAGGTATGGTTGTTACCGCTACTGGTAGTGCAATTAAAATGCCAACGGGTGAGTCAATCAAAGGTCGTGTATTTAACGTAGTTGGTGAAGCAATTGACGGAATCAACGAGTTGGACAACACAAATGGTCTTCCAATTCACCGTGAAGCACCTAAGTTCGAAGATTTATCTACGGCAACTGAGGTACTTTTTACAGGAATTAAAGTGATCGACTTGATCGAGCCTTACGCAAAAGGAGGTAAGATTGGATTGTTCGGTGGTGCCGGAGTAGGTAAAACAGTATTGATCCAGGAGTTGATTAACAACATCGCGAAAGGACACGGTGGTTTGTCTGTATTTGCTGGTGTTGGTGAGCGTACTCGTGAAGGAAACGACTTACTTCGTGAGATGTTGGAGTCAGGAATTATCAAGTATGGTAATGACTTCATGCACTCAATGGAAGAAGGAGGATGGGATCTTTCTAAAGTTGACTTAAATGAAATGAAAGAATCGAAAGCGACATTCGTTTTCGGTCAGATGAATGAGCCTCCAGGGGCACGTGCTCGTGTTGCATTGTCTGGTTTGACAATGGCGGAGTACTACCGTGATGGTGAAGGAGACGGACAAGGAAAAGATATCCTTTTCTTCGTTGATAATATCTTCCGATTCACTCAAGCTGGTTCTGAGGTATCTGCACTTCTTGGTCGTATGCCATCTGCCGTAGGTTACCAACCAACATTGGCAACTGAGATGGGAGCGATGCAGGAGCGTATTACTTCGACAAAAAATGGATCGATTACATCTGTACAAGCGGTTTACGTACCTGCGGATGACTTGACAGACCCTGCACCAGCAAACACGTTTGCTCACTTGGATGCAACAACGGTACTTTCTCGTAAGATCGCTGAGCTTGGTATTTACCCAGCGGTAGATCCATTGGATTCTACATCACGTATCCTTACTCCAGAGATCGTAGGTGAAGAGCACTATAACTGTGCGCAAAGAGTAAAAATTACACTTCAACGATACAAAGAGCTTCAAGATATCATCGCCATCCTTGGTATGGACGAATTATCTGAGGAGGATAAATTAGTTGTACACCGTGCACGTCGTGTTCAACGTTTCCTTTCTCAACCATTCCACGTAGCGGAGCAGTTTACTGGAATCCCAGGAGTATTAGTAGATATTCAAGATACAATCAAAGCGTTTAACGCAATCTTGGATGGAGAATACGATCAGTATCCTGAGGCTGCCTTCAACTTGAAAGGTGGAATTGAAGAGGTAATTGAGGCCGGAGAAAAAATGTTGGCTGAAAACGCATAATTAAAGAAAAATGCAATTAGAGATCATTACACCGGAAGTAGAAATCTTTAAAGGAGATGCGAACGCTGTTCAATTTCCCGGACTAGATGGATCATTTCAGGTTTTAAACGGACACGCACCAATCATCTCAGCTTTAGCGAAAGGTGAAGTGAAAGTGAACTTAACTGGAGCACTAGATCAAGAAACGTGGAATAGCGATTTGATCAAGAAGGATGGTGGTAATGTGATCCGCGTAGCAATTAAAGGTGGAGTGATGGAGATGTTAAATAACAAAATCATTGTTCTTGCTGAATAATTGCTAGATAGATACGTTTAAAAGAGGGATTGGGGAAGCCAAATCCCTCTTTTTTGTTAAACTACGTTAAGTGTCGTAGCTTGTAAACGACTGAAATACGATACTTTCATTATTTTCGTTCATTATTCAATTGGTTGAATGAGTATTTTAAATCAAATAGATAAATCCAATACGCCGGAACATATCGCTATCATCATGGATGGTAACGGAAGATGGGCGCAACAACAGGGTCAGGAACGTTTGTTCGGACATAACTTTGGTGTGGAAGCAGTTCGTGAAGCATTAAAAGCCGCTCAAGAAATTGGAACGAAATATTTGACACTCTATGCTTTTTCAACGGAAAATTGGAACCGTCCAAAAGAAGAAGTGGATGGATTGATGGATTTGTTAGTTCGAACAATCGGGAACGAAGTAGATGAATTGCACGAGAGTAATGTGATTATTTCAACGATTGGTGATACAGATGGGTTGCCAGAATCGTGTCAAGTTGAATTGAAATCAGCGTACGAACGAACTAAAAACAATACTGGAGTCAATCTCATTTTAGCATTGAATTATAGTGCTAAATGGGAATTAGTAAAGGCAACTAAGTCGATTGCTGAAAAAGTAGCAAAAGGAGAAGTAAAGCTTGAGGAAATTAATAATGATATGATTTCTCACGAGTTGTCAACTTGTTGCATCCCAGATCCTGAATTATTGATCAGAACAAGTGGAGAACATCGAATCAGTAACTTCTTGTTATGGCAGATAGCTTACTCAGAATTTCACTTTACAGATGTATTGTGGCCTGACTTTAAAAAAGAAGATTTGTATAAAGCTGTGTTAGATTATCAATCGAGAGAAAGACGATTTGGTAAAGTATCAGCACAGTTGGAAAAAAACGCATAATGATAAAAAACACACTACTGCTTATCACTTTTGGTTTGATGACGTTCTTGTCATTCGCTCAGCCAGTTCAAGTTGGTGAGGGAATTAAGATTGATTACAAAAGGCCACAATCTTACGAAATCGGACCTATTCGAGTTGAAGGTGCAGATAATTTCGATCATAATGCGATTAAGCTTATTGCAGGGTTAAGACAAGGGCAAACGATTCAAATCCCTGGAGAGCAAGTTTCAAAAGCCATAAAGAATTTATGGGATGAAGGACTTTTCTCAAATGTCGAAATTTTAGCAGAAAAAGAAATAGCAGGTGTTGTTTATCTTGTGATTAAGTTAGAACCAAGACCGAAATTATCTCGTTTTAGATTCATTGGGGTTAACAAGCGAGAAGCAGATAAAATTCGAGAGGAAATTACTTTATTCTCGGGGAAGACAATTACCGAAAATTTAATTTTTGCCACTGAAGCAAGAATCAAAGGATACTTCAGAGAAAAAGGATTTTATAGTGTTGGTGTTGACATTCAGCGAACAAAGGATACATTAATCAATAATTCAGAAATCTTTACAATCAACATCGATAAAGGAAAGAAAGTAAAGATTGGTAAATTGGATTTTGAAGGGAATGAGGCATTGCCAGATTGGAAACTTCGAATGGCCATGAAGGATACGAAAAGAAAGGCTTTCTGGCGTGTGTTTAAACGATCAAAGTTTTCTGAATCAGCGTACAAGCGTGATAAGGATTTAATGTTGGATAAGTTCAATAGTATCGGACTTCGTGACGCAATGGTTGTCCATGATACAGTTTATCTGGCCGATGAGAAAAACTTGAATATCGAAATTAAAATTGATGAAGGTGAAGTTTATTACTTCGGAGATATTGAATGGATCGGTAACACGAAATTCCGTTCTTCATTCTTAGATACAATTTTAGGAATCAAACGAGGTGACATCTTCGATAAGTCATTGCTTGAACAGCGCCTATTTATGAGTCAAGATGGTCGTGATATCTCTTCTTTGTACATGGATAGAGGTCACCTTTTCTTTCAAGTTATTCCTGTAGAAACGAGTATCGATAGTAATTACATTAACTATCAAATGCGTATCATCGAAGGTAAAGAAGCGCGAGTACGTAAAGTTATTATCAAAGGAAATACGAAGACAAACGACTATGTAATCCGAAGAGAAATCCGTACGAAACCGGGTGATCTGTTCAATAGAAACGACATTATTCGTACTCAACGTGAGTTGGCTCAATTAGGATATTTTAATGAGCAAGCCTTCCAAGTGAATCCGATTCCAAACCCACAAGATGGAACTGTCGATATCGAGTATGTCGTAGAAGAGAAGTCTTCAGATCAAATCGAACTTTCTGGTGGATACGGTGGAACGGGTATCAATGGAGGTGGTCAGCTGATCGGTACTTTGGGACTTACTTTCAATAACTTCTCGGTTAAGAACATGTTCAAAAAAGGAGCATGGACTCCACTACCAGGAGGTGATGGTCAACGTTTATCAATTCGAGCGCAAACAAACGGTCGTTACTATCAATCGTACAACTTCTCATTTACTGAGCCTTGGTTAGGTGGTAAAAAACCAAACTCATTATCTGGTTGGATGAACCATACTGCTTTAGGAAATGGATATTTGAAAACGAATTCAGAATACGCTGGGTTGGGAATTACAGGTATCGGTGTTGGATTAGGTAGAAGAAAGAAAATTCCAGATGATTGGTTCCAAGCTTATTATGAACTAGCCTACCAATATTATGATGTTGTAGATGATTCTAGATTTGGAATCTTTACAAATGGATATGCAAATGATATCAGTGCCCGTTATGTATTGTCAAGAAGTTCTGTGAGTTCACCAATCTATCCACAGGAAGGGTCAAGTATTAAGTTCACGGCTAAAGGAACTATTCCTTATTCATTCTTCGATGGAGTAGATGATTACTCTGGAATGACAAATCAACAGCGCTATAAATACTTAGAGTATTACAAGTTCAAGTTGACAGGTGAATGGTACTTACCGCTTACTCCAAATAAGAAATTGGTATTGATGCCACGTTTCGGGTTTGGTTTGATGGGCGCTTACACACCTGATAAAGGTCTGACTCCTTTCGATCGATTTACTTTAGGTGGATCTGGACTTACTGGAGTCAACCAAATTGGTGGTAGAGAAATCATCGCCTTGAGAGGATATGAAGATAACTCACTCAATTCTGACGCGGGTGATCCAATAATTGCGAAATATACAATGGAGCTGCGTTACCCAATTTCATTGAACCCGCAAGCAACGTTCTATGGGCTGGCATTCTTGGAAGCAGGAAATACATTCCCTTCATTTAAGGACTTTAATCCGTTTAATGTAAAACGTTCAGCAGGTATCGGTATTCGAGTTTTCTTACCAATGTTTGGTATGCTTGGTTTGGATTATGGTCTTGGGTTTGACAAGCTAGATCCATGGTCGTCTGGATACGGAGGAGCTTCAGATCAAGGAATTGACCAAAAAGGTTATTACGGAAAACTCAATTTCACACTCGGAATGAATCTAGGTGAGCTTTAATCTTTTAGCTATTGCAATAATTGATTAAATTCGCCGTTCGCAGAAAAAACAACTTCTATGAAGACATTATTTTTAGCACTTGCATTTATTTTTGGCACAGGGTTTGCCTTTACACAGAAGTATGCATATATCGACTCTGATTATATTTTGAATAATATGCCAGAATATAGAGAGGCGAAAGAAAAATTAGATAAACTTGCTGATCGTTGGACGAAAGAAATTGAAAAGCGATATGAAGTCCTTAGAATGAAAAAAGAGAACTTTGCACGCGAAGAAGTACTTTTGCCAGCGGAAGAAAAAAAGAAAAGAGAAGAAGAAATTGAACAGTTAGAACTTGAGGCTATGCAAATGCAGAAGACGCGATTCGGAGTCAATGGTGATTACTTCCAGAAACGTCAGGAGCTCATCAAACCAATCCAAGATCGAGTATATGAAGCAATGCAGACAGTGGCCTCGAAAAGAAATTACAGTTTTGTATTTGATAAAGCGAATCAAAGTAATTTGATTTATGCGGATCCAAAATATGATATCAGCAAAAGTGTAATGAAAGAACTTGGTATCACACCAGAATAGTAAAACCAGTAAAATACGCCTTAGGCGAATCAACCAAAAAAAGAAAGAATGAAAAAGTTATTAGCGGTAATTATTTTAGTTGTAAGTGCGGGTGCAGCAATGGCTCAATCGAAAATTGCTCACGTAAACTCACAAACATTGTTGGATACGCTACCATCACGTAAAGCTGCACTTGTTAAGTTGGAAGAATATGAGCTTTCAATTTACACTGAATTACAAGAAATGCAGTTAGATCTTCAGCAAGCGTATGCAAACTACGATAAGAAAATGAAGAGTGGTACTCTATCTCCAGTGCTTCAAAAAGCGGAAGAAGAGAAAATCATGCGTAAAGAAAAAGCATTCCAAGAGCGTCAACAAACAGCGCAAACTGATCTTCAGTCGTACTCTAGTGAATTGAATGCACCAATCTTGAAGCGTGTTCAAAAAGCAATCGAAACAGTTTCAACTAGAAAGAAAATCGACTACGTGATCGATGTGACAGTTGTGTTAATCGCAAATGGTGAAGACATTACTGATGAAGTAGTAGTTGAGCTTTTAAAACTTGAAGCAGCGGCTGAATCAAATTAAGATTCACTCAAATAATAATTCGAAAGGATCCATCCGTGGGTCCTTTTTTTATGCCCAAATTTTGCGTTTAATTTGACTAACTTTGAACTATGGGACCAATTGGTGTTTTTGATTCTGGTTATGGTGGATTAACAATTCTCTCGGAGTTTCGAGAGCGATTGCCACAATACGACTATCTCTATCTGGGAGATAATGCCAGAGCACCGTATGGAACCAGATCTTTTGACGTTGTTTATGAGTTTACGTTAGAAGCCGTTCAAGCACTTTTCGATCGTGGATGTGAATTGGTGATTCTAGCTTGTAATACAGCAAGTGCAAAGGCACTAAGAACGATTCAGCAAAAGGATTTGCCACGTATTGCTCCGAATAAACGAGTGTTGGGCGTAATTCGACCAAGCGCTGAAATTGTTGGAAGCTACTCGAAGTCAAAAGTGATCGGAATTTTAGCAACCGAAGGTACAGTAGCATCGAATTCATATCAATTGGAAATTCAAAAGTTTTCGCCAGAATGCACAGTTGTTCAACATGCTTGCCCGCTATGGGTTCCGCTGATTGAAAATAATAATCACGAAACAGAAGCTGGAAGAACGTTTATCAAAGACGATGTGAATGCCTTGCTGGAAATGAATGAGAATATCGACACAATTGTGCTCGGTTGTACGCATTATCCTGTTCTGAAGGAATACATCGAATCTATTGTTCCTGATTACGTTCGTGTGGTGGCGCAAGGTGGACTCGTAGCTGATAGTTTGGAAGATTACCTCAAACGTCACCCTGAAATGCAGGAGAAGTGCTCAAAAAATGGAACTGTTCGCTTTCTCACTTCCGAAATAACCTCTGTTTTCGATCCACAAGCAACACGTCTCCTCGGAGAGGAAGTGAAGTCAGAACACATTCGCCTCGACTAAAATCGATAACCCAGTCTAACAGCCATTGGTAGCGATAGACCAATACGCTGCCCTTCAATTGAAGTCATGTAATCAACACTGGGGTGACGGGGAGAAGCCATGAAATCGCTCGGTTCTATGCGACTTGAGTGTGAAACATCATGTAAACGAATGCCAATTCCAATGTGGAGTTCAGCATAAAATCGATCAAAGTTAATCTGTGTTCCTGTCGTAAAGTTTAAACTGTAAACCATTCGATGTACACGAATAGTATCTCCGTAAGAAAACTGTCCGTAGAGCGAATCAACCTCGGTGTATGGATCAAAGTACATTTGTCGGTCATGCGAGCGATTGATGTAATCAAAAGAAACACCAAAATAGCTCGATGAAACCTGATCGTTCGAATAATAAAATTTCTCTTGCAATGTTAGTCGAAAACCAGTTGCTTTTTGCGGCACAAACGCATTCTGGTCCCAAACACTATTCGGTAGCGCGTATGAAGCTCTAAATTCCGTAGCAAAACGATTAAAATTTCTTTCATAACCCAATTCCACGGCCTGATTGATTACGCCAAAAGGAACCAGTGGATTGATTTTTAGTTGGTTTTTGTAGAAAGTAGCATCTTGAGAAAACCCAACGAGAGAAAGAAATAACGTAGAGACCAACAACAGGGTACGCATAGTAAGGAGTTTTATTTAAAACAATTACGTGAATTGATTTGTTACAGTTGGGCACCTTCGTAAACTATCTACCTTCAACTATTAGTCGCTGGCAAAAAGTCAAGCTCAATAACGTAGAATTTCGGCTTCTGAAGTCGCCAAAATCTTACTATTTCGCTAGTCTTCTTGCTGCACTCGCTAATCGTTTCCGTCAGGGTGCTAGTTCATCTTACTCGAAATAGTCCATCCGACCAAAAAAGCTCTTTGCTTCGCTGCTTCAGCTTTTTCTCCAACAAAAAGTCGATCTACAGTTTTGTTGAACAAGCCAACCCAACGATCGAAATGCTCTTGCTTTAATCGCATGTGCATGTGTTTGGCAGTAACATCGGTGGTATATCCCGCTTCATCGAGTAACACAAACGACCAAAAATGGATCATCTTAGGCAAGTGTTTTTCGAAGTTTAAATTCTTGAAAAATGGAGCTAGTAAATCGTCTTTAAGTACATCGTCGTAAAACGAGTTGACCAATAATTCTATATCTGATTTTGATTGTATATCGTTCATTTTTTTCTGTTTTTCCAAAGTGAAATCAAAAGTAGTCCACCAAAAACACTGCTAACTCCAATAAAAAATGAATTCATTTCAGGTTTTTGATTCATGTAATAGAGGATAAAACTGATCAACGAAATCGTCAAAAAGATCAACTGCTGAATTCCAACATAAACAATGCGAGAGTGATTTTCTGTCTTGATTTTAAGCTCAGCGCGATTGGCCTTATCAAGAAATGACGATATTTCACCAGGTAAGGAGAGGAGCGAAGTAAGCTGTTTCTTAATCGCATCCATGATGATTGTTCGAATACCACCATTCGTGAATAATAGTTGCTGAATATACGGTCGAACAACTGCAATCGGATCAATTTCTGGTGCCACAGTATGACTCGTTCCTATCAACAATTGTAAAGTACGATCTAATAAAATCCAATCCTTCGGAACACGAACAATCTTTGTTAATTCACGAATTCCAATTTCCTTTCGAAGCTTGTCAATACTACTTCCTTTGATGTCATCCACTTGAATGTCTTTAAAGTTCATGTTGGTAATATTGATTTCACTCTCAAGGAAAGAACTAAAAGCATTAATCAACTTTTCAGCCACTTCTGTCGATGCATCGTCACTTCCAACGAACCCAATCTTTCGCATGGATTCTAATATTTTATTCGTGTCTTTTCGAACAATTGCCTGAACGAGAATCGGAATTTCGTTGCGCATCACATCATTCATCACAGCTACGGCACCAAAATCAAGTAAGATTATATCTCCTTGTTTGTTGACCATTAAATTCCCTGGATGCGGATCGGCATGATAAAACCCATGTTCCAAAACCATTTTTGCATAAACGAGAATGAGTCGTTTACCTAGTTCATTTCGATCAATTTTCCATTCATCGAGTTGTTCTGTGTTCGTGATTTTTGTTCCTTCCTGAAATATGGTTGTCAGAATTTTCTTTGAACTCAATTCATCTACCACCTCTGGTATGATAATTCCTTTTTCGTCTGAAAGATTCTCACGAATGCGTTGCATCGACTCAGCTTCTTTTCGATAATCGAGTTCTTCTTCAATCATCTGTCGAATCTGTGAGTAAATATGTTCGATTCCATTTATCTTGAAGAAGAAGGAAACTCTCTTAGTTAAACGAGCCACTATTTCTAGATCTGCCTTCGCAAGTTCTTCAATCCCTTCATGTTGAATTTTCAATGCTACCCATCTTCCGTCTTTCAACTTGGCTTTATGAACTTGGCCTATAGAAGCTGAGGCAAGTGGAGTTTCATCAAACTCTGCAAAAGTTTCTTGAATCGATTGCTTAGTTTCGGACTCAAAAATGGATTGAATAGCGACCAATGGTGTTTTTGGCGCATGATCCTGGAGCGATTCCAAAGCTTCCATATAGGGCTCTGGCAAAACATGAGATAGTGAGGAGATTAATTGCCCAACTTTAATGAAAAGTCCACGTAAATCTTCAATAGTTTTCTGAACACGAACAGCATTTTTACGGTGGGTAGCCTCCAGCCTTTTTTTGAAGGTAGATTCTCGATATAGTTTTCTAAAAAGCCATAATTTCAGGTAGCTCCAAACGATCTTATTAACGAGTGAAAGCGCTTTGCGTGTCCTTTTTCGAGATGAAATTGTGTCCCCCATAATCTTCAACTAAAGTTAGTGAAGATTTGGAGGAACACGCGTCAAAAAATTTAAAATGTGTTAAGGAATTACTGAATAATGAAGCGTTCAATAAGTGCATCCTGACCAACTGGTTGAACTTTTAGCAAATATTCACCCGGTTTTAAGCCATTTAACTTCAAATTAAACTGGTTTACATTGCCCGCAAGTGACTTATTGATAACAGTTAATAGTCTACCCGTTACATCATAAACCATTAAGTCGGCACTTGAAGTTGGTTGAGCTAGGTGCAATTCCACAGTAAATTCTCCATTCGAAGGATTGGGGAATAATGTCAATGCAGAGTTGTTATTGATACAATCAACTTCAATGACTTTGTAAACTTTTGACTGACCATCAAAATCAGTTTGTCGCAATCTGAAATAACGCATTTCTTTATCTTGTCGGAAATAGCTGAATGTATAATTACTCACATTAGTACTATTACCAACACCCTTTATTTTTTCTAAAGTGTTAAAACTGATACCATCAGCACTTCCTTCAATAGTGAAGTAATCATTATTCTCCTCAGAAGCAGTGGTCCATGAAAAGTCAATAATTCGATCAGTACAAGCTGCACTAAAATCAATTAGTTCAACAGGTAATCCACATGGATCGGTAAACAATG
This sequence comes from Henriciella pelagia, assembly GCA_964219255.1. Classification (GTDB taxonomy): domain Bacteria; phylum Bacteroidota; class Bacteroidia; order Flavobacteriales_D; family Crocinitomicaceae; genus UBA4466. The sequence continues at coordinate 255,333 of CAXPPC010000003.1, forward strand.
TGAGAGAAGTTCCTAGAGGAAGGTTACAATCACCAGTTACAGAAACAAGATAAATCGTTGTATCGTTGTAAATATTTGGTATCACAATTGAGTCGACGTGATGTTCCAAAACCACGGTTGAATTTGGACCACCGAAATTATAGGTTAACACAGCGCCATCTGTTCCTTCGTAATAGAATACTCCATTAGTTCCTGCACAAGGAGCAACGGATCCAATTGTAACATTCGCTTCAGGGTCTGGAATGGCAGGAATATTTACGTTGAAATTGGAAACACAACCTGAATTGTCTGTAACGCTCACAGGGTAAATACCAGGAGCCAAGTTTGTTTGATTTAATGAAGATGTATTTGGATAACCTGTCCCGTTCCAGTTCATGGTATACGGCGCAGTTCCTCCAGCCACTTGAATTGAAGCTGCTCCCATGTTTGCGCTCGCACAAGTCGGGGTATTTGAGGTCATTACTAAATTTGGAGCACTCGCAGAAGTATAGATGTAGACACTATCTTCATTCGTACAACCTGTTATTGGATCAACAATGGTAACGTTATAGCTTCCAGAAGCTAATCCACTGATCATTGAACTCGTTGAACCAGTTGTCGTTGCACCTGTAGACCATGTATAATTGTAATTTGCTGAAGGCGTCGGAGTTGAAGTTGCTGTTCCGTCACCTGAACAAACGATATCCGTTCCTGTAAGTCCAGCGTCTGGAATTGGATTTACTGTAATAGGGTAATTCAAAGTTGCAGGACAACCAGTTGCTGTAATGCTCATCGCAGTTTGACTCGCTTGAACTGTCGCTAAGTAACTAGTTGCAGACGTTGGATTTACAGTAATTGTATTTGATGTTTGAGAAACAATATTAGAAGTTGGCGACCATGTTAAAATGTCACTAGCAGTTAATCCATTCACTGTAAGAGTAATTGTTTCTCCATCACAAAGTGAAGATGGAGCTGTAGCTGTTACAGTTGGAGTTTGGAGTACATGTAAATAGACTGTTTTAGCTGGAGATGTTCCACAGCAGTCAGTGATGATGTTTAGATTAATACTGAAGAATCCAGCCGTGTTAAATTGATCTGAAACTGTTGCTACCGATCCTGGATTAGTGATTGCACCTCCGAAATCCCATAAATAAGTTTCACCTGGATATACACTTGAGAAATTAGCAAAATCGCCCACACAAAGTTGATAAGTATCTGGTGCTATTAGTTGAGCATTGGACAAGATGTCTGGTAAAATACCACCATCAAATGAAATATTATGAAAGCCAATATATGAGTTGGCACCATAATTAACACTATATCGATCAATTTGTGAATACTGTGTGTTTACATTACTTCCTGTTGCAGTTGCTGGAGTTGCGTTATTGGTAATAATATCGAAATCCCATGAACTTGACGCAGCTGCAGTATAATTTACTTGTGTATTAGTACAGTTTACATTCGAAACGTTGATTACGGGTTGGCCTGGTAGGTTGAAAGTACTTTGGTTAGATGCTAATCCTGACCCACCAAATGTATAAATATTTACAGATTGTCCAGGGCGTCCGTTACCACCAGATCCACCAGATCCACCAGATCCACCGTTGCCGCCATTACCACCGCAACCTACTTCGAAGTCATTAATTGCATCGGAACCACCGTTACCGCCGTTACCACCATTACCACCATTACCACCGTTACCACCTGCTCCACCAGCGCCTAAGTTTCCAGCAAGAATTCGTGATTGTGTTACATTGCCATTTGCTCCGTTCAGGTACAGATAAAGACCAAATGATGATCCGCCACCTCTACCACCGGTTCCACCAGTTCCACCTTGGCCGCCACCGCCACCGCCGCCACCACCAGCTCCGGCTCCATCGGTACAAAAGAATCCGCCTTCACCAGCTCCGCCGCCACCGCCACGACCGCCTTGTCCACCTTGTCCATCACTTCCGTTTCCACCAATTCCTCCAGGAACCCAAAAACCTGCAACGTGATTTCCAACCCCTCCAAGAGCTCCATTTGTTCCATTGGCTCCTCCTGCACCACTACATCCATTGTCTCCACTAAGAGCAGCATTACAACTTCCAGCAGTAGAATTACAACCGCTTTCTTGTCCTGCACCACCCCCACAAGTGTTTAATCCGCTAGTAGTGTTTCCTCCTCCAGGACCACCAGTTCCACCATCACGATCTTCTTGACCACCTCGGCCACCGCCACCGCCACCACCGCCTGAGCGATAAACAGTCGCAGTTCCTCCAGCACCTCCAGGAGTTCCGTTGTTACAGCAACCACCATTTGGAGGAGCACCAATTCCACCTGCTCCGCTAGGAGTTCCTGCTCCAGCACCACCATTTCCACCTCTTCCATCGCTATCTTGGTTGTCAGAATGACCATTTAACCCATTGGCTCCATTGGCTCCCGTTTGGCCATTTAACCCAACGTTTCCAGGCCGACCACTAAACGCATTTCCAGGTAATAATTGTGTGCGAACAATATCATAATTTGAACAAGAAGTGAGATGTAAAGCATAAGTTGATTCGCCATAGAGGTTTGCATTCGATGTTGAGATAGTCAAATCCTGAAGTCTAAATCCAACTGCACTATTAGCATAGAAAGCTACGAGTCGTTGAGAATTAGTCGCTCCCTCTGGATTAGCAGTTGTTCTATTAATTGTAGTGGCTCCAGCTTGACTTGTTTTTGTCCACCCAGTACCTGGGTTGAATCCACCTTCAAGCGTGACATAACTTCCTATTGTCAAAGGGTTGTCGATGTTGTATGTTCCAATAGCAAGCTTAATCACTGCATTATTACACTGAGCCATGCTTAATGCATTTTCCAAACTTGTCGGATCAGCTTGTGTTCCTTGACCGCTTGATAGTGCCGTTGGACTTGCATAAATGTTAACACAACTTGCTAAAACGGGGGGAGAACCAACAATTACGGTTGCAATAGCAGTTGAAGTACATCCAGTCACAGGGTTCGTAACTTGAAATGTATAGTCGTAGCTACCGGATGCAGTTGGAACGGTGACTACAAGATTTGAAGTTACACCAGAAACGGTTCCGGAACCTAAAGCAGCCATAGATGGATTGAACCATTGGAAAGTTTGACCTGACTGATTTGTACTTCCAGTTAATAAAATGGAGCTCCCTCCACAAGCGTTAATAGTCTGTGGAGTAACAACCGATAGTGGATTGGGATTAACAGTTACGAGAACATTGTCTTGTGAGCTACATCCATCTGTATACGACATCGTTGCTGTATATGTCGAAGAAACAGTTGGGCTTGCCGTAACAGTGCTTCCAGTTGTTCCAGATAATCCTGTACTCGGAGACCAGTCGATAGAAGAAATGTTTGTAGCAGCACTTGTGGCTGTTAAAGGTGTGCTTTCTCCCTCACATATCATAACATCTAAACCAGCGTTTACAGGAGGATTTGGATTACTATAAACGATGATTTCAATAGCGTTGGAATTCTCACCAATTAATGGACAAGCATCATCCTGCGCATTTAATGTGATAAAATAGCTTCCGACATCATTAGAAGTTGGAGTCCAACAGAATGTAGCAGTTTGATTATTACCTGATCCACTCATTGTAAGCGTCGCGCCAGAAGGTAAATTCGATATGTTTGATGTAATTGTTTGTCCTGCATCAGGATCTGTCAAAGCAATGTCAAAGCACAATTGAGAATTAGCACAAACGGAGATGTCGTAATCGTTAGGAACACCATTTATTCCACCAATTTGAGGAATGCTATTCGTACAGTTTACAATATTAATTTGAAGGTCGCGAATTACAGTTCCTATTAGTACTCCATTTCGATATTCTTCGATTAAAATGGCAATTACGGCAACTTGAGGTATGGTTGGTGTTACCACAATTTCTCCTGTATTTGGGTCGATTGTTGCAGCAGTGTTGAATGGGTTTACCCCACTAAATCCTCCTGCATAGGTAGCGTTTGACCCGGGACCATTTGAAGCATTTATTAGTGAATAAACTAAGCTATCACCATCAGGATCTGAAGCTAATTGTTGAAAATGAATTGTACTCCCTACACATCCAAATAATTGTGGAACAGAAGAAAATTGCGGTGAACTATTGCATTCTGCAAGACTATTATTCAGTGTACTTTGAACATACAAGTTTTGACTACTAGCCGAATTTAAGTTTGTCACAGCACTGTTTCTACAACATGTATTATAGCTGAGTACCCAGTCTGTACATCCATTTGGTAAATTCAGTACACCAGTATAAGTAAGTTCTTCAACCCCAATTGGTCCACCTCCGCCATTACAAGCACTTGTGGCTGAGTTACAGAGGGGTGTGATATCTACGGAAGTTTGAAGATTTAAGTTGATTGATGCGTTAACTCCACAAGCAGCACTCGAGTACTCCAATATCGCTGTTGATGGTGCACTTATCCCTTGACAGTCTCTGTAAATTACTAGTTGAACCTCATATTGATTCGGGCCGATACAGTTATATGTAATTTCGGAACCAGCTAAATGGGAACCAAATGAGTGAAAATTTACACTTAGAAAAGTTAGAATGAATACAACATTTAGAAGTGTTTTTTTAGATATAAGGGCTTGAAAATCAATCATATTTAACGTCAATAGTGTGTGTTGGATAATCAAAAATACAATTAATTGTTTATCAATGTATTAATTCACATCCAAATAGTTTTCAACTAAATAACACCTTGAATAATAATTGGGTAGGTCAATAACAACTTGCTATAGTTTACGCTGAATAAATGTAAACAGCACTGCACCTAGAAAATACATGAGAATGTCCAACCAATCCGCAGTGTACCAGCCCGGTCTCCCATGATAAGTTGGCAAGTACCATTCGAAGTAGATCGATACAAAAATAGTTTGAAGAATCACAAAAGAAATTGGAATCAAAAGGGAATTATCTCTTCGAATTAAACGCAAAAATATCAAGGCAAAGAGACACATCGCTGGAACAAAGAGTAGGTCAGTTAAGTAATGTTTAATAAAAATGGATTCAGACATTGGACGGTACCTTCTCACCAGGAAATAGAAAAGCATTATTCCAGCGAAAATGATATGCGGTCGATATCTAGCCATTTGGAGATGCTGCCATCCAAGCGAAGAATCCAGCGATTGAGAAGAAAATAAATGCGATTGAGTACAAAACCCAGAACGTAGCGCGAACTAAAAAGAATCGGTGATTTTTCCAGGCGTCAACAAATTTATCGAGCTTAGATGGCGGTTTACTTTTTCTAATCTCTTCGCGTTTTTCCTCTCGGATTTCTTCGATTAAAGTCGGTGAAATTGGCGTCCCACAATTGGTACATCGATCTTCATCTTTGTTCCATGTTCCACATTTTGAGCATTTTCTTTCAACAGCCATAACTGACTGTAAAGTTACGGATTAATGCTACTCATCTAACATTAAAATAAAAGAGGAATTTATCGTCTTCCCCCTGTGTATGTCATAGCTTCCCCTTTACCGAAACTGTAACTAAATCCAAGAGTGATGAAACGACCTCTTTGAGAAAAATTGTAGAGGTAATATGTTGATTGGTTGACTGTTGTTTCTCGAATTCTAGATGCAAAAACATCACGAACTGCGAAGTTTACCACTGCTTTTCCTTTCCAGATCTTCTTTCTAACTCCGAGATCGACAAAGGCAAACCCAGAAACTTCTCCTTGAACTGTTTTGTATTTCGATTCGTATTGTGTTGATACTTCAACATCAACATCGGATTTTAAATCGAACTTAAACTTTAGTTTTCCTGACCATTGATCCCCAGAAAAATCAAAATTCTGACCTTCGTATTCTCCCAATCTATTGAAGTATCCGTAATTCAAGTCACCATTTAAGGTCAACCACTTCGCAACTGGATATTTCCAATTGGCTTCAACCCCAACCTTGTCTCTTGTACCAATATTCATCGGCATGGTAATCGTAACTCCATCTTGGAAGGTCGTGATATTCTCTTTTACGTCGGTTGTGTGTAAATAATAAAGACTAGAATTCAATGTGAATTTGGATAAAAGGAAGATTCCGGTGAATTCATATGAATCCGCAAATTCAGGCAATAGATTCGGATTCCCTGTTCGGAAATTGTAGTTATTTCGAATATTAAAGAATGGATTCAAGTCCCAAAGTCTTGGTCGGAAAATACGTTTTGAATATCCCGCTTGAAACTGCACTTTCTTCGAGATTTTATAGGATGTGTGAACAGTAGGAAAGAGGTTGGTGTAGAGTTGTTGATTTTCTTCGGAAGTCGTTTCTAAAACAGTTTTGAGATCGGTATTCTCGGCTCTCAACCCTAATTTCACTCCCCACTTTTTCCCTTCGTAAGCACCTGTGAGATAGGTCCCCAAAACTTTTTGAGAATAGCTAAAGTTGTTGGTCAAACTCGAATCAACATAAAAAACACCAGCGCTGTCGTTCTTAACAGTATATTCGTTTCCAACATTGTTGATTTCATACATAGCTCCGGCTTCTAGTGTAACTTTCTCCGTTAGCGGATTGGTGTAATTGATCTGATAAGTTTGATCAATTTGATAGAAATTTGTTGCTGTTTTTTGATCGCCAATTGAGCTAATTCCCGTTGAATATCGATTGAAGAAATCAGAGGATTGAGCTTTCGCAAAGAGTGATCCTAAACTGCTAAAGTCTAATGTATGGTCTTCTTTGTTTTTGAACTGTTTTTTGTAGTGGAAGTCGTACTTATATTTCGGATTTAAGGCACTAGTTTCTTCTGTTCGCGTATAGCTTGAGGATAAATTACCGATAGAATCATACAAGTAAAAGTTGGTCTCTGATGGCTGCGATTCAATCTCGTAGGCAACATTTCCCGATAAAGTAATTGTGTTGTACTTATTGATATAGTAATCAGTTCCAAGTGTCAAATTGTAGAAATTTTCGTTTCTGTAACCAACTCCATCACTGATAATTGAAGTGTTGTCGATGTAACTTCTGTTTTCACTGTTGTTGTACGAAGGTAGCGAACGATAACCTACCCCGAATTGAGTGAAGAAATTAAACTTTGAGGCTCTATAGTTAATGCTTCCACCAACAGAGTGATTGTGCGGCCAACCTGTATTTACCGAAATCGATCCATTCAGTCCTTTCTTCTCGTCTTTTTTCAAAATGATATTGATGATCCCGGAAGTTCCACTTGCGTCGTATTTTGCTGATGGATTGGTGATAATTTCAATCGATTCGATCATATCTGCAGTGATCGTCCCCAACGCATTACTGGCTTCATCCGATAATACAGACGGCTTACCATCTATCAGAATTTGTACACCTTCATTTCCTCTCAATCGAATCACACCCTCAATATCGACACTAACGGATGGAACGTTATTTAATACTTCCAACGCCCCCATTCCTGTTGAACTAATATCCGATCCAACATTGAAAACGCGTTTATCCAACTTAAATTCCATGGTTGATTTTTCGGCACTTACAGTTACACCCTCGAGATTTTGAACAGGTTGAGTTAATGAAATATCACCTAAATCAATGGTTGGTTTATCTGCCTGTAGATTTCTAATTTCTTTATTGTCGAAACCAATGAAGCTGATTTGAACATAGATATTCGTTGAATCTGTTTTTAAGGTAAAAGCACCTGTTTCATCTGTTGTTGTTCCAGAAATTACGGATTCCGTAGCAATAGATCGTGCAACAACTTTTGCATAAGGGATTGGTGTTGAGTTCGTTTCTTCAATTACTCTACCTGAAATGGTTAAACTACCTTGTTGCGCAAGTCCAAATCCTGTTAACAAACAGAATAAAATCGCCGTTTTGATGCCTTTCAATAATTCCATGATACAAAGAAATTGAGATTTTCTTCAAAAGCGAAATGAATTTGGGTGAACAACAGAAATCAATGGATAAACAACATTTTATGTTCAAAACATGACGTTGACAGTTGTTTTTTTGTTGTTTAACGATTCCATTTTATTTGAACCGTTAGTGTTTGTACTTTTGAATTAATGCAAATAATTAAGAAGAAAATATTTTCGAACTGGGCTTTATTGTTTCAATTAGGATTGTTACTTCTAGTTTATACGTTTTATTCATTAAGAAAAGTCAAAGGTCATGTTGAACCTGAATTTGATCTTGCTGGATTTACTATTTTCATTAATTATGCTTTGGGTGCATTGATCATCAATTACATTTTACTACCTCGGTTTTTATACAAAAAAAAGTACGGTTTATTTGCACTCCTATCTTTGGCCACTATTGCCTTGGTAATTGTAATTGAAGAAGGTGTAATTGAACAGGTTTTTTATCCAGATACACGTGCTCTCCATTTTTCTAGTGTGTTAAATAATTTGGTCTCTACCTTGCCAATAATGACCATTTTGGTGGGATTTAAATTTGCGTGGGATGCATTAATGAATCAGCGTGAATTAGAACAATTGAAGAATGTTGTCAAAGAAAGTGAACTTCAATTTTTAAAAACTCAAATCAATCCACACTTTTTATTCAATAATTTGAACAACTTGTATGCGTATTCATTGGAAAATTCACCCAAAACACCCGAAATCATTTTAGAGCTTTCTGGAGTGCTGCGTTACATGTTGTATGAATGTAAAGAGGAGAAAGTAGAGTTATCCAAAGAGGTAAATCAGCTGCGGAATTTTATCAATTTAAGTCGACTTCAGATTGAAAATCGTGGAAGAATTGACTTATCTTTTGTGAATATTCAAAAGGAATACAAAGTTGCTCCTTTGATTTTTTCGGTTTTCATCGAAAATGCAGTCAAACACAGTAGCTCAAGTGTAGAAAATGACATTATTATTGATGTAGAGCTAAAAATGATTGAGGATCAATTATTATTTACATGCATTAATTCGTTTCAACAAAATTCGAATACTGATCATCTAGCGAAGGGAATTGGTCTTGCTAATGTTCGCAAGAGACTAGAACTATTGTACCCTGAAAAGCATAGTTTGATGATTAATAAATCGAATAACTTGTATGAAGTTAGATTAAGTTTGACCTTAGATAAATAATGAAGGCAATAATCGTAGAAGATCAGGCTCCGGCACAGCGCATATTAAAGAAGTATCTATCAGACTTTGAGAAGATAGAACTTGTGGGAATATTCTCTTCTACAACTGGTCTCAAGGAGGTTTTGGAAAGTGATTCAATTGACCTCATTTTCTTGGATATTCACTTACCTCAACAATCAGGCATAGATTTTCTTCGTGGTTTGGAAAAAGTACCGTCGGTCATCATCACTTCTGCTTTTACAGAATATGCCATTGAAGGATTTGAATTGGATGTGGTCGATTACCTGGTTAAGCCATTTTCTTACGATCGTTTTGTGAAATCTGTAGATAGAGTATTGGAGAAAAATGAATTGGTCTTTTTTAAGTCAGGATATGATATCCTTAGTGTCAAACTCAATGAAATTCGCTTCATCACATCGGATTTAGATTACACGGAAATCCACACATCGGATAAAAAACTTCTCTCGAAGAAGACTTTGTCAAATTGGGAAGAGGATTTAGATAAAAATTTCATTCGTGTCCATAAATCATACATTGTGAACCTTTCACATGTCAACAAAGTCTCAGGAAATGAAATCGAATTAAACTCTGGAGAGTCGATCCCAATCGGGAGAGCGTTTAAAGATGAGTTCTTGCGATTGATTCAGAATTAGCAGTACGCATTGACTTCGTTATCTGACTAAACATTATTGCTTAACTTCACGAAATGTCTCCAAAAAACACGCGTGAAATAAAAATCTCTGGTGCTAAAACCAATAATCTAAAAAATGTTTCTCTTTCTATTCCTCACAATAAATTGGTTGTGGTGACGGGAATCTCTGGATCGGGGAAATCGAGTTTGGTTTTTGATATACTGGCACAAGAGGGTCAACGACGTTATTTTGAAACGCTGCCTTCTTTCTCTCGACAGTTTTTAGGAAAGTTAAATCGACCTGAGGTGGACGAGATTGAAGGTCTCTCACCCGTAATTTCAATCGGACAAAGCACGAGTGGTATGCATTCGAAGTCGACTGTGGGGACTATGACTGATATTTATGATTTCCTGCGATTGTTATTTGCACGAATTGGTCAGACTGATAAAAATATTGAAGTTACTCGCTCACTTTTTTCCTTTAATTCGGACAAAGGAAAATGCCATCATTGTAATGGAATTGGGAAGGAAGAGCAGATCGATCTGAATAAACTCATTCAATTTCCTGAAAAGACGATTCGCGAAGGTGCTTTAGCTCCAACTTTACCAACGGGATATATTATGTATTCGCAAGTAACAATTGATGTGCTGAATCAAGTTTGTGAAGCGGAGGGATTTAGCGTTGATGTGAAGTGGAATGATCTTACAGAAGAACAGAAAAATGTCATTCTCTATGGAAGCGACAAAATAAAAGTGCCATTCGGAAAGCACAGTCTTGAATCGCGATTGAAATGGACGGGAATCAAAGCGAAACCAAGAGAGGAAGGATATTACAAAGGGATGATTCCAATAATGTCTGATATCCTTCGGCGCGATCGAAATGAGAATATTTTAAAGTATGTCGAATCGATTACTTGTCGTGAGTGTAACGGTACAAGACTAAATTATGATGCACTCAGTGTTAAAGTGCACAAAAAATCTATCGCGGAACTTTCAGAATTTACAATTGGTGAATTGGAAAGTTGGATCGCAAAGAAAGAGTGGAATGAAATCGGTCAAAAAATAGTTGACAAGATTTCGGCTCAGATGGAAATTTTATCGGATTTAGGACTGAATCATTTGAACTTGAATCGCCCAGCAAAATCACTTTCAGCGAGTGAGATTCAACGCATTCGAATGGCGAATCAGATGAATGTGGCTTTATCTGATGTGCTTTACATTTTTGATGAACCATCGATTGGTTTGCATCCTAAGGAGAATCAGCGCATGATTTATCACTTTAAGAATTTGGTGAGTCGTGGTAATACGGTGATAGTTGTTGAGCATGATCTAGACACAATCAGAGCTGCGGATCATATTATTGATATTGGTCCTGAGGCGGGAATCAATGGTGGAGAAATAATTTTCAACGGTTCATTTAAAGATTTTGTTTCGTCGAAAGATTTGAAAGAAGTCAGTCCGACATTTAGAGCATTGCAAGATGATTCACACGTTGAGAAATCAGTTTCGGTCGATTCTTCTGAAGATCTTGAACTAATTGGTTGCAATTATCGAAATCTTCAAAATATTGATGCTCGTTTCCAACTTGGAAAACTGAATGTAGTGAGCGGAAAATCTGGTTCAGGAAAATCAAGCTTGGTGAAGGAAACACTGATGAAAATTGTTTCAAATCACCTTGATGGTCAAAACAGTTCTGAATTCTCAATTGTAAGACAGGTAAAAAACCTAGACAAGATTGATAAACTTGTTTTTGTAGATCACACGCCAATCGGAAGAACTCCACGAAGCAATCCCGCGACATATTTGGGGATATCGGATATTATTCGAGATGTATTTGCTGCACTTCCTGCGTCGAAAGAGAGAAAATATACAAAATCACGCTTTTCCTTCAACAATAAAGGTGGGCGTTGTGAAACATGTCAAGGTGCGGGTAAAATTCAAATCGGCATGCACTTTCTGGGGAATGTTGACTTGGTGTGTGGAACATGTAACGGTGATCGATTTAACAAAGAAACACTGGAAGTCAAGCTCAAGAATAAATCGATTGCAGACATTTATCGACTTTCTATTTCTGAGGCAATTACTTTCTTTTCTGAGAATAGTAAATTGGTCAAAGGACTCAAATTACTCGAAAATATTGGATTGGGTTACCTCACTTTAGGGCAATCATCTACAACTCTTTCAGGAGGAGAGGCGCAGCGAATTAAAATTGCAAATCAACTCCAAAAAAAGGATACGGGAAATACATTGTATGTGATAGTTGAACCTAGTATCGGACTGCATCACTCTAATATTCAATCCATTTTGAACCTGTTTCAATCGATTAATCAGAAGGGAAATACGATTGTTTGTATTGAACAAAATGAAGAGATTATTCAACAGTCTGATTGGCACATTGAATTAGGTCCAGAAGGAGGAAAAAATGGTGGAGAAATCGTATATCAAGGTCCACCTAGAATAGTTGAAAAGAAAACCGAGATTGTTGAAGAAACTGAAGTTAAGTCACAGTCTGAAATTCGTTTAAATGGTGTTCGAACGCACTTCTTGAAAAACCTCGATGTTGTAATTCCAAAAAATGAGTTAACGGTAGTGACTGGACTTTCAGGAAGTGGGAAATCTTCCTTGGTTTACGATACTTTATTTGCCGAAGCGAATGCTCGATTTACGGAATCTCTATCGACATACAACAGAAGTTTTATTCAACAAAATAGTGAAGCGGAATTGGATTCGTATGCTGGTTTGAGTCCGGCAATTGGCATCAATAGAAGAGGAGGAAGTCCATCAAAACGATCAACAGTTGGGACGATTTCTGGAGTTTACGATGCATTTCGACTGCTTTATTCACGAATCGCTCAAAATCAAGGAAAACAATACACGGCACAACACTTTTCATTTAATCATCATCTTGGAGCATGCCAAGAATGCAAGGGGTTAGGAAGCAAATTAAAAGCGGATCCAAATCAGATCATTGTCGAGCCATCTTCGCCAATTTTTGAGGGAGCCATATCGAAGAATAAGGCGATTCAATTTTACGCTGATGTGAATGGACAGTTTGTAGCTACTTTGAAAACAGTTGCTGAAGCTAAAAATTGGGATTTATCACAACCGTGGAATTCACTAAATGATGAAGTAAAAGATGGAATTCTTTATGGGACGGGAGATGTAGAATGGGACGTTCAATGGAAATTCAAGAATAAAACACGAGAAGGAACTCAAGAGATAACGACAAAATGGTTGGGGTTTTGCTCGTTAGTTGATGATGAATATCAACGAAAAATCCAGAATAAAAACATTCAAAGTTTAGAGGAATTGTTGCATTCTGTTGAGTGTGATGTTTGTAATGGAAGCCGACTTCAACCTGAATTGTTGGAGATTAATTTTAAAGGGAAGAATATCTTCGAATTGTCACAATTAAGTATTAGTGATTGTTACGAATTTCTCAGCAACGAAGGTCAAGTTAGCGAGCCTCAAATTCAAGCTATCTCAACTAAAGTGTTGACTTCGATTCGACCAGTTTTAAAGCAATTAATCGATCTTGGGTTGGGATATTTGGATTGTACACGATCTGCGGCGACTTTGTCGGGAGGTGAACGACAACGAGTAGCTTTGGCTGGACATTTTTCATCGAATTTATACGGGGTGATTTATGTTTTGGATGAACCAACAATCGGACTGGATGATGAACAGGTGAGTACGCTCGTTTCGATCCTCAGAAAATTGATTACTAACGGTAACACTGTCGTTGTTGTTGAACACAATCCAGAATTGATTAGCAAGTCGGATTTCATTATTGAACTAGGACCGCAAGCTGGAAAAGAAGGCGGGCATTTGGTGTATCAAGGACCTTTGGAATCGATTAGCACAGCTCCAGACACGGTTACGAATAAGTTACTGAATCTTCAAAGTAAAGCACCTTCGACAAAAAGAATTCCAAGTGGTAAAGAGTTTGGAGTCAAAGGTGCGCGAGCAAATAATTTGAAAAACATTTCTGTCAGTTTTAATGTTGGTCAAGTCACAGCAGTTTGTGGTGTTTCTGGAAGTGGGAAATCGAGCTTGATTAAAGATGTATTGTTCGCTTCGGCCAGTGGTGGTCGACCAGTTAATTGCGATTCAACATTCGGATTAGATCAATTTGAAGAAGTTTTGTTTATTGATCAGAAGCAATTATCAACCAATCGGCTATTGACTCCTGCTTCGTACACAGGAATTTTGAGTGATTTACAAACAATGTTTGCCAGCTCTTCGGAAGCCAAGGAATTAAGATTGAAGAAGGCAGATTTTTCATATCAAAGTAAGAATGGTAAATGTGTGCATTGCGGCGGTCATGGCAAAGTGAAAACCAGTATGGACTTCATGAGTGATATTTGGCTGACGTGCGATTTTTGTCGCGGAGCGCGCTACAATGATCGTATTTTATCTTGTACTTTAAATGGAGTTTCTATTGGAGATGTTTTGAAATTCACGGTGAACGAAGCGAAAGAATTTTTTGAAAATAGCTCTTCACTTCATAAGAAACTAGATCAGCTTCAGAAATTAGGATTAGGTCATTTAATGCTTGGTCAGTCTGGAAACACTTTGTCAGGAGGAGAAGCACAGCGATTGAAACTAGCATTATCCATTTTAAGGAAATCCAACGGTTCGATTCTATATTTATTCGATGAACCAAGTACAGGTTTACACTATTTTGATATCCTTCAACTAACACAAGTTTTTGACGAACTCATTGAAGGTGGAAATACAATCATTTTTATTGAACACAACTCCACTTTAATTAAAAAGGCCGATGAGGTGATCACTTTGGGGCCGAGTAGTGGAGTGTATGGTGGTGAAATTGTGTGATTTAGAAACAATTTTGTATTATTGTGTTCTAATCATTAACATTTAACTATACTATGAAGTATTTATCATTTTTAGCAATTTGCTTGCTAACCACTATTTCGTTTGCTCAGACCGTAAACACGAGTAAAGTCGCTCAGTTTAAAAAAATTCAAAACAAAGTATTTCCAAGTTTACAAATAGAAGCGATTCAATCAGAAGGGGCACTGGAAGGAGTTTATGTAATTGGAGAAAACGGTCGTATTTCTGCAGGTGAAGGTTATCAAATGTATGAGAATGCAGAAGGCGGAACAATTGTTGTGCCTGATGGATATTCTCTTGACGATATAGCAAACATACCACAAGTAGGCGGGGGAAGTATTGCTGTTACCTGTATGTGTAAGACTCAGAGTGATGACGATTGCTCTTGGATTAAAGTACCTGGACAAACTCGACCAAAATGTAATCAACCTTCTGGAGAGAGATGTCCTTGTGGTGAATACACCGTGAAGACAGGGAAAAGAGGGAAGAAGAAAATCGATCCATACGATCCGCCAAAAAAGTAACTCCAAAAAACCTTTTAAAGGACTCCCATTTTATTTAATAGGAATCTTTTGATACTTTAAACCAACCAGAATCTTCACTTAATTGTTTTCAAGAAAATTCTGTGGTATTATAAAGAAAATGAATTGTTTATTAAGCAGTTAACCTATAAAATTAACTTAGTCAAAACCTAAATTATTCAATTATTATGACACTTAAGAAAATCTTATTTTCCGTTTTACTAACTTTTTGTTTTAGTACTTTAAATGCGCAAGACTCTCTAGTAAAGTATGAGTTAAAAGCAACAGCTATTCCATATATTAACTTAACAGATAGTCAGCGAAAGTCGCTAAGAACTTCGCCAAGATTAAAACGCATAGCTACCTATAACCCAGAAACAAATAGGTTTAAGGCTAGGAAAGGTTTTAGACTTTTTAAAATTGATGTAGATGGTGTGTCAATAACCTTGTTGACAAACGATGGAGTAACTGAGAGCGATATCCAGTTGAGTTTTGATCGTTGGCCAAACGATATTCATTTAAAGGATGGGCGTGTTTTTGCCGTTCTTTGTTTATGCGAGATTTCTGGAGATACTAAAACAGATGACTGTCAGTATGATAAGCAAGAGATGAAAAGAGGAATGCGAAGCTGTCACGGGACTTGTGGGTGCACTGAGTCAGATTCTGAAATTTTAAAGCCGAAACCTTCAGATGATGAGGAAGCCGAAACAGAAGGAACTGGAGATAAGAAAAGCGAATAACCTTGAAAAAATATTAAAGAGCTATGAAATTGCCACTTAAGCGAATACTTTTCTTGTCAACGTTTCTTATTCTTACATCTTGTGGAGAAACGGAACCTTCTGAATCTTCAGTAGAGAAGGAGCTATCGTTCGAAGAATTATACAATGAGTTTAAGAACTCAGAATCTTCACAAATCTTAATTTCTTTTGATGAAGGTCTTCAAAAATTGATTGACGAGGAGTCTGCTAAATTACAGTTGCCATCAGACGATTCCGGGTTGTCAAAAATTGACTTGGATTTGATGTCAAACTCATTTGCAGGAGCTTATTATACAAAGAGTTTTATAGGATTGAAATCAGTAATGGAATTTTACAATCAGTCTTCCTATGATGCTCTAACTAAATCTGTTAATAAAGGATTGGAGACGTTTCATCCAGAAGAAAGAGAGAAAGAACGTCAGAAAAGTTTGGATTATGCAGTTAGTGTAATACCTCCACAAATAGAAGGAAGTGAGTATTTTGTGTTAATGCTTGTAAGGAAGTGTCAGACACCACAAATCATTGATGAAAAGACGTTTATATTGGGTGAGTTTGAAGCCCGAGTAATTGTTGCAGATACGAAAACTTGGAAGTCTATTGGTTCTTTCGATATTGCGGCTAAAAATCAGGAATCCTTGATGTATTTTGAAGGGCAGGTATCAAAAGCGGCAAGAGAAGATTTTGAAGAAAATATTAATTCTGCTCTAATGGATGGACTTAAGAGTAGAGTAGCTTCAGTCCAATTGAAAGAACGACATTATTCATTCTTTAGAGTCTATAATATCTGAAGCTGGATCAACTAGATTGAGAATAATACTTGTCACTTTTTTGCATACATCTGAAGTTGAGATAAAGCTGTTTAATTATTTACAACAATATTTAAGTGAAAATACGGTGGACTCAATTAAGTTCACCGTATTTTTTTATTTTAAATCAACCAGAATACTCCCCTTAATAGTTTGTAATTAAACTTTTTAGATTTTTAAGGACAAGAACTATTTCTGTTAAAGAAATTCCAAGCTTGTTTTGTATGGTTTGTGGGTCCCTTTGTTTTCCATTCGTGCCCGACATTGTAGGTCAAATTTACTATATATGGAGATCCGCCGAGAAAAGATGCTTTAATAATTTTTTTCCTAGGAATTTCTTTCACGATCGTTGCAGATAATAAATTTCCTTGACTTAAGGCAAATTTGTTTAAAATGGGTTTCAGTGGTGATATAGAATCCTTAAACACTAATTGACCATCCATTGGAAGAATTGAGTCTGATATAAGTCCTGCTTCTAGAAATGGCTCATAAAAGTACTTATCCCTATTACCGAAACTAACTAATCCTGGAATGTTGCGAGAATTCATATTCGTTCGGGTAGTTTGGCAAAGTCCACTAGCAGCAAAAAAAGCACTAAATCGACTTCCATGGTTGAGCGCAATTCGATGTGTCATTCCTGCTCCGTTGGAGAAACCAGAGATGAAGAACCTACAAGTATCCGTTACATTATAACCTCGTATTTTATCGGCAAGGGTTAAAATAAAATTCTCATCATCAAGGGGATCTGAAAAATCTATTTCTTGCTCAATTGAAGCACCGCTATTCCATAATGCTGCTTTGAGTGTTGTGTCTACATAATTGTAATGTCCTGAAAACGGAAAAACAGCAATAAAATTTTCCGTTTCAGCCAACCTCCTCCATGATTGATAGATTTTCCCGGAGGTATTCCAATGACTATTTACATTCATTTCGCGTTTGCTGCCGTGTAAATAAAACACAACAGGTAAGGGCTCTGTCCCACTATAATTTGTTGGCTTGTAGATTTCATATTTGCGCCAAATTTTATCTACTTGTATTGAATCGATGGATTGACTTATACAATCCATTGAAACGGTAATTAATAACAGCGATAACAGTATTTTCATGTAGTCCGATTGAAAGTTGTTTTCAGCTAAAGATATGGAGAATTAACAGGAAATTAAGGAGCACATAGTTGATATATTGATAATTAGGGATATTATTTGGCGCTCGCTTTGAAAATCCCTGACGCTCAAGATGACAGAAACTATTTGTCAGGCTTGTTCTCTGGAAGCGTGATTGTCATTGATACAAAAAAGGGAAAGAAAGTAGGTTCTTTTGATGTTCTTGCACAAAATTCTGAATAGTTAAAGTTCCTAAAGTGGAAATTATCCATTAACTCTTAGAGTTACGATTTATTACGAGCGCTAGTTCTAGCAAGAGTGGAATTAGCGCTTTTATTTTATCATATTGTTTTTGATTTGAAAGCTCATTTAAAATTGAAACTTCTATAATCCCTTTGGATGATTGATGGACAACGATATTACCATATTCTCCCGCATATCTCTGAAGTTTCGTTAAAGTTTCCGCATTCATTGTTTGTGCGGGTTGACTCCAAATTTTTATTTGTTTTCCAGTGATATCGAGTTTTAAACCTTCTAAATGAGGATTGATAGCTACCTGAATCAAAATTATTGGGTAGTGGTTTCGAGTAGCTGCACTTGTTCCGTACCTTCCTTTTGTTCTTCGAGCGCCAATAAAACACTGAATACCATCAATAAATCCATTTAATTCAGGAAAATCACGTTTGATTTTATTTCCCATTGATTTGTACCCTAATCCAAGCTCCTTTCCCAGTTTTTTAAAGAATCTATTTTGCTTATTGTTGAGCCAATATAAATAGATAAAGAATGGAATCATCGCGACCATTACAAATAGAACAACATAGAAAGCTCCTAACAGTACATAAAGAATATCTTCAATCATTGATTTTAAATTGCGGTTTAATTAATGTTGTGATTTCTTTTGCTCGCAAATTTATTTCATAATACTTCCAGAGTACACCATTATATGAATGGTTTTTACTGTCTTCTGTGGTGTATTCTTCATAATATTCATGAAGTTGAGCGTTATGATCGTCGATATGACCAATGTGATCTTCAAGTAATCTAAATAGATTGTTTAATTCATTAAATGCAGGCTTATCAGAAGATTCAATTTTTTCAATACTTCTATTATACTTTTTGGCCAATTTATAGAGTTTTTTTACTTGCTTATCGAGTTGCTTTATGTCGCTTTTTTCAACTACGGTTTCATAGATGCCTGTTAAAGTATCCATCGAATCAAAGAAGTGATATTGATCTTGAATATTTGAAGCTATTTCAAGAATTTTGATAAGGTGCTTATTGTCTTCAAGTTGAGCATAGCAACTATTAAACGATAATAATAGAATGAATAAAATTGATCTTTTCATTTTTTAAACTTAAGGTTAATTTTTCTTCTCATTTAATTTGGTTCCTTAAACCAACCTGAATACTTCACGTAATTATTCGCAATACGCATTACTTCTCCTTCGAACAATTCAGGTGAGATTTCTTTTACCTTTTTCGCAGGTACTCCAGCATAAATTGATCCCGCTTCAACACGTGTTCCCTCAAGTAGTACAGCTCCTGCAGCAATTATTGATCCCGACTCAATATAACAGTCATCCATAACAATAGATCCCATTCCGATTAGAACATTGTCTTCAACTGTACATCCATGGACAAGTGCATTGTGACCAATAGAAACATTGTTACCTAAAATTGTTTTTGTTTTTTCGAACGTGCAGTGAATTACGGCGCCATCTTGAACATTCACTTTATTACCCATTTTGATTGAGTTAACATCGCCACGAATAACCGCGTTGAACCAAACAGAGCATTGATCACCCATTTGAACATCGCCTACAATTGTTGCATTTTCAGCAAACCAACAATCCTCTCCATTAGTTGGTGTAAATCCTCTACATTCTTTAATTAGTGCCATTTTTAAAGTGTTTAAAAGTTAATTCATCAGTTTCGCAATCGGCTTTGTCTTATCGAACTGTTCAAGAATTATCTTGATGAAAACCGTAATTGGAATCGATAAGATCATTCCTGGGACACCCCAAACAAATCCCCAAAACATCAGCATGATGAGTACAACAATTATATTGATTGAAAACGATTTCCCCATAAAAATAGGTTCTAGAATGGATCCAAAAATGACTTGAACTCCAGATACACTTATCACAAAGTAGAGAAGTGACATACCGATTTCCATTTCAACTAATGCGAATAAAGAACACATTACAATGGAAATGATCGAACCGACCATTTGAACGAAGTTAATTGCGAAAGCAAAAAATCCCCAGAATATAGGAAAGCTGACACCAAAGGCGTAACAGACAAGTCCTGTTCCAATACCAGTACCTAGACTTACTAAAAACTTCACTTGGAGAAATTTCACCAAGTCTTTTTCTATTCTTGTAAACGCTTTAATTGAAGTGTGTCTTTTCTTGAGAATAGTACTGTGCAAGAGTTTTTCGAAATCGAACGATTCAAAAAGTAGCAGAACCACAAAGAATAATGTAGTTAAGAGTTGAGGGACAGTTCCGATCAAGAACATAGAAAACTCCTGAGCATAATTGATGAGTAAGTCTCTTTTTACCTCGTGATTGTCTCCAGATTCTTCGAACAGAGGGAATCCAAAATAATTTTGAGTAATAGCCTGAACTTGGTCGATTTTACCTTCAGCTTTTTCGATAAAACTATCCTTTGTTGAAAGTATTTCTTGGCTTGAAAGATTCAATACTTGAAAGATCGCCATTCCTCCTAAAACAATCAAAGTTAGAGCAATCATTACGCGAATAACCTTCGTTACTTTTTTGCGTTTTAGACGACGCATTAGAGGAATGAAGAGTAAAGTCAAAAACATTGCGAACGCTAATGGTACAAAAATGAACTTTAGCGTTTTAAGTACAATAATCACAATTGGAATAGCGATGATCAGCAGTAAAATATTGGTAACTTTTAGATTATTCATTTCTTGATTTTCTGTGTGATTACTCCCATTTTCTCAAAAAAGAGTAAAAACAAAGATAGCCATTGGATTCTCAACAGCATTGACTTTCGTAAATTATTCTAAGCTTAAATCGATGAGTCATTAATTTTAACTATTTTCAAAAGAATCAATACATCAGATATGAAAAAATTAAATTTGTTACTTGGCCTAGGAGCTGTACTCGTGTTAGTTATTGCTACTAACCTTATCGATAGAAAAAACTTTGAACAAATTGATTCGGCCTCGAAAGGAATTTACTCAGATAGATTGGTGGCGCTTGATATTTTGTATGATTACTTAAAAGTTGTACATCAGAAACAGGCTGTGTTAGCAAAAAATGATGTGGATACCTATGTTGCCAACGTGGAATCTTCAAACAATAAGTTAAAGGGGTTAAAGGATAAGTATGATGATACTCAGTTGACTACAGAAGAAAAAAAACTCTTCAATCAGCTTCAAGAGAATTTTAATCGACTCAAAGAGGCTGAGTCAAATATCGACGGCGAAAATGGATTGGTAACGACGAATCAAGTTTTGGCAGATATTGTTATTAATCTTGACGATTTAAATGATATTCAACTGGATGAAGCTAATTTACTCCGTAGTTCGAGTGATAAAGCAATTAACATGACCAACTTACTTACTACTTTAGAAATAGTTTTTATCGTGCTAATCATCATTTTCATGTTCATCATCTATTTTGTAGATAGAAAGAAAGTGAACAAAATTTCATAGTTGATTTCCGTTGACAATAAGCTATTTTTGAAAAAAAACGAATGAAAAAGATTTCTATACTTCTAATTGCTGTGTTGGGATTGTTAGTTTCCATGGGAAAGCACAAGCCAGCCTATATACTTTATAACAAAAACGGAAAGAAAGTTAGTTACTCAAAAATGATTAAAGATTTGGGTTCAAACGATGTCGTTTTGTTTGGGGAATTACACAATAGTGCCATTGCTCACTGGTTACAATTGGAAGTTACTAAAGATCTTTCTGAAAAACGAGATTTGGTGCTCGGTGCAGAAATGATTGAAGCGGATAATCAAGATGAATTAAATGATTATCTCGCTGGTAGAGTTGATCAAAAGGCATTCGATACGCTTGCACGATTGTGGTCGAATTACGCGACAGATTATGCTCCACTGGTTGACTTCGCGAAGGAAAATCAAATCAACTTCATTGCTACGAATGTTCCACGTAGATACGCCAGATTGGTTCACAAAAATGGTGGTTTTGAAGCACTTGAATCATTAACAGAAGAGGAAAAAAGTTGGATTGCACCACTTCCGATTGCATTTGATGCTGAATTACCAGAATACAAGAAAATTTTAGAAATGATGGGGGAGCATGGAAGTGTTGATTTAGTCAAAGCACAAGCGGTTAAAGATGCAACGATGGCTTATTTTATTGACAAAAATCACACAGATGGTTCATTATTTATTCACTATAACGGAGCGTTCCATTCCAATTACTTTGAAGGAATATTGTGGTATTTGCAACAACTAAATTCAACAAAGAAATACGTTACAACTTCTACTGTTCAGCAAGAGGATATTTCCAAGTTATCTTCAGATAACAAAGGCAAAGCAGATTATATTATTTGTGTAGATGAAGATGTGACTGGTACATACTAGATGTATTTACTTGCCTCGCGTAAGGCTAAACCTTCAATTGGTATTTCTTCAATAAATGCGCGCACCTCAGCGGGATTGTATTTAGAATACTGTCTTAACGACCAACCAATGGCTTTTTGAATAAAGAATTCCTTGTTTGGAAGTAGTTCGATGATGAGCTGTTTCATCAATTCGAAATCTGTCTTGTCTTTGTATTTCAGTTGGAAGATGAGACATGTTCGTTGAAGCCACATGTTCTGACTCATCATCCATTTTGGAATAATTACAGCTATTTGTTCAGGATAAAGTTTGAAGTAAGTTCCTACCGCATTCGAAGCGATGAGGTCTACAGAATCCCACCATGATTTTTCCGTGATGAAGTATTCCAAAAAGTGTATGTCATCAACAGCGTATTCTTTCTTTCCTCGAGAAGTCAGTAGATCAACAGCAATATATTGGAATTCACGCTGTGGTTTCTTCCAAAGAGCATCAATAAGTTCGATTTTTTCTTCAGAAGTGAAATGTGAAATAGAAGGTTTCCAGCTTTTGAATACAACATTACGTTGAGATGCTTTTATACCGAAGAATTCGAAACGATTCTTCATGTATCCTTCCATCGATGTTTGATTAGAAGGATTAGCGGCAGCTTTCATCTCCACCGCTAATTCCTCCACTAAACTATCGACCTTAGACATTAAAATTTAAGCTGATAAACGCTATCTAATTCATGATTATCGCGAATGGTAATATCTAAATCATTTACAAGTCCATCACCAATTCCATACACCCATCCGTGCAAGTGCAAAGGTTGCTCAGCTCTCCATGCTCCTTGAACAATACTTGTTTTTGCTAAGTTTAAAACTTGTTCTAATACATTGATTTCTACGAAACGATCAAATTGCTTTTGCTCATCCGAGATAGCATCCAATTCATCGCTATACAAACGGTGAACATCTTTAATGTGACGAATCCAGTTGTCGATTAATCCAATATGCGAATTCCCCATTGCTGCTTGAACACCACCACATCCGTAGTGACCGCAAACAATAATGTGTTTCACTTTAAGAACATTCACAGCGTAGTCAAGCACACTTAACATACTCATATCAGAGTGAATCACCATATTCGCGATGTTTCTGTGAACGAAAACTTCACCTGGATCCGCTCCAATAATCTCGTTGGCAGGCACGCGACTATCCGCACAACCAATCCACAATAATGGTGGTTGCTGTCCTTTTGAAAGTCGATTAAAAAAATCTGGATCTTGTTCTAATTTTTTTCCGACCCACTCTTTGTTATTGTCTAAAAGACTTTTGTAAAAATTTTCCATTTTCTAGTTAAGTTTTAATTCGGGTATGTTTATAATTGTCAAATCTATTTTCTTTTCAGGCGCTCCAAACTTCTTAAATTCTGTGATAGATTCCAATACATCAAAGTTAATTGATCTACAATTACTACCGTCTATGATCATCTTGACACCTTCGGGTGCATCGTAGAAGTACTGTACGATACTTGCTTTATTTAGGAATGTAACTTCTTCTGACAATTCCATACGAATCACTTTTTCTCCATCAA
The DNA here is from genome assembly GCA_964219255.1 of Henriciella pelagia. Taxonomy (GTDB): domain Bacteria; phylum Bacteroidota; class Bacteroidia; order Flavobacteriales_D; family Crocinitomicaceae; genus UBA4466. The sequence continues at coordinate 279,148 of CAXPPC010000003.1, forward strand.
CCTCTTCGTTGATTAATTCGTAATTATGTCGGAAGTTTCTTCGAAGAATGTAGAAGATGGCTACTGCGATACCAATCGCAATTCCTTTTAATAGGTCAGTAGCGAGAACACCAATAATTGTAGCGATAAATGGAATAAACTGTTCGTATCCTGACTTCCACATGAATTTGAAAAGTTGAATTTTAGCAAGTTTGTAACCCACCATAATCAGGATTGCAGCTAAAGCAGCAAGTGGAATTTCGTTAATCAAGGTAGGGATAAACAACACACTTAGTAGCAAGAAAAATCCATGAACTATTGCAGAAACTTTGGTTTTACCACCAGCTGTGGCGTTGGCCGAGCTTCGAACAATAACTTGTGTAATGGGTAATCCACCAATCATTCCTGAGATAATATTTCCAACTCCTTGAGCTTTCAATTCTTGATTTGTTGGTGTATGATGTTTGGACGGATCTAAATCGTCAGTTGCCTCAACGCTCAAGAGTGTTTCTAAACTTCCCACCAAGGCAATAGTAGCTCCGATTATGTACACATTCGGATTAGTTAAATAGCTAAAGTCGGGCGTGGTAAAAAAGCTGGTAAATTCATTGATTGATCCTGCTACAGGTAATTTAACCAAGTGTGGATCTGCTAAAACAAGTTCAGGAAAAGATGACTTAAACCAAGTGTTTAAAATGACTCCAAGAATTACTACAAATAGCGCTCCCGGGACGATTTTAAACAGTGCGATTTTTTTCATAAATGGTCGATCGAAAAGAATCAATATGGCTAATGAAACAACAGCAATGATTACTGCACCACCTTCAAATGCGCCTGTTGCTTTCCAAAGTTCTGTAATGGTATTTTCCCCATCCATTTGCCAGAATGCTTCATCTCCAAAAAAATCTTTATCGTATCCTAAGGCATGAGGAATTTCTTTCAAAATCAAGGTAATACCAATTGCAGCAAGCATTCCCTTAATAACAGATGAAGGGAAATAGTTTCCGAGAATACCAAGCTTCGCGTAACCAGCGATAATTTGAAGAATTCCACTGAAAACGACTGCTAAAAGAAAACCCTCGAAACTACCAAGTGTCGCCAATGCAGCAGTAATGATGGTGATAAGTCCTGCTGCCGGTCCAGAGACTCCAATGTGACTCCCACTTAGCGCTCCAACGATTATACCTCCTACAATTCCGGCAATAATTCCAGAAAATATGTTGGGCATTCCTTCAATCCCTTCTACTGATGTAGAGGCTAGTCCAATCCCTAAACATAGCGGTAATGCTACTAAAAATACTACCAAACTTGCTGGTAGGTCAGCACCAAGGTGCTTAAAATATTGTTTCATAATGTGTGTTGTTGGTTAATTTAACTGCAAAGGGTGTGTTTTCTTTGATTTAGTTTAAATTATCCGGGGGCGAGTGTAAAACTTGAATGTAGACATCCATGTATGAATCATTCAGAGAAGTTATTGATTGGAAGCTTAAAGAAACATCCAAAAATTCAGTGAGCTCAGAAGAATAAAGGTATACATCGTGAAAATCGAAAAATTCATCTTCTTGTTGACCCTCATTCTCTTCTTCTAATAAATCAGCCAATTCGATCTCCTCGCCATCCCAAAACTGTTGAGAAAAGTCAACCGTCAGTTGTAAAACGAACAGTACCAGTAGTATCGAAAAAATGAACCTCACAAAGTAAAAATAGAAATAAAAAAGATCGCTACAATGGTTGATTCTATTTTATCAAACTCGTAGCGATCTGTTAATGTTAATCAATCACACCAAGGTTTTTACCTACTTTGATGAATGCAGCAATAGCTTTGTCTAAATCAGCCTTAGAGTGAGCTGCAGAAATTTGTGTTCTAATACGTGCTTGACCTTTTCCAACTACTGGGTAGAAGAATCCAATCGCGTAAACACCTTCTTCTAACAATGCGTCTGCGAATTTTTGAGAAAGCGCTGCATCGTATAACATGATTGGAACAATTGGTGAGTCCCCCTCTTTGATATCAAATCCAGCGGCAATAATTTGGTCTTTGAAGTACTTTGTGTTCTCCTCTAATTTATCTCGTAACTCTGTTGTTGAGCTAAGAATATCGAATACTTTATTGGCTGCCCCAACGATTGATGGTGCTAATGAGTTTGAGAATAAATACGGACGAGAACGCTGACGTAACATGTCAATGATTTCTTTTTTACCTGTTGTGTATCCTCCCATTGCTCCACCTAGTGCTTTTCCAAGTGTTCCTGTGATGATGTCAACGCGGTCCATAACATTATGGTACTCTGGAACACCGCGACCTGTTTTACCGATAAATCCAGCTGAGTGACATTCGTCTGTCATTACTAAAGCATCATATTTATCGGCTAAATCACAAATCTCATCCATTTTAGCAATATCACCGTCCATAGAGAATACACCGTCGGTTACGATGATTCTGAAACGTTGATCTTGTGCTTTTTTCAATTGCTCTTCTAAGTCCGCCATGTCTGAGTGCTTGTAACGGTAACGTTGTGCTTTACATAAACGAACTCCATCAATAATCGAAGCGTGATTTAATTCATCTGAAATGATTGCATCTTCAGGTCCAAAAAGTGGTTCAAAAACCCCACCATTGGCATCGAAAGCTGCTGCGTACAGAATTGTATCCTCAGTTCCGTAGAAATTCGCGATTCTCTCTTCTAATTCTTTGTGAATATCTTGTGTCCCACAAATGAAACGTACAGATGACATTCCAAATCCATGTGTATCTAAAGTGTCTTTTGCTGCTTGAATTACTTCTGGATGCGCTGACAATCCCAAATAGTTGTTTGCACACATGATTACCACATCTTCACCCGTACTAACGTGTACATTCGCTCCTTGTGGAGTCGTGATAATGCGCTCACGTTTGTAAATTCCTCCTGCTTTGATTTCTTCTAACTCTTGCTGAAGATGGTCCTTCATTTTTCCGTACATAGCCAATAATTTTTAGTGACTCAAAAGTAAGAAAATCGATTAAATAGGAGGGTAGATGATCAGAAATTCCACTTCATGTTCCGCTCGTCTAATAATGCAAATGAGATCTTATAACTTGGAGTGGGTTTGATTTGATTTCCATCTGAAAGCACACCGTAAATTCCGATTCTCAAACGTCGTCGAGAGAATTTGAAAGTTCGTTCCAGTCCTGTGTACATTTCGTAATGCTGCCAATTGTATTCGGGTACATACAACATTCCTGTTCCAAACACTAATCCAATGCGGGTCTTCTTCATGAATGGAATTTTATTGATGATGGCCCCGTTGTCGTGGTGAATAAAATGTGCTTCGAAGTACATGCGTTGAGTAGGAAGGGAAGAATCTAATCCCTGAAAGGAATGCAACGGGTTCGAGAACCAAATTGGATCGCTTCGACGATGGAATTTCTGGTCGGCATCCTTCAAGCTTTTCGTGTTTACAAACATTCCCGATTTAGCATGGTAGGATGAGGTTCCTATCGTTCCAATTTTAAATGTTTGTCGAATTCCCGCTAGGAGGTAGTCGTGATTGACGTCACTTCCGAAAATGGTTGGGATTCCTTTTTCGTGATAGAAATAGAGCGTTGGCCATTTGGAACCGAGAATTACTTTGCGATTTGGTTCACGCATGTATTTTTGATTCGGTGTGTAGCTCAGTGTATTGCGAATAATGAAAGCTTGATAGGGTTCAAATTCGGAAGGATCGTTGTTGGGTAACACTTCATCTAATCCATCGAAAAATTTGTATTTCTCTACACTTCGACGCTCTGCCATACTGAATTCTGTATCTAGAAAAAGTCCATTGGCGATCTCGTAAGAATTACCTAAATCGAGTTTGGTGATTTCAATGAAATTATCACGTTTGTAAATCTGTGTAATGGCATCGAACCCGCGAATAACGTCAAATCCATGATCGAATCGCATGGTGAGTGTCCCAAAATGAAAGGGGTTGTAGCGATAGGAGACGCGTGTGTATCCTTTCACATCCTGATTGAGAATTCCGTAGGATAAATAAGAGTACGAGTCGATGAATCGTTCATTTTCCCATTTTTTGAAATAGTCGAATCCGGGCTGTATGCGCGGACCAGCAATATAAATTGGTTGAATAGATCCAGCAATTGAAGCAATCGTCCACTGTGTTTTCTTTTCTCGATTTCGGTGATCAATTCCGAACCATAGTACTTTCAAGAAGGTCACTTTATTGAACGCCGAATCGATAGAATCTAAATATTCCACGCGGTGATGCGCTTCGTAAATGCTATCGCGGACCATGATGTAGCGTTTTTCTTCTTCGCTTAGTTCGGATGAACGCGTTTGACTCCAATAAGTTGAATCTTTCTCGTAAGCTTCTTTTTCGGTTACAGCGACTTCGTTGTTAAAGAATTTCGGAGGAAAAACTGGATTGAAATCGTAATTTTTAAACGTAGCAATCGTAGAACATTCAGAAGTTTGATTCTTATATTTGACTCCGTATGTCAGCGTCTGTTTTTTTAGTAGACAGAGTGAATCGCCAGGGTGCTCGAATTCTTGCACAATGTTGAAATAATCGTAAATCAACAAATTCCCTTTTTCCATGGTGAGGTCCAGTTTTTGGATCAGCCAAAGCGAATCAATTACATAAATGTACCCTTCCAAGGTGGTCGTTGCAATGTTCCTTGGAATGATTTTGATCTTGTCGATTTTGAGACCATTCTCTTCGTATTGGTCAACCAAACGGTATTTGTAAGAAAGAATACCCGGACCAGAAACAGGCGAGCTCACTGGAGTTTGGTGAAGATCATCCAAGTGCATGAGGTTTTCAAAAAAGTTGAAGTTCGACTTGATCGTTGTCGTATAATACAAGTTGTTGCGTTTACTTCCGCGCTCTTCGTAGGCAGAGCGAATTTCTTTGACCTTGTTTTTTTCGAGGAAATAGCGTTTTAAACTTACTTCAACGAGATTCATGTCATTTGCCAATTCCTCGTCTTTCTTCTTTTCGGCAAAAGGATCGTCAATTCCGTTAGGATCGTTTGATTCTTCCTCTTCTTCTTTCTTTCTCTTGTCCTCTTTTTCTTTATTGGTACGGATGATTTTTTCAGTTGCTCGAATGTATCCATCAACCGTGTGCGGATAGTTCCACGGATTGATTTGGTCGCGTTTTTCAACGACTTTCAGCATGATTTCACGACCAGGATTGTCTTTTTTGGCACTTACGGTAACATCGGTTATTTCCTGAATTTTGGTTGGGAAAAGTGTGATGACGCGTTCGGTGATAGGCTGCGTGATGGTCACATAAGATTCACGATCGTCGTAACCAGTAGCTGTGAAAATCAAGTAATATTCTCCCTCGGGCAATCGGATCTCATAGTATCCATTTTCATCGGCAACGGTGCGTAAGTCGGCATTGTTTTTTACAAACACTTTTGCCATTGGAATCGGAATTCCTTGCTCGTCGAAGATGACACCTTTCAACAATTGTTGCCCCCAACTTACCGAAGTAAGCAGCAGTAGAATGGTAATACCAAACAAATGTTTTAGGTTCATGCTAATAGTACAGTTTCAGGTCGAAAAAGTTACAGGCGACCATAACAATAACGACAATTTTTAAAGATAATTCTAAAACTGTGCAAAGGAACACGAAAAATGATAAGTTCTGTTAAAACAGGATGATTGAAAGAAATACAGGATGCGTGGTAACCAGTTAGTTATCGTTGTTTTTCTTTTGCTCTTCAAGATATTGCATGTGGCGATCCATTCGCTTCATCATCCAACGGCGCATGAAGTACATGAACACTGTTAATCCAACAAACAAATAATAGAATCCCCACTTTCTGAATCCCTCCATGATGCACAAATACGTGACCGCAATAAATAAAAACGCGGCTACGAAAAGCCAGAAGTAGAGCATTATTTTGTTGTAGAATTTCATGCGAATTGTTTTGGCAAAATTAGTAAAAATGCCGAATTGAATAGTATGATTTTGGCTGCCTTCGCTCTACAACTGCTAGTATTTTTTCAATTCGTGGTGGTTGTTGGCAGCGTTTATGTGCTCCGTTTCCGTGAAACTCCAACTTTTTTGTCGCCATAACGGTGCACAACCGCACACCAATTGTTGCAAATAGCTATTCGTTTTCAGGCTGGCAGAAAATGATGGTAAAAACCGAAACTCTGCGTGAGGGATTGGAAGTGTACCGTGTAAAACGGAAAGCCCGACCTGAAAGGGCACGCCCAACTACTTTGTCTCTTTGAGGTGACCGTAAGGTTTCAGGAATTCGTAATACGTGAACTCTTGGTTTGTTTTGATGCCTTGGCCATAGGCGACTTTATCGGGTTCGGTGACGATAACATTCTTGTTAGAGTAGATGGTGCTGTCGTTTTGGTTCCAGTGCAGCTCTTCGGTTTCTAAAAGTTGTTGCTTGCGCAAATTTTTCAATTGAACAGAATCACGTACGAAGACCTTCCCCGTATCGTCGTTCATTTCGCCATACAATGCCGTGAGCACAGAAACCACTTCACCATCTTCGGAGAAAAACTCCACTTGCAGTCCATCTTTAAATTGACGGACACTCTCTGGATTCGAATACATTTCGGCTATGGCAGCTGTGATACGCACCTTGGCATAACCAGAATCAGTGTAGTGCAACTGAAAATTTTGAATCACCTGGTCGGGTGAATCTTTATCGTACGTTACTTTTTGAATCGTATCGATATCATTCACACATGAAAAAAGAATACCTGTCATCAAAAAGACGACAGGTATTACTAGATATTGTATGAACTTGTTTCTTGTCATTTTATCCTTTCGGGTTCACTGATACTCCCCAGCAAGATAAAGAAACTGAAGATGGTGAACCGTTATCGAAGATATCTCCGTCGGTAGGGAAGTTGCTCTTGTAAGAAGGTCCGCTAACTCCCGCTGCACGTGCTTGAGACATCAATTGTTCAGCGTATACATAGTTACACTTACGCTCGAAAGTTGAATCCCCACAGCTCATTGCTGATGCTGCTACAGCTTGTGCTGCTACTTTCAATCCTTCTCCGCGGTACTTTCCGCCTACTGCTTTACCAGCGTTGTGCGCTGAAGTGTATGAACCACTTGCCAAGTAAGCTTTAGCGATGTTCAAGTCCATCAAGTCTTGTATTTCTGCATCCTCAGTAAGACCTTTGATTGTCTTGTAAGTTGAGATTGCTTCGCTATAGTTACGCTTGCTGATCAACAATTTTGCTTTTGCAATTTGAGCATCCAAAGAAGTTGGATTTACTTCGATCATCTTCTCAACCAAGGCCATGTATTCTGGACTTGAGTCACATCCTTTGTCTTCCATCAATTTCATCATGTTCGAAAGAGATGTTGTAGCCACTTCTTGGTCTTCAGGTAAGTTTGCGATAAATCCATCAATCTCAGGAAGAAGATCATCACATGACTGAACGATTGTATTCAAGTATCCGCTCAAAGTTTCTTGTGTTCTAACTGACATTCCTGCTTCAGCAACCAACTTCGAGAACCAGAAGTAATCGTTGATCAATCTTTTCTTCATTTCCGCTTGTTCCTCACCTTGTAAAGTTCCGTAAAGAGCAACAGCATTGTAGTATGCATAAGCAATGTACGACTCGTGAGTTTCAGCTTGTGAAGCCTTAATTCCTGACTGGTAGTACTTATCAGCAGCTGCGCGATCTGGATTTGAGCTTTGAAGGATAGTTGATGCTCTCAACAAATCATTTGATGCATCGTAGAATCCAGCTTTCTCCTGACCGTTAAATGCCCAAACAAGTGTGTCGTTGTATTGTCTTTTACGATCAGCATCTGCTTCACCATTAATAGAGTATTGAAGAGTCAATACTAAACGCTCCCAGTTTGCTTGATCCAATCCTTCACAAAGTTTCTCACCTTCTACATAATACATTGTAGCTTCTTGGTAGAATTTTGTTTGCGACGCAGCGTCAATTCCTTCAGTTTGAGCTTTTTTAATAGCCTCACCAGCGAGGAAACGTCTTCTATCACATTCACGTTCTTGCTCAGATTGTTCCTGCGCAATTCCGTTGAATCCGATTACAGCTGTAAGCCCAACTAAAAACAATTTTCCAAGTTTCATTTTCATCAATTTAGTTAATTCAATTTTCGTTTTACGAACCAACGGTCTCCACCAGGTGCTATTGATATTCCAAGGTTTATCCCGTAGTATCGTTCGCTTAGTGATTGACCATCAGAGATTCCTCTTTTCCCGGTCGCGAATCCTAAGTTTATTGAGGAAACCGATCCTTGAATGGCAATCGGCAATCCTAATCCAAATGTTGTGCCAAAGTCTGTTACTTGCATTCCATTTGTTTGATATGGAAGTGTGTTTGTGTAGAATCCAGCTCTGTATCTGATTCGTTCATAGTACTTTGTGAGTGACTTATTGTTGATGAATTCAGTTTCTGGAATATACTGAACACCAAATGAGATTTTCGTTGAATTGAGGTACGTTGTTCCTAAAGTATCAAATGGAAGTCTGAAATCCTCCCAGTTTTCCATGGTGTAACTAGCTAAGATATCAACTTGCGAATTCAAACGAGTAGACTTAACATCTTTTCGAGATCTATTCCACGTGTATTTGAAGCCTAGAGCCATGATGGGAACAGCAGTTATTTTACCCGCAGAGTCACTTATTTGGAAAAGTGTATCGTATCCCGAAGGAAGCTCAATATTATTGGCGTAGTAACGACCGTTATCAAAGAATGCGTTTAGTTCTTGTTTGGGTGTGTATGTTGCAGAAAGTAAAAGTGAGTGTTCTTTTGAGAACTTGTGTTCAAAATATGTTCCAAATTCGTAGTGAAAAGAACGAGCACGAACATCTCTAGTTTCAACACCTCCTGTTACGCTGCTGGTGTTAATAAGCACACTGCTTCTTGTGTTTGTAGATGCTCCAAATAAGTACCCTAAGTTAGCACCTACTCCCCATTTCGTGCTATCACGATGTATAATATCTGCAGAAAGACCACCAAATACCTCGTTGATTCCACCAGTACCAGAATAGGTATACTTTAGAGAGTCACTATCAACAGCAACAGAGTTCGTGAAAGAGTATCCCGTTCGAGAAAACGGTTTCAAGCCGAAAGCCATTCCAAATCTATTCTTAAATGAAAGTCCGAACGCAAAATGTTGAACGGAATTTAAAGTACTTGTATATGATTCATTTCCTTCAGAGAAATTCGATATTCTGGATGAAACTCCAAGTGAAAATAATGGCTGACCTTTTGAGAGTCGACTGTAACTCGCTGGATTATAGAAATTCAAGTTTACCGAATCGATAAAAGCAATATTTGCATTTCCAACTCCAATAAATGCGGGGTGATCCATTCCTCCAAGTTCACCTATTCCGTATGAGCTGTATGGGGAATTAGAGATAACCTGAGCGGTTGCCACATGACCAATCAAGGCAATGAAAAGTAAGATTAAGAAGTTACGCATTCTGCAGTAATATTTCATATAGCCCTTTCAGGGTCAAATTTTCGTCTGCAAAGATGTCATTTTTTGAATGGATATCAAAGTACTTCGCGTCTCCACCGGTCATAAAAAAAGTTAAGCTATCATATTGAGCTCTATACTGATCCATTAATCCGTTTATTTCCGCACTCATTCCATTGATAACACCTGACTGCAAACTTGTTTCTGTGTTAGTACCAACGATGTCGAGTTTAGTTTTATTTGAAATTAATGGAAGTTTTCCTGTATAGTCGTTCAATGACTTATATCTCAAATTGATACCTGGAGAAATAGAGCCACCTAAATAACCATCTTTCTTATGCACAACGTCGAATTTAATGCATGTTCCGATATCAACGCATATACCAATTTCGGTTTTACAGTATTTTGAGACGTATGCTGCATTGCAAGCCCGATCAACACCAAGTGTTTTTTTTGTTCCGTAATTATTTTGAAATGGAAGTTTGGCAGAATCATCAATTAAAATTAATTGAGGAATCAGTGATCGAATTTGTTCATTATCGGCATCTGAACGTACAGAGGCGAGTGCTACATTTTGAGCATCTTTTGCAAATTCAGCTAGTTTATCCAGCTCTTGAAACGTGAAATTGACTTTCTCAAGCAATTGATCAGAAACAAATTTTCCAACCTTAATTAGCGTATTACCAGCGTCTATGACAATTGTATTCATTACCTCAAAGATACGAAGTGAAAAAAAATGACAACATAGTTGTGTTAAATAAAAAGAAGTTATTACATTTGCACCCACCAATTAGGTCGGTGATATAGCTCAGTTGGTAGAGCAATGGACTGAAAATCCATGTGTCCTTGGTTCGATTCCGAGTATCACCACTTGAAAGCCCCTGAAATTTCAGGGGCTTTTTTTATGAATTTTTGTTCGTATTATGATATTGTGTCCTTGGTTCGTTCCGTTAGCTATTGGGACAGAGTATCAAAATAAAATGGATTAATAAAAAAGGCTCCTAATCTAGGAGCCTTCTTTTGTAGTAGCAGATCTATTACTGTCGAATATATTTAGCGGTAGATCCGTCTTCATATATATCAATAACAACTCCGCGGTAGTTTTCGTCAATATCTTGTCCTAAAAGGTTTACTGTTTTAATAGGTGAGGTTGATTTATTGCGATCAACGCTAATAGTTTTGTATTTTGATACTATTCCATTGTAGTCTGTCTGAGATAATCTATAGTATAGTACTTCCTCTTGTACGTTCACATGCGTGTAGGTGTATCTAGATTCAAGTTCTGTGGTTCCAGCTCCATTTACTTTACTCAGTAATGTCCAGTTTTGGGCATCATTTGAAACTTCAATGGAGAAGTAGTCATTGTTAATTTCGGAAACTGTATTCCAATTGAGTACATTATCATTTGCTGTTTTTGTTCCCGTGAAACTAGTCAGTTGAGTAGGTAGAATAGTACAATCCAAGCCTGCCGTTCCTGTAAAGTCTAGGCTGTAAGGTGAAGTTGTAGATGAGAAATTGTCGATAAGAAGAACAATTACATCTCCAACGGCTAAGTTTATTTCTTGTACCCAATTATCGCCAGCGGCACCTTCTGTTTGATCTGTTGCACCTTGCCCTAATCCCGTATCGTAACTGCTATTTAATCCTGCTCCGGCTCCAAATGAACAACGATCTGGTGCAGAGGAAGGCGGACATGTTTGTCCCGAACCACCCGGGTAATGCCAAACAGCGAAGTCGTAATCATCCACTCCGTTTGATGGAGATAATGTGAAAGCAAAAGTTCCTGCTGTAGAAGCTTGTAAAGTGAACCAGCTCGTTTGGTGTTCTACTGATAAACATCCTTGGTTTGTTCCGTCTATATCGGTGACAGCACCTGTACCATTTGACGCACCACTAATCGTTTGGTCTGAACATAATGGTGTGGATGTAATACAGTCTTGGTTGGCATCTGATGCTGGTGGCTCTGAAATACAAAGATCAAATTCTCCACTTATATCATTTCCGTATTCCCAAACTCGTATGTAAACCGTAGATCCTGGAGTAAGTCCAGTAGCTGAGATGTTCGGCATAACTCCTGTTCCACTAAAGTCGTCGCAGGCAATTTCTGTTAAAGAGCCACATGTTCCACTGTAGATGGCCATGTCCAAGTCAGTTAAACTACCTGTTGCAGCATAGTCTGTACCGAATGTAACTTCACCTGAAGCAGGCACGGTGATTGAGTACCAGACATCTCCTCCTAAATATCCCCCACAACTTGGAGCGGCAACTCCTGAGGCTGTTGCGCCGGCATTTGTACCAGTAACTTCAACGCAAATTCCATTCGTTCCAACTGCTAAAGGAATTGCATTTGCACAGTCATCATTGGCTGGTGGGTTATCTATTCCTGTAACACAAATATCAGCATCTGGAATTGTTCCTCCTGTTAAAGAGTATGCTGCTATATAGTAAGTACCATTAGGAAGATTAGTTAAAGTCTGAGTTTCTGTCCCACCATTTCCTGTAGCGTTAATACATCCTAATGATGTAGCTCCAGTTAGAGTCCCTCCAGTACATGTTCCGCCTTGAAAGACTTGAAAACCAATGTCTCTTGCTCCCCCTCCATTACCGTTGCTTGTGTAGCCACCTGCAGAGACTGTTACAGAACTAGGTCCGCTGGTAATTGTGAAGCTATACCATCCCTCATAGAGTGCTCCGGTGAAACATCCTGGTGTGTTTAAAGTTGCATCCGTTAATGGTGCATTAGTTAAGCAGTATTGAGTTCCAACTGCTGGATCGGTAACAACGCTTAGGCTGCTTGAACAATCTGTTTGTCCGAATAATAAGCTTGGCGCTGCTAGAATAGATAATAAGAAGTATATACGTTTCATGGGTGTGAGTGTGTTCTATTCCTCAATGTTGACTTCTGTTCCGTCAATAGAAAAATAGGTGAGTGAGTAGTTTAATTCTAGTAGAGCACCTTCAATTCGTTCGGTTTCAACAACTCCATTTGATTGGATGTGAAAGGTTTTATTTGAAACGTTGTATTCTGGAATACCATCGAAATACCCTTCGAGTTGTGATTGAATAAGTTTTACTTGATCTGGATCTATTGTGCTAGAAATCTTAAATGTGTATGATTTCGGAGCGCCGTGGTCGTTACTTTGTCCAAAAGAGATACCATAAAAGCACAGTATTGCCCCTAGAATGATTATACGCGTCATTGCTGATAGTTTTAGTTGTAAAATAGGGTGCTTGCGCAGTGTGGTTAAAACGAATGTAGGGGGACATTCAGCGTGCTAATAATGTGCAAGTTATGACAAAATTCACAGAGTACATTATAAAACGTTATGAATGATTATTTATCGTTTAAGCATGAATATTTAGCGGTTTTGAATGAGCATTTGTGTTTTTTTAATTAAAAGATTAAAAAGTAATCAAAAAATGATTAGAAAATTGTAATTTAGCATTTCAGCCTCATAAATTTTCTGGTTATGTATTTGAATACGCACACTTATTTTAGTTTGCGGTACGGAACCTTGGATGTTTTAACCTTATTGGATGAGGCACGACTAAACGGGGTTAATGTACTCGCTCTCACTGATATCAATTCTACTTCGGCTTGCTTGAGCTTTGTTCGGAAATCTGGCGACTATGGAGTTAGACCTGTTATTGGTGTTGATTTCAGAAATAGTACGCAGCAATGTTTTGTAATGCTTGCACGAAATAATGCTGGTTTTGAAAGGATTAATCGATACCTTTCTGAATTTTTACATCAGCAAAAGTTATTTCCTTCTTTAGCTCCAGTTTTGGAAGATGTTTTTGTTATTTATCCTTTTAATAAAGGTGCTAACCGGCAATTACGACCTAACGAATTTATTGGGATTCGTCCTGAAGACATTCCATTTATTCGAATGAATAAAATCGATTTAACCAAAGCAGTTATCCTGAAAACAGTATCGTTTAGAACTAAAAGAGATTTTAATATTCACCGATTATTGCGCGCTATCGATCTAAATACTTTGCTAAGTAAAGTTTCAACCAGAGAGCAGGCCTCTCCAAATGATGTTATGTTGCCGGTAAGTCGACTCAAGTCTATTTATGAAGAGTTCCCCGAGGTGATTGATAATACTAAAAACTTACTGGAGCAATGTTCGATTTTCTTTGATTTTTCGGAAGGTGCAGAACATCAGAATCAAAAATTGTATACAGAATCGGAGCAGGAAGATGTCGATTTACTAAGAAGATTATGTTATGAAGGTGTTTCGTATCGTTATCCAAATGCGAATGAGGTAATTTTTGAGCGCATCGAAAAGGAGTTGGACACGATAGTGAAAATGGGGTTTGTCTCCTACTTTTTGATGAATTGGGATATCGTAAAATATGCGCGATCAAAAGGTTACTTTTATGTTGGACGAGGAAGTGGAGCGAATAGTATTGTCGCTTATTTATTGCGGATTACTGATGTTGATCCGATTGAACTAGATCTTTATTTTGAGCGATTCATCAACCTTTACCGAACAAATCCACCAGATTTTGATATTGATTTTTCTTGGCGCGATCGTGATGATGTAACGAACTATATTTTTCGTCGATTTCCAAATGTTGCTCTCGTGGCAACGTACAATACGTTTCAACGAAAGGCTGTTATTCGTGAATTGGGAAAGGTGTTTGGTTTACCAAAGGAAGAAATCGACCGGTTGAGTAAGGAAGATCGACAGCAATGGGAGCACAATGAGTTGTCAGAGTTGGTGATGAAATACGCAAGCTATATTCACGGTTTTCCAAGCCATTTAAGTATTCACGCAAGCGGAATTGTTATTTCAGAGAGACCAATTAACTATTTCACAGCGACTTTTCTTCCTCCAAAAGGGTTTCCGACGATTCAGTTTGATATGCACGATGCTGAAGATGTGGGACTTTACAAGTTTGATATTTTAAGTCAACGCGGACTGAGTAAAATAAAAGATGCACTGGATATCATCGAATATAATTGTTCAACTGAAATTGATATTCACGACATGAAATCGTTCAAAGAGGATGAAGAAATCAAACGAATGCTTCGAGAGGCCGATGCGATAGGTTGCTTTTATGTAGAGTCGCCCGCGATGAGAATGTTGCTTCGAAAATTACGCGTTGATGATTACTTGGGATTGGTTGCAGCGAGTTCTGTTATTCGTCCTGGAGTGGCGAAATCGGGAATGATGAGTGAATACATTAAGCGTTATCGACATCCTGATTCGCGAAAAGAAGCGCATCCAATCTTATTGAAGTTGATGCCAGAGACGTATGGGGTGATGGTGTATCAAGAAGATGTGATCAAAGTGGCGCATCATTTTGCAGGGCTGACCTTGGGTGAAGCGGATAAAATGAGAAGAGGAATGTCGGGGAAGTTTAGATCGAGAGAAGAATTTCATGCAGTTAAACAAAAGTTTTTCCAGAATTGTTTGACGGTAAAAGGACATTCACGTGAGGTGACAGCGGAAGTTTGGCGACAAACAGAAAGTTTTGCGGGATATGCTTTTGCAAAAGGTCACTCGGCTTCTTATGCTGTGGAGAGTTATCAGTGTTTGTTTTTGAAGGCTTACTATCCGCTCGAATTTATGGTGGCAACGATCAATAACTATGGTGGATTTTACAGTACAGAGTTGTATGTCCACGAAGCGAAAAAGTTTGGTGGTGTCATTCATGAACCTTGTGTGAATCATAGCAATTGGGAGACCTGTATTTCTGAAAAAGACATCTATCTCGGGTTTCATTTGTTAAAGTCGTTTGATCATCAAATGGGGGTGAAAATTGAATGGGAAAGAAAGCGAAATGGAAATTTTATCGATTTCAATGATTTTTTGGATCGTATACGAATAGGTTTAGAGCAATTATCAATTTTGATTCGAATCAATGCTTTTCGATTTACTGGGAAGAATAAGCGCGAACTGATGTGGGAAGCTCATTTGAAAGTGAATCATAAACCAGTTACTCATGAAACACCAGATTTGTTTCGAGTTGCCCCATCTGATTATACCTTGCCAACTCTGAATAATTCAATGGATGAAGACTTGTTTGATCAAATAGAGTTGTTGGGTTTTCCACTCGGAAGTCCGTTCAGTATCGTTTATGGTGAAGAAAGAATTCCAATTCTTGCTCGCGATTTGCCAAAGTTTGCAAATAAAGAAGTGTGGATTCAAGGATATTTAATTCACACAAAGAAAACGTACACAACAGGAGGAGATCGAATGTTTTTTGGGACTTTCCTTGATGAGGAAGGAGAGTGGTTGGATACTGTTCACTTCCCTCAAGTAGCGAAACAGTTTCCATTTCGAGGTAGGGGAGTTTACTGGTTGCGAGGAATAGTTTTGTACGAATACGATTGTGTGAATGTGCAAGTGGACTATATGGAGAAAATGAATGTCATTGAGGATCCGAGGTACACTGAAGTCAAAGAAGTGAAGTCAACAGAGGTAGTAACAAACAATCGACATACTTATTTGTTTAGTCGGGCCAATAAAGATCGAAAAGTAGGTTGAAAACATAGATATTCAGGGTTATATGTGTTTCATATTCGGTTAATTCGTTGATTTTTAATGATTAAAAATTAATCAAAAAATGATTACAAAAATGGAATTTATAACGTAGTTTTATCGTTGAAATGAGTCGATCAATTGTACATATGGATTTGGATACGTTTTTTGTGTCGTGTGAAAGGTTGATAGATAGTCGACTAAACGGAAAGCCGGTGTTGATTGGGGGGACTTCTGATCGAGGAGTTGTGGCATCTTGTAGTTATGAAGCGCGAAAATTTGGAGTGCACTCAGCGATGCCGATGCGGATGGCGAAACAGCTTTGTCCCGAAGCAATTATTTTACGAGGTAATTCTGGAATTTATTCGAAATTTTCAAAAATGGTGACCGAGATTATTAAAGAGTCGGTTCCGTTGTACGAGAAGACCTCGATTGATGAATTTTACTTGGATTTATCGGGAATGGATCGCTTTTTTGGAACACATAAGTTAGCAGGAGAACTGCGACAGCGAATCATCAAAGAAAGTGGATTGCCAATCTCTTTTGGATTGTCGATCAATAAAACAGTTTCTAAAATCGCAACAGGAGAAGCCAAACCTAACAATGAAATTAAAATTGATTCAGGAACGGAAAAGCCATTTTTAGCTCCGCTTTCGGTGAAAAAAATCCCCATGGTAGGTGATAAAACCTATCGAGCATTATGTGATTTGGGGGTGAAACGAATTCAGACGATTCAAGAAATGCCTCTGGAAGTAATGCAAAAAGTGTTTGGGAAGAACGGAACTGTTATCTGGAAAAAGGCAAATGGAATTGATAACTCACCTGTGATTCCCTATCAAGAACGAAAATCAATTTCAACAGAAAGAACGTTTGACAAAGATACCATTGATGTACGAAAACTGGAAGGGATTATGACGGCAATGGCTGAAAATTTGGCTTATCAGTTGAGAAGAGGTGATAAATTGACTTCTTGCATCACTGTAAAAATTCGTTATTCTGATTTTCAGACTTACACGCTGCAAAAACATATTCCCTACACAGCGACAGATCATATTATTATTCCAATTGTGTTGGAGTTGTATCGTAAACTATACAACAGACGAGTTTTGGTGCGCTTGATAGGTGTTCGATTTAGTCATTTAGTGCAAGGAGCACATCAAATTAGTTTATTTGAAGATCCAACTGTCTTGAATCTATACCAAGCAATGGATAAAATTCGTGAACGTTTTGGAGATCGTGCTGTGATGAGAGCAGCGGGAATGGAAGCAAAAAGTATCAGTCGATGGAACCCATTTGATGGTGAGCCTCCTCCACTTCTTGCGAATCGAAGAAGATGATTTTGTTGCCTGTAAATCAAACTATTTGTAATTTTAGCGCTCAATCAAACAGAAATGAAACTACTACTTGCCTTTTTATTTGCCGGGCTGACTTCGGTTGCGATTTTTTCACAGAATTATCACCCAAGTATTCACGAAACTCAACTCAACGAATACAATGCATTGGGTAATGCAACGGCTGATTATTACGAATCAATTCCAAACAATGATTTAGTGGCGTACCCGAAATCCAATTGTACTTTGAATAAAGTGGTATATGGATGGCATCCGTATTGGATTGGGTCTACGTACCAGAATTATCAATGGGACTTACTCTCGCATTTTTCGTTTTTTAGTTACGAAGTAAACGCTGCCGACGGTCAACCAAATTCAACGCATGGGTGGAGTACTAGTGCTGCGGTTGATTCTGCATTGGCTAGTGGAAATACGAAGGTGACTTTGTGTGTGACGTTATTTTCAAATCACACAACTTTCTTTTCAAGTGCTACAGCTGAACAAACGTTGATTACCAATTTGATCAACTTAGTTCAATCGAGAGGTGCGCATGGTGTGAATATTGATTTTGAAGGGTTGCCAAGTTCACAAACGACTAATTTTGCCAACTTCATGGTGAACTTAAGTAACCAAATGCATGCTGCCATCCCGAATTCTGAGGTGAGCACGGTGCTTTACGCAGTTGATTGGAATGGAGTGTTCGACTTTTCAATTATGGAACCGTATGTGGATCACTACATCATAATGGGATATGGGTACTATTACAATGGTAGTTCGACAGCAGGACCTACTGATCCACTTTATCATTTTGGTAGTTCATACAATTATACATTATCGAGATCGATTACGTATTACTTAGATATCGGATGTCCAAAGGAAAAATTAGTGCTCGGATTGCCTAACTATGGTTACGAGTGGAGTACTTCTTCGCTTTCAGTTCCTTCTTCTACAACAGCGAGTGGAACGGCTCGAACATTTAGTTATGTGAAGAACAACACTTCGGGGAATTATTCTACTGCGAATCACATTTGGGAACAAGATAGTTACACGGATATTTATGCTTTTAATAATGGAACGAATAAACAGTGTTTGATTTCACTCGATTCGGCTTGGAGAAAACGATTGGAACATGTCAATCGAACAGGAATTGCTGGAATTGGAATTTGGGCCTTGGGATATGATAATGGTTACACAGAATTGTGGCAAGCTATGGATGATTATCTGACTGATTGTTATTCGGATCCTTGTTCAGGAACTATTCACGATTTTGGTGGACCAACACGAAACTATTACAATGACGAAGATTATACGTGGACCATTGCACCTCCCGGGGCGACTTCAATCGATTTTAACTTTACCATGTTTGATGTGGAAGCGAATTACGATTATCTCTACATTTATGATGGTCCAGATGATACTTATCCACAAATCAGTGGAAGCCCGTTTACCGGAACAAATTCACCCGGTAGTTTTACATCATCGACGGGAGCGGTAACATTCCGTTTTTATTCGGACGGATTGACGGTAACTCCTGGGTTTTTGGCGGATTATTCATGCTCAACTTTGGCACCACCAACGGCTAATTTTGATGTGCCTCAATTATTGGTTTGTCAAGGTGATTCAATTCAATTGTCGAACCTATCTTCTGGAGCTGATTCCTATGATTGGTCGGTTTCATCGGGTGGGATTTCAAGTCCAACGGATTCAATGCCTTATTTGTATCCATCCAGTTCGGGGAATTATACCATTTCTTTAACGGCGACGAATGCAGCTGGAAGTGATCAGCAATCACAAACAGTTTTCATTCAGGTGAACCAACCGCCAGTGGCAAATGCAACCGTGAGTGATACAATGTTGAGCTTACCGAGTGCGATTGCTTATTTCACAAATAATAGTTCAAATGCAGCGAGTTATTATTGGGATTTCGGAGATGGAACAACATCAACTGATCAGTCGCCGTGGCACGAATATTCTTCTACTGGAGTATACGATGTTCTGTTAATTGTTTCGAATGATGCTTGTGCCGACGACACAATGAATTTTACAATAACAGTTGGTGCAGCATCAATTGGTGAGAGTCAAATAGAGATGGTGAAAATCTTTCCAAATCCGTTTGAAAGTCTAATTCAAATTCAGTCCAATCTTAAAATTGAAGAAGTAAAACTAGTTGACCAGTCAGGAAGAGAAATTCCATTACGAATTATTGAGTCTGACAATAATTACCAGATTCAGTTGAATAATGTCACTTCCGGAAATTACTTACTTCAATTTAAAACGGAACAAGGAATTATCTTGAGAAAGATTCAGAAGAACTAGTGTTCGAGTCGAGCTGATTCTTTCAAAACCTCAGGCATTTTTTCTTTGAATTTATTCAATCGTGGAATTGAAACTGCACGAACATATCCTTGATTTGGATGGAGTCGCTCATAGTCCTGATGATAATCTTCTGCTGGATAAAACGTCTCAAGTTCCGATAATTCAGTCGTGATTGTGTTAAAGATTTTATTCTTCAATAATGAATCGATTTTAGCTTGAGCGATCTTTTTCTCTTCACCGTTCTGATAGAAAATTGCCGATCGATATTGTGTTCCTGCGTCAGGTCCTTGGCGATTTAAGGTTGTTGGATCATGTGAGTTGAAGAAAACATCAACAAGTGTTGCGTATGAAACTACAGATGAATCATAGAACACTTGAACTGATTCAGCGTGTCCGGTTCTTCCAGATGAGACAGATTCGTAGGTTGGATTTAATTCTTCTCCGCCTGCATAACCAGAAATAGCTTCATGAACTCCTTCTACTGATTCGAAAACAGCCTCAACACACCAAAAACATCCGCTTGCGAAGTAGGCAACTTGAAGTGAATCCGTATTGATTGTCTTTTTCTCTGTGATTTCTCGATTACTTGTTCCATTTGATTGAGCACAAGATGCTAGAAATAAGCTAAAGAATATTAAACTGAATATCGATTTCATAGATAAGTGTTTTTATCTAAGTCGATCAGTCTTTTAAAACCTTACAACTTCAATTAATTAACCGGTTCTTTTTCAGTGGAAGGCGCGCCGCGTAATTCTCTAAATCGTTTTCGGGCTTCGGTTGTGTATAGACTTCCTTTGTGCTTGAACAGAATTTCTTTATAATATTCGGATGCTTTTTCATTGTTGAATAATCGATTCTGATAAATATCGCCAAGTTGAAATAACGCGTCGTCTGCCAAAATGTCTTCTCCGTGATATTTCAATAATTCTTGTAAAGTTGAAATGGCATCATTCCACTTTCCTTGTAATTCTTGAGCGCGTGCTTTTTTTAATAAAATTTCATCACCTAAACTGTGAGCTGGAAAACGAATAATAATGCTATCGAAAAGCATGAAGGCTGAATCGTATTGGTGCTGTTCGATCAATAAATCGGCATTGGCAAACCAAGTCATAGCTGTGTAATTACTATCGAGTCCAAAATTGTCCGTAATCAATAAAGAAAGTTTCAGAGCGTCGTTGGCAATGAGTTTTGAAGTAGATTGTTTTAATACGTCCAGTTGTGATTGCGCAAAATCGAATTCACCATCATAATAGAAAATGCGGGCATTCTTAAATTTAGCTTCATGACCAATTGGCTCATACTTAAAATCCTTATCAACTTGACTGTAGAGCAGTGCTGCTTCCCAAATATCGCCGTGTAAAACATTGACATCGGCCAATTGCATTTTAACTTCAGCTTCTTCTATATCTGTTAGTCCCGGTAAAACCAGAGCATCTTCCAGGAGTTTGATTCCTCCTAAAGCGTCATTAGCGTAGAATGCCTTGATGTGAGCTAGTTCCATAATTAAGGGGAGCGATAATTGGTTCTTTCCTGTAATTGATAGAACTCGCTCGTATTCATTAATGGTAGCTTGCAACTCTTCATTTGTGTATTCCCTGAGCTGTGTCACTTGAAGAAAACTAACATTCAATAGTGCGCGCTGCGCTCGGGTCGAGTAAATAGATGAATTTCCTAAATCAACTACATATTGGAAACATTTTTTTGCTGTGCTGTAGTCCTGATTTTCAACACAAATACCACCTAAATTATAGACCAGTTTACCTTCGGCATTGTTTCTTTTGTCCAACGCTTTAATGTGTACAAAGGCGGCGGAGAAGTTTTGACGTTGAATAAATAACCAAGTCAGCATTTCAGAATAAGCTGATTCGTTTGGGTGTTTTTGAGACCGGTCGATTAGAATCTCACGAAGAAGATCATATTCTTCTGAATCTTCCTCGGAAAAATCAATTTGTCGTGCTAAAATTGTCTGAACAGAGTTCATGTAGGAAGGATGATAATCGATCAAATCAATGTATTCACTGATCATTTTTTCAGTTTCACCTACACTACCGTAATAATCAGCAAATTGAATATTTAAAGGGTATGATTTCTTCAGAAGTTTACGTCCTCGCGTAAGTGTTTCCAGTGCTAAGTCGTTTTTGGCTTGTGCTCGAAATGCGTTGTATAACGTGATAATATCTCGGGCGTTTGGACTTAAATCCTCTATTAATTCTTCGTAGATTTCATTGGCTTTTTCCTGCGAATCGTAGTTTTCATAAAATTTAGCAAGAGCAATTTTGTATTCTTGATCACCCTTATTGCGACTAATTTGTTTTTTAATTGTTTTTTCCGCTTGTTTTAGATCTCCAGTTTGGGTAAGGCATTCAATGTAGCGTTCAAAAATGAACTTACTCGGATTTTCATCATAGAGTTTTTCATAATAGATCAACGCCTTGTCAAATTCTCCATTATTATAATAGTACTGGGCCAATTGTTGATCCGATCCACCATCTTGAGAAAAGGAAAATGGAACGGTCAATAGAATTCCAATGAATAAGATGATATGTAAGAAGGATTTCTGCAATTATTTTTCTTTAACTAAGCTCCAAGAGAATGCATTTAATTCAGGATATAATTCTTCGTAGGTATCCAAACATTTCTGTTTAGTTTCAACGAAATCTGTGGATAAAGTGACAAGTTGATTTACTTTTTCTTTTTCGAATGCAATGAATTCATCGTATTTACCACGTTCTCCATTTCCTTCCTCAATATCAGTTTTTAGTTTTTCAAGTGATTCACGTTCTTCCGCTATTCCTGTTCTCAGAGCATTTATAGCTTTCCCGAGAGGTTTAAATTGACGACGAAGAACCTTAAAGGCGTCCATCTTACGACCGAATTCCATATCAATGGTATCTGAAACGTAATATTTCTTGATGCGGTTTTCAACATCATACACCGATAGCTCCCATTGAGCCAGTGTATCAATTTTGTTGTCTTCCCAAACTTGTTCGATACTATCAAGTTGGTTGTTTAAGTCAGAAATGCTTGCTAATTGATCTGATTTATTTAGATCAGAACAGCTGAATAATAAAGAAATAATGGTGAGTCCTAAAAGTACTTTCATGTTTGATTTTTTATAAAAATACGAAAGATACCAATGAATAGGGGGAATTAACAAATATTGGAATTACTCTTTTATGAAGATGACATCTACGCGACGGTTTTTAATTCGGTCGGCCTCTGTTAATTCGGGAGTTACGAATGGAATTGTATTCGAATACCCATTGTATGATAATCGTTCAGGTGAAATACTTCGTTTAATTAAATATTTGTAGACTTGATACGCTCTCAGGTGCGAGACTGGCTGATTTGGACCGCAGCATACATGTCCACGAATATGTGCACGAACATTCTGATTGTAATGAAGAAAGTCGAATAGCTCCTTTAGCTGTGGATCTTGTGGGTTCAAAAATGCGTCCGTTCCTGGGTGAAAGTGAATGGATAATTGAATGGTTGTTTTCGTTGCAGTTGAATCTAATAGAAATGACTCGAAATTACTGATTAATGACTCTTCATGCTTTGGCTCTTCTTTAATCGGAAGTGGCGGTTCATTAACTGCTTTAATTGGCTCTGCCTTCACAGTTGTATTATTTTGGGCGGAGTAAATAACATCTACTCTTCGACGTTCTCGGTTCGGTCGGCTGTGATCTTCTTGATTTCTTTGATCTTCCCCAAAAGCAATTATTTTAAGTTGATTGTCTTGATTTAGAGAAAGTTCATTGAGTACGGAATTAATTCGTTGTTGACTTAAGTTTTTGTTGTAGTTAGAACTTCCGGTTGGGTCCGCGAAACCATGAACTGCAATGACCTTAACTTTTAGTTGGCTGAGATGATTTAATTTATTTTCCTCTGATGGGCTGAGTGTGTAGTCATCAACTTGAAAATATACTGTTAGTGTATCAGTTTGACTTAGGATTGAAAAACTAGTCAAGATTGCGAGGGTTAGGGCAAATGTTTTCATGCTGGTATAACGGTAAAAAAAAGAGTCGTTACATGAACGACTCTTCAAATTTAGATTTTTGTAAATCCAGTGTATTTGTGAAGTACTTCTGGAATCTCAATTCCGTCTTCGGTTTGATAGTTTTCTAAAATCGATGCCATAATTCGTGGAAGAGCAAGAGCTGATCCGTTTAGTGTGTGACATAATTCAGACTTCTTGTTTTCGTTTTTAAAACGCAATTTCAAGCGAGTCGACTGGAAAGTGTCAAAGCGAGAAACTGAGCTCACTTCTAACCATCTTTTTTGAGCGGCAGAATAAACTTCGAAGTCGTAAGTCATTGCTGCGGCAAATCCAGTATCACCTCCACATAATCTTAAAATTCGATAGTGTAATCCTAATTTCTCTAACAGTCCTTTTACATGATCAAGCATTTCGTTTAATGCTTTTTCTGTATTTGAAGGATGCTCGATTCGAACGATTTCAACTTTATCGAATTGGTGAAGACGATTTAATCCACGAACATGTGCTCCGTAAGATCCAGCTTCGACGCGGAAACATGGTGTGTGTCCAGTTAATTTGATTGAGAAGTCTTCGTTTGGTAATAAAACATCACGATAAAGGTTAGTCAATGGAACCTCTGCAGTTGGAATCATGTATAAATCACCATTTTCCATTGGAATTTGATACATCTGTCCTTCTTTATCAGGAAGTTGTCCAGTTCCATATCCAGAAGCTTCATTAACAACGTGAGGTACTTGTCGTTCTTCGTATCCTGCTTTTTCGGCTTCATCCAAGAAAAAACTGATCAATGCTCGTTGTAGTTTAGCTCCTTTTCCGTTGTATACAGGGAAACCTGCTCCAGTGATTTTAACACCAGCTTCGAAATCGATTAAATCGTGCTTCGCTGCCAATTCCCAGTGTGGCAAGGCTTCGAATTCAAATGCTCTTTCTGTGCCTTTTTCCTCAACGATTTCATTATCTTCTTCACTTTTTCCAGCAACAACAAGTTCGTTTGGAACATTTGGTAGTTGGTACATCAACTCCGTAATTTGTTGGTCTAAAGCATCGACTTTTACTTTTAAATCTGCTTCCGCTGATTTTAATTCACCTGTTTTAGCTTTTGCAGCATTCGCTTCTTCTTGCTTTCCTTCACGGAAGAGAATTCCAATCTGTTTCGAAATTTGATTCATTTCTGCAGCAATCTGCTCCAGTTCCGACTTTGAAGAACGCCATTGTTCGTCCAATGTTAATAGTTCTTCTACTATTGGTTTTGCGTCAAAATGCCGTTTTTTTAATCCTTCAATTACGGCTTCTTTATCGGTGCGAATGCGTTGTATTTCGAGCATCTTAGTTTATTTATTTCGGTTGCGAATTTAGTGTTTTTCAAACAAAAAAAGGGACCTCAAATGAGACCCCTTTCTTCAAATATCTGTGTTCGATTAAGCCTCAGCAGTTTCAAATGGAACTACCGATACAAACGAACGATTGTTTTTCTTTTTACGGAATTCAACTACACCATCAGTCAACGCGAATAAAGTATGGTCTTTACCAATACCTACGTTTGTTCCAGGGTGGTGTTGAGTACCTCTTTGACGAACGATAATGTTACCTGCAATTGCAGCTTGTCCTCCAAAGATTTTTACTCCCAATCGTTTACTTTCTGATTCACGACCGTTTTTCGAACTTCCGACTCCTTTTTTATGTGCCATCGTTTTAAGTTTTTAACCTTCGCTATGCGAAGAGATTCTTATTACGCTTTAATATCTTTAATCGTGATCGCCGTGAAGCTTTGACGATGTCCGTTTCTTTTCTTGTAACCTTTTCTTCTTTTCTTTTTGAAGACGATTACTTTGTCACCTCTTAAGTGTTCTTCAACTTGTGCAGTTACTTTTGCACCTTTTATAGCTGGGGCGCCAAGTGTGATTTTTCCATCGTTGTCAACTAAAAGCACTTTATCGAAATCAACTTTCTTTCCTGCTTCTGCATCCAAACGGTGAACAAAAATCTTTTGGTCTTTTTGCACCTTAAATTGCTGCCCTGCTATCTCTACAATTGCGTACATAATAGCGTTTTATTATTTTTACTTATCCAAAATTGGACGACAAAGATACGTTTTTTCGTTAACAATGCAATGTTGAAAGAGAAAAAATGAAATAAATTATCGTTTCATCTAAGAGTTGGACTTTGAAAGGGGTAAATATATGAATCTCAGCTTGAATGTTGTGAATATTGAAATTAGTATTTTAGAATAATGAAATTTGCCTTTATATCAATTTTTGCACTGCTACTTTTTGTACTGAACGCTTGTAGGTCAGATAAGGTTTTGTACGATTTCAAATCTGAGCATTTCGTGGTTGTTGTAATTGATGGTCCGAGGTATTCTGAAACATGGGGTGATAGTGGGTATCAAAATATTCCTTTTGAAGCATCCATACTAGGAGAGTCAGTTTTTTGTTCTGATTTTAGAAATGAAGGAATTACGTTTACGGTTCCGGGTCATACGGCGATTACTACTGGGAGGTACCAGGATTTAAGTAATGTTGGGGCGCAATTACCTCTCTCTCCTTCTTTTTTTCAATATTGGTTAAAGTTTTCTGGTGCAGATAGTACTGATGCTTGGGTGATTGCCAGTAAGGATAAGTTAGAGGTTTTGTCAAATTGTGAGCAGCCTGATTGGAAAGATAGGTATCGGCCTTCAACAGACTGCGGGGTGAATGGAAATGGAACAGGCTATAGATCGGATTCCATTACTCTGGCGCGCGCGGTTTCTATATTAAGCACAAATAAACCTAAGTTGACCTTGATTAATCTTCGAAATCCAGATTACATCGCGCATCAAGGAGATTCATTAAATTATATTCAGGCAATTAAAGAAGTGGATAGTATTTTCGGGTTATTCATCAATTTTTTAGATACTGACCCGGAGTTTGCTGGAAAAACTGCGCTTTTTGTTACAAATGATCATGGTCGGCATTTACCTGGAATAAGTAATGGTTTTGCAGGTCATGGCGATGGTTGTGATGGTTGTCGCAAAATTGGTTTGGTATGTAAAGGTCCGGATTTTAGGAAAGGCGTTAGAATCACCGAACCTTACCATCAATTAGATATTTCTAAAACAATTGCGTTCATGCTTAATATGGAAATGCCTTCTAGTGAAGGTCGAGTAATGAAGGATTTGTTTTTGGAACTGCCGTCAGAGTGACTTTTTTCTTCCAAGCACATTAGCAACAAGAATTCCTGAAATCACAACAAACATAGCTAGAACTTGATAAACACTTATAGGCTCATTGAAGAATAGACCGATAATTACAGCGACTATTGGAATTAAATATGTTACGCTACTAGCAAATAGCACGGATGACATTGAGATAAGTCGATTAAACAAAATGACAGCTAAAGAAGTTCCGACTATACTTAGAATCGATAAGTAGGTTAATCCTTGCAAAGCAAAAGGGTTGGTTTGAATCGTCTCGATGATTCCTTGATTGATGGAAATAATGATACTCGGAATTAAGATGATTAGGAATGCTAAAGATGTAATTTCGAAGCTTTTTAGCTTCTGAAGTTTGTGTCTTATGGTGTTCAGGCTAATGGCGTAGAAGAATGTAGCGAGGATTACTGCGAAAATGTGTGACCAGTCTCCTGAAACAGATAGATTTTGTCCGGCGATCATTAAGGTGACAACTCCAATTGTTCCTATTATAACTCCTGTTATTTGAAGCTTGTTGAGTTTGTCCTTAAAAACTAGGCTTCCAATGATGATTGCGAAGATTGGCGTGCAACTGTTGAGCATGCCGGCGTATCCGGAGGAAATCCCAGTTTCGGAATAAGTGAATAAGAAAGACGGGAGGAAGTTTCCGCAAAGTCCAACTATTGCTAAAAAAGTAAAAAGTTTCCAGTCCGTAATTTTTCGAAAATTTTTCAGTGCAATTGGAGATAGAACTAATGCGGCGATGACCATTCTGAGTGCGCCAACCTGTGTGTCTGAAAAAATTGCCTCACCATTTTCAGTGAACATAGATTTCTTGATGAGGATAAATGAACTCCCCCAGGTAAGAGCAAGGAAAATGAGAATAATCCAACTTTTATATCGATCTGACATGGCCGCAAAAATAAGGTAAAATTCGATTGTTGATATCATGTCAAGTTTTCAACATTGGAAAATAGTTACCACTTTCTACCACTATTATAAAAAGCCCTATATTTGTGATGTTTGAGCGATTAAAGTGTAACCTTTTTTGACTTTAGTCGTTCATATTTATCAACAATGTGAAATGAAGTGGTAAAAAGTGGTAAAATTCAAGTATTTTTACACGTAATTATCCGTTATGGCAGGCTTAGTAGGGGAATTTGAAGTGAAATTGGACGCGAAAGGGCGTTTTATGTTTCCTTCCGGTTTACGGAAGCAACTTCCTGCTGCAGCTCAGCGTGATTTCATGTTGAATAAAGGTTTTGAGGATTGTTTGACGCTTTTTCCGATGTATGAATGGGAGAAGGTTAGTGAGCGATTGTCAAAGCTGAATCTCTTCAAACCAAAGAACCGAATGTTCTACCGTTTGTTCCATCAGGGAGCGAAACAAGTGAGTTTGGATAATGCCGGTCGTGCATTGATTCCAGTTGCTCACATGGAAAGAGTTGGTTTGAAGCAGGAGGCAATGTTGATTGCTTACAATGATCGAATTGAAATCTGGGACAAGGCTAAGTACTTCGAGATGATCGAAGGTTCCATGGCGGATTTTGCTGATTTAGCGAATGAAGTAATGGGAGGCTTAGACGATGACGAATAATCAAGAATATCACGTACCAGTAATGCTGCAAGAATGCCTGGATGGATTAAATATCCGTCCTGATGGTGTTTATGTGGATGTCACTTTTGGTGGTGGTGGACATTCAAAAGCTATTTTCGATTTATTGAATGAAAGAGGTCGACTGATTTCTTTTGATCAGGATCCTGATGCGAAAAAGAATGCGTGGGATGCTCCAAATTTCGATTTCGTAGCGGCAAACTTTGCCTTCATTTCAAATCATTTACGACTTCTTGGGATTCAGAAAGTGGATGGAATTCTTGCTGATCTTGGGGTTTCTTCTCATCAGTTTGATGTTGAGGAGCGTGGATTTTCTATTCGTGGCGAGGCTGCTTTAGATATGCGAATGAATCAACATGGTGAGTTGACTGCTGAGATGGTGGTGAATGATTATGAAGAGAGTGAGCTGCTCCGTGTTTTTCGCATGTATGGAGAGATTCCAAATGCACGTAAGTTGGTGAGTTTTATCCTTTCTGAAAGAAGAACCAAGCGATTGAAGACGACGAAAGAGTTGGTGGATGTTGCTGTGAAGTGCGCGCAAAAAAGAAAGGAGAACCGTTACCTCGCTCAAGTTTTTCAAGCAATTCGAATCGAAGTAAATGACGAAATGGGAGTGCTTGAAAGCTTCCTGAATCAGTGTGAGAAAGTATTGAAACCGGGAGGTCGATTAGTAGTGATGTCATACCACTCTTTGGAGGATCGAATGGTGAAAAATTATATGAAGAGAGGTTCAATTTCTGGTGAGATCGAGAAGGATTTCTTCGGGAATATTTTGAAGCCTTTTAAAGAGATAGTGCGCCATCCAATTGTTGCGGATGAAGAAGAGTTAGAAAGAAACAGTCGTGCAAGAAGTGCGAAACTAAGAATAGCTGAACGAGATGGAGAATGAATTTATCGATCGCGCTCAGCTAGAAGAGAAAGAAGCGGCTGAAGCGAAAAAGAAAAGTGATAGAGCAAAAAGAGTTCGCAAGGCAAAGGAGAAAAAGCCAAGTGCATTCGTGCAGATTTTGAATGGTGACTTCTTTACGAAGGAGTTTATGGTGAATAATCTCGGTTTCATCTTCTTCGTGATGTTCTTGTTGCTTTTAGCGGTTGGTAAGGGTTATTACGGGAAGCAGCTTTCGAAAGATGTGGCTAAGGAGCAGGAGGTGTTGGACGAGTTGACGTCCGATTATTTCGAAGCGAAAGCACGACTGGAAGAAGAAACAAAGCGCTCAAAGCTAGTTGAAGAGTTAGAGCCAAAAGGATTGAAAGAAACAGTGAATCCAACTAAGGTGATTCGCATTGAAAAAGAGGATAAATAATTAATGAGTGATCGTAAAGACATATTCTGGAGGGCTTACCTGATTTATTTCGGGTTCGTGATCGTTATGTTGGTCGCATTGATTAAAACAGTCGCGATCCAATTTGAGGGTGGAAAGCCGGTTTTCATGTCGTCGACTGACGGGAATGACAAAATGCCTACGCGAACTGTTCAGCGTGTGCCTCGTCGCGGTCAAATCTTGGATGCGAACTATACGCCGCTGGTGACCTCGGTTTCGTTCTACAATATCCACATGGATCCAACGGTGGTTGATCAAGAATTGTTTGATAAAGAGGTGGCGAATTTGTGCATTGCTCTCAATGAATTGTATCCTGAAAAAACGGCTCGTCAGTATGAAAATTTAATTCGTGGTGGTCGTGCCCGTGGTTCTCGCTATGTGTTGATTCACAAAAAAGCGACAAACGAAGAGCGTAAGAAGTTGCGTCAAATGCCAATTTTCGAAAAGGGTCGATTGAAAGGTGGGATCATCGATAATGAGGAAATTATCATTCGTAAACGTCCGCAGGGTGAGTTGTTGAAAAGAACACTTGGTTACGTGAAGGAATTGGATAACGGTAAGGAGCTTTTGGTGGGAATCGAAGGGGCTTACAACGATTATCTGCAGGGTGAACCAGGTGAGGAAATCGAACAGAAGATTTCTACTGGATGGAAGAAGATGGGGCCTGTTACGAAAGAGGCGGTTGAAGGAGCTAGTGTTGTTACTACGATTGATAAAGAGATTCAGGAGGTTGCGCATTTCGAGTTGTTGAACCAGCTAAGAAATCAAGGCGCTAAGAACGGAACGGCGATCGTAATGGATGTCAAAACGGGATACGTTAAGGCGGTGGTGAACTTGGTTCGCGACAAGGATTCTGATAATTACTACGAGACATACAATCACGCTATCGGGACGAAAGAAGTACCTGGATCAACGTTCAAATTAGCTTCGTTGATGGCGCTTTTGGAGGATGGTAAGGTTTCGATCAATGACAAAGTGATGGCAGGCGGGACCTACAGATTCTACGATAGTAAACTGGAGGACTCAAATCACGGATATGGTTATGGAGAAATCACTGTACAGGAGGCTTTCGAAAAGTCATCAAACGTGATTTCTCGAATTGTAAATGATGCTTACCGCGATGATCCTCAAATGTACATTGATCGTTTGAAGGATTTTGGTTTAGCTGATCCGTTGGGAATTGAAATTAAGGGTGAACCAACACCGACTTTGTATCAACCGGGTCATCCAAATTGGTCGGGAATTTCACTTCCATGGATGTCGATTGGGTACGAAGTGCAACAAACGCCGTTGCAGACGTTGGCTTTCTATAATGCGGTCGCAAACAACGGAACATTCGTAAAACCTCAGTTTGTGAAAGAAGTGCTTCGTGGAAATGAAGTGGAAAAGACTTTTCCTCCAGTGATTTTGAAGAATAGAATCTGTTCGGAGAAAACATTGGGCGATTTAAAGAAGTGCCTTGAAGGTGTTGTTCAGCGTGGAACGGGAAAGGCATTAAAGTCGGCTTATTTCGATATCGCTGGTAAAACAGGAACGGCCTTGGTCTTGAATGATGATTTGCGTTACGGGGAACGAGGAGAGAAGCGTTACCAAGCTTCATTCGTAGGTTACTTCCCTGCTCAAGATCCAATTTACTCATGTATCGTCGTGATTTCGGCGCCTTCGAAGGATATCTATGGTGCGAAGGTTTCAGGGACGGTGTTTACGGCGATTGCAAATAAAGTGTACGCGAATAGTTTGAGGTTCCACCATCCGGTAAATGAAGGTGAGAAGGCAAATGATCTTCCATCGGTGAAAGTGGCTAATAGGTATGATATCGCAAACGTGCTTCGAAAGTTCAAAATTCCTTTTGAAGTGACAACGGATGCGAATTATGTGGTGGCGCTTCCTGCAGAAGATAAATTAAAGATTGATAAACGATTTGTGGGAGTGAAAACAGTTCCGAATGTGAAAGGAATGACGGCAAAAGATGCTGTTCATGCTATTGAAACAACTGGAATGATGGTTCGAATTAAAGGTTACGGGAAGGTGGTGAAGCAATCCATTCAACCGGGAACAAAAGTAGCTCCGGGAATAACAATAGAAGTGATTTTAGAATGAGTCAGAGTTTGAAGGATATATTATATGGTGTAAACATTATTGGTGTAAATGGATCTACGGATGTTTCTGTAGATCATTTGACATTCGATTCACGTGATGCAAAGGAGGGATCTGTCTTTTTTGCAATCAAGGGAGTTGTCAATGATGGGCATGCTTTTGTTTCACAGGTAATCGAAAATGGATGCTCGGTTGTTATCGTTGAGGATGAGGTGGAAGCTTCTTCCGGGGTGAATGTGATCCGAGTTGAAAACACTAAGAAGGCATTGGCTATCGTAGCGAGTAATTTCTATGGAGAACCTTCAAAAGAGTTGAAGTTAATCGGGGTGACTGGAACAAATGGTAAAACGACTGTTTCTACACTTCTTTTCAATCTTTATTCTGAATTGGGTTATCAGTGTGGATTGATTTCAACAGTGGTGAACAAAATCATCGATCGCGATATTCCAACGAAACATACTACGCCAAATCCAATTACGCTTAATGCTTTGCTTCGCGATATGGTGGAGGAAGGTGTTTCGCACTGTTTTATGGAGGTAAGTTCTCACGCGATTCATCAAGATCGTATTGGCGGACTTGTTTTCGCTGGTGGTGCTTTCACAAATATTACGCACGAGCATTTGGATTATCACAAGACATTCAAAGAATATATCCACGTGAAGAAAGCATTCTTCGATGGGTTACCAAAGGAAGCTTTTGCTTTGACGAATGTGGATGATAAAAACGGAGAGGTGATGCTCCAAAACACGAAAGCGAAAAAGCGTTCGTACGCGATGAAATCCATGGCGGATTACAAAGTAAAAGTGCTGGAGAATCAATTTTCTGGTTTGGTTTTAAGCATTAATGGAACTGAATTGTGGACAAAGTTAATTGGTGATTTCAATGCATATAATCTATTGTGTGTTTTTGGAATTAGTCAGGAATTAGGTGAGGACGCGACTGAAGTATTGACTGTTTTGAGTCAGCTAAATGCGGTAGATGGTCGATTTGAGTTTGTGCGTAGCGATTCTGGAGTAACTGCAATTGTAGATTACGCACACACACCTGATGCTTTAGAAAATGTGTTGAAGACAATCGAAAATATCCGTACGAAGAATGAAACAGTCTTCACTGTTGTTGGTTGTGGTGGTGATCGCGATCGTACGAAGCGACCGACAATGGCGGCTATCGCTTGTGAGTATTCGAATAAGGTGATTCTTACTTCGGATAACCCAAGAACAGAGGATCCAAATGCAATTATCGAAGAAATGATGACGGGTGTTGATGGAACCAACTTCAAAAAGACCTTGTCAATCACAGATCGTGCACAGGCGATTAAAACGGCAATCGCTATGGCTGAAAAGGATGATATCATCTTGGTGGCAGGAAAAGGGCACGAAAAATATCAAGAAATCAATGGGGTTCGTCACGATTTCGATGACCTCGCGATTATAAAAGAACTATTTGAAAAACTCGAGAAATAATGTTGGTATACTTATTTGAATATCTAAATGAAATGAACTTTCCAGGTGCTGGATTGTTCAACTATATTTCCTTCCGAGCTGGAATGGCGCTTATCGTATCGTTGATCGTATCTATCATCTTCGGAAAACGAATTATTCGCTTGTTGCAAAAACAGCAAATTGGAGAAACGGTGCGTGATCTTGGCTTGGAAGGTCAGTTGCAAAAGGCGGGTACGCCAACAATGGGCGGAATTATCATCCTCAGTGCGATTTTAATTCCAACTCTTCTTTTCGCAAAACTGGATAACATTTATGTGATTACCATGTTACTGGCGACTGTTTGGTTAGGTGCTATTGGTTTCTTAGACGATTACATTAAAGTATTCAAAAAAAATAAGCAAGGACTGGCTGGGAAATTCAAGGTGATCGGTCAAATTGGAGTTGGGGTAATCGTTGGGTCGATTTTATACTTCCATCCTGATGTAAAAGTGCACAAGGAAGTGGCGTTGGATTACGAGTTGAAGAAAACAGAGCAAGTGGTAACACACATGCATGCACAACCGGATAATGAAGACTCGAAATGGATCGAAACAGATGCGATGACAACAACGATTCCTTTCATTAAAAACAACGAGTTCAACTACAACTGGTTGATTGGTGATTGGAGTAAGAAATATGGTTGGTTGCTTTTCATTCCTGTCGTGGTCTTTATCGTAATTGCTGTTTCTAACGGGGCAAACATGACCGACGGACTTGATGGTTTGGCAACAGGGACTTCAGCGATCATTGGAATTGCTTTGGCGGTGTTGGCGTATGTAAGTTCGAATGCACGATTCGCAGACTACCTCGATGTAATGTACATCCCTTACGCTGAGGAACTGGTGATTTTTATCGCGGCATTTGTTGGTGCCTGCATCGGATTCTTATGGTTTAACTCATTTCCAGCTCAGGTATTCATGGGAGATACAGGAAGTTTGGCCTTGGGTGGAATCATCGCTGTATTCGCAATCTCAATCAGAAAAGAATTGTTGATTCCAGTACTTTGTGGAGTGTTCTTAATCGAGAATTTGTCGGTAATACTCCAAGTTGGCTGGTTTAAAATTACAAAGAGAAAATTCGGCGAAGGAAGGCGGATTTTCCTGATGGCACCACTGCATCACCACTACCAAAAGAAAGGTTTACACGAAGCTAAAATTGTATCGAGATTCTGGATCGTAGCCGTGCTTTTGGCAGTAGTGACAATCGTAACGCTTAAAGTGAGATAATTGAAACCAGAAGTTGGACATATCACAATTTTGGGTGCTGGCGAAAGTGGAGTCGGTGCTGCAATTCTTGCAAAGAAGGAAGGGTGGACTGTCTTCGTTTCTGATTTTGGAAAGATTGGTGATGACTTCAAAAAGGAGTTGGATCAATACCAAATCGAATGGGAAGAAGGTGGACATTCAACGGAGAAGATTTTACAGTCTGATTTGATTGTAAAGTCACCTGGAATTCCAGAAAAAGCACCAATTATCAAGGCGGTTCGATTGAAAGAAATCAAAGTGATTTCTGAGATTGAATTTGCGGGATATTATTCAACTGCGAAAACGATTTGTATCACGGGGAGTAATGGTAAAACAACAACGACTTTGCTAACGCATCATATCCTGAAAAAAGCGGGGATGAATGTTGGGTTGGCAGGAAATATCGGTGATAGCTTCGCGAAGCAAGTAGCTGAAGAAAACTACGACTGGTATGTGCTCGAATTGAGTTCTTTCCAATTGGACGATATGTACGAGTTCAAAGCGGATATCGCAATTCTGTTGAATATCACTCCAGATCATTTAGATCGATACGATTATCAAATGCAGAACTACACGAATTCGAAATTTAGAATCGTGCAGAATCAAACTGAAAGCGACTGGTTCATTTACAACATGGATGATCCAATTATTTCGAAGGAAATCGCGCAAAGAGAAATTAAGTCCCAAATGGCTCCATTCTCATTGAAGGAAACAATTGAGCAAGGCGGGTACGCAAACGAAGAACAACTAACAATAAACATAAATAAACAACAGCTAACAATGGGAATTCATGAACTAGCACTGAAGGGTAAGCACAATGCCCAAAATTCTTTGGCGTCGGGAATCGCGTCGAGAATTCTAGAAATTAGAAAAGAAGCCGTTCGCGAGAGCTTGAGCGATTTCGTAAATGTTGAACACCGTCTTGAGTTCGTGGCAAAAGTGCACGGAATCGAGTTCATTAACGATTCAAAGGCGACTAACGTTAATTCGACTTGGTTTGCTTTGGAATCAATGGAGCATCCAACAGTTTGGATCGTTGGTGGTGTGGATAAAGGAAATGATTATTCAGAATTGGAAGCGCTGGTTTTGGATAAAGTAAAAGCAATTATCTGCTTAGGAAAAGATAACTCAAAAATCATTGAGGCTTTCCAAGGAAAAATTGAAACAATCGTTGAAACACAATCGATGGTTGAAGCTGTTGCTTGGGGATACCGTTTGGCAAGCAAAGATGAGAATGTATTGTTGTCTCCTGCGTGTGCTAGTTTCGATTTATATGAGAACTACGAAGAACGCGGAAACGAGTTTAAGAAGGCAGTAAGATCTTTGTAAGATGAAAGAGCAGAAAATAAAAAAATCCCTAGAGGATCAGCTGCTCGATGCCCGAAAAACGGGGTTGGATAACTTGCAGGAATTGCATTCGATTCGAGCGCATGGAAAAGCACTTGGAATGAATGTTTTTTCTTGGGCAAATCCACATGTGGATGCCTTGGCGAATTGGATTGATTCAATGCCGTTTAAATTGAAGTGGATGACCACATTCGAACAGGCAAATCAAATTGTGAAGTTGTATCCTGAGTTGGCCGCTAAAGTGCAGTACTTAATCGTATTTAATGCGAATGGTCGTAATGCGGAAATTTCTGCTTGCGCGGAATGGAAAAACGTGTTGTGCATTGAGGATTTACACAGTGGATTGAGTTTTATCCGAAATGAGAAACGAGAGGATTCAACCTTGCTTTTTAGTTCGGATAGTGATAATTGGAAATCAGAACTAGATCAGTTCGAAAACTTTATATCAGCAATCGGATAGTATGCAGAAACTACTAGCACATTTGAAGGGTGATGGGGTGATTTGGGTGATCACGTTGCTAATGCTTGCGTTCTCATTGGTGAGTGTTTATAGCTTCGTGCCTATCCTAATCAAGATGGAAGGTGGAAGTCCGTTCAAATACTTGTTCAAACATTTAATTTATGTTGGACTGAGTCTTGGTGTGATGTATTGGATGCACCGTAAGGATCCAAAGTATATTTCGCAGTTGTCGAAATTCGGATTTTACGTGGCGATTGCTTTGCTGATTTTTACATTTTTCTTCGGTGCGAAAGTGAATGGTGCGGGACGTTGGGTACGAATTCCATTTGTTGGTTTGACGTTCCAGTCTTCGGATTTTGCACGTCTTGCGTTGGTGATTTACGTGTCGCGTTTGCTGGTAAAGAAGAAAGATAAATTGAATAATTGGAAGGAAGGTTTCTTGCCTGTGGTACTTCCGATTATTGTTATTTGTGGATTGATTGTAAAGGATAATTTCTCAACGGCAGCGCTCTTATTTGCGGTGAGTTTAGTTCTTCTTTTTTTAGGAAAAGTTCCTCTTGGAAAGGTGGCGGCTTTGATTGGTGGTGGTATTGCTTTGCTTATGTTTATTGTGTTAGTTCATAAAGCAGCACCGAGCCTAAATTTATTGCCGCGATTGGAGACCTGGGAGAATCGAATTTTTAATAAAATCCACGATGACGAGAATGTTATTGAGAACGCGCAGGCAATGAATGCTAAGCTGGCAATTTATAACGGTGGTCCGCTTGGTCAAGGTGTGGGTGATGGTAAGTTGAAAGAGTATTTGCCAGAAGCTTATGCCGATTTCTATTATTCGAGCTTCGTTGAGGAGTTTGGGTTGATTGCTGCCTTTATTTTGGCGCTTCTCTATTTGATTTTACTCTATCGAATTATGCGAATCGGTCTTGCGGCCAAAAATATTTTTGACACCTACGTCTGTATCGGAATTGGGGTGTTGATGTTGAGTCAAGCTACGGTAAATATGTTGGTGTGTACGGGTATTTTCCCAGTGACAGGTCAGAATATGCCGCTTCTCGCAATGGGAGGATCTGCTTTGATAATGACATCCTTCGCTTTGGGAATCGTTCAAAGTGTTGCAAGGAAACAAGAAAAAGAAACTGAAAAAAATGCAGATTCTGTTTTGGAGACTGCTTAAATGAAAGGATATGATTGAAAGAGCGATAATTTCTGGTGGTGGAACAGGTGGGCATATTTTTCCAGCTGTTGCGATTGCGGATGAATTAAAGCGTCGAAATCCAAATATTGACATTTTATTCGTTGGTGCGGAAGGAAAAATGGAAATGGAAAAAGTTCCTGCTGCTGGATATAAAATTGTTGGCTTACCGATTGTCGGTTTTCAAAGAAAATTGTCGCTTTCGAATTTTATTTTGCCTTTCAAGATCGTTGGGAGTATGATCAAAGCGCGAAAAATCGTTAAGAACTTCAAGCCTCAAGTGGCAGTTGGAGTTGGTGGTTATGCGAGTGGTCCAACATTAAAAGCAGCGACGATGCTGAAGGTGCCAGCGATGGTGCAGGAGCAAAATTCATTCCCTGGAAAAACGAATAAGATTTTATCTAAAAGTGTACAACGGATTTGTGTGGCTTACGATGGATTGGATCGCTTCTTCCCAAAGGAAAAGATTGTTTTAACGGGAAATCCTACACGTAAGGAGATGGTCACAATCGAGGGGAAAAAAGACGAAGCTTTCGAGTTTTACGGTTTCGATCCTTCGAAGAAAACAATTCTGATTATTGGAGGAAGTCTTGGGGCTCGCACATTGAATGAAAGTGTGGTTGCGAATTTGGATCAGTTGAAAGAATCTGGTGTGCAAGTGCTCTGGCAATGCGGGAAGTTGTATTTCGAGAAGTTGAATGCTGAATTGGCAAATACGGACCTAGGAAATGTAAAAATGGTTCAGTTCATCGAGCGAATGGATCTGGCTTACGCGATGGCGGATGTCGTAATTTCTCGTGCTGGAGCTATTTCTGTTTCGGAATTGTGCTTGGTGAAAAAGCCAACTATTTTGGTTCCTTCTCCAAATGTAGCTGAAGATCACCAAACGAAAAATGCGATGGCATTGGTTCAAAAAGATGCGGCGATCCTAGTAAAGGATGTTGAAAGTAAAGAACAGTTGATTTCGAAAACACTTGAGTTGATTAATAATGCTCAGCAATGCGAAAAACTGTCAAAAAATATTAGTGAACTCGGTAAGCCAAATGCTACGGCTTCAATTGTGGATGAGTTGGAAAAAATGATTGGTTAATGTCAATGCAAAAAGTGGAAATAGAGCAATTTGATCGTGCTTACTTCATCGGAGTGGGTGGAATTGGTATGTCCGCTTTGGCCAGATATTTTAACTTTCAAGGATGGAGAGTGGCTGGATACGATAAGACGTCTTCTCCATTAATTGATGAATTGATTTCCGAGGGAATTGAAGTGCATTTTGATGATTTAGGTGATCAAGTTCATGCTGATTTGAAGGATAAGAAAAAAACATTGGTGGTTTATACGCCTGCGGTTCCAAAAGATCATGCGGAATTAAATTATTTCCAGTCGAACGATTTTGTGGTAATGAAACGCGCACAGGTCTTGGGAATGATCACGCGAAACTCTAAAGCGCTTGGTGTGGCCGGAACGCATGGTAAAACAACGACAAGTACCATGTTGGCGCACATGCTCAACGAATCAAGCTTGGGGTGTAATGCATTTTTAGGTGGTATCGCAACGAACTTCAATTCGAATTTTGTGCATCATCCTTCAAGTGAATGGACCGTGGTGGAATCGGATGAATTCGATCGCTCGTTTCTACAATTAAGTCCGTTTGCAAGTATTGTAACTTCAACTGATGCTGATCACCTTGATATTTATGGCGACGATAAAGTCTTCAAGGAGGGATTTCAGGCGTACGTCGATCTAATCGATAAAAATGGTGTAACTGTTGTCAATAAAGATGTTGACCTAAATTGTAGCAATGCAATTACTTATGGAATTGATGTTGATGCTGATTACTCAGGAACAAAAATCCGCTTTGAAAATGGGAAGTTTTTGTTCGATGTCAACACGCCAAACGGACTTTGGGAAGGAATTGAATTAGGAATTCCGGGGATTCATAATGCGGAGAATGCAATCGCTTGTATCGCTTTAACGCTAAATATTGGACTTACAGAACAAGAAATTCGTTCAAGTTTGAAGTCGTTCAAAGGAGTTAAACGCCGATTTGAGTACCATGTTCGAGAAGTAGGATTAGTGTACATCGACGATTATGCTCATCATCCAACGGAGTTAAAAGCGTTGATTGATTCGGTGAGATTGTTGTATCCTGATAAAGAAATAACGGGTGTTTTTCAACCGCATTTATTTTCTAGAACACGCGACTTTTTCGATGGATTTGTTCGTGAGTTAAGTCGACTTGATGAATTGATTTTATTGCCGATTTATCCAGCAAGAGAATTACCGATCGAAGGAGTTTCAAGTGATGCGCTTCTCGAACAGATCACCGCCAAGAGAAAAATGATCGTGTCGAAAGATAAAGTGGTCGATTTCTTAGCAAGCAGAACTTCTGGTGTGTATCTAACCATCGGAGCAGGAGATATTGATCGAATTATTCCTCAACTAAAAGAAGTTTTAAGTCGATGAAAAAGTGGTTGAAAATAGCATTGTGGTCACTTTTTGCGATTGGAGTAATTGCTTTGGTCTTCGTTGCGAATGCCGTTCAAAAGGAAAAGGAATTGTTGGCTCCGGAAATTACAATTCAAACAGATGGTGAACATCCATTTTTGACTGAAGCTGAGTTGATCCGATTGCTGGAAAGAAAAGGATTGTGGAGAGCTGGGATGACGAAAGAAGAGCTTAATATTCAGGGAGTAGAAGATGTGATAATGGGGATTTCGCAAGTTAAAAAAGCGGAAGTTTTCTCGAATATTGGATCTACTTGGAAAATCGATGTTGAGTTGCGTAAACCAATTGCAAGAATTTTTAACAAATTCGATGAAACGTTCTATCTAGATCAAGACGGAGAGTCAATGTCAACGACTTCTTCCTATTCGGCTAGGGTTCTTGTAGTTACAGGAGAAATCAACGATCGAAAAAACGGACCTTCAGTATTTGAGATTATTAACAATGATTCCTTGAAAAGTATTCAGAAACTGGATGAAATCTATCGAATTTCCAATTATGTTTGTCATGATCCCTTATTGCATTCTTTAATCGGGCAAATGCACGTGCAAAAGAATGGTGATTTTGTGTTAATACCACTGGTTGGGGATCTTGAAATCGTGTTTGGAACCGCCAATTCTGAAAGAGAAGTCGCTGAGAAATTCAAAAAGCTCGTGATTTTTTATGAAGAGGCTATGCCAAGTGTTGGCTGGGAGAAGTACTCCGAAATTAGTCTCAAATACGAGGATCAAATAGTTTGTAAAACCAAACCTACCGCTGGTTAAGCGGAAACGAAAGATACGATGAGTAAAGTAATTGTTGGATTAGACATAGGGACAACGAAGATTGCATGTTTCGTTGGGCGTAGCAATGAGCACGGGAAGATTGAGATTTTGTCGATGGGTAAAACGGAATCTTTGGGTGTGATGCGTGGAATGGTTTCAAACATTGATAAAACGATTCAATCGATTAAAGGTGCGGTTGAAGAAGCTCAAAATAGAATTGAAGGTGAATTGCGAATCAATACGGTAAATGTTGGTATCGCAGGTCAGCATATTAAAAGTATTCAACACAGAGGAATTTACACAAGAACGAATCTTGAAAATGAAATTTCTCAGTTGGACATCAATCGTTTGGTTGATGACATGTACAAAATGGCAATGCCTCCGGGAGAACAGATTATCACTGTTTTACCACAAGAGTACATCATCGATAACGAACAAGGAATTAAAGATCCAATCGGAATGTCGGGTGTTCGTTTGGAGGCTAACTTCCACATTATTACGGGGAATGTTGGTGCTTCAATGAATATTCACAAGTGCGTTGAACGTGCTGGATTGAAAGTGAAAGATATTATTCTCGAACCAATTGCTTCTGCTGATGCAGTGCTTACAGAAGAAGAGAAAGAAGCGGGTGTTGTGCTTGTTGATATCGGTGGTGGTACTACGGATGTAGCGATTTTCCACGAAGGAATTATTCGTCACACTGCTGTTATCCCATTTGGAGGTAATGTGATTACTGAAGATATCAAGGAAGGATGCACGATTATGAAACGTCAAGCAGAGAAATTGAAGCAAAAATTTGGTTCCGCTTTGGCTAGTGAAAGTCAAGAGAACGAAGTAGTTGCAATTCCTGGTTTGCGTGGACGTGCTCCAAAAGAAATTACGTTGAGAAACTTGGCGAGCATCATTCAAGCACGCATGGAAGAAATCATCGATTTAGTTCACTACGAAATCCGTAATTCTGGATATGAGAAGAAATTAATCGGTGGAATCGTCGTTACTGGTGGTGGATCGCAATTGAAGCACATTACACAATTGTTCGAATATGTAACGGGAATGGATACAAGAATTGGTTATCCAACGGAACACCTTGCTAACACGAACAACGAAGAAATTATGAGTCCAATGTACGCTACGGGTATCGGACTTGTGTTGAAAGGATTTGAAGATTTACAAAAGACAACAACAAGTATTCCTGAAGCAGCGAGTACCGGCGAAGTAAAAACACACTCTGAGAAAACAAGAGGTTCCTTCTTTGATACAATTATTCAAAAATTAAAAAATTGGTTCGCAGAGGAAGATTAAGCGATAGCTTAATCTTAAAAAAGATGGGCGACCGGGAAGGTCGAGAAGGGGAGAAAGCGATAGCTTAATCTTAAAAAAGATGGGCGATCAGGAAGGTCGAGAAGGGGAGAAAGCGATAGCTTAATCTTAAAAAGAAGGACGACCGGTTAGGTCGAGAAGGGGAGAACTAGAATAAAAGACAACAACTAAAATACGATAGAATGGATTTCGAATTGCCAAAAGAAGACAGATCATCAATCATTAAAGTGATTGGTGTAGGTGGTGGAGGTGGAAATGCCGTTAACCACATGTATGGAATGGGAATTAAAGGTGTAGATTTCGTGGTCTGTAACACGGATCTTCAAGCACTTGAGATTTCGCCAGTTCCTCACAAAATTCAATTAGGACCGTCATTAACTGAAGGTCGCGGAGCAGGGTCTCTTCCAGAAATTGGAAAGAATGCTGCAGTAGAAAATATTGACGAGATTCGCGAGTACTTAAGCAAGGATGCTAAAATGGTTTTCGTTACTGCCGGAATGGGTGGTGGTACTGGAACTGGAGCAGCGCCTGTAATTGCTCAAGTAGCGAAAGAAATGGGAATTTTAACAGTAGGTATTGTTACTGTTCC
The DNA here is from genome assembly GCA_964219255.1 of Henriciella pelagia. GTDB lineage: Bacteria > Bacteroidota > Bacteroidia > Flavobacteriales_D > Crocinitomicaceae > UBA4466. The sequence continues at coordinate 321,796 of CAXPPC010000003.1, forward strand.
TTTCAACTTTGAAGGTAGAAAGCGTAGAATGCAAGCCGAAGAGGGATTAGAAGCAATGCGTCAGAATGTGGACACGTTACTTGTAATCAACAACGAGCGTTTGCGTGAAATTACTGCGAACCTTTCTTTGACAAATGCATTTGCTCAAGCAGATGACATCTTAGCGACAGCTGCTAAAGGTATTGCCGAAGTTATTGCTGTTACTGGTGCCATCAACGTTGACTTCAACGATGTGAACACAGTAATGAAGGATAGTGGAGTGGCAATCATGGGTAGTGCAGCTGCTGAAGGTGATAACCGTGCAATTAAGGCGGTAACTCAAGCGCTTGAATCTCCATTGTTGAATGATAATGATATTAGCGGTGCTGAGTACGTATTGTTGAACATTACATATGGTGATCAAGAAGTATTGATGGATGAAATCACTGAGATTACAGATTACATTCAAGATGCTGCTGGTTCAACTGCTGATGTCATTTTCGGTCACGCTAAAGACGATTCGTTAGGAGAGAAATTAAGTGTTACGGTTATTGCAACTGGATTTGCTTCATCGCCATTAACGGGTTTCGAGCAAGCGCCAAAGAAGAATGTAACAACTCTTGAAGAGGATAAAGTAAATGAGATTAAAGCGCCTTTGGCTTCTCCAACTCAACAAAATCCTTGGTCAGGTGCACGTGAAGTAAAGGTTGAGAAAGAAGAAGTTGCTGAAGATGAGCCATTCTTGAAATCGACTGAAACAGTGAACAACGTTGAAGAAGATAAATCACAGGAGCAAGCTCAAATGAACTTTAACTGGGAGACTTCAACAACGACTGCTCAGAAAAACGAGGACGAAGAAATCAAACGTTATACTCTAGATGATGATGTGGAAACTTCAGTTGATTTGGAAGCAAATGTTACGAAAAAAGCACTTTCTCCAGAGGAACAACAGAAGAGAGCACAAGAACGTTTGGCACGTATTCAAGAATATACAAACAAGCTAAAGAAAGCTGATGGTATTCAAGAATTCGAAAAAGAACCGGCTTATATTCGTCGTAATGTGCAGTTGGATGAATCTGTTCCAAGTAACGAAGAAAGTACAAGCAGATTCAGCGTTTCTAAAGACGGTGATGATACTTCATTAAATAGTAATAATTCATTTTTACACGATAACGTAGACTAATGGGATTCATGGATCAAATTAACGCGGACATCAAAGCAGCGATGTTGGCGAAAGAGAAAGAGAAATTAGCTGCATTACGCGATATTAAATCGAAATTGTTACTTGAAGCTACTTCAGGAGCTGGGTCAGAGGTGTCTGATGAAGTTGCTGCCAAAGTAGTAATGAAGTTGTACAAACAACGTATGGATACGTATCAGTTGTACGTTGAGCAAAATCGTGAAGATTTAGCAGCTGACGAGAAGTTTCAGGCGGAAGTGATTAAAACGTACATGCCAGAAATGTTATCTGAAGAAGAGGTAATGAAAGAAGCTGAAGCGGCAATTGCTGCAACTGGTGCTTCTGGACCTCAAGATATGGGAAAAGTGATGGGTATGCTAACTGGAAAATTAGCTGGTAAAGCTGATGGAAAAGTAATTGCAAATGCAGTTAAATCGCTTTTGACTAAATAATCAGTCATTCTACAATTCCGCTTTGCGGAAGTATTTATAGTTGTAAAAAGCCGCAGAATTACAGGACTGCGGCTTTTTCTATTTATAAGTTCGGAAACTACCACTTCTGCTGCTAAATGGTTTTAGTGAGGTGTTATTGACTTATATTGAGATCAATTATTAACCAATAAACTATTATTTATGGAACCATTTTTAGGACAGATTATGATGTTCGCAGGAAACTTTGCACCACGAGGATGGGCTAAATGTGAAGGTCAACTTTTGTCAATTGCTGAAAACACAGCTCTTTTTTCAATTTTAGGAACAACCTACGGCGGTGATGGTCGTACAACTTTTGGTTTACCCGATTTACGAAGTAGAATTCCAGTTGGAGCAGGACAGGGGGCAGGATTGAGTCATTATCAGCAAGGACCAGGTGGAGGTCACGAGCAAGTATACTTGAACGTAACGAATTTGCCTGCTCATAATCACGCAGCTTCGGGAAGTTTGAAAGCTTCGTTTACTCCACCAACTGGAGGAGGTACACTTTCAAATCCAAACGGTGCTAACTTATCAAGTGATGGATCACAGATTTATTCAAACAATCCAGTTAATGTAAATATGGCTGCTGGTTCGGTTGATGTTCAGGTTGGTAATACTGGAGGAAATATTCCGTTCAGCGTTGTACAGCCATGGTGCTCAGTGACTTTTGTAATTGCAACACAAGGAATTTTTCCTTCACGCAGCTAGTCTAGTTATATAAATTACGATCAATGGGGTGCATCTTTTAGAGGTACCCCATTTATTATTGTTGCAGTAAATTTTCGACTCTGAAGAAAAATAGATAGCTTTGCAACCTAACTTAACATATTGGGAATCATATCTCAAAGACAACCTAAAATTCAATTATGAAAAAGATTACATTAATGATGTTTGGTGTGTTGTTTCTTTTTACAGCATTTGGGCAAGTATCAAAAACTAACACAATTTCAGGAACAGTTACGAATGTGCCATGGGGAGGTGGTGGAATGCATATTGATCGCACTTTTGATTTTACTGCGGGTGATTTCCCAAGCTGTTCTGGATTAACAGAAGTTGAAATTAGTATCAGACTGATACTTGGAAACGGAACTCCTCCTACACTTGGGGCTTACGGTGTTCACGAAGATTTAAATGTGCGCTTAGTTTCCCCAACAGGAACTGCAGTTGATCTTGTGCAAGATAGATGGGGGTATTGGACGGGAGGACCTCAAACAAATACATACTCTGGTTTCACTGCTGTTGATGGTACAATGCATTTTGATGATGATCACCCTACGAATGTCGCGCCTGTTGCAGTGACTGAATGGACTACTGGTAATTTTTCCCCTCACAATCCACTCTCTACATTCGATGGTGAAAATCCAGTAGGTACTTGGACTTTGAGAATATCTGATGGTGACGGGCAGTATGCTACAAATGATTATTTCCATTTTGTTGAATCTACACTAACAGTAACTTGTGGGGTTGCTTGTACCGAACCAACTATTCCAACCGTAACGGCTACAACTAACCCAATCTGTAATGGAGCCTCAACAACTTTGAATATTTCAGGAACTTTGAATGATGCAACTCAGTGGCACGTTTATACTGGTTTTTGTGGAGTTACACAGATTGGAACTACTTCAGGAACTACATTCGCTGTTTCTCCAACTTCAACAACAACATACTATATAAGAGGAGAAGGTGGTTGTGCAACTCCGGGGACATGCGGAGCAATTACAGTTACCGTTAATCCAAATGATGACGCTTCATTCAGTTATTCGGCATCATCTTACTGTGTAAATTCAGCTGATCCAACACCAACAATTACTGGTCTTGCAGGAGGAACATTCTCATCAACAGCAGGACTTTCGTTAAATGCTTCAACGGGAGCAATTGATGTTTCAGCGAGTACACCGGGAACATATACAGTCACTTATACTACCGCTGGATCTTGTCCAAGTAGTTCAAATGTATCTGTAACGATTAATGCTTTGGATGATCCTTCATTCAGTTATTCGGCATCATCTTACTGTGTAAATTCAGCTGATCCAACACCAACAATTACTGGTCTTGCAGGAGGAACATTTACTTCCACAGCAGGACTTTCGTTAAACGCTTCAACGGGAGCAATTGATGTTTCAGCGAGTACACCAGGAACATACACGGTGACTTATACAACAGCTGGTGCTTGTCCAAACAGTTCTAATGTGACAGTTTCCATCTCTGGAGCGACCACAGGAACGGATACACAAATTGCTTGTGATTCATACACATGGATTGATGGAAATACGTACACTTCATCAAACAATACGGCGACATTCACTTTAACAAATGCTGCAGGTTGTGATTCAATCGTAACACTTGATTTGACAATCAATAGCTCAACGACTGGAACTGATGTGCAAACAGCGTGTGATTCGTATACATGGATCGATGGAAATACGTACACAACATCAAATAACACAGCGACTTTCACTTTATCCAATGCTGCTGGTTGTGATTCAGTTGTAACACTTGACTTAACAATCAATAACTCAACGACTGGTACAGATGTTCAAACGGCATGTGATTCTTACACGTGGATTGATGGGAATACTTACACATCTTCAAATAATACGGCAACATTTACAATCGCAAATGGAGCAACAAATGGATGTGACTCAATCGTGACACTTGACTTAACTATCTTGAATTCTACAACAGGAACAGACGTTCAGACTGCTTGTGGTTCGTATACATGGATTGACGGAAACACCTATACTGCTTCAAACAATACTGCGACGTTTACGGTTCCAAATGCAGCAGGATGTGATTCAATCATTACACTTGATTTGACAATCAATAACACGGTGTTCCATACTGATGTTCAAGTGGCATGTGATACATATTCTTGGAATAATGGAATGACATACACAAGCTCAACAAATACGCCAGTGGATACTCTTGTGTCAGCTGCTGGTTGTGACTCTATTGTAACACTTGATTTGACAATATTGAATTCAACTACTGGTACCGATGTAATTTCAGCGTGTGAGTCGTACACTTGGATTGACGGAAATACGTATACTGCATCAAATAACTCAGCAACATTTACGCTTATGAATGCAGCTGGTTGTGATTCAGTGGTAACACTCGACTTAACAATCAATAATGCAGTGACGAGCACAGATGTTATTACTACATGTGATGGTTCATATACTTGGATTGATGGAAATACATACACTTCATCAAACAATACAGCAACATACACGATTGTTGGTGGAGCTTCAACAGGTTGTGATTCAATAATTACGTTGAACTTAACATTGAATACTTTCTCAGCTCCATTAACAGTTACGGTGTCTGATCCATTATTAACTGCAGATGCAACTGGTGTTTACTTCTACCAGTGGCTGGATTGTAACAATGGAAATGATCCGATTCCAGGTGCGACGGCACAAATGTTTTCTGCACCATCAAATGGTAGTTATGCAGTGCGAATTCAGGATGAGTTCGGTTGTATGGATACATCAGGGTGTTACGATATTGTAACGCTCGATTTGGATGCGATCAATAACGATATTTCGGTTGTATTGGTTCCAAACCCAACTTCAAACGGACAGTTTAGAATTGAGACTTCAGCAGCAATTAATGCAATTCAAATTCTTGATGTTACCGGAAAAGAGATGAAAGCTTCTTACGATAAATTCACTCAAACCGTTCAAGCGGACTTCATTCCAGGTGTTTATTACGTTCGCGTAATGTCTGACAATTGGCAAGAAGTGTTGGAATTGCTCGTAACTGAATAATAGTTAAAAAGCGAAAGGAAAGGGTTGTGCGAATTGTACAACCCTTTTTTTATGGGCGGCATTTCCGTCTACAACTGCTAGTTGGTTGGCAAATAGTGTCAGTCAGCAAGTAAATTTTCGGCTTCTACTGTCGCCGAGCAATTTCCGCTGTACTTTCTATTTTCTGCACCAAGCTATTCGTTTTCGCCGGGCCGCTATCATCTATGGTGGTATAAACTAGAGTCTGCTATTTTAACTGTTTTAGACTTGTAGTTAAATCTTGTAATTTATTTTGTATCAAGTTTTTATAATTAAAACATGAGGTATTTTTAGTTAATAACTATCAAAAACCTATTTAATATGCTTAGCAAATCGTTTTTATCACCATTATTAATTGCCCTTTCTTTTACATCTTATTCTCAGACTGTTCTTGTTAACGAAAATTTCGAAAGCTATACAGCTAATCAATCACTTGCACAACAATCCAGTCTCTGGGAAACTTGGTCAGGAAGTTTTGGTGGGTCAGATGACGCTCTTGTTTCGAATGCTTTTGCGTTAAGTGGCTCTAATTCACTATTAATCAATCATGACAATGATATGATATTACCTATAGGTAACTATAATTCTGGTCATTTCACAATAGAATTCAATGCTTATATGGTTGAAGAGGCTTACTTCAATGTAATGCACACCTGCAAATCATCCTGGGCATTCGATCTCTATTTAACTGCTTCTAATGAAATTAAATATTTAGATCAATCAGGCATATCTAATAGTATTGTAATTGACACCTTTTCCTACAATGAATGGGTTAATTTTAGGTTCGATATTGACATCGATAATGATGTTGTAACCACATACATCAATAATATTGAACGCCATCAATCAGTTTTTAGCAATGCAGCTACGGGATCTACGGGCAGTGGTTTGACGTGTGTAAATTTCTATGGTTTGTCAGGATTTAATGGTGTAGATCATTCTAATTATCATATAGATGACATTGTAATTACCGAGCTCAATACCGCGAATCTTAGTGAATTATTGACTCCTGAAATATTAATTGTTCCAAACCCGGGCAATGGCGCATTTGAAATAACAACTGAAGAAACTATTAAAAGTGTTACGGTATTTAACTCTCTCGGTCAGCAATTAATGAAAATGCTAGAAAGTGATTTGATTGATTTAACTCGATTCGAAAATGGTATTTATCAAGTATTGATTGAAACTGAAAATGGAACTTTCAGGAAGGAATTGGTTATTCAACGCTAGTAGGTACGTTTCATTTTGAGTTGTATTAGTATCAAGAAACATAAATTAGATTACTAAACCCATCATTCGCGCTACGTTGAAAGTGGATAGCTGAATGAAGGCCAACGCATCGAATGAATTACACGCTTTTTACTTGTTTTAACAAGAACAAAAGCCTGTAATGAGTGAAAGTTGGCTGAGATTACTAGTAACTGGAAACGGACCCGCTAGGGAAGCGCCCAACTTTTTTCTTTGTACTTTAAAAGCAAAATCGACAAGTATGAGGGATACGATAACATTTCAATTTATCAGTGAGCCAGGAGATGTAAATTTTGGTGGAAAAGTGCATGGAGGTCAGGTAATGAAGTGGATTGACCAAACCGCTTATGCCTGTGCTACAGCATGGGCGCAAAACTATTGTGTTACCGTTTATGTTGGTGGAATTCGTTTTTATCGACCCATTGCTATTGGTGCTATTGTGCGTGTTGAAGCCCGTGTTATTTATACGGGAAATACAAGTATTCACATCTCAGTGGATGTCTATTCACGAGGAATTCGAGAAGAAGAAATGCAGAAAACTACGCACTGTGTGATTGTGTTTGTTTCAGTCGACCATGATGGGAAGCCAGTGCCTGTTGAGAAGTTTATACCAAGCAATAAAGAGCAAGAAGAAATGGAACAATATGCATTGCGATTAGTAGAACTTCGCAAGTCTATTGAAGATGAAATGAGTCGTTTCTTGTAACAAAAAAAAGGCTGCCCTTTCGAGCAGCCTTTCCAATTTTCGTTCGTGAATTACTTCACAACAGAGAAGCGAGATTGGTAAACCCCGTTTGTTCCGTTTATTGTGATAATGTACTGTCCAGCAGACAATGCATTCAATTCAACTAATTCACTTTGATTTGTCAGTGTTTCTGTTGCAATTACTTGACCAGCAAGGTTTGTTACAACCATTTCAAGTCCTTCTGAAATTGATTGATCAAATGTAATTGTGAACACACCATTTGATGGATTCGGGTAAATGCTCACTCCGAAATCTAACGTGTTTACATCAACACTCAATTGGCTTCCAACGTAGATGCTCAATGTATCTGTACATCCGTTATCGTCAGTAACAGTCACCAAGTACGTTGTGTTACCAGCCAATCCAGATGGATCTTCGTTAGAACCAGCTCCGTTATCCCACATGAATGAATAAGGTGCAGTACCTCCAGAAACTGTCAAATCGATAGCTCCATCGTTTCCAGCCATCTCATCTGTTGCAGTTCCAGAAAGAACGATGTCAGTTGGTTCATTTACCGTTATTGAATCAGTCATCATACATCCAGCAGTATCCATTACAGTGTAAACATAAGTTCCAGCAGCCAACATAGTTGGATCAGCAGATCCCCAGTCAGCTGTCAAAGTTCCAAGTCCACCAGTCTCATTTAAAACTGCTGCACCGTTCATTTCTCCGAAACAAAGAACATCAGATACCACTGGTGATGTTGTAATTGCTGCGTTTGTGTCAAGAATAGTTACAGTTTCAGTTACGAAACATCCAGGAGCAGAAAAAGCCGTCACTGTATAAGTTCCACCAGCCAAGTTGATAGCAGTTGAATCTGTTTGAGCGTTAGCATCGTCCCACAAGAAGTTCAACGTTGAGTTTCCATTTCCAACTGAAACAGAACCAGTGCTATCTCCAGCACAAAGAACATCCATTTGAGAGTAAACCATCAATGGATCGATTACTGTATAGTTCGGGGTGATGTTCAATACATAGTCTCCTGTGTTTGCACCAAACCCTTCAATTACAATTATTAATGTATCTCCAGGAGCTACTGCGAATCCAGTGATTTCAGACTGAGTACCACAAGCATCGTCGTTTGTCGCAAGTGAGTTTCCTGCTGTATCCCAAATTCTCAAATAGGTGTCATAAGAAGATCCACAAAGACTTACGTCAACTGTAGCAACACATGAATCTCCAGAAACAACATATTGGTAGAAAACATCAGCAGACGAATTTCCAACGTGGTCTGTGTAACAAACAGCTGTACTTCCTGAAGTGTTAAATGTATCAGCAGTGATTACAATTGGATCTTCAAGACTGTCTCCAACTACAACTCCACAATCAGTAATGAAAGAAAGCATTTCCCAAGTTGACTTAGAAATAGTAGTTGTGAAAGTTCCAACTGGAACTGGTGTCACTGCAGTTGCGTTTGTTGTTTCATTGTCAAGTGCATTAATTCCACTGAACGACCACTCAGAAATTAACCAAGTTCCATAATTGTTCAAAGACCCACTATTTCTGTAGGCCCATCCATCAACATGATCCCACGCAGTTCCTGTACCATCTTGGTTTACATCTCCAAATACGTCGATTACGTTTGCTCCTTTGAATAATTCAACAGCATCATCTCCGTTGATTGACATCGATCCAGAAATGAAATCAGCATCAAAACCAAAGAAGTTGTTGAAGTTGGCAGAGTCTGTAGTTACATAAATGTAATCTCCTGCTGTAGCACTCACTGCTGGGAAAGTGTACTCAGCGTTAGGAGCTGTTGTTCCTGATCCGTTGTTTGCTGAAGAAACACCGTACTCAGACAAGTCAGCAATGTCTTCTAATACATATAGCTCAATTCCTTTTGGAGTTCCACCTGTAAGTGGACCGTCGTATGCTGCTGTAATCATCAATGCTTCACTTGGTGTACAAGCTTCACGAACATAAAAGTCGTATGCTGTTGCAGCGGTTAAACCAGTTGCCAAGTAGGGAGAAGCAGGTGTGTTCAATGTTCCTGATATTGGAGATCCAGTAGGAACGATTGCTACGTCAAATGTACCAGCACCACCAGTCCAAGAAAAATCAGCCGTTGTAGTTGTGATGTTCGCTACACTTAATGCTGAAGGAGCATAACAAGGCTGGCCGATCATGTTAACATCGTCGATATACCAGCTGTCACCATCATCATTCGTCATAACAAATGCAATCCAGATAGTTTGTCCAGTGTACGCTGAAAGGTCAACAAATTTTTGAGAATAAGTAGTTGAAAAATCCGTTTCAACTTGTGTGTCAACTGTAGTAAAGTTTGCGGTTGTTGTTTGATCAGTTGTAGAAACTTTTACCTCATAAGTTGTACCCCAGTCTGGAGTAAATGCCTGACGTTGATAGAATTCAAGCGTTGAATTGGCCCCAACAGTAAATGATGGTGTTACTAACCAATCTTCTGCCATACCGGATGCAACGCTTTCGTAGCGAACGTAAGCTGCAGAACTTCCTGAGTAAGCTGTTGTAGACGGTTCCCAGTCGTAAGTTGTTCCAGTTCCGTTTTCAAATGCGATCCATCCTGCTGGTGGCACACTTGTTTCAAATCCTTCAGGAAATTGCGCGAGCGTCATATTCGATATGAATAGAACCGCAAGCAAAGGCAAGATTCGAGTGAATAATGTAATGTTTTTCATAATTAAATTGTTTTGACGCAAATTTAACTAAATCATTACGGAAGTGCTAGTTTTTTAACATATGATCTTTGAATGTTTGCCGGCGCGTATTCTGTCTCAAGCTTATAGTTGTTTGCTGTTTTCATATGGTGAATAGTTAAATTTCTGGCTCCCAAGGTCGCCAAACAATTTATACCTCCAAAATTAAATCAGCTTTACAAGCTAACCGCCTCCGCCAGCGCGTTATTTAGAAGCAGAAATTATATCTCTTAGATTTTTTTCTAGATCGTTTATTCGGTCGATTAGATGGTTTTCTTCTAAGTTGGATTTCTGTGGTGAAATGGTCGACTCTACTCGCCAAACATGATCGATGCTTTTGATCGGAATACTTTTAAGTTTGTTTTCAGATTGAAGTCCACGTATGTGAATATCTCCATTATGGTGAGTGGAAATTCCAATCGAGACTTCTTTTTTGTTCCAAATTACGTGGACTTTCCCATTCTGAATTTCGTCAGCGTTTACTTCTTTAAGTAGAAGGATTGCTCCATTTGGAATCCCGTTTTTGCTCTCCAAATAATGATGGTCAAATCGCAACGCTAAATCTGCACTAAACTCCCTTGGCAATGTGAGATTCTCCGCTGATCTGCCAATGGATAGGAATTTCTTAATCGAATTTTCACTTACGTAAGGTATGTTAACCAAGGGTGACTCTTTTTGAATGGCATTAACCTTATTCTCAGGTAAATTTTTAAAACCAGAAAGATCATTTACAGTAAGTTCTTTTGATACAAACTCATCCAGTCGAATTCCAAAGTAGTCGGCCATTTTTACAACGACCTCCATTTTTGGTTGGGCACGACCTTCTTCGTACGATCCGATATTTGCACGTGTTAAGCCAAAAATCTTTGCGAATTCGGCCTGATTTAACCCTTTTAAAGCTCTGAGCTTCTTAATATTCTTTTGTAAAGCAAACATAGTGCAAATATAGTGAATTAGTTTTATGCTAAAAAAATTAGTATTTGAATAAATTTTTAGTATATTTGAAATGTGGGCACAGAATCAACTATTTTTAGTGCACAGAAATATTAAAAGTGCCAACCACGAAAATTAACTAAAAAATACGATGGACAATTATTTTAATAAAGTAAGAGATTACTTACTTGATCTCAATTACACTATCTCAAGTGAAGATCAGTCATCTGGAATTTTTGTTGTTAACAATGAAGAAGACGGAATTAACAATCTAGTGATAGGTTGTGTGGATCCAATTTTAATCATGGAACAACATTTATTTGATATGCCGGCGGACTCAAAAGATGTATTCAAAGCGCTGCTTATGAAAAATAGAGATATCGTTCACGGTGCGTTTGTACTCGACGAGGAGGGGAAGCGTGTTATTTTCCGTGACACGTTGCAATTGGAGAATTTAGATTTAAATGAATTGGAAGGTTCGCTAAATTCTTTAGGATTGTTGCTCAGTGAATATTCAGATGAGATCATCGCATTTTCAAAAAATTAAGACAAAGACATGAACATTTTTAGACGATTATTTAGAATTGGTACGGCAGAAGCACATTCTGCATTGGATAAATTGGAAGATCCAATTAAAATGACGGAACAAGGAATCCGTGAATTAAAAGAGAAATTAGAAGAAACTATCAAGGCACTCGCGGAAGTGAAGGCGTTGGCTATCCGTTCTCGTAATGACCACGAAAACTATTCTGAAAAGGCAAAGGACTACGAGAAGAAAGCAATGCTTTTATTGAAGCAAGCGCAAGATGGAAAGATCGAAACTGTTGAGGCAGACCTATTGGCAACAGAAGCCTTGTTACGTAAAGATGAGAATGCCAAAATGGCTTCACAGGCTTTGGTGGACAAAGAAAAGTTTGAGGCTTCGGTGAATAAGTTGGATGGTAACATTAAAGATCTTCGCTCAAAAATTTCTCATTATGAAAATGAATTGAAAACGTTGAAAGCACGAGTTAAAGTAGCAACTGCTACGAAAGACATCAATAAACAAATGTCGAGTTTGGATTCAGATGGAACGGTTTCAATGCTTGAGCGCATGAAGGAAAAAGTAGCTCAGGAAGAAGCTTTAGCAGAGTCTTACGGTGATATTGCCAACGAAAGTCGCTCACTTGATGAAGAGATTGATGATGCGATCGGTGATGAAAGTCGAATTACAGCCAGCGAAGAGCTAGAGAAGTTAAAAGCCAAAATGGGCCTAAAGAACAACGAAGGTTCTGATGCATAATTAATATTCTATGATTGAAATTTTCTTCCAGGGAGCAAATATTGTTCAGACAGTTTTGTTCCTTGTTATTGTTCTTTACTGGCTTATTGTTCTTTTTGGAGCTTTAGATTTTGACACCTTCGATTTTGATGTAGACATCGATACGGATGTAGATGTAGATGCGGACTTGGATGCAGATACGGATGGTGACAGCTCGAATGTTTTTGGATTGAATAAAATCTTGCATTTCTTCAACTTGGGGCGAGTACCTTTCATGGTTTTCTTGACCTTCTTAATTCTTCCTTGGTGGTTTGGGTCGATAATCATGAATCACTGGTTGGGAATTGAAAGTTTTATCCCTGCGTTGATTGTTATCCTGCCAATGTTGATCCTGTCTTTATTCGTGGCAAAGTTTTTAACGATGCCATTTGTGAAGATCTTTGAAGCCTTGGATAAAGAAAACATCGAACGGGATATCCTTGGGACTATCGGCACGGTGAGAATTGCTGCTTCGAATGTAAAAACTGGACAAGGGGAATTCAAACTGGGAGATGCTTATTTGAATATCAATATCCGAACGAAAGAAGGAGAGGTTTCAATCGGAGAAAAAGTAATGATCGTAAACGATCGAAATAAAAACGAATACTATGTCGTAGAGCGACAAGTAGAAATTTAACCTAAATAATAATTTATGAAACTATTAGCTGTTGAAACGGGTGAGTTAGCGTCGAATATGACCATCATCGTAGCAGTGGTTATCGCAGTAATCATCATTGGATTGTTGGTCGCGATAGCTAAATTTTACAAGAAGGCATCTCAAGGGGAGGCGCTAGTTAGAACTGGAGTTGGTGGAACGAAAGTTTCATTTGCGGGCATGATGGTGTGGCCTGTAATTCACCGTCTTGAGCGAATGGATATCTCCTTAAAAACGATCGTAATCTCACGTATGGGGTCGGATGGTTTGGTGTGTAAGGACAATATGCGTGCGGATATCAAAGTGGCATTCTTCGTTCGAGTGAACCAAATGAAAGATGATGTAATTCGAGTTGCTCAATCGGTTGGTTGTGACAGAGCTTCTAGTCCTGCTGCACTTAACGAATTGTTCGAAGCTAAATTCTCTGAAGCGCTGAAAACGGTTGGAAAGAAGTTCGATTTCGTGGATCTATACAATAAACGTGATGAGTTCCGAATGGAGATCGTAAATCTAATCGGTCGCGATTTAAGTGGTTATGGTTTGGATGACGCAGCGATTGACTACTTAGAACAAACACATTTGTCTTCTTTAAGTGCGATGAACATCCTGGATGCAGAAGGTATCAAGAAGATAACTGAGTTGACGGCGAAACAAAATATTTTAGCAAATCACATTAAGCGTGACGAAGAAAAAACGATCAAGCAACAAGATGTGGAAGCACAAGAAGCGATCCTAGAAATGGAACGTCAACTGGCAGAGAAGGAAGAGAAACAAAAGCGTGAAATTGCCAATATTAAATCGAGAGAAGGTTCTGAAATTGCAAAAGTGGCAGAAGAGGAACGCTTGAAGTCGGAAAAAGCACGCATTTCAGTAGAGGAGGAATTGATGATCGCTGAAGAAAACAAATTGCGTCAAATCATTGCTGCAGCTAAGAATAAAGAACGTACTGAAGCTGTTGAATCGGAAAGAGTTGAGAAGGATCGCCAATTAGAGGTGAACGAGAGAGAACGTATTGTAACCTTGGCTCAAATCGAGAAAGAAAAAGTTATCGAGGTTGAGAAGAAAAATATCCAAGAAGTAATTCGTGATCGTGTGGCAATCGAGAAAACAGTTGTCGACGAAGAGGAAAACATCAAGGATACACGCGCATTTGCTGAGGCTGATCGTAACAAAACTGTGGCAATTAAAGCAGCGGAACAAGCAGCGGAAGAAAAATTGGTTCAAGAAATCAAATTAGCTGAAGCGAAGAAAGCGGCTTCTGAACATGCTGCTAAACAGAAATTAATTGAAGCGGAGGCGGCACAAAAAGCAGCGGCTCAAGAAGCGGATGCAATCAAAATCTTAGCGGATGCGGAAGCAACGAAACAAGCAGCTGTTGGATTAGCGGAAGCGAAAATCATGGAAGCGAAAGCAGAAGCGAGAGAAAAACAAGGGGAGGCGGAAGCATCTGTTCTCGAAGCGGCAGCAATGGCTCGTGCAAAAGGACTCGAAGCTGAATCGTTTGCTAAAGCGAAAGCGGATACGGAACTTGGTAAAGCGGAAGCGGAAGTGATCAACATGAAAGCAGCGGCTGAAAAAGAGAAAGGAATGGCTGAAGCATCTGTGATGGAACAGAAATTCAAGTCGGAAGCGGAAGGTATCAAAGAGAAAGCTTCTGCAATGAAACAATTGGATGGTGTTGGTAAAGAACACGAGGAGTTCAAACTGAAATTAGAGAAGCAGAAAGAAGTTGAATTGGCTCAAATCAATATTCAGAAGGATATTGCAGATGCGCAAGCTCAAGTGATGTCAACGGCACTTCAATCGGCTAAAATCGATATCGTAGGTGGTGAACAAGTGTTCTTCGATAAGATCATCAGTGCTATTTCTAATGCGAAATCAATCGATACATACACGGATAAAAGTGAGGTGATTAACACGGTTAAAAATCAACTTTTGTCAAGTGTGGATGGTGAGACGGTTTTGGATAAAATTCGTGGACTTATCGCTGGATCGGATCTAAAAACGGAAGACATCAAAAACTTAACGATTTCAACACTGATGCTGAAATTGATTAAAACAGCAAAGTCGGAAGAAGATCAATCGATGCTAGCGGAATTACTTTCTTTGGCGAAACGATTTGGACTTGATAATACAAGCGCTGGTTCTTTGGGACTTGGTGAATAATTTGTGAGCAAGCCTATGTCGGAAGAAAAAGAAAATCAAGACTCAAAAGGACTTGAGCAGGGAACCTATGAAATCATTCGAAATCGTTTGAATGAGCAAGGAACGCTTCTCAAGTCTAAAATTGAGTTTCTAAACGATCAGCGAAAAGCAATTTTTGGTGGCATAGAAACGAAACTTGTCGCTACCGAACATATTGCCACTCAACATTCATGTGTTGCACGCGATATGGTGCCCGTTGGAAATGCTTTCATTTTCGGGTACAATGTGCATATCGGACTGAAAACAGAGACTTCTTTAGATGATGTTTTTAGCATTTATGGTTACGAAAATCGCTCGTTCAAAGAGGGTTCTTTGGGGTTGATTTCAGATGAAACATTCGTTGCTGATTTCAAAAATCTGTATAAGTACTATCGTGATGCGACCTTCAGTAAGTTTGTTCTAAAAAATGGATTTCTCTATTTCGTTTTTCAAATAGGGAAGGATGTTGATGATATCAAAACCTTCAAATGGGCCATCAATTCAAATTTTACGCTAACCTACGTCGACTCCAGAAGTGAGCATGAGGTTAAGCCGCCTTCTCAACATGGATTCGTTTGGAAAAAACCAAATCAGGATCATTTCAGACACGGAACGCATCCACATATTTCGATTGAGGATAAAGTGTTTGTGGAAACTGTTGGGGGTGACTTGACCATCAAGGTGGAGGATAATACGGATACTGGACTCGGAATTTATGTGGAACCAGTTGAGCACGCCGATCAAACGTTAAACGATGCCGAAGTTGCTTATGCAATTATTGGAGACATCATCGTTCTAAAAATCTTGCCTTATCAAGAGAAAGAAGAGCGTTTTATCTTGTACAATCACAAACTCAAGCAGGCACTTCGTATTGATGCGCTCAAAGAAGCTTGTGTGTTGTTGCCAGAAGACCAAGGAATCATATTTCCTCAAGGATATTACTTGCAGTCGGGAGAACATAAGTTGTTTGATTTTCCTGTGGATGGAATGTTGTACGAAAAGTGTATTTCAGCTTCCAACGGAGAGGATTATCTCTATGTTTTCTACAATCCGGAAGAAGGAAAATATACCTTGTTGATGTATAATATCATCGAGCAACAATTGGATGCACCGATTCATTGTCACGGTTATTCAATGTTTAGTAATGGTGAATTGTGTTTGTTTAGATCGGAAACTGGGGCGCAAAAACATCACAGTATCCAAATTTGGCAAACACCATACGCTGCAACAGATGAAGCGCAAGCGGAGCGAAAAGAAGCGTATTTGTACAAAGTAGGAAATCGTGCGGTTGTTACAGCAATGGCGGAATGTCGATCGGTAGCAAAATTGATCGATCGCGAAGATACATATGCGAGCATTTACATCGATTTGTCTAAATCGGCACGTACAATATTGGATGCTTACCACTGGATTTCTCACGAGGAGGCTGGAAAAATTGCTCAACCTCTCGAAGAAATTGAACGAACGGCAAAATCGGCAATTGCGGAATTTGATAAGGTCAATAATCTCAAAAAAAGAGCGGATGAAGAGCTGGTGACCTTGAATGAGAAAATGCATTCGGTGCGCCAAAAATCAAAGTCGGCGAATTATCAAACGGTCGACCACTACGTTGAAACGCTGACCAACATTCGAAGTCTTAGGGGTGAATTTATCTCCGCGAAGGAAATTCGTTACATGGATGTCGAGGCGATTGATAAAATGGAAGAGGAAATCCTTGAACTACAATCGCAATACGCCCAAAAATGTGTCGAGTTCTTATTGACCGATGATGCTTTGAAACCATACGAACTGAAGGTAGATGCCATCGAAGAGCGACTTCAAGGAATTCAAAAAGTGGTGGAAGCGGATGAATTGGACGAAGATATTACTCGAGTTTCTGGTGAGCTGGAATTGTTGATCGAAATTGTGAATTCACTGGAGATCAAAGATGGAACGGTTACAACGAAAATCATTGATAATATTACCGATATCTTCTATCGATTCAATCGCATTATTGCCGACCTAAAAAAGAAGCGGAAATCGATTTTTGGTGATGAAGCTGAGGCGGAATTTAAAAGTCAACTCAAGCTGATTCAACAAGGAGCATCGAACTATATTAATTTAAGTGATACACCGGAGAAGAGCGAGGATTATTTGAATCGACTCATTATCCAACTGGAGGAACTGGAAGGAAAGTTTTCGGATTTCCCTGAGTTTGGTCTTCCTCTGGCTGAAGCAAGAGATGAATTGTTGAATGCTTTTGAATCACATAAATTGTCACTCGTCGAAGCCCGAAATAACCGTGCTTTGGCAATTCAGAAGTCGGCAACGCGGATTCTTCAGGGAATTAGCAATCGACTGAATCAATACAAAAATATTGATGAAATCAACGCATACTTAGCATCGGATTCGTTGGTGCAAAAAGTACGTGATAACATTGAAAAACTGATTGAATTAGATGATTCTGTGAAAGCGGATGAATTGAAAAGTCAGTTGAAGTCACTCCGAGAAGATGCTGTTCGACAATTGCGCGATAAAACAGAATTGTTCGCGGAAGGAGATGACATTATCAAAATGGGGAACCATCATTTTTCTGTTAACACTAAGAAACTGGATGTGACCATGGTGCAACGTGATGGAGAAATGTACTATCACTTAACGGGGACAAATTTCTTCGAAAAAGTGGTGGATGTTGACTTCCAACAGACGAAACATTTTTGGTCGCAAAGCATTGTTTCTGAAAATGAACTAGTTTATCGAGGTGAGTATTTGGCGTATTCGTTTCTAGAGGATCTGAAAAATCAAGAAGAGGGTGTTGAATCGTTCAAAAAATTGGAGGATAAAGAACAATTAAGCTTGATTCAAAAGTTCATGGGAAGCAAATACGATGAGCGCTACGTGAAAGGTATCCATGATATCGATGCGTTGAACCTGTTGAAAGTCTTAATGGAGATCAATCAACATGCGGAATTGCTCATTTTCCATCCGAAACAACGCGCTTTAGCAAGATTTTTCTGGAAATTTAAGTTGACGGATGAAGAAAGACAAAGCTGGAATCGTCGCATGAAAGCGCATGGTTTGTTGCAGTCTGCGTTTAAATCGATGACCGTTTCTTCAGATCTTCTTGTTGAGTTGAATGAGTTGATTTCGAATCGTATGACGACTGAGAATTCTTTGGTGATGGCGACTTATTTGTTTCAGGAATTAGGGAATTCAGACACCTATGTTTTCAGTCCAGAAGCAAACGAATTACGCTCGAAATTCAAACAGTGGTTGAAGAATAACAAACTCCAGAAGAAACTGGATAGTTCTTTAGACGAACTCAACGATGCTCCCGATTACCAATTACAGTTGGTGCGCGAATGGCTGAAGAGTTTCTTGAAATCATCTGAAGCGAATCATCTTGACTTGGTGATTGATGAGGTGGCGGTTTCAATTCTTGCCGAAAATGAAGCGGAAGAGCGTTTGTTGGATATCAAATTGACAAGTACGATAAAAGAATTGGTGGGCGAACATCCGTCGATTCAAAATGGTGAATTACGCATCGAATATCACGCATGGTCAGAGAAAATGTATCAATTCCACTCGGAAACAGTACCTGCTTATCGCAAGTATGTCGACCAAAAACATGCTTTGTCTGAACAATTCAAAGAAGAGATTAAACTGCATTCGTTTGAACCAAAAATTATGTCTTCGTTTGTGCGAAATCGATTAATTAATGAAGTCTATCTTCCGTTGATCGGTAACAACATGGCGAAACAAATGGGTACGGTAGGAAACAATAAACGCACCGATCTCATGGGAATGCTGTTGTTGATTTCGCCTCCAGGTTACGGTAAAACGACCTTGATGGAGTACATTTCACAGCGTTTGGGACTCATTTTTGTCAAAATTAACGGGCCAGCACTTGGTCACGAAGTAACATCTGTTGATCCCGCGAGTGCTCCAAATTCTGCTGCAAGAGAGGAATTGAATCGCTTGAATTTGGCTTTCGAAATGGGCGATAATGTCATGATTTACATCGATGATATTCAGCACTGTAACTCGGAATTCTTACAAAAATTCATTTCACTTTGTGATGCACAACGAAAAATCGAAGGTGTGTACAAAGGAAAGACGAAAACATACGATTTCCGCGGTCGCAAAATGATGATCGTGATGGCTGGAAACCCATATACCGAAAGTGGAGACCGCTTCCAGATTCCAGACATGTTGGCCAACCGTTCGGATATTTACAATTTGGGTGATGTGATCGGTGGTAGGAGAGAAGCATTCGAAATGAGTTACGTGGAGAATTGTTTGACCTCGAATAGCTTGCTGAACACCGTAAACACGAAGTCATTCAACGATATCCAAACTTTCTTGAAAATCGCTGTGCAAGGTCCACAAGAGGATTTGAACCTCGAAGGAAATTACACATCAGAAGAAATGGAAGATGTGATTCAACTTTTGAAACGCGTGTTGCAAGTGCGAGATGTGGTAACGAAAGTCAATGAAGAATACATCGTTTCGGCTTCAATGGAAGATGCGTACCGCGAAAAACCTGCGTTTAAATTGCAGGGATCGTATCGTGATATGAATAAGATCGTGGAGAAATTGGTACCGTTGATGAACGATGCCGAGTTGAGAACGTTGATTCTGTCGCATTACGAAAACGAGTCGCAAACATTGACCAAAGGTGCGGAGGCAAACTTGTTGCGATTCAAGGAATTGTATCAGGCGATTTCACCCGAGGAAGCAGAAAGATGGAACTCGATCAAGTCGACCTACCTCGAGAATAAACGAGCAGAGACCGGAAGCAATATGGTAGATCCGTTGGTGGATCAAATGAGAGAAATTGCCGAGGCTTTGCGAAAAATGAGAGAGAATTAGTCGGAGCGTGATCCGTCTGCAACTGCTAGTTGGTGCACGGTTGATCCATGTCAACAAGTAAATTTTCGGCTTCTAAAGTCGCCAAGCAATTTACGCTGTCATGGATCAATCGTTTTACCAAGCTATTCGTCTTCGCCGGCGCGTTATTCCGATTTAATCACACGAGTTGTCGTCGTTTTTCCTTCAATTGTGCATTCAAATAGATAATTCCCAGCTTCAAAGGTTGACAAATCGATTACCGATTGACTTTCAACTGTTGTTTTTAAAACTGATTTTCCTTGAGCATCGAAAATAACTACGTCAGCTGTTGGAGCGTCAAAACTGAGGGTTACTTCACCCGTGGTCGGATTCGGATAAATGGTGAATAATTCTTCTTCAAGTTGATCGACTCCAATGAAATCGAAGACCAAACAATCGGATGTATCAGTACAACCATTAAGTGTGACTTCAGCTGCATAATTTCCAGCGGATGTTGGAGAGAAAGTGATGTTATTTGTCCCAGAAATTTGAGCATAACCATTGTCACAATCGAACCATTGGTATTGTCCACCTGCTGGAGATGCGGTAATACTTTGTCCACTTTGAACAATAGTCGCAGTTGGAGTAGAGTTGATCGTCAAATCCAAGGTCACTATTGAATCACAACCAGCGGTGTTCGTCAAGTTATGTGTCGCCGAGTTATTCGACGAAGTGTACGTATTTCCGTCTATCCACGTATACGAATCGCATGCCGTAATCACATCCGTTCCCGTATTTGAATAGTTTATTGTCAAATCCAACGTCACGATCGAATCACAACCAGCTGTGTTGGTTAATGTATGCGTCGCCGAGTTGTTGGAAGAACTGTAGGTGTTTCCATCAATCCATGTGTAGGAATCACAAGCTGTAATCACATCTGTTCCTGTATTCGAATTGTTGATCGTCAAATCCAAGGTCACAACGGAATCACAACCAGCGGTGTTCGTCAAAGTATGGGTCGCCGAGTTATTCGATGAAGTGTAGGTGTTTCCATCAATCCATGTGTAGGAATCACACGCTGTAATCACATCCGTTCCAGTATTCGAATAGTTGATTGTCAAATCCAAGGTCACGACTGAATCACAACCAGCGGAATTCGTCAAAGTATGCGTTGCCGAGTTATTCGACGAAGTGTAGGTATTTCCATCAATCCATGTGTAGGAATCACACGCTGTAATCACATCCGTTCCTGTATTCGAATAGTTGATCGTCAAATCCAACGTTACGACTGAGTCACAGCCAGCTGAGTTCGTCAAAGTATGTGTAGCAGAGTTATTCGACGAAGTGTACGTGTTTCCATCAATCCACGTGTAGGAATCGCACGCTGTAATCACATCCGTTCCAGTGTTCAAATAGTTGATCGTCAAATCCAACGTTACGACTGAGTCACAACCAGCGGTATTCGTCAAGGTATGTGTTGCTGAGTTGTTGGAAGAAGTGTAGGTGTTTCCATTAATCCATGTGTAGGAATCACACGCTGTAATGACGTCCGTTCCTGTGTTTGAATAGTTAACTGTTAAATTGATCGTAAGCACCGAGTCGCACCCTGCTGCATTGACCAACGTATCTTGATACGAATTACTGGTTGTCCACGTATAATTTCCGCTTGGCGAAGTGTAACTGTCACAAGCTATCGGATTGATCGTGTTGTAGGTAGTTGCGCAAGGTGGAACTAATGGAACCGCCATCGTAGTAATGTAAGCCACCGAAAGTTTAGTCATTTCATAGAAATAGCTCAAATTCATCAAGTTGATGCGGTCGTTGCTGTTGTGATAACCAGGTGTAATGTCATTATCCGACCATTCTTCGCCCATCAGTACAGCAGAGTAACCTTGATTCCAGAATCTAGAGTGGTCCGAAGCTGTCGTTCCAGGGTCCACAACAACAGGAGTTAAATCTAAACTGTGCGTCGAGATCAAACTAACTAAACTGTCACGAATCGCATACGAATTGGCAATATTTTGAACATCAATATCCACCACATTATCACCGTCCCCGTTGTAACCAATCATGTCCATATTGAGAACACCCAAAATATTGTCGTTGTTGGCCGCGGCAGTTGTTGCGTAGTTGTTTGCACCGATCAATCCGATTTCTTCTTCGTCCCACAAAGCAAAAACGACCGTATTTTCAAAGTTGTAGTTGGCCATAATTCTCGCCGCTTCTAGCACCGCTGCCGATCCACTTGCGTTGTCGTCTGCACCGTAATAAGTCACCCCGTCGTAGTGCGCACAGATGATATAAATGTCGTTCGGATTGACCAACCCGGGCTTAGTTGCAACGATGTTTCTTCCGTTGGCACTGTATTGAATATCGTTAACGGCCAATCCGTATGATGAAAATTGCTCCAACAAATAATCGGCAGCAAGATTGTTTCCCCAATTGCTCACACGGTGCGTGATTGTTGCAGGTGCTCCACCCACAATTACAGGATCTTCACCCGATAAATTTCGAACCATTTGTACAATTGTCGCCGAATCTACATCGTTGATCATATCAGAAACGGTCTGCGCTTTAACCGAAAATAGAATGGCCAGAAATGCCACTGTTAAGCAAGTAGTTTTGAGCATAAGTCTAATTTGTCTGTCCAATTTTTAAGTCGAACAGCATTGGTTTAGTGTGCTCAAGATAGGAAAAATGAAGAATATGGCGCGTAATCCGTCTTCGTCTGCTAGTTGGTTCACCATTGTTGCAATCCAGCAAGTAAATAGTTGGCTTCTAAAGTCGCCAAGCCATTTACGCTGTCATAGCTCAATTGTTTTCCCAAGCTATTCGTCTTCGCCGGCGCGTTACTCCGATTTAACCACACGAGTTGTCGTTGTTTTACCTTCAATTGTGCATTCAAATAAGTAAATCCCAGAATCAAACTTTGAGAAATCAATTATAGATTGATTTTCTACTGTTGTTTCTAAAACTGATTTTCCTTGAGTATCGAAAATAACTACGTCAGCTGTTGGAGAGTCAAAACTAAGCGTCACTTCACCCGTAGTTGGATTCGGGTAAATAGTGAATAATTCCTCTTCAAGTTGGTCGACTCCAATAAAATCAAAGACCAAACAATCGGATGTATCTGTACAACCATTAAGTGTGACTTCAGCCGTGTAATTTCCTGCGGATGTTGGAGAAAAAGTAATGTTATTTGCTCCAGAAATTTGAGAATAACCATTGTCACAATCTAACCATTGGTATTGTCCACCTGTCGGTGATGCGGTAATGCTTTGTCCATTTTGAACAATAGTCGCAGTTGGAGTAGAATTAATTGTCAAATCCAATGTCACAACTGAATCACAACCAGCTGTGTTTGTTAAAGTGTAAGTAGCAGAATTATTCGACGAAGTGTATGTATTCCCATCAATCCAAGTGTAGGAATCACAGGCTGAAATGACATCTGTTCCAGTGTTTGGGTAGTTGATTGTTAAATCCAATGAAATTAAAGAATCACAACCTGCTGCATTCATCAAAGTATACGTTGCCGAGTTATTCGACGAAGTGTAGTTATTTCCATCAATCCATGTGTAGGAATTACACGAAACTTGACTATCCACTCCAGTTGTTGAATTATTAATTGTAAGGTCAATTGTGATTATTGAATCACAACCTGCCGAGTTAGGAATTGTGTCCGAATAGATATTCGTTGCAGTCCAAGTTTTTCCACTAGGAGATGTATAACTATCACATGCTGTTTCGGTTAAACTGCTTGACGTTTCGCAACTACTAATACAGTCCAAAACATCTACTGTAAAAACTCCGTTTGTTGAAGCCGGTAAACAAACTATTGATAGTGAATTTGTTCCTCCTGGAATACTGACGTTGATAACGGGAGAAGCTAATGGGCCAACTTGATTGAAGGCATTCCCAGTTATTTGTAGATCAGTAGGGCAATTTGAAGTTAAAATCGGTACACCAGAACTAGTCAATATTTTACCATTTTCCGTAGGATTCATAACTCCTGAAACGAAATTGAATTCATCAACGGGTTGAGAAAAATTGAAAATTAGCGTGTCTCCAGGGTCCAATCGAATTGTGTTAGCTTCACAAAGAGCTGAACTACATCCATACTGACCATATGGACCTAGAACTCCTGAATTTGTACCAGACATAGATACTGTTACCCCACTTGAAGAAGTGAAAGGGAAATCTCCCATGTTGTAATGAGTTGCAGTTGCGGGGTCACATTGAGAAATAGCTGTTAATGATGATAAAATTACAGCGATAGTTGTAAAAAATAATTTCATGTAGCGAAGAGTTATTGGTTAAATAAATTCATGACAAAATAGTAAAAATGCTTCATTTAGTGATGGTTACATCTAGATGGGGTTGAAATTAACAACGTGGATTTAACTATCGTTTTACTTCCCCTGTTTGTTCATCGTAGTGATGCACATTTCCGTAAGGTTCAGAATATAAATGAATCGAAATGGTTCTCCCTGAAGATGAATTTTTCAATTTATGTAAACCGTGGTTATCGGTCATATAACCAACTTCTTTGTCTTTGTACAATGATTTCGACTTTAAGTGTAAAGGCTCAGGATTTTCTCCCGGCTTGTAAAAAACCGTTTCTTGTAATTCGCCTTCTAACACGTAAAACCAGCTTTCGCGATTCGCATGGTCGTGCACCGCAGTTTCTTGTCCAGGCTCCCAGCAAATGACTTCTAAATCAATACTAGGAATGCTTTCCAGCGTTTTCTTCGTGTAATTCTCTTCACTCCAAGTGCAGAACTCAGCTAATTCTTCTGGTCCAAATTCAATGGATTGAAGAACGGTTGCATAACCTTCATAACCAGGTCCGGTGTGAAGAATGCGTTTTAACTCGTCAAGATTTTTGATTGGTGGAATTGAATACATAGCGTAAGAATTATTGATTTGCATAAATATCTATCAGAAAAGGGAAATAAAAAATGATGGAAATCAGTTTCCTAGCTATATGTGATATAGGTTGCAAAAAAAAAGCCGGAATCAAATGACCCCGGCTCTCAGTTTTAGTTATTCGCTTTGAATTCTGTTAGAATTTCATCGACCACTTCCGGATTTAGTAGTGTTGAGATATCTCCTAATTGATCGGCTTCGTTACACGCAATCTTTCTCAAAATTCTACGCATAATTTTACCAGACCGTGTTTTAGGAAGTCCAGTTGTAAATTGAATTTTATCCAACTTCGCAATTGGTCCGATTTGTTCTGTAATCAATTGGTTGATTTCTTTTCTAAGGTTATCATGATTACGTGATTCACCCGTTTCTTTCAGCGTGATGTATCCGTAAAGTGCATTTCCTTTGATGTCATGAGGGAATCCAACAATAGCCGATTCAGCTACGGCGTTGTGCTCATTAATCGCGTCTTCGATTGGTGCGGTACCAAGGTTGTGACCAGAAACGATGATTACATCATCCACGCGACCTGTAATACGGTAATAACCTACAGCATCTCGACGAGCACCATCTCCTGTGAAGTATTTTCCTTCGAAAGCAGAGAAATAAGTGTCCTTGTAGCGTTGATGATCACCCCAAATCGTGCGTGCAATCGATGGCCAAGGGAACTTGATACATAATCTTCCTTCAGCAAGATTTCCTTTAATTTCCTCACCATTTTCATCCAATAAAGCTGGTTGAACTCCAGGCAATGGAAGTGTCGCGAAAGTTGGAATTGTTGGTGTAACGTAAGGGATTGGTGAAATCAAAATACCTCCTGTTTCCGTTTGCCACCATGTATCCACGATTGGACTTTGTTTTTTACCAACGTTATCATCGTACCAGTGCCATGCTTCTTCGTTAATTGGTTCTCCAACCGATCCAAGAACTTTCAAGCTTGATAAATCGTACTTCTCAACATACGAAAGATCTTCTTTTGCTAATGCACGAATTGCTGTTGGAGCTGTGTAGAACTGAGTGATTTTGTGTTTCTCAACGATCTCCCAGAAACGTCCGAAATCTGGATAACTTGGAACTCCTTCGAACATAACAGTCGTGGCCCCGTTTGCTAGCGGTCCGTATACGATGTAACTGTGACCAGTAATCCAACCGATATCGGCAGTACACCAGTAAATGTCACCTTCGCGGTATTGGAATACGTTTTTGAAAGTGTAAGCCGTGTACACCATATATCCTGCCGTCGTGTGAACCATTCCTTTTGGTTTTCCAGTAGATCCAGAAGTGTAAAGAATGAAAAGTGGATCTTCTGCATCCATAATTTCAGGTTGACATTCCATAGAAGCTGCATCCATTAATGGTTGTAACCATTCGTCGCGACCGTCTTTCATGTTGATTTCAGAATCGATGCGTTTTGCAACCAATACAGATTCAACGCTCGGGCAAGATTCTAGTGCATCATCAACAATTCCTTTTAGGTCGATTGTCTTTGCACCACGATAAGATCCATCTGAAGTGATTACCATTTTACAATCTGAATCCTGGATACGAGTTGCTAGAGCAGAAGATGAGAATCCAGCAAAAACAACTGAGTGAATTGCACCAATTCTAGCACAAGCCAAGACAGAGTATGCCAATTCTGGAATCATTGGAAGATAGATACAAACACGATCTCCTTTTTTAATTCCTTTCGCCTTCAACACATTCGCTAGTTGGTTAACACGCTCATGCAATTTCTTGTAAGTAATGTGAACTGCTTCTTCTTTTGGATCGTTTGGTTCAAAAAGAATAGCTGTTTTATCACCTTTCGTGCGCAAGTGACGATCGATACAGTTTTCTGTAATGTTCAACTTGGCATTTTCAAACCATTTGATTTCGGGTTTTGTGAAGTCCCAACTCAATACATTGTCCCAACGTTTTTGCCAGACGAAATGTTCTTCAGCGATTTCTTCCCAGAAAACTTCTGGTTCACGAACTGATTTACGGTATACTTTATAGTATTCTTCTAAGTGTTTAATGTGATAATTACTCATAAGTTTAGTTTATGTGAATTCCTATTTTATTTAAAGTGTATGCTTCTTGAATTTCTCCAATAATTGCGATGTCATCGATTGTTGAAGGGATTTTAAAATCTTGGTTGTCGGCGATATCGCGTAGTAATTTGCGCAGTGTTTTTCCTGAACGGGTTTTGGGTAGTCGTTGAACAACTACAACATCTTTGAAAGAGGCTACAGGTCCAATTTCATGTCGTACTGCTTGAACTAAATCCTGTTTAATTGTTTCTGAATTTCCATCAGAACCAGATTTTAGAACAACTAACCCAAGTGGTTTTTGTCCTTTTATTTCACAGTGTATTCCGATTACAGCGCATTCAGCTACTTCTTTATGACCGCTGACGATTTCTTCCATTTCTGCTGTTGAAAGGCGGTGACCAGCAACATTGATAATATCATCAACTCGACCAGTAATGAAAATATATCCATCTGCATCTGTGTATCCTCCATCACCAGAGAAATAATATCCTGGAAACTTCTCTAAATATCCTTTTTTGAATCGCTCTTCGTCATTCCAAAGTCCCAATAAATTTCCTGGAGGCAGTGGCAATTTTACGGCGACATAACCTTCTGTATTTGCTCCAAGGATATCTCCTTCTTCATTCAGAATTTGAATATCGTATCCCGTAACAGGGAATGTAGCAGATCCTGGTTTAACTTCAAATTGCTCTAGTCCAACCATGTTCGCTAACATTGGCCAACCCGATTCAGTTTGCCACCAGTGATCAATAACTGGAACGTTCAAATGGTTTTCTGCCCAGCGCAAAGTCGAAACATCACATCTTTCTCCTGCCAAGAACAAATAATTCAAAGATGACATATCGAACTTTTTAATGAATTCACCCTCTGGATCCTCTTTACGAATCGCGCGAATCGCAGTTGGAGCTGTAAACATCGTTCTTACATTGTGCTCACTTATCACTCTCCAAAAAGTCGATGCATCTGGAGTCTTAATTGGCTTCCCTTCGAATAGGACAGTTGTATTTCTATTAATTAATGGAGCGTAGACAATATAGCTGTGTCCAACAACCCACCCCACGTCACTAGCAGCCCAGTATGCATCACCAGGTTGAACAGAATAAATACTTCCCATTGTATATTTCAATGCAGTTGCATATCCACCAGTGTCTCGGACAATTCCTTTTGGTTTACCCGTAGTTCCAGAAGTATATAAAATGTAAGAAGGATGATTTGACTCCACCATAACAGGCTCAACTGGCTCAGATTTTGCCACTAATCCGCTGTAATCTACATCGTATGGTTTTGATTCAAATTCTACACCTTGTTTGCGGTCAAAAATGATCACATTTTCAGGTTTACTTGCAGAAAGAGCGATGGCTTCATCAACAAATGGTTTGTAAGGCACTTGTCGGTTAATCTCAATTCCGTTCGAAGCACAAATAATCGCTTTGGGAGAACAATCGTCAATACGAATCGCTAACTCGTGAGGAGCAAAACCACCAAAAACCACAGAGTGAATGGCTCCAATTCTTACGCAAGCGAGCATAGCATAAATCGCTTGAGGAATCATTGGCATGTAAATAATTACCGCATCTCCCTTCCTAATTCCGAGAGATTGAAGACCACCAGCTAATTTGCTTACTTCTTCGTGTAACTCATTGAAAGAAATGTTCTTTTTCGTATTAGTTACTGGGGAATCGTAAACGATAGCCGTTTGATCACCAAATCCATCCGCAATATGCTGATCGATACATAAGTGGGAGAGATTGAGTTCTCCACCTTCAAACCAACGGTTATTTTCTGGATTGAAGATCGTAGTTGGAAATTTACTCCAACTTAACTCCTTTGCTTTGTCCCCCCAAAAACCAGTGGGGTCACTAATGCTTTGTAGGTATTCGTTCTGGTACATGATTATTTTTTTAGATTGAACAAACCAAACCAATTTGGGTTCAATATTTTCGCTTTGATTAGTACATATGGGAAAGCCAAGAAACACACTCCGAAGGCTATTGAAAGCCCGGGTGTTATATTAGCCGCTTTTTCATAATAGATCCTGAAGGCTAAAGTCCCAACGATATAAATAGTGAGAATAATGTCGGATGCTAATGGCGAGATTTTAAATTTCATAGGCTTGTCGTTTAAAGAAGTTCTTCCACTTCGCTGATTACTTTTTTAACTGAAAATGGTTTGATGAGGTATTTATCCGCTCCAAGGTCCATTCCCGCTTTAATGTCACTTTCTTTATTCTTTGCCGAGAGGAAAACCACTTTACATTGAACTAAAGCAGGGTCTCGTTTGATACGTTCGAGTGTTTCCAAACCGTCTACTTTTGGCATCATAATATCCAAAATAATGGCATCTGGAATTTCTCTGCTGATAGTATTAAATGCTTCTTCTCCATCACGTGCAATAAACACTTGAAATCCTTTCTTTTTGAAAGCATATTCGAGTGACATAACGATGTTTGGTTCATCATCAACTATTACAATCTTCTTACTCATCTTCCTTCTTTTCCTTTTCTATTGGTAAACTAAATGTAAAGGTTGCTCCACCTTTTTCATTTTTTAAATACCAGATTTCTCCCTTATGGACTTCAATAATTTGCTTAGAAATGGCAAGTCCAAAACCACTTCCGCTTGGTTTAATTCTATTCTGGTGATTCGACTGAAAAAACTTGTCGAATATATACTTGACATCTTCGTCTGGTACTCCTGTTCCATTATCGACAACTGACACAAGAACTTTTCCCTTTTGACGACCGTAGCTTACCTCAATTTCACCCTGTTGTTCATCTGCAAATTTTAATGCGTTCGACAGCAGGTTGGTTAGTACTTGTGTGATTCGATCCTCATCATAAATTAAGTAGATAGAACTTTTGTTTTTGATGATGATTTCACAGTTTTTCTGGCTTGCAATAGATTGTGCACTCGCACATGCATCTCTAATGGTTTTAGCAATGTTTTGATATTTCAAATCTAAATCTGTTCTGCCAGTTGAGAGCTTTTCAAAGTCGAGAATATTGTTAATCAATCGCGCTAATCGATCGCTGTCTTGAAGAATATTCGTTAAGAACTGGGAGCGAACTTCATCTGGCATTTCATCCAAATCATCAATCAACAATTCAGTGGAAGCGCGAATTCCTGTCAATGGAGTTTTCAACTCATGAGCGACAGTATCCAAGAACTCATCTTTTTGTTTGTCTTTCACCCTTAGCTCTTCGTTAGCCTCTTGTAATTTGTTCGCTAGAGAAGTTAATTCATTCGATTTATCTTGAAGAAGTTTATTACTATCGATAGTCTTTTTAGATTCCTCGAGGATTTTCAAGACCTCAACAAGACTAATCTCTTCCTCTTTTACCACATTTGAAATCAGAATTTGAGCTGAAGCACCTCCGATGTTTGCCGCCAGAAGCTTTTCCGAAAAGTTAATTAATCGAGCATCAGCCATTTGTGTGTCCTGCGGTAAATCGTACTTGCGAAAGAATAAAGTTAAAGCCCGTTCTGTTCTTGCCTCTCCCAAGAATTTACGAAGGACGTTGCGAATATCTTCTACATAAGCTTCACCTTTCCAAACCAAAGCATTGTCTTGAAGATTGGTGAAGTTCTTTGAGTCAATAAAAATCTCTGCAAAATTTCTTTCACGGTAATTTCCTTTTGAAGTGAGGGAGAAGATCAAGTAGGCTAATAAGTTAAATGTCATACTCCACAATAATGCATTCGCTGTAGGACTCATAAAATCAAGTCCGAATAATGTTTGAGGTCGAAATAATTCAATTCCCCAAGGTCCATTTTCTGTAAAACTTGTCGATCCTGTAATTGCCTCAATTGTAAAAGGAAGTATGAAGGTGTAAATGGTAATCAATACACCGATAATAATTCCAATGATAGAAGCTTTTGCTGAACCGCGATTCCAGTACAAACCAATAAAAAACGATGGAGCTAATTGCGCAACGATTACAAATGCCATAAGTCCGATTGAAATCAGTGGCATTTGAACAGAGAAGCTGATGTAGAATAAGTAGGCCAGAGCTATAATGATGAAAATAGAGACGCGACGAATATTTTTAATCGATTGCGTGTTGCTGTCTGTTTGTCCTTGAATAAATCGCCCTAAGAATCCGTATGGAATGATCAAGTTGTTACTCACCATAGTGCTCAACGCGAGGGTAGAAACTACTACCATTGAAATTACAGCAGAGAATCCACCTAAAAAAACGAGGAGTGCCAACCAAATATTCCCATTGTTTAATGGAAGAAGAATGGAGTAGTATTCCGCTTGAGCAGTGTCTCCGTTGATAATGTTTCCTCCCCATGCAATGTAAATCACAAATAAGTTGAATAATAACAAGTAGAGAGGGAAGAGCCATATCGCTTTCTTCAGATGCTTAACACGTGTATTCTGAATGACAGTCACCTGAAACTGACGAGGTAAAAGGAAGATCGCAATGAAGGACAAGGCGATCATAAACGACCAATTGAAAGCGCCCTCAATTCCTCCAATAGTTGTCAGTTGTTCAAAATTATCATGAGTTGAAATCTGATTGTAAATATCAGAAGGACCATCGAACATAAAGTAGGTCACGTAAACTCCAATGATTAAAAAGAAAACGAGTTTTAAAATTGATTCAAAAGCGATTGAAGCAATAATCCCCTTGTGTTTCTCCGTTGCATCCGAAGTTTGTGTCCCGAAAAAAGTAGCGAAAACCGCTAAAACCAATGCGATATAGAAAGTCGAATCATCCAAAACACCATTACCTGAGCTGATTGGAGCATCAGTCATAATATGAAAAGTGTCCGATATTGCTTTCAGCTGAAGTGAGATGTACGGAATAGTAGCCAAAAGACATACGATAGCTACAACTGCACCAAGAGATCTGTTTTTTCCATAGCGGAGGGAGATGAAATCTGCTATTGAGGAAACATTGTGACTCTTTGAGATGCGAATCACTTTTCGAATAATGATAACCCAAAGTGGCAGGGCAATAACTGGTCCCAAGTAGATAGTTAAAAAATCAACCCCAGTTGTAGCTGCCTTACCAACGCTTCCGTAGTAGGTCCATGCCGTGCAATAAACAGCAAGTGATAAACTATAGATGTATGGATTGTTTACCCAGCGACTATTTCTCTGCTTTTCAGCTAAAAAGGCAATGTAGAAAATCAATCCCAAATACCCCAGAATGATGAGTATTAAAACTGCACTATTCATAGTACTTATTTAAAATCCTGTAGGTAATTAATATTGTAATGAACCAAATACTAAAAATGTAGAGGTATAAAACAGGTACACCCAACACAGCGTCGCTACTATCAAAGATGAGAATGAACGGAATATTGAGGGCTAGCAATACGCTGATTGCTAGTACTACAAATTTTTGTTCATGTCTCTTTTTCATGCTAGGTTAAAATAGGAAAAAACAACCCATTTGAGTTGTTTTTTCCCTGTTATTATTATGAATTAATGTTGAACTGCATCTCCGGCTCCTGATGGGATTCGGATATCTTCAACAATTTCCTGTACATCTTTTGGTGGTGCCGCTGTTAATCTTGAAACAACTATAGACACTGTAAAGTTGACGAGCATCGCAATTGTACCGAAACCTTCTGGCGATGTTCCAAACCACCAATCTTCCGCTGGTAGTGGATCCATTACTCCGATTAAACCAGTTTTGTAACGAATCATGTAAAACAACATGAGTAGTGTTCCGATTACCATTCCTGCAACGGCTCCTTCTTTATTCATGCGTTTATCGAAGATACCTAGGATAATTGCAGGGAAGAAGGATGCGGCTGCCAATCCAAATGCCAAGGCGACAACAGCAGCTACGAATCCTGGAGGGTATATTCCGAATAAACCTGCCACAATAACCGCTACCAAAATACTGATACGCGCTGCCATTAATTCACCTTTGTCAGAAATATCTGGTTTAATTTGCTTCTTAATCAAATCGTGAGAAACTGAAGTTGAAATTACAAGTAACAATCCAGCCGCAGTAGAAAGTGCTGCTGCCAATCCACCTGCTGCAACCAATGCAATTACCCAGTTTGGAAGCTTTGCAATTTCAGGGTTTGCTAATACCATGATATCGCGGTCAACGTACAACTCATTTGCTTCTTCCATGTTTGGATTAGTCACAACACGCTCTCCGAACATTCCTCTTTCTTCAGCAAAGATTGGTTTTTTACCTGCTAATGCATCACCTGCTACGTATTGGATTTTTCCATCTCCATTTTTGTCAGCCCATGCAATTAGTCCCATGTTTTCCCATTTCTTTACCCACTCAGGAGCTCCTTCGTACGATTGTTCACTTACAGTTTCAATCATATTTGTGCGAGCGAAAACAGCTACTGCTGGTGCAGTTGTATATAGAATAGCAATGAAAAGAAGTGCTAATCCAGCTGATTTACGAGCATCCTTAACCTTAGGTACTGTAAAGAAGCGAACAATCACGTGTGGAAGTCCCGCAGTACCAACCATCAACGCGATTGTAATTGCGAATACGTCCCAAGTTGATTTTGTTCCACTTGTATACTCTTTAAAGCCAAGTTGAGTGTGGAGTGCATCTAGTTTGTCTAGGATGTAGGTTCCATCATTCATGGTACTACCCATACCAGCTTGAGGGATTGGGTTTCCAGTCATTTGGAAAGAAATAAAAATGGCGGGCACCATAAAAGCGAAGATTAATACACAATACTGAACCACTTGTGTATAGGTAATCCCTTTCATTCCACCTAAGAAGGCGAAAACTAGTACCACTGCCATTCCAATGATAACTCCTACAACTATATCCACTTGCAAGAACTGAGAAAATACGATTCCAACACCACGCATTTGGCCTGCAACGTATGTGAAAGAAACGATCAATGCACATATTACCGCAACCGTTCTGGCCGTATTTGAGTAGTAACGATCCCCGATAAAATCAGGTACGGTGAATTTTCCAAATTTTCTCAAGTAAGGTGCCAACAGGAGGGCGAGTAAGACGTATCCACCGG
The DNA here is from genome assembly GCA_964219255.1 of Henriciella pelagia. GTDB lineage: Bacteria > Bacteroidota > Bacteroidia > Flavobacteriales_D > Crocinitomicaceae > UBA4466. Next base: position 355,692 of record CAXPPC010000003.1, read on the forward strand.
TCCATCCCATGAGGTAAACCGAGCCGTCGTATCCACTAAAGGAAATAATTCCCGCCATCGATATAAATGATGCCGCACTCATCCAGTCGGCTGCAGTTGCCATTCCGTTTGCTAATGGAGATACACCTCCACCTGCAACATAGAATTCTTTAGTTGATCCAGCTCTTGCCCAGATCGCGATTCCAAAATAGAGGGCGAAAGTTACACCCACTAGTATCCAAGTCCATACTTCTACTGACATAATCTAAATTTTTAGTTGGTTGATTTATTCTTCTTCTTCGAATCCGTACTTTTTATCGAGCTTGTTCATAAGTCGAACGTAGACGAAAATGAGAATCACGAATACATAAATTGATCCTTGTTGAGCGAACCAAAATCCGAGTTTGAATCCACCAAGTTTAAAGTTGTTTAAGTAATCTTTGAATAAGATTCCAGCGCCACAAGACACTACGAACCAGATCGCAAGAAGTATAAACAAGTACTTCAAGTTTTCTTTCCAATAAGCTTTCGCTTGAGATTTGTTTCTTTCCATTTTGTAGAGATTTATAGGTAAATCATCGCTTGTAGAGTAACACCATCGGTAGTCGTTGCACCGAACTGCTGTTGTTTGTACTCTAGGGTTAATTTTGAGTGGTGACCTGTTAAATACAAGTTGGCACCAACTCCAAGCACGTTTCTATTATCATTAGACGCGTCGTACTGATTGACTCCGTAAGACACATAAGGTTGAATTTTTGGCTTTTCCGCTTTTCCTGGAATTACGTATCCAAGGTGACCGTAGATCATGCTTCCAGTTCCGTAAGCGCTATATAGATAATCTCTACCGTAATCGTTCATTTGGTATGTTGCATAAGCACTGATTGCGCTTCCTTTCGACCCGATTGGGTGTTCGAAGAATACATCTCCAGCAAATAATGCTACATTCTCTCCAGCTAAGCCACCAAGCGTGTCAGTAGCAACAACAGAACCATTTGGATGTACAAAGAATCCTGCTCCGACATTCAAAATCTTCTTGCTACCCGCGTAAGTACCAACTTTAAAAGGAAGGAAGTTAGATTCCTTATCCATAAACTGATATTCGAAATAACCTGCGTAGGCAAATCCTGCTTTTTCAGAACCAAGCAAACGTTTACCACCATAAACAGCTCCACCATCAACTTCAGGTGTTCTTGCATCTAGTCCGTTTGTTACAGCATCATTAATGGCAACGCGATATTGAAGTTTACCAATAGATCCTTTCCCAAAAATACCAAGGTGTCGAGCAAATTGATCAGAAAGTCCGATAGTTGACCATGATTGACGATTGTTGTCCAACGTCATCATGTTCAGTGTGCTTTGATTGTTTAGTCTGGAAATTCCATTGAAGTAGTGAAGTCCACCTCCAATAGCATGGTTGTCGCCGATATTGTACTGTCCCCATACATCGTGAAAAAATAATTGAGACCCTTCGCCTTTACCAACTGGACTCATGGTGTTCGCATTCAAACTGTTTAGTCCAAAGTGAGTAAGAATTAAGAATTTTTTACTGATTTGAGAGTACATAAGTACACGCGCTCTTCGCAGGTTGAAGTTTACTGGAGATGAACCTGTGGGAACATCATCCGAGTACGATGCTTGCACTTGCGCCCAAGATATTAAACGAAAATACTTCGAGCCATCGTCGTTAAGATTGACTTTCAGTCCACCTTTATAGATGTCCGGTGAGTTTTGAGCGTATGCTTGACCTCCTGCAAACAGTAGACAGAGCATTGCTAAGTAGAATTTAGTAGTTTTCATAGTCGTTTGAATTTCAGTAGCTAAGTGCTATTGTTGACCAGACTAAATTCAAATATTCGATCGAAGAATTCTAAACTACTATATATAATTGTTAAATTATATAGTTATTCACGAAAACGCTCCCATTTTATCAGCATAAACTTATCTCCTAGTTCGGTCACGATTGTTCCAGCGCCTTTTAGATTTTCTGTTTTACTAAAGTAATTTGCAAGCTCTGTGGCGCTCAGGATTTTGTATGAAGGGTGGTAGTTTGTTCGTTCCGGACGTTTGACTTTGTATTTTTTTACCCAATTCAGAACACTTACGTGAGATACACCCAGAATGCGTTCAATTTCGCGATAAGTAAGTCCTTCAAGGTAGAGCTGAAGTGCCTTGTTTACGTAGTAATCAGATATTTTCTTACCATCTTTAAAGACGGTAAAATTGTATCCGCATTCTTTACATTTGTAACGTTGGCGATTGTTAATTATACCGCTTTTAACGTATTTTGTGCTCGTGCAGTTGGGGCATTTTTTATCAGGCATATATAAAATTAGCAAATATATATTAATTAAGCATAATATACACGTAATGTTTTAGCCACAAATCAGACAAATCCATTATCATGCCCGTTTTTGAGTAGAATGATAAAACATTTTGTAAGTTAGGTCAATTAATAAATTAGGATATGAGTTTCGAAAATGATCGCAAAGTGACAATTCACGTTACCGTAGATTCATCAATGGATGAAATATGGAATAATTGGACTTCGCCGGAGCACATTGTACATTGGAATTTTGCTTCGGACGATTGGTGTTGTCCTGCTGCGGAGAATGATGTGCGAGTTGGAGGACAGTTCTCATGGCGAATGGAAGCTAAAGATGGTAGTTTTGGATTCGATTTTTGCGGTGAATACACAGAAGTCGTTAAAAACAAAGTACTCGAATATCGTTTAGGAGACGGTCGACCAGTACGTGTAGAATTTACGCAAGTAGAAAATGGAGTGGAGCTGAAAGAAACGTTTCAAGGAGAAGATGAAAACACACTTGAAATGCAAGAAAAAGGATGGCAAAATATTCTGAATAATTTTAAAAAACATGTAGAGAAGTAGCTCCATGGTTCAACATTAATTTGAAAAGCAATGAATTATTCAGTCAGAGCATTTGCATCGAAAACGGAGCAAGGTAAAATAGAAATCAGAGAAACTGTTGTTCCGTTCGGAGTTACGAAAGATTCAGAGCTACCTTCGCCTGCGGATTTGTTGGTCTCGGCCTTTGCGTCCTGCTGCTTAAAAAATGTTGAACGTTTTTCGGAGTTCATGCATTTCGATTATCAGTCCGCGTCCATAAAAGTAGAGGCAACTCGACAAGATAAACCACCTAAAATTGATACCATTCAATTCCAGTTAACGGTAAAAACGGAATCGAAAATCAATACGGATCTGCTCATGCGAAACCTAAAGAAATTCGGAACAATCTACAATACATTAGATCAAGTTTGCGAAATAAGTGGTGTGTTGGTCGTAGAAGGTTGATTTTATTTGGCTGCCTAACGCCCTTCATCTGCTAGTTCCCTCCTAACTACTAAGCAGTGTAATTTTGTGCGGGTGCTACCGCAGCCACCAAAAACACTTCCTAAGTAGTTAGTTCTGCAAGCTATTCGCTTACGGGCTGGCAGAGAGAGCGACTAAAAAAGTAATTTCTTAGAATTTAAAACAGCTTGGTTCGAGAGGGTGTGATCGAAAAACAGGAAATAAAAAAAGCTCTTACCTTTCGATAAGAGCTTTTTGTACCCGCAATGATTGCATTGTCGAACCACATTAATCTACTGGATTTATAGAGAAACTGCCATCTCCATTTACGTTGTTCAATATAATCTCTACTAACCAAACTCCTTTTTTCCCCTCAGAAGTTGTTCCTGCGAAGGTATCATCTCCTCCTCCACTTCTCGTTTCATTGAGGACTTCATTTCCTTTTGCATCTTTGATAATCATCTGTACTGTGCCAGCTGGAGAAGTAATATCAAAATTGACCTGAGCTTTCTTTTTTGGGTTGTCATACGCAAACGAATAGACGCCTGAATCCCCGTTTCCCTCAAAGTCCCCTGCTGGCGTAGTCCCGCTTGAAGTAATTGTAACTGGTCCAGCAAAAGTGTTCTCGACAACCTCCATGTTATCATACTTTCGGTATTTTCCACATCCTACCATCACAATAGCAGCGATAAGTAGAACCAAATAAGACTTTTTGTGCATAATTATTGTTTTTAAAAGTTTGTTAAATCTACTTGACGAACCATTGTAAAACAATAAATCTGAATTTATATATTTTATATAATACATAAACATTTCTTATATTATGAGGAGGTGGAATGACAAAAAAAGCCCTGTAACGATAATGTTACAGGGCTTTTGTACCCGCAATGATTGCATTGTCGAACCAGATTAAATCAGATTAACTATAAATTAGTTGAATACTTTTTTGCATAGTATAACCCCGAAATGATACCGATAACACCACCCGCAATAACATCAGATAACCAGTGAAAAGCAGTTGACACACTCCAGGCTACCAAGATAGGATATGCAACATTCATTGATTTCCAGAATCTGCTTCTGATTAATGGATGAATTGCAATGGCCATTCCCACCGCAATCATGGTATGTCCCGAAGGCCAACCCTCCGAAAAAGACTCCCACCATGAATTACTATTCATGAATCCAAATCTAAATTCACCTGATGTATCTATAGAGCCAATTGGCTCAAAAGGTTCCATGTCTACCCTGTTCGTGAATACCTTAAGTAAGGTCATTAAGATATAAGTAAACACGAAAGAGTAAAGTGAACGTTTAAACTGAATTTGATATTTCTCTTTCCTCGTTGACCTCCATTGATATAGATAATATCCAATAATAACTATTGGTATAAACATTCCCAGTATAACCAACGGAGATGCTATATATACAAATAGTTCATTTTTGTTGTAAAATACAGCGGCCCTCCAATCTATACCCGTCTCAACAAATAAATAAGTCACAAATGAAACCAGCAGTAGTCCTAATACTAAGGAAACTATAAAGCGAAGATTACTCATATCAAAAAGGTCGGAGTGCTCCCCAACCTGAATTTATAAACGTGAAATTTACTTTGTTGGTGATGTCGCAAAGTATGTCTGTACATCAATCGCTGCTGCAAAATTGTGATAGGTCAGTGAGCCAAATATAGGTTCAGCTGCCGCCTGGAATTTTTCACTGTTTTCCCAAACGATAATTACGGCTTGAGTATTCTCAGCAAGAGAAGGTATCCCCTGTTCATTTAATTCATGTACTTTGAACTCTCTGGCAAATTTGTAACCATCATATTCTTCCAAAGACTTAAAAAACTTATCTCTTACATCTCCAAACGCATCATCAGTCTTGCCCTTACGAATTGCAAACTCAACTACCAGTCCTTCTTTTTTAATCGTCTCAAAATCGAATGGCTCCCCATCTACTGTCTCTAATAGGGCATAAGCAAGTGGATTAAACGTTGAAAAATAGTCGATAGCGACTTGTTGAGGCATAAGCCTGCCTGCTGCTTCTCCGAACCCTTCCAGAGAATTCCAATGAGTCATTCCAACAAGGATATTATCCAAACGAAGGTCTGGATTAACAGTGAAAAAAGGTTGCCATTTTCCTTCATTGAGAGTGGCATTTTCCTTCCCTAATACTTCAACAAATTTTGCTCTTGTTTCTAGGAAGGTTTGTTCTTGTCCTTCTTTGGCCTGATTGATTGCTATTTCATACATATACTTTGATTTTTCAGTTTCTTGATTGTTATCTATTACTTCCGCCTCTGAGGAGTTGTCTTTATTTTCTTTGTCATCTCCCGTGGATTCAGAAATTCCACAGCTACTCATTAGTGCAGCAACGCCAAGCGTTAAGTATAAATGTTTCATCTATTTCTTTTTTATTTCTTTGCAAATATTTACATTAGTACACATTAACACAAGTAGTTACACTATTGTTACATAGTATCATTTATGAAACTATTGTAGTTTTTACAGTCGTTTTAAGCAATGAAAAAAGTTGAAATAAATTCGGTGAGGTTTGACAATATGGTCGAACAAATTCAAAAGTATGGTGGCTGTCCCGTCAGTGCTACGTTGAAAGTTATTGGTGGTAAATGGAAGCCGCTGATTCTATATTTCGTGTCTGTTGATGTGAATAGGTTTGGTCAGCTGCAACGAATGATGCCAGGATGTAGCAAACGAATGATGACTACTCAGCTCAGAGAACTTGAGGCGGATGGAATCATAAATAGAAAAGTGTATGCTGAAGTCCCTCCAAAAGTTGAGTATTCCTTGACTGAAAAAGGTGAAAGCTTGAGACCACTATTTAGTATGTTAAGTAAATGGGGTATCGAGAATATTCTTGACCCTAAATAACTTATTGTCGAACCGTTTTTGCAAATGTCGAACCAAAAAAGCCCCGTATCACTATGATACAGGGCTTTCTTTTAAATGTACCCGCAATGATTGCATTGTCGAACCAAATCGACCAATGATTATTTTGCCAGTTTAAGTATTCTGAATGCTCCTCGAAGAACGATTACAAAGACTATAGAACCAATGATTAGGTCTGGAAGTCTGTCTGCTAAAACACTCACCAGGATACCCGCCAGAATTACTCCCGCATTAATAATGATGTCGTTGCTTGTGAAAATCATGCTTGCTTTCATGTGAGCTTCTTCTGATTTAGATTTCTGTAACAGAAATAGACACAACCAGTTCGCAATAAGGGCGAATACTGAAATTATTATCATGGTGAGGTAATCGGGCACGTCATCCTCATAGAAATATCGTCTAAAGACCTCCGTGATTCCGATTAGAGCCAGAAGAATCTGTACATAACCGCTGAACTTAGCTATTCTTTTCTTCTTTGCTACAACAGCCCCAACAGCAAAAAGACTAAGTCCATAGACAAAGGAATCGGAGAGCATGTCCAAACTATCAGCAACCAACCCCATTGAGTTAGATACCAATCCAAAGGTCATTTCCAGAATGAAAAAGACGAAATTAATGATGAGGACTTGCCAGAGTAATTTAGACTGGAGCTTAGCATCACTTTCAACTTTCTCATCCGTCTCTTCGGTTTTTACAAGCTCAGTATCCAGAGCCAATGAGTCAAGAGAACCCAGAATATCTTGGTCGTTTTCGTCATGGTAGACAGTAAGCTCTCTGTCTTCTATCTTGAAGTCAAGTTTTATAATGGTCTCATGACCATCCAGCTTCATACGAATCAGATTCTCCTCAGAAGGACAATCCATTTTCTTGATATGGAAAAGGCTTCTTTTCACTACTGCAAAATTACCGAGAAATGTCGAACTGTTAAAACGCAGATGTGATAAAGGATAAAGAGAATTTTGTACCGCTACCCTATTTTGGCGAAAACCAACAAAAAAGCCCTGCAACTCTACGTTACAGGGCTTTTGTACAAGAAGTGTTTGTATTGTCGAACCAAATCGACAACTAATAACCTATTTTATTTTTCTTGTTCTCATCTTTAGCTATATGATCATCAAGATCAATAGTCATACCCATATATGAAAACACAACATTTTCAGTTAGATCATGCTTTTTTGCAAAATTATCAGACCTCTCTTCGAAACAGCAATTACAAAACTTGTTCTGCTTATATTCTAAGAGAGTGACCTTCATTTCCTTGTTACAATATGTACATCTAAATGCCATTAACTGTCATTTCAATTTCTCTTGCCAGTTGAAGTCGAGTAAGGTTGTCCTTACTAAACGCATTAACAGCTCGATTATTTTTCTTTGCCCTTAAATTATATCTACCGCTATTCTCTTCTACGGTAATCAGGCAAGCTTGGTTATTCTTATTGAAAATAATTTCACTGTTTTCAAACGATTGCTTCAAATCTTGAGCATCCTTTGTCATTGTTAATTTATTAATATCTGTTTGAATTTCATAAAAATTCTGATAGCGATCTGCCACATTCACTTCTAAACACTTATTAATAACGTTCTGAATTGCCTTTGGTACGTAGTAATGATGCGAATCTCTATTCGGAAAGTTTCCATTTTTAATATCTGATGATAAAGTTCTCATATTCTCACGAAACTGCTCCTTTTCTTCATCGTTGTTATTCTCCGCACGGAACACTCGCAACAAGACTTCTGTATTCACATTGTATTCTTCATCCAATGCTTTTCTATAAATATCGTAATTAAAAATACTGTACAACAATACTCCAAATTGATATATATCTGTTGTTTTATCTGCTACACGTCTACGTATTGATTCTGGAGTTAAGATAGAAGGATATAAGCTCTCAACTTGCACAATACTATCCTCGTTTAGCATTTTGGACTGTCCGAAATCCGCTAAGATTAATTTTCCATCATCCCCAATAAAAATATTAGAGGCCTTCAAATCCAAGTGCAAAATATCTAATGAATGGAGATGTATCATTCCTTGGATAATGTCATGAGCAAACCTGATCGCAGTACCTAATTCCAAACTGGAACCACCACTATATACAGCGTTAAGAAATTGATTTAATGAACCATTCTTCATGTACTTAGTTACAATTCTTGGTGCTCCAACATCTGCAGCAGCTCCATTATTATCAATTCCCACAAAATAAACAGGTAATACCCTTGGATGTGAAGCAATTGAGAGTCGTTGTGCCTCTTCAAAATATTTTTCAACTGCTTCTTTTGATTCTATTGCGCTTGCTACAATGTCTTTTACTGCAACTACTCTATTTAATCTTAAATCCTCAGCACGGTAGGTTTTTGAATAGAATCCTTGCTCACCAAAATCTTCTATGTGCCTTATTTCTACTAATGTCTCTATCATAGTCCGAACTGTTTTTCGATTGCAAGAACTGATAACATCGCCTCTCGTGTTGTGCTTTTTTCTGACGCAAGCAATCCCTCAAACTCAACTGATTTATTATACTCTTGAGCTATTACATCAATTTCTTTATCAAGAATATTATCGTCTTCTAAAATCATCTTAAGATCATTCTTATAATAGTGCTGATTTAGTAAACCAATGCTTCCTGCCAAAGACAGAAGTACTCCTTCAAGGTATAGTTTGAAAATATCAGAATTACGAAGTCTTGCTCCGAATGATTCACGCTCACTTTTTTTAATTGCAATTGCTTCAACCTTGAATTGAGTAATTAGAGAAAGTATATTTTCTCTATGCCAGTTTAAAATTTCGCCTGAGTTCTTCTGAAACGAAAAAATCGAAGGACTTTTATAGCTGAATCTATGCAATTCTCCATTATCTAATGAAATGACAACAACGACTGTGCCTCGTCCATCACTCACGTTACATCTCAATCCAATTGAATTCATTTTCTCAAATTTGATTAGGCTTGCTTTGCGCAAAATAATCTGCAAAGTTAGTTTAAGTTTACAATATGGAAGAATATGATTTTCTTAAGTACGTAGTTATTGAAATAAAGGAATATTAACGTAAATAGACTACGTTCTTCTTTTGTTATTTCGTGATCAATTGGTTGTCATGTTTTTATTGTTAATAAGAATGATGACACAGTGTTTAAAAAAGTCAAAAAAATCACGAAATTTGAATCCAATATGGGGATGAAGTATTCTGAAATAAAAGAGAGGCTAAATATTGTAGTAGACAAGAAAATGGATGATCGGGTTGCGGACCTTACTCACTACTTTCAAAATCATACTAACGGTGTTTCTCAATATTATAAACCTAAAGCATCTGAATACTTGATTGATGTTCATGAAGCTAATTCTTTAGCTCAGGAACCAGATTTTCAGTATTACCTTCCAATTAAATGGGACATTCCTTTTCCTCCTCCAGAAAAGCCAAAGTTCAAATTTATTGATCTCTTTGCTGGTATAGGTGGTATAAGATTGGCATATCAAAATAATGGAGGAAAGTGTGTGTTCACCAGTGAATGGGATAGTTTTGCAAAGAAGACATATGAAGCAAATTTTGGAGAGGTTCCGTTTGGAGATATAACTCAAATTCCAGAAAATGAGATTCCAGATCACGATGTACTTCTTGCTGGATTTCCTTGTCAACCATTTAGTATTGCTGGTGTTTCAAAAAAGAACTCTCTTGGCAGAGCGCATGGTTTTCTTGATAAAACTCAAGGGACTTTGTTTTTTGATATTGCGAGAATTCTTAAGCACAAGAGACCTAAAGCATTCATGCTGGAGAATGTAAAGAATCTTGTTTCGCACGATAAGGGAAAAACATTCAAAGTAATTGTTGGAACACTTGAAGAACTCGGCTACAGTGTTCATTACAAAGTTCTCGATGGAAAAGCATTCGTTCCTCAGCATAGAGAAAGAATAATCATAGTTGGATTCGATAAGAAGATATTCAAAGGCAAAGAGAAGTATGAATTTCCAAATCTTGGAGAGCCTTCGATTAAGTTCAAAGATATTCTGGAAAAGAATGTAGACGATAAGTATACTCTCTCGGATAAGTTATGGAATTATCTGCAAGAACACGCAAAAAAGCACAAAGCTAAAGGCAATGGCTTTGGTTTCGGATTAACTGACTTGAATGGGATTTCACGAACAATAAGTGCTCGTTATTACAAGGATGGTTCAGAAATTCTAATTCCACAAAAAGGTAAAAATCCAAGAAGACTAACCCCAAGAGAGTGTGCAAGACTGCAAGGTTTCCCTGATAAATTTATTATTCCAGTTTCCAACAACCAAGCGTATAAGCAATTTGGTAATTCTGTGGTATCACCTCTGATTGAAGCCGTAGCAGAAAGCTTGGTAAAAGTACTTGATTCAATTGATGAACTTAAGCACTCTTAAGAGAATATTCTCCGATAAAGGCTGTACCCTCGTGTATGCAAAGGTTCTCTCACCGAATGACAATTCTAAGAACCAAGTATACCTCGCTGGAAATTTCGAGATTTTAAACATACTCCCCATTTCTGAAATAACAACGGAAGAGGCTGGAGTTTGGGAAAAGGAGAGATTCAAAGCGAAGTTAAACTTTGCTTGGATCACAGAAGATGGTGGGGTAGCATTAGCACCGAGAACACAACTGATTTTATATCCTAAGTATCCAGAAGTAAGGATGTCAGGATTTTTAGCTGGTTGTCAAAACAGCCCTTCTGAACTAATGACACAAAGGTTAGCTGGTAGGATTTTATTCATGGGTGTAAGTAGAGAAGGTGTTGTGTTTGCATATGTTGTTGCTCCAAATAGTAATATCGCAAGAGAATTTCATTCATTGACTTTGCAAGATTCCCATGGAGTTTTCAGTGTAATAGACCTAAATACTACAGGAAGCAGTAGAGACGACCTCCTTGGACAGCTAAAGAGAATTCATGAATTAGGATGGATCAAATCTCGAAGATTGGATAGTGCGGGAAATCCGCTGGCATGTGAAGCACCAAATTGTGGAGGATACACACTCGAAGCAGAGCTTGGAATAACTCCCAATGGATATTCTGAACCAGATTATAAAGGTTGGGAAGTAAAGCAGTTTGGGGTTAATCGGTTTGATAAAATTGATTCAGCCGTGATCACACTTATGACGCCTGAACCAACAGATGGTATTTATAAAACTGAAGGGACAGAAACATTCATAAGGCAATATGGGTATCTTGATAAGAACGGAAGGCCAGATAGGATGAATTTTGGAGGAATTCACAAGGTCGGTGAACGTCATTCAACAACTAATTTACAGATGGAGTTGATTGGTTTTGATGTAGACCAAGGTAAAATAAGAAACTCAAATGGTAGAATATCCCTTGTTGATTCACAAGGCAATGAAGCTGCTTCTTGGAGTTTTTCATCAATGCTTCTCCATTGGAATAGAAAACATAATCAAGCTTGCTATGTCCCATCTCTATCTCAAAATGACTCATCGAGATATTACAGCTACGGTAACAATATTATCTTAGGAACAGGAACGGACTTTCAGTTATTTCTAAAACAAATGTCTCAAGGAAATATTTATTACGACCCAGGGATAAAGCTTGAAAACATGTCCACGAAACCAAAGATCAAAAAGCGCAGTCAATTTAGGATCAAATCTCGCTTTCTCCCTGAACTATATTCAAAGAACGAAATAGTTGATGTGCTGGAGTGAGTTCCCCTATTTTAGCACCTAAAACTCGTATACTTATTAAGGGCCCAAAATTCAAACAGACTTGAGTAGGAGTCCCAATGGTCATTAAAAATTTCCCCCCAATTTTTTAGAACAATTCTCAACCAATTGATTTACAGGTAGATAGGTGTTGTTTTTGTTGATTTTGGCCCGAAAACGCCTGTTTCTTGGTCCCAATTCATGATCACACTTGATTGAAAGGAAAAAATATAACCAACATTTTTTTTGAAATTTAGCCACAATTGGAGCACTGTGTAAGTTTTAACACTTAACCTGATATAGTCACGATGCTTCCATGGTTTACTTTCCTTAATAAGCTTTTGCAGTCTTTCTTTAAGTTCAACAGACAAGTTGTGACAATTCTTTACAATGAAGAACTTAATGAAAAACAGAAATTGGCTCAATTGCAATTCTTAATTATTAGTCATGAAGATGATCTATCGAGTAACTTCACAAACGTGCTCGAAAAATTTGTTTTCACTCCTCAAATTATTACAGACAATATTGTCTGTGAAAAGGTAAATAACATACCTGTTAGGTACAGCTTAAACTAATGATGAAGAATGATCTAACATTAGAGTTTTATCATTCAGGGAAGCTTGCTTTTCATCTCAGATTACATCAATACGAGCATCTTGGAATCTGGAGTCAAGAAATAATTAGTTCTGTCCCCGATATAATAATGAGGATCACATCACCACATTATATCAATATTCTTAACACAGGCTTCAAAATAGACTACAAGCAATCTTATGCAATACTCCAAAGTTTAGGTAACAAATTATTACACTCCAGTATTGCACCAGACTTTTACTATAATCTTATGCAGGATCATAGAGTATTAATATCGTCTTCTTTCATTCCCATTTTAGAGCCAAACTACAAGTTCACATTAAAGGCTTTTGAATACTATTCTGAAAGGCAACATCCTTATGAGCTGCATTATTTCAAGAATTATCTTCGATTGGTCTATCTACTTAAGCCCGACCTGATAAAGAAGTCTTTATTTCCCATAACTCGGATAGAGTTTGAAAAGCACTTGAGGTCAGAATGTTTGATTGAAGTTTACATAGACAACTATGATACTCATTGTTTACTCTCTAAGTATGTTGATGATTCAGAAACTTTTTTTGTACAATTCAATACAGCAGGAATTCCTTTGTTTATCTACTCTTTATGAGGTTTAGAATAATAACTTAAAATTTTTCTGCTTTTTTCGTTTGGAATTAAGTTGTCCATTTCTTACTATTTCCACAGACTTAATTGTCTTCTCCTTTGCGAGATACTTCGTAGTGTCTATGCGACACATCTTCTGAGGTGGTTCATCCCCTTACCTAAATAATATTTACCGCATAGGTGGTAGCGCAAATGAGGGAGTACTTGGTTATTCCCTTTGGCCTGCCTATACATAAAAATGAAGTATGAATAGAAAAGGATTTACCGAACCAAATGTAAGAGCGTATAAGTTCATAAAGGACTATTGCCATGCTAATGGTTTAACAAAGGAGAACCTATCCATGATGACATTATTATTGCCTCCTGGAAGCGTTCTTAGAGATCATGAATTAATGATGCTGGTGGAACGCCTTCTGTACAAAGTAGAAGCGAAATACATCATATGTATCGAACCTGTCCTTAATAATAAGGACCTGTATCGCAAAGCTGGCTTCAATGACTACAAGGATGATCTTCCATGGTTTCATGCCCATGTATTAATTGAGGACCAAAGATTAGATATGGTCTCATTAAGAAGGGAATGGAACCTAATTGTAAACAGCTCAAATAAGAAGCTATTCTTGTGTACGCCTCTTGAGAGTAGTCTCTGTACAGCTATGAACTACGTTGTTAAGTTTTTAGAAAAGCAACGAGAAGGAGAGATGATTTTCAAATTTGATAATCATAGTAATGACCACAAACCCGAAATAACAGATCAGGCCGAAGCTCCTAAAATGAAATCTGTGGATGGAGAAGAACAGAATGATAAAACCTATCGAGGAAAAAGCTTTACAATAAGTATTGCGGCTTTTCTGATCAAGGTGTTTGAACAAATCACAATGAGGAAAATGTTGTTTCAACTATGGATAAACAACATTGTATCGCAAATGATTAAACTGGAATAGCTTGTGTCAATTAAAAGATAGCCAAAGTAATACCTTGTTTAATGCTTCATTTTACTGAATTGTAATTTTTAACAATCAGCTTGATATAGTATCAAGAATTAGTAAAGTAAATTTTGATACAGATGAAGAAAGCAAGAGTAGTAACATTAGTTCGAATTAGTACAAACCAACAAACCCTGAAAAGGCAGAAAGAAGAACTAAAGGATTTATGTTCCAGAAATGAATGGGATATTGTGCTCGACCTTGAAGAGGTCGGAAGTGGTAGCAGGTTAAATAGTAATAGAAGCACTATTCAAACAATTCTTCAACTTGCCAAAGGCCAACAAATTGACAAGGTCGTTGTTCAAGAGTTGTCAAGGCTCGGTAGACGCACTGGCGAAAGCATTTCATTAATAGAGCAATTAAGTGACCTTGGAGTAAGTGTCTATGAGAAGGCAAGAAATATAGAAACCTTGAATGATGATGGCTCCAAAAATGCAATAGGAGCACTGATTATGTCAGTTCTGGCCTCCATTCATTCGATGGAAAGTTCTGAACGAAATGCAAGAATTTCAAGTGGTATTCAAAGTAGATTACGTGCTGGATTGCCTTGGGGAAGACCCAGAAATGTTCAAGAAACTTCAGCAAAATTCCTGAAGAAGCACTCAAAGCTGGTTAAGTCATTTGAAAACAAAGAGAATTTAAGTCTCCGTAAAAGAGCTGATTTATATAAAGTAAGTGTAAACACCGTTCGTAAGGTAGAATTGGCGCTATATGAGCGTGATATTAGTTGATCTCTGAAAAATCATATTAACCAATATTAGATTTTATGAATACTAAAGCACAACTGGCCGATAAGGTCAAGATGATTAATGAAAAATACACCGATGAGCAAGCAGTACTAATTGCGAACTTCTTGATTAGTCTTTCTGAAGTTTTCTATGAAGTGAATTCAAAGTCAAACCTTAAAAATGCAGCATGAAAGTTATATTGTACAAGAGGGTTTCCACGGACGAACAAGCCGATAAGGGCTTCAGTTTAAAGTTTCAAGATGATTTTCTTAGAAATTACTGTAAAACGCATAACTACAAAATATTGGGAGACTATGTCGATGACGCTTCTGGAAAAGACTTTAACCGTCCAGCATATGGAAAACTAAAGGAATGGCTCGAAAAAAACAAAGGGTCAGTTGATATGATTCTTTTCACCCGATGGGATAGATTCGGAAGAAACATAGAGTTCTGCTTGACTGAAAAAAGAATTCTATTAGAATTCGGGGTCCATGTGAATGCAGTTCAGCAATGGGTGGATCACCACAAAGATGATAACAATATAGTTATGCTTTCATTGCATTTGGCTATTGGTGAAAACGATAGGAAAACCATTATTTCAAGAACAACTGCTGGTAGTAACGAAGCTCGAAGACAAGGTTGGTATTGCGGAAAGGCTCCGTACGGGTATGAAAACATTAGAGACCGTAATGGAAAGTCTACGTTGAAAATTGTTGAAGATAAGGCTGCATTTGTACGTCAAGCATTCGAAGAAGTGGCGTTGGGAGTCGATTCTGTAGAGGCCATTTTTAAGAAGTTACGTAAAGAGGGATTAGGAATAACTAAACAAACATTCTACAGAATGTTTCATAACCCAACTTATTGTGGTCGTATACATGTGACTGCTCACCTCGATAAGCCTGAAACAGTGGTTGAAGGAAAGCACGAGGGGATAGTGTCAGTTCAAACTTTCCTGAAGGCTCAAGCGAACAAAGTAGAAAACAGATGGAAAGGCATAGTCCCAAAAAGGGAAGATGCGAATTTCCCATTAAGAAACTACCTTAAATGTCCACATTGTAAAAAAAACCTGACAGGAAGCCCTTCCAAGGGTCGAAATAAGAGTTATTTCTATTACCATTGTAGAAACGGTTGTCCAACTCGTGTGAGTGTGGAAGTTGCTCATGAGCTATTTGACAAGCTCCTTAAGTCAATTGAAGTTAAGAAAGAGCTTCATGATGTATTAGTGGAGACAATTGAGTCAACGATTTTACAACTTGAAGGTGATAGCAAAAAAGAACTGAGAGATTTGAAGTATTCTGTTAAGAGAACTTTGGAGCAAATGGAAAAACTTGATCAACAGTTACTCAACAGTCATATTCCTCCTGATAGGTTTAATAGATTGTCAGATGCCCTTGAGAAAAAGCTTAGAGAAGCTGAATTCAAAATACATGAATTGGAAACTCGTAAAAGTCCAAGTCGTGAAAAAATGGACAAAGTTCTTTGGATTATGTCGAACCTTTCTGTAGTTTACAAAAATGCCGACTATAAAGGGAAGCGGAAGTTTTTGCAGGCACTATTCCCAGAAAAGATAATTCTTGATAAAGATAAGTGTCGAACCACAAATTTAAACGAAGTGCTGGCCTTGGTTGCCAGCATTTCTGCATCTTTCGAGCAAAAAAAAAGCGGTACAAATCTGAAAAATTCAGATAAGTACCGCTTCGTACTCGAGGCGGGACTTGAACCCGCACGCCCAAAAAGAGCACAGGATTTTAAGTCCGGCGTGTCTACCAATTCCACCACTCGAGCTTGTCTTGAGCAGTGTCTACCTCCCGATAGCTATCGGGATCCACCACTCGAGCATCAACTTATCAGACAGATAAGTTTGGTAGTATTTTTACTCCTAGCATAGCTGAAGCTTATTGAGCGGGCGATGAGATTCGAACTCACGACCCTAACCTTGGCAAGGTTATGCTCTACCCCTGAGCTACGCCCGCTTATTTAATTTTTTACCGTTCCTCGCTTGGAGACGGGCGACAAATTTAACAAAGTATTTTTAAAACCAAATCAGTTTTTGAGAAAAAAATGTCGAATAATTAGTAGTTGACTATCCGCCAGTGAGTTTCTTGATTTCATTCAGCTTCATTAAAGCCTCCACTGGTGTTAATGTGTTGATGTCTATGCTCACCAATTCCTCTCGAATTTGTTCTAAAACCGGATCATTTAGTTGGAAAAAGCTCAACTGCATTTCACCTGAACCAACGACTTCTTTCACTTTTTTGCTTTTGGGTGTTTTCTTGTCGGCTAATTCATGTGAGGCTTCCAGTTGACTTAACATATCTTCTGCACGCAGCAAAACTTGCTCTGGCATTCCGGCTAATTTTGCCACGTGAATACCAAATGAGTGCTCGCTTCCGCCTTCGACTAGTTTTCGTAAAAAGAGGATTTTCTTGCCCACTTCTTTTACCGAAACATTGAAATTCTTGATGCGATCGAAGCGATTCGTCATCTCATTCAATTCGTGATAGTGCGTGGCAAATAACGTTTTCGCTTTGAATTTTGGGTGCTCATGAATGAACTCTGCAATCGCCCAAGCAATGGAAATTCCATCATAAGTGCTTGTACCACGACCGATTTCATCTAAAAGAATCAAAGAGCGATTCGAAAGGTTGTTCAAAATACTCGATGTTTCATTCATTTCCACCATGAAGGTTGATTCGCCAGAAGAAATGTTATCCGAAGCTCCAACGCGTGTGAAAATCTTATCGACCAAGCCTAAATTAGCTTCGGTTGCCGGAACAAACGATCCCATTTGTGCCATCAAGGCAATTAATGCGGTCTGACGAAGTAAAGCACTCTTACCCGACATGTTTGGTCCGGTAATCATCATTACTTGCTGTGAATCGTTGTCTAAATAAACGTCGTTAGAAATGTACTGCTCGCCAATCCCAAGTTGTTTTTCAATCACCGGGTGTCGACCTTCTTTGATGTTAATCTTAAACGATTCATCCATTGTAGGTCGCACGTAGTTATTCGACTTTGCGACGTCAGAAAAGGAGAGTAAACAATCAATTTGAGCAATTAAATAAGCATTAAGTTGGATGGCTTGTGTGTAATCGGCCATTGAGAAGATCAAATCTTGTAACAAACGCGATTCTAACGCATGAATTTTTTCTTCAGCTCCAAGAATTTTCGCTTCGTATTCTTTTAATTCTTCGGTGATGTAGCGCTCAGCATTCACCAATGTTTGTTTGCGAATCCATTCTTCAGGAACTTTATCTCGGTGTGTGTTTCGAACTTCTAGGTAATATCCAAAGACGTTATTGAAACTCACTTTCAAACTCGGAATTCCCGTTCTTTCACACTCTCTTTGTTGCAATTGATCCAGATAATCTTTTCCAGAAAAGGCGATAGAACGCAACTCATCCAATTCTTCGTTGAACCCGTCGGCGATTACTTTTCCTTTACCAACTTGAATGGCGGGATCATCGTGTAATGTTTTTTCAATCAGTTCTAACAGATCAGAACATGGATTGATTTGATTCGAAATGCGATCAAGTACATCTGACTTTATTGAACCTAACAATTCTTTTATCGGTCCGATTTGAATCAGCGTTCGTTTCAGTTGATTGATTTCCTTCGGATTGATTTTACCAACGGCCACTTTCGAAATTAAGCGCTCTAAATCGTTGATTTCTTTCAATCGTTCACCCAATTCGAAAGACAAATCGCCGTGATCGAATAAAGCCTGAACCGCAGCATGTCGATCTTGAATTGGTTTTAAATCCTTCAATGGAAGAACAGTCCAACGTTTCATCATTCGACCGCCCATTGGTGTTTTGGTCTGGTCGATGACATCAATTAGTGTTGTTGCATTTTCGTGCTGTGAGCTGATTAATTCTAAGTTTCGCACGGTAAATCGATCGAGCCAAACGTATTTTTCTTCTTCAATTCGACCGATAGATGTGATGTGTCCTAAACGATCGTGCTGATTTTCGGATAAATAGTGAATGATGGCTCCAGCAGCGATAATTGCATCCGAAAGTTGTTCGATTCCAAACCCTTTGAGTGATTTAGTGCCGAATTGTTTGTTCAGTGATTCATTGGCATAATCAGTCTTGTAAATCCAATCCTCTAATCGATAGGAATAATAACGATTTCCGAAGAGCGCATCGTAATCACTTGAGTTTCTTTTGTTGTATAATATTTCTGTCGGTTCAAATCCTTGAATCAACTTTTCAATGTATTCTTTTGTTCCTTCGGCGACCAAAAATTCACCCGTGGAAACATCCAGGAAGGCAATTCCGGTATTGTTTTTATCGAAATGAACGGCACACAAGAAATTGTTCTTTTTCGTGTCGAGCACTTGGTCGTTAAACGAAACTCCGGGCGTTACCAATTCCGTTACTCCTCGCTTAACGATTTTCTTGGTCATTTTTGGATCTTCCAACTGATCACAAATCGCTACACGTTGACCAGCTCGGACTAATTTCGGTAAATAAGTATCCAACGAATGGTGCGGAAAACCAGCCAATTCTAGTTTCGAACCACCATTATTTCTGTTAGTCAAAACAATCCCTAAAATCTTCGACGCCGTAATAGCATCTTCACCAAACGTTTCATAGAAGTCACCCACGCGGAATAACAACAAGGCCTGCGGATGTTTCGCTTTGATCTGGTTGTATTGTTGCATCAGTGGCGTTTCTTTTGCCTCTTTTTTGTTGGATGTCTTCGCCAATTCGTTTGATTTTTTGATTTTTGTAAAAGTAAAAGCGATGCAGGAGTTGACAAAACATTCGTGTCGGTTGTTTTCCACAAAATGAACAAGAAATTAAAACTATGGGAATTGGATCGTGTTTCGGAAGAAGAATTCCGTGAGCAGGAGAAGTTTCCAATTATTGTAATCCTCAACGATATTCGAAGTCTGACAAATGTTGGTTCTTTTTTTAGAACCTGTGATGCCTTCAATGTGGAGAAAATTTATCTCTGCGGAATTACGGCAGCACCGCCGCATCGTGAAATTCAAAAGACGGCACTTGGAGCTACGGAATCGATGACTTGGGAACACCGCGAATCAGCAGATGAGTTGGTCGCTGAATTGCAAAAAGAAGGTGTGAAGATTTGCAGTATTGAGCAAACGGAAGAAACGACGATGTTACAAGATGTAGCTGGACTTCCTAAGGGTAAATATGCGCTTGTTTTTGGGAATGAAGTGAACGGAGTAGATCAGTCGATTGTAGATGTGTCGGATTACATTTTGGAGATTCCACAGTTTGGAACGAAGCACAGTTTGAATGTTTCTGTTTGTGCGGGAATCGTTATGTGGGAGTTTGCCAAGCGTGAAATTTCGTAAGCCTAATTTCGGACAGGGATAGTAGCGACATCCTTTGAGCTTGTGAAAAGATACAGCGGATAGCCCGGCTGTACGCCAAAAAATCAACCTAGAATGACAAATTCGTAAATTTGCTAATTAGCAATATTGCAAAAACGCGATATTACGATGATTGGCGTGTATATTTTAAGGTAATAAAGCCTGCATCGTGCTTGTCATCGTGGTCTTGGACCAATATCGTCTCTACTTCCCACTGACGTAAATCGAATTCTGGAAAGAAAGTATCTGCTCCGAAAGTCGCGTTAACATGCGTGATGTACATTTCTTCGACAGCGTTCATTTCTAGTGCTTGACGGTAAATTTCGCCACCACCAATAATAAAAACTGTGCGCTCTTCTTCGTTTTTATAGTGATCTAAGCATGACTCTAACGAATGAAAAACTTGGCAACCTTCAGCAATATACGACTCATTTCTCGTGAGTACAGCATTCTCTCGTTTTGGTAACGGTCGAAAGCGTTCTGGGATAGATTCGTAATTTTTCCTTCCCATCACAACGATTTGATTCATGGTTGTTTCTTTGAAAAACTTCATGTCTTCTGGTAAATGCCACATTAAATCGTTGTCGCGACCAATTCCGCGATCTAAATCCATTGCTACGATGAGCGCTACTTTCATGGTTGAACAGGTTTTACTTGACTTGGTGTTACGTTGCTCAATTGCACTTTTCCTTCGAGTCCACAATCGCTTAAAAAATTCAAATGTCCTTTGGCTGATGTAGTGTCGTGGTACATACCCGAAAGATAATGCACAACTCCTTTGTCATCGACAGTTTTATGGAAATAATGCCCTAGGATATCGTTTTTGAACCATTTAGAGCCATCTGCGGTGAGTTCAATACTATAATAGCTCGTCAATAATTGCTTGTAACGCTGACCGATTTCGTCTGTTGGTTGAACTAAAATGTCTTTCACTTCGCCGATATTATGCTCAGCATATAGCTTACGGCTATCGTCAAAGAATTCTTTCATTTTCGCTTGTTCAGCTGAAGAAATAAATCCAGGTCGAAGAGAGTTGTAATCGAAATCAGGTAAAATATAATACGGACGAATTGCTCCTTCTTGTTTTTTTAGGACGTAAACGAGGTGATCGCGGACTTCTCCCAGTTTTACTTTATTTCCTTGTTTAGAAATATCAGCGCCTACCATTACGCCACCTCTTGTGTAGCGAATTTTCATATTGGAGACGAAATTTCCGAGCGACCAAACCGTTAACTTTT
This sequence comes from Henriciella pelagia, assembly GCA_964219255.1. Taxonomy (GTDB): domain Bacteria; phylum Bacteroidota; class Bacteroidia; order Flavobacteriales_D; family Crocinitomicaceae; genus UBA4466. The sequence goes on from CAXPPC010000003.1 coordinate 377,054, forward strand.
CTTCACCGTTAATTTTCTTTTTCTCGATAGGTTGAAGTACGTGTGGGTGACCACCAATCACCATGTCCGCTCCAGCACGATAACACACATCTTCGTAGGTTTTTTGGTAGTTGTTCGGAAGCAATTTGTATTCTGTTCCCCAGTGCATGTTGCAAACAATGTAGTCTGCTTTCAATTCATTTTTTGCTTTGGCGATATCCGCTTTGATGACTGTACTATCGATGTAATTAATGATCAATGGAGCCGCAACTGACAATCCATTTGTACCGTAAGTGTAATTCAACATGGCCACACGAAGTCCGTTTTTCTCAACGATTAACGGGTAATTTTTATCGCGTTCTTCTTGACTTCTAAATGTTCCCGTGTGAGGAAGTCCGAGTTCGTCCAAGACATCCAATGTTCGAATCACCCCTTTCGATCCACCATCGCATGAATGGTTGTTTGCCGTAAGAATTACATTAAATCCTGCGGTTTTTAGCACTTCAGACAGTTCGTCCGGAGCAGAAAATTGTGGATAACCCTTGTATGGTTTTCCTGCGTGAGTGACTTCCAAGTTGGCAACACGAATGTCGTACGACTGAATAATTGGCTTTACGAACTGAAATCCTTCGTCGTATTCATATGTTTTCGTTGATGGATTGTAAGCTGATTCGATTTGACCATCATGCTGCATGACGTCACCAACGAAAAGCATGGAAACTTTCGATTCCTGAGAGAAACCAAAAAATCCAATTGTAAGAACAAAAAAACTAAACAGCCACTGCTGCTTTAATGTGTGGATGTGGGTCATAATTAATCAATTCAAAATCATCGTATGTAAATGCGAAAAGATCTTTTACATCTGGATTGATTTTCATTGTAGGTAAAGGTCGCAATTCTCTCGTTAATTGCAACTTCGCCTGATCAATGTGATTGCTGTACAAGTGTGCATCACCGAACGTATGGACGAAATCGCCTGGTTCCAAATCGCATACTTGCGCCAACATCATTGTTAACAAGGCATACGAAGCAATATTGAAAGGAACACCTAAGAACGTATCCGCACTTCGTTGATACAACTGACAACTTAATTTCCCATCAGCAACGTAAAATTGGAATAAGGTGTGACAAGGTGGCAAAGCCATGTTTTCTACATCAGCTACGTTCCATGCAGAAACGATGTGACGACGAGAATCTGGATTCTTTTTCAAGTTCTCTACCAAGTTTTTAATCTGGTCGATTGTACCGCCTTTTCCATCAGGCCAACTTCTCCATTGGTGACCGTAAACTGGACCTAAATTTCCATTTTCATCCGCCCACTCGTCCCAAATTGAAACACCATTATCCTTCAAATACTTGATATTCGTGTCACCTTGCAAGAACCATAAAAGTTCATGAATGATCGAACGCAAGTGAAGTTTTTTCGTTGTGATTACTGGAAATCCTTCCGATAAATCAAATCGCATTTGGTAACCAAATACAGAAATCGTTCCAGTTCCAGTTCTATCTCCTTTTTGTGTTCCGTTGTCCAGAATATGTTGGAGTAAGTCGTGATATTGTTGCATAGTTGACGTGATATAATTTACCTCAACTACGAAAATACCGTTTTGAATCGAAAAATTAGATCGATTGTTCGTAAGTGATAATCTTGGTTGAAAAAGTATCGACTAATCGATGATCCAACCGAAGCGTTTTTCAAGTAATCTACCGATGAAATTGTGAACATTTTCATTCTCGATTTTCTCTAAAACATCTCCTACAAAAGCAGATACCATCAATTGGCGAGCTGATCTTTCTGAAAGTCCACGAGCACGCAAATAGAACAACGCTTCTTCATCTAATTGACCAGTTGTTGATCCGTGAGAACACTTCACATCGTCTGCGTAGATTTCTAATTCTGGTTTCGAATTTACGGTTGCGTCATCGGACAATAAAACATTTCCATTCGACTGGAAAGCGTTGATTTTTTGAGCGTCTTTTCTAACAAATACTTTTCCGTTGAACACAGCAGTCGACTTATCGTCCATTACTCCTTTGTACAACTCATTCGATTCGCAATTAGCTACGCGGTGATCGACAATTGAATGGTTATCGACATGTTGTTTTTCTTTCAACAAATACGCTCCGTTCAAGTTAGTCGTGCAATTCTCTCCATTCACATTGATGTTCAAGTTATTTCTAACCAATCCACCGTTTAACGTGATTGTATTGATTGTGAACGTCGAATCTTTCGCTTGCTCAACTTGTTCCGTGGTGATGTTGAAAGTGTTTTCGGCTTCGTATTGTACTTTATCGATTGTCAAAAAAGCATTTTCGCCAACCACGACTTCTGTGATGTGATTTCCGAATGAATTATTTGCATCTTCAGCAAAGAATCCTTGAATGACATTCGCTTTAGCGAAAGCACCACAATTGATAATCGTTCTGAAGTTCGAAATCATCTCATTTCCTTTCAAGATGTGCGTTACTTGAATCGTTTTTTCGATGATTGCTTTTGGTGCGATGGAAATTACGAGTCCACCTGTCAAGTATGCTGTATTCAACGCATTGAAAATCTCACCTTCCACTTTTAATTCAGTTGAGGGAATATTCGTTGCGTTCTCAATTGATTCGATTGTAAGTCCTTCAGGTAAATCCGACGATAGTTCACTCGATAAATGACCGTTTACAAAAACGATTTGAAGTGCATCTTCATCAATTACGTACTCTGAAAGAGAGTTGATGTCGCTCGCTTCGTTTTTAAAATCGATTTTACCCAATTTAGCAACGCGCGTGTATTTCCATGCTTCCACACGAGTTGTAGGAAGTAGAGTAGAAGCTAACGTTTCTTTCGCTAATTCAATTTGAGTCGCATCGATTCCATTCGAAGTTGGTGCGAGTGCTGATATGAAGTTTGTATTGTTTTCTGCAACAATTGCCATTCGGTAATGTGTTTAGTGAGCCAATTCTTCTTTGATCCAGTCGTAACCTTTTTCTTCGAGTTCCAACGCCAATTCTTTCGGTCCTGATTTAACGATTTTACCATCGTACAGTACGTGAACAAAGTCAGGCACGATGTAGTCCAATAAACGTTGGTAGTGCGTAATTACAATCGTTGCGTTTTTATCGCTTTTCAACGTATTTACTCCGTTGGCTACGATTCTCAAAGCGTCTATGTCCAAACCAGAATCTGTTTCGTCCAAAATTGAAAGTTTTGGTTCTAACATTGCCATTTGGAAGATTTCATTTCTTTTCTTCTCTCCACCAGAGAATCCTTCATTTACACTTCTTGAAGCTAATTTTGCATCCAACTCAACGATCGCTGATTTTTCACGAACCATTTTCATGAAGTCTTTCGCAGAAACAGGCTCTTCACCTTTGTGTTCACGAATTTCATTGATCGCGGTACGTAAAAAGTTGATGTTTGATACACCTGGAATCTCCACAGGATATTGGAATGCCAAGAAAAGTCCCTCGCGAGCTCTTTCTTCCGTTTCCATTTCTAACAAATCTTCACCATCGAAGTCTACTGAACCTTCTGTGATTTCGTATTCCTCACGTCCAGCTAAAACAGAAGCCAATGTACTTTTTCCAGCACCATTTGGTCCCATGATTGCGTGAACTTCACCTGCTTTCACTTCAAGATTTAATCCTTTTAAGATTTCTTTGCCATCGATGTTGGCGTGTAAATTTTTGATTGTAATCACAATTCTAATTTTTAATGTTATCTCTGCTCGACTATCCTACTGAACCTTCGAGACTAATTGTCAATAATTTTTGTGCTTCTACAGCGAACTCCATTGGAAGTTGATTCAATACTTCTTTACAGTATCCGTTTACGATCAAGCTAATTGCTTTTTCTTCGCTAATCCCTCTTTGTAAACAGTAGAAGATTTGATCTTCACCAATTTTAGAAGTCGTTGCTTCGTGTTCGATTTTTGCGGAGCTGTTTTTACATTCGATGTATGGGAATGTATGCGCACCACATTCGTCGGTCATCAAGAGTGAATCACACTGCGAGAAGTTTCGTGCATTCTGTGCATTCTTGTGAATTTGAACCAATCCACGGTAAGAATTTTGCGATTTCCCAGCTGAAATTCCTTTTGAGATGATCGTACTTTTCGTATTCTTCCCTAGGTGAACCATTTTCGTTCCTGTATCTGCTTGCTGATAATTGTTCGTTACTGCTACAGAGTAGAATTCACCAATTGAATTATCACCTTTAAGAATGCATGATGGATATTTCCAAGTTACTGCAGATCCTGTTTCAACTTGCGTCCATGAAATTTTTGCGTTTGTGTCGCACATTCCACGTTTCGTTACAAAGTTGAAGACTCCACCTTCTCCATTTTTATCTCCAGGATACCAGTTCTGTACTGTCGAATATTTGATTTCTGCATCTTTCTTTGCGATCAACTCAACTACCGCTGCGTGCAATTGGTTTTCGTCGCGTTGAGGAGCTGTACAACCTTCAAGATAAGAAACGTAAGACCCTTCGTCAGCAACCACTAATGTTCTTTCAAATTGACCAGTTCCTGATTCGTTAATTCGGAAATACGTCGATAATTCCATCGGACAACGAACGCCTTTTGGAATATAACAGAAAGATCCGTCGGTAAACACAGCAGAATTTAAGGCTGCGTAGAAATTATCTTGAGTTGGAACTACTGTTCCCATGTGCTCACGAACCAAATCCGGATATTCTTGAACGGCTTCAGAGAAAGAACAGAAGATGATTCCTAATTCCTTCAGTTTAGCTTTAAACGATGTCGCGACAGATACGGAATCCATTACGAAGTCAACCGCAACGCCTGTCAATCGTTTCTGTTCCTCCAATGAAATACCCAATTTAGTCATGGTTTCTTTCATTTCTGGATCAACGTCATCCCAACTTTCGTATTTCTTCGTTTGTTTTGGAGCAGAATAATATGTGATATCCTGGAAATCTGGTTTTTTGTAATGAACATGTGCCCATTCTGGCTCCGTCATTTCTAGCCAAGTTTTGTATGCTTTCAAACGGTATTCCAATAACCATTCAGGTTCATTCTTTTTGGCAGAAATGAATCGAATGATGTCTTCTGAAAGTCCTTTTGGAGCTTTATCAGATTCAATATTGGTAGTGAACCCAAATTTGTACTCCTGGTTTTCAAGATCTTGTGCTAATTCGTTCTCTGTGTAATTCGACATTGATCTAATTTAAATTGAGAATGATTCACCACACCCGCATGTTCTATCGGCGTTAGGATTTACAAATACAAATCCTTTTCCGTTCAAGCCGCCTGAATAATCAAGTGTCGTTCCAATCAAATAGAGGTAGCTTTTTTTGTCAACTACCACCTTAATTCCATTATCTTCAAAAGCTTTATCGCCTTCTTTTTCTTCGTTGTCAAAATCGAGTTGATACATCAACCCTGAACAACCTCCTCCTTCAACTCCAACACGGATAAAGTAGCCTACTTTATTGTCGTCCTCCATCAGTCGGAGTGCTTGTTTTTTAGCTGAATCTGTGACTGTTATCATATTTGTCTTTTTGAGTGTTTCACTTTGCTTTATTTAGATTTATTTTAAATAAAACGAAAACTCACTGCAAAAATACCTATTTTGTGGTATTGTTGCAAACATTGAAAAGAGGTATTTCATGAGAAATTTTTCAAGAGGACTTATTGGCGTCGTTTTGTTGACTTTAGCAGGTTGTGAAACTCGATCTTTAGAAGCGGATATGGACGCCTATTGCGAATGTATGTCGAATTACGAAACAATGGAGGATTATAAGGAGTGTATTCGAAAAATGGATGAAATCGTTCAACATTACGAATATGATCCTGAAGCGCCTGAATATATTCAGGAGCGAATTAAGGAGTGTGGGATTACTGAATGAATTGAATATTGCTATTTTTGTTACAAAGTAGCGTGAATGAAGATTTTTCAGGGGTTTGATCAACTCGAAGATATTCCAAATCCGGTGTTAACTATCGGGACATTTGATGGTGTTCATCTTGGGCATCAGAAGATTATTCAGCGATTGAATGAAGAGGCAGAGAAAATTGGAGGTGAGTCCGTTTTATTTACTTTTTATCCTCATCCTAGAATGGTTTTATATCCAGAAAATCACGGATTGCGATTAATTCAAACGCAGGCTGAAAAAATTGATAAACTTCGAAGAATTGGATTACAAAATGTAATTGTACATCCCTTTACAAAAGATTTTTCGCGATTAACGGCAATTGAATTTGTACGAGATTATTTGGTGAACCGCCTTCATGTGAAGAAACTTGTGATTGGTTATGATCATCAATTTGGAAAAAACAGAGAAGGTTCCATTGAATTTTTGAGAGAAGTTTGTGATACCTACGGATTCGAGGTGATGGAAATTAGTGCTCAGGAAATTGATGAAGTAAACGTTAGTTCGACGAAAATCAGAAATGCGATTCTTGATGGCGATATGGACAAAGCAGCTTCATTTCTGGGTGAACCGTTTGAATTACACGGAAAAGTTATTCGAGGGAATGCTATTGGTCGTTCAATTAACTTTCCAACTGCCAATGTCGATATTGAAAGTGATACCAAATTAGTTCCAAAAATTGGAGTTTATGCTGTTAATGTAGTTACTGAAGATGGTAACTTTCATGAAGGAATGTTGAACATAGGATTGAGACCCACTGTTTCAAATCACGATGATCTATCAATTGAAGTTCACTTGTTTGATTTCAATGGAGATTTATACGATCAGTACATTACGGTACAATTATTGTCTCGTTTTAGAGATGAAATGAAGTTTAATTCCGTTATGGAATTAAAGGAGCAACTTGAAAATGATGAAGCATCTATTCGTTCTTATTTTAATTCTGGTCAGTAATTTCGGTTGGTCGCAAGACACGGTAAAGGTATATGACTGGGAAGTGGCTCGATTGGCTTCCCCAGATACGATTTATGCGATTTCCTTTGAAAAAATGAAACTCGATGAGCTTCCTCAGGAATTATCCAAATACACCGAATTACGAGAATTAAACCTGAAGAAGAACAAACTAAAAAAACTTCCCGAATACTTCTCAAACTTCACTAAACTCAATCGTATTAATCTTGATAAAAATGAGTTAATTGCATTTCCAATTCAGTTTTGTCAATTAACAAATTTGGAAGAGATAATAATAAGTCGAAATCAATTAAGTACACTGCCAAGTTGTATTGAACGTTTAAAGAAACTAAAACATTTAGATCTTTACGATAATCCGATTGCTAGTTTTCCAGAATCCCTAGCGAAGCTTCAACAGTTAGAAAAAATAGATCTGACTGGGGTTCGATTTAGTTTCGAGTTCCAAAAGAAATGGATGGAATTACTTCCAAACACGGAGTTTGATTTTGATCCTCCCTGCGATTGCATGAATTAGGTTGGTCGAGCACCAAAACTGTTAATTTTCAGGTACTTTTGGTAATGATTTTGTCTAGCTTGTCAAAATCATTAAATTTACGAAGATTCTCAGCCATCAACCGCTCGAATCTACTATGAAAATTAAACACCATGCGAAAGCTATTTACACTATTTATGCTGTTGTTTGCTGGGAGCTCGTTTGCACAACAAATCCCGCAGTACAGTCAATACCACAGAAATCAATATTTGGTTAATCCCGCAGCTGCAGGGGTATACGACTTCGTTGATATAACGCTGGGAGGAAGAATGCAGTGGGTGGGATTCGATAATTCACCTAAAACTACCTATCTCTATATTTCTTCACCTATTGGACAACCAACGCCAAAATACAACCCTGGAATCAGAACGAGTGCCGGTCCAATTAGAAATCCTGAAATAAAAACAGGGAAACTGAAGCATGCACTTGGTGGAAACTTTGTGGCTGATCAGTATGGGGCGTATCAAACTATCTCAGGTCAAGTTTCTTATGCCTTGCATTTGCCTGTAGCTCGCGATTATAATTTGTCATTCGGAATGAGTGCAGGATTATCAAATCGTTCATTTCGAAGTGAAAACGCTCAGGTGTTGAGTGCAATGACAGGAACAGGGGTTGTGGACCAGACTTACGATAATTTCGTAGCCAATAGTGGAGCTCAAAATACATTAGATCTCGGAGCAGGACTTTACTTCTATTCGAAAAACTTGTTCGTTGGTTTCGCTGCAAGTCAATTGTCGAAGGACTTTGTGCAATTCGGAAATGTTCAAACTTATTTCGATCCAAGAGTCTATTTCCAAGGAATAGCTGGATATAAATTTCCAATTTCTGATAACTTAACTTTAATGCCATCGGTGCTTGCTAAATATGTTGCGAGTGCGCCAATTTCAATTGATGGTAACCTTCAGTTAGAATATAAGGAATGGTTGTGGTTCGGATTAGGATATAGAAACACAGATGCACTAATAGGAATGGCCGGAATGAATATCAGTGAGAAGTTCAAAATTGGATATTCGTATGATTTCAATGTGTCTCGCTTTAATGATTACAGTTCTGGTGGGCATGAGTTAGTGTTAGGATTAATGTTAGGAAGATAAATTTGATGAAAAAGTTACTATTCGTAGCATTAGCTGCATTTTTCAGTTCATATAATCAAGCACAGTTCTGGGAAATTTCTGATGTGCAAAAAATTGGAGGGACAGTGAATCAAGCTGAATCCGAAGAAAGTTACCCCGTTTTTTCAAAAGATAGTTCGCGTTTGTACTTCGTACGTTTGTTTGACAAGTCGAATGAAGGCGGTGGAATCGATCAGGATATCTGGTACAGCGAACATACTGGAGTAAATTCTTACAGCGACTGTGAACCATTGAAACGACTCAATAATAAGTTCAATAATGCAATTGCTGGAATTTCTTCTGATGGAAATTCAATGTATTTATTGAATGCGTACGAGGGAAAAAAAGATATGGTAAAAGGATTGGCGGTTTCTCGTTTAGAGAATGGCGGCTGGTCGACACCAGAGAAAGTTGAGATACCGGGACTGGATATCGAAGGTGAATTCTATGGATTCTTTGTTTCTGGCGATGAAAAGACAATCATCATTTCTTACAACGGAGAAGGTTCAATCGGCGAAGAGGATTTATATGTCAGCCAAAAATCGGGAGATACTTGGTCTAAACCAGTTCACATGGGGAATAAAATTAATTCAGCTGGATTTGAAATTTCTCCATTTCTGAATCCAACTAAGGATACTTTGTTCTTCTCTTCAAACGGACATGGTGGACAAGGAGATGCCGATATTTTTTATTCTGTACGAAAAAGTTCATGGTCGGATTGGTCGACTCCCGTGAATCTTGGGAATGTCATCAACTCACCAAAGTTCGATGCTTATTTCAATTATTCAAACAATCGAGCTTATTGGTCAAGTAACAGAGACGGTGAGTATAGCGATATCTATACTGCCGCAATTTTAACGCCGCCGCCATTGTCGATTTATGTAGCAAAAACGGATGTTACTGTTCACAAAGGAACTGATGGAACAACGGACCTAACTGTGAATGGAGGTGTTGCTCCTTATACATATGCATGGTCGAATGGAGGTTCTACAGAGGACTTAAGTGGGCTTCCGACTGGGCAATATGATGTTACGGTTACTGATGCCATTGGTCAAATCGCAGAAGCTGGAGTTTATATTGATGAGCCACCAATGAAAATTGAACCTGTGGATGTTGTGGTATATGAGAATTTCAACTTCGAGCATTATTTCGGGTACAATAAGAATAAGCTGAATGTTAAGCGAGGAGATCTGAAAAAGTACTTATCTGATATTGAGAAACAATTGAAGAAAGGAAGAAAATCTGTTACGATTAAAGTGGATGCATCAGCGTCAAACGTTCCAACTCAATCTTTTGCTTCAAATGAAGAATTGGCAAATGCACGTGCGAATAATATCAAATACGATATCGTAGATTATTTCGAGAAAAAAGGTCTTGGACAACAGGTGCTTGTTACAATCGTAAGTTCTAAGGTTCAAGGCCCACAGTATGAAGAGGATGCATCGAATAAAGATAAATATGCTCCATATCAGTACGTGAAATTATCGATGGAATAGCCAACTAAAAACGCTATTTCTACGTTTATTGGACACAACTAACGGTTTTTAAAATCGCCTTGTCTATCTTTGTGTCATGTGGAAATGGATGTTTTTCTTGTTGATTTCTGGTGTGTCTTTGGCTCAACAAAGTCCGCAGTATAGTCAATACATTCGAAATCAGTATATGCTGAATCCCGGAGCTACAGGTGCTTATGATTTTCTGGATGTAACTCTTGGTGGTCGGCTTCAATGGGCTGGATTTGACAATGCACCGAAAACATCTTATCTCTATTTTTCAGCTCCAGTTTCTGAATTGACAAGATCATCAATGAAGAGGACATATGGTGTGATCCGAAGAGGGAATAAATCGGTGAAACATCCGGTGATGAGAACGGGTAAAGGTGGTCATGCAGTCGGTGGATATCTGTTGGCAGATCAGTACGGACCTTTTCGTCAATTGAAGGCAATGGGGAGCTATGCGTTTCATCTTCCGATTAATAGAGATTACACTATTTCTTTAGGGGTTAATGCTGGACTTGCTAATCGAGCTTTTGATCCAATGAAAGCGCAAGTACTTTCTGAGATTGCGAATACTGGAGTTTACGATGCCACGTATTCAATGTATGCCGCAAGTCAAGGTGCGCAGAATACGTTGGAAGTAGAATCTGGATTGTATTTCTATGGAAAAGATGTCTTCTTTGGTGTTTCAGCGAATCAATTGACGCAAGATTTTGTCAAATTTGGAAATCGCAATTTTAACTTCGATCCAGCCATGCACTTTTTTATCAGCGGTGGATATAAAATCAGAATGGATCAAAAATGGACTGTGACGCCAGCGTTTTTGGTGAAATACGTACAGCCAGCTCCAATTTCGTTCGATATAAGTGCTTTGTTCGATTACCAAGAACGTTTTTGGTTTGGATTATCCTATCGACATCAAGAAGCAATTGTTGGAATGTTCGGAGCTACTTTTTCAGATCGATTTAAAGCTGGATATTCATACGATTTCAATATCAACCGATTCAATCGAAACAGTTTTGGAGGCCACGAATTGGTGCTCGGATTTATGTTCGGACGCTAGTTAAATTTGATCGCCTTAACAGGAGAAATTCGTGTAATAACGACACTCGGAATAATCAACGCAGCTAAACAAACAACTAAGGTCCCTACATTTAAAAGTATCCAGTGAATTGGATTGAGTTGAATCGGAACTTCGGATAGATAATAAACTTCAGGGTTGAGAGAAATGAATCCTGTGTACTTCTGAAGGAAACAGAATCCAAGTCCGATTACATTCCCGATAATCATTCCGCGACCAATTAAAAATCCAGCTTGATAAAGGAAAATCTTTCGGATACTCCAGTTGTTGGCTCCAATTGCTTTCATCATCCCGATAAAATTAGATCGAATTAGAATCAAAACAAGTAGGGCAGAACCCATATTGATGATTCCAATCAAAATCATGAGGACTAAAATAATAGCAACATTGATGTCCAAGAATCCCAGCCAAACAAAAATATCCCGTTGATTTTCCATGATGCTGGAAGTCATTAAAATTTCGTCAAAAGGTGTTGGTTTTAAGTCGACCATTCGCTGCACGCTTGTCAAAGTAGTTTCTAATTGATCCCAGTCAGTCACCATCATTTCATATGCTCCGATGTAATGATCAGAACTTCCTTTTCCTGGCGTGATTTGAATTTCAAACGTTTTATTTCCTGAAGTGATCTCGAAATGATTTCCAGTTTCATCGAGGTAATTTTTTTCTAAGACATCCACTTCATTTAACTCGAAAGAACATGGAGTAAACTTATCGCCTTTCACTTTTATCGTAATGAATGCTGTGTCGGGAAGTGTGGTTTCTTCAATTGGGGTGCTTAAGTTCGACCAATAATCCGAAGCGATCAATCGAATCGTCGTGTCTTCTGTGGGACACATAATCAGTCCGGAATAGCCATTAAATCCATCCCCCCAATCGTAACGATAATTTCCATTTCCACCTGAAACTTGAGCGCGCACAATGATCTGTCCATCAACTAAAGAGTCCATCAAATCGATGTTGGCGTGAATTCCCCAATCGTTTAGCTCTTGAACTGTAGATAGTTTCCCAAGCACAATTTGTTTGTCGAATTCGTCGAGTCCAGTTTCGTAAATCCCTACAACTTTATAGTTCCGTTTTACAGGTTGATTTCGCACGAAGAATGCGCCTACAGTTTCACCGACTTCAAATTGTAAATCCTTTGCAAGCTTCTTTGAAATCACAATGTGATCATCTGTTGAATCTGAACTGAAGTCCGGAAGCGTTCCATCAATTAAATGTTGTTCAAAAAATGCCCAATTAAATGACGTGTCAACTCCTTTGATTACTGCTCCGTGGACTTGATATTGCGACTCAGTGGTGTCGGTTCCATCAGCTAAAGTGTAATTCAGTTCCTGTTTTCCAGATTGGAATAAGACAGGTTTGTATGCGACGGGATTTATAGAGGCAATGGCGGGGTCTTTTGCTAGTGTAGAAACAAAGTTTTGTTCTTTTCTGATCGGTTCGCTTTCATAAACACTGTTTTCACCGGCAGACATAATTACGATGTGTGAACCAAAACCACTTACTTTTTGGCGCACTTCTTGCTGAAATCCAGTTACAACAGCTAAGGTAATTAAGTTGACAATCACCGCAAGTGCAATGCTAATGACAGAAATGCGCACGATAGGTTTCGAAACTTTCTTACCTTGCACGACACTTTTAAGCGTTTTTCGTGATATGAAATATTCAAATGCCAACTCTGGGAAATTGTTTCGGCTAAAGTACACAAAGCTTTTTTGCCTGAAAAGCATTTTCTTCCTTTTGATTACATCTTGCTCGTATGGAAATCCGAATCCAGAAACTGTAGCCAAAAGTGAAAAGCTTTATATGGAAATGACTCCAAAGGTGGGAGCGGAAAATACGGAGTTGTACATTGATAAATTAAGGAACAAGAAAGTGGGAGTGGTTGGAAACCAGTCTTCTTTGATCGGTGAAACGCATTTGGTGGACTCTCTACTTTCACTTGGAATTGATATTCAAAAAGTTTTTTCTCCTGAACACGGATTTCGCGGAGATGCTGATGCAGGTGAACACGTCGCAAGTGGTAAGGATGCAAAAACGGGATTATCGATTGTTTCCTTGTATGGTAGCAACAAGAAGCCGAAGCAAGAGCAGTTGAAAGGATTGGATGTTGTGGTATTCGATATTCAAGATGTGGGAGTTCGATTCTACACATATATTTCAACACTACATTATGTAATGGAAGCTTGTGCTGAAGCTGGAATTCCAGTCATTGTTTTGGATCGACCAAATCCGAACGGACATTATGTTGATGGTCCAGTTCTCGATATGAAATATAAGTCGTTTGTGGGAATGCACCCGGTGCCGATTGTTTATGGAATGACGATTGGTGAATACGGACAAATGATTAATGGAGAACAGTGGTTAGAGAATGATTTGAAGTGCGATTTAACGGTGATTCCGTGCTTGAACTATGTGCATTCCTTGCCTTATTCACTGCCTGTTGATCCATCTCCAAATTTGAGGTCGGACTTATCGATTCAATTGTATCCGAGTTTGTGTTTATTGGAGGCGACGACTGTAACTGTGGGAAGAGGAACCGATGGCCCATTCGAACGATACGGTCACCCAGATTTTCCAGAAGAGCAAACGACTTTTTCTTTTGTTCCGAAGTCGGGATTTGGTTCTAAGTCACCAAAACACGAAGGAGAAATGTGTTACGGATTTAATCTCAACGATTCTACTGAATATCGAGCTAATAAACTTGACTTATCGTTTGTTCTAAAATCGAATGAACTGCTCAATGGAAAGCTATTCGTCGATCGCGAAAAATTCTTTAACCTCTTAGCAGGAAATAATATCCTCATCAATCAATTGAAAAATGGATTATCCGAAGAAGAAATTAGAAGTTCTTGGCAGAATGATTTAGATGATTTTCTAGAAATCCGAGAAAAGTACTTGATTTACGACTAGTATATTTTCTTTGACAGATTTATTAACTTAGTGAAAAATAATCTGTTATGTCAAAATATCTACTGCTTTTCATCTTGTCTTCGACTTTTTTATTCAATTTATCTGCACAAAATGTAGGAATCGGAACAGCAACGCCTGATAACAGTGCTAAGCTAGAAATTGATGATCCAAATCGTGGTGTTTTAGTTAACCGTGTTGCGTTAGTTGATGTCACAAATGGAACAACTCCCGTTAATGCTCCTGCTACTGGATTGTTGGTGTACAATACAAATGTTGCTGTAACTGGTGGTTCAGGAGAAGGGTTTTATTATTGGGATGGGACACAATGGCAATTACTTTCAACCGGAGATAATGACGATTGGACTTTAACAGGGAATTCAGGAACTAATCCAGCAACCAATTTTGTTGGTACAACGGATGCTCAAGATTTAGTCGTTCGTACAAATAATATTGAAAGAGTTAGAGTAGAGGCAGGAGGTGATGTTGGAATCGGTACGAATAACCCGAACCACTCGCTACATTTAGTTGGTGATGCTCGAATTGAAGGAGATTTTGTTAATCAAGAATTAATAGGGGTTCACTCTGGAACAACGCAGTCAATTCCATTTACGAATGGCGTTATTACTCCGATTAATAATACAGTTACTAGTATCACAATTGTCGATGGAAATGGAGTAAATAATTCAGGCGTCTTCATTAGTGGATTTGCACGAGTTTTCGGTGGTAGCCTGAACGGATCAAATAGTTCTTTGGGAGGCTATTTCATGATTCTTCAAAGAGATGTGACACCGGCTTTTACTGCACCTGTTAATTTGACTTATACGAGTGGTACTTGTTACATTGAAACTCCAAATGGAGCCGTAAGTGCATCAATAGGATATGGTGGAGGTGGACATGTTAGTTATACCGATAATAACCTAGCTCCTGGAACGTATTACTATCGCTTAGCTTTTTATCCTAATGGTGTTGGAATTAATGCAGGTACGTACGACATTTATCAACGAGATCTTTCGATTATTCAGATAAAAAGATAATTTATTTCTGAACTGATTTCGCGCCTTCGATTACCTTGGTTTTCAATTCTTCCATGTAATCTTCTAATCGTTTTAGCAAAGTTGGATTCGAAGATCCAATGATTTTCGCAGCTAAGATTCCCGCATTTTTTGCTCCGTTTAAAGCAACAGTTGCTACTGGGATTCCACCTGGCATTTGAAGAATGGATAAAACACTATCCCATCCATCAATTGAGTTGCTCGATTTAACTGGAACACCAATAACTGGTAGTGGAGTCAATGAAGCTGTCATTCCAGGAAGATGTGCAGCACCTCCTGCTCCAGCTACAATTACTTTGATTCCTCTTTTGTGCGCATTTTTGGCGTAGTCGAACATTTTTTCAGGAGTTCTGTGTGCTGAAACGATGTCTAATTCATATTCAACTCCCAAGTAGGTTAAAATATCAGCTGCCTCCTGCATTACAGGTAGGTCTGATGTGCTCCCCATGATTATTCCAACTTCTGCTGCCATTGCTTATTTTTTGAACAAAGTTAATGAATCTACTGATGTGACTGTTTTGTGATCTTCAAGATTGTCGATTCCCCAGTTTTCTAATTCTTCTTCCGACCACAGTTCTGGGAAGAAAATACGTCGTTGATATCTCGGCAACATGTATTTCTGCCATTCAGATCCACCAGTCGCTTCAGCTTTTTCTTTTCCGCTCTCTAAATATTTTCTAGCGGCATTGAAGTGATGCATTACCCATTTAACATTCACCGTATGGTCGTAATGTCTCATAGCGTTGACCAAGTCGATATTCTTCTGAGTTTCCTCTGGAAGTGTCTTAAATTTTGTCCAAAGATTAATAGTGTTGTATTCCTTCATGAAGGAAATGAACTCCTTAGTGTATTTCTCTTCAAAATTTGAAAGCAACTTACTTTTAGTTCCTGTTTCGTGATTTACTCCAGCTGCCTGCCAGTATAAATTCTCCATGGCATACTCGTACGGCGTATCGCGATTGATAGTTTTTCGTACTCTAAAATCGATGAGGTTGATTAATTCTGTTGAAGCAAATTCAATTTTACGATACTGAGCACTCTGGAATCCACTTGCTGGTGTCAATGTATCACGGAACTTCATGTACTGATCTACATCCATTCCATCTTGCATAATGTTGAATGAATTGGCTAACATGTCGAAATAACGACTGATTCTTGAAAGGTGTTTTGTGAACTTTTCGGGGGTGATTTCCTCTGCGTGCGAAACTTGATCTATCTCCCATAAAATCATCTTGAATAAGAGCTCATTGATTTGGTGATACATGATGAACACCATTTCGTCCTTTAATTCTGTTCGTTGAATTTGCAAACCTAAAAGGGCATCAACTTGAATGTAATCCCAATAAGTGATTGGTTCAGAGTGGAGAAGTCCAGATAAATAGGTGTCGGGATTTTGTCCCATTGCCTCATATTTATCTACAATTGCTTGGATCAGTTCGTCGCGCTTCATACAGTATTTTTAGTCCAGTCAAATGTACGTATTTCAGAGCGCACAGCTTATGATTAGAATCAGTTTTCCGTGAAAATTTGAACAAAAAAACTGCCGTCAATTGAATAACGGCAGTTTCAAACATTAATTAGTCGTACTATTATAGTGTGCCTCTTTTTTCTTGTTCACGTTCGATGGATTCGAAAAGTGCTTTGAAGTTACCTGCTCCAAATCCTCTAGCTCCCATACGTTGGATGATTTCGAAGAATAAAGTTGGACGATCTTCAACTGGTTTAGTGAAGATTTGTAATAAATATCCTTCTTCATCAGCATCGATCATAATTCCAAGGCTTTTCAACTTATTGATATCTTCGGCCAATTCATGATCATGTGCTTGAAGTCTTTCCGGTACTGCACGATAATACTCTTCTGGTGGAGTTGTCAAGAATTCGACACCTCTGCTTCTCAAGTCGGAAACTGTTTTAATAATATCATCTGTTGCCACAGCGATATGTTGAACTCCAGATCCTTCGTAAAAGTCTAAATATTCTTCAATTTGAGAGCGTTTTTTACCTTCAGCTGGCTCGTTGATAGGGAATTTAATTCTTCCATTACCGTTCGACATTACTTTTGACATCAAAGCGGAGTATTCCGTGTGAATTTGCTTATCGTCGAAAGAAAGGAAGTTAACGAATCCCATTACGTCTTCGTACCACTTCACCCAAGTATTCATTTCATTCCAACCAACATTTCCTACCATGTGATCGATGTATTTCAATCCAACTGGAGTCGGGTTGTAATCTGATTCCCATTTCACATAACCAGGCAAGAAAGTTCCATTGTAATTTTTACGTTCAACAAACATGTGTACAGTCTCTCCGTACGTGTAGATTCCTGCACGAACTACTTCACCATGCTCGTCTTTTTCTACGGTTGGCTCCATGAATGATTTCGCTCCACGTGATGTTGTTTCTTCGTACGCCTTGCGAGCATCTTCTACCCAAAGAGCAACTACTTTAACTCCGTCACCGTGTTTTTTTACGTGCTCACCAATTGGAGACTCACTATTCAATGCTGTTGTAAGAACAATGCGAATTTTATCTTGCTTCAAAACATAAGAAGCGCGATCTTTCATTCCTGTTTCAAGTCCAGCATAAGCCAACGACTGAAATCCGAAGGCTGTCTTGTAGAAATGAGCAGCTTGTTTCGCATTCCCTACGTAGAACTCAACATAGTCAGTTCCCAATAAAGGAAGGAAGTCTTGAGCTCCTTCAAAGATTTTTTCTAATCCGTATTCTACACTTTGTGGTGTTTTTGATTCTGACATTTTTTTCAATTTGATGTTTAATAATTTAGTGATTTAACCAAGACAAGTAGTAATCGTCGATTTCTAGTTCCATTGCTTGTTTGGTTAATTGTAATGGCTTGAATGTATCAACCATCACGGCAAGCTCTTCTGTTTCTTTCTTACCAATACTTCTTTCGTACGCACCAGGGTGAGGACCATGTGGAATTCCCGCTGGATGTAACGTGATTTGTCCTTTTTCGATATTGTTTCTACTCATAAAATCACCATCAACATAGTATAGAACCTCGTCTGAGTCGATATTACTATGATTGTACGGAGCTGGAATTGCATCCGGATGGTAATCATATAATCGAGGAACAAATGAACAGATCACAAATGCTCCCGTTTCAAAAGTTTGGTGAATTGGAGGAGGTAAGTGCACGCGACCTGTGATCGGTTCGAAGTCGTGTATTGAAAATGCATACGGATAATTGTATCCATCCCACCCAACTACATCAAATGGATGTGTTGCATAAGTGTATGAATATAAGATTCCTTGTTTTTTTGTTTTCACCAAGAAATCTCCTGCTTCGTCGTGTGTTTCTAATTCTTCCGGACCTCTAAAATCTCTTTCGCAAAATGGAGAGTGTTCTAACAATTGTCCAAACCAGTTACGGTAACGTTTTGGCGTGTAAATTGGGTGGAATGATTCCACAATAAACAATCGATTTCCTTCTGAATCGAAATCAATTTGGTAAATCATCCCTCGTGGAATTACTAAGTAATCTCCATACTTAAATGGAATGTTTCCTAATTGAGTTCGAAGAGTTCCAGATCCCTCGTGAATGAATATTACTTCGTCGCAATCTGCATTCTTGTAGAAATAGTCTCTCAATGATTTTTTTGGAGACGATAAAACAATGTGGCAATCGTTATTAACCAATACAGGAACGCGACTTTCGAGGAAGTCATCCTTTGGTGCAACTTTAAATCCAGCAAGACTTCTCATTTGAAGTTGCTTATCAATGGCAATTTCTGGATTTAAATCAATTGATCCCTCAAAAGATTTTACCACTGTTGGTGGTTGCAAATGATATAGTAGAGAAGACATTCCGTCGAATCCGATGGTACCGAACAATTGTTCATGGTGCAATTCACCGTTTTCTTTACGAAAAACAGTGTGTCGTTTGTGAGGAATCTTCCCAAGTTTATGATAAAATGGCATATTTTTTAAATTTGATTAACTGAAATTATTGATCTGCATAAGGTGCAAATCATTCCGGGTTCCTCTTTATAATAAAGAGCAATAATAATTTCAGTTCAGTCCACATACTAGGGCAATTTAGTACAAAAATAATTAATCAATCCACGAATAAAAATGATTAAGATCAGGAATACAATGTGTAAACAAAAAAGTATTCTCTTGTTAGGAATTTCATGAAATTATCCCTCTATTTGCTCCATAAATTGAATTGAAATGAGAAAGATTCTTGTGATCGGTGCTTGCGGCCAAATTGGAACCGAATTAGTACTTGCGCTTCGCGAAAAAATTGGCAATGATCTAGTCATAGCGGCAGATTTGAAAGATAATTGTCCGACTTCATTAGCTAACGGTCCATATCAGAAAATGGACATTTTGGATCGAGAAAGCGTGCGAGATTTTGTTATTTCAAACAAAGTTACAGAGGTGTACTTACTAGCCGCATTATTGTCTGCTACAGCTGAAAAGAATCCAATGTTTGCATGGAAATTGAACATGGAAGGTCTCTTTACAATATTAGATCTTGCGAAAGAAGGTCATTTGAAGAAGGTATTTTGGCCAAGCTCTATTGCAGTTTTCGGACCTACAACCCCTAAAGAAAATACACCTCAAATGACAGTTATGGAACCTTCAACTGTGTATGGAATTTCAAAACAATCGGGAGAACGGTGGTGCGAGTATTACGCAAAAAATTACGAAGTTGATGTTCGAAGTATTCGTTATCCTGGGTTGATTTCATATACTAGTTTACCTGGTGGTGGAACAACCGACTATGCAGTGGATATCTTTTACAAAGCAAAAATGAATGAGTCATTCACATGCTTTCTGAGTGAAAATACACGTTTACCAATGATGTACATGGAGGATGCCATTCGTGCAACTATTGAGTTGATGGAAGCGCCGAGTGACTCTATCTCAATTCGATCTTCATATAATTTATCTGGATGCAGTTTTACACCTAAAGAGTTAGCCGATGAGATAAAGAAAATTGAACCCTCTTTCTCGATTGCTTATGAACCTGATTTCCGTCAAAAAATTGCGGATTCATGGCCGGGATCAATTGATGATTCTCAAGCAAGAGCCGATTGGGGTTGGAAAGAAAAATACGAAACTTCTGAGCTCGTGAAGGTTATGATGGAGAATGTAAATGTGGAATTGCTAAATAACTAATTTAGAACATTGTAACCATTTCTTATATTGCGACGTATGTAAATTCATCGAAGAAAAACTATTGTTAAGCGAAAACAGTTAATATTTCTTTGAACTTGGTTGAGCTATTCTTATTTTCGTTAAGACTAAAACTAGAACAGACTCTCCTAAAACGAAACTACAAATAGTATGGCACTAAAAGCTTTATTCTTGTTGTTCTTATCATCAGTACTTTCTGTAAGTGCTTTCGCTTCTGGCGATCAAGGTGGAGGTGATGTTAATATAACAGATGAAAAAGGACGTAAACAAGGGAAATGGGTTTTCCTTGGGAAAGATAGACCAGCGCTAGGTTATCCTGAAGATGGTAAAATCGAAGAAGGTTCTTACGTAGATAATAGAAAAGAAGGATTGTGGATTAAGTATCACAACGACGGTGTTACTCCAAAATTAAAGGGGGAGTATAAAAATAACCGTCCAAGTGGAGCTTACACCAAATTATACCCAGACGGTACAGTCAAGGAAGTTGGTGTTTTCAGTAGAAACAAGTATTATGATTCGCTAAAGAGGTTTCATCCTAATGGTGTCATTGAATACGAAGGAGTGTACAATGATGAGGGTAAAGAGCAGGGTACTGTAAAGTATTACTATGCGAATGGACAGGAGGAGTTTGTTTATGAAGCAAATGACGGAATTCCAACAGGAAAAGCAACAAGATATTACGAAAACGGAGACATCAAGGAGGTGATTTTTTATGGAGAGGACGGATCTGTAACGAAGTCTGAACAAAAAGAACGAGTGAATCCTCCATCGAACACAGTTCCAGATTTAACTCCAAAAGAGCCGGCGCCAAGTGTAGGTACACCTAGGACAAAAGGTGCAAAATTCCAGCCGAATGGATACAATAAGTTGTACAACGAGAATGACGAAATTTGGCAGGATGGTGAATTTAGAAATGGAAGACTTTGGGATGGTAAAGTATACGAATACGATGTAGACGGAATTCTACTGAAAGTTAAAGTGTACAAGAAAGGTAATTACCACTCAGATGGACAACTTTAAATCAATCTAGAAAATGATTTTAAGGACTCAGAAATGGGTCCTTTTTTATTTTACTGATTGAGAGTATATTTGTGATGAATTAACTAATCAATTTATGGCGAAGAAAAGCGCTAAGAAAAATCTTACAATTCCCGATTTTAGCAAGACTCCAACTATCGATAAGGTTGGTGTAGAAGAGAGAGTTGCTAAGTTTCAAACAAGAAGTATTAAAAACGATGCCAAGGTTCAGGGTCTGAAAATGACGTTGAACATGATCGATTTAACAACGTTAGAAGGAAAAGATACCCCAGGTAAAGTGAAGCAAATGTGCTTTAAGGCCAAACACCTTCATGATGTACATCCTGGTTTACCAACGGTAGCTGCTGTTTGTGTGTACCCTTCAATGGTTAAAACTGCTAAAGAAGCTGTTAAAGGAAGTGGAGTTAAGGTAGCTTCGGTATCAACTGCATTCCCAAGTGGACAGGCTCCTTTGGATGTTAAATTGATGGATACAAAATTTGCAGTTGATCAAGGAGCAGATGAAATCGATATGGTGATTTCAAGAGGGAAATTCCTTGCTGGAGATTACAATTTTGTATTTGATGAAATTGCTGCAATAAAAGAAGCTTGTGGTGCCGCAAGATTGAAAGTGATTTTGGAAACAGGTGAATTGGTAACGTTAGACAATGTTCGCAAAGCAAGTGATATTGCTATGTACGCTGGAGCCGACTTTATTAAAACATCTACTGGTAAAATTCAACCAGCGGCAACTATGCAAGTAACGTATACAATGCTTGAAGCAATTCGTGATTTTTATGACGAAACTGGTATTATGGTTGGAATGAAGCCTGCAGGTGGTATTTCAAACTCGAAACTAGCATTGCATAATTTAGTGATGGTGAAAGAAGTATTGGGTAGCGATTGGTTGGACAACAAGTGGTTCCGTTTCGGAGCTAGTAGTCTAGCAAATGATGTTCTGATGCAAATAATGAAAGCAGAAACTGGTGTATACCAGTCAGCTGATTATTTCGCTATCGATTAATAAGATTTATACTAAGAAGATAATATGGAATGGAATTATTCACCCGCGCCAGAAAGTGCAAGTCACATCGATATTAAAGAGCAGTACGATCTCTATATCGATGGAAAATGGGTAAAGCCGAATTCAAAAAAATATTTCGAAACAATTAATCCAGCAAATCAAAAAGTGTTAGCTAAAGTCGCTCACGCTGATGAAAAGGATGTTGATAAAGCGGTAAAGGCTGCACGAAAAGCATATAACAATGTTTGGTCGAAAATGAAGCCAAGCGAAAGGGCAAAGTACATTTATCGTATTGCCCGCTTGATGCAAGAACGTGCTCGTGAATTTGCTGTAATCGAAACATTAGATGCTGGAAAGGTAATTCGCGAATCAAGAGATGTTGATGTGCCGTTGGCATGTAATCATTTCTTTTATTATGCGGGTTGGGCGGACAAGTTAGAGTACGCTTTTCCAAATAGAAAAGTAGAGCCGATTGGCGTAGCTGGACAGATTATACCATGGAATTTCCCATTATTGATGGCTGCCTGGAAAATTGCCCCAGCTTTAGCAACTGGAAATACGGTTGTGTTAAAACCAGCTGAGACAACTCCACTAACTGCATTGAAATTGGCTGAAATTATTCACGATTCTGGATTGCCAGCGGGTGTTGTAAATATCGTAACGGGTTATGGAGATACGGGTGCAGCTATCGTAAATCATGATGATGTCGACAAAATTGCCTTCACAGGGTCAACAGGAGTTGGAAAAATCATTCAAAAGGCAATTGCAGGGACGAATAAAAGAGCTACGCTTGAACTTGGAGGGAAGTCGGCAAACATTATCATGGATGATGCGCCAATCGGCCAAGCAGTGGAAGGTGTAGTGAACGGAATTTTCTTTAATCAAGGTCACGTATGTTGTGCTGGATCTCGCTTGTTTGTTCAAGAAGGAGTTGCGGATGTAGTGATCAAGAAATTGAAACGCCGAATGGAAACGTTGATCGTTGGAGATCCAATGGATAAAAACACGGATGTCGGAGCTATCAATTCGAAAGAGCAATTGGATACGATTAATAAGTACATCAAAATTGGACTGAACGAAGGAGCAACAATGCATCAAACAAAATGCAAGTTGCCAAAAGATGGTTTCTATTGTGCACCAACAATCTTTACGGATGTTGCACAGTCAAGTACAATTGTGCAAGAGGAGATTTTCGGACCTGTACTTACAATTCAAACGTTCAGAACGGTAGATGAAGTGATTCAAAAAGCGAACAATACACCTTATGGTTTGGCTGCTGGAGTTTGGACGGACAAAGGATCGCGCATTTTTAACTTGACAACTAAATTGAATGCCGGGGTGATTTGGGCAAATACCTACAATAAATTCGACGCAACATCACCGTTTGGAGGATACAAAGAAAGTGGATTTGGTCGTGAAGGTGGACTTCATGGTTTGGAAGGATACGTTAATTTGAAGTAATTATGGAACGTTTGGAAGTATTAAAAACATACAAAATATTCATCGGTGGAAAGTTTCCACGAACTGAATCAGGTAGATATTACACACCAAAAAATCCAAAAGGAGAATTACTTGGTAACGTTTGTCTATCATCACGAAAAGATATTAGAAATTCAGTAGTTGCTGCACGAAAAGCATTCGGTGGATGGGCTGGAAAAACGGCATTAAATCGAAGTCAGATCTTGTACAGAATCGCTGAAATGCTAGAAGGAAGAAAAGCACAGTTTGTAGAAGAATTGGTTTTTCAAGGAGCAACAAAAGCACAGGCTGAAAAAGAAGTTTACACGGCAATTGATCGTCTGATTTATTACGCTGGATGGTGTGATAAATACACGCAGGTGCTCGGTTCAGTGAATCCGGTTTCTTCTTCGCATTTCAACTTTAGTGTTCATGAGCCAACTGGAGTTGTTGGGGTTATTGCTGAGCAATCTACTTCGTTAATCGGACTTGTTTCTGTGGTGGCACCTGTTATCGCTGGTGGTAATACATGTGTTGTTATCGCTTCGGAGAACTTGCCGTTGTGCGCAGTAACTTTTGCAGAGGTGATCAATACTTCAGATGTTCCGGGTGGTGTCGTGAATATTTTGACGGGATCAGTAGACGAAATGACGAAGCCGTTGTGCGAACACATGGATGTCAACGCTGTGGTTTATGCAGGCAATGATCAAGCACGAATTACACAGTTACGCGAGAGTACGGTATTGAATTTGAAACGCATCAAAACATACGATCGCGATTGGATGTCGGAAGACGCGCAAGATTTGTATATGATTTCCGATTGTCAAGAAGTGAAAACAACTTGGCATCCAATTGAAAATATTGGCGGAGCGAATTCAACTTACTAGATTATTTGGGCGGCTAATCCGTCTTCGTTTTCTAGTTGTTTGCTCAAAACAAATTTCATTTTTAAAAAGTAGCTTTTCTATGGTCAAGCTACTTTTTTTATTCAATTAGGTTTTGAACTGCACAAGCTATTCAGCTTCGCCGGGCCGCAAACTCTGCTTCTACGAAAAGTTGCGTAGTTTTTTTACAACCTTTCTTTTTTCTTGTTGCTTGATTTTCAATTGCTATATTTACGATCGTAATTTAAATAACATAACAACTATGAGAAAATTGAAAATGGGACTTTTTGCAGCTTTGGTTGCAGGTTCGATGACTTCTTGTGTTGTTTCACACACTGCTGTTGTAACTAACAACTCAGTTGGAGACAAAACTGGAGAGGTAAAAGGAACTCCATTCAAGAAGGATTTAGATCTTTCGTACGAAGGAGCAATGAAAGATGGTGGTATAACTAAAGTTGGTATCGCTGAAATGAAAGTTCGTGTTCTTCTAATCATTCCTCATTACAAATTAACTGTAACTGGAGAGTAACCACTAAAACTTAGAAAATGAAAAGCATTAAATTAATTATCGCAGGATTAGGACTTTTTGCATTTGCATCTTGTTCTACAATTATGCCATATACAGCAACTAACAACCCAATTGGGAGCAAAGTTGGTCGTTCAGAAACTACTGTTATCTTCGGAACTGGTGGTGGATACGGCGGATCTATGCAAGCAGGTCTGTTTTCAACAAACAAAAACTTTGGTGTTATTGAGGCGGCTCGTAAAGCATACATCGACAAAGTTGCCACTGTAGACGTGAAAGTGAAGAATTTTATTTTCTTCTCTAAAGTTGAGGTAATTGTAACAGGTGAATAATCTTAAAGACTTAAAATCATGAAAAATATTTTAAAAACAGGAGTTGTTGCCGGTGTTCTTTTGACTTTGGCTTCATGCTCTATTTCAGGTCCAGTTTTAGTTACGGACAATGAAAATACTAAGCGAGGAGAAGCAAGCTACTCAGTAATTTTAGGAATTTTCCGCCCAATGGAAGCGGACATTTCAATTGCTAAAGCTGCTCAAAACGGAGGGATCAAGAAGGTTGCTTCTGTTGACTATAAAGTTGAATCTAAACTTTTCAAAACTACTTACACAACTGTTGTTACAGGTAACTAAAAAGTGTTGTAGTAAAATAATAAATGCCTCGGGTTCGCTCGGGGCATTTGTATATCTAAGAGAAATGAAATTAATCCTAATACCACTTTTTATCTTGTTCGGTATTCATGTACATGCCCAAGATGCTTCTATACGTCACTATTTAAAAAAGACGAGTAGTTTCGAACTGCTCTACCCATGTGATCTATTCAAATCAGAAGGTTTGAACATAAGTGTTCCGGACTCAATCTATAATTCAGGTACAATCACCATCAAAAAACTAAATGCGAATGATGTCAAGTTTAAAAACTATAGTTTAAATTTTTCGCAAGATAAAGTTGATCAAGTTTCGGTAATCGTTAAAGGGAAGAATAAAGCCAAGTTTGAAAGCATACTTAATGCTAATTTTGGTGGGACTTATGATCCGCAAAAAGATAATCAAGAGGTTGACTATAAAAACTGTGTGATTAAAATAACGAAATTGAAAGTAGGAGGAAAAATCAATTATATAATTCAAAGATTGAATCAATGAGATTAGCAATATTAGCATTATCTGTTACCCTATTTGTATTGGCCTCGTGTAATTCTGAAGTAAACACGGCAAAGGAAAGAATTCAACCGTACGCCTATTTCAATGAAAATATTGGTTGGAAATTAAATGTTCCTGTCGGGTACCAAATAATTGAAGGTGATCAATTGTATGAAAATAATAAGGAGGGGATTGAACAAACTGAACAAACTTCAGGTCAGAAAATGGACACTGCATTGCTCGTAAATGCTTTCAGTTTTCAAAAAGATAGTTCAACTATTTTTCAATCGATTGTATTACCAAATACTTATGATTCTTTGCAAGAATGGATTCAAAATAATCAGGGTGTAAAATCGCTCTTTTATTCAATGTATTCTGATCAAGGTGTAATAGTTGATTCTACAGAAACAGTTGTTACAACATTATCCGGTAAAGATTTTTATCAATACGAATTGAAGCTTAAAAATGAAAAGGGTGAAGTGAAAATGCTACAAACTTTTTTCAACGCGGTTTTTGGTGACTACGAATTAAATGTGACTATCGTTTCGGACAATGATAGTGGCAAGAACGAATTAATAGAGATTTTTAAGACGTCTGTATTTAAATAAAAAAAGCCCAGTTCAACTGGGCTTTTTTTTTATTCAACAATTAGTTGTTTTCTTACCAGGCCATTGCGACTTTGGACTTCAATTAAATAGGTCCCGCCTTGCAATTCGGATACATCAAAAGTTGCTTTTCCTCCTAATGATTCTGTTTGGCTAATAAATCTACCAGATAAATCAAATAGTTTTATTTCTAACGATGTTTCTTCGTTGATAGAAATACTAACCTGAGTATTTGATGGGTTTGGGTAAATATGGACATCCGAAGCTGTCAATTCTTGAATACCAATACTTCCAGCACACACTATTGGGTATAAAAAATCTAAAGAGTGTCCCAAAATTGTATCAGTTGAAGTGGCATTATTAAAATATCCAACATGATTTGCGCTATTTGGGATCGTAATTAACTCACTTGTAACTCCAACAGATTGAGCTTGCTGGTCCATTAAAAAGGAGCCTTCCAAGGCAATTATCGGGAAAGTAGCAATACTAGCATATCCTGCAGCGTATGGTACAACATCATCTCCATCGTCATGGACAGAGAAAAGTGGTGGATCGTTGGCGTCAATATAAGCAGCGTCTCGAAGAGCACCTGAAAAATTCAGAATTCCGCTAACTCCGTCACCATATTGAATATTAGTTGAGCTATTTCCAGTAAATCCACCATTTGCTGTAATTAATGGATCGATATAGCTTTCAATTGGGTCCGTTGGATCTAGATTCCCAGCATGACCGGCAACAATTCCACCAGCTGAAATTCCTCCTACAAAAATCAAATTGGTGTCTACTTTATAAGTGTTTGAGTTGGCCGCATCTTCTCGGAAAAAACGAATTGCAGCTTTCATATCAGAAACCGCTTTTAGTACCTCGTCGGTCATGGTAACCGAATCTGGTAATGGAAAAAGTGGACCATCATATAGTCGGTAGTCAATAGCAGCGCAAGTGTATCCCATGGCCGCGTAATATTCACAAAAAGGATGCATGTCACTTCTTTGTCCACCGATAAAACTTCCGCCAAACGCAAGAATAATTAATGGTCTTTCAGCTGCTAAATCGCCACTAGGTTCAAAAAAGTCTAAATATAGATCTTGATTACTTCCGCCAATGGTTGTATTGTTACCGAATAAAATCCCAGTCGTTGATGTGGGAGTGTAAACAGGATTGAGATAGCGCGTTCCGTCACAAGTTGGATTTTGTCCAAAACTCATATATGACAGCATTAATGCCAGAGTTAGATGTAGTTTTTTCACAAGATTTAAGTTTAGTTCAGCCTGAAAATAGTGATTAGTTAATTGTGAACCAAGGGGCTAAAGGAGATTTTGTGAGTCAAATATGTCAGCGGACAAATGTGAGGATGATTGGTTTATACCAAAGATTCGGACAGGGATAGCAGCGACATCCTTTGAACTTGAGAAAAGATATAGCGTATAGCCCGGCTGTACGCCCAAAAAAAACTCCATCAAAACGATGAAGCTTTCTTAGTTGTCCCGCTAGAGGAAATACATTTCCGAAGACGAAGTCCGGACGGGAAGTCCGATAGGCTGAGGTAGGCTCGTTCGAGCCCAATACAAATTTTATTAAATAAAAAAAGCTCCATCAAAATGATGAAGCTCTTTTAGTTGTCCCACTAGCTATCGAACCTAATAATTTTAATTAGTATCAATTAACTTGTAACTACCTGAAATATATTAATATATCTCAAAATAATTTGATTAAATATTAATCAAATTACGATTAATTTATATCTTTACTGACAGTAAAACTGACAGTAGTATATATGAATCATAGTTTTGTATTAAATGAGAGCTCCAAAGACGGCGAAACGCTAATTCTATTTAGTGTCTATGTTAAGACCGAGGGAAGGAAGTTTATCTTTTCAACTGGTGAGAAAATTCACCCGAGCGAATGGGATTTTGAGAATAGGCAACCTAACAAAGTAAATGGAAGGGGAGCGGAAGCCCAAAGGCATAGAAATATAAATAGTCAGCTTCAAAGGTATCCTGCCGCTTTAGATGATATTGTAGCTAACTACAAACTAGTACAAGAGGTATTGACAATAAAAGCTTTAAGAGATCACTTTAACGGAGTCTTTAAGAAAAGCAAAAAGGGCGAAGGAGGTTTTTTATCGGTCTTTGAAAAGTTTATTGAATACAAAAAGAAAGAGGGTTCTATTAAACAGTCAACTATCAAGCGTTACAATAATGTTAAACAAGTGCTTGAGGACTTTCAGACAGATACAAAGTACAATCTAACGTTCAATAGAATTAACAAAACATTCATTTTGGAGTTTTCCGACTATTGCAGGAAGGTGAAAGAACACACTCAAAATACACTAGGTAGAAATGTTGGTGCTATTAAGACTTTTATGAATTGGGCGCATGAAGAGCGTTTCCACTTCAATCTTGAATATAGAAAGTTTAAGAAAGTCTCCGCAGAAACCAATGAAGTGATTTTGACAAAGAAAGAAATCGAACAAATTTGGGAGTATGATTTCTCAGAGAATAAACGATTAGAGCGTGTCAGAGATTTATTCTATTTCGGTTGTGTTACTGGGATGAGGTATTCAGATTATTCAGTTATCAATCGTTCTGATGTTGATGGAGATACATTAACCATAGTTACAAAGAAGACAAGTGACGTTCTCTCTATTCCCTTAAACGACTATTCAAGATATATTTTACAAAAGTATAATTACGAATTACCAATTATTTCGGAGCAGAAGTTTAGAGAGTATATTAAAGAGGTTTGTCAAAAAGTGGGATTAACTCAACCGACAAAGAAAACCACGTTCATCGGTGCAGAACGCAAAGAAGAGATATTGCCAAAGTATAAGCGTATTTCGAGCCATACAGCCCGCAGAACATTCATTAGTTTATCTCTGGAGGGTGGAATGCGTCCAGAGGTTGTAAAAGAAATCACAGGACACAAAAATCTGCAAAGCTTTGAGAAGTATGTTAAGGTAAATCCAAAGGCAAAAAGAGAAGAAATGAATAATGTTTGGCAAATGAATACAACGCCGTTAAGAAAAGTAAAATAATGAGCAAACAACAGGAAAATATTAAACCCGTAGGAGTAAATTTTAACGGTGACAAGATTGTAAAAAAGAAACTCAAGTTTAAGACAGAAGAGTTAAAGGAGCAGTTTTTTCAGAGTCTAGGAATGCAGCCAATTGATTATATAGAAATGATCGTTGGGAAAAATAGACTTGAAGAGCTTGAGGGTGATATTCATCAAAGAATGAAGGATGCTCTACCAGAATTTGAGGGTTGTTTGTTTTGCGCAGGTAAGAGTGAGGATAACGAGGATAAGATGTGTAAGCCTTATAGGTTGCAAATGGAGATGACATATATAATGGCAGCGCAGGAATTTATGAATACAATAATTGCAAATAATCATGTGTTTAAGGAAGCTCAGCACAAAAAAGATTTAGTGGAGATGTTTTATCAGTCGTTCGTATTTCAGTCGGGTAAAGGTGTGTTATTATTTGATGTATACTCCTTTGTTAGAAATCTATTAAGAAAGGGCTTTTATGCCCTTACAGAGAAGTTTAATAACTCTCCAGTATTGACTTCTTTGTCAGAGGTTAATAATTCGTTAGACAGCATTAATACACGAATAATGGAGAGAGAGCTCTCAGGTAGAGAGAGCAGTTATTTTCTGAACTTACAAAAGAAGTTTTACGAGGATAAGCAAAATTCACTAAAGACAAGGCACTATATCGAAAAGGAGCAAAATTTAATAAATAGTGTAAACCAAAATAGTACTACTACTTCAGCACGACCAACACGAACGGATATAGCCTACTATGCTTACTATCTATCGAGCACAAAAACAAAGTTTCTAGATTGTGATTTTCCAAGTGTTCAAGCGTGGTCAGAGTTATCTACTAAATTCAATAAGAATGCCAAAAACATTCAATTAAAGTATAATGAGATTGCTTTTGATGAGGTAAAAAGGTTAAAGAATAAAAAGTCTATTGAATATGTTAAGGACTTCATGTTAAAAGAATATCCTAAAGCTCAGGAACTTGCAAATAACGACTTATTAAGGGCTTAAATTAAACACGTAGTAGTACTACGTAGTTACTACCTCCCCAAAATGGTAGTGCTTACCAGTAGTTTCACAAATAAAAAGTGTTGAAACTATGGGGAATCCATTTGAATTATTAGAGGAACGATTAACAAAGATTGAATCGTTATTGGGTACTGTGTTAGACTCTCTCCAAAGCGAAGAGAAGGAAATTAATTTCACGGTAGAAGAGGCAGCCGAATATCTGCGGGTCTCTGAACAAAGTATTTACAAATACATAAAAGAGGGAGATATTCCCGCAACTAGACCAGGTCGAAAGTATCTAATTGCAAAGAGCGATTTAGAAAACTCCTTGGATGAGGTTAAGTCCTTAAAGTATAAGCGTAGAGCTTAAATCCTCATGTTGATGAGTGACCGTATCAATACATTAGGACAAAGTCGGACAAAAGAGTCTCCAAAGAAGGTGGATTTTGTCAAAGGCAAAGGGGTAGATTTGTCGGATTGGCTACGAATGGAAGAGAACGCCAGAACAAAGTTCGTATCTAACAGTTTAGCTTTGTCACTAATAGATGTTGCAAGGGATAAAAAGGATAGTAGGATGGAGTACTATTTCTGGAGTACCTTCAATTGTAGAAGAAATATCACCTCATCAAATGGTAAAGGACACGCAAATCTTTGTAGGGGTCGAATTTGTACCTATTGCAATAGAGTCCGCAAAGCTGAAGTTCTAAATCAATACTTTCCAGAATTATCACAATGGGAAGAGCCTTACTTCCTTACTTTAACAGTTAAATCCTGCTCAGCAAAGCGACTTCCTTTAATGATGGATAAAATGGAAGAGGGATTCCAAATAATCAAAGAGAGGTTGCGAAAAAGAGCTTCAAGGGGTAAGGGAGTTAAGCCCGTTGGTATAAGGTCGCTAGAATGCAATTTTAACCAACAAAAAAGAACTTACAATCCACACTTTCACATGATTGTAAAGGACAAAGAAACCGCCGAGGCAATTCTAAAAGAGTGGTTGTTAATATGGGGGTACAGATATACCAGAAAATACGCACAGGATATACAGCCTATTTGGGATGTCAAAACGGGCTTAATTGAAGTGGTTAAATAC
The DNA here is from genome assembly GCA_964219255.1 of Henriciella pelagia. GTDB lineage: Bacteria > Bacteroidota > Bacteroidia > Flavobacteriales_D > Crocinitomicaceae > UBA4466. Next base: position 409,029 of record CAXPPC010000003.1, read on the forward strand.
AGTACAAAAATATTTACAGAGCCAGACGTCAACAAAAAAGGAACTGGGGGTCACAAAGTGTATGTGCGTGCTATGTTTAATATAGTCAAGGCAATGCAGAATAGAAGAGTCTTTGAAAGGTTCGGGTTTAACTGCAAAGAGAAAGTGTTTAAGCCTGTTGGTACAAGTGTAGCTGTTGATGTTGAGCATTGGCGGTATTTCCCAAGAAAAAGAGACTGGATTAATTTAGCCACACAAGAAGGATTAACTAATTGTGAGTTGAGTCCTGAACTACTTGAGTTGTTGAGTCAACTGGAGACATCGGTGGAATAGTATTGTCATTATCTGAGCAATAGCTAGGGTCAGTTAGTGTGCTAAATTCAATTATTAGTAGTCTTTCCTTTTTCTCTTTGATCGAAATAAAAAGAAATTTATCATTAGTATATTCAAGAGTCCAGTTTTCACTACTTACGTTATACTCTTTTAGCAGGTAGCAATTAATATTTTCTAAATTTTTAATTCCTGTGGGGAATTTATAGAGTTTACGGGCTGATTTTATAGTGTGAAATGAGATATACGCTGAAACTAGAATTGTAGAAATGATAACAATAATTGCAGTCAGGTTGAGTGACCAATGAAGTTCCCGCAAATTGAGGACTTTTTTATTTAAGCCATATATGATGTACTGGAGACCTTTGTATAAGGAATTAACGCCCATTACAAGGAAAGATATTGCTATTATTGAGCTGATTAGGTTGTTTTCTCCAGTTGTTGAAATCCTAAAAAAGCTAGGAATAAAAAACAGGTAAAGTGCGTAGAGACCAATTGTGATAATCCCCGCTCCCCTGGCGTAGTTATATAGCTTTGATCGATCGTTTTCTTCAAATTCTCTACTCATTCCAAATGCAATAAAACGATAAATTAAAATGGCAAAAGAGAGTAATAATAAAATGAGTATGCCATCTGCAATAAGTTGTGTTACTGAAAAGAATCGAACAAAACTTGGAGAGAGAAAAAGAAGTTCAATGAGCTGCCAAATTCCCCCTAAAATAGTAGGTGTAACTATGAATAGTTGTAAGTTTTTCGAAATAAATCTGGAGGATTCATTGAAATAGTTTCTGTATTTTGAGTCTTGAGAAGAATCTTCATGTCTCAACTGATTCATCGTAATTTGTGGTTTTGACAATAAAAATTGATAGGAATAACAGGTTTAATAACATGCTGTAAGACAGGTAGAAGAATACTATTTTTATAGAGATGTTTATCCAGTTTTCTGTGAAGTACAGAATACTGAATTCTAGTTTGTGATCAGTAATGAATAAGTAATCATTGAATTTAGATACCAAAAGAGAAATAATCAAAATAAATGAAATCATAAATGAGCTTGTTACCACACTTATGAAATTGTAGGATAGTGATTTAAGTGACTGTATTTTTATTTTATTACTGTCGGTTGTTGGTCTTCCTCTATCTTTTTCGTCGTTGTCTTTAATGTTCTTTATTTTATTCTTAAGTGATATCAACATCTCTCGACCAAATGTTAAGAACCCTGCTATTAATGGGAAGATTATGCTCATTATTGTGAGCAAGGAATCTTGTATTTCTTGGCTTATGCGAAATACAAACAGTGATGAGCTAAGAATTAAACAAAAGTATAGAAATATAAATACCCCAAAATACTTACCTAGTATAAGTTTATATGCGCGCTCGGTTTTAAACATATTCTATTCTAAAATAGTATCATTATATTTTATATACTCTAAACATAATGATTTAAGGCTATCCACATCAATTTGTGTTGAGTTATTGTAAACTTCTTCATCCGTTAAAACAATTCTTGGAATGAATTCGTTCTCTTGTCCAAAAGCAATAGTTTTTGATGAGCTTGTATTAGGGTCTTTGATGCTGAATTTAATGTCGCTATTCATGTCATTTGTTTCATCACTTTCAAAAACCACCTTACTTCTACGTATTCTTTGTATTTTATCTCCATTGAATATGGAGAATGAATTGGTTGATTTTGGTTTGAGTTTGATTTGTACCTCGTATTCTATCCCATCGTCTTCACTAATTACTGTGTCGAGCTTTGAGATAGTAATTGAGTTTACCGTAACACGATTTAAAACTTCATCCCTGTATTCGTAAGGCACATAGCTACTTACCTTTGTTCTTTCATTATTTGGTGTTTTAAACATGTTAGTCTGGAAATACTTTTTAACAACTGCATCAATGTTTGTATTTGAGCTTGAGCTAAGTATAAAAAGTCTAGCTATGTTAGTTCGGAATGAAAGATGAACAAGAAAGAAAAATTCATCATAAATTCTGTCACCATGAAGTAATGAGTACTCATAGTTGTCGTAATCATCAATTGGGCTTTCTAAAAAAGCATTGTTTGTTATTTTTCCTCCATGTAAAATTCCATAGATGATTTTATTGTTGTAGTCATCTAGTAGTTCTCGCGTACGAATTTGACCATCTTGAACATACTTACTTTTTTTTACAATTTTCTTGGTTGTTGTGTTCTTCAATCTTTCATTGGTTAAATCGGATGAAAGTTTTAGTTTAAAGCTGTTAAATACAAGTTGTCTTTGTATGCTTTCTGTCTGATCGTTACCTTGAGAGATGTTGTTAATCAAATCAGGGTGATCAACTGCGAGGTCGAAAAGGGTGGTATTTGTACTCGTTGACTTTGAAGAAATATGAAAGTCGAAAATTTTCAAATAGTGATTCATGCTGACTGTAGATTAAAGAAGTGTCCAATAGGTGTATGCAATACAAATCCAAACTTATTGAATTTCTAAATTTTAACATGTTCGGAATGTTGTAATTCTCATTACGGAATTCCGTAAATATTCTACATTATGAATAGTGTTTTGACAGTAAAACTGACAGTGCAAAAAGAAAAAGCCTCATAATCAAACGATTACAAGGCTTTTAGTTGTCCCACTAGGGCTCGAACCTAGACTCTTCTGAACCAAAATCAGACGTGTTGCCAGTTACACCATGGGACAGTTTCACAACGTTCTCCATAAAAGAGTGGTGCGCTGTAGCGGGTGCAAATTTACAAACAAAATTGAATCTGCCAAAACCTTGTCGCAAAAAATCTTCATTTCGCTAAAAAAAATTAAATCCAATGTATTTTGGCATTTTTTCACTTTAATGATCTGTCTTGCTTGTTTAATATTTTTAAATTCGCACAAGCCATAAACCGACCACGGTGAATTGGCCTGATTAAAAACTGCGTATGAATTACAAAAAAATCAATCTCTACTTGGGATGGCTCGTCTTCTTAGTGGCGACTATAGTTTACTTTATGACCATTGAGGACACTGTAAGTTTATGGGACTGTGGTGAGTATATCACAGCGGCTTATAAACTAGAAGTTGGTCACCCGCCAGGTGCACCGTTCTTCATGGTGTTAGGACGTTTATTCTCATTCTTTGCAGATCCTGAAAATGTAGCTGTGTGGATTAACCGTCTATCGGCTCTTTCAAGTTCGTTGACCATTTTATTTATGTTCTGGTCGATAACGATTCTCGTGAAGAAAATGATTCTCAAAACGAGAGAAACGTTATCAAAAGGAGATCAAATTGCCATTTTTGGTAGTGCTGTCATCGGTTCACTTGCTTACACATTCTCTGAATCTTTCTGGTTCTCTGCAGTAGAAGGTGAGGTGTACGCGATGGCTTCTTTGTTTACAGCAGTTATTTTCTGGGCTATCTTGAAATGGGATGAAGAAATGACGCAAGTGCAACAGGGACGTTTGCAAGTAAAAGGTACTTCACCTGATCGCTGGCTGTTATTGATTATGTTCTTACTTGGATTAGCAATTGGAGTGCACCTTTTGGGTATTCTTGTTGTTCCAGCGATAACATTCATGATCTATTTTAGATTCTCAAAACAAGTTTCGATAAAAGGAATTTTGGGAGTTGGAGTGCTCGGAATTGTTATTTTAGGATTTATTCAAGAGGGAGTTATTCCAGGATCGATTTCATTAGCTTCGTCGTTCGAGGTGGCTTTTGTTAATTCGTTTGGACTTCCTTTTTATTCGGGAACAATATTCTTCTTTGCCTTGTTAGTAGGAGCTTGTATTTGGTTGCTGCGTTATACAAGAAAGAAAGGGCGTAGAATTTTGTATTCAGCGACAATGGGGTTGATTTTATTGTTGATTGGATATGGGTCTTTCGCGGTAATTGTGATTCGTTCAAATGCTAATACACCACTAGATGAAAACGATCCTGAAAACTTGGTAACACTGCATGCATATTTGAAACGTGAGCAGTACGGTTCAGCACCACTAATGTTCGGTCAATACTGGAATTCGAAAACAAATTCACCTCAAGATTACAAAGATCAATCGCCATTCTACTTGAGAAGATTCGTTGTTTCTAAAGGTGGAAATGATATCAAAGCATACAAAGATGAAGCGCGTGCAAATGAATATGCGAAGAAACATCCTGGTGCGGAGGTGACAGAGAAGTATTACGAGTCGAATGCTTCAATCAGAAATAATGCAATTCCTACTTACGAGCAAACTACTTTCTTCCCTCGTATGTACTGGAGCAACGATCCAACTAAGGTAAATGGATATAAGAATTGGTCGGGGTATGATCCAACAGAAGATAAAGGAACTGAGAAAGGTACAGATGGACAACGTCTACCTACTTTCGGGGAGAACATGACCTACTTCATGAACTACCAGGTGAACTGGATGTATTGGAGATATTTCATGTGGAATTTCGCAGGTCGTCAAAATGATATTCAAGGTCACGGTGATGCCATGCGCGGAAATTGGATCTCAGGTATTTCTTCAATTGATAATGCTCGATTAGGAGATCAATATGAAAACGCACCATACTTTACGAAGGATAATCCATCACACAATACATTCTTCTTCTTACCGCTTATTTTAGGGGTGATTGGTTTGTTATTCCATTTCTATCGTGCACCAAAGGATGCATTTGTGGTAATGTTAGCCTTCTTATTTACAGGATTGGCAATTGTGGTTTACTTGAACCAAAAGCCTTTCGAACCAAGAGAGCGTGACTATGCTTATGCTGGATCTTTCTACTTCTTTGCGTTGTGGATAGGATTAGGTGTTTATGCACTTTATGAAGCGTTTAAGTCTTTCGGTAAGAAAGAATACATGAAAATTGGAATCGTTGGAGGTGCTACAACATTTGTCTTCTTGATTCTTAATGCTGGAGGAGCGATGGCATTCACTTCAACTATGGGGTGGTTGGTTATCTTCTTGATTGGAGCAATAGCGATTGGGATTATGACGGGGCTCGGGAAAGTCCTGAAAAGTGATAGTCAAGGTGCAATTGTGGCGACTCTATTAGCATTCTCCGTTCCTATGGTGATGGGAATACAAGGTTGGGATGATCATGATAGAAGCTTAAAGACTTCAGCACACGATTTGGCAATGAATTATCTGAATTCTTGTGGTAAAAACGGAATTCTATTCACAAATGGAGATAATGATACTTTCCCATTGTGGTATATGCAGGAAGTGGAAGGTAAAAGAACAGACGTTCGCGTTTGTAACTTATCATTGATGCAGACGGATTGGTATACGGAGCAAATGAAAATGAAAGCTTACGATTCTGAGCCGTTGCCAATCAAATTTACAGAAGAGCAGATCTTAATGTATGCAGGTAGCACGGATCAAGTATTATTCTCAGATCTTTTCCAATTGTTCTATGGAAATAGTGGAATTGATGCTCAAGCTGGATTGAAAATTGATCAGAAGTCGTTGAAAGAAATAATACGCATGCGTGTTGAAGCAAACACTAATATTGTTCGCAACGAAATTAAATCGAATGCAACAAAAGTAGCTGCTTCTTTGGCAACGTTAAAAGGGACAAATGCTAAATCGCAAGGTAGATTAAACGCGATTAAACAAGCGTTCTCAATGGTTCCTGCAGACAATGCTTCTGTTGATAAATTGGTAGCTGACATTTTCAATCGATATAGAATGACGATGGAATTGTTCAGTGCCGTTAGAGGTGGTCAAGTAACTGGAGATCAAAAAGCAATTCAAGGATTCCAAAATGTTATGTTGGATTTCGAGAAGAATTGGGACTATACTGATTTAAGTGATGCTATGGCTTTCGTGCGCAACGATGACAATTTGGTACGCTACCAAGGTCAACGATCATTGAGAATCTTCCCAAGTTCTGGATTTACCTATCCTGTGAATGCTGAAAATGCATTTAAATCTGGAATTATCACCGAAGAACAAAAGTCTCAATGCTTGAATCAATTGAAATTCCAATTTACAGGAAATGGATTGACAAGAGAGCAGGTGATGATGTTGGATGTAATGGCAAACAACAATTGGGAAAGAGGACTTTATTTCTCATCACCTGGTGGATCAGATGTTTCTTTAGCGTTGTATCGTGCAGGATATGTTAAGCAAAATGGTATGGCGTTCGAAGTTAGTCCGTTGAACTTACCGAGAGATCGCTACAATACTATTGAAATGTATGAGAACTTGATGAATACATACAACTACGGTGAGATGAGCAATCCTGATGTGTTAACGGATTACTACACAAGAAGACATACAACGCAATACCGTATGCATTTCTTATCACTTGCAGAAGATTTTATTGCGAAAGCTCTACAAGCAGAATCTGAAATCGAAAGAGCAGAAATGATGGCACAGTTTGGAGATCAAGCGACTTCATTTACACCAAGTTTAACTGAGAAGGAAATTGCTGAATACAAAAAGAAAGCAGCTGCCTTGTTGAATAAATCGTTGGAAGTGATGCCAGCAGATGTTGTAATTGACTGGTCTGAGCCAACTCGTTCGCGTTCACAAGCTGATAATTATGAATTGAATGGTGTTCCATTACCAGCATACAATGATGGAATCTTACATGAGTATGTTGGAACATTGTTGATGGCAGGAGATAAAAAGTCTGCCGAGAAATTAGCGAAGCAAGTAGCGGATAATTTAGAGACGATCTTTGCGTACTACGAGAAGAGTAATGTTGCAGTGGCGGCTCGTCCTGATAATACGAAAGACTTGTATGCTGCACTGGATGGTTACTTTAAATTACACAGTGCGCTTTCAGATGACAAATATGGATTGCCGAATAGCGATGTTACGAAGCAAACGGCTGCAACAATCGAACATGTTTACCAAAATATGTTCCCATCAATGATGGATCGATTGAAAGAGTTGGCTAATGATAACGGTGAAAGTGTCCGCCGTGGATCAAATGCTGGAGTTTATGCAACGTATTTATTCGGTCTGCAAGATTACTCGGAAGCTATGGGAATCCATTTTGGATTGATTAAGCCTCAGGTTCAAGCACGACCTGAAGCACAATCAGCACCAGCGATGCCTGTTCAACCAAGCAACATGGTTCCTAATCCGTAAATCGGAATAGATGAAAATTTTTAGAACCCCAATGATCTTTAAGTGGATTTTTCCTCGAAGACATTGGGGTTTTTCTTCGTCTAATAATTCCGTTTACCTCACTTTTGATGATGGTCCAACAAGTGAATTAACCAGTTGGATTCTTGATTATCTCGAGAGCGAAAATATCAAGGCTACTTTCTTTTGCGTTGGTGCAAATGCCCAGAAATTCCCTTCGTTGATCGACGAAATTAAGTCGAAAGGACATGTAATTGGAAACCATACCATGCATCATGAGAAGGGAACGAAGACTAAAAAATCAGATTATTTAGCATCAATAAATGAAGCTGCCAAGCATATCGATTCGAATTTATTTCGCCCTCCTTACGGTAGGCTTCCATGGCATTACACCCGCTCAATTGCGAAGAATTATAAAATTATCATGTGGTCGTGGTTGTCGTACGATTATGATCATACAGTCTCTGTAGATAAAATTATCGAAGAGGCGGATGATATTTACCCAGGGGACATCTTAGTTGTTCACGATAACGTTAAAATGCTCGATCGCATTCAAGTTATCCTTCCCAAATTGGTGGAGGTGATCAAAAAGAAAGGATTGAAGTTCGAAGTTATTTCCGCTTCTTAAAAACAGGAACTGTTGAACATGGTTCGCCGTACATGATGCTTTTAGCGACTGGTTGAATGTGTTTTAATAATTCTACCATTGCAAACTCGGGAGCTGGAATATCAGAACATCCTTTGATGATAATTCTGCCATCAACAAATTCCTCAAGGTCGATTTTAGCAATGTTTTCTTGAATTAATTTTTTCTGCAGATTGATTTTTTGTCCAACTTCGAATGTTGCACCCTGAAGTATTAATTGTGATCCAATTAACATGTATGCCCATGTTGGGATTATTGCGTCAGTTGAACAGTGAATGAAAACAGCTTTGTCTTTGTATTGAGTCCAATCGTGCTCTTTTATCCAAGAACGAAAATCTTTCTCCTTAAGAACCAATCCCTGCCATAATTGAGCGGCAATGTCGATCTCTAGAATTTCAACAGAAGGTTTGAAGTCTGCTAAATCCATTGATATCAGTCCACTTTCCTTAACTCGATTTACAATTTCATCCATACATCAAAAATACGAAAGACTTCGCTGAATTGGATCGCTGTATGTCAGATTGTCACAAATATTAACAAGGCACAATAGTTGACAATCAAAGTGCATGTATCAACAAAAAAATGGTTTCGGGTCTGCCGCTGAAGCAATTATCTATTCATTTTTACTTGTTTTAGTAATGTGGCTGGTGTTTTGGGCAGATCATCTTTTCCCTCAAATTCCATTCTATAAATGGGGAGTGATGCCAAAAAATGTGGATACATTGAAAGGAGTAATTTTTATGCCTTTCATTCATTCTTATTCGAATATAGAGCATATCGTAAATAACTCATTGCCAACTTTTGTTTTGTTGAGTGCACTAATTTATTATTATCGACCAATTGCACTGAGGGTATTATTGATCTCTTGGATAACAACTGGACTTGGACTTTGGATTTTTGCAGAAAATAACAATAGTTATCACATTGGAATGAGTGGAATAATCTATGCGCTGGCTGGTTTCCTATTCACATCTGGGGTTATTCGAAAATATAGACCACTTCAGGCGATATCGTTATTTGTTGTGTTTGTTTATGGTTCTATGGTATGGGGAATATTTCCGATGGAACCTCAAGTTTCGTGGGAGGGACACTTATCTGGACTTATTTCTGGTGTTGGATTGGCATTTATATATAGAAAGCTGGGTCCACAAGCTCCAAAGTATCAATACGAAGTGGAAAGAGAATTAGGAATAGAGCCACCCGACTTGGAGGGAATCTGGCAGGCGAAAATGGAAGAAGCTCAGCGTCGTCAAGAAGAGGCCATCAGAAGAGCTAATGGATTTACGATTGTTTATCACTACAAGCCGAAAGAGGAAACTGATTCAACTAGTCCACCTCAGGACGATACTCAATAATCTTGTTTCCCATTCCTCGAGATGATTCTTCCCATGTGTCAATATCAAATTCAATAACAACATACCCGCCAGTCTTGAGTTCGATGTGTTCATCTAAAAAGTAGCTAGCAACATCTGAAATTCCATAGTTATGTCCAACAATAAGCAGGTCGCGATCTGAGTCGTTATTCCAGATCAGATCGAGAATTTCATCTCTAGATGCAAGATAAAGACCCTTCAAATACTTCGGTTTACTCAATGAAACATACTTCTGGATAATTGATAGTGTCTCTTTAGTTCTGGAAGCATCGCTACACCATATTTCAACGTCTTTAATGTAAGGACCGAGAAAAGTCCCAAGTGCCTGACTTTGATTGATACCTTTAGGTAATAACTTTCGATCAAAATCGCGACCGGTACTTGAACTCTGATCGGTTTTAGCGTGACGTAACAAGTGAAGTTTCATACGTTCTATTATTAATCATATAACGCAACTTAATAATTTTTAGAATAAAGTTGATTTTTTTCCAACCCTTTGTCTCAGCCAGACGTTCTGTTATTTAGCTGAGAAGGTGTTGAATCAGAGTTGAACGATTAAGCTGAAAAATATATTAACTTGCAGAAGGACAATAAAATAAGGCTGTTAAGGAAAACAATGGAGATCACACCGGAGATATTAAAAGCATGTGTGAAGGATGATCGCAAAGCGATTAACCACCTCTATGAACATTGTTTTCACCTTTTAATGCCGGTATGTTTTCGCTACAATTCCAATGAGGAAGATGCCAGAGCGTCCTACAATGCAGGTTTTATTAAAATTTTGAATGCTTTAGAAAAGGTCAATCAAGACTTCAACTTTAATGCTTGGGCAAAACGCATTATGGTGAATGCATTAATTGATGAGTACAGAAAGAATAAGAAGTACAACACACAGATCACGAAGAGTGATAGTGAACGTGAATTAGACTTCTTTTCAACTGGACACGCAAACGATGCTGAAAGCAATTTAGGTTATGAAAACATCATGAAATTGGTGTCTGAATTGCCTTCGACTACCGCACATGTGTTCAATCTTTATGTTATAGAGGGTTATTCACATAGAGAAATTGGCGACCAATTATCGATGTCTGAAGGTACTTCTAAATGGCACTTGTCTACAGCTAGGAAACTATTAAGAGAAAAATTGGAGCGATTGGAAAGTCGCACACAACGCATGGTTATATGAGTTGGACAGATAAAGAAATAGATCAGTTATTTAAGGAAAGCGCCGAAGGTGTTTCTTTCAACTACTCTGGTGAGTATTGGAAGGAAATGGAGGCAATGTTGCCACAGAAGAAAAAGAAGGATTTCTTGTGGTTTTTTACAGCGTTTGCATTTCTAGGGTTAGTAAGCCTTGGTTTCTTCAGAAGTGTTAATCCGCTTGATACAAATGTGGCGAATCAACTTGTCGCAACAAATACTTCTACAGAATCAAATCAACAGAGTACTTCGGAAAATGAAACTTTGGAAAGTTCATCCTTTGAGGAGATTCAAAAGAATAAAGAGTTGATTGAAACGGTTGAGGTTGTAAAGTCAGAGAATGGAATGAATAACACATCTGCAGTCAATCGAGGTAAAATTGCAGAATCTAATTCTGCCATTAAACTGATGCAAAATCTCGAGTTAAATGATGATAATGAATCAAGTGATGAGGTTTTAAGAAGCCCACATAGTCAAGCAGAAGATGTATATGTCGACGGAATAAATTTAGGTTCACTTGATAATTGGTTGATCTCTGGATTGAGACCACACGCTTTAAGCATTAATATAGATAAATCATTAGCTCAGAGTTCAATTCAGCCGACAAGAAATAAGCGCATCTTAGTGAGCCCATATTTGGAAATTCACTGTGGATTATCGGAAGCTCCATTAGCTAATTCTGAAAGGATAGGAAACTATTATGGTGCTGGAGCCGGATTGCAATTAAATAGTCCATTTTGGACAACTACTTTAGGAGTAAATGGATCAGCTTACAATTTCTCTGATGTCCAATTGACTCACTTTTCTAAAACATACAGTTACGGTTCACGATATACTACTCATGAGTTAAATTATAGTAACATTTATCGAGTAGAAGGAGTAATTTCGGTTGGACGCAATTTTGGGAAACATCAAGTGAATATTGGACTTCGTCCATCTTACATCATTAGTAATAGCATTGATTATGTAGAAATTGACCAAATTAAGGATACACGAGTTGAAAGAGAAGTAGTCGGTTTTACAGAAGGGATGAATCGTTTTGGATTAAAATCAACAATTGGGTATGCATATAGTGTAGCTCCTTCTTGGACTGCTGGAGTAAATTTGGGACTCCAAATGAGAAGTACATTTGAGAAAGATTTCCTTGGGAATTCGGCTTCAAAATTACCTATTGATGGTCAGATTTATATCAGAAAGACTTTAAGCTTCGGGAAGTAAAATGAAGAAATTTAAGATCGGACATATATTATTATTCGCTGCAATTGTATTCAGCATTGTTTCTTGTCGCAAAGATCAAATCGATTTGACGAATTCAAATGATCCCGTATTCAATTTGTATGGTTCTTTTGATGGAGATGTGATTGGATTAGTTGCAGGAGACTATAATGCATACATGCATACAGGGATGGATGTTGAAAATGGTGTTACTGTTTATTCAGGAAAATTAGACAACGGAGAAATTGCCGTTCAGTTATCGATTTTTGATGGTTCTATTGATCAGCCGAATCATAAACCGCTTGTAAATATTCCAAATCAGCCTGTTTTCGCACATCAATCTGGTGCACCTCTTGCTCATCTTACGAAAGATATCTTTCCCAATACGTCCCTTATTAATCATATTGTTTGGTCTATTGATGGAACCGCTGTAGCAGTGGATAGTTTTGATATTATGGAGCCTGGCAAGTATGTTGTTTGTGCAAATGTTGAATTCTATGATGGTTCGTCTGCTGAGCTGTGTAACGACCTCATTGTTGGGTATAAGAAATCAGCTAATGCAAGAATGTTACACTATTTAAATCCCGAGGGTGCATTATCCGTATGGCTAGAAACATATAATCAACCAATCAATAAAGTGAGATGGTTAATTGATGGTGTGGAAGTTTCTAATGAACTTAAGCTTTCAGAAATTATTGATGATACGATGCATACCATTTCGGCAGAAATCCAGTTTGTGAATGGTACTGTCAGAAAGAAAAGTATGATAGTGGATGGTGCATTATCAGGGAAGTTTGTTACTGATTTTACGGCCATCGAATCGCAAATAGCGGTGCTTTCCAATCGAGATTATAATTTGCGATTACGTGTTTTCAATGACGGAAAAGTGTTTAGTTCTCTCAATGTCGATAATGCTTCATCAGTGGTAGATATTACCGAAGTCAAATATTATGGATTGAATAACTTAGGGCAAGAGGTATACAAGATTAAGGCAGATGTTATAGCGAAAGTTTCAGAATATCAGGGAGGTCCTGTGAAAGACATAGAGTTTACAACTTCTTTTGGAATTGCAATTGAGAACTAGATATTCCGTAAGTTTGCAAAAAAAATCCAACATGAAAAAACTACTACTAGCTGCACTCTTTTTGCCTTTTTTCAATTTCGCTCAAATAACAATAACTGCTAACGATTTCGCTGATGGTGGTGACACTGTTCGAATGAGTGTGTCAAATGACATGGGGATTGACTTTTCATTAACTGGTGCAAACTACAATTGGGATTTCTCAACATTGACGCCTTCTAGCCAGGAACTTAAGGAGTTTAAATCAATGAGTCAAGCTTCAACTTTGGCTTCTTTTTTATTTGGAGGATTTCAACCACCACAGTATCAAGCTTCAAATTTTGCGTCATCGACGGACTTACCTTTAGACCAAATTGGAACGTTTTTACCAGTTAGTATTACCGACATCAATTTGTTTTCAAAAAATTCAACTGATTCAATTACTTCAATTGGATATTCTGTAGTAGTTCAGGGGACAGAAGTTCCATTTAAGTCGGATACAATCGAAACGAGATATAAATTCCCAATGAATTTTGGAGATTTTTATTCTTCAAGAGGCTATTCGGAGCTTGATATGAATCCAGTTGTTAATGCGATATGGATTCAGTATAAACAACGATATTCGAATGTAGATGGATGGGGTTCAGTTACAACTCCTTTTGGAACGTTTAATGCATTAAGAATCAAACATGATATTTACGAAACAGATTCATTAATGTTCGAAATTGGGGGAGCTCCAACGTGGATCCCTTTGCCAATTCCCGTGTTGACCGTATACGAGTGGTGGGCAACGGGTGAGTTAGAACCAGTATTGAGAGCTGAAGTAAATACAGTTGGTGGAACTCCAGTTGTTCGTAAAATTGAATATCGAGATAATTACGATCCACAATTAGCTTCAATAGAAGAGGACGAGATAGAAATTGGACTTTATCCAAATCCAGTCGTAAATGAATTGAAAGTAAAAACAACTTCGATAGGAAGTGAATATTACATCACCAGTAATGGAGGTTCATTGATTCAGTCAGGAATTATTGAGGAATTTGAATCTACTTTTGATCTATCCAATGCTGCTGCTGGAAGCTATATTTTTGTTTTAAAAACTTCGGATAGTTTCCAAACTCAATCATTTGTAAAAAAGTAACATTACTTTTGTAAAAAGGCAAACCAGTCTATCGCTGTTCGTCATTTGACGGAGGGAGGAAAGTCCGGGCAGCAAAGAGTACCGTACTTCCTAACAGGAAGGTTCTGATGGAGAGATCTATCAGAAACAGAAAGTGCCGCAGAAAGGAAAACCGCCCAACGGAGCTTGCGAAATTGGGTAAGGGTGAAAAGGTGAGGTAAGAGCTCACCGTGCTAATGGTGACATTAGTTGCAAGGTAAACCTTACGGGCTGAAAGACCATGTAAACTCAGGCTTGAGGGCTACTCGTTCGATCTGAGAGGGTAGGTCGATGGACGCTAATGGTGACGTTAGTGCTAGATAGATGATAGACGCTCGCTATGCGAGAACAGAACCCGGCTTATGGTTTGCCTTTTTCTTTTTACTCCAACTTTTTGCTTGAAGAATAAAATAATCAACGGGAATAGTTGATCCCATTCTGCTTCCTGTTACACAGATTAAATGTGACTTTCCATCCAGGACATATTTTAATCGCGTAAATTGAAATCCAAGTATCCGGTAACTCTTTACGTCTTTCACACTATTAACTGATGTAACGGTGGATTTTGATGAGAAGTCAGTTAGAATCAACGACTCTCCTTTAATACATGCCGTATGAAAATATTTGGCTCCAAGAAACAAACTACTCCAAATCGATGCCGTAATTAATAGATAGATAATGACCCTTGGAAATGTGATGGTATTACCAATAATGACAAGAAATAAAAAAGCTGAAATCGTAATTAGTGTAAAAATAGACGCCATTCGGATTTTTCGAACGACACTTTCAGAAGTAAGTGAAAAGCGTTTCTGACATTCCATTTTTTCAAGGAATGCATCAATTTCAAGTGATTGTTTTGTGTTAGTAGTCATTTTTAGCTCCCGTAAAAGTGTGAAACATTTTTAATTATTCCAACTTTGCTCTGATTTTTTAATCATCTAACTTGTTAATAATGCGTTCTGTAATAGTATAGTACTGCATCTGTTTTTCTGGATTAACAGTGTTAGGGGTGAAATTGAAAGTTCTTTCGGAGAGCTCAAAAAAGAGGGGAATTATTTCCAGCTTAAGGGAGAGATCGTCATTATGACCAGGATTTCTATAAAATGAGATGAATTTTCGAGCCAAGGTGTAGTGCTCAGACTGATTTATAATACAAATTGTTCGAAGGTTGTACGGATTTCGGCCATCATCATCGTTGATAAAGGATGAACTGACAATATTATTTGAAAGCGAATCAATCGATTTTACATCACTAAATAATCCTAGAACTGGAAACCCTGGATTGGTAAGTGAATCGACTTTTTCAATCTGAAGATTATGAGATTTTGGAATCCAGTTCTTTCCCCAAGAGTAAAAAGTTGCTCTTCCGACTTTCCTTCTAAGTTCACTCAATAAAACAATCTCACTCTTCTTAGAAAGCGCAGAGTAATGCTCAATTTTGGAAAGTTCCGTAACTTTTTTTATTACAGATGAGGTATCGTTTGCTCTGTACACCATGAAGGGATCAAATCCAATACCTGCAAAATTGTAGTTTGTTGAAATGAACGAAGTATCCAGATTGAACATTTTTTCATTCGCTCCAAATTGATGTAACACATCTTGTTTTTGTAGGTGCAGGACATCGTAAAGCGACTTCATCATTATGATATCTAATCCAGAATTATGACGAGCATTGCGCATATATCCAATCAGCTCATTGGCATTCATGGAACGAATAATTACATCTACTTTGTGTTTTTCTTCGAATTTTTGAAATAGCAAAGTATCTTCTACTCTCAAGTAATCTGATACAATAACAAGTTGTTTGTCTTCTATCGGTTTTGCGGACTCAACATAGCATCCGCCAAGCCAAAATACCGGCGCGATGAATAAAAAAAAGTAAATTGGATTAACTCTTTGCATCATTACAAAGATATTTATTCCATCGAATGAGAAGTGGATAGATCCAAAATTCGTTTAACTGAAAATATCTGTACCTTTGCGAAAAAATAGTGTTATGGCAGCAAAGGAAGAGGGGAAAAAATTGAAGAAGATTTTGGAGGATTTAAAATCTTCTGATGCAAAAGTAGTAGCGAAATCGATTAAGGCTTTAGAAACGCATGGAGACACTACTGCGATTAAACCATTGGCCGATTTATTGTTAGCAGGAACAACGGAAAAAAACACGGCGTCAATCATTGAGTTATTATCTAGCTTAAAGGATACATCTATAACAGCAGATATGATGGATTTACTTGATGATGAGAAATATCTTCCAATTCGCCAGACACTATTGACTACCATTTGGAATACAAAAGTTGATTTCAGTGATTACATTGACGATTTCGTTTTGATCGCAACAACTGGTGATTTCATGGAGGCGCTTGAGTGTTTGACTATTATCGAAAATCTAGAAGGTCCTTTTATGGAAGAAAGTATTCTTGAGGCGCAATTACATCTTAAGAACTATTTAGAAAGTTCAGCCACAAAAGATGCTCAAAAATCACATATCCTAAGCGAAATAGCACTAAAGATTAAAGACTTCAACGAGTCATTGATGGATTTGTAGGGTGATTATGCTTCAGTAATTTATTGTATTTTAGTTGCATGCGAGCGATTCTACTTACACTACTTATTACAATTTCTCTTTCATCTTTTGGTCAAGAGGAGATTAATTTGAAACGAAGATATCTAGGAAGTTACAAAGGAACAGTTCCTGCTTACACGGTAGATTCTGGTTTGAAAGAAGTGGAAGTGGCGTCTACTCCTATAATCGTTCACATCGAGAAGGACGCAATCACCGTGACAATTGGAAGTCGCACAATACAGGGGACGTATACTGTTCTATTTAAGGCGGACAAATATTACATGCTTGATGCAACGATGAATGGTGAATTAGTCAACGAGAAAATTCTGGTTTATAAGCGGGGTAAAAAGCTTTCTCGAGATGGTATGTATCCTCAGCCGGTAACTGAGCTTAAGAAGTTTAAGCGTTAATTGGTAGCTTAATTGTAAAAGTTGTTCCTTTTCCAACCGTACTTCGGACTTGAATTACTCCTTCATGTTCAACAACAATTAATTTTACGTAGTAAAGTCCCAGTCCAAAGCCTTTTACATTGTGCACATTTCCTGTGGGGACGCGATAGAATTTATCGAAAATCATTTTTTGATCGTCACGTTTAATCCCAATCCCATTATCCTCTATTTCTATGGTCAAGAATCGTTTATCCGATGACGTTCTTATTTGAACTTCAGGTTCCTTGTCACTGTACTTAATGGCATTGTCGATTAGGTTGTAAATAACATTTGAAATATGGACTGGGTCGACGTTTATTTCAAAATCCGTTGCTTTTAGTTCCAAGGAAATCTGGCCACCGTTTTCGGCTTGATTAAATTCAAAGTTTTCTTTTGCTTCTTCTAGCAATTCGTGAATGTCGTATTTCTCTTTTTTCAAGGAAACAGCTTCTTTGTCTAGTTTTGCGATGTTGAGTACGCGTTCAACTTGGTTTTCTAGTCGTTTGTTTTCCTTGTAGATGATCCCGGCATATTGTTTTAATCGCTCAGGATCTTCTTTGAAATCAGTACGCATAATCATTTCAGATGACAGTCCAATTGTGGAAATTGGTGTCTTTAATTCGTGCGTCATGTTATTAATGAAGTCCGTTTTCACTTCCGAAAGTCGCTTTTGACGAATAATAACCGAAAGAGAATAACCGAAAAAGATAAGGACAAGGACTACTATTATCATCAAATAGAAGTAGGGTGAATTCAATCCTTCGAGATGGTTGAATTGGGTATTGTCTTGCACTTCGGGGAAATAAACAGTAAAATAATGACCATCTTTCTTCCACTTCATGTCTTCGGATGTAATTCCTGAAAGCGTATCACCAGAATCGGTAAATTTTGCATCATCTGTATAACTGATCAAGTTCCCAAAAACGATAGAGTCAGTAAAGCAGTCGTAAATTCCATACTGAAAATTCTGGAGAACATGTTGTTTGTAGAACTCTCGCTTCAGCAGATTTTCGAGATAATAAGGATGCAATTCTTCATTAATATCAACGGAAAAATAATTTGTTTTTATCTGTTTAACGGCTCCGTATAAATCAGAACTATCTCCCTTGGAAGTTGAAATCTCCTTTAATATATTTCGAAGTGCAATATGTGTTTGTTCAGTGAAATGTATGATGTTCAAACTATCTTCTTTTTCTTGAATAGCGATATTCGTTTCCTGCATGGATTTCGTTTTTTGAATCCATTGAAACTGCACGAAAAGAATTCCAACTACCGCTAGAACTCCCAAAATTATTACCGCGTTGATAGTCCTCCTATTCATACCATAAAGTTAGTTAATTGTTTATTAGAATGGATTTGGAATGAGAACCTTATGAAAAAAATAACAGCCCAATCCAATCGGAATGAGCTGCTACATTTGTTTGTTTTTTGGTTTTTAGAATCCTTGGACTCCGTTTACCGTTGTATATTTCAATACATTTTTCTTTTCTGGGTGAATGCGAGCAAATGCGGACTGCACCGCTAAAGTCCCTTCGTGGAATCCACAAAGTATCAATTTAAGCTTGTTTTCGTATTGGTTTACGTCACCGATAGCATAGATTCCAGGAATGTTTGTTGAGTAGTCCAATGTATCTACTTTAATGGCGTTCTTCTCGATTTCAAGTCCCCAGTTGGCAATTGGACCTAAGCTTGGTTTCAGTCCGAATAGTGGAATGAAGTGATCTGTTTCTTTTACAATATCGCCTTCCGTTTTATGCTTGATTGTTACGTTTTCCACTTTTCCGTTTCCTCCAACACCAATAACTTCAGCTTCAGTAATCAAATTGATTTTTCCTGTATCAGCTAAATCCATTACTTTTTGAACTGAATCTAAGTGACCTCTGAAAGAATTTCTTCGGTGAACCAATGAAACTTCAGAAGCAATTCCTTTTTCAGCTAAGAAAATCGACCAGTCTAACGCTGAATCACCTCCTCCCGAAATCACGCATCGTTTTCCACGATAGAATTCTGGATCTTTAATGATGTACTCAACACCTTTGTCTTCGTAGTCTTCTAAATTTTCAATTGGCGGTTTACGCGGTTCAAAAACACCCAATCCACCTGCAATCATAACGATTGGTGCGCGGTGCTCTGTCCCTTTAGATGTTGTCACAATAAACTGCTCGTCGTCTGTTTTCTTGATATCTACTGCAGCTTCTCCAAGTGTGAAACCTGGTTTAAAAGGCGCAGCTTGCTCCATTAAGTTATCAATAAGGTCTCCTGCTAAAATTGATGGGAAACCTGGGATATCATAAATCGGTTTTTTTGGATAAATCTCAGAACACTGACCTCCTGGTTGAGGTAACGAATCAATCAAATGACATTTCAACTTCAACAATCCTGCTTCGAATACTGTAAATAGCCCAACAGGTCCCGCTCCAATTATAATAATATCTGTTTCGATCATTTTGTTTGATTTTTGAGAGTACAAATTTAACAAACAACTAGGAAGCAAACATGATTTATGTCAAAAAGAAAGATGATATATAAACTAAAAAGTGATTTGATAGGAGCTTGTTAGGGTAAATTTTGGATTTAATCGTTGATAACTTCCTTCTGAATTATCTCTGGTTTTGACTAAATTTAACCTCCCGAATTATTTCCCAAAAGTGGACTGAATGAAAGTTTGTATTGCAGAGAAACCAAGTGTTGCTAAGGATATCGCTGAGATTATTGGAGCGAAATCAAGACATGACGGCTATTACGAAGGTAACGGCTATCAGGTAACTTGGACATTTGGGCATTTGTGCACGCTGAAGGAGCCACACGATTACAAAGAGAATTGGAAATATTGGAAATTGGAGGACCTTCCAATCGTTCCGGATAATTTTGGTATTAAGCTAATTCCAAATCAAGGAGTGGAAAAGCAGTTTAACACGATTGCTAATCTGGTCCAAAATTGTGATGAGGTCATTAATTGCGGGGATGCCGGACAGGAAGGGGAATTAATTCAACGCTGGGTTTTGTTGAAAGCAAAATGTAAGGTTCCAATTAAGCGATTGTGGATTTCGTCTCTAACTGAGGAAGCAATCAAAGAGGGATTCGAGAAACTCCGCGAAGGCTCGCAATATGATAATTTGTATGCAGCGGGTAGTGCTCGCGCGATCGGTGATTGGATGCTGGGTATCAACGGGACTCGTTTGTTTACGAAGAAATTTGGTCAAGGAAAGTCGACTTTGTCAATTGGACGAGTTCAGACTCCAACTTTAGCCATGATTGTGGAGCGTCAGAAGGAAATTGATGCCTTTGTAGTTGAGGAGTATTGGGAATTGAAGACAGTTTACCGTGAACAAGAGTTTAGTTGCCAGATTGATCGATTAAAAACAAAAGATAGAGCTGATAAAGGACTTGAATACCTGAAGGATAAAGATTTTGAAATTACTTCCTTCGAACAAAAAGAAGGAAAAGAAGGAAATCCACGTTTGTACGATTTAACCTCGTTGCAGGTGGATGCCAACAAGAAGTTTGGATACTCAGCAGATGATACCTTGAAGTACATTCAAAATTTGTACGAAAAGAAGTTGGTGACTTATCCGAGGGTTGATACGACTTATCTGTCTGAAGATATTCACCCAAAGATTCCAGGGATTTTAAGAGGATTGAAATACTATTCTCGATTTACGGAGTCATTGTTGTCTCAACCAATTCCAAAGTCAAAAACGGTCTTCAACGACGCGAAAGTTACAGATCACCATGCGATTATTCCAACTGGTGTTTCTCCATCTGGAATAAGTCCCGAAGAGAATAAGATTTACGATCTAATTTGTCGAAGATTTATAGCTGTTTTTTATCCAGCATGTACCGTTTCTAATACGACTGTTCTGGGTAAGGTTGAAGAATTAGAATTCAAGGCGACTGGAAAACAAATTTTGGATTTAGGTTGGCGTGAAGTTTATGCTGATCAGAAGAAAAGTAAGTCAAAAGACGAAGAGTCAATTATGCCGACCTTTGTGGAAGGAGAAAAAGGAACTCACGAACCATTTGTTCACCAGGGAAAAACATCACCACCAAAATATTACACGGAAGCAACCTTACTTCGCGCGATGGAAACTGCAGGAAAGCAAGTCGATGATGAGGAAATGCGAGAGTTGTTGAAGGATAATGGAATCGGTCGACCATCTACACGAGCGAATATTATTGAAACGCTTTTCAGAAGAAAGTATATTGAGAAGAAACGAAAGAATATTTTGGCTACTCCTACTGGGATTGCGTTAATCGATACGATTCAAAATGAACTATTGAAGAGTGCTGAATTAACAGGTGACTGGGAGCGTAAACTTCGACTTATTGAAAAGGGCGAATACGAATTAGAAGTCTTCAAGCAAGAGCTTTATAAAATGGTGCGAGAGTTAACGGATGAGGTAATTTTTAATACACCACATTCTGTTTCATTCTTCAAAGAGCCTGAAAAACCTAAAAAGAAAAGAGCACCAAAAAAAGAAATTGTGTTCGAAGAGATGGCTTGTCCAAAATGTTCTAAACCGTTAATGAAAGGTAAAACAGCTGTGGGGTGTTCCGATTTTAAGGTTTGTGGGTTTAAAGTCCCGTTTGAATTGATGGGTAAGAAACTTACAGACAAACAACTTAGTGATCTAATCACAAATAAGAAAACAGGAATTATTAAAGGAATAAAACATCCATCAGGAATTGAAAAAGGACGTTTTATTCTAGACGACACATTCAACATTTCCTTTCAAGAATAGGGGCTCACAATAGATTAAAATTAGGCATAAAAAAAACTCCCCATCTTTCGATGAGGAGTTTTCTATTTGATTAGAATCTTATTTATTTCTTGATAACTACCTTACGTACTGAAGTACGGTCATCAGCAGTTACTTTCAAGAAGTAAACACCAGCAGCGTTGTTTGTTACGTTGATAGTTTCTGAAGCAGTTCCGCTTACAGCACCCATCTTAGCATTCCAAACTTGTTGTCCGCGAGCGTCTACTAATACAGCTGAAACATTTGCAGCATTATCTAAAGTAACTGTCAATTCGAACTCACCGTTGTTAGGGTTAGGGAATACATTTAATGCACTTCCTAAATCGTTCTCATCAATATCAGCAACTTCAAGAGTAATGTCTTGTGTAAATGTATCTGTTCCACAAGGTCCAGTAACTGTTAAAGTTACAGTGAATGTACCTGTTGCGTTGTAAACGTGTAGTGGATCAGAATCCGTAGATGTAGTTCCGTCACCGAAATCCCACAAGTAAGAAGTAATTGTTCCAGACGATGTGTTAGTGAAGATACCTGTCACGAAAGACGAACCAGTTGTAAATCCAGCTACAGCATCAGGAATATTTTCAACTTCAATAGAAGCAGTTGTTGTACCACATCCAGTTGTAACTGTAACTGTATAGAATCCAGCAGCAGATGCATCAATAGTTGGTGTAGTTTCAGTAGTTGACCACAAGTAAGTTGCGTCATCCATTGGCTCCCATCCACCTAAGGTAGCAGCGTCTTGTGAACACTTAGTAATTGTGTCTTGTGCAAATGCCAAGTTTACTAATCCTAAGAATTCGTCAGCTCCGATATCGAATGCGTTCGTATCTCTTACTTGACCGTCCATATCATACATGATAGCCATATCAACCATACCAGCACCATCTAACAATGTATCGTTACATGTGTGTAAGTCTGTTGATGAGA
>CAXPPC010000004.1:0-306336 GCA_964219255.1 Henriciella pelagia
AACTACATTCTGTGCTGGTGGTTCAGTTGACTTAACATCTTCTGCAACTGCAGGAAACGGATGGTCAACATTGGAGACGACACAAACGATTACAGTTTCTACATCAGGAACTTATTCAGTAACAGTAACAGATGGAAATGGATGTCAAGCGACTTCAGCTCCAATTACAGTGACAGTTAATCCAGCACCAACTGCTCCGGTAGTTACAGCATCTGGATCTACAACATTCTGTGCTGGAGGATCGGTTGACTTGACTTCTTCTCAAGCAACTGGTAATGTTTGGTCGAATGGATCGTTTGCTCAAACAATCAACGTAACTAACAGTGGTAACTACTCTGTAACATATACGGATGCAAATGGATGTCAGGCAACATCAGCTCCGATTACAGTAACTGTGAATCCACTTCCAACTGCACCAGTGGTGACTGCTTCGGGAGCAACTACTTTCTGTCAAGGTGGATCGGTTGATTTAACGTCTGATCAAACAACTGGTAATGTATGGTCGACAGGAGCAACAACCCCGTCAATCAACGTAACTTCTACAGGAACATACTCTGTGGTTTATACAGACGCAAATGGATGTTCTGCTACATCAACACCTGTGTCTGTTGTGGTGAACGCACTCCCTAATGTGAATGCAGGTCCAGATCAAGCTGTTTGTGATGGAGAGTCAGTTATCTTGACAGGTTCAGGTGCTCAAGCGTTTACTTGGGATAACGGAGTAACGAATGGAGTTTCATTTGTGCCAACTGCCACTGCTACTTACACGGTGACTGGTACGGATGCAAATGGATGTTCTAATACTGATCAAGTAGACGTTGTGGTGAATCCACTTCCAACAGTTACTTTGACTTCACCAATTGATACAACTTGTAATAATGCAGATCCAGTGACATTGTCAGCTTCTCCAGCTGGAGGAACTTACTCTGGAGCGACTGTAGTAGGTGATGTATTCGATCCAGTTGCGGCAGGAGCAGGTACATATGATATCACTTATTCATACACAGATGCGAATGGATGTGATGGATCAGCAACAGTAACGATTGTAGTTGACAATTGTTTATCAATTGATGAGAATGCATTTGCAACACTTGAAGTTTATCCAAACCCAATGAGCGATGAATTAATGATTAATCTTGATGGAAACTTTACTTACGAGTTAGTTGACGCAAGAGGTCGATTGATCTTCAAAGGTGATGGAGTGAATGAAGCGAAAGTAAATACTTCTGAATACGAAATGGGAGTTTACTTCGTGAATATCTTTACAAATGAAAATGCAACTACTGTTCGAGTATTGAAACAGTAGGCATTACAACTAAATCTGAAAATCCCTTTTCGAAATTCGGAAAGGGATTTTTTGTTTTCTTAATTTTGTATTGAACGAAACGAACGAACTGAAATGCATAAATTGAAAATTAACGGTCACGGACACATTCTTCCTGAACCAAGTGAGATTCCGAAATTCATGAAGGACAAAAAATTGTTCTCTATTGATGACGATAAAAAATTTATGCGACAAGGTGAATGGTCGCGCCCAATTACAGACTCTAGTTTTTTCTTCAATGAGAAATTGGAGTGGATGGATCGATACAAAATCGACCATGGTGTAATGCTAAATCTTTCACAAATCTATTGTAATGGATGGACGCGCCAAGAAGCTCATGATGCTATTCGATGGCAAAATGATTTTAATCACAGTGTGCAAGTTCGTCGTCCCGATAAATTTACAAGTGGTTTTGTAGTGCAGCCTCTTTATATGGAGGATGCATTGAAAGAAATGGATCGTTGTGTTAACGAATTAGGTATGCGATTGCTTTGTCTTCCGTCTCATTATTTAGATGAAGATGGTGAATGGCAAACGGTTGCTTGCGATAAATTACTTCCGATTTGGGAGCTAGCTAATGAATATGGTTTAGCTATCGAGATTCACCCTTACGACGGACAGAAAATGGTGAAACTAAAAGATGAGTATTGGCGATTTCATCTGGTTTGGATGATGGCACAAACGGCCGATACACTTCATTTTTATGCGTTGAAAGATTTTGCGAATCGTTTTCCAAATATCCGTACTTGCTTCGCACATGGGTGTATGCTAGGACAAGCAAATTATGGTCGTCGATTACAAGGATTTGATGGTCGACCTGATCTTTTTGAATCGACTCAAGATCCGAGAGCTTCTCTTGGGCATCCGAATTTATTCTTCGACACTTTAGTACACGATTCATATACATTGCAGTTGCTTAAAATCCGTGTAGGTCCCGATCAAATTGTTGCTGGTTTAGACGATCCTTATCCGTTAGGAGAAATGGAAGGAGTAAAAAACTCTTATCCTGGTCGTGTGATAGAGTTTGCAGTAGAAGCAGAAATTCTTTCTAGAGAAGAATCTGATCGTATTTGGTCGACGAATGTGCTCCGCTGGCTAGGAAAAGAATCGATCTAAGAAATCAACGTTTTATTAACTTTGTCGCCAAATAACTAAAAAATGGCTCAAAAACCATCCATTCCAAAAGGAACTAGGGATTTTTTACCGGCTGAAGTCGCTAAAAGAAACTACATATTTGATACAATTAAAAAATCGTTCGAGACATACGGTTTCTCTCCAATTGAGACGCCTTCTTTCGAATTATCTTCAACGTTACTAGGGAAATACGGTGAAGAAGGAGATCGTTTGATTTTCCGCATTCTGAATTCAGGAGAAAAGGTAAAAAAGGCAGACCTGAAAGCATTGGAGGAGGAGAATTATGCTCGATTTTCAAATTCATTGGCAGAAAAAGCGCTTCGTTATGACTTAACAGTTCCTTTCGCGCGATTTGTGGTTCAGCACCAAAATGAACTGGCTTTTCCATTTAAACGTTATCAAATTCAACCTGTATGGAGAGCCGATCGTCCTCAGCATGGTCGTTACCAAGAATTTTATCAGTGTGATGCTGATGTCGTAGGGAGCGATTCATTATTGTACGAGGTCGATTTCGTTTTGTTATTTGACGAAGTGTTGACGAATTTAAATCTTCCCGATTTTACAATCAAAATCAATAACCGAAAAATCCTCTCTGGAATTGCGGAGGTATGTGGAGAGTCAGATAAATTGATTCAAATCACCGTAGCGATCGATAAACTAGATAAAATTGGTGTTGATGGTGTGATCAAAGAGCTAATTGAAAAAGGTGTTGCTGAATCAGCAATTGATAAAATAAAACCACTCTTTGAAATTTCTGGAGATACAGCTTCTCGTTTGGAGCAAATGAAAGCATATTTGGCACAAAGTGAAATCGGACTCAAAGGTGTGGAGGAATTGACTTATGTGCTCGATCAAGTAAATGAACTTGGTTTGAAGAGAGCAAAGGTTGAATTCGATGTTACGCTAGCTCGTGGATTGAACTACTATACCGGAGCTATCTTCGAAGTAAAAGCCAACGGAGTGAAAATGGGAAGCATCTGTGGAGGTGGTCGTTACGACGATCTTACCGGGATTTTCGGGATGAAGGACATGTCTGGAGTTGGAATTTCATTTGGTGCTGATCGCATTTACGATGTATTGAATGAATTGGAGCTTTTCCCAGAATCTGTTGACAATCGCCTTGATGTTTTGTTTATCAACTTTGGACCAGAGGAAGAAAAAGCGTGCCTTAAACTAGTGAAGAAGTTGAGAGACGCTGGTGTTTCTGCGGAAGTATATCCTACATCAGCAAAGATGAATAAGCAGATGAAATATGCAAACGCTCGAGGTGTAAAGAATACAATTATGTTGGGAGCAAATGAAATTGCCTCTGGCGAGATTCAAATAAAAAATATGGATTCAGGAGAGCAAACACCTGTTTCTATCGAAAATATTGTTAGCGCATTTAAAAAATAATATGGTAGAGATTGATCATCATTGGTTGACTGTAGATCGACTGGCTGAAATTATTAAAAGTGGGGAAGAAGTGGTTCTTAGTGAGTCATCTAAAGCCGCTGTTGAAAGGTGTAGAGCTTATCTCGATGATAAAGTGGAAAACGTGGATCGATTGATTTATGGAATTAATACTGGGTTCGGTTCTCTTTGTAATACAGCTATTTCTCCACATCAGTTAGAGGATTTACAACGTAATTTGGTGATTTCTCACGCATGTGGTGTAGGAGAGGAGGTTCCAAAAGAGATTGTCAAAATCATGTTACTTTTAAAAGCATGGGGACTTTCACACGGAAATTCTGGTGTCCAATTGGCAACAGTTGAGCGTCTTCTTTTCTTTTACAATAATGATATTTATCCGGTTATCTATCAACAAGGAAGTCTTGGTGCTTCTGGTGATTTAGCCCCTCTTGCGCACATGGCAATGGCCGTTATTGGAGAAGGTGAGGTCGACTATAACGGTGAACGCATGTTGGCTTCGGAGGTTGAAAAACAATTCGGACTTGAGCGTGTAGTTCTGAGATCGAAAGAAGGTTTGGCACTGCTGAATGGAACGCAGTTCATGAGTTCTTATGGTGCTTATTCTGTGATCAACGCAAAGAAACTATGGAATCAATTTAATTTGGTTGCCGCGCTATCTTTGGAAGGATATGATGGTCGCCCAAATCCATTTCAGTCGAATGTAAACGAAATTCGTAAGCAGAATGGACAAATTGAAGTGGCTTCGATTTTTAGAAATCTCTTCGAAGGAAGTGAAATGATTTCAAGAGAGAAAGCGCATGTACAAGATCCATATTCATTCCGCTGTATTCCACAAGTGCACGGAGCTTCGAAAGATGCGATTGATTATTGTGAACAGATTATTGAACGTGAAATCAACGCAGTAACTGATAATCCAACTGTTTTTGTGGACGAAGATGATGTTGTTTCTGCAGGAAATTTTCATGGTCAACCACTCGCAATTACAATGGACTTCCTGGCAATAGCTATGGCAGAAATGGGAAGTATTTCGGAACGAAGAGTCTATAAATTAATCTCAGGAACGCGCGGTTTACCAGCATTCTTAGTGGCTAACCCGGGTGTTAATTCTGGATTCATGATTCCTCAGTATACGGCTGCTTCAGTTGTAAGTCAGAATAAACAATTATGTATGCCTGCTTCGGTGGATACGATCGACTCAAGTAATGGTCAGGAAGATCACGTGAGTATGGGGGCAAATGCAGCTACTAAGTTATACCGTGTAATCGAAAATTGTTGGAAGATTCAAGGGATTGAGTTATTGAACGCTGCTCAAGCAATGGACTTCAGGAATGAGAAATCTTCACCACTTATTGAAAAACTACGAAATGATTACCGTTCAGTGGTTAATTTTGTAGATGATGACGAGTATTTACATCCGTTGATCATAAAAAGTATTGAATTTGTAAAAGAATACGTAAGTTAGTTCATCTAAATCACACATTATGGAAGAGTTCGACAACGTTAATTTTGAAGAGAAGAAGAGACCAACAATGCTTACTGTGCTTGCAGTATTGAGTTTCATCTATATAGGAATTAGTATAATTTCCAACTTCTTTCAATTGATCAGAGGACCGTTTACTGAAGATGAGTTGTACGAATTGAAAGTTGATTCTGCCAAACAAATTACAGAAATGAAAACGCTCGGTGCTGACTGGGTAGTTGATCTCTTGGAGAAATCACAGCGAATGGTGGAGGATTTGAATAGCAATTTTTATTTGGCGCTCTCAATAACTATGATCAGTTTCATAATTGGACTTGTCGGTGTGATCATGATGTTGAAAAGAAGAAAGTTAGGATTCCATTTGTATATCATTTACAATATTATCGCGGTTGGTGCTGTATTTTTGTATGCTTCGCCAGCAAACGTTCCTGCTTTCGCTACGATTTTCAATGTAATTATCGCGGCTTTGTTCATTTTCTTGTACTCAAGAACGCTGCACTGGTTGACTAAATAAGGGATTAACCAGTATCCTACCAACTTATTGCTGATTTTGTGATAAAACCCGTATCTTTGCGGCAAATTTCAATTTCATGATTTCAGTAAATAATCTTTCATTACAATTTGGGAAACGCGTTTTATTCGACGAAGTAAACGTGAAATTTGTTAACGGTAACTGCTACGGTGTTATCGGAGCAAATGGAGCGGGTAAATCGACTTTCTTGAAAATTCTTACAGGTGATCAAGATCCAACTACAGGTAGCGTAGTACTTGAACCTGGAAAAAGAATGGCTGTTTTGAAACAGGATCACTTCGAATTTGATGAGTATCAAGTTTTGAATACAGTGATTATGGGGCATACGCGTCTCTATGAAATCATGGAAGAAAAAGATGCTTTGTATGCGAAGCCTGATTTTTCTGATGAGGATGGAATGAGAACAGCTGAATTGGAAGCTGAATTCGCTGATCTTGAAGGATGGAATGCAGAGACAGATGCTGCAACCTTGTTATCGAGCTTAGGAATTGATGAGTCACGTCACTACATCCAAATGAAAGATTTACCTAATGAATTGAAAGTACGTGTGCTTCTTGCACAGGCTTTATTTGGTAATCCAGATGTGCTTGTACTCGATGAGCCTACCAACGATTTGGACTTGAAAACGATTGGTTGGTTAGAAGATTTCCTTTTGGATTTTAAAAATACAGTGATCGTTGTATCTCACGACCGCCACTTTTTGGATACGGTTTGTTCACATATTTGCGATATCGACTTTGCGAAAATTAACCTTTTCACTGGTAACTACTCTTTCTGGTACGAATCTTCTCAATTAGCTGCCCGTCAGCGTGCTGATAAGAATAAGAAAGCAGAGGAGAAGAAGAAAGAGTTGATGGAGTTCATCGCTCGTTTCTCTGCCAATGCTGCTAAGTCGAAGCAAGCTACGAGTCGTAGAAAAATGTTGGATAACTTGGATATCGAGGAGATTCAACCATCTAGTAGAAAATATCCGGGAATTACTTTCCATCGCGAAAGAGAAGCTGGAAACCAAATTTTGAATATCGAAGGATTGAGCAAGAAATCCGACGAAGGAGAAGTGCTTTTCAATAATGTTTCTTTCATTGTGAATAAAGGCGATAAGATTGCCTTCATTTCGAAAAACTCGGTAGCATTGACAGCAATGTTCGAGATATTAAATGATGAGATGAAAGCGGATTCAGGAGAGTTTACTTTTGGTACTACAATTACAAAAGCATACTTGCCAAACGAAAATCACGAGTATTTCCAAGAGAAACTTCCATTGATCGATTGGTTGCGACAATACGCGCAAACAGATGAAGAAAAAGAAGAAGTTTATTTGCGTACTTTCCTTGGTCGAATGCTATTCACAGGTGAAGAAGCGATGAAAACAGCTGACGTTTTATCAGGAGGTGAAAAAGTACGTTGTATGTTGTCCAAAATGATGTTGGCAAAAGCAAACTTATTAATGATGGACGAACCGACAAACCACTTGGACCTTGAATCGATTACGGCATTAAACAACGGAATGAAAGAATTCCAAGGAACGCTCTTATTTACGTCTCATGACCACGAGCTGGTGAATACAGTAGCGAATCGCATCATCGAAATCACTCCAAATGGAATCATCGACAAGATGATGCCATACGATGAGTATTTGAAAGATGCAAAGATCTCAGAGCTTCAAGAAACAATGTACGCTTAGCGGTTTACAACAAACTGTTTGATTTCTATTACGCTTCCTTGAGAGATGTGCGCATAGTAAATTCCATTTTCTAAGTCTTCAGTTGACAAGTTAATTTCGAGGTTGCTAGCTTGATTGCTAATCGATTGTTCTTTAACAACTTTTCCTGTGGCATCGAAAATTTGTACTGAAATAGAAGCCGAGTAAATATTTCCCATGTACTTGAATGAAGCTTCATTCGTTACAGGGTTTGGATATATTGCTGAGAAGATAACATTTCTAAATCCTTCTCTGTGGTCGACTGTAATTGTTGTGGACTCTTCAAAATATCCATCAAGGTCGACTTGTTTTAGTTTGTAATAGTGAACGCCTTCTCCGACTCTGTAATGGTGAAAGGAATAGCCTTGATTGACCGTTGAATTTCCAATGGCATCAACTTTGTCAAGAGATTCGAAATTCAATCCATCTGTTGAGTACATTACTTCGAAATATGCACAGTTTTCCTCTGAGGCAGTTTCCCAATACAGTTCAATTTCGTTTTCGTATGATGTACCGGAAAAGATTATTAGTTCAACAGGTAGCGTTATAGCACAAAGGGTAACACCATAGTTTCCTCCACCTTGATACCAACCCGAAGGAGGAGATGCTTGTCCACCGGCGCAATCCGTTGAGACACACTCCATAAATTCATCCTGTCCACAGTTACCATAAGAACATTGAATAATTCCGGTTACAGGATCGATCCATCGACAAGCACAAGGGTTTGCTCCAGCACCTGTGCTCCAATCTTCATACATTGGCAGGTCACAATTGCCGTCATTGGATACAATTTGACCAAATAAAATGGGAGATAATAACGTAAATATGATCGTGAAAAACGATCTTCTCTTTTTTTCGAAAAGTAACATGTCTATTCCAGTGTAAGTGTGTACTTACATAACGGAAAAATGAAATGTTATAGTTGCCTCAATCGATTAAAAAAGATTGTTTGTCGTTTAAAAATATCTTTTTATCGTTAATTAATTGAGAAGTTTTTAATCTCAATAATGCTTCCCTGCTGGATTTGAATGTAATACAAACCTCTCTGATAATTGTTCAACGAAAGTTTTATTTCGGGAGAAGAAATGGTGTTCTCAACCAAGACTGTTTCAACAAGTATTCCTGCTGAGTTAAAAATGCTCATTTCAATTGGAACAGATGGACTGTCGCCCATGTATTTAACGTATGCGAATTCAGTTGAAGGATTAGGATATACTTTCGAAAAGATAACATTTCTGAATCCCTCACGGTGATCAACGCTAATAATTGTCGTTGTTGTTGAGTACCCATCCGTGTCAACTTGCTTTAATCGGTAGTAGTGAACTCCGTCTGAAACTCGATAATGTCGAAACATGTATGATTGTGAAGTAGTAGTGTTACCAACAGCATCAATATATTCTAATGAGTCAAAATGAAGACCATCGGCAGAATATTCAATGGTAAAATAGTCACTGTTAGTTTCAGATGCTGTTTCCCAATATAATTCGATGTGATTTGGTGTTGATGTCCCTTCGAAAGTTGTGAGTTCAACGGGCAAAATTGTCATACATAACTCAAAACCTTTATCACCTCCACCTTGGAACCAACCTGCAGGCGCAATTGGAACGGCTCCAGCACAGTCTTTTGAAAGACATTCGTAATACTCGTACGAAGAACAATTTCCGTAGGAACAAAGCAAGGTGCCTGTTGCCGGATCCAACCATTTGCAAGCGCATGGATTGGCTCCAGTTCCTGTGCTCCAATCCTCATATTGAGGTAAGTCACAAACGTCGTTGTTGTAAATAATTTGGGAGTTTGAGTTCGAGTGTATAGTCAATGCTGCCAGCATTACTAGTACTAGTGTTATCTTTTTCATGTGAACTAATATTATTTGACAAACAAATAATAGTTGTCGTTGGGTGAATAGTTTTAGACTACAAACATACTATATTTTTCGATAAATACATATGTTTTATCGACGAATTATTAAAATTTTCTTTTGGTGAATATGATTAACTTTGGGGAAACTTTCATGAATTATGGTAAAATTTACGTTTGATATCTCGCAAGCGAACACGCAATACATACAAATTACAGCACAATTCAAAGCTCCTGAGGAGTTTACAACAATTCAGTTGCCAAGCTGGAGGCCAGGAAGGTATGAATTGGGTAATTTTGCTAAGAATGTGAGAAACTTCAAAGTTTATGATCATAACAATGTAATCCTCTCTGCAAAGAAGGTTTCAAAAGATCGATGGGTCGTGCCAACTGAAAACTGTTCGGCAATTACTGTAAAGTATGCCTATTATGCAAGTGATTTAAATGCTGGTTCAACATTCCTTTCTGAGGAACAATTGTATGTGAATCCAGTGAATTGCTGTGTTTATTCAGACGACCAATTCGAAGATGAAGTGGAATTAACTTTGAACATTCCTGATTTTTGGGAGGTAGCTACGTCCATGGAGAAAAGAGATGGAAAGTTTTATGTTGCCAATTCGGACGAATTGATGGATTCACCATTTATCGCTTCTGGTCAGTTGCAGCATCGAAGCTATACAAGCGGAGAAACAACGTTCCATGTTTGGTTCAATGGTGAAGTGAAACCAGATTGGGATCGGCTTTTGAACGATTTTCAGCGTTTTACAGATGCTCAAATGGAGAAATTTATCGAGTTTCCAGTAAAAGAGTATCATTTTTTGAATCAGATTTTACCTTATCGAACATACCATGGAGTTGAGCACCAGAAGTCGACCGTAATCGCACTTGGACCTTCGTATGAAATTTTTGATGGAATGTATAAAGAATTGCTTGGCGTTAGTTCACACGAGCTATACCATACATGGAATGTGAAAGCAATTCGACCGGTTGAAATGTATCCTTACGATTTCACGAAAGAGAACTATTCACGCTTAGGATACATTTGCGAGGGAATCACCACGTATCAGGGGGACTTATTCCTCTACAAAGGTGGAGTTTTCAATGAAGAACAGTATTTCTACGAGTTTAATCGCCAGCTGCAAAAGCATTTTGATAACCATGCACGTTTCAATTATTCAGTGGCGGATTCGTCGTTTGATACTTGGCTCGATGGTTATGAGGCTGGAGCGCCAGGTCGCAAGGTTTCTATTTACACCGAAGGATGTTTGTTGGCATTTGTAACAGATATTCGAATTCGAAGAGCAACAAATAATAAATCCGGACTGGATGATGTGATGAAACGCTTGTATTTCGATTATGCAATGCAAGGGAAAGGGGTTTCTGAAGCGGATTACAAAGCCACGATTGAAGCTGTTTCTGGTGAGAATTTCGATGCATTTTTTGATGATTACATCAATGGAACACGACCGTATGAGTCAATTTTAACAGAAAGTTTGGAGTACATCGGATTTGAATTGCACCACGAACCATCAAGTAGTTATTCAGAAGCAAAACTCGGATTTAAGTCGAGTAGAAGTGGAGATAATTACAAAGTAACTGCAATGTATCCGGGTGGACCGGCAGAAACGGGCGGCGTGATGCTCGACGATTTAATTGTGGCGGTAAATGGCTTTAGTTGCAATGGAGAGCTGGACAAGTGGTTGTCGTATTTTGATGATGATACAAAAACAATTACTGTGGACCGCAAAGGAAGATTGATCGAAATTACCTTCCCTGAGGTGAATCGCAATTTCTATAACACGTACTCAGTGAAGAAACTCGAGAATCCGAATAATTTCCAGACGAGAGCTTACGAGCATTGGAAGAAGTAATTTAATCTGGGCATTCCCCTTCGGGTCGGGCTGTTCACGTTACACGGTAACTTGTTTCCATCCCTAATGCGGGGATGGGTTCTTTCCTGCAATTTATTTTATCACCAGATATTATCCTGCCAAACAGCAGTTGAATAGCTGTGCGTAGTCATTTTTTAGTGCGTGTAAAACGAAGCGGCGACGATAGAAGCCACTGCAGTAATACAGCACTTAAAATGGAAAGCACACTAGAATACGGAGGTTGATTTGCGCTGTTCAAGAAACTCAACCAGCGCAAAGGCAGCCAATTTCTTAGAATTTGTAGCTCAATCCAAAACTTGGAAGAATCGGGAACTGGTAGATTGCTTCACCTGTGATTCGGTTTACGTAGAAAATGTTATTTCTGTCGTAAACGTTTGTTACAGATGCGATAGCCTCAATTACATCTTTGTTTTTCAATTCGAAACGCTTCTTAACCGTGAAATCTAAACGGTGGTAATAAGGTAAACGCGACGAATTGAAGTCGCCCAAAATAGTACTCACTGAGCTTGGGTTTGTTGTTGTGTAATCTGTTGTAACTCCGTCACTAAAGTTATCTTGAGCGTAGAATCCAGCTGTTGGTGTAAACGGAAGTCCAGATCCAAGGTTCCAACGGATACTCACTTCAAGATCCTTCTTCTTACCGAACAAATAAGTTCCAACTAAGTTGATGTTGTGTCTTCTATCGAATACTGGTGCGTAAAATTCAAATCCATCCCATCTTGTTGATTTCCCCAAAGAGTATACTCCCCAAAGGAACAAACGTGAATCTGAGTATTTCAATAACATGTCTACTCCGTACGACTCACCATTCTCCAAAATGAAATCCTTTTTGTAGATATCGTCTATTTGAGAGAACTCAGCAACATCATCGTACAATTTATTCTGGTTAATATTACTCAATTGAGAGAAGTACTTGTAGTACCCTTCAACATTCAATGAAAGTTTTTTCGTCAAGTCGTACTCAAATCCAAAAATAGCATGCCATGCATATTGCAATCCGTTTTTCGGGTTCTTTTCGTTTTGGTATTGTGTTATGAATGTACTTTGAACGTTTGTAGGTGCTGAAAGCAGTCCGTTGAATAAGTTCACGACATCTTTATCAGATGAAGCAGAAGTAAAGTTCTGAGAGAAACGACCTCCAGAAGCCTTCAAACGAAACTTATCGGTAGCATTGAATTTCAATCCTAAGCGAGGTTCAGGGGAAACTGTTCCCAGCGATGAATATACTTGAATACGCATACTTGGTTGAATAACCCAACGTGTAGAAACGTATCGGTAATTCACATATGTACCGATTTCCGTAGTAAAGTTTTTCGCTTCAATCGCGCGATCAAGTTCGTTGTAAGTCAAGTAATTCGTATTAAATCCACCAAAGTTAAATCCGTAATTAAATTCTCCAGAATTGGATAAAAAGTAGGTGAAGTCAAATCCTAAATCAAATCCACCAATAGAACTTGTTCTTTCTTTTGCACCAATCTCGTTAAATGTCGTTTGGTATTGACTTCCGTTAACGTGACCTTGGATCAACGTTGAAGTACTACTAGGTACTAGAATAAAATTAATTCCTCCACCAGTTGCATTCCAATCTAAATCAGCAATTGAATAGTTTACACTATCTCTGTTGTGAAAGGCAAACGCACTAAATTTCGATCCACCATCACCTTTAAAAGTTACTTTACCGTATAAATCCGTGAAGTTAAATGGCATTCCCTCACCACCGTTCAGGTTGCTTACACGTGGATACAGCGATTTAGAAGTGTAGTCCAGAAGACTGTGTTTTGCGGACAAGATAAACGAACCGTTACTTGGTTTTCCATCCTTTGGCTTGCTTAACGGTCCCTCCAAAACAGCTTTAGCCAAGAACGGTGATGCAGAAACTTTACCGCCAATCTCTTTTCGGTTACCATCTTTGTATGTGATATCCATTACTGAAGAAATTCTACCTCCATATTTAGCATCAAATCCACCGGTTAAAATAGTTGCGTTCTGAATTAACTCCGTTTCGAATACAGAGAAGAAACCAATAGAGTGGAAAGGACTGTAGATTGTCATTCCATCTAGTAAGATCTTATTTTGAATTGGTGTACCTCCACGTACATAAAGCTGTCCACCTTGATCACCTGTTGTTGTCACTCCTGGCGTAACACTGAAGGCACCAACGATGTCATTTTCAGCTCCCATTCCTGGAATTCGCTCCAATCCTTTTTTATCCAATTTCAATTCTGAGATGAGTACTTCAGAAGTTTTTCTTTTCGACTCTGCACTAACGCGAACTTCTTCTAAATCTAGAATGCTTTTGCGTTTTTCCATGTAGTATTCAAAATTTTCAATACCACTTGGTGTCGTAATAGAAACGTTTTCTGTTATTGTCTGATAAGAAGGATTGTCGATTTTAAGAATGTATTCGCCTTTGCTCACCTTTGCTATCTGGAAGAATCCATTTACATCTGTAATAGCTCCTCCTACAGTTGTGCTATCCGATTTCATTAAACGAATTTTCTCAAAAGGCATAGGTTCACCATTTGATTTTTCGTAGATGAAACCACGTAAAGTATAATCTTGAGAAAATGCAGTGCTGAAGCACACAATAGAAAAAAGGAGCGTATAAATGAGTTTCATAATTGCCTCTAGGTTTAACAAGTCACGAAGATACGATATTGATTAAATTATTGCTATCGAATTGTTTTTAAAAGTGTGAACGGGTCAAAATATTGATTTAATGGTTCTTTTTTTGCTCAATCAGCTTTGCTTTTTCCCAATAAATGTCCATTACTTCTAAGTCCACTTCGCCTAAAACGATTTCTTCTTCTTTCATCAGCTTTTCCATCGATTGGAAACGGTTGATGAATTTAATGTTTGTTTTCGCGAGGGCATTTTCAGGATTAACACCAATAAACCGCGCGTAATTGATTAGTGAAAAGAGTACGTCACCGAATTCTTCTTCAATTCTCTCTTGGGAAGCGTTCGATTCAACTTCTTCGCTGAGTTCAGTCAGTTCTTCTTGGACTTTACCCCAAACATCTGAGCGATTGTCCCATTCGAAACCAACACCTTTGACTTTTTCTTGAATTCTGGCTGCTTTAACCAGCGCAGGTAGGGATTTAGGCACTCCTTCAAGAACGGATTTCTTTCCTTCTTTCAGTTTCAGTTTTTCCCAATTGGCTTTGACTTCCTCTTCGGTTTCAGCTTGCGTGTCTCCATAAATGTGAGGGTGACGGTACACGAGTTTATCACAAATCGCATTTAGCACTTCAGTTACATCAAAGGCTTTTAATTCAGAACCTATTTTGCAATAGAATACCATATGCAGCATTAAGTCGCCGATTTCACCTTTTAGTGATTCTAAATCGTTGTCTATGATGGCATCTGCTAATTCGTATGTTTCCTCAATTGTAAGGTGTCGAAGTGATTCTAAAGTTTGTTTTTTATCCCATGGACATTTTTCTCTAAGATCGTCCATGATGTCTAAAAGTCGCAAAAATGCTGCGAGTCGTGCGTCCATTTTTTTTAGCAAAAATAAGAATTCCCTGAGAAGGATGGAATTTGTACTTTTGATCTCGTGAAATTAATTCTTACCATACTTTTACTACTCATTGTTCAATTTACAATAGCTCAAGAGAAGGCCACTCGTGATATTTGGATTGAAGGTAGAGCCAAAGTTGGATTTCTTGCTGCTCATAGGAGCTTAATGGGGCATCTTCCAACGGAACATGCGTTGGCAACTGAGTTCAGTTATATTCTGAAAGGTAGAGGAGAGAAAAATTGGCATTATCCATGGAAATTTCCAACTTATGGTTATACGGCGTTTTTTGGTACTGCTGGGAATCGTGATTTGTTGGGTTATTATGCAGGTGGATTTGGTTTTATGACATTGCCAATTGCAAAAATGGATCATTGGAACCTCGGGTTTAAGGTAGGCGCTGGATTGATGTTTGGTAACAAAGTGTATGACCCTGAAACGAATATTCTGGGAGTTGCTTTGTCAAGTCATGTAAATGCATTGGTTCACTTTTCAATGGATAGTAGGTGGACCTTTGGTAAAAATGGAGTTTCCTTGGCGGTGGATATGACGCATGTTTCGAATGGAGCGACTAAGGTTCCGAATTTCGGACTTAATTTGCCTTTTCTCAGTGTAGGTTATAGTCGACAAATCAGTGAATCGAATTTTTGTACAGATTGTGATAGGGAAGAAAAATTGCATAGCAGCTGGGAGTTTGGAGCGGTTGGAATTC
Source organism: Henriciella pelagia (assembly GCA_964219255.1). Classification (GTDB taxonomy): domain Bacteria; phylum Bacteroidota; class Bacteroidia; order Flavobacteriales_D; family Crocinitomicaceae; genus UBA4466. Next base: position 15,567 of record CAXPPC010000004.1, read on the forward strand.
TTACATCTAAACAAGAAATACCTATTGGGGGAAGGCGATATCCTGTATTTGGACTGAACTTAATGGCGAGAAGATACTTTAACTCGCAAAGAGGTGGGGTTGAGCTGTCCTATGACTTCATGTCGAAACAGTCGATTATGGACTATCATCCAGATATTGAAAAAAGTCAAATCGATATCCTTCAAATGGGAGTTTTCGCAGGTTATATCGTCCCTTTAGATCAGCTTCATATGATCGTTGGAATGGGGGCGTATGTGCGCGATAAATACAAACCAGTTGATCCCTTATACCATCGTGTAGGTTTACGTTATGTATTTAAAAATGGACTAAACGCTCATGTTGTATTGAAGTCACACTGGGGGAGAGCAGACTATATTGAGTATGGATTAGGATATACACTCTCAAAATGAAAAGTATATTTTACATATTGATTTCGGTATTAACTCTTGCAGCATGTAAAAAAGCAGAAGAAAGAACTTGCTTTAAATCTGCAGGTAAGGAAGTGACTCTTGAAGTTCCTTTACAAGATTTTGGTAGATTATTTCTAGGTCCGCATATGAAGTTTCGATTGATTCAAGGTCAAGAAAACAAATTAGTGATCACGGGAGGTGAAAATTTAGTCAATCACGTTGCTACAAAAATGGATGGTGATCAGGTATTTATTAATAACGAGAATAAATGTAATTTTCTTCGTAGCTACAAAAAAGAGATCTCTGTAGATATATATTATAAGAATGTGTATGTGATCAACTTCGAAGGTACCAAGGAGTTGACCACTGTAAATCAAATTAATGCACCATATTTCACTTTGGTTATTGAAGATGGTGCAGGTGCGTGTAATTTAGATTTGAACACAGGGCAATTGCATGTTGTAGTAACGAATGGTTGGGGAAATTTCAATTTATCTGGTGTTACTGATTATGCAAAGCTGGATATTAGGGGAGATGGTTTCGGTGATTTATATGATTTAGAAGTCGCAGATTCAATTAATGTATTGATGAATACATCCAATAATGTTAAAATCAAGGCAGATCAGATACCGTTAAGGGTTCAAACATACGGAGTTGGGGATGTTTGGTATAAAGGAACGCCAAGCTCAATCCAGTTTAATAAGTATGGAGAAGGGGACTTAGTGAACAAAAATTAATAACTTTGCAGTAATTAAATAACAAAAAACAGAAAAGATGGAATTAGTCCTTATATCAATTGGTCTTTTGGCTCTTGCTTTTGGAGGAATTGCAATTAAAATTTGGGCAAAGAAGGGTGGAGAGTTCGCTGGAACTTGTGCAAGTAATAATCCTCTTCTTCAAGAAGAAGGTGCTGTCTGTGGGTTATGTGGAGCTACTCCATCACAACAGTGTAAAAACGAAGAAAGCGCTGCTTAATCTATCAAGTACTTCTTTTCAGTTGCATTAAGATTTTAAATGCATCATCAATGTCGTCTGATTTCACAATTGCCGTGAACTCATTAGATGTAGAAACAACCTGTTCAATATTGATTCCTTCCCAAGCAAGGTGTTTTAGAATGTAATAGTAAACACCATATGTTTCTGTATTCGTATCTGGTAGTTTTACAGTAATTGAAGAAAGTTCTTTGTTGTGACTCTTTAGGTTCTCATTCGCAAAAATTCGCTTGATATCTTCCGAGTATTTTGAGTTGATAATGTAAGTTGTTTCGGTGATACCCTTACAGAGCGTAAAGAAGCAATCATTATCGTCTTTTAGGAATTGAATCAATTGGCTTTGAGCCAAACGAATAGATTCTGAATTCTCGTATGTGAAATCAACCAAGTCGCTTCGAACTAGAAAGTCACCAATTCCACCAATAACGTTGTTAATTCTGACATTTAACTTATGGTAAACACCAGGAGACATTCGTTTTATAGCCATTACTATGGCACCTTCTTTTACTTCTTTACCAGCCGTTTTTTCAATTTCCGGTTTAATTTTTCTGGCAAGTGACGAAATATTGATTAGGTTCTCCGTCATTGCTTCACGTAAAAACGGACTTCTGTTTACGATGTCTTCCGTAATCTTACTGATCGAACTCATTAGTTAGTAGAATTTATAGCTTATTTTGGTCTGCTAATATAGTGAAAAATACATTGGAACTGTTATTTATATAACAGAAATAAATAGTGTGTGAAAATTTAGGCGAAAGTCGATAATGTATTTTGAACATGTTGAAGTGCTAATTTCAATTGTTCTTCCTTGGTGAGGTTAGTATTATCGATTACTATTGCATCATCAACTTGTATTAATGGGCTTTCAGCTCTTGTGCTATCAATTAAGTCGCGTTGTTGTAAATTCTCTTTAACGGATTCTCTCGTTACGTCTTCTCCTTTGTCTATTAGCTCTTGATAGCGTCTTTCAACTCGTGTTTCAATTTCTGCTGTTACAAATAGCTTTAACTCGGCATTTGGAAAAACTACCGATCCAATATCTCGACCATCCATAACGATACCACCATGAGCTCCCATTAGTTGTTGAGCATGTACTAATTTCTGTCTAACTTCTTTTATAGCAGCAATTTCTGACACTCTGGATGAAACGTATGGTTTACGAATTTCGGTCTCAACATTTACTCCATTTAACAGAAGTTCAGGCGATTTAGTTTCTGGATTTAGTTCGAATTTTAATTGGATTTCAGGGAGTGACTGAATTAATTTTCCGCGATCAAGTTCGCCTTGATGAATAATTTCATTTTGTAATGCATATAAAGTAACACCACGATACATAGCTCCGGAATCTATAAAAACATATTGAAGTTTTTTGGCAAGTTCTTTGGCTAAAGTACTCTTTCCACAAGATGAGTATCCATCAATTGCTATGGTAATTTTATTATTCATGTTAATACAAAGAAAGTGAATATTCTTTATTGAGCATAAAAAAAGGCGCTTCGAATTTCGAAGCGCCTTTCTTATATTTTTTTCTACTTCTTAGAAGTGGAAAGTCATTCTCAAGTTAGCTGCTGGTCCAAATACTGAATTTACGTTATCAGTATCAAGTGAGAAACCAGAAGTTTTAGATCCTTCTAAAGTTTGAGTTCCAACAGTTGTACCGTCAGTAGACTCGATAGAAGTTGAGCTAGCTCCGTTTGAAACGAATACAAGTCCCCATCCGAATTCTCCACCTACAGCGATCTTAGGTAAAACAAAGTACTCAGCTCCGATAAATCCGCGAAGACCTAATCCGAACATTGAACCGTTTTTCATTTCAGTTACACGAGCTCCGTTACCGTAAGTATCTGTCGTGATGTTTGATCCGAAGTCAGTTGTACCAGCTCCAGTGTTAGTCATTGCATTTCCGTAAGTGTAAGAAGTGCTAGATGAAGCGATCATGAATCCTAATTCACCTCCATAGAATCCTTGAAGACGACCAGAACCTTTACGCCACTCAAGACCTCCAGCAAGACCGATGTTCGCGCTAGATGACTTGTAGCTATCTTCTACCATTGTTGGAAGAGCTGGGTAAGTTGGAACCGCAGCACCATCTTGTACAACCATTGCATTTCCTCCGTTAGAAGAGAATCCTAAACGAAGTGATCCACGGTATGCCATGTCTGCAGCAGCAAAGTACTTACCAGTGATAGTTTGGTTTGTAGTTAAGAAGTTCCAAGTTGGAGCAGTGTTTCCATCGTTACCTCCAATCAAGTTTCCTGCATAGTTAAGGAATGGAGCAGCGTCAATACCAATTGCCCAGTCACCAGACTCAGGAAGGTACGTTTCTCCTTTTTTCGAAACTAAATCTTGAGCAAAAGCTGCAGATGTTCCTAAGATTACCGCAACTGCTAAAATTGACTTTTTCATAAAATTTTAAATTTTGGTTTAGCTAAATGTACTCAACTTTTTTTAAAAGGTTTCAAAAAAGAATTGAACAGTGAGTAGTTTAAAACCAGATTAAATAAGGCAAAAACGGTTAAGTAGCTGCTATTTACGCCATTTCGACAGATTTGAGGATAGTGTTAAAATGTTGTTAAATCCTGATCTCGAATACATGGCAAAACCATAATCTAGACTAAACTTGCTGAAATTCAGTCCGATACCGAAGGAGAAGCCAGAGGCTCCAGGTCTCGATTCTAAAGCCAATTCTTTGCGTAAATGATAGTCGAATGCTGTTCTCAGGTGAATGTTCTTTGTAACCAAGACTTCAACTTGATATGTGAAATGGTGACCAAGTTTTTCGAAGAAACCAGCTCGCTGAACTGGAATGCTATCTCCAGTTAATGGATCAATTGTAGGTTGAAGATTTGGATCGTTGTAGGTGATATCCCATCGATTGAGATTGTGCGCTAATATTGATAGGCGAAAAGGTGCATGTGCTAGCTTATATGAACCAGCCAATTGAAGTTCTACTGGTAATTGTGCTCGATTATTATTTCGTAGATATGTTGTGAATTGATATCCGAAATTCTTTACCATCGCGGTTACCATGTAACCTTTATCTTCATCCTTTATCGTTCCTGCTAAATCAATACTGGCGCCAAGTGAATTGTATGTTTCTAGTTGAGAATAGATAATGTTGGCATTAGCTCCAACGGAAAGTCGTTCATTTAGTGTATGACCATAACCCGCACCTGCGATCATTTCAATTGGACTAAATTCTCCTTCACTTAATCCATTCACCGATGTTCTTTCAAAAGTTCCATAGCTGACATATTTAATATACGTAGCCATAGTTGCTTCTTCACTTACGTTAAAACCATAATTAAACATTCCGTAATTAATTCCCCCTGCGAACAATGCTTGGTTTACACTCAAATCTTTGTTCATTCGTGAATTTAAGAGAGAGGGGTTTTTAATTCCCATGTTTAATTCATCACCATAACCTGTGATAAAATCATTACCCAAAGCAGCTGATTTAGCATCATAGGCCAAATTCAAGAAAGGGAAGGCATTGTTTCCACCAGTTTGAGCGATGGAAATCCCACTGATTAATAGGAATAAAGTGAGAAATTTAGTTTTCATAACGATGTAACGCAAAGTAACTGGAAAAATTTCATTTAAACACGTTTTCCAATCTCAATAACTTCTAAATCGTGAACTTTGCCTTCAGATATCGAGAAACGAACAATTGTTTTTACTTGATGAAATCCTTTGTAACCGCAAGCACCGGGATTCATCCAAAGCATTTTGCTAGCTGGATCATACTTTATAAGTAGTATATGTGAATGTCCGCAAATGAAAAGTCCAGGTTTTTCTTCTTGAATTTTTTCGAAAGCAGGTTTACTGTATTTTCCGGGCTTACCACCAATGTGCGTCATCAAGATTTTCAAGCCTTCGCGATTCATACTGACGAACTCTGGAAACTCTAATCGAATTTCTTTTGCATCAATGTTACCGTAAACTCCAATAGTCGGCTTGAATTTTTTTAATTCATCAATGACTTCAAGTGAACCAACATCTCCTGCATGCCAAATTTCATCTACATCTTTGAAGTAATCGTAGATTTTTGGGTCGATATAGCCGTGCGTGTCGGAGAGAAGTCCGATTTTAATCATCTAAGTCTTTTTTGCAGTTTTTCGTGCAGCAAAATTACAGAAACAATCAGTGTAAAAGAGTAGAGAACATCTTCTAAAGGAATAGTGATGATTCTTGGAGAAACTTTTTGCGCTTCGCTGTACCAAACAATTGGAGATTCAGTTACGGCACCTGTCAATACACCATTGACTAATAAAAATGGCACCAAACTGATTAGAAAAGAAATCCCAATGAATTGAAATTTAGGCTGAAAGATCCACCAGATTAAAACAATAGTTGCAGTGATTGTTACTATGAAAGTGTACCAACCAAGTTCGTCCGAAATCAAGGCAAGTACCAGAGCGTAAACCGGGATGGTGACTTTTAATATTTTATCTAACCCGATGAAATTTATGTTTCTGAAGTAATGAACGACGCATTCATAAATAAAGGTACAAGCAAAGGGAACTACGAAAAAGAACAAGACTTCTTCAATAGGAAGATTGCCGAGATAATATCCGGTTAAGTAAGTTGGATTAAATCCCCAAAAACCATTTTCAGTGAAGTAGAAATCCCAGACAAGAAAAGGAATTGCAATTATGAAACTCGAGAGGAAAACTGTTTTCCATTTGGAAACATAATGTACGCGCTTGTCAAAACTCAATGCTAGTGGACCGAGAAGTGTGAATAAATCAAGAAGAAGGTAAAGCGATTTCATTTCTTGAAATATTTTAATGGAACAACTAGCATTCCAAAACATTCTCCTTCTTCTTTATACTGATTTTTATGATGAACCTTATGAGCTTTACGAATGGCTTTAAAGTAACGGTTGTTGGTCTTGTCGAACCACTTGAATCTTCTGTGGATTAATACATCATGCACTAGAAAATAAACAAGTCCGTATCCTGCAATACCAAATCCGAATCCGATTGAAAAAGGTGCATGATACATGAAACCAAGCATTATGCATAACCACGAAGGGATCGCAAAAATCAAAAAGAATAAATCGTTTTTTTGAAATAGATGTCCTGTTGGCTGATGATGGTCTTCGTGGATCTTCCAAAGAAATCCGTGCATTAGATATTTGTGCGCCGACCACGCAGCGAATTCCATCAGACCAAATGCCAATATGAAAGCCAGAATAAACATCATTTTACACTAAATTAAGAATTGTAAAGAATAGAACCCAAATCACAAACAATGCTTGTCCAACGCGATTTACTTTTGAACTCAATTTTAAATAAATAAAAGAGAAAATTGAAGCAAATCCAAACCAGGTAATATAATTGAATGAAGGTATCTCTCCGTTTGTCCACGACCAATAATCAAATTTAATGGCTACGGGTTCAATTAAAAAATCTAGCCCCGTGCAAAGTGCACCAGCAATTAAAGCGATAATTGTATCAGGAGTTTTCGTTACAATTGTTGGCGTTCTAATTAACTGAGCAACACTGGTAGAAGAAGCCACTATAATAAACCAATTCAGTCCGATAATGAGTGGAATTCCCAAGTATTTCGTCGAAAGTCCATTACCATATTGATATTCACCGAATAAAACTCCCGTGTGCACTCCAATGTATTCAATTAAATAACCGCCTACATAAATAATCAGCAAAGAAATTAATGCCTTACGAGGTGAGTGTTCTCCTAGGAAGATTAAAACGGAACAAAGTAGTAGGTTTAAATAGGATAATTCAGCTCCATTCTCTTGAGTTAGCATTAGCACGACGCCAATGATATGGAAAAGGACCAAAATTCCGATGGAAAGTGAGTCTAGCTTATTTCTACTGATCCAACTCATTACTTATTCATTTCCATGAAATGTTCTTTCACACGATCAAAAATGACTCTGAACCAAACCGTGTAATTGTCAGGATTTTCTTCGATATCGTTTTCTAACCAATCGAGTGAAACGAACTTCACGCCATCAACTTCTTCTGGGTTACCTTCAGGTAGCTCATTGTATTTTCCAATAAGAACGTAATCAAGCTCGTGTTCTGTGAGTTCGTTATCTAATTTTGCCTTATAGATGAATGAAAAAGATTCTTCTAGGTCTACGGTGAAACCAAGTTCTTCCGTTAGTCTTCGCTTTCCGGCTTCCAGAACGGACTCATTTTCTCTGGGGTGACTGCAGCAAGAGTTCGACCACAATCCACCTGAATGATATTTTGAAAGCGCTCTTCTTTGAAGTAACAACTCATTATTATCATTGAAAATAAAAACAGAAAATGCACGATGGAGTAATCCTTTTTCGTGGGCTTCCATTTTTTCCATTAAACCGATTGGTTCGTCTTGTTCATTGACCAAGATGACTTTCTCCATATTAAAGTAGATTCATAGTGTTTTGAACATACGATCTTGCAAATAACAACAATTTTGTGTTATTCGGCACACGGATGCGTGATTCCAATAAATCTTGAGCTGTTTTACGTTTGATTTTTCGAAGCAATTTTGTGTAGTAAGTATAGCTCACGTAAACACCAAATCGCGATGATTTCGGTAATTGTTTTATACCGATGTATGCTTCTTTAAATTCCTCTTCGATTTCGTCTTCGATTCGTTTTTTGTCTTCTAAAGTGATTGCTTTGCCTTCTAACTCTGGAAAGTAAATGCGACCTAGTTCATTGAAATCATCTTTCAGATCACGTAGGAAATTGATTTTCTGAAAAGCAGATCCCAATTTCATGGCGTAAGGTTTCAAACGTTCGTATTCATTCTGATCGCCGTAAACGAAAATTTTCAAACACATCAATCCAACTACTTCAGCAGAACCAAGAATGTATTCTTCGTACTTCTCTCTCGTGTAATCCTGCGGATTTAAATCCATTTTCATGCTGTGAAAGAATTGTTTGATCAGCTGGTGATCGATATCGTATTTATTCACTGTAGCTTGAAATGAATTCAGTATCGGATTCAATGAAATTCCTTTATCAATCGCATCGAAAGTTTGTTCGTAAAAAGAACTCAGTAATTGTTCTTTATCGTAATCATGAAACGAATCGACTATTTCATCAGCAAAACGCACAAGACCGTAAATGGCATGGACATCATCACGTATGCTTTTGTCCAAACACTTTACGCCCGCATAGAACGAAGTGCTGTACTTTTTTGTCACATTTTTAGAAGCTTCAAACGAGTAATTATCAAATAGTGTTTTCATAAGCTGGTAGTGATTTGTTTTGCGGCAATTTTGCCTGATATTAATGCAGGAGGAATCCCTGGTCCTGGAACTGTTAATTGTCCACAGAAATAAAGTCCTTTCAGTTTTGATGCCATCTTAGGTTTCAAGTTGGCTGTTTGTTTCAAGGTATTCGCTAATCCGTATGCATTTCCTTTGAACGAATTATATTCCGATTTAAAGTCATTTACACAAAACGACTTCTTGTAGATCACATGATCTTTGATTGATGTCCCGCAGAAAGATTCCATTCTATCCATAATTACGTTGAAATAACGATTTCGGATTTCTTCGTTATCCTCTAAATCGGTTGCAATTGGCATTAAGATAAAGATATTTTCCATGTTTTCAGGAGCAACATCACTATCAGTTTTCGAAGGAGCACAAGCATAAAATAATGGTTTCGAGGGCCATTTTGGATTATCGTAAATCTCTTTACCGTGATCGTTCAAGTCTTCATCGAAGAATAAATTATGGTGTTCGAGTTTCTCAATTTTTTTGTCGATTCCTAAATAGAAAATCAATGAACTTGGAGCCAATTTTCTGTCATTCCAGTACGACTTTGAGTATCGTCTAAATTTTTTCGGAATCAAATTTTGTTCTATATGGTGATAATCAGCTCCACCAACAATTGCATCGAAATTATATTCCTCTCCGCCAACTATTAGTCCTTTCGCGTGATCATTTTCGATAATTACTTCCTGAACTGGCGCATTAAAATGAAATTGAACCCCATTATTTCGAGCAATTTTTTCTAAAGCAATCGCCAATGCTCTCATTCCTCCTTCCGGGTACCACGTTCCTAAACCAAGATCAGCATAGTTCATTAATGTATACAACGAAGGAATATTCGATGGCATTTCACCGAGAAATAATACAGGGAAATTCAGAATTGATTGAGCTTTATCTGACTTAAATCGATTGGAAACGTCTTTAGCCACTGATTTGAAAACATCCAATTTAAGGGCATCTTTTAGGACACTCAATTTCACTAACTCGCTCCATTTTAAACCTGGGTTTTCAAGAAAAGATGCTGTTGCAATGTCGTATTTAACTTTAGCATCATGAAGGAATTTTTCGACTTTCGTACCACCGTTTTCCTCTAGTCCGTCAAACAAATCCACTACCTCTGACATCGCCGCTGGTACAGAAGTTTTTTCTGCGTTTTTCCAAATTACCTGATAGCCTGGATCGAGTCGATGGAGTTTAAAATAGTTTTCTCGTTTTTCTCCGAGATCTTCGAATAAAGAATAGATGAGGTCTGGCATCCAATACCACGACGGTCCCATGTCGAAAGTAAAACCAGCTGCTTCGAAAGTCTGTGATCGTCCACCAGACATGCTGTTTTTTTCAAATACTTCCACTTCGAATCCCTCTTTGGCGAGGTGACACGCTGCATAAAGACTTGAAAGTCCTGCTCCTATGATTCCAATTTTCTTCACTTGTTTAAATCTGTTCTAAACAAATATAAGCAAAGAATTTAATAATGTTTAACTTATTGAATTAAATATTAAACAAAATTAACTTAGAAGTTCTTCCAGAGAATTGATTTTTTTAACCTCAGAAGGGATTTCCTCATTGTAAACTTGAACTTGGTAACCGCCAGCCTTCACTTTTGAGAGGTCAAAGAATTTACTTATATTTTCGAATAAGTTACTAATTTCTTTTTGATCTATCTTAGCGAGAAGGTTAGTAATCAGTACATCAGGCTGAATTTGTTCTACAGATTGTTGTAAATCTTCAATTGGAACACAAGCTCCAAGATAGAAACAGTTGTATCCGTTATTTTTTAAAAGATAATAATAGAATAGCAAGCTTAATTCGTGTTCTTCATGTTCGTGGAGAAAGAGAAGTGCTTTTTTTGCATTCGGTTTAACTTGTTCAATTCCTTGAATTTTGAAGATAAAAAAGTCGCGAAGGATATTAGAGAAAAGATGTTCATGACCAATTGAAAGCGCGTTTACCTGCCACAATTTTCCAATTTTAATCAATACGGGAATGATGATGGACTCATACATTTTTTCCATCCCGTACTTTTGATAGTAACTTTCTAATTGATTTTGAAGTTCATCTGTATCCATTGCAGTTACGGATATAATCAATTTGTCAATTTCCGGTAAATCTTCTTGATGATCTTCTTTTATTAAATGTTGAACCTCGCTTAGGATTTCTTCCTCTGTTAGTTTTGCAATTTTTGAAATTTTCAATCCATTCGTGTAAAGTAAGTTGATGTTCAACAACTTTTTCAAATCATCATCAGAATAATAACGAATGTTAGTTTCAGTTCGCTTCGGGGTAAGTAAATTATATCGTTGCTCCCATATTCTGAGCGTGTGAGCTTTGATTTGCGTATAATTCTCCAAGTCTTTAATGGAATACCTCGCCATTGATTTTAGTGTTTAATCAAATTTATTAAAACTTAAACAAAGTTATGAAAAAAACGCTAATCTTTTGCTTTAAACTATATTTAAAGTCGAATTTGAGATTATGAAAGGGAAGAGACTTGATGAATGGAAGAAAAAACGACAAGATAGGAGAAGTCGTATGACGCCATCTGTTCTATTTTCTAGAATTCAAGCAGGTGATTTAGTGGCACTGAGTGAAGGAATTACTTTAATAGAGAGTCACAAACCTGAACATCGAGAGTTAGCAAATGAACTCATTCAGTTGTGTCTTCCTTTATCAGGAAAGTCTATTCGCGTCGGTATTACTGGAGTCCCAGGCGTAGGGAAGAGCACTTTTATTGAATCATTTGGAAAAACATTAGTTAAATCTGGGAAAAGAGTCGCTGTTTTGGCTGTTGATCCTTCAAGCGGAGTTTCGGGAGGAAGTATTTTGGGAGATAAAACACGAATGAATGAACTTTCAGTGATGCAAAATGTTTTCATTCGCCCTTCTGCCGCTGGTGACACCTTAGGTGGAGTTGCTCGAAAAACTCGTGAAAGTATTATTCTGTGTGAAGCTGCTGGATTTGATTTCATTGTAGTTGAAACAGTTGGAGTAGGTCAGAGTGAAACGGTTGTCAAATCTATGGTCGACTTCTTCTTGTTGCTGATGCTTGCTGGAGCGGGTGATGAACTTCAGGGAATTAAGAAAGGGATAATGGAAATGGCTGATGCTTTGGTAATAACAAAGGCGGATGGAGATAATGTTCAAAAGGCAAAAATGGCTGCACGAGAATACAAAAATGCACTTCATTTGTTCCCTCCAAATGCAAACGAATGGATTCCAAAAGTTTTTACTTGTAGTTCTTTAACGGGAGAGAATATAGATCAGGTAAAAGAGGTGATAGAATCTTTTGAAAATCATACAAGACTTAACGGCTGGTTTACTGAAAATCGCAAGCGACAAGATAAAAAATGGTTAAGTGAAACTTTAAAAGAGTTGATTTTAAACGGTTTTCTCGGTCAGAAGTTAGTGAAACAGGAAATGGAAAAAATGGAAGAAGCTGTGATGAATGGGGAATTATCTTCATTTTTGGCAGCCGAAAATATATATAAGAAGTTTAGTGGAAATGGAGGAGTTTAAGATCGAAGGCGAATATATTGAGTTGATCCAATTATTAAAGGTGTTGGGGATTGCTCAAACTGGCGGTCACGCGAAAATGATTGTGGACGATGGAGTTGTATTCCGAAATGGCGAAGTAGAACTTCGTAAGCGCGCAAAATTAGTTCCAGGTGATGTAATTCAACTGGACGACATAGAAATTAAATTGTCGTAGTTATTTTACTTTTACGTTGAACATTTCTTGTTCTCCGATAAAACCTACAAGTTCGTCACCGATTGCTATTGGACCAACTCCTGACGGTGTGCCGGTGTAGATTAAATCACCTTTTTTGAGGGTCATAAACTGACTTACATAAGAAATTATTCTGTCGATTGAGAAGATCATATCACTTGAAACTCCTTTTTGAACGACTTTCCCGTTTTGCTCTAAACGAAATTCAATTGCTTCCAGATTTAGATCTGATTTCTTAATGAATTCTTTCGAAATTGGTGCACTACCTTCAAATGCTTTGGCTATTTCCCATGGGTGACCTTTCGCTTTACACTGAGCTTGGAGATCTCGCGCAGTAAAGTCAATTCCAAGTCCGATTTCGTCGTAATATTTATGTGAGAATTTTTCCGCAATATTTTTTCCAACACGATTAATTTTCACGACAAGTTCGCATTCAAAATGAATGTCTTTCGAGAAGTTAGGGTAGAAGAAGGGTGTTCCTGGTCTCAAAATAGCCACGTCTGGTTTCATAAAAAACATTGGAACATCAGGAACATCCGATTTCATTTCTTTGGCGTGTTCCGCATAATTTCTTCCGATACAGATAACTTTCATTACTTGAACTTGTTTTTTAGTGCTTCTAATTTCTTTTGAATATCCTCTGGTGATTCAGGTTTGTTGTTTTCTTTCGATTTTGATCGTTCAGCTTTAATGCGATTCATCTCTTTGCGAAGACACTGTTTTGTGTATAAAGGAAAATCTGCATCAAGCATCCAACCGTAATATCCGGGCTCAATCTCTGCGACTTGTTTTACCGTTTTTCCTTTGTGTTTACCGAAATTGTAAACAGTTTCACCCTTTTTATTAAGTGCCAATCTACCGGCAAAATCTACTCGTGTCACATCATTGTGCTTCGTAAATTCATTTAAAAAGTCGACATCTCTTTTTAGGTTATCGTATTTACCTAATTGAGCTTCAAGAACATCCCATGTTGCTTTTGCGTCTGCCATTGCTGTATGAGCATTGACTAGTTCCTTGTTGCAATAAAAGGCCAGAGCTGCAATCAATGTTCGTTGTTCCATTTTGTGGAAGATATTCTGAACATCGATGTGTTTTTTGGCGGATAAATCTAACTCACTTTCCGCTCGTAATAACTCCTCAGCCAATAATGGAAGGTCGAATTTATTTGAGTTGTATCCAGCAAAATCAGCATCCTGAATGAACTCCTCTAATTCGGGTAAAATTTCTTGAAAAGTGGGCGCATCTTTGATATCCTCATTGGAGATCCCATGAATAGCAGTTACTTCAGCGGGAATTTCAATTTCTGGATTAACGCGCTTTAAAAATTCCTGTTCGCTACCGTCTGGATATACTTTTAGGATGGCAATCTCGACGATACGATCAGTTGTAATACTTAAGCCTGTTGCTTCTATATCAAGAATTGCCAGAGGATTATTCAGGGAAATGTTCATTCAACAAAGATAGGAACTCCATGTGATGTAGAGAAAACTAAATGAAATAAAAAAAGGTCACCCTTGATGACCTTTTTCTTTTGTTTTACTAATGCTATTCTGTTTTCAAACCAACATATTGGTATGGGAAGTATTTCTCCTGGTTTCCGGAATCTCTTTCGTATTCAGGACCTTGAACTTCAGAAGTGACAATAACAACCGTAACTTTTCCTTTGTACTTGTCGTTGTCTTCGAAGTGAGCAACAAGATCATACTTCATGTTTTCCGCTCTGATTTTAGCAAGATTCTCATTCGTTCCGTATGTTTGAGTCGGTACATGAGAGGCAGAAGAGTACACGTTAATGGTAATTTTTTCACGTCCTTCATCCAATTGATCTTCAACTTCTTTTACGAATTTTTTCAGATCACCACGTTTCGTCGTTAACTTATTCTTGTTGTATGCAAAGTAATGCATGAATTCAAGGTTATCAAACTCTACAATATCAACTGGAGGTAATTCGATTGTAGTATCTGGAGGAGTTACCAATTCACCTTTTGTGAAGTCAATTACAATCTCACGATAAATCTCCTGGTAGTTTGTATCACATAATGTTGTGAATTCATCACCTCCAAGCATTTTATCTCTATTTAAGTCCATATACTCTAATCGGTAACTTCTACATGGATCAAGTCCAGTCATGAAGACACCATCTCTTAAACGAGGGAATACTTGTGCGGAGATGTCATTTTCATCACAATCTAAACAAACGAGTTTTACGTTGATAGCAAAATCTTCAGGTAGGGGAGAACCATCATGTGTTTTAACTATACCACGTAAGATTGCAACCTCTTTAACCCCAAGATAATCATTGTGAATTTCGTAAATGTCTTTTTCTCCGTGTCCATCTAATCTATAGGAAGTCATATAGCCTCGTCTACCATCCGTAGTGGTTGTGTAGAAAATATCATCATTTGTAGAATTAAATGGATATCCAAGGTTTACAGCTTTCGACCAAGTTCCATCTTTGCCTAATTCCGTTTTCATAATATCGAATCCACCAATACTACGTGAATCGTTTGTGGCGAAGTAAAGTGTACGATTATCGATTGCGATAAATGGGGCGTCATCATCTTCAGGTCCGTTAATTTCAGGACCAAGATTGATTGGGTCTCCCCAGTTGCCTTTTTCATCGCGAAGCATGTAATATAAATCACGCTTCCCAAGTCCACCAGGTCGATCCGAAACAAAGAATAACATGCTCTTGTCGTGTGCCATCATTGCGTGCGTTTCCCAGTGTTTAGTGTTCACCTTATCAATTGGAAGTTCTTCAATTTCTTGGAACATATTCTGATAGAAGTCCGTGAAATAGATATCTCCATTCCCTGTAGAATCTTCGTATAAATACAATTTTCTTTCGTCCAAACTTACTGCAACTGTTGCCTCATTTCTTCGTGGGTGACAAAATTCAAGACGAACTGGCTCCATCCAAGTTGAATCGAAGTCCATATAACTCACATAAACATCTTCAGGATACTGGTTAATCATTGGATCTCTGAATTCATCTGTCTCTCCATTAGCCCATGGGCGACGAGAAGTGTAGTACAGTGCAGATCCATCGAAAGAGATTACTGGACTGTATTCAGGAAACTCACTATTTACAGCTGGTCCCATATTTTTGAGATAAACATTAACGGGCTCAGCCATTTGTCGTTTTGCTTCTTCTAACTGGCCTAATCTTACCTCTACAACCGGGAGTAATTCAGATTTACTTTTTGATAATGACTTGAATTTGTTATACTGTTCAATTGACTTGTCGATTTCTTCATTTAAATGATATGCATTAGCCAAGTGAAAATGTGCGTCTATTGCCGCGCTTTTTTCTTTTGCGGAGTACATATCGTAATTTGGATCGGTATCTGTAATCGCTTTTTCCAAAAATGGAATGGCTCCAATGTAATCCTTACGAATAGTTATCATCAAGAACCCTTTTCGATAGTTGTAATTTGGACTTTCAGAATTAAGCTCAATCAAACGATCAGTCAAAATCTCAGAATAATAAAGGAATCCTTCTTGCATTAAGTTGGAAGACTGAACAATTAATTGCTGTTCGTCATCTGAAGTTGCCATTTGTCGAACTTCAGGTTCCGTTATTTGAGATTGAGCGAAAACGCTAATCAAAGTGAAAAGTGCAAACGCAAATAAATTCTTGTATAACATATTATCTTAAGTAGTGTTACTAATGCATTGTTACGGAGGGAGCTACATTAGGTTACAAAATTAATTTTTTTTGAAATTTATACCACAAAAAAAGAGCCCCGTTAAGAGCTCTTTAACAAAAGTATGTTTTGATCGATTATTTCACAATTGTGAATTCAGTACGACGGTTAGCTTGGTGTTCTTCTTCTGTACAGTCAGAAACAACATTACCTTCACAACCACAATCGTTCACCAATCTACTTTCACCGTATCCTTTACCATAAATTCTACTTGGGTTTGTAATACGCTTTCTAACGTACTCAGCTGAAGATTTAGCACGGCGATCTGAAAGTCGTTGGTTGTATGATTTACTTGCGCGACAGTCTGTATGTGAGGCAAGCTCAATGCGCATTGTTGGATTCTCGTTCATGATTTTTACAATCTTATCTAACTCAACAGCTGCATCTGGGCGGATATTTGATTTATCCAAGTCGAAATAGATTGGATTGATTGCAACTAAAGCTCCAACATCAACTCCAGCTTCCATTGGCGTAAGTGGGTATTCTAATACGATTGATCCCTCTTTACCAAGAACTGTATCAGCGATAAAAGTTTGTTTCACGTAATTTTCTTTAGAAATAACTACGTTGAATCGAACTTCATCACCGTATGATTTTCCATCCAAATATGTAGGTGTTACAGTTCCATCACCATTTGTAACATAAGATGCAATCAAATTGTCATTGTCTGCATCAATTAAATCAACTTTGGCTCCTTCAATGCGAACCGAAGTGTTGATATCATAAACGTTAATGGCAAGATCGTAATCACCAAAGTAGTGACGAGCATTGATCTCCTCATTTTCTGCGTTACACTTAGTTACAATGTTTTCTTTTCCAACTAATTTGTCTCCTTCATAGTACTCAACTACGTAGTCCTTACATCTCTCCAATACAGCAAAGAAAGTCTGGTTTTTAATACGTAAGTCTTGTTCTTTAGCATCTTCATTTTGACAGTTAGTACATTTGAGTAGGACTCTCATGTCTTCTGGCAATTCAGAATCATCAACAGACACGAATGCACCTCTTAAAGAACTAATAGGACGGTTACCCATGTAATCATTCTGAATCTCGTAGATATCTTTTTCTCCGTATCCACCTTTTCTGAAAGAAGTCAAGTAACCCTTCAATCCGTCAATAGTGGTAGTGTAGAATAAGTCATCACCTGTAGAGTTAATTGGATATCCTAAGTTTAATGGTTCTGACCAGTTATTGTCTTCATCTCTGAAAGTCACGAAAATATCGAAACCTCCCATACTTTTCGGTCCGTTACTTGCGTAGTACAACGTTTTGTTGTTTACATCAATGTAAGGTGCATCCTCATCGTAAGGAGTATTGATTTCAGGTCCCATATTTTGAGCCTTACTCCATTCACCATTTGGAAGTTTAACAATGCGGTAGATATCGCGTCCACCATATCCTTCAGGTCGATCAGAAACAAAATACATAGTTTGACCGTCAGGTGTTTCTGTACAGTGTGTTTCCCAGTATTTCGTGTTAACCTCGGTGTAATCTAATTCAGCAAGTTCATCGAATTTGTTTCCTGCGAAGTCAGAATAGTAGATGTCTCCACCTCCTGTTGCATCCTGATAAACGAAAATTTTCTTTTCATCCGAACTTACTGCAATTGTTGCTTCGTTCATACGGCTATCACAGAAAGCAAGTTTTTCAGGTGAAGTCCACTCATCTTCAAAGTCCTTGTAACTTACATAAATATCCTCTGGAAAGTCATTCAGCATTGGATCTTTGAACTCATTCGAACTTTGGTCTTCCCACTCACGACGAGAAGTGAAGTACAATGAAGTACCATCTAAAGAAACAACAGGAGAATAATCAGGACCCGGACCATTTACTGCAGGTCCAATATTCTTTACGCGAGCAGTTTTTGGATTCGCAATTAAATTTTCTGCAACTGCTACTTGCTGCAACATCAACTCAGATTTAGCTACCAGTTCCGACTTTTTATTCGAATTTGCAATGAACATGTCGAAATACTTCTTGGCTTCATCTAGCTGTTGATCCATGTGATAACAACGAGCTAAATGATAGTAAGCATCTGTCGGTGCACTTTCTTCACGAACCGAATAAGCATCGTAGTTCTTATCCGTATCAGTAATGGCAATTTGAAGGTGACGCATAGCTGTTTCAAAATCCTTTCTTGATTCTAAAACAATGAATCCCTTTTTGTAATTGTAATTCGCACTTTGAGGTTTAATCGTCAATAATTTATCAACGACTATTTCCGCATGATACAAGTAATTCTCTTGAATCATACGTGAACTCTCAAAAACCAATTGCTGCTCATCAGCTTGGTTTACCATTTGACGTACTTCAAATTCCGTCATTTGCGCGAAAGACAATGTACTAATTGCCAAGAACGCGAGTGATAGTAGTTTTCTCATAATTGTGTGTTAGTAGTGTATTTTGCGATTAAATATCCTGTTTTGAATCAAATTGTTCAAGGTAGTCAGCTACTCTTCGAACAAATTGACCTCCAAGTGCACCATCTACAACTCTATGATCGTATGAGTGAGATAAATACATTTTGTGACGAATTCCAATAAAGTCGCCATGAGGAGTTTCGATTACAGCAGGAACTTTTCTAATTGCACCCAATGCTAAGATAGCAACTTGTGGTTGGTTGATGATAGGTGTTCCCATCACGTTTCCAAATGTTCCTACGTTAGTTACGGTATAAGTTCCACCTTGGATATCTTCTGGCTTCAAGTTATTGTTTCTTGCTTTGTTAGCCATCTCGTTTACTGATTTAGCTAATCCAGTCAAGTTTAAACGATCTGCTTGCTTGATTACAGGTACAATTAAGTTTCCTGACGGCAATGCTGTCGCCATTCCAATATTGATATCTTTTCTCTTGATAATGTTGTTACCTGATACAGAAATATTGATTCCTGGGAAGTCTTTAATTGCTTTAACAATTGCTTCGATGAATATTGGTGTAAATGTAATGTTCTCACCTTCACGCTCAGCGAATGACTTCTTTACTTTATTTCTCCAGTTTACGATTTCTGTCACGTCAGCCTCTACAAAACTTGTTACGTGTGGAGAAACATGCTTCGACATCACCATGTGGTCTGCGATTAACTTACGCATACGATCCATTTCCATGATCTCGTCACCTGGATTTGGAGTAACAACAGGTTCTTTGATGTTCGAAAGGAATCCTCCACCACCTGAAGCTGGTGCAGCAGCTGGAGTTGTTTGTTTTTCTTGAATTGGAGCAGTAGTTGTCGCTGTTTGTTTTACAGCAGCTCCATTTGTTTTGCGTCCACCATCGATGAATGCTAAAATATCTTTCTTCGTCACGCGTCCACCTTGACCAGAACCAGCGATTGATTCTAATTCAGACATGGAAACGTTTTCTTTTGCTGCAATAGAACGAACAAGTGGAGAATAGAATTTTCCTGAAGGTCCTGTTTTTTCAATTGAATCTGTTCCATTCACTGAAGCAACAACTTCGTTAACTGATTCAGAGATAGTTGCAGCAACTTCTTCAACTTTTGTTTCTGTTACTTCTGGAGTCGATTCAACTGGAGCATCTCCATCTGTTGAAATAATAGCAATAACGTCTCCTACTTGAGCTACTTGATCTTGCTCAAAAAGGCGCTTTACTAACACTCCTTCTGCTTCTGAAGGTAACTCGTTATCTACTTTGTCGGTTGCCACTTCTACGAGTGGTTCATCCATCTCCACAGTATCACCAACATTCTTCAACCAATTTGTAATAGTCGCTTCGGTAACGCTTTCCCCCATCTTAGGGAGTCTAATTTCAATCTGAGCCATATATTTAAATGAACAAGTTCTGTTTAATTGGTTACAAAAATAACCTAATTTTCGTTTTTGGCAAGCAGTCTACTGGTCTAGCTTACGCCAAGATTTCAACAGAATAGATAGATCTTTTCGCATGGAATAATCACGGGCATACAGTAAATTCAGTTTTTCGCGAATGGATTGTGTACAATCTTCAATGGCTTCGGCCGGTGAGAGGATTCCAATTTTTGTTTTAGGAAGGCGTACATCGGTCTTCATTTCTTTGTCCGTGTAGCCAATAAATGATTTCTTTCCTCGAAGCACAGCAACAAAATTTTTGAATGCATTTTTTTTATCAGAAAAAGAGAAAATACTGATGGGAGAAGTGAGGATTAAGAACAAAGATAAACTTAAGTCAAAAAAGCGTTTCTTTCTCTTATTTTCAATACTGTTGAGTGCATTCAAATTGAGAATGTACAAATCACCTGCTGTGTCGATGGAATTACTTCCGATCAGAATCGTTGAATTTTCTGGGGCGATTTTAAAGTCTTGTTGATCGCTACGCATCGATTTCATCTTGGTAATAATCGACTTGTATGTAAGATCTTTGGCTGAAAATATAATCTCTGTGTTTTCAGCTGCTTTTAAATTGATTTCAGTTGCGTGACTGATTTCGCCAATTCCAGTTTGTGTTTGGGATAATAAAGTCTGAATGCGTTCAAATTCAGTTTGCTCTGCAACAATGGTGAACGGTCGTTTCTTTGCACTAAAAAGACGATATTTTCCTTTTACCATCGTATGCAAGAAGAGCCGAGAAATGAAATAATAAACAAGTGCCCATCCAGCTCCAGCGAAAATAAATAGGCGAGAGAACTGAAAATCTTTCGGAAGAATGGCGTAGGCAACAAGGATAACAATCGTTCCGATCACAACACCCTTGATGTATTTAAAAAGTTTGACGGGATAATCGTACCCTGCACTGAAGAAAACAGAAACGATCCAAACTAACGAATAAATCGGAATGGAATATTGAATCAAACTCTCTGGAAAATGAATATTCTCCATGTGCCAATAATTGGTCAACAAGTACGAACCAGTTGCAATGTAGGCTAAATCAATTGTTGGAAGAAAAATGCGTTGAATCAACCGTGCAGCAACAGCCATCATCGCACGTAAATAGATCGCAAAGTTGATCAAAAACGAAAGCAACCATGCATTTCCACCACTAAAGTGCTTCTTTGCGAAAATGACCATCGCTTTGTAGAAAATCAGCACATAGTTGACTGAACTTTTCTTCGTGCTTTCACCTTTATAGTGAATGATCGTTGTATCTGCGAAATAGTAGTTGTCGTAACCACCTTTTTGAATTCGGTAAGAAAGATCAATGTCCTCACCGTACATGAAATAATCTTCATCAAGCAAGCCGACTTCATCCAATGCAGACATACGCATCATCATGAATGCACCACTGAGAACGTCAATTTTTGCTGTTTCATCCTCAGAAATATGTCCCGCGTGGTACTGCCCAAAGCGTTTCGACTTCGGAAAGAGCTTCGAGAGACCAAAAATCTTGTAAAAGGCAACCGATGGAGTAGGTAGACCACGTTTTGATTCAGGTAAAAAGTGACCGCGACCGTCAATCATGTTGACTCCAAGTCCACCAGCTTTTGGATGTTCATCCATAAATTGAACGACCTTCTCAAAAGTATCTTCGGCAACAACCGTATCTGGATTCAACAACAAAACATATTTTCCCTTCGAAATGCGAATGGCTTGATTGTTCGCTCGTGAGAACCCGACGTTGTCTTTGTTCGCAATGAGTGTGTATTCTGGAAAATCTCTTTGAAGCATCTCCAAAGAACCATCCACGGAATTATTATCTACGATAAGGACTTCAACAGCAATATTTTTCGAAGCGCGACGCACAGAATCCAAACATTGATGCAGAAAATGCTCAACGTTGTAATTCACGATGATGACGCTCAATTGATATGCGTAGTCCTTCTCCAAATGTCTTATTTAACAGCGATGCAAGAGATTTCGATGCCAACGTCTTTTGGTAATTTTACTACTTGGACCGTCTCTCTCGCTGGAGGTAATGAACTGAAATATCCTCCATAAATTATGTTGACCGCATTAAAATCTTCCAAATCCTTCAAGAAAATACTGCATTTCACAATATTATCCATCGTCATATCGGCTTCTTTGAGCAATGCTTGAATGTTATTCAATACCATTTGCGTGGCTTTTTGAATGTTATCGTATTCAATTTCACCTGTTTGTGGATTCATTGGGATCTGTCCAGAAACGTACAAAGTATCGTTCATTAAAACAGCTTGACTGTATGGTCCAATCGGAGCTGGTGCCCCAGGTATTTGTATAACTTTCTTCAACTGATTAATTTTGCACAAGTTTACTAAAAAAAATACCGTTTTTGAAGCGAATACTGCTCTTGGATAATTACGACTCGTTCACCTACAATTTGGCGCATTACCTTATTGGACTGAACGTTGCTGTAGATGTGCGTCGAAATGACGAAAAAGGAATCAATCCCTTGGATTATGATGGAGTGGTGCTTTCACCTGGGCCTGGATTGCCGAAAGAAGCTGGAATCCTTCTGGAAGTCATTCAACAATGTGATGGAAAAATACCTGTTTTGGGAGTTTGTCTCGGAATGCAGGGAATTGCCGAATTTTTGGGTGGAGAATTGTACAATCTAAACGAAGTTAAACACGGAGTTCCAGAAAAAGTAGAATTGAAAAAATCGGAACTGTTCAATGGAATGGATCGAGAAATTGAAGTGGGATTGTATCACAGTTGGGCGGTAAAACCGAATTCAGGCGACTTCAACGAAATTGCCTTTTCTGAAAATGAAGTGTTAATGGGACTCTCGAATGCCGAGCGAAAGCTCTATGGAGTTCAATTTCATCCAGAATCGGTAATGACACCCAAAGGAAAAGAAATCTTAGCGAATTTTCTAGAATTGTTGGATTAGTTGGGCGTTCCCCTACGGGTCGTGCTATTCGCGCTACACGGTAGCTTGCTACTCTCACTAACGCGAGCTTGATGGTCTAGAAACAAAAAAACGCCACTCGCTAAAGTGACGTTTCAAAATTCAGTCTGTTAGAATTATACTTTTCCTAACATTGCTTTTTTCAATCCAGCATCAGCAGGAGTTGATCCAAACCAAATTCCCCAAAGTGCTTTTTTGAACTCAAGTCCTTTTTGCGTTCCCAATTTTTCACCATTGTGAATTACTTGAACACCAATTCCTGGCTTGTAGATCAAAATAATATCATCTCCAGATTTGAAATCCTTGCTAAACAACTTCATAAAAGAATCGATTTCAGTCTTACTTGCTTTTCCTGTCGATGAAGTTTCAAATCCTTCTTTCACTGTTTCGACAAATTTATCACGTGTTACTTTGTTTGAAACCAATTTCAAACGAATACACATTTCTTCGTCAGCGTTAATGATTTTGTTCGCATCAGACGATTGTGCCTTCAAATAAAGTGCACTTACATACAAGTCGATGAAATACTTTTCGCGTAATCCAGATCCATTGTACTTCACAACTTGGTCGCTGATTTTCATTTTACTTGGAAAAGTAACTCCGTGCGATTTAATGTCTTGAGCGGTAGTAGAGAATGTAATTCCAACTAGAAACAATACTCCTGCGGCAATTTTAGCTATCATAGTTTTTTAATTTTTAATGATTATGATTACATTTAGCAATCATTGTTCCAAACTTACAAAAAAACAAAATATGTCTAAAATTTTAACTTTCGCTATTCCAGCTGCACTTTTAATTTTATCATCTTGTGGTGGATGGTCAGAAGATCAGAAAACAGCAATTAAGAACAAATGTATCGGAAATGGAGGGTACGATTGTGACTGTTACGTAGAAACAATCGTGAAAGCGCATCCATCAACGGATGAGTTCAATAAACTTTCTGCTGACGAGAAAAAAGAATTGCTGAAAGGTTGTGAAAAAGAGATTGAGGAAGTAATCGAAGAAGAATTAGAATCTTTCTAGATCAAAAAGAATAAAAGAAAAAGTCCTGAAATTAATCAGGACTTTTTTTATGTCATTTTGTTTCGAACGTAAATCAATTTGTGTCGACTTTTAGGGGCTTCGCGCTCTTCAACCTCTACAATATCAAGTGATTTAATTAGAGGCGTAAGCTTCATAAAACCATAATTCCTTGAATCGAAACTTGGTTTTTTCTTTTGGATGAGTCCACCAACATCGCCTAAAAATGCCCAACCATCTTCATCGGATAAATCGGATATCGAAGAAACAATCAAGGCTATATCTTGCGGCGTAATCGGATCAATATCGGGTTTTGCATTTTTCTTCTTTCCATTTTGTGATTTCTGGGACGTATTTTTCAATACTTCAATGTAAACGAACTTGTCGCAAGCCACAATAAATGGATCAGGAGTTTTCTTTTCACCAATTCCAATCACTGTCATACTTGCTTCACGAAGTCGTGTTGCCAATCGCGTAAAGTCACTATCGCTCGAAACCAAACAGAAACCGTTCACCTTGCCAGAATATAAAATATCCATCGCATCGATAATCATGGCTGAATCCGTTGCATTTTTTCCAGTTGTGTAACTGTATTGTTGAATCGGAGTAATGGCGTTTTCGAGTAGGACCTTTTTCCATTTTGTTAAATGTGGATTGGTCCAATCGCCATAAATTCGTTTAATCGTTGGATTACCATATTTGGCGATTTCTTCCATCATTTCCTTCACATTAGCTGATGGTATATTGTCGCCGTCAATTAGAACGGCTAAATTTAAATTCATAATAAATTCTTAATCTGTTTTGACCATTAATATAGTGAGAAATGATAGTTTTTACCTTTTTCTTTTGAAAATAATACCATGGTAGTTATTTTTACGCCATGAAAATTGATGACGTTATCCAAAGTAAATTCTCTTCTTCGTTCCAAAGGGCGGTTGTGAACGTGCGATATACTTCGAACTATTTGGCGGCTAAGCAAAACACATTTATGTCGCAATACGACCTCACGATGCCTCAGTTCAATATACTTCGCATCCTTCGTGGAGCAAAAAAAGCAATTACTGTAAACACAGTCAAAGAAAGAATGGTGGAAAAATCACCAAATACAACTCGATTGATGGACAAATTAATCGACAAAGGCTTCATCGAACGAACGCGATGCAATGAAGATAGAAGAGTGGTTTATGTTCAGATAACAGAGGATGGACTTGGGATTCTAAGTAAAATTGATGATTCATTGACAGAGGATGGTGATTTTTATACGCCAAATGTGTTGACAGAGATAGAGGCGGATCAGTTAAGTGATTTGTTAGATAAACTTAGAGACGGAATTGAATGAAATTAATTACTCTAGTAGCTTTTCTAACGGCTACCTTATTTATTCAGGCACAACAAATTTCTGGTAAAGTAATCGACGCGACTGAAGCTCCAATTGAGTTTGGTTCGGTACGTTTATTTTCATTGCCAGATTCCACAGTTAAAACCGGTGCATACACAGATATCGATGGGGATTTTTTATTGGATGAATTTCCTCCGGGAAACTATTTTGTGAAAGTCACCTTTGCAAGTCACGAAGCTCAAATTATTGGACCTTTCGAGATAAAAAAATCAGAAAAAAAGAAGTTGGGAACAATCCAAATGCAGTTGGATAAAGCAATCAACTTGGATGAGGTCACTGTAACCGGATCTTTAGACGAATTGAAATCTGGAATTGACAAGAAGATTTATTCAGTTGAACAAGATATCAGCGTGCGAGGTGGAACGGCAAATGATGTTTTAAATAACATTCCTTCTATCGAAATCGATCAAGATGGAAATGTGAGCCTACGTGGAGACGCCAATGTGACGGTTTTAATCAACGGTCGACCAAGTACATTGGCAGCTGGTGATGGACAGAATTTATTGGATGCGCTTCCTGCTAATTCCATTGAGAAAATTGAGGTGGTAACCAATCCATCAGCGAAATACGATCCGGATGGAACTTCGGGAATTATCAATATCGTTTTAAAGAAAAATCGTGCTAGAGGATTTAATGGCTTGGCTTCGTTGACAGCGGCAACTGGACATTTATATCAAGGGAGTTTGGCACTGAGTTATCAAGGAAAGAAAACGAATACTTATCTTAATTATTCATTCGATTACTATCAAGGATTTAGAAATAATTACAATCAACTTTATCGTACTTACAATAACGATTCAACCATCTTTTTTGATCAGCAAAGAGAAGGAACCGATGAAAAATTAGGGAATACTGTAGTTCTAGGAAATGATTGGAATATCAATAAACGAAACCTAGTAACCATCTCGGCGACAGGAAATTTAGGAAGCAGAACAAGGACAGGAGATCTCGAAAATTTCTACTATGCCCCAGAGGATGTTTTGTATGAGAGATGGGACAGGATTTCACGCGACCCTAGAGATAATGCAAATGTTGACTTGAATTTAGGTTTTACGCATTCTTTCAAAGAGGATTTGGGTGAATGGTCCTTTAATGCGAATCAATCGTATGGTGATCAAAATGTATATGGATTCTATGAAGAAATTTATTTAAACCTAGATGGATCGGAATCGAATAAAGCTCGACTGAATCAACGTTTAGATAATCACAGAACGAACCAAATTACGACTGTTCAAACGGATATGAATCGTGTTTTTGAAGGAATCAAGGCGCGCATGGAAACAGGAGTAAAAATGATTTTGGAGTCGGAAATGCAGTCCACTTTTTCAGAAACGCAGGACACTATCACTGGTGAATACTTCGCAGATACTTTAGCTAACTTTGATTACAATTACGACGAAGCTGTTTACAGTGCTTACGGGATTTTTGGACAAGAATTAGGGAAGTTTAAATATCAAGTTGGTGTTAGAGGTGAGATTGCTCAACAAACACCTGAATTACCAAAAACTGGAGAAGTGTATCGAAATGAGTATTTGAATCTCTTTCCTTCGGCACACATCAAGTATGATGTGAATGACGATAATCGCTTTAGCTTGAGTTATTCACGACGAATTAATCGTGCTTCTTCCCGTCAGATGAATCCATTTGCGAGTTACTCGAATCCATTCAATATCCGCAGAGGAAATCCAGAATTGCAACCGGAGTATATCGATTCGTACGATTTAGGTTACTCAATGACGAAGAAGAAACTAATTTTTACGGCAAGTATTTTCCACCGAAGAA
The DNA here is from genome assembly GCA_964219255.1 of Henriciella pelagia. Lineage (GTDB taxonomy): Bacteria > Bacteroidota > Bacteroidia > Flavobacteriales_D > Crocinitomicaceae > UBA4466. The sequence continues at coordinate 42,611 of CAXPPC010000004.1, forward strand.
CTACTGATGTAATCAACCGAGTGCGTGAATATTATCCAAACAACGTTTCTGTCTTAACATATGCAAACATCGACAAGAGTGTGAGCACTGGTTTCGAAACGATTGGAATTTACAAAACGACAAAATGGTGGAAGAATACAATTTCTTTCAACGGAAACTATATCAATTACACAAGCAGCGACACTACCGTTGATTGGAACAACGATGGGTTTAACTGGCGTGTGAAATGGATTTCAAATATTGATTTTTGGAAAAAAACAGCATCACTTCAGTTCAATGCGCAATACAATGCTCCATGGGTACGTCCACAAGGTATTGTTCAGCCTAGAATGGGAATTGATATCGCGGCAGAGAAACGTTTAATGGATAAAAAACTGACAGTTGGATTACGTGTAACCGATATCTTTAATCGAAAAGGATTCTTGTTAGAATTTGAAGAGCCTGGAATTCGTCAGTTTTCCGAATTTAAATTCCGTACACGACGTATTTATGTGAACGTTTCGTATCGATTTGGATCTTCAGATAATAAGATCAAAGCTCCTCGAATCTCAAGTGGAGGTGGAGGAATGGAATAATCTACTTTTTCTTCGGAGCAGTGTTTTGTAGCACAACTCCAAGTCCTTTTAACGCATCGTCGAAACCATTTTTAGACTTCTTGGCGCGCTTCTGTTGATCTCGTAGGATTCTTGCTATGTCAATTGAAGTAATCATAGTTTTATTGTTTTAACTCAACTGAAGATAGTCAAATAGTATGCCATTTCTGTGGCGACCTAGTGTACGGTAGGTTTTATCGATTAATCGGATTAAAGGTTTTTACCTCACCAGGTTGTAGATTTCCCAGTTGATAAGGTCCAATTTTTACGCGAATTAAACGAAGAGTAGGGAACCCAACAGCTGCGGTCATCTTGCGTACTTGCCGATTTTTACCTTCGGTAATCGTTAATTCGATCCAACTAGTCGGAATATTCTTTCGAACTCTAATCGGTGGAATACGTTCAGAAATATTGTCAGGATAAATGCACTTACATGTAGCTTTCTTTACACGATGTGTTTTTCCTTTGTGTTTGATGTCGATGGTTCCGCTTTCAAGTTTCTGAATGGCTTCTTTCGTAATTTCACCATCTACTTGAACCCAATACGTTTTAGGAAGCTTTTCATTCGGATCGAGAACCTTTGTTTTGAAACGATTGTCGTTGGTTAGGATCAGCAGGCCTTCACTGTCTTTATCGAGTCGACCAACACTGTAGACGTCTTTAGGGAAATCAAATAAATCGCCCAAAAGTTGATCGTTTTCTTCTCCTGTAAATTGAGAAAGAAATCCATAAGGTTTATTCAATAAGTAGTAGCGATATGTTAACTCTTGCGACATGTATAAACAAAAGCAGGAGGGAAGTTCTTCATGGTGAACTTAATCGTAACCTTTTTGAAGATAGATTCTAAGAATTTTTTTGACTGAAGCGAATATTGGAACTGAACATACAATCCTTTCGAATGGAGTGAATTATAAGAAGCATTAACTACTGCTGATCGCAATTCATCGCTAAAAACCATGAGAGGGAGAGATGAAACAACAACATCTTGATTTGTTTGCTCTTCTTCAGGTAAATACTTACTAATGTTTTCAGCAGAATCGTGAATAACCTGTACTCGTGGATCGTCTATTCTATTTGCTAAAGCTGTATGAAACTCATCATTTAATTCAAAGACTAATAATTTGGCGTCATCGCGCATTCGATCAATGATGATGTCAGTAAAAACTCCAGTTCCAGGACCGAGCTCCACAATGTGCTTGACAGTATCAAAATCCACTGCTTCGAGCATTTTTTGTCCCAAAAAACGTGAACTAGGACTTACCGCCCCCACCATTTTTTTGTTTTTAAAATATTCCTTTAGAAAACTACGCTTAGTTGCCATTTAATTATTCTTTCAGGGCTAATTTACCGTTATTAATGATTCCAACGATGTATCCGGTGAGTTCGTTTTCCACATATGGCGTGTTGAAGGTCGCAGATTTCACGTCGGACTTGGTAAATGTCCACTTTTTAGTTGGTTGAAAAATTGTTAAGTCAGCTGGTAAACCAACTTCTATGGATGCTTCAGGTAAACCTAAAATATCGCGTGGACCTTGAGAAAGACAACAAATGACTTTTTCGAGGTTAAATTCATTGAGTTGAGTTAGTGATGGAAATACAGTTTGCAAGGCAATATTCCCGTAAGATGCGTGATCAAATTCAACATCTTTTTCTTCTTTATCATTAGGTCTGTGGTCGGAAACAATCGCGTCAATCGTTCCATCGATAATTCCTTCCCATAATCCAAGTCGGTCCGATTCGAAGCGCAAAGGAGGCATAAATTTCATCAGTGAATCGAATCCTAAAACAGCTTCTTCATTGTAGATGAGGTGTGAACTGTGCACGCTAGCAGTGATGTTTAATCCTTTTGCTTTTGCTTTACGAATTAGGTCGACACCTTCTTTGGTCGAGATTCCGGAACAGTGTAAGTTACCACCTGTGTATTCTAAAAGTCGAATATTCTTTTCTAAATCGATGATTTCTGAAATCGAAGGGTCGGCTTTCAATCCTGTTTTAGTTGAGGCCATTCCCTCATTTACCATTCCTTTATTTGAAATAGAAGCATCTCTGTTGAAAGCAACAATCTTCCCGTTAAAATTCTTAGAGTAGAGTAAAGCACGGTACATTATTCCCGCTGAAACAGGCACTAAATCATCCGAGAAAAGTGAAGTTCCAGATTGCGACATGTCATACATCTCTGATAAATTTTCACCTTTCATTCCAACGGTAATTGCTCCAATTGGATGTGTTGAAGTTACAGATCCTTCCGCTTTTCTCAGAATGTATTCAATCTGACTTTTACCGTCGATTACTGGTTGAGTACTCGGCAAGATTCCAACATGAGTATACCCTCCAAAAGCTGCAGCGTCAAGTCCTGAAGAAACAGTTTCCTTGTGCTCAAATCCTGGATCGCAAAAGTCTGCTTTCAAATCTGTCCAACCCAAAGAAACGTGCAGATCATCACCAGAGATTTCTTTCGCTTCAGGATCGTCAATTGACTGTTTGATAGCAGCAATTAATCCATTTTCAATCAAAATATCTTTCGTGTCTCCGTTGAACGGTGAAGTTGAGTTGATGATTTTTGCTTGCTTGATCAGAATTTTCATAATGTCGGGGTTACTGCTTTAAGAAACGCACAAGTAGCATTTCGCTAAACACAAAAATAAGGGTTAAAATGATACAAATTTTCCAGTAGCTGAAAGGTTTATCTATTCGAAGATCGTTTAGTGGTGTGTCAATTCCATCTACTGCTTTGAAAGTAACAGTTTTGACTCCCAAATTGGCGAAGAAATCTAGAATGTAAGATTCTTCATAGTAGTCTAATTTTGATTCTTTTCGGTTGTAATTAATGGATAGTTTACCGAGCGAATTTCCATTGGTAACTTCATAGTTTCCAGCTTCTAGTTGACGGAAATCTCCAGATTGACCGAGTGATATGTATTCAATCCCAAATTTCTCAACGATAGATGGAATGAAGTCAAATTCTGCATTCTTCAAATGAAGCGCGTTCTCCATTTTTTGTTCAGTGTAAACAGGATATAATTCTGATTCTCCAATTGTCAAGGCTAAAGGCGCTGTTCTCTGACTTAATTCACTTATACGAAGCAACATCGTTGGGAATAAAGCATCTTTTGAAATATTTCCCCAGTCCGGATGAAGAGAACTGTAGAACATGTAAACATTCGACTTTCCTTTAGAGTATGCGAGCACAGGAAGTCCGTTCTGCATTTCAATGAGGGGAATGTAATTACTAGATCCATTCGATAAAGCTTGATAGGCTTTTGAAACACCGGGTAAATTCAATTTATCAGCACTTCCATCTAACAATCCAGTGACGAAAACATCATTTTCATTAAGCGATTTGAAACGTGTTCCAGAAGTAATATCCGCTCCAAGATTTGGAAGTTTAAGTTCGGATAATAGTGAATTCCATTCGGGTTTGATAGCTGATTTACCCGGAAACAAAGCCAAGGCACCACCTCCATCTCTAAAGTCCAGTAAATACTTTTTAATCCCGGAAGGAATTGAGTTGGCTCCGTTGATTATTACTAAATCCTTTTGTTTGAAGTCGTCTAAAGTGATTGAAGTAATTGGTGTTTCTTGAACTTGGTAGAATGGTTCAAGTTTTAACGCGATACCAACATTTGGAATAGCATCTTCAGCATTAAGAACCAGAATTGATGCGCTTTCTTTTACTTCGTAACTCAGAAAATAAGTATCGTCAAAATGCACGTGATCATCCGCAACAGTTACTGAACCACTTTTAAATCCGGTTGTGCGATCTGAATAAGTGATTGATGTTACTTTATTTTGATTGGCGGGAATATCCGTGTAAAAAGACTTGTTGAAAGCATCTATCTCAATGCTGATCTCAACATTTTGTAAATCCTCGTGGCTATTATTCTTAACGCGAATGAAGAACTCATTAGTTGTCGAAGTACGTCGAATTGGAGTGCCGAACCAAACGGAATCGATGGTTAGATTTCCCGTTTTTTCTGGAACAAATTGAACTGGATAAATTGCTAGATTGTTCAGTTTTAATTCCGAATTCGATTCTCCCTCAAGTTGCTTCTGAAAATCGCCTAGCAAAACACTTTTCACGACTTGATTACTGTCTGAAAGATCATTTTTTTGAATCGATTCATTGATCCAGATTGAAATGTCATCCAAAGATCGAACGATAGGTGAATAGTTGATGTTATCGATTTTCTCTAAAGCTTCGACTTGATTTAGTTTTCGTTGTTCAACACCAGAAAGCTCATTTGTTCCGATGATAAACTGTGTTCCTCGGGGAGATTGTTCAATCATCGAACGAGCAGATTCTCTTGCTTCAGAAAGTAATTCTCCTTCAACTCCCTGTGCCTGCATCGAAAAGCTATTGTCAATGTGAATTAAAACGGCATTTGAGGCATCTGAAGATTTCGATTCGTTAAAGTAGGGCTGGGCAAAGGCCAAGACCAAGAATGTAAAAGCCAATAAACGAGAAGCTAGAATTAAATAATGCTTGAGTTTTTGAATTGATTTTGTTTTCTGGTCGACTTGCTTTACAAACTGTAAACTAGAGAAATAGAGAGTTTTGTATCGCTTAAAATTGAATAAATGAATAATGATCGGGATGAGAAGAACTGCAAAAGCCCAAAGAAATTCAGGATACAAAAATTTCATACTTCAAAGATAGAATTTAAAGTGAATGTATAATGCTCACTTTATCAATGAAAACAGGAATTTTTGAACAATTTTACTTTTCGATTTTCTCGAAGGCACCAATTCCAAATAGAGCGAAGTCGTACTTGACAGGATCAACTGGATCGAACTTGCGAAGATTTTCCATTAATTCATCTAATGCTTTCCAATCATTTTGCTTACGAGATAAAAGTCCCAAATCTCTGGCATTATTGCTCGTGTGAACATCTAGTGGAAGCATCAATTCTGAGGTTGGAATGCTTTTCCAAATCCCAAAATCGACTCCGTGATTATCATTTCTCACCATCCAACGAAGGAACATGTTGAGACGCTTGGCAGCCGAGTTTTTAGCTGGGTTTGAGATGTGTTTCAGCGATCGATCTTGGTGTTCAGTCATCAAAAACTGATCTCTGAAGTGAATTATTCGACCTTTTGCACCCGATATCTCTTCGTGGGGACCAAAGGCTTTCTCTAGTCCACCTTTTTCGTAAATATTTCGAAGACTTCTAAAAAAGAAATCTAAATCGACATTATTAAAGGTTCGGTGGACGAACTTTAGATCTTTTGATGTATAGTTCTGGATAAATTCAAATGGATCGTTCTCCATGATTTCCAGAATTCTTTCTCCACTTTTAATGATCGATTTACGCTGTCCCCAAGCTATCGTGCTGACCAAAAATGCAACAATCTCAATATCTTCTTTTTTCGAAAAACGATGTGGAAGTTGAATGGGATCGGTTTCTATGAAATCTGGATGATTGTATTGATCAGCCTTGAAATCTAGATATTCCTTGAGCTCGTCAAAGTTCATAATGAAAAATTAAACGATCAATCCGTCTTTCATGGTCAGTTTACGATCCGTCATTTCGGCTAACTCATTGTTGTGTGTGACAATAATGAAAGTCTGACCGAATTCATCTCGTAAATCGAAAAACAATTGATGTAGCTCTTTTGAATTCTGAGAATCTAAGTTTCCTGAAGGCTCATCAGCCAAAACAACTTTAGGTCGATTGATGAGAGATCTGGCAACTGCAATTCGTTGTTGTTCTCCACCAGAAAGTTCACTCGGACGATGCGTAGCTCTGGAAGTCAGTCCTAAAATTGACAATAGTTTCTCTGCTTCTTTCTTCGCTTCATTCATCGAAACTCCTTTGATTAAAGCAGGGAGGATAATGTTTTCGATCGCATTAAACTCTGGAAGCAACTGATGAAACTGGAAAATAAATCCAATGTGTTGATTTCTAAAAGCCGAAAGTTGCTTCGAAGATAAGCTGAAAGGATTTACCCCGTCGATTTCTAACACTCCGCCATCTGGATTTTCGAGTGTCCCAATGATTTGAAGAAGCGTTGTTTTTCCTGCACCAGATGAACCAACAATTGAAACCACTTCGCCACTAGTGACCTCCAAATCGATTCCTTTCAAGATCGGTAAGTCACCAAAAGATTTTGTGATTCCAGTCGTTTTTAGCATTATTTCTCCAGCTTTAAAGAGTGTCCCATTTTATCTCTTTTTGTCTTGAGATAGAGTTCGTTATGCTTATTTGATTCAATCTCTAATGGAACATTTTCTACTACTTCAAGTCCGTAACCAATTAATCCAGTTCGCTTAGTTGGATTGTTTGACATTAAGCGCATTTTGCGAATATTCAAGCTACGAATGATTTGAGCACCAATACCATAATCACGCTCATCACCTTTGAAGCCAAGTTTGATGTTTGCTTCCAACGTATCGTATCCTTCTTCTTGAAGTTTGTATGCTTTCAATTTGTTTGTAAGTCCAATGCCACGACCTTCCTGATTCATATAGATAATCGCTCCTTTGCCTTCTTTTTCGATCAATTCCATTGATTTCTGAAGTTGAGGACCGCAATCACAACGACAAGAACCGAAAATGTCGCCCGTCATACATGAAGAGTGAACACGAACAAGTACATCTTCATCCTCAGAGAATTCCCCTTTGATTAATGCTAAATGCTCTTTACCTGTGTTTACTTCACGGAACAATTTCATGTTAAAGTCACCCACTTTAGTCGGCATTTTAACATCAATAACTTCTTCGATAAGTGATTCATTTTGGATACGGTATTTCACCAAATCCTCAATAGAAATCAACTTTAAATCAAATTTCTTTGCGATTTCAATCAACTGTGGCAAGCGAGCCATTGATCCATCTTCATTCAAGATTTCAACAAGAATCCCTGCAGGCTTAAATCCAGCCATTTGTGCTAAATCGATAGCTGCTTCGGTATGACCAGTTCGTCTCAAAACTCCGCCTTTCTTTGCTACAAGAGGGAAGATGTGACCTGGTCGACCTAAATCTTCAGGTTTAGTTGATGGATCTACTAAAGACGCAATTGTTTTTGCTCTGTCGTGAACTGAAATTCCAGTTGTACAACCATTTCCAATTAAATCAACAGAAACCGTGAATGCAGTTTGGTGGAGTACAGTGTTGTTTTGAACCATCATGTGAAGGTCGAGCTGTTGAGCACGTTCTTCGGTAACAGGGGCGCAGACTAAACCGCGTCCGTGCGTCACCATAAAGTTGATCATTTCAGGAGTAACAGCTTCAGCGGCAGCAATGAAATCTCCCTCATTCTCTCTATCCTCATCGTCAACAACTACAACTACTTTTCCAGCTTTGATATCAGCGATTGCTTCGTCTATCGTATTTAATTCAAACTCCATTTGCTTGCCTGATTTTTATGCAAAATTACTCAAACTAGTTCAGTTGACCAGAAAACATGAGAAGAATCAACCGATTTAGTCGACTTTTTTCTGAATTAATTCAATTAATGGTGCGGTCGCTTTGTCCCAAGTGTATTTCTCAAGCACATATTTGCGTGCATTTTGTACGATTTTCTGGTAGAGATCTGGGTGCTCATTTAATTGCTGAATTGCTTCGATAAACTCTGAAGGGTTTTCGGCTACCATTATCTGATCTTCGTGTTTAGCGTCGATAGCGTTGTTTGCAAGTGAAGTCGTGACACAAGGAACTCCCATTGCCATCGCTTCGAGGAGTTTATTTTGCATTCCTGTTCCGATCATCATTGGTGCAAGAAAGAGTTTACCTCGTGCATACGAATCGCGAATGTCGTTCACCCAGCCTGTAAGCTCAACCTGAGGTAGTTGATCCAATTTTTTAACTCTTGCATGCGGAGATGAACCTGAAATCAACAGTTTTTTATCGGGAAAATGAGGTAGGATGCGCTCACAAATATATTCGACAGCTTCAATATTCGGTGGATAACTCATATTTCCAACGAAAACGAAATCATGTGTTTTATCAATATTTAATTCTTCAAAGAAAGAGGGAGCAATCCCATTTGGAATACATTCAATTTTTTCGCATCTGGGTGCATGATGAATTGAGCATCTTGTTCGCTGATCATCGTTTTATGCTCATAGAAATCGAACATGCGACTCTCGTAGTTTCGCAAACGTTTTGTTTCTAATTTGAACAACCACTTTTTGTACCACGCTTGTTTTTCAATTCTTCGTGCAACTCCCATGCTAAAAGCATCTTGGTAATCGATGGTTTTGATCATGTGGTGTTCTTCCTTGATGTATTCGGCACAGCGGACTAGTTGAACGTATCCATATTTGAACTTCTTGTCTTTTATCCACTTATTAATCTGACGTTGAGCTGAACGATTATAGAAATATCCTACTTGAATTGGTTTGTTCGAAATAAGTGCTAAAAAAGATTCGAACAATTTGTGAATCAACTTTTGGTGATGGATACTTAATTCGGAACAATGGGCTTCAACCTTTTTTCTTTCGTCGGCAGGAATAATTCGGTGACTAATAGCTACGAGGTGAACATTAAATGCTTTTTGAAGTTCAATTAATTGATAAAAAGCACGCAATTTATCTCCTTTTTCCAGTGGATATGGAAATCGAGAAACGACCATCAAAAGGTCCGGTTTATTAGTTGGATTGGATGAATTCAATTAAACTGCGACTTATCTCGGCAATATTATGGTTTTTACGGATATAATCCAGTGCATTTTGACCGATTTCTGTTCGTTTTTCTTCAAAATTGATTAATTCGAGCGTAGCATCAATGAGTTCATTGTCTGTTTGAATGACTCTTAAACAGTTCGTTGAATTGTAGTCGATTCCCATTGCTCCAATCTCAGTTGAAATAACAGGAATTCCAATTGACATGGCCTCTAAGATTTTAATGCGAACGCCAGATCCTGAGTGAATAGGGGCGACTAAAATTCCTTGAGAAACTGCAAATTCAGTAGGGTCATCAACAAAGCCTATAACATTTATTCCATTTTCTGAATCAGAAGAATAAAATTGATCAGCATGTTTTCCTGCAATAGCTAATTGAGCTTGTGAATTTTTAGAGCGGATAATTGGCCAAACTTCGATGAGTTTATCAACGGATTCTCGATTCGGTTCCCAATCCATAGATCCTAAATGGTATACCTTATTGTGTTGATATTTTGCGCTATAATCTCTCGACGGAATTGCAACCGGACATACGTGTTTTTCAGTGGTGATTCCCAATTGAGAGAAACGATCAGCGTCATCCTTTGTAATAGTTAAAATACCGTCAGCTTTTGACAGAATCTCTTTTTCGAAGTGTGAAATGTCCTTTGCTAACTTGTTAAGGTAGATCGATTTCAAGCCAGAAGAATTATTGGCATAACACAGCCACAAGTCGCCTTCCACATTGTGTGTGCGAACTAGAATTTTTGCGGAGGAAATAGATTTAATATCCTTTAAATAGCACGTAGTGAATAAGCTATCTAGCACCACAACGTCGAACTGTTTCTCATTTATGCGTTTCGAAATCAAATGTGACATCTCTTTCGAATAAAAGCGAGAAACATTGTACGATTTCTTATTAAAAAGATGTTGAATGGCAGGTAAAATCTGTACGGAAGTGTCAATTTCAGTCTGACCGAGATTTACTTTCTCAACAATATGAGTTGGAAATTTGTCTTTTTGAAACCTATGCTTTGGCGTTGAAATGAAAAGATAATCTACTTCGAAATTTGATTCCAATAAAGTATCAAGGAAAGCAGCAGTTGCATGAGATCCTCCATCAACCACTGGATATGCGGGCTTACTTGATATGTATAAGACTTTCATTTCTTAAGTCGAAAGAATTTAAGCCAAGCATCTTTACTGAAGACAGGGGAGTCGTTTGCAGCCGATCTCATCAACCAAAAAGCAATTGGAGCTAGAATGATTGATGGGAGCCACATCCCTAAATAAGGTGATAGCGTTTTATTCAGCGCTAGATTTTCACCAATTGTCATAAGTACGAAATACACCATGAATAAGAGTGCAGCGATGACTACTGGAGCTCCAAATCCACCTCTTCTAACGATGGCTCCTAGTGGCGCTCCAACAAAAAACAGAATAATGATAGCTACTGCAAGCGCAAATTTTCGATTGGCTTCAATTAAGTATTTCTTGATATCTCGCTCCATTGTCTCCATAAAACGAGCTTGATTATCCAAATTATTGGTCTTATTTCGAATACGCGATTGGGCTAAATTGATTGCCTTAATTTTCTCTTCTTTGGAAAGGCCTTTGTAAGTAATTAAAGTATCGGGTACAGTTCCAGGAATGATTTTCAATGAGTCACCGTTGACTTCGGAATTCTGTTTGTAAGAGTGAGCCAAATAATATGGGTGATCATTCTTAATGTTTTTACCAAAATTGTCTAGTACTGAAGTCGCATTCTTTTGAATGGAATCGAGTGCGTGTTTAATCTGAAATACGTTGAGCATTTCATATCGGTCTTTGAAAAGCTCGGCATTCGACCTGTTTAAATCAAATCCAGTCAAATCGATTTTGTAAGTGGCTTTTTCAAATTTTGTTCTTTGCGCCGGACGTGTATTCACCGCCCCGTGAAGTTTTCCGTCGGGAGTGAAGTTCGGAGGAAGCGTTGATAGTTCTTCCATCGCGTAACCATTGTTTAGTTCAAAGAAAAGGTATTTTCCGCTTGTTGACTTGTAGATTTTACCATCTTCAGCTCGAATGGTTTTTGTGGAGGTTGGATTCGTATGGTCTAGAATCAAAATATTTTTGAAAGTATCATCCGTACCTTCATCTATTTTGATGGAATATCCATCTAGTTCATTGTTGAAACTTCCTGGGGTTAGAATTGTTGCAATTTTCTTTTGTTGGATATCGAAGATTAATGAGTGCCATTTCAAATTTGCAACTGGAATAACATAGTTTGCGAAGTAAAAAGCTCCCAATCCAATTAATAGTGTGACAAATATTAGCGGTCGTAAAATTCGGTATAGAGAAAGTCCACTAGATTTTAGTGCTGTCAATTCATTATGTTCCGAGAGGTTCCCGAGTGTCATAATCGACGAGAGTAAAATCGCCAAGGGAAGTGCTAAAGGAATTAATGTCGCCGATACGTAAAAAAGTAGTTCTAAAATAACGCCAACAGAAAGTCCTTTTCCCATCAAATCATCGATGTATTTCCATAGGAATTGCATGATGAGTAAGAACATAGAAATAGCGAAGGTTACCAAGAATGGACCTGCAAATGATCGAATACTAAAAGCGTAAAGTCGTTTCACTATTAAACTTTAAGAGTGCAAAACTACTAACGAAACGTTAAAAACCGCTTTTTATGCGCCAAGAACTCGTTTTAAATTGCTGATTTGTTTGTCCCACAAACGTTGAGCTTCCTCAATTTCGTCTGACTCGGCAAAGTCGGTAATCAAGAGCACAACTGCTTTTGTCATCGGATCTACTTCGTATTTCAGTTCAAAGTATGATTCAATTTCATCTTCTTCATCTTCGATCCATTGCCATTTTACTTTGGCATTTGTTTTACGAGAAATTAAGCGTGCTTCTTCTTCGCTACCATCCCAAAAGAAAGTATAAATGTCATCTTTAATATTGACATCATCTGCGAACCACTCGCTCAACCCACTCGGAGTGCTAATCATATTATCTAAAACCTTCGTTGAGGTTTTCAGTAAGTACTCCATTTCAAATTTCTCTTTCTCTGCCATAGTAGTGTTAATTCTATTAACTTCGTGATGAAAATTCGGCAATATACGCATTCTTTTTTAATGAATTTGAGGGAGTCTTTTGAAAAAAGTGGTTTGAAACTGTTCAAATACAGAGGTTACATTCCTTTGATTCTATTTGTAGGTGCGATACCTTCAATTTACTTTTCTGATCTTCAATTGTTTGAGGTGGATAGTGGATTTTCAAATGTACTGTTGATAACTTGTGTTTTAATTTCTGTTTTAGGTCAATTTGTTCGTGCACAAGCAGTTGCTAAAAGTGCGAAGCAGACTTCGGGTAGGAATACATGGGGGCATGAAGCGAAATCCTTAAATCAAACTGGAATATATTCAATTGTTCGACACCCGCTTTATCTCGGGAATTTCTTTATGTGGATGGGAATAGTGTGTTATACGGCCAATGTATGGTTTGTTATTGTTGTTGCTTTGGCTTTCTGGATTTATTACGAAAGAATCATGTTTTCTGAAGAAGCTTTTTTGGAAAGATCTTTTGGTGAAGAGTTTGTTTCTTGGGCGAGTAAAACACCGGCATTTATTCCTTCATGGAAAAACTATGAGTCGAGTAAAATTCCTTTTTCGTGGAAGACTTTTTTTAGAAGAGAATATCCGGGAATTTCTTCCGTGATTATCAGTTTTGTCTATGTAGATTTTATTCGTTTGTGGATGATGAAAGAATCTGTCCAGTGGAGATGGTGTCACGGAATTCTTATCTTTGTAGCTCTTCTCTATTCTTTTGTTTTCAGGACATTGAAGCATCATACTTCTGTTTTGGATGAAGAAGATCGTTCTTGATAGGAATTCAATCTTTTATTGTGTGTATACCACCAGGAGATTTCGTTAAGAGGCAAATTTGTTGATTTGCTAATTTGCAATATTGCGAATTAGCAAAAAATGAAAATCCAATAGTTTTCGAGTCCTTTTTCAATCATTTGCATTACTTGAAAAATAGTTTCTTAAATGTTGAAATTTAGTGTAATTTGGATCTAGAAAATTAAACGGAAATACTCTCAATTAAGAAGCTGGATCTAATGAAAATCAATTATATTTTATTTCTGACTGTTTTTTTAACATCGTTTTCCTGTAAAAAGGAGTACATGTACGATTATAGAAAAGAGGTTACAGGTCAGTATAGCGGAATAAGAGTGGATACTTATTGGGTTGACTCCGTGGTTGGTTACGGTCATGATACAACAACTGTGACAATTGACTTGGTGCCAGCAATTGATGATTCAATCGTAGCGATTTATTTTACACCAGAATATTTGACAGAAATTTTTTCATTTCATTATGCAAATGGAAATTTTGAACCGACTACAAACTATCATCCTCCCTTGCTAACTGTGTCAAATGACAGTCTTTATTTTAAACATCAACCTTGTTTAGGTCCACAATGGACAGAATTTTTTGCTCTGAGGAATTAAATAGATTAATTCGACTATGGACTTGCGTAAGGGATGGTAGCTGGTATTTCGACTAAGCTCAACAACCATTACCGTGTAACGTGGACAGCCCGACCTGAAAGGTTACGCCCCAAAAAAAAGAGGCAGTCATTACGACCGCCCCCTTTTCTGAAACGTATGATGATGTTTTTACAACAATGTTGTAGGGCAAACGTATTCTGATTTGTCGATTGTTGTTTTAGCGATGTCGCTCATTCCACCAATTACGTCTACGAAATTATCCCATCCGCGTGACTTTAAAATGGATGCTGCGATCATACTTCTGTATCCTCCAGCACAATGTACCACAAATGGCTTGTCTTTAGGGAATTCAGACAGGTGTTGGTTGATTTGATTCAATGGAACATTTTTCGCTCCAATTACATGCTCTGAATCGAATTCTGATTTTTTACGAACATCAAATAGTTCCACTTGACCTGCTTTCATTTTCGCTTCTAAGTCTGTTGCAGAAATGCGCTCGAATGAATCCACTTCTTTACCAGCTGCTTTCCAAGCGTCGATTCCACCTTCTAAGAAACCAATTGTGAAGTCGTAACCAACACGTGATAAACGAGTAATTGCTTCTTCCTCTTTTCCTGGGTAAGTGATCAACAAGATTTTTTGTTTTACATCTGGAATCATTTCTCCAACCCACATAGCAAAGTTTCCATCCAATCCAATATTAATACTGTTTGGAACGAACTCTTTCGCGAAATCATCTGCTTCACGTGTGTCAAGCATAAGTGCTTCTGTTTCATTCGCTGCTGCTTCAAATCCTTCTGGAGAAAGTGGTTGTTGTCCACGATCCATTACGTCATCGTATGAGTCGTATCCTTTGATATTCATCAATACGTTTTGTGGGAAGTATCCTGGAGGTGTTGTCAATCCAGTTAATAATTCTTTCTTGAATTCTTCCATCGTCATATCTGCACGAAGAGCGTAGTTGACCTTTTTCTGATTTCCTAATGTGTCGGTAGTCTCTTTACTCATGTTTTTACCACAAGCAGATCCAGCTCCGTGATTTGGATATACAATCAAGTCGTCGCTCAATGGCATGATCTTGTTGCGAAGCGAATGATATAAATGCTCTGCTAACTTTTCTTCAGTTAGATCAGCAATCACGTGTTGAGCCAAGTCTGGTCGACCTACATCACCAATAAATAATGTATCTCCAGTGATGATTCCGTGTTCTTTTCCATTTTCATCAATTAATAAGTACGTCGTACTTTCCATTGTGTGACCAGGAGTGTGAATTACTCTGATTTTGTAATCTCCTAATTCAAACACTTGATCATCTTCAGCAACTAATGCATCGAATCCTGGTTTTGCAGTCGGACCGTATACAATTGTCGCTCCTGTTTTTTTAGCTAAGTCTAAGTGACCTGAAACGAAGTCAGCGTGAAAGTGTGTTTCAAACACATATTTGATTTTTGCACCATCGGCATTCGCGCGATCGATATAAGGTTGTACTTCTCTCAATGGATCGAAAATTGCTGCTTCTCCATTACTTTCTAAATAATAAGCGGCGTGTGCAAGACACCCTGTGTAAATCTGTTGTATTTTCATAACTGTTGGTTTTTTCATTTTGATATTTCAAATGTAGAGCATCGATATCGGAAAAAAAGTGACCTAAGTCACCTAAGGCCAGTTGTGTAACTTTAATCACATAAAAAGGGTAGGGGGTGTTAAAAATAGGGGGTAGTTTATGAAAAAGTGTAAAAATCGAACGAACCCCCTGTTTAAAAAGGGGGTGTTGATAAAATTTTACAAAAAATTAATATTGCACCCCGTAATAAGTTGTACTTTTGTCAAAAAAAACGAATTATGGCCGCAAGTAAACGTCTTCAAGCTTTCCACGATGTATTACATCGTACACCAAAGCATATTGAATTCAATGGAAAAGTATCTGAGATCTTCGGAGAAAATGTATTCCACACTGAAATGATGAGAGAGTACCTTCCAAGTGAAGCGTACAAGTCAATGAAAGAGGCAATCCAAAATGGAACGCGTCTCGATCGCAAAATGGCTGATCAGGTTGCTTCAGCAATGAAAGATTGGGCGTTAACTAAAGGTGCAACGCACTACACGCACTGGTTCCAACCATTAACTGGTTCTACAGCGGAAAAGCATGATGCTTTCTTTAAGCCTGTAGGTCCTGGAAAAGCAATCGAGCGTTTTGATGGTGATTTACTTGTTCAACAAGAGCCAGATGCATCTTCTTTCCCAAATGGTGGTATCAGAAATACATTCGAAGCACGTGGTTATACAGCTTGGGATCCTTCTTCACCAGCATTCGTAATTGGTAAGACTCTTTGTATTCCAACTATCTTTATCTCATACACTGGAGAGGCGTTGGATTATAAAATGCCATTGTTAAAAGCACTTCATGCAGTTGATCAAGCGGCAGTTGAAGTGTGTAAATATTTTGATAAAAACGTTAAGAAGGTGAACGCTACTCTTGGATGGGAGCAAGAATACTTCTTAGTGGATAAAGCATATTTTAATTCACGTCCAGATATTCAAATGACAGGACGTGCATTGTTTGGTCATGCCTCTGCAAAGGGACAACAGTTAGACGATCACTACTTTGGTTCTATTCCAGAGCGTGTGACGGCTTTCATGCGTGATTTCGAAACAGAAGCGATTCGTTTAGGAGTTCCTGTTACAACACGTCACAACGAGGTTGCACCAAATCAATTTGAGTGCGCACCTATCTTCGAAGAGTGTAACTTGGCAAACGACCACAACTTATTGTTGATGGACTTGTTAGAGAAAGTTGCTCGTAAGCACGATTTCCGTGTGTTATTACATGAAAAGCCGTTTGCTGGAGTGAATGGATCTGGTAAACACAACAACTGGTCGTTAAGTACTGATACTGGAGTGAATCTTTTAGCTCCTGGAAAGAATCCTAAGTCCAATCTACAATTCTTGACATTCTTTGTGAATACGATTAAAGCTATTCACGATAATGCTGACTTGCTACGTGCTTGTATCGCTGGAGCTGGAAACGATCACCGTCTTGGAGCGAATGAAGCGCCTCCTGCAATTATCTCGACATTCATCGGTTCTCAATTGTCTGGATTGTTAGACAAGATTGAGCGCGATGTGAAAGCTGGTAAAATGACGCCAGAAGATAAAACAGAATTGAAGTTGAACATCGGTAAGATTCCGCAAATTATGTTGGATAACACAGACCGCAACAGAACTTCACCATTTGCCTTTACTGGAAATAAATTCGAATTCCGCGCGGTTGGATCTTCAGCGAACTGTTCTTCAGCAATGATTGTGTTGAATACAATTATGGCGAACCAGTTGAATACTTTCAAAAAGGATGTTGATGCACGTATCAAAAAAGGTGAAGGTAAAGACGAAGCAATCTTAAAGCAACTTCAAAAATTAATCAAAGAGTCGAAGAAAATTCGTTTCGAAGGAAATGGATACGGAGACGAGTGGGTGAAAGAAGCAGAAAAACGCGGTCTTTCAAACTTGAAAGATACTCCACGTGCATTGAAAGTATGGGGAGATAAAAAAGTAGCAAAGTTGTTTGATGACTTGAATGTATTATCGCCACGTGAGTTGGCAGCACGTCAAGAAATTGAATTCGAAAACTATGTATACAAACTTCAAATTGAAGCACGTATTTTCGGTGAAGTTGCTCAAAACACAATTATTCCAGCGGTTGTACAATATCAGAATGAATTGATTAAAAATATTCAAGGATTGTTCAATGTACTTGGAGATAAAATGGGTAAAGAAGCTGCAGACGCGCAAATCGACCTGTTGAAACGTATTTCTATTCACTTGAATAAATTGAAAGATACATGCGATGTAATGTTGGCGGAGCGTAAGAAAGCGAACAAAATCGAGGATATGGAGGAAAAAGCAGAAGCATACTGCGATAAAGTAAAAGTCCACTTCGATGAAATTCGCTACCACGCAGATAAATTGGAAACGCTTGTGGACGACAAGTTGTGGCCATTGCCAAAATTCAGCGAAATGTTATTTACTCGATAAATACAACTAGACAAAAAGAATCCCGGTGCTCATGAGTATCGGGATTTTTTGTTATTGGGCGTGCCCTTTCAGGTCAGGCTGTTCGCGTTACATGGTAACTTACTTCTATCCTTCACGCGGTGCGGTTCTCGAGTGTAGTCGGGGTATGGTTATCGAGCGTAGTCGAGATATGGTTATCGAGCGTAGTCGAGATATCATCTTAAGATCTTAAAGTCTTCCTTACTTAACATCTCAAAATCTCCCCAACTTGCTATCTTTGCACAAAAACTGAAATATGATTCAACGCGTTCAAACTTTATACTTGGGAATTGTAGTGATTCTATTATCTATAATCACTTTCGGAATGGAAATTGTGAGTTTTGTAGGTGAAAGCACCCGCTACACATTCTCTAGCTACGGAATTTTAGAGTATTCTAAATCGTCAAATGAACTTATTGGAACGCAGAATTATCCATTTTATATCGCTACAATCGCATTGATTTTGTTGAGCTTAGCAACGATCTTTTCTTATAAAAATATCAATCGTCAATTCAAATTAGGAAGAACGGTTCTTGGATTATACTTCGTATCGGTTTTGGTGGTTGTCGCAATGACGATCTTTGGAGGTAGTCTAATCAATGATACGATCGAAGCTCGAGAAATGGGAATTGGTTACATCGTTTTTGTAGCTGGACTTCCATTTTCTTTTCTAGCTAATGTGGGAATCAAACGTGATAAGAACTTGTTGAATTCACTTGATCGTTTGCGCTAGTCCATGAATTACCTTTCAGTAGAAGAAATTACCAAAACGTATGGCGATCGTGTCATCTTTGATAAACTGACCTTCGGTATTGATCAAGGACAGAAAACGGCTATCGTTGCGAAAAATGGTGCTGGTAAAACAACCTTGCTGCGTTGTTTGTTGGGACAAGAGCCTCTTGACGAAGGACGAGTTGTCTTCCGAAAAGATATCCGAGTTGCCTTCATGGAACAAAGCGATGACCTAGAACCTTCGCATACAATTCTCGAAGAAGTTTTTTCGCACGATTTGCCTGAATTAAAAGCTGTTAAAGAGTACAATCGTGCTTTGCGTTTAAACGATGAGGGACTGATTAAAAATGCATTCGAAGCAATTAGTGAATTGAATGCATGGGATGTTGAAGTGAAGGTGAAACAAATCCTTTCAGTTCTTAAACTTGACGATACCGATCAAAAAATAAGCAGTCTTTCTGGTGGACAGAAAAAACGTGTCGCATTGGCCAAAGTACTCATTGCTGAAGCTGATTTCTTAGTGCTGGATGAGCCTACCAACCACCTGGATCTAGATATGATTGAATGGCTAGAGGAATTCCTAGCGAAGTCAAAATCGACATTATTGATGGTGACTCACGACCGTTACTTCCTCGAAGTGGTGTGTGATACAATCTTCGAAATTGAAGATCAAACCATCTACAAATACAAAGGGAATTTCTCGTACTACCTTGATAAAAAAGCAGAACGAGAAGAGCAATTGGCAGCTACGATTGATAAAGCTAAAAATCAATTCCGAAAAGAATTGGAATGGATGCGTCGTCAACCAAAAGCCAGGGGAACAAAGCAAAAAGCTCGAATCGAAGCGTTTCACGAGACAAAAAAAGTCGCAAAACAACGTATCGATGAGGATGAACTAGATATTCCTGTGAAAATGGAGCGTTTAGGGACTAAAATCCTTGAACTTCACAAAATCGGAAAGTCATTTGGTTCACTTAAAATCATTGATGATTTCTCGTATGTTTTCAAGCGACAAGAGCGCGTTGGTATCGTTGGAAATAACGGAACTGGTAAGTCGACTTTCCTGAATATGCTGATGGAGAAAGAACCATTGGATAAGGGGAAGATTGTGAAAGGAGAAACGGTTGTTTTTGGTTATTACAATCAGGAACAATTAGTGGTGGAAGAGGATAAAAAAGTCATCGATGTTATTCGTGATATCGCTGAATTTATTCCGTTAGAAAAAGGTCGACAAATGTCTGCGGCTCAGTTGTTGGAGAAGTTTTTGTTTCCGCGATCAATGCATTTTCAATTTGTAAGTAAGCTAAGTGGAGGAGAGAAGCGTCGTCTAAAGTTGATGACAGTTCTAATGAAGAATCCGAACTTCTTAATCCTCGATGAGCCGACCAACGACCTTGATATTTTCGTGCTATCCGTTCT
Source organism: Henriciella pelagia (assembly GCA_964219255.1). GTDB lineage: Bacteria > Bacteroidota > Bacteroidia > Flavobacteriales_D > Crocinitomicaceae > UBA4466. The sequence goes on from CAXPPC010000004.1 coordinate 62,507, forward strand.
CGAAAGTTACTTGAGAAGTTTCCAAGGATGTTTGGTGGTGGTTTCGCACGACCGTTACTTCATGGATAAAATGGTCGATCACCTTTTTGTGTTCGAAGGTGAAGGTAATATCAAGGATTTACTCGGGAATTATTCAGTCTACCGTAAAGAAAAACAAGCTGAACTTCGTGAGGAGAAGAAACAAGAGACGAAAGTAGAAGAGGCTCCGGTCAAAGAACCAGAAAAGCCGAAGGAGAAGAAAAAGCTGACGTACAAGGAGCAGCAAGAATTCGATTCTTTAGAAGGTGAAATGGAGCGACTTGAAGAAGAAAAGGAGAAACTTACCAATCAACTTTCGGACATGTCTTTATCTGGTGAGGAATTGCAAAAAGCAGGTGAGCGACTTTCAGAAGTGGTCGCAGAACTAGATGAAAAAACAGATCGCTGGTTAGAACTTTCGGAATACGCTTAATTAATCAAGAGGGAAGAAAAACGCAATTCGGTAAATCACCGGAAGCAATTGATTGTTTGCATTTCTTAAAAAGTATCCAGATCTGAATGGACTGTTCTCATGGTTGATAATGTCATACAAAATTCCAGCGTTTAATCTCCAGCTTTCATTGAATTCCATCGAAAATCCACCACCTAAAAATAGTGTTGGAGTCCAAGTTGGGTTAGTTGTTAATGCTCCAAAACTGGTAAATGGAGAACGCATCATTTCAAATTCAGCTCCCAAAAATAAGGCATTGTAAAAGCGACCGTGAGCAAATGCTCCTGCACCAAAAACATTATATCCACTTGAAGTACCTGTGTTTTGGTTGTTCGCCCAAACTCTCTGGTAACGAACCGATGGTCCAAAAATGAAGTTTTCACTGGTTTTAAATCCAAACTTAGGTCCTAAATTTACATTCCCTCCAAAACTTGAAAGACTAAAAGTTCCGTCGATACCAAATTCCTTTCCTTCGATCTGTTGAGCTTTTAAGGTAAGCGATGTGAGAGTAAGGACGATAGTAAGAATTAGTGTTTTCATCTCTGTTTTTTTACAAATATAAAAGATGCCAAGAATCTTTGGTGGTTTAACTCCAAGAATAACGGTTTAGTGATTATCTTTGTGAAAAAAAAGTCAATGCAATTACTCGACGGTAAAGCCACCTCACAGAAAATCAAAGAAGAATTAAAAGCTGCAGTTGAAAAACGTAAGCAGGAAGGAAAGAAAATTCCACATTTGGCGGCTGTATTAGTCGGTAATGATGGTGGATCAATGACCTATGTTGGTGCTAAAGTGAAAGCTTGTGACGAAATCGGTTTTGAAAGTACACTTATTCGCTATGATAGCTCGGTTTCTGAAGAGGTTTTACTGGATAAAGTAGAAGCGTTGAATAACGACAAAAGTATTGATGGTTTTATCGTTCAACTTCCACTTCCAGCGCATATAGACGAATTGAAAATTACGCAAGCAATCGATCCTAAAAAAGATGTCGATGGATTTCATCCTGTGAATTTGGGGAATATGGTGTTGAATTTACCGGGATTCTTGCCGGCAACACCAGCGGGGATTATCGAGTTACTGAAGCGATACAATATTGAAACAGAAGGGAAATCGTGTGTGGTGATCGGAAGAAGTAACATCGTTGGGATGCCACTAAGTATCATGTTGAGCAGAAATACAAATCCTGGGAATTGTACGGTAACGTTGGCGCATAGCAGAACTAAGGACTTAAAAGATGTAGTAAGAAAAGCGGATATTGTAATCGCAGCTATCGGTAAACCAGAATTTGTAACAGCCGACATGGTAAAAGACGGTGCGGTAATAGTTGATGTGGGAACAACTCGAGTTGAGGATGCCTCAAAAGCTAAAGGATGGGCGTTAAAAGGGGATGTCAAATTTGACGAAGTTTCCGAAAAATGTTCGTACATTACTCCTGTACCAGGTGGAGTTGGTCCAATGACGATTGCCTCATTGATGATCAATACGCTTCGTGCAATGGAATTAAAAGGTAAGTAACCAACTTAAAAACAAACAGTATGAGAAAATTAACGGTATTTAATTTATTTATTGCAGTTGCATTGATCTTAGGATCTTGTGCTACATCGAATGATGTTGTTAGTAATCGATTGATTTCGAAACGTAAGTACACGAAAGGATTCTTTATTAAAAAGAATGGAGCAACTAAATCGAAAGGTGATGTAAAAGAAATCGAACTTGCAGAATCAAATGATGCAAACTCGAATGACGTAAATTACCGTTCAGTTTCAACTCCAAGCCACACTGCCGATGCGAAAGTGAATCCAGTAGAGTTAAGCTCAGCTGATGTTGTTAGTAATGCTGATGTTGCTTCTATCGATGATGATATGTCGACCGTAGTGAACTCAAATTCAACACGTTCATACGAGAATGAAGTGACTGAAACTTCAGTTGCTGCTGATATTGAAGTAACAAAAGAGCAGAAAAAGGAACTAAAAAAGGAACTGAAGAAAGAGCGTAAAGAAAATAATTCAAGCTCAAGCGATGATGCATACTTTATCCTGATCGTTATTATTACAATTCTTATCCCACCATTAGGAGTGGGGTTGTACACAAATGTTGATTGGACGAAAGTATTGATCTCTTTGCTTCTAACATTTTTATTCTACATACCAGGATTGGTTTATTCACTACTAGTTGTGTTCGATGTCATCTAGATAGATAAACGAAATACAAAGGGAGTCCATCGACTCCCTTTTTTTATGCCTTAATTTGACTTGATAACTCTGGAACTTTTGCCATCAAACTTAAAAAGATAGATTCCTTCAGGAAGCGCACTTAGATCAACTTTTGGTGTTGTGGATTGTTGAATCATTCGCCCAAGATTATCATAAATGAAAACCAATGTGCCCGGTGCTACTCCAGAAATTGTAATCTCATTTTTAGTTGGATTTGGGTAGAGCGAATAGACCTCCTCTAATTCATTTACTGAGTTGGTAGAACTATTGAATGCGTTCATGACTCCTGCGAGAAGACGAATATATGATGCTTGATAGTAAATGGCGGGTTCACTCACCTCCCAACTATTGTCGGGCCACCCGGTATTGAAATCTAAATAAGACTTCGTGTCGGGTTGACCGTAAGGTGGAGATAAACTGCTTACCGAAAAATTCCTGTTAGGACCGCCAACAACATATCCAGGAGCTGGGCCGTGAAGAGAGAGCAGCGCATTGTCGTAAGTAGTGCCATCGTAAAACCAAGTATGATATATTTCATTTACACTCGATTCAGCACCCAGCTTATACATGTTCGATAAATAAACAAGATTTAAAGGATTGACACCGTGAAATGAATGCAACATTTCTTTCGCTTTTAACCGTTGACTTTCTCCATTAAGTCCGATTTGGTTGGCTGCTACTAATAAATTTAGATTCGCAAAATTCGATTTTACGCGATTACTTCCCCAGTGATAAGCCCAGTCAGGCATGTGGTCTCTGTACAAAGTCAAATCGTTCATTCCATAATAACCAGTCCAGTTGTTTAAAACGGCAGTATTAACTGAATTATTGATTTCAGCGACAATAGTTGGATCGGCGGTAGGCATGCTTCTGTAATGGAAAATAGCATCTTGCAAAGGCATTTGATAAGCGTCCCAATAATCATTGAATATTGGATCTGTAAGTATAAGATTAGAAACTACAAATTGATCATAATTCGAGTTCGAAGTTAAGTCAAACAAATAAATGGCCGCCACAATCAATGCATCCCTCTGATCATCAGCATTCATGTCTGCATCTCCTGAAACGATGCTACCATCGTCGCAATCAAGTTCTAAAGTTCCATTGTTGTAAAAAGGAAGAACATAATTGAAAGCATTCTCTGCTGCGATTGTTAATTGATTAGCAAATGTTTGATATCCAGGAATAGTATCAAAAATCAAGGCTGCATGGGCTAAGTTACTGGCCAAAACGGCTGAAGCTGATGTGCAGGTTGGACCGTAAAATCGTTGGTCTGTATTGGCACTTGGAGGTGAAGAAGTGTTTTCACTATAATTCTGACTTCCCATTTTAATGTGCGTAGAACCATCGGGATTGGTCATTTTTAACAACCAATCTAATTCCCATTTTATTTCGTCCAAAATATCTGCTAGTCCATTGTTACTCTCAGGAAGATTCCAGTCATCATTAAAGATATGGGGATATTCTTCATAGGCGTATAGAAGATCGTGTACAGTCGGATATGTGAATGTTACATACTTATTATAGTCGCCAGCATCAAACCAACCACCAGATAAATCTTTCTCTAAACTGGCATTCATCGGGTCGCTAATAAATCGACATTCACTGTCTTGGAGTGAATTCATAAAGTTCATGCCATCTACCCAATTCGTATCTGCAAATGGAGCTTGTTTTTCAAAATTACATCGATTGTAAAAGAACATCCTGCCTGCGGTACGTAAAATATCATTGTAAGGCTCGGGCTCAATATTGAAAATTGATGAGTTTACATTATTGGTAAGATCTTGGATGTAGTACGATCCTGTCTCCGTAACAGAAGAAAAGTCAAAATGCCAACCTCTATCGCCTGAAAAAGCATCTGTTTGTCCTGAGTTCCATTCAACAGGAGTGCCGGAAAATACTGTTTGACCAGTTAATAAGTGCACAACGGATAGTGTTGAAGATGGAGTATAGCTATAGCTGGAGTTGAATCCAACTTGAGGATCTGAGATGACAGCTACTTTTACCGCATCACTAGGGTATCCGAATTGATCAACATGGATGAAATCATTCTGGCCAAATACGAGGCGACCAGCAATGAGAAAAAATAGTAGGGCTACTTGTCTCATAGTAAGAGGTTTCTAAGAAGTAAGTTATGACAATTCTGCGAAACTACCTATCGTTTAATGTTGGCTTCATAAAGATCAATCCATTGTTGGGGTGTCATTTTTTGTAATAACTCACCAATTAACTCGAAGGGAATTTGATCTGGCTTTTTAAAGCGAACACAACTTTTTCCCATATCCAATTTTGTCTTACAATGCTTGGGGTATTCAGCAACAAACCAATCGTAGATCTCTTTATCTGCATACATTCCCATGTGATAAAGCGCTACAAAATTCTTCTGAGAGGCAAAACTAAGGAAGGGAAGAGGAAGCTTTGGATCGCAATGATATCCATCTGGATATTTGCTGTGAGGTACAACATATGATGGCATTCCGTATCCAATCTTTTCTTCAAATCCTTCAGGAAGATTGTCTAAAATTGTTTGACGTAAGCGTGAAATAGCTTCTTTTCTGTCTTCTGGAATATTTTCTAAATATTCTTCAATGTTGTTGGCTGCAATTTTCATGCAAGAAAGATACAATTATAGTTCGTACGCACCAATATCTGGACCAGTTCTTCCAATACCTAAAATATCAACTCCAGCGCTCGGTAGAAGTGTGTTTGGTATTGTTGGATTACCATTGTTGTTGAGTGGTGAGGTACTCCAAAACTGAAAATCGTTGTTTTCTATGTCCTTGAAAAGTGGATTTTGATTCCAAATATTGTTGGAATAGAACGGATCTGTTGGAATCGACTCACTTCTGATCACATTATCTGTGAAATTGAAACCGAATGTGAATGTCTGATTTGGATTTAGTGTGTCAATTACTATTTCCTGTTCTTGGTTTCCATAAATCACACTATTTGTGATAACTCCTTCATCTATCGCTCCTACATTGGTTACATTGTTGGCATAATCGACATAGAAATTACTGATTCCAACAGCTGGTGTAGATTCCTCTGAATTGCCATAACCGATGAGGTGACAGTGGTTGAAATTAAAATCTCCCCCTTCTAATACAACGAGTGAATGGTAGGCGTTCTTGGCTAGAATACAATTCTCAGCCTTGACTTTAGCCCCTGAATAAATGAAAACACCATATCGCGCACAGTTCGTGATGATCGAATTGGTTAGCTCAAGTGTGTAACCTGTATTATTAGCATCTTCAGAAAATAAGTGAATTCCCGCCGTACCATTTTTAATATTACAATAGTTGATTGTGCTTGGAAGTGCTTCCTGAAAGTAAATACCATAGTACTGACCAGCTACATCATCGTACGCTTGTTCTAAACGATCACCTTGCAGTGTTACTTCATCACCTAAAACACCGTTGATATTTAATCGAGATTGGTACACATAAAGAATAGCTCCTTTATGCAAGAATATATCTGTTCCTTGTTGAATGGTTAATGTGTTTCCACCTGTAATAGCCGCATAACCGTAAATAACATGTGGCTTGTCATTTGGCCAAGTTGTGTCAACTTGAAATTCTTCATTATAGTAGAAATATGCATCTTGTCCCCAAACCGCTAAGTTGACATATTGATCTTTTCCATTGGTTCTAAAACGAATGCTGTCTTCAACAATCATGGGCAAGGTTCCACCATTTACATCAAGTGTAACCTCCACAAACATGAAGAGACTATCTTTTCCTTCGATTTCTATATTTTCAAAATATTCTCCTGGAACTCCATCAAAGTTTAGCCTGAATGGAGAAGAAGATCCCCCCATTAATTGTACTTCTTCAATATTAATTGTGCGATTCTCGTTGTTATATATTTTGAAATTTTGTGTCGTTGATCCAATCGTTGTAAAAACAGTGTCGAAAACTACGGTGTCTTGACTGAAACTTAAATTTCCATTCGAAAAAAGGACAGGTTTCTTACAACTAGGCAATAAAATCACCAGTAAAAACGGAATTGAAACGGTAAAAAGTAGAAGAGTTTTTCGCATTCTTATTATACTTGCACTACAAATAACGGAAATAGTCGGCTTATATTTCAAAATATTTTAAGAAAGTAGGTTTTGATTATGAAAAAGTTTATTTATCTTTGCACTCCCTTTTCAGGGGAAAAGAAGAAATTAAAGCATTATGAGAAAAGATATACATCCAGAAGATTACAGATTAGTTGTGTTTAAAGACATGTCTAACGATTACGCTTTCGTGTGCAATTCGTGTGCGCCTGCTAGCGAAACTATTACTTGGGAAGATGGAAATGAGTACCCACTTGTAAAATTGGATATCTCTCATAAATCTCACCCGTTCTTCACAGGTGTTGTTCAGTTCGTGGATACAGCAGGACGTATCGACAAGTTCAACAGCCGTTACGGAAAAAGAAAGAAATAATTTTTTACAAATTATATGTATCCCGATGTCCAATGGATGTCGGGATTTTTTTGTGGTGTAATCTTTGCTGCGTCTTAGGTTAAATTATCTTTGTTACATGAAAGTATTCGTACGCTCCATATTTCTCGTGCTTTGCATTCTCTTTGCTAGTCACACCGCTCATGCTGGAAAAATTAAGCGTGGATTCGAAGCACTTCAGGTGTACGATTATTTCAAAGCCAAAAAGCTCTTCGAAAAGGGAATGAAATATAGTCCGTCGGCTGGTGCTTATGGCTTGGCAAAAATATACATGCGAAGCGATAATCCCTTTTCTTCTCTCGATTCTGCTTACAAATATGTGAACCTTTCTAAATCTCTTTATCCCGAAGCGAAGGATGGAAAAAAATTGCGTTGGGCTGTTTATGGTTGGACGGATGCTGGAATTGATTCGCTTCGACAGGAAATCAGTACGTTGTTTTACCTGAATACTACAACGACAAACACAGTTACGGCATATCAGACTTTTATTGACGAACATCCATGGGCTTATCAGAAACAGCGTGCAATGGATATAAGGGATTCGCTAGCTTTTTTTAACGCTGTTAACTCAAACACTTCTGAGGCCTACAATAATTATTTCCAAACGTATCCACAGAGCAGATATGCCGATTTAGCCAAGGCGAATTATTATGATACACAGTTTCAAGAAATCACAGGAGATGGTTCATTATCTTCGTATATCGAGTTCGTTAAAATGAATCCTAACAGTCCACTTGTGAAAGAGGCTGAAAGAAATATATACGAAATCGTCACAGAACCGAATACATTAGAAGCGTACGAGGCGTTCATGTCAACTTATCCCGAAAATCAGTTTGTAGCGACAGCTGAACGGATGCATTACGAAGTTTTTATTGCAACCGACTTTTCGGTGGAGCGAATGAAGGAGTTTATCGATACCTACCCAACCACTTCTTTAAAAGATAGCTTGCTTGGTGCAATTGAATTAGAAGAGCAAATACTCTTACCGACTTATATTTCTGACTCAAGTGGATTTGGGTTTATGGATTCCACTGGAAATGTCGTGCTGAAAGGATTTGATATGGTGAGTGGATTTAGTGAAGGACTTGCGATCTTTATTTCGAGTGAGACGAACAAATATGGTGCGATCGATCGTACAGGAAAGGTGCGAATTCCAGCACTTTACGATGAAATGTCTGACTTTTTGGATGGAAAATCGGTTGTGTCTTTAAAAGATCAATTGGGGGTTATTCACAGAAATGGTCGATTTGTGATGCCATGTGAATTTGAAGATATTGGTTCATTCTCTAGCGGGTTGATTTATGCCGCGAAAAATGGATTGTATGGATATTACAACGAGTTTGGTTTGCCACGAATCGAAGCAAAGTTTGAAGATGCATACGACTTTGTAGATGGAAAAGCAAAAGTTGTATCCGAAGGAAAAGAAGCGCTCATTGATATCTACGGAACGTACGTGGTTCCTCCGGTGGTGGAAAGTTTTACGCCATTTAGCGATTCAGTGTATGTATTTGAAGAGGATGGCTACTACGGATTAATGAATCACCTTGGCAAAGTCATTTTAGAGCCTAATTACGATTATATCGGAGTTCCAGTGGATGGTTTGGCAATCGCCTCAGATGGAGAGTTTGTTGAATACTTAAATGAAAGGGGAGAAGTAGTCATCTCGAATGGGTTTGAAGTCTATCCGAATTATGCTCTTAGAGGCGAGTTCCTGGAAGGTGCAGCTGTTGTATTTAAGAATGAAAAATACGGACGCATTAATAAGTCGGGTAAGATAATTACCGAATTGAAGTACGAGAATTTAGGTCGTTCAAATCAAGCGATACCGTTCCAAAAAGAAGGACTTTGGGGATTGATGAATTTTGCAAACAAAGCCATCGTTTCTGTTCAATTCAATACAGTTGAAACTCAGGGTGATTATTTTGTGGTGCAGAAAGATGGACTTTTTGGCGTTGTGGATGCAACAGGATCGACAATTGTTCCGTTTAACTTTAAAGAGATTCAATTGTTGGAAGGTAAAATATTTGCTGTTTCAGGACTGAATGGGCAATGGGGGATTTTTAAAGATGGTCACCTCAAAGTCCCAATGCAATACCAATCAGTTCGCCTTTTTGACAAGGATTTCGTACTTTTAGATGGTAGCACACAGGCATATTTTGAGCTGTCTACGAATAGAGTAATTACATTAAAAACTGAAGGTGAGTAGCTTTTTTGATTTATTGGAAAGATACTGGATCGGACTTACGGCCGCACTGGCTGCTTATGTAATTATTTTCATGTACCTACAAATGCATTCGTTTGAAACATACGTGCCCATCGAGCCTTTTCATGATGGATCTTATGTAGATATTCCTGAAGATGAAATCGAGTTAAAACCTGAGAACATATTGATGCCGGAAGACTATTCTGCAGATGTTAAGAATATGTCGAGAGATGCCAACGATCAGCGTGAACGTTCTTATGATAATTATTATGAGAATGCCAAAACAGGCGATCAAATGGAGCAGAGCGTTTATGATCTTGAACAGAAAATGTTAGCTGAAGCAGGAGGGGCGGAAGAAAGAGCACGAATTCAACAACAAATTGACGCTCGAAAGGAGAGAGAAAAGCAGGCCGCTGAAGCTGCAAAAAACAATCCTCAACCCGCAAATGTTGGTGGTGATAAAGCGTACGCTGGAAATGTAATGGTTGAGTGGGTGTTAACTGACCGCTCTCCTCACCAGAAAAACAATTGGTATGTTCGTAACCCTGGATATACTTGTGGAAAAGGAGCTTCTGGATTGGTAACTGTAATCATTCATGTGAACCAAAGTGGTAATGTTACTTCCGCTGAATATGATCCAGCCCAAAGTAGTGGTGCTAACTCTTGCATGATTGAGCAAGCAAAGAAATATGCGCTGATGTCACGATTCAGTTATTCTGGAAGTGCACCCAAGTCTCAAACTGGTCGTATTTCGTACACTTTTGTTTCGCAGTAATATAGTTTAACCTGCCTTCTGCAAGTCGTATGCTCCTGTTCCCAGTTTGTGTAACATACTAAAGTGACTTTTGAGTGCTTTGCCGAATGTTTTATGATGGTTGTAAGGAACATCAAATTCTTCAGCTGTTTCTCTTACAATCTTTGAAATGTCCTTGTAATGAACATGACAAATATTAGGGAATAGGTGGTGTTCCACTTGATAGTTGAGTCCACCAATAAACCAAGAGAAAATTTTACCACCGTTCGCAAAATTTGCGGTCGTTTTCATCTGGTGTATTGCCCAGTTGTTTTCTACATTATTGTCTTCATCTGCTTCGAAGAATTCTGTTTCTTCTAACACGTGCGCCGCCTGGAAAATCAACGCGAGAATCATTCCGCAGATGAACTGCATCAATACAAAACCAACAACAGTTACCCACCAAGATAAATCCATCAAAATAATAGGAAGTGCAATTGTCAAAGCGAAATACCAAACCTTGTTAAAGATGATCGTAGTTAAAGCTCTTCCTAGAGACAATCCCTGTGTTTTTAACAATCCGCGCTTGTGGTAACGGTACAATTGCTCGTAATCTTTAAAGATCGCCCAGTAAAGTGTTAGAATACCATAAAGCAATGGGGCATAGATTATTTGAAATCGAAAAACCTTTTTGTGTTCTTGTGTTGGTGAGAATCGTACAATTCCTTGTTTCTCAATGTCTTCATCGTATTCATGGATATTCGTAAATGAATGGTGCAAAACGTTGTGCTGGATTTTCCAATTTACATGATATCCTCCGATTAAATTCAAAATAGAACCCATTAAGTTATTGACGAACTTGTTTTTTGAATATGATCCGTGATTGGCATCATGCATGATAGATAACCCAATTCCTGCCATTCCAAATCCCATAATCGACCACATAGCCAACGCTCCCCAAGTACCAGTAACAACACCTGTCAACATTAAAATAAACGGTATAAGATAAAGTGAAATCATGAACACACTTTTTAACACCATGTTTACATTACCATGTCGCGACTTGTTGTTCTCTTTAAAGTATTGATTTACACGTTTTTTTAAGGTCTTGTAAAATTCTGGTCGATCTTGTGTGTTAAAATGAATGACTTCTAGGCTCATAATTTCTGTAATAGTAAAGCTTGCAATGTACGCTTTAATACGCGTTAAACTTCCATTTATTTGATGAATTTTCACAAAGAGTTTAAATATTTCACACAGCAGGACTGTAACTGGCAATTAATGAGTGTGTTGAGAGTTGAAAATTAAAGAAACGAGAAATACAATTTTTTTCTTCTTCAAAATGACCGTATTTTAGCGTGACTTAAATTATAAATTATGAGAAGAATGACTAAATTGTTCTTCGTTGTTTGCGCACTACTCACTAGCAATCAATTCTTTGCACAAGTGAATACGTTTCCATACATCGAAGACTTTGAAGCAGAAGGTCAAGGAAGTACATCTTGTGGTGTTGCTCAAACGCTCTTGAGTGGTTGGCAAAACGATACTACAGATGATATTGATTGGGCCTCGGACATGAATGGTACAGGATCAACAAACACTGGACCAACAGCAAATGGTGGGGCTGACCATAACCCTGGTATTGCAGGAGGAATTTACCTGTATACTGAATCAAGTGGTTGTAATGGTGATACAGCTCGATTGATTTCACCAGAAATTCAAACCAACTTATCAATGCCGAACTTGGCCTTCGATTTTTGGTACCACATGTTTGGTGCTAACATCGATAATCCAATGTTCATTGGGATTCGCCAAATAGTTGGTGGAGTTCCTCAAGCATGGGTTGGACTGGATACAATTCCAGCTGATAACCAAGATTTATGGCAACTTAAATCAATCGATTTAGCTGCATTTATTGGTGACACTTTCCAACTTTCGATTACGGCTGTAACTGGATCTAGTTTTGGTTCAGATTATGCCATCGACGATATTCAAATCTACCCAGTTTATCCAGATGATGCTGGTGTTACTTCAATTGACAACCCTTTTAGTCCAATTGTTGCTGGTGTGAATAACGTAGATGTTACGTTGAAAAACTTTGGATCGAATACATTGACTTCTGCAAACATTGCTTGGTCGGTGAACGGTACACTTCAGGTTCCTGCGGCATGGTCTGGTTCGGTACCTTACTTAGGAAGTGATGGTCCATTTACAGTGGGTTCATACAATTTCCCAAATGGTATTCACAAAATTAAAGCATGGACAGAGTCTCCAAACGGAACTACTGATGCTCAAAATACGAATGATACGACTGAAATCGTTGTCTGTACACCTCTTTCTGGTACCTATGTACTTGGTGGTACAGGAGCTGACTTTGCAGATTTGAACGAGTTAAGTGATATCCTTTCGAACTGTGGTGTTTCTGCAAATACGGTAATTAATGTGACACCAGGTACTTACTCAGGTCGACTAATTCTTGATCACGTGCCAGGGACTAGTGCATCTGCTACGATTACTATCAATGGAGGTGATACATCGTTGGTTACTTTCACAAATAACAGTTTTAGTAATATCTTCTTCAATGGTACAAGTTATACAACTGTTAAGAACATTACACTTGAAAACACAGGTACTGTTGACATCTATGGGGTTCAATTGACGGATACAGCAATGTACAATACATTGGATTCTCTTCGTATTAAATTACCTCAGGTTGTAGGTATTAGTGATGCGGTTGGTGTAAGTGCTTCAAATTCTGAAACATCAACATTTGGAGAAGCTCAAAACGCATTGTTTACTACGGTTTCTAATTGTCATATCTCAGGAGGTGATAAAGGAATTCACTTCGAGGGAGAAAATGCAGATAGAACACCAGGGAATACATTTACGAATAACTTGATTGAAAATGTAGACGATTACGGATTCTACATGGATGATCAAGATTCGTTAACGATTGTAGGTAACAGAATTGTAAACATCGTAAGTTCATTTGGTGATGGAATTTATTGTTTGGACCTAATGGACTTTAATATTTCGTATAACGAAGCAATGAATGTTCCAGATTACGGATTGTACATCTCTGATGGTAACTTCAACCTTGATGGAGTTCCTGGTGGAAGAAGTACAATCGTTAACAATATGATTTCTTCACAATCAGATTATGCGGCTTATTTCGATGATTTCGAATTAACAGATATCTACCATAACACTTTCTATGGTGAGCCAGGGATTCGATTGAATGATATTATTGATTTGGATATTCAAAACAATATCTTCAAGTCTGATGCTGATTATGCATTTGAGACAGATGATGATCCAACAACTTCTTCGGGTACTATCACTGTAATCGATTACAATGCATATTATTCAGAGTCAACGTTAGGATTGGTTGATATAGGTGTTACTGTTCACCCAGATTTGACTTCTTGGCAAACGGCACAACCTGTATACAATGCATTCTCGGTGGAGACTGATCCAGTGTTCGTTGGAGGTAAAGCAGACTTACACGTGTTGAGTCCAGGTGTGAACAACGTTGGAAACAACGCTGTTGGTATCACTGACGATATCGATGGAGAGGTTCGTCCAGCTTCTGGTGCTGTTTTTGTTGATCCAGGTGCGGATGAGTTTACGCCAAACCCATTTGACATTGAATTATTAGGATTCATCACTCCACCACTTTGTGGAGATAGTAATGCTCCATTGTATGTTATTATCCGAAATCTTGGTGCAAACGACATCGTAACATTCGATGCAACGGCAGATATCACGGGTGATTTAACGACAATGGTGAACTTCTCTTATGTTGGACCTTCAATTCCATTCAATACTATTGATACCATCTTTATTGGTTCAATTAACACGTATTGGGGAATTAACTATTCAGCTGATGTTTGGGTTGATCTAATTGGTGATACAATTAATGCCAATGATTCATTGTTCAACATCGATTTCTTAGTGCGCCCTTACGAGCCAGTTGGAATTGATGGGTATGCTTGTGGAGATACTTCAGGTTACATTTATGCAACACCGCTACCTGGTGTATTCTACAACTGGTATGCATCAAATGATGTAATCAACGATACAGTTCCAATTGCTTCTGCAGATTCGTTAATGGTTCCTAACTATACACTTCAGGATACTTATTACTTAGAGTATGCGAACAATTCAGATTCGTTAGAAACTACAATGGCAGCTGGTAATGGTTGTGGTGGTGGAAACATGTTCGACCTTACTGCAATTAATGATGTAAGTATCACAGGAGTTGGAGTGCATAACTCTGAAACACCTGGTACTGTTATCAACGTGAATGTTCACTATATCCCTAATGGTTCGTATTTAGGTAACCAGACAGTTGCTACTAACTGGACTTTACTTGGGAACTTTACGGCTGTTTCAAATGGAACAGGGGTTGTAACTCCAGTTGACTTCGGAGGAGCGGTTCTTCCAATTTCAGCAGGTGAAACGTATGCGATTTATATTGAATACAATGCTCAGTATACAAATGGTTCTTCGGTTTATGCAAACACAGATATCTCGATTCAAATGGGAGACGGATTATGTAGTGCATTTGGTGGAGTAAACACAGGTAGAGAGTTCAACGGAAGAATTTACTACGGTTCTGAGGCTTGTTCACCAATCCGTGTTCCGGTAACTTTACAACCTGGAGTATTGGCAGACCCAACATTTACATCTACGCCAACAGCTGCTGGTAACGTAGTTGATTTTGCTGGATCAACGGCTGCACAAAACGTAGCATGGACTTGGGATTTCGGTAATGGAAGTACAGCAACTGGACAAGCAGTTCAAGGTACATTCACTCCGGATTCTACTTTCAGCATCTGTTTGACAGCAACTTCATCATCTTGTGGTGATTCTACAATGTGTATGGATATCGATATTTGTGAGACAATGACACCAGCATACAGCTTCAACCAAGTTGGTGATGGTTATACATTTGACTTTACAGATAACACAACAGGTACACCAACTTCATGGGCATGGGACTTCGGTGATGGAAACACATCTACAATGCAAAACCCATCGCATACGTATGCTTATACTGACAGCGCTTACACAGTGACATTAACAGTAACAAACTACTGTGGTGATACTGAAACTTCAACGCAAACAATTGATGCGTTAGATGTGAATAGCTTGTCTATTGAAGAGTCATTAGTAGTTTCTCCAAACCCTTCTTCTGGAGTGTTCTTAGTTGAATACCTTGGAGAAGTTGCAGGTGGAGTAAACATGGTGATTTACGATGCAGTTGGTCGCACAGTTATGTCTGAGTCGATTGATTCAAACGGAAACTGGACAAAAGCAATCAACTTGACGGCACAGCCAGATGGTACTTACTTCTTGAAAGTTCAATTGAACGATAGAGTGATCGAGCGTATGCTGATCAAACAGAAGTAATTCACTTGAATAATAAAATCCCCTTCGGTTTCGGAGGGGATTTTTTTTGCTTTCTATTTTCAGATAACAATCGTATTGAAGGACATTGTTTATTTTTACACCATGAGAAAAATCGCCTTAATTGCCTTTTTATTTCCGATGATCACTTGGTCGCAAGAATTTTATGTGACTCCCTCGATTGGGTTTCAATGGTTGTTGCCAGATAATTTGGAACCAACTCGAATGGTGAACGATTCTATTGCCAATAACTATGTTTGGACGGGATTAGAAAATACTTTCAACTTAAAGCAAGGATCTGTAATTGGAATTGGCTTGGGCTATCAATTTGATGAAAGAGTATCTTTTGAATTGGGTGTTTCTCTCTGGCGCTCTTATCGCGAAACGCAGCAAGTGACGTTGAGTAACTCCAGTGTTGAACGCATTCAATCAGGTCGATTAATCAATATCCAACCTTCATTGTTGTACACCCTGCCGAAAGAAAAATGGCAGCCATATGGTAAATTGGGAATTTTAATCACTACGGGCGATCTCTATTATGAGCAAGAGTATATCAATTACAACGATACACTTTCTCCAGTCAATACCGCGAGCATTCATTACACCTACGATACGGGAATTTCTTATGGAGTGAACCTTGAGTTGGGTACGGAACTTAAACTCAACGATCGTTTGCGTTTCTTTGGTGGACTTCAGTTTATGTATCAGCAGTTTGCTCCGAAGAAAGGAAGTTTGACGAAGTATATTGTCAATGATGTCGATTTAATTCAAGGGGAGTTGACTTCGGCCTCACAAATCCAATATGTCAATTCAGACAATACGAAACTAACGACGCAAAACTCTGTGGATGAGCCAGAATACCGAGCGATTAGAAACTATGCGTTCAATGCAATTGGGATTCAGTTTGGGGTGCGCTATCAATTTAAAAACAAAGTAGAGTAGAGAAAAGTGAACAATTTCTATAAGGGAAAACTAATTCTTTTTATATTTGTATCGTGCACGATATAAACGGAAGCGATGTGAAGACAACAATTGTACAAAAGATATTTAGAGTGATCCTCGGAAGCTTTATGCTACTGGCGGGAATTGGACACTTAACTTTTCAACGCGATGAGTTTGTCGCGCAAGTACCAAGATGGTTGCCAAGTGATCCAGCTTTTATGGATTTCGTGGTGTTAGCTTCAGGAGTGGTGGAGATTGCACTCGGACTAGCAATGATTTTCCTCTGGAAGCATAAAGAGAAAGTGGGAATTGCCTTGGCGATCTTTTATGTGTTGATCTTCCCGGGAAACATTTCTCAATACACGAATGAAATAAGTGCTTTTGGATTGGATACCGATGCCAAGCGATTGATTCGTTTGTTCTTTCAACCCGTTTTGATCCTCTGGGCATTATGGTCGACCGGAGCCATTAGTTATTTGAAACAAAAAAGAAAATAAGATATGAGTACGATTTACGATTTTAAAGCAAACAAACTAACTGGAGAAGAAGTTGGTTTGGACCAATACAAAGGAAAGACCATCGTTGTGGTAAACACAGCCAGTAAATGCGGACTAACACCACAGTATGAGGGATTGGAGAAAATGTACGAGAAATACAAGGACAAAGGATTGGTGATCTTGGGATTTCCATGTAATCAGTTTGCTAGTCAAGAAAAAGGATCATCAGAAGAGATTCAAGAATTTTGTCAAGTAAACTACGGAGTGAGCTTTCCGATGTTTGAGAAAGTTGATGTGAACGGAAAAAATGCGCATCCTGTGTTTAAGTACTTGAAGTCCGAATTAAAAGGAGGTATTTTTGGAAGTCGCGTGAAATGGAACTTTACTAAGTTTGTGATTGACAAAGACGGAAAACCATTCAAACGTTACGCTCCAACAACGACACCAGAAAAAATGGAAGCAGATATCGCCAAAATACTGTAGAAATGAAGAAAGAAGAGACACCATCGCTGTTCTTGGAGAACCAATTGTGTTTTCCACTGTACGCCACGTCACGACTGATCACTAAGATTTACACGCCCTATTTAAACGAACTGGATATTACCTATCCACAGTATTTGGTGTTGTTAGCCCTCTGGCAGTTTAACGATCAAAGTGTAACAGAAATCGGACAGCGACTGTATCTCGAAACCAATACACTCACGCCACTCTTAAAACGCCTCGAAGCAAAAGGGTTGATTCGTCGTACCCGCTCAAAATCCGATGAGCGCACCGTAGTCGTCTCTCTCACCAAAGCTGGAGAAGATTTAAAATCCAAAGCAGTAGAAATTCCACAAAAAATTATCGACTCATTCAGCCACGCATCTATGTCAGAAGAAGAGTTGATCACCTTTCAAAAGACGCTTTTTAGCTTGTTGAAGACGCTGGGAGGGCGCTAGAAGTCATAAGCTGGATTAGTTTTTTTTTCTAGGTCACCTCCCGAAAGCTATCGAGAGGCAATTTTACCGAGGCACCTCCCGATAGCTATCGGGACGAGACTGTACTCTGTACACCTCAGGGTTCAGTTAAATGCTGAATCTGCGCCTTGAGGTGCTCAACGAGCAATCTCGAAAGGCAAAGTCAAAAATAATTTCCTAACTTAAATATAAAACCTAACCAAATGATCCAAGGATATACATACATACTCCGCTGTGAAGGAGATCGACTTTATGTAGGTAGCACAAAGAATATCGAACGTCGCTTTAATGAGCATCTTTCAGGTAGTGGAGCTAATTTCACGAGGAAATTTAAACCCATTGAAATTGTATACTTGGAAAGCCATCAACGTATTGACTCCGCATATTATAGAGAAAAACAAATTCAAAAGTGGAGTAGAGCAAAAAAGGAAGCTTTAATAGAGGGAAAAACAAATGATTTAATAGAACTTTCAATTCCATATAGGGATAAATAATTTATTATGTCACCCTTCGACTCATCTCGTCCCGATAGCTATCGGGACCCCTCGATGAACTCCTCAGGGTTCAGTTGGTTGTTAAATTTGCGCCTTGAGGTGCTCAACGAGCAATCTCGAAAGGCAATTTTTCGAGGTACCCTTCGATAGCTATCGAGTGGCAGTTTTACCGAGGCACCCTTCGAGAATCCTCAGGGTTCAAATTTCGAAACGGAATTTATTTCTATTGCTACACAGCAAAGCATTCTATGCGACGGGGATTTTACTTCGGTGAAGAAGAATCGTGCTAGGGACAGGAAGCGTACCGTGTAAAGCGGATGGCCCGCCCGCAGGGAGCACCCAAAAAATCAATATTTCCTAATAATTGTTCCGTCTGAATAGATAAATAGTTTCAAGCCGGGTGTTGCTTCGGTTATTTCTTGTCCCAAAAGGTTGGTAATACGAAGGAGTGATGCATCTTTTTTAACACTGTTAATGGCAATGACGTCCGATTTTGATTCTTTTCCATTGAAGTCGACCTGAGTTAAGCGGTAAAAGTTCGTGCCTTGAGTGAAATTATTGTCGTTGTAGGAATAACGTTGTACTTCGTCCGAATTACCTGCTCCAGGAACGGTTGCAATTACCGACCAATCACCGTTGTTTGTCATGCGTTCGACTATGAAGTAATCGTTGTTGACCTCGCTAGCAGTCAACCAACTTAGTTCATTCGTTGAACCCACATTTTTCCCTGTAAACGCCGCAAGAGTTACTGGTAGGATATTCATTGCTTGGCAATTCAAATCAATGTATGAATTGGGAATGTCGGCATTATGCAGCTGAAGTGTAACAACATCGGACAGTGTGAAATCGACATCTGCGCACACATTTGCATCGTTATTTGCTGTATAAACCGTCCCACTACAACTTGGGTTACATCCGTTATTGGGAAGATCGAAAAAGTTGGAGTTATTTACGGTTCCTTGAAGAGTGTACATATTGGTATTCGACTCGATATAATAATTGATTTCGTACTTCCAATTACAGCCAATCGTTCCAATATCATAATAATTCCACTTGATAATTGAAGTAGGCATAATTGAAATGTAGATTTCAGTTGATCCTTGCTTAATAAATGTGTCGCAGATGTAGACATCATTCAACGGAATTGTATCAGGACCAGTAGGCAAAGATTGTGCGTTAACTTGCGTAAGCAAGCATGAAAAAAGGAGTGAGAATAGGGCTCTCATAATTGTGCGGTTTTAAATATTTGTAACTATTTAAAACAAAACGATGTAGGAGAAAAAGACTTTTAAGGAGATATCTTTTCTAATACGTGTAGTGTTTGGCGCAAAATTACAGTTTCTAAATCGATTAACTAGTGCGTTCGTTCAATGAAAGCGCCCGTTAAATAAACGGTAAAGCATAAGTGGTTGGATGCGAGATATTAGACGGTGTTTAGTTAAGAATTGAAGAATTCAGAATGATTTTTGGTTGCAATGACATTCCTATTGCTCATGACAACCTCAATCACCGAAGCACCCTTCGAGAATCCTCAGGGTTCAAATTTCGAAGCGGAATTTATTTCAATTGCTACACAGCAAAGCATTCTATGCGACGGGGATTTTACTTCGGTGAAGAAGATTCGTGCTAGGGACAGCAGCGGCACCTTGTACAGCGGATGGCCCGCCCGCAGGGAGCACCCAGCTATTTCAACAACTCCTCCAATTTTTTCAAGCGTGCATTGAGTGCATCTAACTCTTGTTGTTGCTGCTCCACAGTTTGTTCGAGCGAATCGATAGTAGTTTCTTGATTTTCGATCATTTCTTGTTGTTCTTGCACGGCATTGATGAGTGCATAAGTGAATTTGTTCGGGTCGACCTCTAAATACGAATCAACAGCGTTTTCAATGTTTGTTCGATCGGCATCTGATTCTGGCGTATTTGTATCGATAATCACCTCATTGACCATATCCGGGGCGATTTTCCTCAATTCCTGCGCAATTACTCCTTGATAGACTTTACCATCGATGGATTCATTTTCACCCCAAAGTTCTTTCATGCGTTGATTGTAGGAGAAGCTCACCGGGCGAATCTTGGTGATTAATTCCAGTCCCTCGTTGTAATCCGTAATGTTCTCTTTCAAGCGTTCATCAGAGAAAACAGCCCAAGCACCACCTCCCGTTTTGTTGGCTGTACCGTTCACCGACAAATCTGCCGTTGGAGCATTCGTTTTTAGTCCCATTCGGTTCGTCCCACGTGTAAACGTTGCAATCATTCCAGTTGTTGTACACCCAGAGTTCAGCGTAAGGGTATTCGCGTTTCCATCGTGAACAAATTCAAAACCACAATAGGGACCACCAGTCACCAAATAAACTGGTACATTTTCTTCAAACGTTAAGCGACCTGATTCGACATTATTATATCCAGCAGTATTTCCAAGTTTCAAAGTTGGTGTAGTATTCGCCACTACCAACGTATGCGTCCCTGGATTGTTATACCCAACAGAGGTACTTCCAAGTGTGTAGACATTATCATTAATCGTCGTTGGAGCAGTAGTTGTCCCCACCTGATAGAAATCAGCATCCGCCGAAACAGCCGTTATCAACTTCAGCCATTGCGTTCCCGACCAGTAATAGAAACCAGTTCCATTTCCACCGGTAACAGCCGCATTGGTATTAAACACAAGCAAGCCGACAGCAGGAGCAGCAACGGGAGCCGCAACTGCCACATTTCCGAGAGCCACGTTCGGCACTAGCAGTCCACGGTTCGCATCCTGAATATGCAATTTAGCACTGGCATCTGGTGTATTCGTTCCGATACCCACATTTTGAGCGAGCAATCCGTTAACTGCAAAAAATACTAAAGTAATCGCTAGGGAAAGGGTCTTTTTCATAATAGTGAATTAATGTTGTTGTGATGGATCAAACTTACGAATTAATTCAGAATTAATGAATTAATATCCAGTAAGTTAAGTTTAAAAATATTTTATTCGCCTCTCTATTCAAGCAAACAACATTTATTTCCCTAAAAACTACCATTAATTTCTGATCATCAAATTGTTAGATTTAAAAAAGTAGTAATTTCCGCACTTGATATAACGATTTAGTATCAGTAGTTTAGTTGCCAAACCAAAACTACATTGTTATGAGAGCTCTACTACTAATTGCTGCGCTTTGCGTTAGTGCATTTTCTTTTTCGCAACTAACAGCCCCTACATTATCCCTTGGACTTGATCAGGTACTCTTTGGTAAAGGAACCATAGATGTCGAGCTTCTGGCAGAAATTATCACTGAAAAGCAAGAGGAACTTAAGAAGCGTATAATAGAGAAAGAAATTCTAGAACCAGTTTTTAATAATTCTTCCTTTACTGCCAGAAACTATGTTTTCGCTTCGGTGGATAATCTAATGAATGAAAAGGACAAGAATGTCTTAAAGAAGCAATTGATGATTGAAACATCGAATTTTGCAGTTATATATGCAATAGCTGAATTGTATTTACAGTCTGCATTTAAAACTCAGGATACACTTTATTTTCCAGGTATATTTAAAAATGAAAACGATTTAACGGATCTAATTGATGAGTATAAATATCGCTGGAACTTGCAATCAGCAATGTACAAAACAAAGAATTTTACCTACGAGTCGAGAGATACAATTAAAGTTAAGGAAGGACTGTGTACCAAAGAAGAAAAATCCAGTATAAAGTTTAATGATGCATTAGTTGATTGTGTTTTGCAGGCAGTTTTAGATAATGAAAAATTAATGCAGCGTGGATTTTTAAATGGTGCGTTTTATTTTAATCTAGATCAGTATTGGTCGGGATCCGCTTATTTTCGAATCGACAACATTGTCCACAGGGAGAGTTTATACAATAAGGTGAGTGAATTTGTTAATGATATTTCAAAATATTATGACGGATTTAAAATTATAGAAGAAATTCTAAGAGAAAATTCTGGTGAAAATGCCGAAGCCCGTTTTAAAAAAGAGGTGAATAACTTTAATCAGGTATTGAATATTAAACGTAATAAGGAATTGCTTGCTAGGCAGAAGCAAATTCAAGACGCTTTGTCGACTGAGGATCTAAGAAAGGTGATAACAAGCGATTTAAAACAAACTTATTTACAAATTAAACAAGTAAAAAAGAGCATTCATGATACCATAATTGCTTTTAATATTCCATTTGAGTCTATTAATCCAGAGTGGTTAAATAATTTTTTAGGTGGAGGTGATGCCTCGATAGAAAAAACAATGAATAAAATAAAGATTTCCAAAAAAGAGAAAGAAATATTAATGACTCAATTAAATAAAATAAATTATACTAGCTTGGATTCCATAGAGTACCCTAAAGCGAACGAGGAAACTAAAAAGCAGATAGAGAATATATATAAATTCTATAGCTTCATATATTCTGCTAAAGAATTATCGGACAAACTAGCTGGTTTGGAGGAGTACAAGGCCGACGAATTAACAAAGCTTAAGAATGAGCTCACTGATCTCAATAATAAACTATCAGAATTAGGTGAATACTTAGTTGACAGCCTTCCTGAAATTATTCAACTAATTAATGATAGTTTAATTCAGTTAAGCAAAGATTCAAATTGGTACACAGATACTAGTATGTTTAGTGAAATTCAAAACTTATTGGATCGTTTCTATTACCTGAAATATCATGAGTATGATATTAAAAATCTAGAATATATACACCACCTGCGGGAAAGCGTTATACCTGACATTGCTTTCCTTAACCTAAGAACTCGCGGCAAATTAAAAGACATTTTGGAGCAAGTAGAATATCTAGGATACTTTTTGGAAAATGAAGTTAAAGGCCCGATTAATGATGCTTTGTTTGGAAAAGATACAATAAACACATCAGCACTTTTTAGGGAAGTTTTTAGCAATGGAGACGAATCTCATTATGAATCGTTCCTATCAATAGTGGAGTTCTTTCAACGTCTCGATCAACTTGACCATGCAGAAACTTATTACTATCTACTTGAACAACTTTCTTATGCTGGGGAACACATAGATAACAGGGATGTAGCTAATGCTATTAATCTAATAACCCAAAGCGTCGAAAAATACACAGACTTTAATCAAGACGTAGATATGATAGATATCGATGTGGAGAATATCATTCTTGCACTTCTTGAAAAATATGGTGATAGAGATAGAAATAGGATGAGTTTACATTTGACCTTAGGATTAAATAATGCTTTTGCAATTGACGATGAAGCATTAAAAAATTCGAATGCAGAGAACATAAATACTTTTTCTTTTGCGTCAGAAAAAATCGGATTTAGAATAAATATATTTGATTTCAAATTAAAACATGCTTATGAAATTGGTGAAAAAAGACCTTATTCCCAAAATTCTTTCAAACGAGAGGTATACAACTACAATACTGAACCTCTTCTATCCAATATTCACTTCCTAGGTTATGGATCTGGTTTGTTGTACAATATTGCTGATCTAGGAACAACAAAAGATATTAATGCTATATTTTTAGGGGCAGGCTTTGGAGCCACGTTTTATAATAACTTGAACTTCAATGTTTCAGCCCTGAAACCAATGTATTTTGAAGAGCAATTTCCAGGTTGGGCGCTTAACGTTGGATTCGATGTTCATTTCGCTGAGTACATTCGTGCATTGAATAAGAAAAGACAGGCACAAAAGAAAGCAGAGTTTGAACTAAAAGAGAAAGAGTTAGAAATACTTAGAGAGGAAAATACTTCTGTAGTCGTCAATAAACCTGTTACTAAAACAAAAAGCAGAAGTGTCTTTGGCTTGTGAAACAAATACTACAAAATAGAAACTAAAAAACAAAGTCCTCCCATTTAGGAGGACTTTTTTGTTCTGTCACCTATGTGCGCTGCTTTACCTCATGCGCCAACTATTGACGATTTTTTGTACTTCTGCAAAGTCTTCTTCGGGAATGATGGAAAGCTCATCCATCATTTCTGGACTTCCACCGGAGCCTTTATGTTTCCTCAGTTTTGCTTCCAAGTTTTCAATACCTTCAATGAGGATTGCTCTTTCTGAGAGCACTTCTTCTTGTCCATCGGAATTGGGGTAAGCGCCTAGGAAGTAATCCATGAGTTCAACTTCATACTTCAAGATTTTTTGGAATCTAGCCGCGATGTTGTAGACTTTCGTGAAGTAAGGGGCAGGATCTTTAGAGATTCCATATCCGTTGTAAATGTAAATCGCCATTCCCATGGGATGAATTTGTTCTTTTCGAAGTGAATCGCGCATATCTACAAGGGCTTCGTTGAGCAAATAGAGTTCATAAAAGTTAATCGCGCGGTGATCTTTTGGTTCATCTACTTCATTGAATACACTCAGGTAATTGGCTAGATAGTCTGCGTAGCCTTCCATCAATTTTACGCTGGTTTCTTGTGTTGTGGAACGACCGTTTTCGCTGCTGACAGAGGTCATAGATTTACCTTTTCGTGCTTTAGCAACAAGTTTAGCTTGCTTGCCACTTCCTTCGATACTAAAGTCAACGGTGCCCAGTACCGAACATGCTGTTTCAGATGCTGAGGTAGTCATTCTGAAAGAATTTCCTAGGGAAAACTTTACATTTCCTGCTTCGATAGACTCGTCCATCAGCTCTGATAATTCATTGACTGAATAGGCATAATTGGTGTTCTCACGCTCCCCAATTTGTCCGCTCAAAGCGATGAGCGTGCCGCCAGTTGTGAATTTCTCTTTTGTAATCGCTTTAGAAACTTTGAGAAAATCTGAACCTTCTTGATAAAAGGCCATGTAATAGAGAAAAGTTCCTTGGTATTGAATGTGAATAGGGTTTTCGTTCTCATCAAAAATCATATTAATGCGCACTTTTCCATTATCACTTTTCCAAATCCCTTTGACGAGTTTAGATAGAATATAATCGCCTTCAAACACACCGAAGTCCAATTTAATGCGTTTTTTTCCAGCGAAATCTTTAGGAATTGAAGTCCCTTTGAGCAAAGAAACATCGATGATATTGGCTTCAAATGCAGGGTACTTTCCTAAGGGTTTTTTTGAATCGTTTTTGAACGCGGTGTAAGCGGGCAATTTGTAATTGAGAACTTCTTCCAAAATAGGATCGAGGAGACTGAGGTCTTTTCCATCTTTCACGAAAGCACTCGGTAAATCATTCGTTTGCATGTACTGAACCAACACGTTGTAAGCATAATCTTGATACGCGCGATTTAGCTGGTGGAACACACACCATTTGGTAGCGAAGATTTCGGCGATTTCATCGATTTTTGGACGATCCTTTTCAATAATCATCTCAATGAGTACGTTTTCCTTTTTTTCAGGTGTATAGGAGTAGGGTGAATTGCGCGACTTACCGATGAATGGTGCCGTTTTATATTTGAAGGTCACATCTTCTGGTTTATTTGGAGTGGTGAAGTAGGAGTATTCACCATCCATAATATCCAGTAAATATCCTTTCTGTCGGACATTGTCGTACAGTTTTGTGGCATTCGAAGCACGGAGATCGAACCCATCAAATGTGAGCCAAATAGGTTGATAGTATTCTTGATCGTGGGGCACTTTGATCACAATTCGTTTCATAAACTGCACTCCACCATACGAGCCAATCTCATAATTCATTTTTAACAGATTTTTTGGTCCGTCATAAGATTGTAACTGTCTAATTTTCAGTTTTATCTGATAGAATACTTCCGTATTTTCTTTCGTAAGTGGTGCACCAGCAAATTTTATGGCATAAGGAGAAAATTCGATCGGTTGTTCTTGCGCTAAACTGTTGGAAAAAGGTGCAAATAGAAGGATATATACAACTATTTGAATGCCGATTTGTCTCAATCGTGAACTCATATGTGCTGTGTTAGTAGTTAGTCGAACTATTGTTTAAAATTATGTGCTCTAAATTAATGATTCTTTTGAAATTAGCATTTAGATGGTAGACATTAGACGCTAGACTTTAAGATAGTTAGACAAATTTCTATTGAGAACAACCATCTCTTCTGTATAAGCACAATCCCGGATATTGAGCGCAGTTGAGATACCCGATTTCGAACATGATACAAATTCCACTATCGTCTCGGCTCCGCTCGACGACCGCTTGTTTATTGGTCCTAAATTCCTTCACCGAAGCCGAATCTAAACGTCGCATAGAATGCTTTGCTGGGCCCCTTCATTTGAAGTGGCGTAATGGAGATTCTCTGTCTGAGCGAGGAACGAGCGAGTTTGAATCGGAATAGCCGCAAAAATCAGAAGGGTAGCAAAGTAAATTCAGCGACAGTGCTCCCGATAGCTATCGGGATTTGGCTTACTTTTTTATGCATTGGCAAAAAAGTAAGAGAACTTACTAAAAACAAAGAAAGCATACCTTGCAAAAAAAACAAGAAAATTGAACCAATCCTCCCCACCTCTGTACAGCCTCCCAAACAACACACAATGCTTATCAAATCACTTCTTGCTTTCGGATTGCTATTTTCGATCAACACCTTCGCACAACAAACCCGCAACATCCAACAAAACATCCTCGATGAGGTAATGGCCGAAAGAGTCGTTCAACAGCTAGGCGACTACAACCTACGCGGACCGGTAAAAAGTATCCTGCAAAGCACGGCAGAGAAGAACGATACCCTTGAGTACCTTGTTTTCAACCAAAGTGGAAAGTCGACTTTCATCAAAGACAGAGAACACCAAGTTCGATTCACCTACCAAAGCGATCAACTTCAATCGGTTCAAACGATTCGATTTAGTTACCCGAATGACACTACCGTTGCCACCTACAATGCGAAAGGCTTCCTAACAGAAGTGATCAGTCGCTACAAACGCCAATACGACAAAGAAGTGGCGCAGACAACCATCAACTATGCTATCAAAGAAAACAACGGCGCTTTAGAAATCAGTACTAAATACAGTTACAGTTTTGATGAAAATGGGTGGGACGTGCCAAAATCAGATTTCTACGTGGCACGTTTCAACGAAGACGGAACCATCAAACAAATTACTATTAGTAACAAACACAAGGAATATACCTATGGTACAACCCATTCGTTTCGCTACGACGATCAAGGTCGACTAGCCGCAGTGGCCTACGTCAGCAAAGATGCCGGATCTAATTCAGCGCCTGATCTCCGCATGGTTATCAGTTACGACGACCAACTTAACACCCGCACCGAATCACTTTCCGATTACACCGTTCGCAATTCCCTATGGAGTTTCGGTTATACCAAATACGAGAAATTCAACGAAAACGGAGACGTCATCGAATACAGATTCCAACACGCCGATGATATGTATGAGAGAAAACAAATCGTCTTACCCAGTAAAGGCACTAACCAAGTAGAAAACCTCTTCACCCCCGAAAAGTACGATTACGACTACGACGCCCAAGGCAACTGGATCACCAAGTATTCCGTGCAAGGCGACAAACGCGTACCAATGATTACTCGGGAGATTGAGTATTTTGAGTCGAGACAGTAGACATGATTAATTCAGAATGTAGTTTTCTTTAACTGTTATGGTGGAGTTGTTAACAAGTTCACTCTCTATTGTCAAGATTTTTAGTCAGTTATCATCCATTTTTAAAGTGAACCAAAAACAGCTCTTTAATCCCACACTTTAGCAGGTACTTATTTTCATCCTAAAAAGGCAATTTTGATAATTGTCATGAAAGACTTGGAACAAAAGAGACTACAGCAGTTTGGAGACCGCCTTCGTTATTACAGAAAATTGAAGGGCTACAGCAATTATGAGCACCTCGCTTATGATGTTGGAATCTCACGCTCCCAATATGGGAAATATGAAAATGGCGGTAATATAAAGTATACAACGCTTTGTAAAATACTGGACCATTTAGATGTTTCATTGGAAGAGTTTTTCAAAGACGGTTTTAAGTAATACAAGATTAAATGAGAGTGCATCCACTAGCTCTGGAATTACAAAAATTGAGAGAATCTTCTAAACATGCTGTAGCGCATGCAACATCTTATAGCTTGGATGAGTTTAGGGAGTACCTCCATATTGAAAGAGAGGTTGAAGTTCAGCTAAAGGAAAGAATTAAAATATGTGCTAGATCGAGTCGGGCTCAATTGCTATTAGTTTGTGGGAATGTGGGAGACGGTAAATCACATGTACTGTCAAAATTGAATAAGGACTTGAGCGAAGAATTGACTCGATTTAAGATTCATAATGATGCAACAGAGGCACACAATCCAAACGAAAGATCGAATCAAACTCTTTTTAAGCTGTTAGAGGGATTTCAAGATCACCGAATTGAAAGCTGTGTGGACAAAATCATCCTTGCAATCAATCTTGGTACCTTGAATAATTTCTTGGATGAATACGGGGAAAAGTTTCAGAAACTAGAGAAGTATGTGTATGAACAGAATATTCTAGATTCAGATGTCGTAAATGAAGATAAACCTACCGAAGGTAATTTCCAACATGTCAACTTTACGGACTACCACATGTATTCATTAACTAATTTGGGGCCGAAGTCAAAGATCATCTCCACAATTTTGGAAAGAATTGTAGCGGACAATTCCCAAAATCCTATTTACAAAGCCTATCTGGAGTCCAGAGAATTGGGATTAGAAAATTGTCCTATATGTTTGAATTATGAATTTCTGTTCGATGAACATTATAGAGATACGATTGGAGATGTTCTTATTCAAGCAATCGTTAAGAACAAATTGATCATTTCCCTACGAGCTTTATTGAACTTCTTTTATGATGTCATTGTTCCTATCGGATATAAATGGGAAAATCTTGAAGCTTATAAGGAACAGCTATCTAAGCTTAAGACCTCGGAATTATTGAATGCAGTAATTCCGAATTACTTGTTTGAGCATCCAGAGTTGAGTGTGGTATTCGAAAAAATGTCAAAATTGGATCCATGTAGTTTGAGATATTCAGAGCTTGATTTGGAATTGATCCGATTGATTAACTCTGATAATCCCAAAAAGATCTTCAGTGAGTTCATTGGAACAGAATCATTGGAAATCATTACAGATCATCTATCAGGATTGATGACTGAGAAGCTAGGTTCAAAGGCAAAGAATGATGCTTTAACAAAAAGCTTTATTCGATTGAACTTTTTCACAAATCGCAATGATGTGATGGCTAAAAGTGACCCATACTATATCGAGTACATGATCACTTTACACCATTTCAATAATCATCAAATGGACGCGCTCGAGAGAATCTATGATTTGGTGCATGAGGCTGCACGGAGATGGTATGGAGACCCCAATAAAACGGATATGGTTGTTCTTCACGTTGGTAAGAAGCAATCGAAATACAGAGTTTTTAAGAGCTTTAAGGCAGATCCTTCTATTGAGATGGTTGAGCCATTAAATCGTGCTGTACTTACAAAGTTTGTACAGGAATTCTCTCTCAAATTCAAAGTTGATGGAGAGGAGGAGCCAGCGAGAATGCATATTGATTATGGTCTTTATAAAATCTTGAATCAAATTATCACGGGTTATCTCCCAAACCGAAAGGATAGTAATAACTATCTATCATTCGTTGGTTTGATTAATAGGTTAATCAATCAAGATTGCGAAAAAGCTGAATTGGAAATTGATGCTGTCAATATTGGAGAAGCTTCCGATTTTAAGCTTACAAAAGATGCTTTTGGTCACTATAAATTCCAAGCGTTATGATGAAAATTGAGTTGCGCAAAGAAGGTGATGGAGGTTTGGAAAAAACGTATTTCCGTGGAAATACTTTTCAGCATAATACTGGGAACTCCATTAAGTTATTCCCTTTCCGAACGAAAGGAGCAGAGAAATGCGATGATGAATTTAGGTTGTTCCATGGTGTAGTTGGTGAAGCTTTTAGAATTTGTACGAATCAAAAGTTTGATAAAGCTTTCATGTCAGACAAGGAAGCTACATTTAATACGAAGCTGAAGACGCATATAATAGATAAAGCTATTGAGTCAGTAAGAACGGAAAGAAAAGATGAATTGAAGGATATAATCTTCAATTTATTCTTTGGCGATGATGGTGAACTTATGAAGTTCAATGGTAAAGTTTTACCCTACATGAATTTCACAACGGAGCACGCTGCTTTGAATGAAATGGCATTCTTTATAACCGACGTTTTCTTGAACAAAGAAGAAATAACTGAGGCCATTGAATCGAGTGAAGCAAAAGACAATTTGTTCTACCAACTGATAGTCGATTGCTTACCAGAGCTCCACGTGCATGATTATAAGTCGAAGTATACACCTTATTTCAATGCGATTCCTGAGATTAATGAGCTATTTAAGAAGGACTTTAGTCTTCTAAAAAAGGATAAGAAAGCATACTTGGAGGAAATAGAAAATCTTTTCAAGTATTACTATTTCTTCTATATGACGCAGCTTAGCAAACGAATGAATCATTTTGGCGAGCTGCAGGAAGTACAACCTGTATTCTTTACTATGGATTGGGAGAGTTTATCTGGGTCGCGTTTGAGTTACCAGTTTGGATGGAATGTAATTGCCTCAGAGATGCAGTCTCTATTTGCTCATGCAAATACGGTTGAGTTGTTGAACTATATCCAATTTGATGATCAATCAATTGGAGATTACTCAGGACTGATTCGAAAAGTAGGTGAATTGAACGAATTAGAACTTGATGTGCTAAAGTCTAAAGTACAAGAAGTTATTAGATTCTATGAATCTGGAAATGCCGATGTTTTTGAGAATGGGGGGAGAGAAGAAGTAGACCAAAGAATCGATAACGCAATAAATTCTGATGATGCTGACATAATTCGTTTGGTTAAAAAGCTATTCACAACAGTTTCTTTTGTCTTAGAAAAAACAGGAAGAATAACGGCAGGGAATAGATACGCGGACTGGATTATATCTTTCAGTAAAGTCAATTTCACAAAGAGCAGAGGCCGATTAGGTACAACCTTATCCCTTACACTCGAAATGCTTTTGTTTTTAGTGAAGCTTTGCGTTGGAGAGGATAATAAAATTAGATTGAATAGCTTATGGACAAAACTGGAAGATCGCGGGCTTAAGTTCGATGAGATTTCTAAAACTGAAATCATTCGACTTTTTGAACGAATCAATTTATTAGAGAAAAAATCAGATAGCGGAGATGCACAATACGTCAAGTCAATTATATAAGTACATCGCAAGACTAATTGTCGATTATTTTACTGAGCAACGCATTGCAGCAGGTGATCGGTATAATGTTTATTTGGAGAACGATAAGCACGTTGAAGGTCTTTATCAGGTTCTACGAAATATGAATGGTATTGAATCTGAAGATTTCTCGTACAGACATCCAGATGGTGGAGAGTTAACCTATACTTCATATAGTTTGAGAGTGAATGAGACAGAGGTTCTTATCGCTTCAAGCGAAAATGCATCGGAAGATTACTTCACGATGCTAAGAAATCAAATCGCAGAACAAAAGGATGTTTTTGAAGGTAAGGCTATATTGATTCTTTTTAGTGGTAAGCTTGACAGTCTTATTGGTGGGAGTGGTAGCTTGATTAAAGAAGGAATGCCATTACACCATCAGAGTTTTCGTAAAAAATTAGAAGAAGAAATTTCAAAGTCTGGCGTATTTAAGGATTTTGAAAAAGAACTCCTTGTAGAGGCGATTAAACGTAAGACGCACAGTGTTGTGGAGGATAACAATTCAATTTTTGATTACGAGAATGTTATTGAATGTGTAGTTGCTGAAAAGATAGCTGCAAAAGACTATAATAAGCTTGGTCTATTTCCACATAGTGATTTGTCATCTATATCAACTCGTGAAGATCGCCAAAAGGTTATTCGCGCAAATTTTGATCGATACGGGGAATTTGAAAATGTACATT
Organism: Henriciella pelagia; assembly: GCA_964219255.1. Taxonomy (GTDB): domain Bacteria; phylum Bacteroidota; class Bacteroidia; order Flavobacteriales_D; family Crocinitomicaceae; genus UBA4466. The sequence goes on from CAXPPC010000004.1 coordinate 94,649, forward strand.
TGCATGGAAATCCGGACAATTACTTTGAGCGAAAAGTTACGGATGCCGGTAAAAAGGCTTTAATTAGCGAAGAATGGGGTACGAATGATTTTGCTAAAATAACAAGGTGGCTTGAAGATAAAAAGAATGTAAACCCACCTGTTGTGAAAGAGATCCAGCTGCAGGGTGCCATATTTCAAAAGATGTGGTGGAAATCGGATGGATCATCCGCCACAGCTAAAAGGTCTAACAGCATTATCATATTCAATCCGAATAAAGAATATTCTTATGAGGTCGAGATAAAATTCGATAAAGCAACACAATCCGCAGGGATTGAATGCAAAAGTGATAAGCTAATTGTTACAAGTAGTGGACATTCACTTAAAGTAAACATTACACAGTTCGAAGAAAATGAAATTCACAGTCTTGTCACCTACAGAGACAAAGAATCAGATAAGCTGTATTACTTCCGTTTTCTCGAATTACCTTGGGAGTCGAATGTATTGAGGAATTTTGAAACAAATTTTCAAATTGATAAAAAGAATCAACTGTTGATTGAAGAGACTCCTCATTTGATTTTCAATCCAGATATGGCAATTGAATCGGAGGATACACTTCATCCTACTCAAGATTATCCATTTGATGCTCATCATCAATTAGATCTTAAAATAGATTATGATTCAATCAATGGAGATGATCTGATACCATTTAGTATTTCTAATAATGGTGTAACACTGGGATTAGCAATTAAACCAGATGTTGAGCCACCAAAGATTATTTCTGGGTTGGATGTTTGGAAGGAGAAACGAGAGCATGGCCTTGACTTTTCTTATACTTATGAGGAGGAAGTTTTAAAACTTAAATTCAAGAATAATGAGCGTACGGTACGTTCTGAATACCGGAAGAATTTGTTGCTTGAAAAGCAGATGATTGAGTCTGATGGTTATGCTTGGTTTGAGAAATCAGAGAATGATCTTGAGTTGCGAGAAATTGAAATAGACCAATCGATCAAGACTGCTTTTGACGCACTAAGAAAATATTATCGTGATCATAAGAAATTGCCGAGCTTAACACTCTTAGATGGTGAGGTAAAAACGTTAGCAAAGAATTACGTGAAAGCGTTCAACGATCTCTTGCGCGGGTTAACTGAAAACCAACCGCTCAATAGACAGCAAGCCAATCTTATACATTTAGGAGTAATCAAACAGAAATATGGTGAAGGTTTAATCAAGTTTACACCTTTACACCCTTTGAATTTTGCTTATCAATTGCATTTAAATGATCGATTGAAAAACGAGGAGGTTTATGATGCGATCTTGAAGCGTCTGAATCCAAAGAATTTAGTGCCATTCTTAGAAGGTGATTCGAATAAAATTTATACGCCAATAGATTCAGATGATTCACCGGAATGGCTCTACTATACGGAGTATTTAGAGTCTGAACAATCAGTGCCGAAAAGTTTCGTAACGCAACTCATTACATCGAAGATAGAAGGGTTTACGCAGAATTTTGATTTCTTATTCTCACAATCTACACAATCACCAATCAAGTTGAACGTGATCAATTTGGGAGATTGTAAGGAGGTGGTGCAAGGATTGTTCGAGTATTACCGTGTATACCTTAACAGACACAAAACAAAACGTCCACAAGACCTACTGTCGATTGATGTCAATATTTATGGTTCCGATAATCTGGTAACCAAGTTTGAGGAGCTGACCTATTACGATCATGTAGCCGAGGTGGAATCAAAATTGAAGGTAAAACTCGATACAACCAACTTTGAAAAGGAGGATTTGCTCAATAGCTTCTTGGACAAGGTGAACTTCTACTCGAAACCTTTCCCTAAGGAAAAGGAGCCTTATGAATATGCTCATATAACATTTTATCAATTTGATCGACATAAAACGCAGCGATTAGCGAGCATGGTAAAAGAAATCAAGTCAGGACTATCATTAAATGGTTTGATGGCAGATGTGCCATCGGTCCCTAAAGTAGATAGTTATTGGTCTGGTTTTGGAACTAATCATATGTATCCACAACGAACAGATCTCACAAAACTTGTATGTATGTACAATGCGTTGGTGAATGTGGCATCTAAAGGGGCTCCATATGAGAGTAATAAATCAATCTGCACTTCGATCAATTACGAGGTTAAGAAGGATCTAGAAAACTTATATACTAATTCGCAATGGGTGACCTATATCGATCCTCGCGTAGATTTAGATTTCTTTAAGGAGAAAGATGATTTGGTGATCATTCACTATAGCGATCAATACAATAACTCAAGTAGTTATGATGCGATTACAGTTTCTGATAAGACTAAACAATACGCGGATATTGTGCAAGAGTTCTTGGATAAGAATAACGTAGAGCATAATGGGGAACAGGATACCTTGAAAGTGATTAATTTCTTTAATGCGATTAATGGAGATTGGTTGTTGAAATTAATACGTCAGGATAGCCAATTCCCACGAGAGAAAATCAGTTTATTATCTGGGATTAAACTTTCTTTGGCATTCTTATATCACCCGAATATTATATGGGTGCCTGTGTCTTTGGAGGAAATCTTGAGAATTTCGGGAAGTGCTGGGTTAAAGCAATCGGAAGGTCTGTTCTCTGCTCGTAATTTGGGATCTAATGAGTTTTCTTTCAGTGATGACCTATTGATGATTGGTCTGGAGAAATGTGATGCTAAGTTGAAGATGCACCTGTATCCAATGGAGTTAAAAATTGGAGGTAGCAATTTGGTGCAGAAAGGAATCGTTCAAGGACGTAAAACGGCGGCTTTATTGCGCAATCATGTATTGAAAGAGGGATTCCTTGGTGAGTTCTATCGCAACTTCTTCGCTAAACTAGCGATAACGAATGCTGAGAAAATGAAGCTTTACGGAATCTGGGAAAATCAAGAGTGGGGCAAGATTTTTGATGAATACCGCTGTGATTTAATGAATAATAACTTCGATGTCTCTACTTCGATAGAAAGCGCCTTTGGAAACTTTGGTTTAATCCATTTTGGAACGAATACCATGGGACGTAAATTGAAGAAATCTGAAGATCATGTGTTGGCTGAATTATGGGAGTCAGATGGTTATAGATTCCTTGTTCAGTCCATAGATGAGCTAATTCACATCTTCCATGAAACAGAGTCCATTGAACGAGCTGAGCTATTGATTAACAGAGCACCAAATGGGACATGTAATTTGACCGAAGCCAAATTCGAAAAAATCGAGAGCTTGGATCAGGTGATTCCAATGGAACCGGAGATCGAAGAACCAATAGAACCGGATCAAGTTGAGGTTGAAGAAATGGACTCCCATGAAGACCAGCAGTCATTCAACACAGGAGAAGGAGTAAAAGTTCTTTTTGGAACAAACCAGAAAGATGGTAAAGAAGTCATCTGGGAACCCAACAACACTGATAAGGTGATGCACACCAATACAGGGATTATTGGGACCATGGGTACCGGTAAGACACAGTTTACCAAGTCGTTGATTTACCAACTGATTAAGAATTCAGACCAAAATATTGGTAATGAGCCATTAGGCATCTTAATCTTCGACTATAAAGGAGATTACATCAAAGAGGACTTTGTGAAGGCAACGGACGCGAAAGTGTATGATCCCTATCATTTGCCATATAATCCACTGGCGCTGGATGCGACACCAACGTCAAAACCGATGTTACCATTGCATACGGCGAATGATATCAAGGAGACGATCTCAAATGCATTTAACTTAGGGAATGTCCAGAAGCAGAAATTACGTGATGCCATAGTGGAGGCATACGAAAGCAAAGGGATTACAAAAGGGAATCGTGATTCTTGGATGTTGACACCTCCAACGATTGGAGATGTGTGTAATATTTACATGTCTGATGAAGATGTAGCACAAGACAGTTTGTACGCAGCGATTTCCAATCTACAAGACTTCGAGATCTTTGAACCGGATGCTGCTAAGACAAAGTCTTTATACTCTTTGATAGAGGGAGTAACGGTGATTAATCTTTCTGGTTACGATGAGTCGATACAAAACCTAATTGTAGCAATTACATTGGATGCTTTCTACACGCAAATGCAAGTGCATGGACACAGTAATATAGATGCCAACAAACGTCAGATCCGTAAAATGATCTTGGTGGATGAAGCGGATAACTTCTTGAGTAAGAATTTCAATTCCATTAAAAAGATCTTGAAAGAAGGTCGTGAGTTTGGTGTAGGAACAGTTTTGTCTACGCAGTTCTTGAATCACTTCTCAACAGGGGAGAACGATTACTCGAATTACATCTTGACATGGGTAATTCACCGGGTGAATGAAATAAAAACAAAAGAAGTGGAATCTCTGTTCACCATTGAATCGAGAGACCAACGCGATAACTTAATGAAAACAATTAAAGGTCTTGAAAAGCACCACAGCATTGTAAATCTTGCAGGTTCTGAACCATTGTTGGTGAAGGATAAAGCTTTTTGGGAGTTACTTCAATAACAATTTATGTCAGGTACTAATGAACATATACCAAGAACTATTAGAGAAAACCTTTCTTATCTCTTCTATTTCTACAGATACTTATTTAAAAACCAAGGTAAGGAACTTCTTGTTGTTGGAGTAGTAAACTTCTTGATTGGACTGGCTCCAATATTGTTGGTTATTCTTTTTGAACTCAAAGGCTTGGATGGAGAAAAATTAAGACAGTTTTATGGTGATGGTAGCATGATCATTTTTTGTTTTGGAGTGCTTGTCTCATTTCTAACAATCAATTTTGCTAAGCTTAATTTAAGAACAAAAACAACGGAGGATGGAAATAATATATCAAATAACAACATTCTTCTATTGAGCTTGAGTATAATCTATTATATCAGTGCCTATAAAATATTCGAAAAAGCTCAAACTAATTTCGATAGATCTTGGGAGTTCATTTATTGGATTAATGGTATTTCTGGTTTATTCTTAATCGTTGCTTTCTTTATAATTGTTTATGTGAAGTTTTCGAGCGAATACAACTATGCGGTTATTCATCCGTATATGGAAGATACGAGAGCAAAAAGAAAAGCAAAAAGAGCAGCGAAGAAACAAGAGAGAAAGTGGTGGAAGTTTTGGAAAAAAAGAAATAGCGCCAATCAAAATGATGAGGACGAAGAAATAGAACTATGACAAAGAAGATAATCAACGGGAAGGAGTATATCATTTTGTTGAGTAACAAAATGATTCAACCAATTGGGAGTTTATACTCGACAGCCTTACCATGGAAGGCTTTAAAAGATATTTCATTTTCCAACCCACGTGTTTTGGTAGGAATAGATGATGATGGCAAGGAAATTTACAGAGGGATTCAAAGAGCCCTTTCAAAAGAAAGGGTGAAACAAATAAAAAGTTACGTGAACGAATATGATTATGCAACATTCCCTTCCTCAATAATTCTGAATCTTCCGCATGAAAAAGTTGATATAATCGATGTCAAAATAAATGGAGAAATTCAATCTGTTTCGAATGATTTAAATTTTCCTAATGTTATTGACAATGATACTATTCGGTCATATCCAGGTTTAGTTTTACTAGTTTTTCCTTATGAAGAATCTATTGCTCAGATCATTGATGGACAGCATAGGATGTCGGGGTTTGATGAAAATAGTAATGTTGATTTTGACCTACCGGTTACGATTTTTATTGATCAGCTTGTAGAACAACAGGCAGAGATCTTTTCCACTATTAATGGTAAGCAAACTCGTGTAACACCATCGTTGGTTTATGAACTTTTCGGGATTAGTGAACGAAAGTCACCATACAAAACTGCCCATGATATTATCAAGGTATTAAATTCCAGTGCTGAGTCACCTCTTAAGGGTTGGTTTAAAAGACTAGGAAAATCCAACAACTATTATGAAGGGTATATAACTCAAAGCACTGCGAATCAAAACATTCTAAAATTATTATGCGGTAATCTTAAACAAGTTGATGAGGATATGAGGGTTCTAGCGAGAGGAGAGGATTTGACACCTGATACTCCTTTCTCAAGAAAGGAAGCTCCTCTAAGAAAATATTACATAAAAGACGATCAAATAACCATCATACGTATTCTATTTAACTTTTTTACAGCACTTCAAAGGGCTTTACCAAACGAATGGAGTAAAGCTGATTCAATTTTCAAGAAAACGATAGGATTCACTGCATTATTTAAAGTGCTAAATGATCTCATTCCTGTTGGGCTATCACAAAAATCATTGTCAGAGGATTTCTTTTATTCAATGCTAAGTGATTTGGATTTAAAAACTGATGTAACTCTAAGTAGTAAAGGGATCAATGAATTGTACGATCAATTCTTCAACCACTACTCTTCCAAGTTATAATTAGGAATTCAGTAAATCGTTCAAATTGGTTGGGAAGAACGTAGTTGTTCAGATTAATTTTTATCGTTAGCTTAAAAAATAAAATTCAATTGGCCAGTAGAGATAATCGAAGAGTATTGAATAATTAAATAATAGTTTTAACTGTTATATTTTTCTTTTTGAACATCTCTATAATAGATTCCGTTTTCATTTATCCAATGTATTGGTCCTGGTGCCTTTCTACCCAATATTATCGAGGCTGCTGCTGTGGTACTATTAAAAATAGTGTTCTCTTGAAAAACATAGAATCCACGACTCTCAATAAGTTTACCGGTATCAATTAGTTTTTCTCTCAGTCTTAAATATCCAGGATCGATTGATTTGGTGGTCTTCTTTTTTGCTTGTGATCCCTTTTCTACCACAAATCCGCGGTCTGATTCAATCATAGTTGCGTGACAATTCTTACCAACAAGCAAATATTTATCAGAATTATCGCGTTTCTCGATGGCTTTAGCTTCAATTGATTTAATAAAATCTGAAATCAAGAATCTAAATCCCATTACAGGGAGAATTAACTTTATTTGATCCAAAAAGAATTCCATATCAGAAATGTCGGCTTCCGATAAGAAGGATTCGGAACTATTGACATTAGCAATTTCTGAAGAGTTTGCGTCACGTGCTAATTCAATCATTCTTGATTCAAGATATCTTACGTGGGCTTTAGTAAGCAATTCATCTTTACTAAAGAAGCAAATAAATTCCACAAACTCACCTTTATCTGGATTTCCTAAATGAGATGTAATTCGACCTTTTAGATTTTCAGATTCTCCGATATAAATTCTTTCAGAGAAAATATCTTTTGTCGGACTAAATTTTAAACAATACACACCAGGGTTAGACAGTTCTTCCCTTTCTAGAACCTCATGAATGGATCCACGATCAGAATAAATAGCACGTCCTGACCAATTACCAATATCTACCGTACGTGGCCCAGTTTCAGTGCCATCTATCATAAAAATTTTAAGAGTCCTACCCATTTAATCGCTTTGTAATCAAATCAAAAATCTCCAGTTGATTATTATTATTTATTTCATTTTCCAAAATCTCAATGCCATTATCAAGGTGTAATTTGAGAAGCTTATGAATATTTTTATCACTTGTATGTAGGCCGTATTTTAATGATACAATCCCTAAATATAATTCGAAGTGATCGCCGAATAAAACACTTTTTGAATACTCCTTTCCACCAGAATTTTTCAAGTCCTTCAATTCCAACTTTTCATTCTGCGCTAATGAATAAGCCAATGCAATACGTGCAATGACATTTTCAGCACCTAAGTTTAGCTTGTTCGTTAATTGCGTCACGACTTCTTTATTCTCCTTACTGGTCTTAATATGCGAGAACATGTTGCTGATTGAATTTGTTAAACAATTCAGAGATTTTGGTCTCTTCTAGATAAGATCCTTCCGGGCTGTTTCCGATGAGGTAAACACCTGACAAGTTTGGCTTCAATTGGTTGTATTCTTCCTTGGATAGCTCTTTTTCCAAAAGCGGGAAGAGCACTACTTGATCTGAGATCGAAGGGTAGAACTGTTGGATCACATTACTGGAGTGTTCCTTGTCAAACTTCTGTAAAGGACTGTCAATGAATACCGGGAAGTTAATGCCAGATTCATCTACCAGTGCTTTTAACAGAGCAGTTGCGTACAACTGCTGCTCTCCTTTGGAAAGTGTGTCCTTGTCAATCACATTTCCATACTGATCAATCAGATCAATATCCATCACATCTTCTTCAATGCGTACGCGCACATCCTTAACAAAGTCATTCTTGTGCATCAGCTTGCGCAAGCCCAGTTGAATAGATTTCTGTAATGAGTATTTTTTCTCTTCCTTGATACGCGCTGTAAGGGTATTCAACTTCTCAAGTAGCTCGGCAGTCACTTCGTATTTCTGCTGATCGGTCTTCAACAACTTAGACTTCTTTAACTTTTCAGAAAGTACTTTATGATTGGAAGCTTCTTGCTGTCTAAGTCCACCCAACTCTTGCAGAATCTCTTCACGTTTTGTTTCCAAACGTGCGCTCTGTTCATCAAGTTCTTCTTTGTCCTCTCTTAGCTTCTTCGCCAACGGATTATCCTTACGCGCTTCGCCCTCACGTATTTTCTTGCTGATACGGCTCAACTCTCCACGCAAATCCTTTTCACGCTTCACAATCCCTTCAAATTGGTCTTTGAATGAATTCTGAATGTAGTCATACATCGCAAGGATTCTACGATACGTTTCATCGTCAAAGTCTAACAGTATTTTCCCATCAGTATCAGTAGACTCCAATTGCATTAAACGGGCCTTTGCCAGTTGATTGAAGTACTTTGACAGTTGATTCGCAAGACTGTTGTCTTGGAACATTTCGGATAAGCCAGAATCGAACTCTTTCCCAAAGGCTTCCAATTCTGATGCTAAGGTTTGTTTGTCTAACGCACCTTTCTTGATCTGCATTTCCAACTTCACCTGATCCACCAATTCTTTAAAGCGAGGACCTGCAATAACTAATGGAACAATGTCCATCAGCTTTTTTAATTCATTCTTGATCGCATCTTGATCTTTCTTCAATTGATCACGTCTTGCTTTGAGTTCTTTTAACTCTTCCAACGACATATCATTTCCTTCACGGATCAATTGTTCTTGAAGCTGATCTAGGCGTGCCTTGCCGGCATTAATTTCCTCTTCGAGTTGTCGTTGCTTGGTCTCCGCGTGATCAATCAACTCTGCAAGCTCGTCTCGTTTGGATTCTAATTCTTTGATCTTCTGTTCATCTTCAGCGGATACACCAGCTCGTCTGAGTTTCGTTAAAAGGGTATTCAGATTCAATTTCAAATCTTCATACTTCTTAATCCCTAATACCTCAGAATAAGCTTTACTCAATGAACGCAACTCATTCTTTGATTTTGCCTCGGCAAGTGTTACGATCTTTTCTGCGTCAAAGAAGAAGAATTTGGCAATCTCTCTAGGAAGAATAAAGTCATTAATGAAGACTTCGTATCCCACTTCTTTCGTTAATTCATTCTCTTGACCGTCGATCAAGATCATCAGCGTTTCCTTGTTCGACTTATAGTCGTAGCTACGTTTGATCACCACCTTCTTGCAAGGAATAGATGGGATCATTACATCCACAAGATGAATTTCTACTTCAAACTTCGCTGCAAAGCGATCACCTGATTCAAATTCATTGCGTACAGTTCTATTCAGAAGTGTCTTGAGAAAATTGTCATACCCCCCAGCACTTTTAATGTCTTTCTTGTACTTGTCTTCAACTTGCCCCATTTGGTTTCCATAGAGTCCCCAAATCAAAGAAGTCAGAAATGTCGTTTTACCGAATCCATTCTTACCGGCAATCAATGAGATGTTCTTATCCTTCTTATTGTGGAAAGTGATTTCGTTTGCACCTCCATAGATCCTGAAATTGTTTTGTTTAATTTTCTCAATTCTCATGACCTATGCTTTTGTTACAAATCGTTCAATTTGCTTTTCTACATCATTGTGTAGACCGTATTTCGAAATCAACAAAGTTTTAGACTGTTGTATCTCTAATAAGTTGTCAATTAAGTGATAATAGTCTGGGTTATCCTCACAAACTTCATTCAAGATTCTTCTCTCAGTCTGCCCTAGAGAATTCATGTTATTCGTCGCAAGATCTTTATCATAAACTTCTCGATAAATTTGTCCCACGTGGTGGTCAAAGATACCATCTCTCGTCCAAGTTACCTGAATTGCAATTAATTCTTGGTTGGTAATTAATCGAATATCCGGACGTTCAACTTGCATTTTCTTTTGATCCTCTAATAGTCGTTTAAGCAATATTGCTCTATAATCAGGAGTGTAAGTACCTCTGTTGTTACCCTCTTCATCACGAGCATCAGCTCCATTCCGAGTTGTAGCCATTCTATATTGTGGATCGTTACGTTCTTCAACTAACTTATTTCGGTAATCAATTAAGCCTTGCATCCAATTGTACTGTGGTCCTTTTTTAACCAACGCAGACATCGATTTATCATCCTTAACCACAGTACACGTCCAACAGCCAAAACGACTTTGTCCGCAAGATTTATGTTCTTTATTAGTAACAACTGTAGGACACTCATAATCATCCGCACTGGCGTCTGCATAAATTTGATACAAGATGTTGTTATCAAATCCCCAAGGAGATTCAACTGTATTGATGATATACCAAACCTCTTCTAACATTAACTCTTTAATAGGGGCAAAAACCCAAGTATTAAGATCGGTGGCATGCTTTGATAATCGTTCTCCTTTTCGTTCAAACTTGCGAATAGATCGTTCACGCATCTGGCTTTCATCATAACGCGTTCCCAATAGGACAATTGCTTCACCTTTTTCGTCTATTTGTTCATGTAAAAAAGATGATGTAGGACGGATTTTTAGTTTATCAGTACACCAACGGAAGGAATTATTTGGTACTGGATAACCCTTTCCAAGAACATTTAACCAAAAACCTTCATTTAATTTAGGTGTGGTCTTCTTAACGAAAATGGGAAGGTCTTGTTCGCGTGCAGCAACTTCAATTTTTGTTAACACGCTTTCTACGTAGGAAGAAATGATTGGGTTTTCAACCATAGTATCATTACACACCACGTAAACAGGTCTTTTTAATTGAAAAGGTGTTTCTACATTTTCGCGAATGCGTCGAAGTGCTATCCAAACTAAGGTCAATAAAACAGTGGAATCTTTACCACCACTGAATCCTATAATCCATGGCCGGTGTAGGTCCCCAGCAAACATGTACTGGTCTGTAATTTCATCAATTACGTAAGAAATCCTTTTGCTTTTTATTGGTCTGAACATATGTTGTAAAATTACTTAAAAAGTATGGTAGTTGTATTGCTATGTGCGTCTTGTTACTAATCTGTTTTCAACAAAGTTATGGGTATAAATATTACACGTTACTCCGTAAACTATTTATGTACTTCACAACCTACCAATTTTTTTTGATCTGGGGATCTTTCTAAAACCATTGCTAACAAATCCATTTGAGTAATGCGATCTCTGTATGTATTTAGGAAATACACTTACCGAACATTACTGGAAATGAATCTTTAAACACAATAATAACGCAAGTTCAATTCAATTAACCCAATAGAAGTGAATCAAATTGCAAAGCTTAAATAATCAGGATGTGTATAAACACCAAAAGAGTCAACAGTATGGTTCTATATGTAATCATGAGAGTTTAAAATAGAGTTGATTATTTATAAGAGACCTTACTTCTTCGGTTCAGCATTACTGCGCTTCTTTCCAGATGGTTTACCGTGTTTTTTACTCGGAGCATTGGGTAGGGGAGTCTTCTTTTTAGCCATAATCAGTCAAGTTGGTTGAATTACAAAATTACCCACCACTTTCAAAAAATGCAATGCGGAAAATACTACTTTTTGATTCCATGAACCTCTAAAAGGTCGAGTTTCATTATCTTGCCACCTATAAACCTACAAGCTATGGAATTACACGATTTACTCGCTGAGCGTCCAAGCATCAACCGCAATTCGCTCTTAGTTCGCCCCATTCAATTTGTTTCTGCAATTCTTGCTATTGCACTCATATTTGGAGGTTTGGCTTTTCTTTTCGTAAAGGATATACAAATTTACCTGGTTGAGTTGATCCTCATTGAGGACGTTTTTAAATTAAAAGACGAAGCAGCTCGACAATTAGTACACCTTGACAAGATTATCGGTTTTACAATGCTTGCCGTGGGTCTATTTATGTTGCTTGTACATCGATTGACGCTTTATGTTGTGCGCCGAAATCTCTTTATTTTAAAACTCGAACGTTGGTATTTGGATAAGGTAGAAGAAGCCAGAAAAGAGGAAGAAGAAAGGTTAGCAGCAGAAGAAGCTGCAAAAGAATAATTTTATTTGAATAAAAGAGATGATAAAACCAAATATTTTCAGGTGGGCTACATCTGAGTTAACTCAGGACGCATTCATCTGCTGGTTGATTGAATGGGCAAAACCTAAGTATAAAAACGAATTATTAAATAAGATTGCTCTTAAATTTTTGAGTCAAATTGCTGAATTAGGAACAATTGATATATTAAGCATTGAAATTAGGAAGCAATATAGGAATGTAGACGTGTTAGTCGTGATTAATGGATCAATTGGTATTTTAATTGAAGATAAAGTTCATTCAAAAAATCATAGCGATCAATTGTCGCGTTACTCTGAATCACTAAAAGCAGAATTTCAAGACAATGATCTCCATCTAGTTTACCTCAAAACGGGTGATCAGAGTAATTATAGTGTAGTTGAATCAAAGGGATATAAAACTTTCCAAAGATATCAATTTATTGAGCTACTACAGGAAGGTAAGAAGATTGGTGTTACTAATGAAATATTCATAAGTTTTTTGCAGCATTTACAGTGTATTGATGACTCAGTTCAAAGTTTTAGGATATTACCAGTTGATCAGTGGCATTGGGACAGTTGGAGGGGATTTTACATGGAATTACAAAAAAGGTTGGGAGAGGGAGAATGGGATTATATCCCACAAAAAAATGGAGGGTTCCTCGGTTTTTGGTGGAACTGGAATTATATGAACTATAATAATACTGGTTTTGATTATTATCTTCAATTGGAACATGGTAAATTTTGTTTCAAAATTACACCAGATAACACTCGTTATAACTACGAGGCAAGAGAATATTTTCGAAGAATTCTTTTTGCCAAAGCAAATCAAAGTGGCTTGAAATTAAGGAGAAATGGAAGATGTGTTATTGGTAAAACGAAAACAATGACAGTGGCGAAACTGGATACCAACTATATAATTATGGATTCTTCTGGTATCATTAATTTAGACTCGACGGTCGAAAAAATAAAACAAATTCAAACTGTATTTAATTCCCTGACAAATTCTTCTTTAAATGGTGTTGATTCGCCAACTTAATCATGTCAGTAGAGTTTCTTTTTTGTCCAATTAAATTATCAGCCATTGATTGCAATAGAGGTGCTCAAAATAGATGTTTTTTATTCCGCATCGTCTCGGCTCCGCTCGACGACCGCTTGTTTATTGGCCTAAACAAATTCACCGAAGCAACATTCCCGTCGCATAGAATGCTTTGCTGGGTCCCTTCACCCTTCGAGACCTCACTTCGATCGCCTCAGGGTTCAGTTGTTGGTTAAATCTACGCCTTGAGGTGCACGGAGTGCAATCTCGTCCCGTCCCGATAGCTATCGGGGGCTATCGGGAGGCAAAAAAGTAAGAGATAATGCAATAAAATGAAAAGACGTTTATTAATTAAAAATCCCCTCCATCAACGACAGAGGGGATTACACCGATTCATCTAACGAGGTACTCTTACAATCCATAACCATGGTTTTGAGTTGAACCTTCGTTTCCGCTTCTGTTGCGGTGATCAACGATGATGCGTGCATTGGTGTATGCAGTGAAGAAATCCGGATGATCTTCTTTTAGGATTTCCATCAGCTTATCCAGCTGCAACTTGAGGACAATGTCGATCTCCTTGACCAGCGTTTTAATGCGAATCGTTTGATTCTTACGTTCAATGATCGCATTCCGCGGTGCTGAAAGTTGAACATCAAGTTCATCGCGTAGCGTTTGCAGTTCATCGATGCTCGTCTGGTCAATTCCATAGTCGCTCAGCTGTCCCACGATGCTGTTTGCCCGAATTAGGATGCGGTCCACGAGGACAAGCAACTTAGTCTTACCGGCTTTTTCTAGCTCATGGCGGCTAATCTTCATGTGATTAATTGTTTCCACATCATTGTTAACTACGGCGTAAGCAACGATTCCGCTAGAAATTGCATAAGCACGATCTACAACGAGCGTTCTTTTCGCGTTTTTAACAGCGCTAACCCCAACAATTGCTAGGTTTTGCTGATAACCACTTTCCTCAAGCGCCTGTAAGCGATCAGTAAACGTTTGAAATGACGATCCAAATGCTGCAAGACCCGTCCATGCCGCTTGGTTCTTTGCGATGATCGACTTCACCGATTTATACATCGCCAACTTGTTTTTTGTATTCTTATTCATAATACATGGTTTTGTGTTCGATTATTTCATTCCCGCGTTTGGCACTTTGCTTCCCGCATTCATAAATGTCCTACCCGAACGGATTAAACGTATGATTAGCAGATAAGAAACCGTGCCAGAAACCATAGAATTGATAAAAATTGTGTTAACAGAAGTTAAGGCGGTAGGAGTTATTGATTGAATGGTGGTTGGTGAGGTGTGAATGGGAGGGGAGATGTGAGATACTTGATTAATTCAGAATTGAGAATGTAGAATTCAGAATGATTTCTGGTTGCAAAAACATTTTTGTTTCAGAGTCACCCTTCGAGACCTCACTTTGATCGCCTCAGGGTTCAGTTGTTAGTTAAATCTGCGCCTTGAGGTTCAAATTTCGAAGCTAGATTTATTTCTATTTTTTACTACAATCTTTTTCACCGAAGCGAAATCTAAACGTCGCATAGAATGCTTTGCTGGGCCCCTTCATTTGAAGAGGCGCTATGAAGATTCTCTGTTTGAACGAGGAACGAGTGAGTTTGAATCGGAATAGCCGCAAAAATTAGAAGGGTAGCGAAGTTAATTCAGCGACAAAAGACCTTTTTGTTTCGTTTTTTCCTTCGGAGCTACTTCGTGGTGGGGCGTATGCCAAAAATGAAAAGAGTTATGCACTGCCAAAAAAGTAAGAATTCAAACAATAACAACCAAAACCCGTACCTTCGTCTTATATCTAAAACCAACCAACATGAGCACTCAAATTATTGATCAAGATATAATTCAAGATGAAAAACCTTTAGACTATACAGGTAAGAAATACCGATTGCTAAATGATGCTAGTATATTCTACAAAGGACTTTTCGGAATGATACTGTGCATTCTGCCCGGCTTCATTATGGGCTTAATCCTCATTAATATGGCAATGAGTCAATATGGAGAAATTAAAGAAGATCTCAAACATCCAGAACAATACAAAGAGAAATCTCTGAAGCTCGTTCGTTTAGGTCGCCTCTTTTCGCTCATTGGCGTTGGCGCATTCATAACAGAGATAGTTGTTTTAGTTGTCTATATGTCTATTAATTAAAGATGGGGCGAATTACCTAGCCAACATTTTTCTTTGATGTTCAATAAGATGGACCACATAGATTTTTATCTTTGAAAGTATAAGGTTATTCAACTTAGCTATTTAATTATGAGAGTATTAGTGAAATTCGGTCTATTATTATTTCTTTTTCTGATAACTGCGAAAAGCGTTTTCACACAAGAGCTTGCTGGGAATCCTATAGTTAACCAATATATAAACAACCTGAAGGAAGAAGGCTACGAGCTAGTTACTCAAGGCTCTTTTACTTCAGGAGTATTGCCTAAAGAAGTTTCTTTAGGTATGAGAAAATCATACAAATACCGAATAATTGCCATTCCAACAGGTAAGCTAAAGACAGTTAGAATGAATATTGGTAATACGCTAGTGCCCTCGAGTAGTAAGAATAATCCTGTGCTTGATTGGACATACGTTCCCTACGGTGATGAGAATATTGAAATTGAATTTTTGCATCCAAAAAAGAGAAGAGGGAGGTTCAAGCTTTCATCTGAAGACTCAATCTTTTATGTAATTGGTAAGAAACCTTTCTAGAACTTAATTCTTGTTGGAGGGCTCAATCTCCTTCACCTCCCGATACCCTGGTAGTCCCCGGGACGGGACTAGTTCCCTCAAGGTTCAGTTGTTAGTTAAATCTGCGCCTTGAGGGAACTCGTCCCGATAGCTATCGGGAGGCAAAAATTAGAAGGGTAGTGAAGTAAATTCAGCGACAAGCGCGTTTTTTGTTTCATTTTTTGAGCGCTAGCAAAAAATGAAAAAACTCGTGCTAGGGACAGCAGCGTACCTCGACTCAGCTCGGTAACCGTTAATAAATTATTTTAAAGGTGAATTGCTTTAATTGACAAAAGGCTTTTTTTAAGATATAGGAAAGATGGTTTGTACAGCGTATGGCCCGCCCGAAGGGAGCACCCAAAAGAAAAAAAATAAGAATAAAAAAAGGAAGACCACTGCCTTCCTTCTCCCAAAACTAGTTACTATGTACTACTTTACTTCCCCAGACGATAATGCTGGTTCGATGAAGATCATATAATTATCATTCGGTCCATTTCCTTTCGATTGAATTCCAACTTGGAACCCTGGAGCAGCATCTACCCAAATTTTTATACGGTTGATTTTCGACTTAACACCCGTTGAACTCTTGTCCATTACAGAAAATCGATTGTTGATATCCAGTTGCTGTGCAGTTTGAAATTGTCCGTTATCTCCCGAAGGATCTCCGAATTCAATTTCATCGCCAATGCTATAGGACGTACCATCCTCTGCGATATAAGTGTCGTAATGACCGTCTAATGATTCAGTTGCGTTCTGAACCTCCTCGAAAGTAATCGTTTGTGCCGTTGATAAAAACGGTGAAATTGTGATTAGGGTTATGTAGAAAAATTTAATCATGTTTTGGGAACTAAACTATTTGTATTAGTCCAAAATTATGGCGAGCTCAACGATCGGTAAAGAATAATTGCTGAATGCGGAGAATATCTTCTGAGTGATTGAAATCAAACTTTAAGAAGCAAGACGTTAAGATGTTGAGACAGGTTTTCATTGAGAACAACATTCTATTTCATCGAAGCACCTCCCAATAGCCCCCGATAGTCCCCGATAGTGATCGGGACGGGACGGGACGAGACTGCACTTCGATCGCCTCAGGGTTCAGATTTCGAAGCCATATTCATTTCTATTGCTCACAAAAAACTCCATTACCGAAGCCGAATCTAAACGTCGCATAGAATGCTTTGCTGGGACCCTTCATTTGAAGGGGCGTAATGGAGATTCACTGTCTGAGCGAGAAACGAGCGAGTTTGAATCGGAATAGCCGCAAAAATAGAAAGGGTAGCGAAGTAAATTCAGCGACAAGCGCGTTTTTATCCCTTCGGTCTTCACAAGCAGTGCTTGCTCTTGTTTTTTCCTTCGGAGCTACTTCGTGGTGAGCGCGAGCAAAAAATGAAAATAAGATTCAGAATAGCAGCTTCATTCTTGCAAGGAGCTAAAATCACTATATTTACAGAATAATCACTTAATTCATTCACATGAAAAAACATCTACTTTCACTTGCGACAATCATCTTTGTGGCAACCCAATCAACTGCACAGCTGCTAATTGATACCCTCGCAATTCAGGATTTCGAAACGGTGCCTTCCACTCCTACATGGTCGTATACGGGAACACTAGCCGATCTTCAAACGGGAAATGCACCCGCTGGAAGTTGTATTCCAAATACGCCTTTGGGGATTAACAGTTCAACGGCTTGGCATGTTGCGTCCGTTTCTGGTGGAAATCCAATCGTCTTTGATAACCAAACAATACCCGCTAACTACGATTCAATCTTTGTAAGTTTTCGCGTACAGGGATTAAACTTAAATGGTTCTGCAGGAGGACCGGATCATTTGGATTATGTCTTAGTGGAATACAGTTTAGATGGTGGAGTAACGTATTCACCTAGAGTGCGCGTTCGAGGTGCGGTAAATAATAATAGTTTTTGGTCGTATGATGCAGCTGGTCAAGCAATCGTTGATTACCTACCAGCGACAGAAACAGTATTTCAACCGGCCAATTCAGGGCTTCAAATGACAGAAGGAATTTCTTTTGTACAAATTGGATTTCCTGGTTCCATTTCGCAATTGGCAGTGCGAATTACACCGCGTTCGAGTACAAGTACCGATTCTTGGTTAGTCGACAATGTGCTGTTAACGGGGCATCAAACTTGCTCGAATACAGTAAGTTCTTTAACTGCATCAAGTTGTGGGTCTTACACAAGTCCATCAGGAAATCTTTACACAACTTCTGGTGTTTACACTGATACAATTCCAAATTCTACAGGATGTGATAGTTTAATCACAATCGATTTAACTGTAAATAATTCAACTTATCATACAATCACCACCAACTCGTGTGATACCTACTTATCTCCAGCAGGTAATTTGTATTCAGCAACGGGAGTATATTACGATACGTTGACAAATGCATCCGGATGTGATAGTATCATTACGATTGATCTTACGATAAACACAGTTAATACGAATGTCTTGAATTTCGATCCGCAACTTACTGCAGATGCCTTCGGAGGGACTTACCAGTGGTTAGATTGTGATAACGGTTTTGCACCAATTTCAGGGGCAACAAATCAATCGTTTACAGCGACGGCAAATGGAAATTATGCAGTTGAGATCACACTGAATGGTTGTACAGATACTTCTGCTTGTAATGCAGTGATGACAGTTGGCGTAGAAGAGCAAGATCTAACGAATTTATCCGTTTATCCGAATCCAACGAGCGATTACGTTACAATTAACCTTGGAACAAAATACAGTTCTATTGAGGTGACCTTAATAAATGCTTTAAGTCAAGAGTTAAGTACTACTGAATTGAAAAATGCATCGTCTATTAAATTACCAATAGAAGGTCGAAGAGGTGTTTACTTCTGTCGTTTAACAGCCGATGGGAACAGTACCACAATCAGAGTGATAAAAGAATAGAAAAGAATATCACACTATATAAGAGCTGTTCAGATAGTTGGACGGCTCTTTTTAGTTTTAATACACGGATGAACGAAAATCTCAAGGTTAAGAACGCTTATTTAATAAAAGACAATGAAAAGATTCAGTAACTTTACTTTCTAAACTTACCACATGAAACTGATCTTAACTTTATTTCTTATTCTAACAGCAACAGGTTATTCATTTTGTTTGGGCAAAACTAAAGTGACAGTAATAGATGCATTAACTGAAGAACCTATCAAAAATGTAACGATTGTAATAGAGTATTCCGGAGAATCTTTTAAATCAGGAGATTCTTTCGAATTTTATTTAGACAAAAGTTTGGTAGGGGAGGAATTAAGTTACTTCAAAGATGGATATGAGGGATCAATTGGGAAACGATTACTAAAAAAGGATAATACTATCATTTTGCGTCCTGTTGCGGATAGTATGGAA
Source organism: Henriciella pelagia (assembly GCA_964219255.1). Lineage (GTDB taxonomy): Bacteria > Bacteroidota > Bacteroidia > Flavobacteriales_D > Crocinitomicaceae > UBA4466. The sequence continues at coordinate 114,001 of CAXPPC010000004.1, forward strand.
GCGTTTTTTAATTCATTTCGAATCAAAGAAGAAGCAAGAAGAAATATCATATTAAGCACCATTGATACCAACTCACAAGTTTTAAAAGAAGATGTGGATTGTATAGAAGAGGTTGACGGTACATTTGAAGCTGAGTTTCCTGGCGGAGCAAGTGTAATGCAACGATTTATTGCGAATTTTATTGATTATCCGGTAGAAGCCTTAGAAATGGGGGATCAAGGAAGAGTTTATTTGGCATTCATTATTGAGTTAGACGGAAGTATCTCTGAAATTAAAGTTATGCGAGGAGTCACTGAAGAATTGGACAATGAAGCCAAAAACTTGATCCGATTAATGCCTAAATGGCTCCCAGGTTATTGTAATGGGCGGCCGGTGAGAACCAGAGTGAGTCTTCCCATTAATTTTGCGCTTGAATGATCTTCATTTACTCCCTTCTTGCCTTATTCATCGCATGGATCTGGGTCGACTATTACCGGCTCATTGATATTTTCGACAAGAATAAGTTGCTCTATGTGATCATAGCTTTTGTACTAGGATGCCTTTCAGTGAATGTGGTGTTCTTTGTACACGATTATCTCCCATGGTTGGTGCCAATGGAACTTACAGGAGGTTATTTAAACGACTTTTTCTTCTTCACATTAGAAGTCGGAATGCTCGAAGAAGTCGCAAAACTGATCCCCTTCGCCTTGATGCTGCTCTTGTTTAAAAAGCAATTTAGAGAGCCAATCGATTATGTCGCTTTCGTTTCTATAAACGCATTGGGATTTTCGGCCGTTGAGAATGTTCTTTATTTCAACAATCACGGAGCTTCCATAATTGATGGTAGAGCAATTCTTAGTTCAGTAGGACATATGTTCGATACAGTCTTGGTTGCATATGGAATCATTTTGTACAAGTTTCATCCACGACATAATTCGGTTTGGTTCATTCCACTATTTTTTGTCTTGGCGGCATTAGCTCATGGGTTTTATGATTTCTGGTTGATGCTTGATGGATTGTGGATCGTTACCATTCTTTACTTTTTTATCAGTATTTCGTGGTTTGCGCAAATTGTAAATAATGCACTGAACAATTCGAGTTACTTCACCTACAAGAAAGTGGTAATGCCAAACAAAGTAGCAATGCGACTCTTGGCTTATTATGGAATTGTCCTTGCGTTACAAACGATCCTTATTGGAATAGAAGAAAAAAGTGGAACTGTGGCTGCTTGGTTTTTGGTATCCTCTTTATATACCAATGGAGTTATTATCGCAGTAACATGTATTCGTCTTTCACGGATAAAATTAATAAATGGTCGATGGTATCCATTTAAAGTGGAGTTTCCGTTTTCTATTAGTTTAGGGGGAGATGGGCTTTCAGGCTTTCGCTTGGCGATAAAAGGAGATGGTTACGATGAAGCAATGATAGCACCTTACTTTCAAGAATATGCTTCTTTATATCCAATGAATAAGAAGAAGACGCGCTTCAAGAAGATTAAAAACCTAGTTTATATTGAAGAAATCGGCTTTCTTAAGAATGATGAAGTCTTCTACTTAATGCGTGTGTACGAATCAGATGGCTACAGTCGATTCAAAACCTTTGTGATTAAACCTAAAAACACGGGAGACAATTTTGTGCAAGATAAGTACCCGATTGTCGCTATTTTCGATAAAGAACATTTAAGCGATTGGAACAATTCGAATTATTCCGTAAATAATTTTAAATTTCGAGAGTGGAGCTATTTAGTTCCCATTCGAACAAATTAAAACGAAACATGAAATCACTTTTTGTATTTACGCTATTATTAATCAGTTGCCAACTCTATGCACAGGAAGAGGAAGAAGCACGTTACATCATTCCTTGGGAAGGATTTCAAGAGGGAAGTACCGAATATATGTACGGTGATAATGTGGTTTTACGACAAAAGCCGTCCGCGGATAGTAAAGCCGTTGATACATTAAAAATCGCACAAGAAATAACGATCTTAAAGAAGTCGTCAGCAACGATGCTATTCAATGGGAAGGAATCGAATTGGTATAAAGTCCGAACGAACGGTCAAGTTGGTTATGTTTTGGGTGGACTGATTTCTCTCGATAAAGTGGAACTTGATGGAGATGCATATTTGGTGATACTGGCAGAAGATGAGTCGGGATCAAAAGTGCGCTGTCGAGTGGTTCCTGCGATGGGGGAGTTCTATGGACACGAATTTCCAATCACTAATGAAATGTTTCAACTACGTGTAACAAAAAACAAAGGGGTGCGAGGCGTCAAACATATTGTAGAAATTGATCAAACCGCTGAAGCCTGTGGAATGGAAGGAGGAATCATCTATTTATTTGATACCGGAATTCGCTTGAAAAGAGTACTTAGTTGCTCATCGGTTTCTGATGCAGGCGCGTTTTGGTTACATGAGCGATTATTATTTCCAGAGGATAGAGAATACAGTTACGACGACGGGATCGTTTTTGAACAAGAAGAAGGAATCTACATCAATGACGAACTTGGTTGGACGAGGTCGACTATTAATACACTGATTATTAAGTGGGATGGAGAAGAACTGACACCAAACGTACGAGAGCTCGATTTGAATACCGAACCAGAGTATTAATTCGTTAAAAGATTAACTTATTTGTTAATAATTCAAACTTCTCTCATTTTTTTTAGGACATAGAATACTCTATATTTGATGTGAATTCAAAAATTATTCACATGAAAAAGAATTACTTAGGAGTATTAGCGTTGCTCGCGTTGATATTCACTTCAAACTTTGTAGACGCTCAGGGAACTGTCCCAGAGATACTCTACTACAAATTCGACCAAACAGGTACAACGGTCACAAATGAGGCTTCTGCACCACCTGCAGGAACAGCGACAGGAACACTTATGGGTAGTATGACACAAGGAGGAAATGGTCTTTGTGGATCAGCATTAGTGGGTACTGGAGGTTCAAGTACAGCCGACTATGTATCAACTGGATGGAATACCAACTTGGGTAATAACCCGTGGACTATTTCTTTCTGGATTGATGATATGCCTAACACAACGACACTTTATTATCAATTTGGTGATCAAAGTGCTGGGGGGTTCAGATGTTTTAATAACGGAGTTGCTGGAGCTGGAAACTTTATCTTAAGAGGACCAATTACTGATGTTCTTTGTACGGGGTGTGCACCTATTGGAACACCTTCAATGACAACTTTCGTTTACGATCCTGTTGCAGGTACTATTACAGCATACCATGATGGCGTTTTAAACAACGTTGTCTCTCAAGGAACATTAAGTATTTCTGGAGCTGACTTCAAAGTTGGTGGGTACTCAGGAAGTACAGGAATGGGAAGTAACCAGTTGATGGATGAGTTCCGTTTCTACGATCGCGCCTTGACAGCTCAAGAAGTATTTGATACGTACAACGCTTGTCTTCCTTTAGTATCTGTACCAAATGATATTGGTGTTTCAAGCATCGATCAGCCAGTTAACTTCTGTGCTGGTACACAAAACGTTGTAGCAACAATCAAGAACTACGGTACTAACCAAGTAGATACATGCGTGGTGAATTGGACAATTGATGGGGTGGCACAAACACCATACTACTTCTCGGGATTATTGGATACAGTTTTCGGAGCAGGATCTACAACGGCTCAAGTAACGCTTGGTTCAGCAACTTTTAATGCAGGAGTATTGTATAACATTGAAGCTTGGACAGATTTACCAAACTTAATGCCTGATACAGTAACGAATAACGATACAACATCAATCGATGTTCAGTCTTCATTAAATGGTACATTCACAATTGGTGGTGTAGCTCCAGATTACGCAGACTTCGCTTCGGCAGCTGCTGATTTGAATGCGTTTGGAGTTTGTGGTCCGGTAATTTTCGATGTAAGAACTGGAACGTACAATGAACAAGTTGATCTAGGAGAAATTGCAGGTACAAGTGCCACAAATACGATTACTTTCCGTTCAGAAGATCAACACAGAGATAGTGTTATTCTTACGTTTAACAGTCTAACTTCAACAGATAATTATACGCTTCGTTTCTCAGGAGCCGATTATGTCAGTTGGGAGCAAATGACAATTGAGGCAACAGGTCCAACTTATGGTCACGTAATTGAATTTACAGGAAACACAGAACACAATACAATTTGGGATTGTTTGATAGATGCTGGTATTTCAACAACGACTTCAACGAACAGAGCAGCTGTATTCTCAAGTGCAGGAATTGATGATTATATGAGTTTCATTGGAAACACAATTTCTGGTGGTTCTTACGGAACGTACTTATATGGAAATGGGACTACTTCGTTAGAGAAAGGTCTAATCTTTGAAGATAACGAGTGTATTGATGCCTACTATATGGGAACACGTTTCTACTACCAAGACAGTGTTGAAATCCATAATAACACGATTTCATGTAATTCAGTTTACACAGGTTCAAAATATGCTATGTACGCTGGATATATCGATGGTTACTCTATGATAACAAACAATGAGATGTACGTTCAAGGTTACGGTTATGGAATGTTCCTAACTCAATGTGATGCTTCTCCTGTAATGAAATCAAGAGCACATAACAATACTGTAGTGATAGAAGATTCAACTACGACGAGTACAAGTTATGGTATGTATTTCTCAAGCTGTAATAACTGGATTCCTATGAATAATTCAGTGAACATGATCTCTCAAGGAACTTCTTCGAGAGCGGCTTATGTTACTGGTGGTGCAATTGAGTTGTACAACAATATCTTAAGAAATGACGGTCCAGGTTATGCTCTTTATATGGCGAGTGGATTGACTAATTCTGATCACAATGATCTTTATGCTCCTAACGGAAAAGTTGGATATTTCGGAGCAGATCAGACGACATTAGGTGATTGGCAAGGTGCATCTTTCTTAGATATGAACTCTGTTTCAGGCGATCCAGGATTCTTCTCATCAACTGATTTACATACATGTAATGATTCATTGTTGGATATGGCAGGAATGGTTGATACATTGATCACTATCGATATGGATGGTCAAACTAGAGATACGAACGGATTCGACATCGGAGCTGATGAGTTCTTAGGATTGATCAATCTTGCTTTTGCTGAGGATACTGTTGAGAAATGTTCGCAAGATGCAGCAATTCTTGGTAACTGGCAACCAGTTGATGATGCAACGTACTTGTGGTCAACAACGGAAACTACGCCAGCAATCAATGCGTCAACTCCAGGATTGTACACCGTAACTGTAACCACTGGTTGTGGTTCAACGTCTGCTTCGATTGAGGTAGTTGATATCCCAGATGCAGTAGCAGGATTCACAACAGGAACGAACTTCGTAACTGGAATCTTTACAAATACATCTTCAGGTACGATTACTTCTTACTTGTGGGATTTCGGAGATGGAACAACATCAACTGATTCAGATCCACTTCACGTGTACAACGCGACAGGAACGTTTACAGTAACATTAACTGTAACTGGACCTTGTGGAACGGATACATTTACACAAGATATCACGCTTGAAGTAGCTGGATTAGAAGAAAACGAACTTGGAAATGCGTTAAATGTATTCCCTAACCCTAATAACGGTGAGTTCGAAATGACATTGACTTTAGAGAATGTTTCTGATGTAAATGCAAGTTTAGTCGATGCACGCGGTCAGCAAATTTGGAACGCAAGCATCGGAGCGGTAAATGGAACAGCTTCTGAAACAATCAACGTTTCAAATAACGCAGCTGGAATTTACTTCTTACGAGTAACAGCAGACGATCGTACTTCAGTACGTAAGATTGTTGTCAACAAATAAGATGATCTGAAAATAGAAAGCCCCTCACCGAAAGATGAGGGGCTTTTTTATTGTTTTCTTCTTCTACATGAAATAATTTTTGATTCCACTCAAAATATTTTGAGCAGCGTAGGCCGCAAGAATAAGTCCCATGACTTTACTGATGATCGTAATTCCAATATCTCCAATTCGTTTTTGAATAGCATACGAAGAGATTAATAGCAAACAAGTCGCAGCTACAACGCCAAGCATTAAAGCGGACGTAGTGATTTGTTGTGTGAGAGAATAGGTATGATTATCAGTCAATAAAACAACTCCCATGATTGCTCCAGGAGAAGCAATTGAAGGAATAGCGACTGGAAAAACAGTCACGTGTTTGTAATCAGTTATTAGTTTTTTCTCTGAACTTGGTTTTCCTTCACCAAAGATCATAGTTAACGCAAATAGGAAAAGGATGACACCTCCTGAAATCTGAAAAGCTTCAAGTGTGATATCCATTCCTTCTAAAATAAGTTGACCAACAACAATAAAGAAAAGCAAGACAAAAAAAGCAATTAATGAAGCATTGATCGCGATTTTCTTCTTTTCAGCTTTGTTAAATTGCTTCGTGGCTTCAAGGAAGACAGGAATTGATCCCAATGGATCGACCACTGCTATTAATAGTAATGCCGTATTAATTAGTTCTTTCATTTAGATTAATCGAGATGTTGTCCACGCGTAGTAAATGAAATCCCTTGTTGTCCATAAGTGGAAATCATTACAGCTTCGAACAAAGGTTTATGCTTTGGATTCCTAGTTGACCAGTCGAACAAGAAGTTAGCACCTGATCCACCACGCTCGTCCTTTTCACCAAGAACGATTTCTAAAGTTTCCAATGGCTCAACATAAACAACATTATTTAGATAAGCATGGACCAATTTTCCGTGAGTATCATAAAAATCAGCTTTCTTCAAGTATAAAGTATCAGTAGATGAAACGTTGCGAATACTAACTGTAACCGTCAAATCGAAACTGCGGTCTTCTTTGATGTGGTATATGTGTGAATAGAGTGGAAGATAGGTTTGACCATTAATTAATGATGAGTCACTTTGATTGAACTCAATGGTTCTCTCTTTCCAGTTCACTTGTTTGATGTTCACACCATCTCCTTCATTAGAAGTGCACCCAAGAAGAATAATTACCGAAAATGCTACTAATAGTTGTTTCATACTGCAAGTTTAGAATGAATATATCATTCTTAGCTTCAATTCCAATAATAAATGCCTTTGTACAGGAATATTTAACATTTTGATAGTTGATATTCAATCTTGACTTGAGATTAGGGTATTGATATCCAAAGTTTTCCATGACTTTGTTATTTTTGAGAAAAAACCTGATATGAAACATCTAATCAAAACATTTGCGCTACTTCTATCCCTAATCTTGTTTTCTTTCGCTCCTTCAAAAAGAAGTACATTTACTAGTGAAGATGGATTGGTGAGTATTACTTTCCCAACTGATTTTACTACGGATAAAAACTCTAACGAAAACGTTAACAGAATAAAGGCTCAGGGAGCTTTAAACGATCAATTATTCGTCATAGGGTATGCTCAGCATTTAAATAAAATGGTAGAACATGAAGAAATGGCCGATGTTTCTCTTAAATCGTTTGTTGAAACTTTAGGTGCTGAGGTGACAAAGCAAGAAGTGTGGGAGTATAAGAAAAATAAAGGAATACATGCTTGGCTTAAGGGCAACAATAATGAGTTAGTTGGTGAGTATAAAGTTATTTTAATTGGTCAAAATCAATTTCAGTTGATTTCGGTTGCTGAACCATCAAAATGGGACGAGAAAGCAGCTGCTAAATTCTTTAAATCTTTCAAGCTAGCTAAAGAAGCTTTGTAGAGGTAAACAAAACTGTTCACTATTATTTAAAATAGTCGAGCAAAATCTTCACCGAAAGTACGATAAGAGTAACTCCGAGTGCTCCATAGAAAATACGAGCTCCTTGTCTTCCAAATATTGATACAAATATGGAGGCTTTCATACTTGTGAAGAACGAACTTTTATTTTTTATTGAAGAATAAATCGACCAAATTCCTGCTATAAAACAGAGAATACCAACGATGAGGTCCTTTTCCATTCTCAGACTGTTTTAGTTTGGAGTTGAGCTGGAATCACGTTTGGTAGTTTTGCGAAAGCAAGTGATAAGCTTCCTTCACGAATATCATCAAGGAGCCAATTTCCTTCTGTGTACTCCAATATCCATACTTTTTCCTCAGAGCCAAATCCCTTTCTTCCTTCCACAACTTGTTGAGTTGTTCTATCCACCAAATAATCTTCAACTTCAACAGTTATACTGAAAGCAATTTTTGAACCTTCCAAATTTTCTTCCGAAGATATCTCTAAATAAAGTGGTTTGATGTTCTCAATTCGAGCTAATTTGCAGATGTTTTGCTGATTGTTTTCTTTCCATTGATCCAAAAATACGAGCTGTTGATTTCTCCAGTACCACGGACTGACATACTCTGATACGCGCTCCATATCTTCTTTTGACCAAGCTTCATATACGCGCTGAATAATGTTTCGAGTATTTTTTTCGAGATCCAACCAATTAAAGGTTCTATTAATTGTAGCTAGTTGAGCGAGTTGTTTTTTATTTTTTCTGACAGCGAAATATTCCCTTGTTCGCACATAAATGATGACTGGAAGTAAAATGATACCAAGGATCAAGAGTAGTAGTTTACCATACCAAGTTTTGAAAAGCCCTTTAGCAATCGCTCCACCTGGTCCAGCATAAACGGGGTCAACAAAGACGAAAATTACAATAACAACTAGAAGAATTAATACGATGTGATTTCTTTTCATTTCAAAGTGATTGGTTTGTGTCCACAAATATACTGAGGGATTTTAGATTCTGATTATTAACTAATAAAATATTCCCATACCCCAAAGAATATAGTTAGCCAAATGATCCCCTTAATCAAGAAAAAGGCAAAGGCTACCCATCCAATTTTCTTCCAATTCTTCCGTGTAAAATAACGCTTCATCTGTTCAACGAAAATAAGGGGGAACTGCGTCTAAAGGACTATAATTCGATCAGTTTCTTATTTAGAATCATTCAAAATACCACTTTTATGGTATCGATTTTCGCGTCTTTCACCTTTTTGTGGTATTGATCACAGCACCTTGGCTGAAGTAGTTTTGCCCTGTTATTTAAAATCAGTCTAAATAAAATACAATGATAAAACAATTACTAGTATGCTCGGTGGGATTTGCAACTATCGCACAAGCACAAGTTTCGGACATGGTAAGTTTAGGTGCAGGGTACACGAATGAATCGTACTATAGTTTCCAAAATGGAGAGGTTGCCAATGTTGATAATTACAATTGGGACTTGTCCTTCGATTTAAGTTCTTGGGGGGCAGCAGTTCGTTTGAATCGAAAGAATGCAACGTTATACACTTACAGTGGATCAACAGCGGATTGGAGTACATTAGATACAACTGGATTGGCAACTTGGGAGCAACCAATGAACGGTTTCGATTATTGGGAAGAAGGCGCAGTGAGTAATGCAGCTGACCCGCAAAATCCATTTGATCTTGGTTGGGGTGAATACAATCCTTCTACGCATCAAATTATTGGTTCACGCATTTTTGTACTAGAGTTTACTTCTGGAGAATACAAGAAATTCATGGTGGAGTCCTTGATTTCTGGTGCTTATGCAATCAGAATGGCCGATCTAAACGGTGCAAATGAAGTTGCGGACACAATCACAAAAACAAATTATACAGGTAAAAACTTTGTTTACTATGATGTATTGAATGATTCTATCATCGATCGTGAGCCTTTGTCAGCTGATTGGGATGTTGTTTTTACGAATTACTTGCAAGAATTAGCCCCTGGTTATATAGGAGGGTTGACGTCTGTTTTGCATAACTACAATACTGTTGTTTCGGAAGTGAGTGGTGTTCCAACTGCGAATGCAACGGCTGGAGTTTATGATACGACCATTGCAACGATCGGTTCGGACTGGAAGTCGTTTAGCATGTCAACTTTTACGTATGAGATCGTTGATTCGCTTTGTTACTTCGTAAAGACACAAAATGAAGATGTTTGGAAGCTGGTATTTACTGGTTTTGATGGAAGTTCAACGGGGAATATCTATTTCACGAAAGAACAGGTTGAATTTGCGGGAATCGTCGAAGAGATGGGAGCCAATTTAGTTGTCTATCCAAATCCAGCGAACAACGAAATCAATGTGAACTTCCCTCATGAGATTGCCGAAATGAATTTGGTAAATATCAGTGGAAGAGTTGTTGCTTCTCAAGCTTCTAACTTGTCTCAATTGAATGTCTCCAATCTTCCTTCTGGTGTTTATTTCTTGAATGTCATCGATACTGAAGGTCGCGTAGCAACTCAAAAAATCAATATTCAACACTAATAATTACATCAATGAAAAAAATTGGATTTTTAGCTCTAGTCGTTTTATTTCTGGCAAGTTGTACGGCAGAAAAAGTAGCAGTTAACGAAGGCGAAAAGAAAGTCGGAGTACTTCTTGTTAACCACGGATCTCATTCAGAAACTTGGCGAAATATGTTGTTGGATGTAGAAGATAAGGTGAAGTCAACTATTCTCGCTTATGAAGGAGTTGATGCCATCAAAACAGCATTTATGGAGTACAACGAGCCTTCAATTGCAACGCAGTTAAAATGGTTCGATGAAAATGGATACTCGGATGTGATTTTAGTTCCTATTTTCTTGACGGTAAGTTCACATTATTCGCATGATATTCCAGTTATTGCAGGATTGACATCTGATCCGAAGATCAAAGAAGAGCTGGCGAAAGAAAACATCGAAACGTATAAAGCGAAAGCACGTGTTACCATTACACCGCCTTTAGATTTCACGACTTTATTGAAGAAAAACATTGCTCGTCGTGTTGAAGCATTGAGTGACAACCCAGAGAATGAAGCTGTTCTTCTAGTTGCTTACGGAGATGAGCAGTATAATCAACAATGGGAAGAAATGGTAGCCGAAATTGGGAAGTACTTGAAGGTGAAAACACATCATGAAACTGTTGCCTACGCTTGGTGTGGTCACATCGTTCGTTATTCTTCAGATCCAACAACAGACGGAATCGAGAAGTTAATGGAATTTGAGGATAATGTGTTGGTAATCCCAGTTTTGGTAGCCAACGATGAACACTTCCAAGGTGAAATTATTCAAGATGGAGTGGATGCAGCATCGAATGTTTCACACGTTAAGTACAAACAAGATGCGATTTTACCTGATGGTAACTTGAACCAATGGGTAATGGATATCACAAAGGAAACTTTAACATCAATTCAAGAATAGAATACCATGAAGTCAATGAGTGTTGATGTTAGGAAAACAGTGGCTACGATTGTAGTCGCTGTTTTCTTCATTTTTTTCTGGATCAATGGTCCGCTATCTGGTTCAATAGAAATTGTTTCAGAACGAAATGAAAACCTAGAATTGGTGAAGCCTGTTTTGGTAAGTGATCAATCGGAGGAAAAAAGAACATTCAACACTATCGATGAAATGGATACGGGCGGAGATGGTTTCAATATGATTCTTGATCTTCCTGAGGATACAATGACTTCATTTTCTATTTTAAATGAAGGTTCTAAAACGTTGATTAGTAGTGATTACGGAAAGGAATTATTGAGAAATGCGAAGAAGTTTTTTGAAGGAGATGCTCAAATCTCTTTGGAACAGACAGAGGACTTCTATTACGCCACAATTGATGCATCGGACCACTACTATTACTATTTCCAAAGCAAGGGAATAGCAGACGAAATTAAAGGTTATTCCGGACCGATCAATGTCGGACTTATCATTCGCGAAGATGGTTATCTCCATAAGATGATTCACGTTAGTTCGGCAGAAACGGAAAGTTATTTGAAGAAAATAGCTAAAACACATTATTACGATCAGTATGATCATCTGTCCATGGATCGATTGCACGATTTAGATGGAATTTCTGGTGCAACAATCTCATCGAAGGCCATGGCGAATACAACATCGGAAATGGTGAACCATCTTTATCCTTTCCCACTAACCGACTTGGTTGATAGAAATGGGATGAATGAATTTCAAACGCAAGCCAATCTCAGCTGGGCGTGGATTCCACAGGTCATCTTGATATTCATCCTTTTTCTTTATGCTTTTCAAAAAAAATTAAGGAAGAGTAAAAGGTATGTAATGCTGGCGTCTATCGCGTCAATGCTATTCATCGGTTTTTACTTAAACGACTCTTTTACATATATAACTTTTATGCACCCATTTATCGGAACGAGCTTGTCATCGTTTATGGGAATTTACGCCGTTTTCGTTCTTCTAGGTGCCATCTGGGGAAAGAACACCTATTGCAAATACATCTGTCCATACGGGAATGTTCAACGTCTTCAACTTAAATTATGGAAAGGAGTTGGGGCGAAGTTTCCATTGAGCAATAAGTGGATTAAACGTATTCGTTTTGCGATACTGATTTTCTTAATCGCTGGAATTTTGGCTGGATTCAGGAATTTAAGTCACCTTGAACCTTATCCGTATTTATTTGGATTAGAGATACAGTCGATTTGGTATTTTTCATTTGCGATCTTGGCTCTTGTCATGAATTGGGTTTATCCTCTCATTTGGTGTCGATTGCTATGTCCAACTGGATCGGTTTTGGACTCTATTTCTTTTCTAACGGAAAAATCAAAGAAGAAGAAACCAGTTGCAGTAAGAAGAGTAGTGACTGTCACAGCGGCTATAGCGTTCTTTATGATTCCACAAATTGGATTCTCTCAACAGGAAGTTCACATCTCAGATCAAACAGGAAATCCAATTCCTTTCGCGAAGTTTTATGCATACAATTTGAGTGATTCTACCATTTTCTTTTCAGAATCGGATGAAGATGGAGTGATTGAATTCAACTCGATCGCTGGAGAATGGGCAGTGTGTGTGCGTTCAATAAATCACGAAGGGTGGGCGGATACAGTAGATATTTCCTCGCTTAAAACGATTGTTCTAAAACGCATTCAAGTGATTGATGAGATGGTGGTAACTGCTCAGCATCAGGCGACAACGGTAGAAAAAGCAGTTCAGAAGATTAAAATTATTTCGGCAGAGCAGATTCAGCAATCGGGATCGAATAACTTGGCGGATGTTTTGAGTTATCAAACTGGAATTCGCATTTCACAAGACAATATTTTAGGGAGTGGAATGGATCTCGGTGGGATTTCTGGTCAGAATGTGAAAATCCTCATCGATGGAGTTCCTATTATCGGTCGTCAAAATGGGAATATCGATCTAAGTCAGATTAACCTCGCTAATATCGAACGTATTGAAATTGTGGAAGGTCCACTATCTGTTAATTACGGAACGAATGCTTTGGCGGGAACGATCAATTTGATCACCAAGAAAAAAGGTAAAAAGGGATTGGAGGTGATGGTCAATCCATATTACGAGACAATCGGAAATTACAATCTATCAGCGAATGTTGCTTTAAATTCTAAACATCATCGATTAGCGATTGACGGGTACAGAAACTACTTTGATGGTTGGTCCGATGGTGATTCGTTTATTGAATTCCCGAAAGAGAAATTGGCTGATACGAATCGATATAAAACATGGAAGCCGAAAGAGCAATACAGTTTTGGAGCTCGTTATTCATATAGAAAGAAGACGGTTACGACCTCTGTTTACGGTCAGTTTTTTAACGAGATGATCGTGAATCGTGGTTTTCCAAATCAGCCTTATTATGAAACAGCATTTGACGATTACTACCACACGCAACGAAAGGATTTAGGCGTTGATTTTCAGAAGAGTTTCAATCAAAGTCGACTTACCGCTTTGGCTGCATTCAACGATTACAAACGCATTAAAAACACCTATTACAAGGATTTAACTACGTTAGATCAGGTGCTTTCTCAAACAAATGGAGCACAGGATAGTTCTCGTTTTACTCAGTTTGTCGGTCGTGTAAACTATTACGGATCGATAGGGAAGAAATTGAATTATCAGGCAGGAATTGACATTAATCATAACGAAGGTTGGGGAAGAAGGATAGAAGATCGTCACAGAGCGATTGGCGATTATGCTGGATTTGTAACGGCGGATTGGAAAGTGATGGATTCTCTAACGATCAAACCTGGAATTCGTTATGCGTACAATACAGCTTTTGATTCACCACTAATTCCTTCGTTCAATATTTTGTACCGTAGAAGGCATTTTTCGTATAGAGCTTCTGTTGCAAAAGGATTTCGTGCACCAGATTTGAAGGAATTGTACATGGACTTTGTTGATGTAAATCATAACATCAGAGGGAATAGTGATTTACAAGCGGAGGAAAGCGTAAATACAAATCTTTTCATCAACTGGATGAAACAAGGGAAGAAAAATCGCTTGTTCAAAGCAGAATATGGTGCTTTTTACAACCAAATTCAGGACTTAATCACCTTGGGAATCGTCAATAATAATGAATACACTTACATTAATATTGGTGAATACAGCACGATAGGAAATCAACTAGAATTGACGTATCGTTCGAAAAAATGGAATCTTATTTTCAACACGACTTACATCGGAAGATACAATCCAGAAAATGAAACAGAGGACGTTGAAAGGTACACCTTCTCACCAGAATTCAGTGTTCGTTCGAATTACAAGTTCTTAAAAGAGCGACTTCAATTCAATACTTTTTACAAGTTTAATGGGAAGTTGCAAAGCTTTAATGTTTCAGATACTGGAGATGTGTCAACTTCGATTCAATCTTCTTACCACATTTTAGATGCTAGTATTTCAAGCGATTTCCTAGACAAGCAACTAACTGTTGTTTTGGGAGCTAAAAATCTATTGAATGTGAAGCAAGTGAATGTTATTGGTCAATCAAGTGGTGTTCACTCAAGTTCATCTAACCTCAATGCAGCTAGAGGAATGTCCTTGTTCTTATCGCTTCGTTATCAACTTAATGTAAAATTGAAATCATGAAATATTTTGGTTTAATCTTGCTAACTTTTTCATTGGTAGCTTGTCACAAAGAGGAAATCGCCATTGAACCTCATGAAGCTGGAGAATATGCTGTTTTTCAAGCTGAAATGGGACAGAATTATGAACATCAAATCTTCTTCAGTTTGGAAACAAACAGCGTTGTTAGTTCTAATTTAAAGTCGGAATGGGATTTAGGTTTTGAGTCTGATCCTTCTGGAAAACATATCGTATTGAATACTTCACGAGGAATGGCGGTTCATAGAAGTAATTTGCCTTTCGACGCAATAACGGATGAATCTGGTTTGGAGTGGGAGTATGATGTGACTTCCGGCAACTTAGATTCTACTGCATTTGGTGAATGGAATCAGTATTCTTTGTTTGTAATCGATTTGGGATATGATGAAAACGGAGCACATTTGGGTTATCGTAAATTGCAAATCACTTCGGTGAATTCAACTCAATTTGATATTGTGTGGGGAGATATTTCAGATCAAACGGGATCTTCGGATGTTATTCTTCGAGATCAATCAAATACAAAGTTTACATACTACAAAATTGGAGGAGGAGTCGTAAATATCGCTCCAGAAGATGACGAATATGATTTGATTTTCACACAATACACACATCTGTTTCAAAATCCACTACATGCTTATGTGGTGACCGGAGTTTTGATGAATCGAGTGGGAACTGCTGGTGTCCGAATCGCTGATAAAACCTTTGAGGAAGTCGATTTCGAAACAGCGCAAACTTTATCCTATTCTACAGATATTTCAACGATTGGTTACGACTGGAAAGAGTTTGATTTTAACACGAGTCTATACGAAGTAGATCCAACAATTACCTACGTTGTTCAATCACATGATGGATTTTACTACAAATTTCATTTCGTTGATTTCTACAACGATCAGGGAATCAAAGGTTATCCAAAGATGGAAATACAGAAATTATAGTTAGTTAAAAACTACTTTCCAAGCTCCGCGGAATTCACCTGGTTTGTATCCAGTAGCTTTATCGTTCGGATATCTTTCATTCAAAAGTACGACTGTTTCTGGTGAAATATCTTCATTTGGAATACCATGACATTTGATGCACGCAGGCATTCCTAATTTTATCGTTTTGTAATAAGTCGGATTTGCTTCTGATGTTAACAATGAATCTTTCGCTTGATTGGCCTCTAAATAGTTCAATACCTCTAGGTCGATTTCATTGGCCGCATTTTGTGGATTCCTGTTTTTCTCTGAAACTCTAGTAATTGTTGCTCCATAAGAATTCGAAAGAGAATCCATCAGTGGCATTGCATGAATATTACAGAAATCAACAGCTTGAGTCGGTCCACCAGCCTGCATTTCACGCTGAACATTAGCCAATAATTCCTGCATCGCCAAGTTCGTTAGTGAATCACCAATATGCTGATAATCGACTGAAACAACATCTTCAGAGGTAATTTCTTCCGTTGTCTGATTGTCGGAACTACAACTTGTTAACGCGATAATACTTAGGAATAGAATGGACTTTTTCATGGCTAATATTTTTACGAAATTATTGAATTCGATTTAAAGATGGGTAACGAGGGTTACACTATAGCTTTTGCCTAAATAGTTTGTTCAAATTATCGTCATAATGCTGACGGTAGACGTAATAAGCATAGCCATTATACACAATTACTTTCTCAGGGTAGGGATGACGTGTAATTTTGGACTCTTTCACTATTTTTTTTCCATCATCAGAAAGTAGACAGAAAATCTGGGCTCCATGAATTTCTCTCACGGAATAAAAGCGATCTCTTTCTTCGTCTAAATGTAATTCACCTTTCCATTTATTATCGTAATGATATTGAATGGTGTCTTTATCCAAAATGGATGCTCTTTTATCAATTTGAACGCGTTCATCATTAAGATGGTCGAAAATAAATATGGTATCATTCTTAACAAAAACCGGATTGTATTTCGGACGAATAGCAACATTTAAGAAAAACTGTTTTCTATCGAGGTAACTGCGGATTTCTTGTGAGGTACTTTGATTTGACGTGTTCAGTCGCTCTTGATCTTCATAATAACGAGCACCTTTGAATTGATCTTGACCGTATTTTCGAGCCAGGCGATCGTTTTCCTGATCAAATTCATCTTGTGTATCCTTAATCGACTTTAAGTTTGTGGAATCCGCAATTCGATAAAGTTCAGATGTCATTTTACTGAACTTACCAATCTGATAGTATTCAGTAACCTGGCTGTAGTTTCTGTCCGACTGAAATACCAGTGCTTCCGAGGTGCTTGCTTTGCAATCTTTGTAATAGTATGTGTATTTATCGATAGATTCTCGTTCGGTTATTTTCAATTCGTTATCAATCTTTTTCACCATTAAAAGGCTGTCTTTCGTCATAATGTGTAGTCGACCCATACAATCCGCAAATAAACCTTTCGGATGAAAGTTAATGGGCATTTCAATTTCTGGCTCCATCATGTAATCGAGCGAATACAGAAAGTACTCACCGAATCTTTTGAGGAGGACATACGTTCCAGAATTATCTATGTGAAAGTCAGTAATGTAATATCTTGAGTTTTTATAGGCGATTTCCTTTTTTCCAGATGCGTAGATGAATACATCTTGGAATTTTTGTTCACGCAGAGAATCGCTTTGGCTGAACAAAGTGGTAGCTATGAAGATAAGTAGTATGGTCAGACTCGAGCGCATTAAATGACAAATTACAAAAATATGTCACTCCGAATCAGTTGGGTAAGTATGTAATGAGTTAACGGTGAGTTTTATTGACTCTATTGTCAAGGCGTGTTTGTCTTCACTAAACGCAGTACTTTTCTAAAATCCTTTTGAACTACTTGGATCAAATATGTTCCAGAAGCCACTGTGGAGAAGTCAAAATCGAATGATTCACTTTCCTCGGTGATTTCAATTTCTTGAGCGAGAAGGAAAGTACCATTGCTAGAAAAGACTTGAATCATCGCAGACCCCTTTAATCCAGATAAAACTAAAGATGTTGGACCTGTAGTTGGATTTGGGAATAGTTCTGCGGTCACTTTTTTTCTAATAACACCACAGCCTTCCGTAGGACGAACAATCTCATTCGTAGAAGTGGTATCAACAGGCACCCAGACATCAGGTCGTTTCAGTTCGTTGGGAGAAAGGCAGGCTAAAATCGGATTGATGTCCGCAAGAAGATCGATGGAATCGGCTTGTTGTTGATCATCATCTAACTCTTCTTCTTTGGGAACATTGTAGCCATAAATAAAGGTGGATCGACCATGTTCGTATTCTGAAAATTTAAACTTCTTACCATTCACGCCTTTTAGCTCGTGGTGACCGTAATAAATTCCAGCAACTACTGCTGATTCACCTGATATAACTATATCAACAGGAAGTGCCCATCCACCAGATAGCTCAATTGGGTCGAATAATTTTTCAATGCTGTCTTTCTTCCAAACGGTTTGAAAAACATCGTAATTATGTCGCTCGCCAATGATTGGTTCTACCCTTCCTCCAAAGTCAACAGTATCCTTATAATATCCTATTATGTGAGATCGATTATTTGCATCAATTGCAATACCCATTCCCATCAAATAGGAGTGTGACATGCGCGTTCGTTGAAAGTCGGCAAACAAGATCTTACCATCTTTTGAAAGTCCGAAGTAGAGAAAATTATCTCCACTTTCAGGGTTCAATTTTTCCTCGGTTAATACATTAACACCATTGGAAATAGAACATTCACGTGTGTAGTAACCGGTTGCATAAATGGATCCATCTTTTTTAACACGAAGACTTCGGATATCTTGATAGCCTTGTCCACCGATTTTCCGCCCCCATAGAAACGTTTCGTTTTTATCGAATTTCAGAACAAAAGCATCGCTCGAGTGGATATTTTGATTTTGAAGAATAGTTTCTCCTTCGAATTCAATTTTGCCTTGGAACACACCATATATGATCAAATTCTCCTCACCATCTAAATTTAATCGAGAGTTATACATTGGATTCTCTCCGCGATTTTCATAACTAAAAGGATGGAAACTTTGGAAATTCCCTTCACTATCGAGGTTCAGGAATACATGCTTTTTTATACTTGAAGAATTAGCTGATGTTGTGTCAATTACCTCTCCGTTGTTTAGCAACTTCGAAAAGTATTCAATCGCCCAAATAATCGAACCATCCTTTTTTTCTATAACAGAAGTCCCGATAGCCCAACCGTCCATTTCCTTCACCCAAATTAATTCTCCTTCTGAATCGTACCTTGCCAAGAAAGCATGTTGTGGAGGATGATAATCGGCAGATGTTTTAGCTCTACCTCCCGATATTTTTTTTCCAGATGCTGATTCGTAATTTGAAATTCCATCCGTACTCCCGGACACAAAGAAGTCGCCATTTTTAGCGAAGGCCAAAGTTCTAATTTGGGTCACTTTATTGCTATGGATAGGGAAGACCCACTCCGGCTTTCCTTTGGGAGAAAATTTAAGAACACCCCCGGCCAAATGTTTAGGGAAGGGAAGATCTTTTTTCAATTCTTTTATTCGAAGATCTGATCCGTAATTAAAGGCCAAATAGGAGTTGCCATTTGAGTCGACAAGAACATCAGCGTGATCGACTGTATTGTACCCATCCACTGTGTATGCCCAATCGATTTTTAACTCAGATTGAGCATATAGTTGAATACTTATGAGGCAGAAGAGAATTGAAATTAGTCGAACCATAACATAAAGTTAGTTTAAGTATTTGGTAGTACAAAGGTTAATTGATTTGGTTCAGAGCTAGGGGAGGAATTGATGAGTATTGAAGTGGTTATTCTTGTGATCCTGTCAATTAGCCAATTCGCAATATTGCGAAATAGCAAATCAACTAATTTGCGGCTTTCAGAGATTTTGTCGAAAAAATACAAGCAGTATTATTTGATTCCTAACAGAAAAAGCATAAACAAAAAAAGGAAGTCGTTAAGACTTCCTTTGTAGCGAGAGGGAGATTTGAACTCCCGACCTCCGGGTTATGAATCCGGCGCTCTAACCAACTGAGCTACCTCGCCATGCATTGTGCTTTGCGGGGGCAAATATAGTATGATTTTTATTTATTACAATGCTTTTCTTGAGAAAGTTAAATTAATGCTAACTGTTCATCAATAAATGTTGCAAGCTCTCGAATGTATTCAGAGCTGAAATTGAATTGAATACCAGCTTCATCGTAGATTTCTGGGATACGTTTTGTGTAACCCAATTTTAATGCAGACTTGTAACTATCAATCGCTTTTTCCTTGTTCTCAAGACTGTTTTTCCAAACTCCAAGTGCTCCTAATTGAGCAATTCCATACTCTATGTAGTAGAATGGCACCTCATAAATGTGCAATTGACGTTGCCAAGAAGTAGCATATAAGTCCTCAAATCCTGTTGTGTCCACTAAGCCAGTTCCGTATTCTTCATTCAGTGACTTCCATTTTTCAGCACGTTCTTGTCGCGAGTGGTTGTGATTAACATACAGCCAATGTTGGAATTCGTCTACTTGAGCGATCCATGGAAGGAGTTTTATTGTTGTCTCTAACTGCTCTTTCTTCGCTCGTTTGAAATCATCTTCGTTGGTATAGAACTCATTCCATTCTTCCATAGATAAGAGTTCCATGGACATTGAAGCTAACTCAGCGACTTCGGAAGGAAGGCTTTTGAAACCAGTTAATTCCAGATCACGACTTAAGAATGAGTGAATTGCGTGACCTCCTTCGTGTACCATTGTTACTAAATCTCGGTGAGAACCAACAGCATTCATAAAAATAAAAGGAACACCAATTTCGTAAAGCGGATAGTTGTAACCGCCAGGAGATTTCCCTTCTTTCGATTCTAGATCAAGATGCTTCATCTCTTTCATCGTTGCGAGACAGTCAGCAAAATATGGATCGATGCGATTGAACATTTTTACAGTTCCATCAATTAATTCCTCACCAGTTTCGAATGGCTTTAATGGTTTTTTTCCTTCTGGATCAACATCTAAGTCCCATGGTTTGAATTGATCTTTACCTAGAAGAGCTAACTTTTTCTTTTGAATATCTCTAACGATCGGAACGATAACTTCTTTTACAGATTGATGGAAATCTTCACAATCACTCACACTGTAATCAAAACGACCCATGGCTGCTAATTTGTAATCACGGAAGTTCTCAAATCGAGCATTAACAGCTACTTGATGTCTCTTCTTCAAAAGTTCATCAAATAATTCATCTAATTTTTCAACATCTTCTCTGCGTCGATCTGCAATTTTTCGGTAGACTTCTTCACGAACGCTTTCGTCAGTTTCTTTTAGATATAGCGAAGCACGTTGCATCGTCAGTTTTTTACCGTCATGTTCGATGGTTTGTGCAGCAGAAATAGCACCAAACTTTTGTGTTTCTTCAGCGAGTTCAGCCAAAAGCGGGATATTTTCTTCACGATACAACTCAAGAGATTTACGAATTGCACGAATCATGATGAAATAAGCTTCATCTTTTTCTAATTCTGCAACAAAAGGAGAGTCGTTTAGTTTTCTATTCAGTTTATCGTCTAATGGGGAAATTTTTGGTTGAATCTCCGTAACAAAGAAAGTGTATGCTTTACTCAACTCTTCATCTCGCGTATCGATTGTCATTTTGATGTAACGCCAGGCAGCATCTTCTTCTAATATTGCTTCAAGTTCACTAATGTCGTGTAACCATTGTTTGAACTTTTCAATAGTTGAAATGTCTCGTGCGAGAAGATCGTTGTAATATTTTTCAATCTTTTCCCAAGATGTAATCTCTAAATTCTGATCGACAAATTGTCGTGTTGGTCGCGTAATTTTCATAGCATAAAAAAAGTCGGTTACCCGACTTTCAATTTTATTTAGATTCCTTTTTATCAGCCGGTTTCTTTTTGGCTGCTGGTTTCTTTTTTGTTTCTTTCTTTTCTTCTGATTCAGCTTTAGTCTTTTTTGCTGGCTTCTTAGCTTTTTCCTTTTTTTCCTCTTCAGCTGGCTCCTCTGGAGTTAAGTTTCCAGATTTCAACAACATGTTATACCACTGAAACAATTTTTTGATGTCCGATGGGTAAACACGCTCGTCATCATAATCAGGTAAAATCTCCTCGAAGTAGTCACGCAAAACAGAGATGTCTTCCTTGTGAGAAGGGGCTTCTTTTCCTTCTTGCTTTGCATAAATGTCCGCAAAAATATCAACTAATGGTTTATCACTTTCAACTGTATAAATACTGATATCCTCCAGAGCAGAAATACGATCAGTGGCGTAAGCTGGTACTCGTTTATTGTCAATTAATGACTCAACGATGATGCTGTTTTTACCTTGAGCGACTACTTTGTAAAGTCCTGGTTTCCCCGAAATGGATATAATTCCTGATAAATTCATAGTTTCATTTAATTAAAGCGATCCCAAAAATAGAAATTCTTTAACTAGTAATTACATTTTACTAATTTTCGTTGTAAAGGATCCTTTGTCAGTTTCAATCACCAGCTGATACACTCCTTTAGCTAACTGTTGAGTATTCACTTCGTTACCGTTTTCTACATTCAATTGAATTTGTTTTCCATCAGTAGAAATAGCTGTGATATTTTTTATTTGATTCGTTGTTTGAACTGTAAATTTCGAATCGACTGGATTTGGATAGATGGATAAGTCAATCATAGAAATATCATCTAAAGAAGCAGTGATGACAACTGAATCAGTCTCAGCAATACATCCATCTGAACTTACTGTATAACAAGTATAAGTTCCATATGGCGGAGTAATAGTCAAAGTTGGATTTGTTGCTCCTGCTATATCATTTCCATCCAATGTCCACTGGTATGTATCTGAAGCAGTAGTTGAAAGCACATTTCCATTTTGTGTGATCGGAGAAATTGTTGGTACGATAAATTGTACGATATCCAAGGTGTCTGTTTCGGCGGGACAACCTCTTGAGTCTACAACTGATGCTGAATAAGACCCAACAGCATTAATTGTGTTGATCACATTCGTTGATCCATCCGACCAAAGTGCTTCTTCAATAGGAAAGGGGGCACTAACTGAAAGGTCAATTGGCTCATCACAAAGTCCTGCTGGACCAGTTACCGTTGCAGTATATTCTGTCGATAGTAATAAATCGAGTGCATGGGCTTTTCCGTATCCATATCCATTATTTGGCACAGTTCCCGTGAAATTATCCGTGTAAGCGGTAGAAGTTAAATCGTTAAAGAAATCTTGATAACTAGCAGTTCCACAATGTTCCAAGTAAAGTGCAGCAATTCCAGCAATTACTGGTGCGGCGATTGAAGTCCCTCCATTTCTTGAGTGATAACCTGCAGTATCCAATCCGATACAATATACAGCTGGGTTATTTACGAACCACATCGGTGCCGTACATAACGAAACTTCACCCGCTGCAGAAATATCTGGTTTTACAAGATTATGTCTGTTTGGACCTTTACTAGAGGATACAGCTAATTTTCCGGGAATAGGAACTGGATTTGTAGTATAATATCCACCGTTACATAAGTTGTATCCCGTGCGATTTCCCATGTTTCCTACGGAAATAACTTTTTCAGAACAGTTCCATGAGGACACAATTGATTGTAAAGTATCTGGTAAAATATAATTCGCTATTGCGGGCATCTGGGCTGTTGTTGGAATATTCGACTCGATATCGTTTAAATCCTGCCAAGCACCACTCCAAAGGTCATAACTTCCTGATCCGGTCGTCATGAAACGGAATAAATAATCAGTTGAATCCACATCATCAAATAGCACCTGCATATTATAGTTCGATCCAACAATACTAGTAAAAACACGCATGGTAGCAATCCTGTTCGTGCCGTTCCAAATGGTATCGTAAATAATGCTTCCAATACTTGATGTAGCACCATGAAATGAAGTTGTTCCTCTCAAATCATAATCAGGCGATGGCTTATCTGCCGCAAATGCAAAATTGAAAGTCGCTGCCGAAGCATCTGACCATAGATCAAAGAAGATTTTGTTTACTCCAAATGCTCCAGAAGGATTGTTTTTGAACCAAGTAAATGTTGTATCAGTATTGACATCATTATGAACGTGATATGCTGGTTGATAACCCGAATTTCCTGCTGCTGCGACAACAACACGTCCGTCTTTTGCATCCAGCATAGCTTCAATAGCCTCAGCTGCTGGATCATTTCCGTCATGTGAGCCCAAATAAGAACCAATACTTAAATTGATAACAGCTGGTTTCCCAAGTGTATCCGCTACTTTAAAAATATAATCACAAGCATCGGCAATCGTTAAACTCCAATTGGATGCTCCAAAATTTGACTCAACAATAACAATGTCTGAATTAGGAGCCACTCCCATTTGAGTTCCATTTGCTAACGCATTTCCTGATCCCTGTCCAGCTACCGTAGTTCCGTGAGAATGGTTGTCTAAACTAGTGCATGATCCATTATTAATTGCAGTACTGTCCCAAACAGTTCCATAACCATATGGCGCTGGTGCATTTCCAGTATTCAAAGTGTGATCCCAATATCTTAATACTCTAGTATTCCCTGCTGCATCTTTAAAATCAGGGTGATTAAAGTCGATTCCAGTATCGACATAACCAATGATGACATCTTGTCCCGTGTAAGCTTGATTCAGTCCGCCAAGTCCGTTTAAGACAGGGTCTACATGATGATAAAAACGAGCAGAATCCCCCATCATAGCTGGTGGAGCAAATTCAAAATAGAAATCAGAAAGTTCCTCGCTACGTGTTTTATCATTAATCCATTGTGGCGTCGTTGATATGAAAAGCCAATCTCCCGCAGAATATTTTATTTGAATATTTTCCTTTTGAAGTAACTCAATTGTGGCCAATGAATTTGGGACACAAAAGGTTGTTGGAGTGTATGGCTCGTCATTTAAAACCTCTTCAAATCCCAATTTTTGAGCATGAGAGAAGAATGAAATTATCGCGATGTATAGAGTTAGTGTTAAGGGTAGTAGTCTTCTTACCATTTGTCAGTGTTTTGTACCTTATGAACGTAAATATAAACCGAACCGTTAATTTCTCCCAATAATTCTTTGAATTTATCTTACTTTTATCCTCGGAAAAAATTAATGTTTAAATAACTATGAATAAACTCGTAATTAAGTTGTCTTTGAGCGTTTTCGCTTTAGGGATCACGAATATCTTGTATGCGCAGGATGTGGATAAAGATGTACTAAACTGGTACAACGGTAATGCTGGAATGAAAACTGAAAAGGCTTACAAGAAACTAAAGAAAAGAGATTCAAAAACAGTAGTTGTTGCAATTATTGACTCAGGAATTGATATCGAGCATGAGGATTTGAAAGGAAAAATCTGGACAAATACAGATGAAATTCCTGGAAATGGAATCGATGACGATAACAATGGATATATTGATGATGTTCACGGTTGGAACTTCCTTGGAAACAAGAGCGGTGACAATGCAAATGCAATGCGTTTAGAAAGAACACGTATCGTGGCTAAATATGCTGATAAGTTCGAAGGTGTTGAACGTGGTGATTTATCAGGTGATGATTTAGAGTTGTTCGATACTTATTCTCGCGCTAAAAGTGAATTAGACCAAACGAGAGCTCAATACGAAGGTTTTGTTGCTCAAGCTGGAATGATTAACGCGATGATCGATGCAGTTCCTTCAATTGTTGAGTCGAAGCTTGGTAAAAAAGATGCGACTGTTGAGGAGATTAAAGCATACATTCTAATGCACCCTGAATCTGAAGCAGAATTAGGATTGGCTATGGCGGTTGTTTCTGGTCAGCTTTCAAAAGAGGATATCGACGGTCAATTGGAATATGTTCAGAATGCATTGAACACACATTATAATGTAGAGTTTAACGGAAGAAATATCGTTGGAGATAATCCAGATGATTTTTCAGATGTTAATTATGGTAATAACGACGTTGAGGGACCAGATGCATTGCACGGAACTCACGTTGGTGGTATTGTTGGATCTATTCGTGGAAATGAATTAGGTGGTGACGGTGTTGCTGATAACGTATTATTGATGTCAGTTCGCGCAGTTCCAGATGGAGATGAGTTCGATAAGGATATCGCTTTGGCAGTTCGTTACGCAGTGGATAACGGAGCACAAATCATCAACATGTCTTTTGGTAAAGGATATTCTCCACATGCTAAAGAAGTTTATGATGCATTTGCTTATGCTGACTCGAAAGGTGTTCTTTTAGTTCACGCAGCGGGGAATGATGATAAAGATTTGGATAACCCAGAAAATACAAACTTCCCAACTTCTATGTATTCTTTCCAATCACAAAAATTGGATCACTTCCTAACGATTGGATCGCACACGAAGCACAGTAAGTTAGATCCAGAAAAGCCAGCTAAAGTGAAGTTGCCAAAAGATGCTTCGAAAGAAGATAAGGCAAGAGCAAAAGCTGAATTGAAAGATGCAAAAGCGGAGTACAAAAGAATGAAGAAGAGCTACCAGCCACTTCCTTCGCGTTTCTCAAACTATGGACAAACTCAAGTTGATGTATTCGCCCCAGGTTCTGAAATCTACAACTCAGTTCCACAAAGTGAGTACAAAACGTTACAAGGTACTTCGATGGCTTGTCCAATGGTTTCTGGTGCTGCTGCATTGTTGAAATCATACTTCCCTGAAATGTCAATGAAAGAAATCAAAGATGTTTTATTAGAAACAGCTACATCTTACAAAGGAGAAACAGTAATTCTTCCAGGAAAAGAAGATGATTATGCTACTGACGAAGTAGAAAACGGAGTTGATTTCGGTACATTGTCTGTTACAGGTGCGGTAATCAACCTTGATGCTGCAGTTAAGAAGTGTATCGCCTTAGAGAAAGCGAAGAAATAATTATTAGATCTTAATAGTGAAAGGCTTTTTCCGTATTTTCGGGAGAAGCCTTTTTTATTTTTTATCATGAAGCAACTTGGGATTTTTGTTCTTTTATTTTTAGCCTTAATTACGGTCAGTTTTAAACCTTCTTCTCCAGAAATTCAACTAAATGAGCTGATGGATCAATGGCACAAAGCTGCTTCTGAGGCCAACTTTGAAGGTTATTTTGGTGTAATGGATGAGTCCTTTGTCTTTTTAGGGACAGCTCCTGGTGAAAGATGGACGAAAGGAGAATTTGCTTCGTTTAGCAAGCCTTATTTCGATCAAGGTAAGGCGTGGGACTTCAAAGCGAGCAATCGAAATTGGAATTTCTCTAAGAATAGAAAGATTGCATGGTTCGATGAGGAATTGGATACATGGATGCGTGGTTGCAGAGGAACTGGAATTCTTGTAAAAAAAAGAGGTAAATGGAAGTTGGTGAATTACAATCTAACAGTGCTCATCGAAAATGAGAAAATTCAAGAGTTTATCGATTTAAGAGATCAGCCGATTGAAGAATGAGAGATTATTATCCCTACATAGTTTTGTATGACGGAGATTGCGGTTTTTGCAATCGTTCTGTGGCCTTTGTTTTGAAATACCAGAAGTCACCGAAAATCCATTTTGCAGCAATTCAAAGTGATTTCACGAAAGAGTTATTCGAAACAAAAGGGTGGGAGCAACCCGATTTGAATACCTTCTACTTCATTGAAAACGAAAAGAAATTTGAACGATCAACAGCAGGGTTGAAAGTGATCAATTATCTCAAGTTTCCTGTTTCAATCTTAAAGTTTTTGTGGATTGTACCACGATTTGTGCGCGATTGGGGATACGACCAAATTGCCAAACGCCGTCAACGGATTTCAAAAGGATTCTGTGTGATGCCTTCTCCAGAGGAGAGAAAACAGTTTATTCGCTGATCAAATCAAGAATTTCTTGTGGCTCGAGGTAGATTTCTCGTTTGAATTCCTTGTATTTATATGTCGCTTTAGATCGATTCAATACTAAATCTGACCAGCAATACAGTTCATAGCCAAGTCCATGTTCGATCGTAATTAGATCAATCTCCTTCTCATATTTTTCTTTGCTTTTTTTGGATAGGTAATTGAATCCACGACCTAAAATCCCAAAGAAATTTCGTTGTTGAAAGTCAACAATATGTGCAATTTCATGACCTAAAACGCCAATTCGAGCTTCATCTTGAGCATCTAATATGGTAACGGTGCTATCTTTTTCGCGTACATCAATTCGAATGACGTACGTTCGTTTCGCTTTTCTTTTGAAGAGGGAAGAGAATTTTGGTCGACAAGATAAAGAAGTCTTCATGGCTGCTTCTTGAACTTCAATTTTTAGTCCATCCAACTCAGGGTAATGCTCCAAAACTTCTTCAATATCTGGTTGAAACTGGATCAAACTTTCATCTGTAAACGTCAGTTCCTGTGCAAAGGAAACAGAGTAGAGTAGGACGAAGAAGATGATTAGTTGCGACTTCATATTTCAAATATAGTCATAAAAAAAGTCGCCCCAAACGGAGCGACTTTCCAAAGAATTAGCAATTCTCTTATTTCTTGATCAACTTGATAACAGCTGATTTGATTCCGCTAACATAAACTTCTACGAAGTAGTATCCAGCTTCACCGTTAATTTCCATTTCAGTTGTTTGAACTGAGTCGAATGTTGAAGTAGAAACCGAACGTCCAAGTCCATCAACAATGTTGATTGTAACTTCATTCAAGTTTTCTCCAAGGTCAACAGTTACTTTTCCAGAAGTTGGGTTTGGTGCCACAACTACTTGGTGCGATAAGTCGTATTCGTTTATTCCCCATGCTTGATATGGTTCACAATCGGAAGTATCTGTACATCCGTTTAGCTCAATTATTACTGCATAGTTACCATCTGTGAAAGGTGTGTAAGCTTGTGAAGTAGCTCCCGTAATGGTAACATTTCCATTGTCACAATCGATCCATTGGTAGTTTGCACCAGATTGATTAGCTACGATATCAACGTAATTAGTTACTGTAATTGTGTTATCAATAGTTGTTACAGTCAAGTTAATTGTAACGATTGAATCACATCCACCAGCGTTAACCAATGTATCGTAGTACGTTCCAGTAGCTGAATATGTATTTCCAGCTGGAGAAGTGTAATCTCCACAAGATGATTCAGTAATTGTTCCGTAAGTTGTTAAACATCCTTGACAAGAGATCATTGTGTGCATACCAAGTGAGTCAAATGTATTTTGTGGTAATGCAATCCACTCAGATGCTGCTGTTGCCCAGTCGTTATTTCCTTGTTGAACAACCATAGAACGAACTAAAGTATATTCACTTGTTGCTCCTGCACCAGCTGGCCAGTTTGTTCCTGGATCTTCACCAACAAGACCGATTACGTCGATTGTGTCTCCAGTTACGACGTTCTCTAATGTCATCGCATCATCTCCGTTGAACCAAGTCGCTCCGTTTGTCGTGTCTGCAACTGATAATACTACTGAATCTGCAGCATCGTTAGCAATTACATAAACTTCTCCTGGATTCAACATCGTTCCAACTGGGAAGTCGTACGTTCCAGATGCAGTTGGGGATCCGTTCGTATGTCTTTTGATAACATAGTTGTTCAAATCAACCGCTGCTGTTGTAGGATTGTAAATTTCAAGTGCTTTGTTGTTGCTTGATCCTTCAATGTATTCAGAGAAGAAGATTTCAGAACATTGTCCAGCACATGCTCCAGATAATGGATCAACTGTTAAGTTGTAAGTAATGATACTATCACATCCTGAAACGTTTGTAATTGTATCGTAGTATGTACCTGTTGCAGTCCAAACTTGTCCGCTTGGAGAAGTGTATCCAGCACAAACAGTTTCAGTAACTGTACTGTAAGTTGTTGAACCAACTGTCAAGTCGATTACGTAAATACTGTCACATCCTTGCGCATTGAAGATTGTATCGTTGTAAACTCCTGTTGACGTCCATGTGTAAGTTCCACTTGGAGAAGTGTAAGGTCCACACGTTGAAATAACTTGGTTGAATGTAGTAGGTACACATGCAGATCCACAAGGAAGCATTGAGTGTGCACCAAGTGAGTCAGTCATATCAATTGCATAAACATCCCACTCAGTAGCTCCTGTAGTCCAGTCAGTCGAACCTTGGTTAACCGTCATTTTTCTGATTAACGTAAAGTTGTTAGTTGCTCCCGTTCCAACAGTCCAACCAGCACCTGGATCAACTCCAATCTCACCGATAATATCTAATGTATCTCCAGTAGGGATGTGAACCAAGAAAACTGCATCGTCACCATTATAGAATGTCAAAGTGTGTAATGTGTCTTCTTGAGCGAGAATAGCGGCATTTGCACTTGGGTTAGCAATAACATAAACGTCTCCAGCTGCAAGCATTCCAACTGGGAATAAGCTATCTGTAGGGATAACAGAACCGTTGTTGTTTCTGTAAACCACATAATCCGACAAGTCAATCGCCGATGAAGTTGGGTTGTAAATCTCCATTGCTTTGTTACTTGACGATCCTTCGATGTATTCTGAGAAGAATGGTCCTGCACATGGCCCAACAACTGGAGCTGGTCCACATGGAGTCATCGTATGCGATCCAAGTGAATCCATTGTGTTTTGTGGAAGCACATCCCACTGTGTAGCTGAAAGTGTCCAATCAGTTGTTCCTTGTTGTACTCCAACCATTCTAACTAATGTAAATTCACTAGTAGCTCCTGTTCCAACTGCCCAGTTAGTACCCGGGTCAACACCTACAACTCCGATGATATCCAATGTATCACCAGTCAATGTGTTCATTAACGTCATTGCATCATCTCCGTTGAAGAATGTTGCTGCGTTCGTTGTATCTGAAACCGCTAAAATTGCTGGATCAGCGCCTGAGTTTCCGATTACATAAACTCCACCAGCTGTAATCATTGTTCCAGTTGGGAATGTGTATGTTCCTGTTGGTGTTGTACCTCCGTTGTTGAATCTTTCTACAACGTAATCCGTTAAATCGATGTCGTTCGATGTTGGATTGTAAATTTCGATTGCTTTGTTGCTTCCAGATCCTTCAATGTACTCTGAAAAGAACAAATCTGAACACTGCGCTTGACCAGAGAAAGCGGCCAAAATTAATGCTGAGACTGTGAATAATTTTTTAATCATTTGACTGAATTTTTTTGCAAATTTCTGTCAATAATAAGTGGATTCCAAAGTGGTTATGTTATCAAATTATTAGCTTTTGAAATAGCTAGAAATTAACCGATTTAGTTGTGATATGTTTTGAAAATATCGATTAAAGTTGCTGGTGGAATGATCTTATTTGGATGTTTGTGCATCTCTTCCAAAACACGATTGGTTGCACTTGGATGAAGTCCCATTCGAATTCCTAAATCCTTGATGTAATCAAGTTCCGATTGATCGATGTTTAAATCCACATTCATTAATAAAATCAATCGTTGGAACTGGATAATTCGCTCTGCTTCCATTTTGGGTGGATTGAATTCGATGTATTCTTCAAAAAGGGATTTGAAGTCGTCTTTTGTGACTCCCATTTGTGCGGCGATTGAAAGCAAGAATTGAAATTCTATCTCACGAATTGTGCCATCAGCTTTAGCTAATTTGATTAACTCTGCAAGAAGACTATGTTTTTCATTATCGCTCATCGTTGAAGAATGTTAAAATGGATTTACAGGCGTTTTCTAGTGGTAAAGGTAGCTTTTTTTCTGTCCACGGCTGTTTGGAGTCGAATGTGTGGGCTGTGTTTTCTATGATTTCAATCGGACTGCCAGACCTTTCAGCGATCTTTTTTCCTTCTTCTGGAAGAACTGATGTGTCGTTCTCGCCATGAATAATTAATAGTGGAACAGTTGCATTTTTGCAATGATCTTCGATATCCAGTCTTTCTTTATTCTTTAGAAAGTCTTCGTACTGAAGAAATAAATGGGGCATTTCTTGATTCGTTCTACCGTTCTTTCGATAGTAAACTCCCTTCGATTTCCATTCTTCCAGAGCTTCATCTTTCGGGAAACGTGATCCAATGTCACTAATTGGTGCAAGCAATGCAATTTTAGTCAATTCCTCATTTTTCGACTGCAATGCGGCAATTCCTCCTCCTCTTGAGTGCCCGATGATATAGAATTTTGTTTCTGAAGGAAATTCTTTTCGAGCGAGTTTCAAAATCGCTTCAAAATCTGCCACTTCTTTGGAATAGGCATTCTTTCCAAACGATTCTAAATCTGGAAAGTCAATTGGATTTGTCGTTGTTCCTCCATTATGAGAAACGTTATATTTAATAAACGCAAATTGATTATTTACGAAGTAATCTTCCACTAAATTCCACGCTCCCCAATCTTTGTATCCCATGTATCCGTGAATGAAAATCACGCATTTATTATTCCAGTTTACTGGCATTGTTATATCGTAGAGACTTTCCTTGTTACCGGCTCCCTGATAGATCTTGTTTTTTTCTTTTCTTGCTTCCACAATTCCGAAAATAAGAAACTGTTCTCCTTTGTCAAGATTTAAACGCACTTTTCGTTATCTTCGCAGGGATATATGAAGTACACAAATTTCTTGTTTATTGTCACTTTTTTCATGCTTTTCTCTTGCATGGACGACGGAAGACACAAGGTGATAGGCGATCAGTTAACCGTCTATTTCTTTGATGCTAAAGATGAAAGTTTAGCGACCGATTTAGCTAAATACTGGAAGGACAATCAATTTATTACCGGAAAAAAGCAGGACTTACAAATCGCGCAAAGAGACGGTTCTTTTATCGTTTCAATTATTGCTAGTCAACCAAAAGAGATTGGTGAGATGACTTTCAATGAGCGTTTAATGTTGGTCGATCTGGAAAAGGATTTACAGAAAACTGTTTTTAAAGGAAAGAACACTGAACTGGAGATTTGTAATGCAAAGTTTGAACGAATTTACGAAGTTGATTAATGAAGATTTCAGCATCAATTTATAGCGATAAAAAAAGAGACCTGAAGGAAGTAATTCAGGATCTTGATGAACACCAAGTCGATTTGTTACATGTAGATTGTAACGACGATTTAAGTGTGTTCGATGATATTAAAGTGATCAGAGAGTTGTGCTCGATTCCAATTGATTTGCACATTATCACACCAACCCCTTCGAAATACTATAAATTACTCGAGGAAAATCCAGTGGAGTATGTCACGTTCCAATATGAGGACTTGGAGGAACCACTTCAAATGCCAGCTTCGATTTCTGGTCGAAAGGGAATTGCGGTGATCACACCAACGGAAGTGGATATTTTCGATCAGTATGCAGATTTCGATTTTATTCTGATCATGGCAACAATTCCAGGTCAGAGTGGTGGTAAATTCGATACGAAGAACTTTACCAAAATCCGTCAGTTTAGAAACAAATATCCTGGTAAATCAATCCACGTGGATGGAGGAGTAAATGCTGAAGTTTCTTTCATTTTAAGAAATATGGGAGTGACAAGCGCCGTTTCTGGTTCGTATTTGTTCAACGCAGCAAGCGTAGGAAATGCACTGATGAATCTCACGAAGCGTAAAGTGGAATCGCATTACCAAATCAGCGATTTTATGATTCCATTAGATGAATGTCCTGTAATTCCTTCTACTGATTTGTCGCTTAAAACGATTCTAGAAACGATCGACTCGGGTAAATTGGGATTTGCTTTGGTGGTCGATTCGAATTCTGGTAAGTTAAACGGATTGATATCGAATGCTGATGTCAGAAAAGGATTATTACGTCACTTAAACGCTATTTCAGAAATGGATGGAAATGAGTTGGTGAACACGGATCCAACTTCAATTAAAGCGAATGATACTGTGTTAAGTATGCTTCAGTTGATTAAGAGAAGTCGTTTCCCAATCATGTACTTGCCGGTTGTCGACGATTCAGGAAATGCCCAAGGAATTGTTACTTTTGTCCACCTCATTAAAGGAGAATTATGATTTTACACCTCAAAAATAGCTTGTCAGACGAGCGAGCTGTGGCGATTGCAGATGCTTTAAATGCATTCCACATCAAAAAACCAGAACAACACATTTTAATCACAGGAGCTTCATTGAAAGAAGTGCCAGCTGAGTTTCAAGCGGAAGTGGAGGACTTCTGGGTATTCGATAATGATATTCAATTGGCTTCGAAAAAATACCGAAGTGACAAACGCGAAGTGAAAATTGGTGATGTGACGATTGGTGGTACAACTAATTCGACTTTGTTGATTGGTGGACCTTGTTCGGTGGAGTCGGAAGATCAAATTCGTTCTTCGGCTGAATTGCTGAAATCGATGGGATTGACAACGTTACGCGGTGGTTGCTACAAACCAAGAACGAGTCCGTATTCATTCCAAGGGCTTGGTCTTGAGGGATTGAAGTTATTGGCGAAAATGCGCGATGAATATGGTTTGAATGTCATTACAGAAGCGCGTGATGCTACGCATATCGACGAAATCATTGAATACTCAGATGTTATTCAAGTTGGTGCAAAAGCAATGTACGATCAAGGAATTTTGCGTGCTTGCGCTAAGACAAATAAGCCGGTGTTAATCAAAAGAGGATTTGGTACAACTTTGAAAGAGTTTGTTCAAGCTGCAGAATTCGTGCTTTCGGGAGGAAACGAAAATGTGATCTTGTGTGAACGTGGTTTAAGAACTTTCGAAACGAATACGCGTTTTACTTTGGATCTTTGTGGAGTGGCTTGGTTACAAGAGCACACGAATTTACCGATCGTCTTAGATCCCTCACATGCGATGGGATATGCTTACGGCGTTCCTGTACTTTCGAAAGCGTGTGTAGCGATGGGGATCGATGGATTATTGATCGAAGCGCACCCGAATCCCAAAGTGGCGAAATCAGATGCTTCTCAGCAACTTAACCACGACGAGTTTAAACAATTGTTGAACGATTTGAAACCGGTTGCTGCGGCAGTTGGCTATAAAATGATCTAATGTATTTAGAGCAAAATATAAAAGGACTTTGTGAGAAGTTCGGATTGGATTTCGAGGAGTTTTTGGACGAATTGGATGCCGATAATGTGAAGGAATTGACCTTGTTCGACTTGGAAGCGATCGCGGAAGAGTACGAACTGGATCTGCATGCTTTGTTGTTCAAACCGTGTTTTACCGTAGCTGATTTCAGAGAGCGATTGGACCAAATTAAATTGTTGGTCATCGACGTGGATGGCGTAATGACTGATGGAGGAATGTACTTCACGGAAAGCGGTGATCAGTTCAAGAAATTCAATACTAAAGATGGAATGGCGATCTTACACTTAACGAAAAACGATTTCAAAGTGGCGATCATTTCATCTGGATTCAAAGGTGAAGCTGTGAAAGCACGAGCGGAAATGTTGGGAATTCAACACTGCCATGTGACACGCGAGCCAAAAATGAAAATATTACAAGAAATTTGCGATCTTGAAGGATTCAAACTGAACGAAGTCGCAATGATTGGTGATGATATTAACGATTCAGAAGTGATGCGATCAATTGGATTTACTTTCTGTCCCGCCGATGCGATGCAGGTGGTGAAAGAATCCGTGGATGTGGTCCTCTCTAAAAAAGGAGGAGAAGGATGTGTGAGAGAAATGATCGATCAATACATATTAAATCAACCGTTGAAGAGATAAGATGGAAAAAATTAAATTGGGAGTAATCCGAGAAGGAAAAGTGCCGCCAGACAAGCGTGTGCCGTTGACTCCGAAACAATGTGTGACTTTAATGACTGTTTATCCACACGTAGAAGTGGTGGTGCAACCAAGTCCAATTAGAGCGTACAAAGATTCAGAATATTCTGATGCTGGAATCAAATTGCAGGAAGATTTATCGGATTGCGATATTTTGATCGGGGTAAAAGAGGTAAATATCGAGGATTTAATTCCAAATAAGAAATACCTTTTCTTCTCGCATACTTTTAAGAAACAACCATACAATCGCGACTTACTTCAAGCGATCGTGGATAAGAAAATTCAATTGATCGATTACGAAGTGTTGAAGAACAAGGAGAATCGTCGCATTATTGGTTTTGGTCGCTACGCAGGAATTGTAGGAACGTACAATGCTTTCTTGACTTTTGGTTTGAAGCACGATTTATATGAAATCAAAGCGGCAAACTTATGTCACAACCGTAAAGAAGTAGAGGAGGAGTTGAAGAAAGTGGTGCTTCCGAATAATACGCGTGTTGTGTTGACTGGATTCGGTCGTGTTGGTCACGGAGCAAGAGAAATCATGTCTTTGTTGCCTATCACAGAAGTGACTCCAGAAGAATATTTGACGAAGGAATTTGATTTCCCAGTTTACACGCATTTGGAGGTGGAAGATTACTACGTGAAGCGCAACGGAAAAGAGTTCGATAAAACGGAATTCTACGCCGATCCTTCAAGTTACAAGTCGATCTTCCCAAAATATTTACCGTTCACAGATATGTACATTCCTTGTCACTACTGGAGTGATAAAGCGGATTTCATTGTGACAAGAGAAGATTTGAAGCGAGAAGACAGTCGTCTGTCTGTGGTAGCCGATATCAGTTGTGATATTGACGGTCCGGTTGCTTGTACCATTCGCCCAAGTAAAATCGCTGATCCAATCTATGGGTACGATCCTCAAACGGAATCAGAAGTTGATTTCAAACAAGAAGGTGCAATTGCTGTGATGGCGGTGGATAATCTTCCATGTGAATTGCCGTTGGATGCTTCTGAGGATTTTGGTTCAGAATTGATGAAAGAAGTGTTCCCTTCGTTATTCATTTCAGACGACGATGCGATCATTGAAAGAGCTTCAGAGACTTCTTTGAGTGGTGGTTTAACAAAACATTTCGATTATCTTAGTGATTATCTCGCTGGAAAAGAATGATTGAAAAAGGAAATAAAAAGATCATCCGTGGTTGGGTGATGTACGACTGGGCAAACTCAGTGTACAACTTGGTGATTTCATCGGCCATCTTCCCGATATTCTACACAAATATCACAAAGAAGTTATATGTCGAATCACTTGAAAGCACTGGAAAAGTGTACGAAGAAGGAATGCCTGTTTTGGTAGACTTCTTTGGTTTTCATGTGGAGTCACAAGTGCTTATTTCCTACATTCTTAGCGCATCCTTTTTAGTCGTTTCGTTCCTTTCACCGTTACTTTCTGGTGTCGCCGATTTCATTGGTAACAAGAAGCGATTCATGCAGTTTTTCTGTTATTTGGGGGCATTTTCAACCATGGCGCTGTCGTATTTTGAGAACAGTGTCGAACTCGGATTAATTGCCGTTTTCCTAGCCAGCATAGGTTTTTGGAACAGTTTGGTCTTCTACAATGCCTATTTACCGGAAATCGCGGAACCAAAAGATCACGATAAAATTTCAGCGAGAGGTTTCTCAATGGGTTACTTCGGAAGTATGCTGTTATTGGTAATTTCTTTAGGGATCATCATGGGGATTGGAGCTGAATATACGAAGTATTGCTTCATTCTTGTGGGGATTTGGTGGATTGGTTTCAGTCAGATTACCTACCGTGTTCTTCCGAATAACGTTTACAACAAAAAGCGTGAACCTGGTTATATCTGGAAGGGATTCCGTGAGCTGCGATTGGTTTTTAAAGAATTCAGAAAGACAAAACGATTGAAGCGTTACTTAGGTTCGTTCTTCTTTTTCAATACTGGTGTTCAAACCGTTATGCTGATGGCGGTTTACTTCGCTAAGGAAGAAATCGATTGGGGAGAAGGAGGTGGAGACACAGGATTGATCGTTTCTATCTTATTGATTCAAATTTTAGGTGCGGTCGGTGCATTTATCATGTCTCGCGTATCTGGAATGATTGGAAACCTTCGAACGTTAATGATCACCGTTGCATTTTGGATTGTCCTTTGTATCGTGGCTTATGTGATTACATCTCCAGTTGAATTCTATTTGCTCGCTTGTGGTGTTGGATTGGTAATGGGTGGAGTGCAGGCAATTTCTCGTTCAACTTACTCGAAATTCTTGCCAGAAACTGAAGATCACGCATCGTATTTCTCATTCTACGATGTCACGGAGAAAGTGGGAATCGTACTTGGAACTTTCTTCTACGGATTGATGTTTGCGCTTACGGGCGACCTCAGAATGTCAGTGTTGTCGATCGCATTCTTCTTTTCTGTTGGATTTATCCTCTTGTTATTTGTTCCGAAGAACGAAGTCGATTTGTCGGAGAAAGCACATTAAAAAACCGGACTTCAAAAGAAATCCGGTTCGTGCAATAAAATCAATTGCGATTATTTATTTCCTTTAGCGTAATCAGCTAAGAATGTTGCTAATCCTGAATCCGTTAGTGGGTGATTTGCCAATGCTTTGATTGCTTTCAACGGACAAGTTGCTACATCAGATCCAATCTCTGCACAGTGAATAATGTGCATTGGGTGACGAACAGAAGCCGCTAAAATCTCCGTATCAAAAGTGTAATTGTCGTAAATCGCGCGAATTTGTGCGATCAAATCCAATCCGTTTGTAGAAATGTCATCCAAACGACCTAAAAAAGGAGAAATGTAAGTCGCTCCAGCCTTCGCTGCGATCAATGCCTGTCCAGCTGAGAAGATCAACGTACAATTTGTTTTAATTCCTTTCGATGTGAAATACTTGATTGCCTTAATTCCATCTAAGATCATTGGCACTTTTACCACGATATTCTTGTGCAATTTTGCCAAAGCCTCACCTTCACGAACAATTCCTTCGTAATCTGTAGAAATCACTTCGGCACTTACCGGTCCATCAACAATATTACAAATCGCCACATAATGATCGAGTATGTTTTGTTCACCAGTAATTCCCTCTTTTGCCATTAATGATGGATTGGTTGTTACACCATCCAAAATTCCGAGGTCATTAGCTTCTTTAATCTCATCAAGATTAGCTGTATCAATAAAGAATTTCATACGAATTGTTTTTTCTGTAAAAGTAGAACAGAATTTGCTTCGTCCGTTGGAATTGTGATGGGAGTTATCCACGAGTTATTAAGTGCTGCTGGAAATGTTGGAAGACATCAGAAATCAGACGCTGGATTAGTTCATGGTTCTTTTTTGAGCTTTGAGGTGCTCAACGAGCAGTCTCGAAAAGCGTTCTTGTTAAATGAATATTTCAAATGTACCATCAACCTGCGTTAGGGATTGGAAGTGTACCACGTAAAACGGAAAGCCCGACCGAAGGGAACGCCCAAAAGGATAGATATCAGACGCTAGATAATAGAATCTAGATTAAATTTCGGTGTGGACTGATTAAAGTGCATCTCGAGTTCCCTCGATGTACTTTAAAAATTATTATGTGTTCAATTACAAAACTTATAAATCTCAACTAGTTATGAGTCTAGTGTCTTACATCTGACTTCTGAAATCTAAACTGTTATAAATAAAAGAGGGGCAAGCTACTTACATCGCACCGCTACAACCTCTTACCCTTGCTACGTTCCCGTCCTGGGGGATTCAGAGGGAGCTGGTCGTATAAGACTTACCCCGCGGCAAAATTAGTACATTAATTAAGAAATCCATGAAAAAAAGGACAAAAAAAAGGGAAATCGTTGTGATTTCCCTTCAAAGTATTCTTTTGTGAATTTACAGGTGCATGAAGTCTTTCTTCGCAAGTAATTCATCTTCAGATTCTCTGAACGCTGGATCGTCAATACAACAATCAACTGGACAAACGGCAGCACATTGTGGTTCGTCGTGGAAACCAACACATTCTGTACATTTATCCGGAGCGATGTAGTAAACATCCATATCAACTGGTTCGTTCGCATCATCTGCCATTACCTCATTTCCATCCAAAGTGGTGATCATCCCTGTAAGAGAAGTTCCATCTGAATAGCGCCACTCTGCACCTCCTTCATAAATCGCATTATTCGGACATTCTGGTTCGCATGCCCCGCAATTAATGCATTCGTCTGTAATAATTATTGCCATGGTGTCAATTTTTCGAGTACAAATATACATAGCAAGACTGTAAATCTGTGGAAATATGAACGAAAATTGACTGATAGATAGGAATTTCATTAGAATGAAGATAATTTTGCAGCGTGAAGCAAGAAGAAATTATTGGTGGATTGGCACAATTGGGTGCCGTAATGCGTGCTTTGGGGACAGAAACCGAGTATGCTGGATTTGAATTGGGAATCACTGAGAAAGAGTGGAACGACCTGCAATATGTCATAAATCGACAAGTGGCTTACAATGGTTGGTTTAGCAAAGAAAACGTCCGTCAAAGTTTGAAAGCGCTGGGTGATCTTCTCACGAAGGAAAAACTAAACGAGTGGACTTCAAAATATACTTTTAGCGAAGAACCTAAGCGGATCGGAATCATTATGGCTGGAAATATTCCCTTAGTTGGATTTCACGATTTTCTTTCGGTGATTGTTTCAGGAAATAAAGCGGTTTGTAAGCTCAGTTCAGATGATAAAACTTTGCTTCCTGCAATAGCTGGAGTATTGATTCAGTTTTTACCCGAAATTGCAAATCGAATTGAGTTTGTTGTTGGGAAAATTGGAGAACTCGATGGTGTAATCGCTACAGGAAGCAACAATTCACTCAAATATTTCGAACAGTATTTTGGCAAGTACCCGCATATTTTCCGTAAAAACAGAACATCTATCG
Source organism: Henriciella pelagia (assembly GCA_964219255.1). Taxonomy (GTDB): domain Bacteria; phylum Bacteroidota; class Bacteroidia; order Flavobacteriales_D; family Crocinitomicaceae; genus UBA4466. The sequence goes on from CAXPPC010000004.1 coordinate 154,135, forward strand.
CTGTATTATCTGGGGATGAGACTCCTGCGGAAATTGAAGCATTAGGAAATGATATTTTTAGTTACTTCGGGTTAGGCTGCAGAAATGTATCTCATTTGATGTTCCCCGTCGACTTTAAAGTGGATCGCTTCTTTGAAGGGATTTTCAGTCACAGTGAAGTGATCAATAACAACAAGTACGGCAATAACTACGATTACAACAAGGCAGTTTATTTGATGAATCAGCATAAATTGTTGGACAATAACTTTGTCTTATTGAGAGAATCGGAGGATTTATTTTCACCATTAGCCATGTTGCATTATCAATTCTATAATTCGTCAGAAGAGGTTGTGAAGTTTATCGATTCCAATAAAGAAGACATACAAGTCGTAGTTGGAAAGAATTATTTACCATTTGGTCAAGCTCAACAACCAGGATTGTTTGATTACGCAGACGGTGTAGATATTATGCTTTGGTTGTCCAGTTTGTAGGAAATATTTATCTTTAATCAACCGAAAGAAACTACACATGCCAGACGAAATTCTAAATAGTTCTTTTTACAAAGAACAACTCATTTTAAATTCACTTGAATGTATTTGTTCATCAGATGCAGATGGGAATATTTTTGAATTTAATCCTGCTGCGGAAAAAGTGTTTGGTTACTCAAAAGAGGAAGTAGTATCAAAAGGAATAGGAATCCTGTACGCAAGTGAAAAGGAGCTTCAACGTATTTCAGAAACGTTGGAAAAAAGAGGAAGGTATATAGGTGAGGTTGTCAACAAACGCAAGAATGGAGAGATTTTCGTTTCATTCTTATCAGCAAATATCATTTTTGACGCTGAAGGGAATCAAATTGGTACCATGGGGATTTCTCATGATATCACAAAGGAGAAAGAGTTAGTTCGTGAAGTTGAGAAGAATAAAAATGAGAAAGAGGGCTTGATTACTGAAATCCAAGAACTTTCTCAGATTGCAACGAGTATTACCAACGGGATTTACATTACAGATAAAAACGATAAAGTACTATGGAGTAATGCTGGGTTTCTTAAAATGACAGGTTACGAGCTTGATGACTTTAAAGGGAAAAAACCTAGTGAAGTACTTAGAATTCCTCATTTCTACGAAGAAACATTCAATCGTATTGCTAATTCTGGTCCAGTTTATCCTAAAGCCGTTCAAATTCCGATTTATACTAAAGGTGGTGAATTAATCTGGATGCTGGTGGAAACGACTGCCGTGTTGGATGAAGATGGACTGTTGGATCAAGTGATAGGTGTCTGCACCGAAATTACTGCTCAGAAGAAAGCTGAAATGGCCCTTCAGGAAAGTGAACAGAACTTCCGAAAGATTTCCGAAACCATCGATGACGTTTTCTATTTGTACAACATTTTCGACATGGAGTACGAGTACATGAGTCCAAAGTGCATTGACGTTTTAGGGGTTCCCCAAGAGTTCTTTTTTGATGGAAAAAAATTTATCGACCTAATTCATGAGGATGATCGTCATATTTTTAAACGTTGTTTAATTGGACTTAAGAATCGCCAGTCATTTGATGTTGAATACCGATTGGTAATTGATGGAAAAATTCGCTGGATCCACGAAAGAGGCTACCCTGTTATCGATAATGATGGTAGAGTGATTAAAAGAAGCGGAATTTGTTCGGATATTACGAAGGACAAATACACAAGGGAGCTTTTAGATAAACAGAATAGAGATATCAATGAAAGTATCGAGTATGCGCGGTTGATTCAAGAGGCCACGTTGACAAGTGAATCGGATGTGAAAGAGATTTTCGAAGATTCTTTTGTCTTATATAAACCAATGAACATTTTAAGTGGTGACTTTTACATCGTTGATAAGATGAAGTCGAATGCTGGAAATGATTTAATTGCGTTTATAGTAGCAGACTGTACTGGTCATGGAGTACCTGGAGCTATACTAAGTATTTTATGTAATAGCTTATTGAAACAAACATTCTCGAATCAAAATGTAAACAGTCCGGGAGAAGCTTTAAATGTAGTGAGAGACCAACTTATTAAGTCGTTCCAGACGAAGTCAACAGATCAAATGCGAGATGGAATGGATGTTGGATTTGGTGTACTTGATATTACCAGCAATAAAATCTACTATGCAGGTGCAAATATGTCTTGCTACGTTGCTCGTGATGGTAAGTTAATTGAAATTAAAGGCGACCGCCACCATGTTGGTTATGGATCAGAGGGAATTTCTTTTACCGATCATCAGATGGATTACGAAAAAGGAGATGTGATTTATCTGGCTACTGATGGTTTTGTTGATCAGTTTGGCGGTGACAAGAATAAACGTTACATGTCGAAACGACTTCAAAGTTTAATGAAGAAAGTTGCGATTCTACCCATTTCTGAGCAGGAAGAGTTATTCCTTTCAGAATTTGAAGAATGGAAGGGTGATAATGACCAAACAGATGATATGTGTCTGTTAGGATTTAGAATTTAATTAGAATGCTGTCAAAAAAAACGAAATATGGACTCAAGGCCTTGCGTTATCTCGCAAAAAAAGAAGGCAACAATCCAACGTTAATTTCTGAAATTTCCGAAAAAGAGGGAATATCTCAAAAATTCCTCGAAGCTATCCTGCTAAACCTTAAACGGAACGGTATTCTCGGGTCGAAAAAGGGAAAAGGAGGTGGATATTATCTAATCAAAGAGCCTGAAGATATTTCTATGGCCAGTGTAATTCGCCTACTCGAGGGACCAATTGCTTGGCTCCCATGTGTGAGTCTAAATTATTACGAAAAATGCAATGATTGCGAAAGCGAAGAGGAGTGCAGTCTGAACCACATGATGGTAGAAGTTCGTGATAATATCTTGAATGTTCTTGAAAATAAATCGTTAAAAGATCTTTAAAAGCCTACTAAGTCGATAGAGTATGTTATATTTGTTGTCAAACAGCAGATATGATCATCGATTCTATTGGGTTAAAACGACAAAGCAGTCAGCGTATTTCACTGGTTAAAACGCTGTCATGGAGGGTGGTAGGTACAATTGATACTATCGTAATTTCTTATTTACTAACTGGAAAATTTGATGTCGCCTTTAGCATAGGTGGAGTCGAAGTGATCAGTAAAATGGTGCTGTACTATGTTCACGAACGAACATGGATTAAAATTTTAAATCGATAAAATGCAGCTTGAAAAAATAAATGCTGAGCTAAAAAATGCCAGTCCTGAGGAGATTGTAAAATGGGCTTTGTCCATTGCGAAAAAACCAATTATCACGACCAACTTTCGGCCATACGAGGCTGCTATCTTGCATTGCGTAAGCTCGTTGAAACATGATATACCAGTCGTTTGGTGCGATACAGGATACAATACACGTGCGACGTACCTTCATGCAGAAGAAGTGATTAAACAGTTGGAGTTAAACGTGGACTTATTTGTTCCAAAACAGACGGCTGCTCACCGTGACGCTGTTATGGGAATTCCAGAGATTGATACACCTCTTCACGATCAATTTACAGAACAAGTGAAGTTGGAGCCTTTCAAAAGAGCAATGGATAAGCATCAACCGGATGTTTGGTTTACTAACCTTCGTAAAAATCAAACGGCTCTTCGCGCTTCATTAGATATCGTTTCGAGGGGAAAAGACGGTGTGTTTAAAGTGTCGCCTTTTTATTACTGGTCGGACGAAGATCTTGATAAATATTTGGAAGAATACAATCTTACCAACGAAGAAAATTATTTCGATCCAACTAAAGCTTTGGATAATAGAGAATGTGGATTACATAAAGTACTGTAACATGAATCAACACTTATTAGATTTAGAAAATGAAAGCATTTACATCCTTCGTGAAGTAGCTGCACAATTCAATAAACCGGTTTTATTATTCTCGGGAGGGAAGGATTCAATCGTCATGGCACACTTGGCGAGAAAAGCTTTTTATCCTGGTAAAATTCCGTTTCCTTTCATGCATATAGATACGGGACATAACTTCCCGGAGACGATCGAATTTCGCGATTATCTGGTTAATAAGCTGGGCGTAAACTTGATTGTTCGCTATGTTCAGGACTCGATCAACCAAAACAAAGTAAAGGAGGAAACTGGAAAATATGCAAGTAGAAACTCTCTTCAAACGGTAACGTTGCTCGATGCAATTGAAGAGTTTGGATTTGATGTCTGTATGGGCGGTGCCCGCCGCGACGAAGAAAAAAGTCGTGCGAAGGAACGTATTTTCTCTGTTCGAGACGATTTCGGTCAGTGGGATTACAAAAAGCAACGTCCAGAGCCATTTCAAATGTTGAATGGAAAAATCAATTTTGGAGAGAACGTTCGTGCTTTCCCGATTAGTAACTGGACAGAGGAAGATATTTGGACATACATTCAGCAGGAGAATTTGGATTTACCTTCAGTTTATTTCGCACACGATAGAAAATTGGTGAAACGAGATGGTGCATATTTGGCATTTTCGGATCATTTGAACATCGTTGAAACGGATGAAATTTTATCCAAGAAAGTTCGATTCAGAACAGTGGGGGATATGACGTGTACAGCAGCTTTTGTTTCTGATGCTGATACAGTGAACAAAGTGCGATTGGAAAATATGGCTTCGAAACATTCGGAAAGAGGAGCAAGAATTGATGATAAAAGAAGTGAGTCGGCATTAGAAGACCGTAAAAAAGGAGGATATTTTTAAGATGGAATTAGTTAGAATTAGCACAGCTGGTAGCGTTGATGATGGAAAGAGCACATTGATTGGTCGTCTTTTACACGATAACCAAGCGTTGACCAAAGAACAAGAGGAATTGATCGAGCGAAAAACTGCCGAAAAAGGGTGGGATGACCTCGACTTTAGTGTGATCACCGATGGACTTGTTGCGGAAAGAGAGCAAGGAATTACAATTGATGTGGCACACATATATTTTTCGACAGATACTCGGAAATTTATCATTGCTGACAGTCCTGGTCACGTGGAGTACACAAGAAACATGGTTACTGGAGCTTCGAATTCTGAAGTTTCTATTATTCTCGTGGATGCACGAAAAGGATTGGTAGAGCAGAGTTATCGTCACTTCTACATCAGTCAGTTATTGAAATTAGATCAAGTTATTTTCTGTGTGAATAAAATGGATTTGGTTGATTACAGCGAGGATCAGTTTCTGAAAATAGCTGTTTCGATTAAAGAAATGGTGAGCGGATTTGGCGAAAACATCAATTATGAGATCATCCCAATCAGCTCGTTAAAAGGCGATAATGTGGTTGAAAAATCAGCGAATATGCCTTGGTTCTCTGGTGACACGTTGAATGATGTTTTACATCGACCAAAAGTTCGTCACGACAAAGACGTTCCTTTCCGATTTGATGTACAGCAAGTTTATCACGTTCAAAATGATGATTTTGTTGACTTCCGTGGATTTGCAGGTCGTGTTTTAAGTGGAACAGTGAATGTTGGGGATGAAATTATCACACTTCCATCAGAAAAGAAAAGTAAGATTACTGAAATCAGAAGATATACAGAAACGCAAGATTCAGCGAGAGAAGGGGAGAGTGTTATTATCTCTTTGGAAGATGAAATCGATATTAGTCGTGGAAGCATTCTTGTTAAACCAGATCAAACGCCAAATTCGGAAAGAGCGATAAAAGCAGCACTCGTCTGGATGGACGATCATTCAGCTGTTCTTGGAGGAAAGTTATTGCTAAAATCTGGAGCACGTGAGTTCCCAATTAAAATTGCTCAAATTCTTGCGAAAGTGGACCCAATATCTGGTGCGAAGGAAGAGAATGCTGCTTCCATCAACCTGAATGATATTTCAGAAGTATTAATTAAAATGAGTCAGCCCGCATATTTGGATAGTTATGCTGAAAATCCAACCAATGGTTCATTTATTTTAATCGATCCGCAATCGAACAACACCGTAGCTGCTGGTTTTGTTCAGTAGAATGATTAAATCGTTTCAATAACGAATTCTACACGACGATTAAATTGCCGATTCTCGTCTGATGAGTTTTCTTTCGCTGGGATTTTTTCTCCGTGACCGATGCTTTTCAGACGAGAAGAGGATATTCCTTTTGAAATTAAATAGTCAACTACTGAATTCGCTCTTTTTTCGCTTAGTTTTAGATTATAATTGTCATCTCCACGATCATCTGTGTGACCTTCAATGATCACTTTCATATTTGGATTGGACTTCATTATTGAGGTGATTTGATCCAACTCAACAAACGACTCTGATCGCAATGAAGCTTTGGCAAAATCAAAATATATGTTGTTTACACGAATTCTCGTTCCCTTTTTGATAGGAGATAGATACAGATTTCGTTCAATTTCTTGGTAAGTTGAACTAGAGTCGATTCTTAGGTTCTCTGATATTCCAATAAATCCCTCTTTTTGAGCCGTAAATCCATATAAGTTTCCACTGGGTAAAACTATTTGGTATGCTCCGTCTTCAGGGTTTGAATAAGCGGTACCTACAAGTTTTCCTGTGTTTAAATTGTAATAATTAATCGAAGTAGAAATCGGTTCATTTGTCTCGGTATTAAAAACTGTTCCTTTTACCAAAGTCACCGCTTGTGGGCGAAGTGCTTCAGGAAGTTTTACGCGAAATATATCTGTATTTCCTTTCGAGATTGTGTTGACGAAATAGGCAAATTCACCACTTGCAGGAACTGTGTAATAAGCGTCAAATCCCTCTGTATTTATTCCCGCACCAAGGTTTGTCGGTTCCGTCCAATCTGTCCAACCATCTCCAATTCTTCGAGTAACGAAAACATCCTTACCACCATATCCCGGATAACCGTCGGTAGCAAAATAAAGCGTTCTATCATCAGAAGCTAAAAATGGAGCAGTCTCTGAACCAACTGTATTTATTTCACCTAAATTCAATGGTTTTGTCCAATTTCCAGTTGAGTCTCTGTGCGTAACATACAAATCTTTTGACCCTTTTCCATCCTTTCGTTGCACTGCGAGTATAATCGTATTTCCCGTATTTGAAAGTGTAGCTTCACCAAACTTACTGTCATTATAGTAATCTTCAATCGGAACTTGAACCGGAGTGCTCCAACCATTGATCGTTTTCTTGGTCATAGAATAACCCGATGAAAAAGTTCCATCAGGATTATAGACATTTAAGACAAGGGCCTGATTTCCATCTGGAGTAATCGAGATAAGACTAGAATTACGAGAGTGATTCAGCGGAGCTCCAACATTGATTGCTTTGCTGAATAATTTGTTTTCATCAATAGTAGACATCCAAATTTCCTGGGTTTCAGGTGCAATATTTTCAGGGTGATTTTCGCGTGTAAAGAAAAGTTGCTTCCCGTCAGGAGTAATTACTGGTAACAATTCCTGATTCGTAGAATTGATATTTTCGTCCAATGGGATTTTCTCTGGAGTCTCAACGATTTTTTCAGTGCGAACAAAGGTTTTTGGAAGGATTTGATGGTCTGCAATTCCGATTGCATCGATTTGATTGTACCCGTCAATCTTTGATGTATTCATTTCTACTCTTACTTGCTGAACGAGAAAATCAGTTCTATCGAAAGTCACTTGAAGTAATCGACCTGCATCTGTTGTCGCAAAAAGGCTGTCTCGATGAACAAGGTGAGAATTATTGTCTGTATCGATCAAATAAACATGAGAGATTGTTCCTGCACCGAAGCTTTCGTTAATAAGGACCTGTTGAATAGCCATCGGTTTTTGGAAGGAAACCAAAATGAATTCTTTGTCACTGCTTTTTGTTTTTGGACACCATGCCGCGGGATTGGCTTGTCCCAGCGGGTCTGTATTCGGATATCCCAATACATTTTTACTAACGTATTGAGTTGGATGCTTTTCGTAAGTAAATTCGGAAGAAACCTCAAGAACTTTATTGGCCCATTGGATAGAATTATCCTGAGAGAAATTAAAAGAATAAAAAAGTAAAGTAATCAATACTGTGAACAGTAATCTCATAATTAAGTGTTTCTACAAAAATGAGAAACTATATTCGCAAAAAAAATCCGAAGAACTACGTATTTAAGTTTGCTGCTCGAAAAACTCGTATGCTTTTTGAATCTCAATAAAGCGCTGTTCTGCGATTTTTTGTTGTTCTTGCGAAGCCGAGATAAACCGATCGGGGTGATGAAGCTTTACCAGTTGTCGATACGCCTTTTTAATTTCATCAGATGATGCGTATGGCGAGACACCAAGAATTTTGGCGGCTATTTTTCGGGCTGTTTCTAACGCTGATTCTTTATTAGTGTTTTCGTTTTCTTGCGTGCGATTGTAGTGAGCGTCATACATTCCAATCACGCTTTCTAAATCTTTTAAGGTGAGATCTAGGTAGTCGGTAAGTTGAGCTAGAATGCGTCTTTCAGAATCTTGAATGCTCCCATCAATGTAGGCAAGTCCGGCTAAAAAATAAAGGACCTGAATTCGCATGGATTTGTTAGGAATGTGTTTTTTAATCCAGCTTGAAGTACTTTTTAATTGAACGGGATGCCTGTATGCGTGTCGAATGGTAAACTCTAAATCGTAATTGACGTTGTGAAAATACCGATTAAAATACTGAACCATGTATCCCATTTTTTTTCCAATTTCTTCTGTATCCGATTGAATCATTCGGGCCCCCAAGCGAATGTAAGCTTCGATGAGCGTATCTCGTTTAAATTTCTTTTTGGGAGGGAAAAGTCCTTTTTGCCAATATTTATCTTCTCTATTTGCGATAATATATTGATAAAGAAGGTATGTTCCCAGAGTTAGACAGAGAATCAAGAGAACGTAGCCACCATTATCTTTTTCCCATTTATAGGGATTAGAAGTGCTAGCTGAAGCATGAAAGCCCATCACAACGAATAGGGTCGAAAAAAGTAAGGCTAATTGCTTCAAAATAAATTTTATCGTTCATACAAAACTAAAAATCCCGCCTGAACTAACAAGCGGGACTTTCTATTGTGAGTTGATTCTTATTTAATCAATTCCATTTCTTCGATAAGGTTTGTAGCACCGTAGCACTTGTCAACCAACCAAAGTGTGTAGCGAATATCTAAAGATATTGTACGTTGGATATTTTTCTCGAAGAAGATATCACCTGACATTGCTTCCCAGTTTCCATCAAAAGCAGTTCCAATCAATTGACCATCTCCGTTGATAACAGGCGAACCAGAGTTTCCACCAGTAATATCGTTGTTCGAAAGGAAGTTCACTGTCAAGTTTCCGTTTTTATCAGCGTACTGACCGTAATCTTTCTTCTTCCACACTTCTTTGATACGTGGATCTACTTTGAATTCGTGTGATGTTGGATCTTCTTTTTCCATCACTCCGTCGATAGTCGTTACGTAATCGTAATGAACTGCATCTGCTGGAGAATAAGGTAGAACATTTCCGTAAGTCAAACGTAAAGTTGAATTTGCATTTGGATAGTAAACTTTATCTGGATTCATCAAACGAATTCCTTCAACAAACAATCTATTTGCTTTCGCCAATTCTTCATCTGCTTTGTGGATTTCTTCTTTCCCTTTTACGGCAGACAATGCGTCATTCATATCCATAATCAAACGGAATAATGGATCTTTATTCAATTTCTTGATCGATGGTGAACTTGCGAATGCATCAAACTTCTCTTTATTAACGAAGATTGATTTCTTTTTAATCAACTGCGCATATTTCTGTGCTCCTTTTTCACCTTTCGCTGCAATTTTTTTGGTTAATGGTCCCATTTGATCCATTGGAACATCCTTAATATACATCGCTAAAAGGTTACTGATGATGTCCGACTCGATGGCTGTATTCGCACTTTCGTAGTATTCTTTTGTCAACTCAATTAAACGAGTTTTCAAGAAATCAGCTCGCTCAGATTCTGCTTCAACTGCATCTTTCCAGAATTTAAAACGGAAAGCCGTTAAGTTGGCATCAACCGAGTAAATGAATTCTGATTGATAAACATTAATGTTCACATAATCGTTCGTTGTATTGTACGAATTCTCCATCATACTCAAGACATTCGCGTACTTGTCTTTTCCTTGAATGAATTTTTTGAATTGCGCTTCCAATTCTTGTTTCTTTCCGATCACATTGTTCTTCTTCACTTGTTCCGTCTGACCGATAAAATATTTCCAATAGTTCGCTACTTGCGCATATTTCGAAGAGTAGTTCAAACGAACCGCATCATCTTGGTCCATGTAAGAACGCATGATTTCCAATTTCTTCGCACGTAACTCAACACGCTTAGGTTGCTCCAACGTTACCGCTTGTTGAACACCAAATGAGCTCAAGTAACGATCTGTGCTTCCAGGGAAACCAAATACCATTGCGTAATCACCTTCAGAAACACCTTTCAAAGAGATAGGTAATGAATGCTTTGGTGAGTATGGCTTGTTTTCTGTAGAAAAAGTGGCCGGATTGTTGTCCTTATCAGCATAAACACGGAACATTGAGAAGTCCGCTGTGTGACGTGGCCACATCCAGTTGTCAGTATCTCCACCGAACTTTCCAGCAGATTGAGGAGGCGTTCCCACCATTCTGATATCGTTAAAAGTCTCCTTTACGAAAAGGTAGAATTCATTTCCTTCGAAGAAATCGCGAACAAAAGCTTCGTAGTTTGTTCCAGCAACTGCATCTGCCGTTAACACTGCAGAAACTTCTTTGATTTTTGCAGCACGCTCTTCTTCTGTCATTGAATCGTTCAATGCCTTGTTGATTGTTTCAGAAACATCCTCCATGCGAATGATGAAAGTAGCTGTCAAACCTGGGACTGGAATTTCTTGGTCGTAGCTCTTCGCCCAGAATCCATTGTCCAAATAATTATGTTCAGTAGTTGAAGCTTCAGCAATGGCGTCGTAACCACAGTGGTGATTCGTTAAAATCAGTCCATTTTTAGAAATGATCTCACCAGTACAAAATCCACCAAAAGAAACGATAGCATCTTTCAATGACGACTGGTTAATCGAATAGATCTGTTCCTGTGTCAATCGAAGACCATGCTTCTTCATATCCTCATAGTTTCTTCCTAGTAAAAATGGAAGCCACATTCCCTCATCCGCACGCACGGGAGACAATAAAATCAGCATTAAAAACGCTGTTATAATTCTCATATTTTTCATTTTTCTGGTTTTTTGTCCGCCTAATTTAAGGAGTTTCTTTTGCATTGCATGATGTATGACATAGAAAGTTTAACGATTTAGCTCTGGGCGCCTTAGTTCCTTCGTCACTGTGCCATCTACAATTCATAACTTTTTCCTGTCTTTATCATTTGTCAATCAACACAAAAGTGCTTCCAAGGTCGCATTTTGATGTTGGTCAAATAGATAATCCAATTCAAAAGGCTATTTATTTTCGCTGGGGCGCTAGTTTCTGTTTTCTAAAATCAATTTTGGCACGATTATTATTAAATTTGGTAGAACCAACTAAAAGATAAATATGAAAAAAGTACTTTTTGGAGCAATCGCCTTTTTGAGTTTGTCAATAGCTTTTGTTTCTTGTCAAAAAGAGGACTCATCAGATGTAAACCAAGATAAAATTTACACCGTTTACGAATTGTTCTACAACCAAAATACGGACAAAACAGTTGCAGTTTGTCGCTTGCGCTTCGGAAGTCCGACGGGAACGTTATTAGAAGCAACATCTCCAGCGGAAGTGAAGTTCAATGGAGACGAGATGCCATATAGCATTGTCTACAGTGGACATGCGAAAGAGTATGCGGGTAAAATCACAACGGGAACGTTTACCTATAAAAATGTCGATGGTATTACCTTTACAAATACAACACCAGCCATGGATACAATTGCGTACCCAGCTGGCTTTGATACTATCACAAAATCGGTAGCCAATACCTTTACGTGGGTTGGAAATCCATTAGCAGCAGGTGAGCGTGCAAACTTATTTGTAGGCAGCTGGACATGGGGTGAAGATGCAGCATTCTTCGCAATTGGACAAGGATCAACGGATATCGTTATGGGAACAAATCAATTGAATGATCTAGCTCTTGGTACATCGACTTGTTACATCGACCGTGTGAATGAAGCAGCCATCACAAGTGGAACTTCTGAAGGTGGTGTAATCCGTACGAGATATCGTCCAAGTAACATTCAGGTGACCGTAGTACCTTAGAATAGAATTAAAAGAATTGAAAAGGTGGACTGGCAGTTCACCTTTTTTTGTTTTTAATCATTTCGTACGCTTCCGCTTCAGCCCAATTCCATTCTAACCAGGATTTATTTTTCCACTTCCGAACAAATATTACTTTTCGTTTCTTAATATGACTGACATAATTATCTGGACTCATGTATAGCTTTCTGAATGGCTCGAAAGAACTGCTTCCATATGACTTAGATAGTTTTTGCAGTTGACTTTGGTCTACCTTTTCTAAAAGTTCAATGTCCTGTTCCAAATAAGGCAGCGCTGAATCGGAGAGATTTGCCATGAAATTCAGATGAAGAAATGAAACTTCGGCATTTTTAAAGTTGTACTTAGCAATGATTTTATCCCAATTAAATGCAGTGGTGATGGAGAGAACAAGCATAAATGAAACTGTATTGACTCGGAAGAGATAATAGCTTGTTTTACGATAAGCTACTTTGATGTAGACCGTCACAATTCCAATTGCCACTAAAATTAAGAAGATAAAAACGGCAATTCTTCCATGCGCAAGCGAGTAATATTGAACATAATAAATGGTTCTAATCGCCACGGAGATGGATAAGAATAAATTTTGTGCTAACCAGATAACTGCTAGTCGTTTTAACCATTTGTTTTTAGAATAAAAGTTGATACTTCCTTTGAAGTAGAAGAGTACCAAACTGACAGAAATGAGAATAGAAAGAATCAAAAAATAGGTTCCTTCGTGCACGAAATCTTTCAAAAATTGTCCCTCAAATTCAAAACCGAACCAGACGTGTACAACATCCAAGTAATTGAGGATCAATAGAATGAAATTAAGACACGCAAAGAGGAATACCGCAGATTGATAGTGGTACTTAAAACCTAAGTTCTTAAAAATTGAATGACCACTTTTTTTGCGCACGAGATCGTCAGAAGCTTTGGTATCCTTTTCTTGTCCTTGAAAGTAGGAAGAACGAACAAGCAGAAATACAGAAGTGACCCAACCCAAAAGTATAGTTAAAACAATGGAAAGCTTGACGTTTTTAAAGACAAAAAAGATATTGTCGTTGAGGAATGTACCAATCTTAGAAATCAAGCGATCGAATGCAGGGTTTGATCCACTGTAAAAAATTAGAAAGAGAATGATAATTCCAATTGGTAAAACAAACATGGACCACTTTCTCCAATTAAATTTTAGTTTAGAACGGTTAGTTTCTTCTTCTTGCTCGAAAAGCTCCTGAATAGAGGCGAAACTTGCGACAAAACTCGCTGAGATGGCAATCCACCAGGATTTAATCTTGGTATTATTGATCAATCCAATAAACAGGAAAAAAGTCATGAAATTGATCACGTAGCTCAGTGTTGAGTGATGAACCACTGTCATAATACTGGTAAATAGTACTAAAGCTAAGGGTAGTAAAAAATGTTTTGACCATAAATTTGTCTTCACTGCTTGAAATACAATCATGGTTAAAATGATTACTTCGTAAAGGAGTACATTAATTCCAAGTGATTTTTCGTAGAAAAAGAGGGTAAATAAAATTGTTGCTAGAAGTACTTGTATGTGTTTGTTTGGCATAATCAATTGGTTGAGTTTTAAATTGAACGAGATTAAAACCAATTATATATGTGATTATGATTTTTTGGGAAATATCAATCATCTGTGGACAAGATGAAATTCTTTAATAATTGTAACTAAATATGCTGAATAGCAAAGCATGAACTTGTGTAAGTTTAAATATTGGATTTCTGCAAATTTGCTAATTAGCAATATTGCGAAATAGCAAATCAGCTTTTATTAGGGTTTCAGCAAATTTCATATTCAATTTTCCGATCCTATTCTTTGATTCCTAAATATTTAACAGAAGTAAATTGGATTTGAATGCCAATTTTTTTAAATTATAAAAAGTTCTAAAAAATAAGGCATAAAAAAAGGTTCAACATTTGTTGAACCTTTAGTTGTGGGAACTACTGGATTCGAACCAGTGACCCCCTGCTTGTAAGGCAGGTGCTCTAAACCAACTGAGCTAAGCTCCCTTTGTTTTGCGCTGACCTCGTTGTCAATTGCGTGTGCAAATATAAGTGACTTTTCTGTATTGACAAGCGGAAAATGGAAAAAAAATTAAAAAAAATCACTCACTAAAAAGAAGCTGCCGATGATGAGGATGGTATCTTCTTGTTTTGCAGTATTTTGAACTGAAGAGTAAGCTTCATCAAAATTTGAAAAAAAATTAATCTTTTTGAAATTTAATTGTTCCGCGGCTGATTTTAGCTGTTCAACTGTAGCTGAACGTGGATTTGAAAATTGAGTAAAAGTCAAATTTAAGTCGGCAGGGAAGAGTCTTACAATCGAATTAATATCCTTATCTGAACTTGTACCATAGATTATATGAAGTTCTCCTTTAACAATTTCATCCAGCGAATTCAATGTTTTACGAATTCCATCAACATTGTGAGATACATCAATGATTGTTAGTGGATTATTCTTGACAACCTGTAGTCGACCGTAAAATCCCGTGTTTTGGGTTAGATTTTTTAGTCCTTTGGTAATACTCTCTTGATTTGTATTGAATCCGAATTTCTTGATAATATGTAGCCCAGTCATTGCTAACTGAAAATTCTCTTTTTGATACCCGCCCAGAAGAGGAAAGTTATCGGGGAGAGGAGTTAAAGAATCATAATCGTAAAAAGGAGCATTTCTTTCTGACGCTAATTCTTCAAACACTTCATGAGCTTCATTTGAAACATTTCCGATTACAACAGGTGTAGTTTCTTTAATTATTCCTCCTTTTTCGAAGGCGATTTCTTTGATTGTATTTCCTAAGAAGTTTGTATGCTCAAGACTGATGCTAGTAATTAAACTTAAGATTGGTAAAATGACATTCGTAGCGTCTAATCGACCTCCAAGTCCGGTTTCTATCACGCAAATATCACATCTCTGTTCTCTAAAATAATGAAGGGAAAGAGCAAATGTTATCTCAAAAAAGGATGGCTGGAAGTCAAACTCATGCTCTTTAATCTGATTTACAAAGTCAACTACAGCTTGTTTCTCAATCGGATTGCCGTTGATTCGAATTCGTTCGGTGTAATCTTGAATATGTGGAGATGTATATAGTCCTACTTTGTAACCTGATTCTGTAAGAATCGAAGCCATCATTGAGCAAGTAGATCCTTTTCCGTTACTTCCGGCTACGTGAATAAATTTTAGATCATCTTGAGGATTATCTATCCATTCAAGTAATCGTCGAATATTATCTAGCGTCGGTTTAAACGCTTTCGCTCCGACGATTTGATATTGAGGAAATTGTTGAAATAACCATTCGGTCGCCTCTTGATATTGATTATTGAGCGTCAATTCTAACAGGCATGAAAACTTGAGCTAATGGAGCTCCAGGATCTTTGTTGTATTTTACTTGACGTTTTACAGCACTGATTACTTTATTGATTAGTACCGCATCAGAAGTAGTTGTTTGAGCTTTGATGTTTACGGCAGAAACTACATTTCCAAATTCGTCAATTGTCAATTTCAGTTGTATGAGAACATCCAAATCAGATCTTAGATCGTCAATTTGCGGATCGTTCAATCGAATACGACCTTTTCCTCCTCCGCCGATTCCAGAACCATCTCCATCACCAGAGCCGTTGTCGTTACCAAACGTACCACCAGATCCTCCGTTCGTTCCATTGTTATCTCCACCTTGTGCGAAAGGGTCGTTGGATGGAGTAGGAGTGCTCGAAGTATTCGTTTGATTATTATCATTCGTGTGATTCGACTGTCCTGTTGGTTCTTTGGAAGTTGGATTCTTTGGCTTTGTCAATACTTGCTCCGTTTGTGGTTTCGGATCGTCCTGAGGTGCATCAACAGGTTGACCAGCACCAGAGCCTCCATCAACTGAAAGTTTTTTAATTTCTATTTCCTCCAAAGGTGGCATTTCCGTTTTTAAAGGAATATCACGGGGTGGTGGATCAGGAAATTCAAAACTGATAAAATAAAGTAGCAACAAAAGTCCCACAGTTGCTACTGTCGCAACGATAACACCGTTACGCTTATCCGCATCATTTACTATTGGAATTGTTGCCATAATTCTCGTTTTTTATTTATCATACGCTAGGACTGGATCCCATCCATTTGCTTGACATAAAGCCAAACCTTGGAATACTGCCTCATAACTTGCTTTACGGTGACCAGCCACTTTTAGTTTCACATCATTCGATTCAGCAACTGCCGCGGCAGCCAATTCTTTGATGTCTTCGAACTCCATTGGTTGGTTTGGATCACCTCCTGGTGTTACAACGTATAAGTTGTCCTCTGTTACAGTAAGTGTTGGTGTTACGTGATCCTGTTCCTTCGGAATATCTTGTGAAGTTTCAGGTAAATCCACCGTTACTTGGCTGTTACTCATTAAACTCATGATGATAAAGAAGATGAGCAACAAGAAGACCAAGTCGGTCATGGAAGCCATTCCACCCTCTACTTTTGTCTTATTATTTGTTCTTAATCCCATATTCTCTATTTACCTGGTGAGTGCAACATATCCATGAATTCGAGTGCATCGTTTTCCATTTGATATACTACTTTTTCAATTCGAGCAACTAAAAAGTTGTATCCGATATAAGAGATAATACCAACAATCAGACCAGCTACTGTTGTTACCATGGCAGTCATGATTCCAGGAGCGATTACTTGAAGATCAAGAGATGTAGATTGACCTAATTCCATGAAAAGTCCTACCATACCCACAGTAGTTCCTAAGAATCCAATCATCGGTGCTGCCCCAGCCGCTGTTCCTAAGAAACTAACGCGCTGTTCTAAACGAAGTACTTCTAATTTTCCTGCATTTTCGATAGAAGCAGAGATATTATCAATTGGTTTACCCAAACGCGAAATCCCTTTTTCAATCATTCTTGCTGAAGGTGACTCAGAACGAGAGCAGAAATCTTTTGCTGCATCAATTTTTCCATCATTGATGTACTCTTTGATTTTAGATAACATTCCTTTATCCTCTTTCAAAGCTTTGCGAAGAGCAAAATAACGCTCAGCGAAAATGAAGATAGCATACCCTAACATGAGTGTAAGGATGATGATGATCGCCCAACCGCTCCAACCGATTCCTTGTTGTTCTAATTCAGCGTTACCATAAAGTACGTTCCACAGCGATACATCCTTGATTCCAGTTTCAGGCATGTCTGTGATTTCCATTTGAAGCAAATACGTTAAATTCATAGTTCTATATAACGGTTTAAAAATTCAATTTATTATTAACCTTCTAGTAATAAGAAGACTCCTGCACCTGCAAGATAACCAACCAAGGCTAACCAAGCGATGTTTTTTAAGTACCAAAAGAATGAAATTTTCTCCATTCCCATCGCAACCACTCCAGCGGCAGATCCGATGATCAACATACTTCCTCCTGTACCAGCTGCATATGCAATAAAATGCCAGATTGGTGCATCGGTTGAATAAATCAATTCTCCCGCTTCATTTACAGCGTTCATATCAAACATTCCCATTGAAGCTGCAACGAGTGGTACGTTATCAATTACCGCAGATCCAGCACCCAGTAACATTACAAATAAGTTGTTAGGCATTGAAGATTGTACACTTTGTCCGAAGTTAAAGATTAATCCAAGTGACTCAAGTGCTGCCACGGTCATCAAGATTCCTAAGAAGAATAGAATCGAAGGCATCTCAATTTTAGATAGAGCTTTAAAAGTTGGACTACCATGATGTTCTCCAGCGTGCGCCTCTTCCTCCTCAACACTTGTCATTGAGAATTGACGGGCACTGATTACTTCTGCTACCAACGCTACAATTGAAAGTGATAACATCATTCCAACGTAAGGAGGCAAATGCGTTACAGTTTTGAAGACTGGTACAAATACAATTAGTCCAAGTCCTAAGTAAAGAATAACTGGTCCTTTGCTATTTAGATTAGCTTCTTCTTCTGGTTCATCAAATTCCCCTTTAAATGCAGGCATAAAGCTGGCAATCAATGTTGGGATAACCATACAAACAAGTGAAGGAAGAATCAAGAATTCGATCAACTTAACTGTTGAAACTTTTTCTCCCATCCAAAGCATAGTCGTAGTTACATCTCCAATAGGCGACCATGCTCCACCAGCATTTGCAGCAATGATGATCAATCCTGCATACCAAATACGCAATTGCTTGTCTGCGATCAATTTTCTCAAAATTGTTATTAGTACAATCGTGGCAGTAAGGTTGTCGATAATTGCAGAAAGAATAAATCCTAATGAACATACGATCCAAAGCAGAGTTCTTTTCTTATTTGTTCTAATGAAGCTCTTAATTGTAGCAAATCCATTAAAGTGATCAATGATTTCAACTATCGTCATTGCTCCAACTAGGAAGATTAGAATTTCACACGTTTTACCGAAGTGATGAAGTAAAGTTCCTTCTAACAGTTCTAGTTTATGTTCGTGACCTTCACCTGAAATGTCCATTAAAACACTGTTGTGACTGTCGAACCAATTGGTAAATCCATCTAAGCCAAAAGCAATTCCCGCCCAAGCTAGTGCCATCATTAAAAGTGCAGGTACTAACTTGTCGATTTTTAAATTGTGCTCAAGAGTGATGGCTAAATAACCAAGAATGAACACAAATACAATAAACATTTCCATTGATCTCTTTGTTTTTAAGTTTTAGTTTATACGAGTTGGTTTAGGGCTATTTCGAAGGCAGTTTTAGCAATACCTGTTTTTGATCCATTCTTTTCTTGCGTTTTCTTTATCGCATTACGGATGATATTACTAGTGTCACTGAAAATACCGTCGTCTGTTATTTCTTTTAAATCGTTACTCATTAAATAAGCAAACACACGAGCCATTCCACAATTTGATATGAAGTCAGGAATTACAGCTAAATTATTGTCTGCTTTATCTGCAATTTTTCCGAAAAAGATTTCTGGATCGGCGAAAGGAACGTTTGCACCAGCTGAAATTACCTCCATTCCGGCTGCAATCATACGATCCAATTGATCTTCAGTAATCAATCGCGAAGCAGCACAAGGAATAAAGACTTCCGCATTTACATCCCAAATTTTTGCATTTACTTCATCAAAAGAAAGCATGTTAGGATGGTTCAAAGCATTCCCTTTCTTTGTCAAGAATAAGTCACGAATTTCTTCAAGTGTGAAGCCATTCTCGTTGATTAATCCTCCAACACGATCAATAATTCCAACGATTTTAGCTCCTTGTTGAGCTAAGTAATATGCTCCAGCAGAACCAACGTTCCCCCAACCTTGAACAATTACTTTCTTTCCTTTAACATCACCTCCATAAAGATCATAATAGTGTTTTACTGATTCAGCTACACCGTATCCTGTGATCATGTCGGCAACAACATATTTTCTTTTTACATCTGGGGAATATTGCTCGTCCTCAATAACTTTCAGAACTCCTTGACGTAATTGTCCGATTCTATGAATTTTTTGAGCATCCCTTGGTTGAAAGTGTCCGTTAAAAACTCCTTCCTGTGGATGCCAAACTCCGCAATCTTCTGTGATTGGAATTACTTCGTGAATTTCATCGACATTTAAATCTCCACCAGTTCCGTAGTAATGCTTTAATAATGGAGTTACCGCTGCGTACCAACGACGAAGAACTCCTTCTTTGCGAGGGTCAGATGGGTCAAAATTAATTCCCGATTTTGCACCACCAATGGCTGGTCCTGCTACGGTGAACTTAACTTCCATTGTCTTTGCGAGTGATTCAACTTCACGCTTGTCTAATCCAACCCGCATTCTCGTTCCACCTCCAGCAGCTCCACCTCTTAATGAGTTAATCACAACCCATCCTTCGGCTTCCGTTTCTGCATCTTTCCATTCAAAAACAATCTCAGGTTGTTTATTTTCAAATTTATCTAGTAATTCTTTCATCTTCTTATTTACAACAGTACGCGCGCAAAGTTAGCAAACTATTTATTTTGAGATTTGATTTTTAAATCGATTTCATAGGAGTTACGAACAGTTAGATTGTTGAAACTAGGGTAGGTGAAGTGTGCCTGATTTACTTGATGCTCGGGCTCCAGTAACTTCTTTTAATATGTTGTTCTCTCCAGCGAGATAAAGTGCTCCGAGAAACCCGAAAACAATTGCCTCTTTGAATTCAATGGTATGCTGTTCTAATTCAATAATTTCAGCGACCGAAAGATCTTTGATTCGATCTACTAAAAAAGTATTGAGTGCTCCACCGCCCGTAATTGCTAATTGTTTTACATTGTGTTCATTTAATACAATAGAAATTTGTAATGCAATGTGCTCGACTAATGTCCGGAGTAAATCGTGTGGATTTCTATTGTATAAAAGTGGATTGAAATGAGCTTCCAACCATTCAGTTCCTAAGGATTTTGGACCGTTTTGATTGTAATATTCTAGACAATTCAGTTTTTCCAATAACTGTTGATCGATCTTGCCTTCACTGGCGAAACGACCATTTGGATCATAGGCTAACCCAAAATTCTTCTTCATGACTTCATTCAGAGGAAGATTCCCTGGAGAAATGTCAAATGCAAGAATCGGCTGCTGATTGGGAAGTGAGATATTCGTAAATCCACCAATATTTAAAAAAGCATCTGCGAGATCGTTGAAAAGTAATTTATCTCCAATCGGAACGAGAGGTGCACCTTGTCCACCCAAAGCAACATCCTTCGAACGGAAATCATTGATCACTTTGATGTCCGTTTTTAACGCTATTTCTATTCCAGATCCAATTTGAACAGTATACCCTTTTTCAGGTTGATGAAAAACTGTATGTCCGTGCGAAGCAATAGCGTCAATGTTGGTTTTATCAATGGTATACTTTTCAATAAATTGATTAACGAGCTCCCCAAAATATCGTCCTAATTCTCTGTCGAATTCAAATAACTGTGCAGCAGGAAGTGATGTTAATGTTGAAAGCTTCGATTTAAGATCGTTTGTATAACTGAAAGATTCATAGTTAATTAATCGATAGCTCCATTTGCCCTTTTCAGACTTTTCATAGCTTGCCAAAGTCAAATCAACTCCATCCATGGAAGTGCCTGACATTAACCCTATAATCGTGTATGAATTCAAAACGTGATTAAAAGTAAAAAATTAAATTAAAGCATTAAATTTGTATCCGGTTATTTTGCCACAAGTAAATAAAATCCAATAGAAATGAATTTTGAACTCTCTGAAGAGCATTTAGCAGTGAAGGAAGCTGCTAGGGATTTTGCTCAAAATGTACTGAAACCAGGAGTAATTGAACGCGATAATGAACAACGTTTTCCAGCTGACGAAATCCGTCAATTGGGTGAGCTTGGGTTCATGGGAATGATGGTTGATCCTAAATATGGTGGATCTGGAATGGATACATTGTCATACGTTTTGGCAATGGAAGAAATTTCAAAAGTGGATGCTTCTACTTCTGTTTGTATGTCGGTTAACAACTCACTTGTTTGTTGGGGACTTGAAAAATACGGTACCGAAGAGCAAAAACAAAAATACCTTGTTCCATTAGCATCAGGACAAAAAATCGGAGCTTTCTGTTTGTCAGAACCAGAAGCTGGATCGGATGCAACTTCGCAAAGAACGACTGCGATCGATATGGGAGATCATTATTTATTGAACGGAACGAAAAACTGGATCACAAACGGTTCTTCGGCTTCTACTTACTTGGTGATTGCTCAAACTGATGTTGAAGCTGGTCACAAAGGAATAAACGCATTTATCGTAGAAAGAGGAATGGAAGGTTTCGTTGTTGGAGCGAAAGAGGATAAAATGGGAATCCGTGGATCGGATACACATACATTGTTATTCAACGATGTTAAAGTTCCTAAGGAAAATCGAATCGGAGAGGATGGATTCGGATTCAAATTTGCCATGAAAGTGCTTTCTGGTGGTCGTATCGGAATTGCATCTCAAGCATTGGGAATCGCAGGTGGAGCCTACGAATTGGCATTGGCATACTCGAAAGAGCGTAAAGCCTTCGGAAAAGAGATTTCGAAGCACCAAGCAATCGCATTTAAATTAGCGGACATGGCAACGGACATTGAAGCTGCAAAAATGTTGGTATACAAGTCGGCATTGGATAAGGATATGGGGCGTAACTACGATCGTTCAAGTGCAATGGCGAAATTGTACGCTTCGAAAGTAGCTATGGAACACACTGTTGAGGCGGTGCAAATCCACGGTGGTTACGGATTCGTGAAAGAGTACCACGTTGAGCGTTTGATGCGTGATGCGAAGATTACTCAAATCTACGAAGGAACATCTGAAGTTCAGAAAATTGTAATTTCTAGAAGCGTTTTAGCAGACTAAGAAATACTAGATCATAAAAAAAGGCTTTCTCATTGAGAAGGCCTTTTTCTTTTATAAACTTTTGGGCGTACCCTTCGGTCGGGCTTATGTTGCAAGTCCTCGCTTTGCTGCGGGCTTTCCTCGTAAATCCCTTACGCGTTAATAACGTGGTGGAATTCTAAATGTGAGTCCCCCAGCTAATAAATAAGGTCCAGTTCCTAATGCAAATTCGAAATTGGCTCCTACATAATCGTTGAAGTAGGCTCTAACACCAAATAAAGCGTGAATTGAGAAAGGTAGGGTAGGAACCTGAAAATCTGCCGTAGTATTTTCGTTGTCTACCTCAACATCAGATCTTACATTCCATAAAGTAGCACCAACTCGTGCACCAGCGTACAAATCTGTCATGTCATTATCTCCAAAATGAAATAATCCTCGTGCACCAATATTGTGTCTAATTGCGGTGATGTTCGCAGTTTGCGCTACGCCGTTGGTATCTGTGTATTGATCTACCCAGTTCCAACTAAGAAAAGTGTAGGCACCACCAAGACTAAATTCATCTGTCAAACCAACGTCAACCATTCCATTGATGAGCGGTGTAGCACTAATTTTGGATAAATCTGATTCTGTTAAAGCAACATTAGCTGCAGTGCGTAGTAAATGAAGTCCGAGTGAGTATCCTACACCAGCAGTAATATCAATTTCTCCCTGCTGTCGTTGTGCATTGGCATTTGTCGAGACTAAACCTACGAGAATTGCCAAAATCAAAAGTGATTTTTTCATATTAATTGTTGTTGGTTATTATGAAGATAGCAATTCTCTTCTTTGGTTAATCGTTTTATTACAAATATTTTAGACTGCTACATTGTGCTCACGAAGTGCATCGTTCAAACTCGTTTTTAAGTCTGTCGAAGCTTTTCTCTGACCGATAATCAGTGCGCAAGGAACTTGGAATTCACCAGCTGGGAATTTTTTAGTGTACGATCCTGGAATAACAACGCTTCTCTCTGGTACATAACCACGAATTTCTTTTGGTTCATCACCTGTAACGTCAATTATTTTAGTCGACTTAGTTAAGACAACGTTTGCACCTAATACAGCTTCTTTTCCAATACGAACTCCTTCAACTACAATGCATCTTGATCCGATAAATGCTCCGTCTTCTACGATGACTGGTGCTGCTTGAAGTGGTTCTAAAACTCCACCAATTCCAACTCCACCGCTCAAGTGAACATTCTTTCCAATTTGAGCACACGATCCAACTGTTGCCCACGTGTCAACCATAGTTCCAGCGTCAACATAAGCTCCGATATTAACATATGATGGCATCATAATCACTCCAGACGAAATATAAGCTCCGTATCTTGCAACAGCATGAGGAACTACGCGTACTCCCAGTTCTTTATAATTGGTTTTCAATGCCATTTTATCGTGGAACTCGAAAGGACCAACTTCAATCGTTTCCATTTTACGAATCGGGAAGTACATAACTACTGCTTTCTTCACCCATTCGTTGACTTGCCATCCATCCTCAGTTGGTTCAGCAACACGTAAAACTCCTTTATCGATATCTTCAATGACTTGATTAATGGCATCAACAGTTTCTTGATTATTTAGAAGGGAACGATCGTCCCATGCTTTTTCTATCAGCTCTCTCATTTTTTACTTTTTTTGACAAAAATAGTCATGTTAAGCGCTTCTGAAATAAACTCGCTTCGAATTATTCTATTTTTCAGTTTCACAACTCATCTTGTGTTTTTTGTGATTTGTTTAACGATCTTTGCAGCATGGGAAAAGTACTTGGAATCGACTTTGGATTGAAACGAACGGGATTGGCTATCTCAGACGATAGTAAAATGTTCTCTTTTGGATTGGAAACAGTTCCTTCGGAAAAACTGATGGTTTATTTAAAAGATTTGATGAAGAAGGAAGCCATCGAATTGATTGTCCTTGGTATGCCAAAGCGCTTAAACAATGAAGATTCCCATATTTCCGAAAATGTGCGATTATTAAAGGAAGCGCTGACAAAAGAACTAAACCTTCCTGTTGAGTTAGTCGATGAAAGGTATACCTCGAAAATGGCTTCTGAAACCATTTTTGCTGGTGGAGGCTCGAAAAAACAACGAAAAGACAAAGAGTTGATCGACAAGGTGAGTGCGACTATCATTTTACAGTCGTATATCGATTCAATTTAGAGCTGTATAGTTTACATCTTCATTTACGTCTAATGAAGTAAATATCGAACGAAAAAATTAATTTTGTAAGAGAATTTAAAGTTATGATTTTACCAATTGTTGCCTACGGTGACCCAGTGTTAAAGAAGGAAGCGGAGGAGATCGATAAAGATTATCCGAATTTGAAAGAGCTTATTGATGATATGTTCGAGACCATGTATAATGCATCTGGAGTAGGACTTGCGGCTCCTCAAATCGGAAAATCAATTCGACTTTTCATTGTGGATGGTAGCCCATTTGCGGAAGACGAAGAGGATAAAGATGATCCGAAAGCAAAGGGGTTGGAGAACTTTAAAAAAGTATTCATCAATCCGATCATAGAAGAAGAAAGAGGAGAAGAGTGGGGATTCACAGAAGGTTGTCTTTCAATTCCAGATATCCGCGAAGAAGTCTTCAGAAAAGAGAAGATTGATATTTCTTATTACGATGAGAATTGGGAACTGAAAGAGGAAACTTATGAAGGTTACGCAGCTCGAATTATTCAACACGAATATGATCACGTAGATGGAATTTTATTTACAGATCATCTTTCACCATTAAAGAAACGCTTGTTAACAAAACGATTGACGAATATTTCAAAAGGAGATATCCGTTCGACATACAAAATGAAATTTCCTAATAAAAAGAAAGGTAGATAATGAAAAACTGGATTGGAATGATCGTTTTTGGTCTGATGCTGACCTCATGTGGCGGTGAATCAGAAGTAGTAGTGAATGAAAATGGAATCGAAGTGCCATCTACTGAAGAATTATCGGCCAGTATTGATCAGTTGAGAGATTCGTTAGTTCAACTTGGAGATAATAGCGCAGTGCATGGTACTCAAATTCCAAAATTGACACAATTGAGCTACATCGAAAAATGTCTTCTTTTTTACAGAACATATCCGGAACATGAAAAAGCTCCTGATTGCTTGAAAGAAGTTCATTTCATGTATGGAGTGATGGGAGCATATCCACTTTCTGCTCAATATGGTGACACATTGTTGGAGAAATATCCAAAATATAAAGATCGTTTGGCAATTCTTGAATCGCAGATTTCAAATTACGATTTCTTTATTAAGCCATGGGATGGTACAAAAGTAGAAGAGCTTTACAATCAGGTGTTTAAAGAGTTTCCAAACTTGCCAGAAGATAAAAAAGCTGACTTCCAATATCGTCTTGATAACATGGATTTAACAGGAGATGAGTTGATTGACAAACAGATCGAAGAGGCCATTCAGTAGCCTGTTAATGATGTGTTAAATTTGTTAACGACTGAAACTCTAGCATTATATTTGTTGTATACGATTAGAAAACTTAAAGACCGAAAAAATGAAAAAAGTATTATTCTCTCTAATGATGATGTTTGTTGCAGGTGTTGCAATGAATACAGCAGTGGCACAAGAAGCAGTTCAAGCTGATGGAGCTAAAATTGAATTCGAAAAAGAAGTACACGATTACGGTACTATCAAAAACGGTGCTGACGGACAATGTACTTTTGACTTCAAAAATACAGGTACTGCACCATTGATTATCTCGAATGCAAAAGGATCTTGTGGATGTACAGTTCCTTCTTGGCCAAAAGAGCCAATCGCACCAGGAGCGACAGCTACAATTACTGTAAAGTATGATACTAAGCGTCCAGGAGCAATTAACAAGAGTGTTACAATTACTTCTAATGCGACAAACGCACCAACTAAGGTGATTCGCATCAAAGGAAATGTACTTCCTAAGCCAGAAGGTGGAGCACCAGTTAATACTTCAGGAGCGCCAGCAAATAACTAAAAAAGCTATTTTTCGCGATCAAATTAATAGCATTAAATTCCGCCCTTGGGTAACCAAGAGGCGGAATTTTCGCTTTAAAGGCATAGTATTTGCTCCTTGATAATAAATTCAGATTATGCGTTATTTATTCTTTCTTCTAATTTTTCTAAGTGCAACGAGTGTCAGTGCTCAAGCGGAATTCTCTGTAGAAAAATCAACATATAAATTCCCGAAAACAGAAGAAGGGAAATTACTAGAGCATGAGTTTGAAGTGACGAATACAGGGAATGCACCGCTCATCATCTCTGACTATAAAGTACAGTGTAAATGCACAAAATTAATCTACCCAAAAGGACCAATCGCTCCAGGACAAACAGTTAAACTGAAAGTAACTTTCGATTCAAAAGGAAAATACGGATTCCAAGATCGTACTTTGGAGGTGTTTGCGAACACAAAAAAGAAGGTGCATAAACTTCGAATTAAGGTAAATATTATCTCTGCTAACTAAATTCAAGTATTATCTGTTAAGAGCTTGTTAAAGGCTGTTATAGCATAGTTAAAATCATAAATCAAGTATTTAGATGACTTAACTTCAATCAAAATAAATGTTGAGTTATGAAAAAAATGTTGATGATCTTATTGGTGTTCCTGGGGGGAGTATCCAATCTAATGGCACAAGCGGATGCTGCAAACGGTGCTAAAATTGAATTCGAAAAAGAAATACATGATTTCGGAACGTTAGAATACGGTGGAGATGCTTCATGTACTTTCGTGTTCAAGAATACTGGTAACGAACCGCTAATTATTTCAGAAGCTAAGCGTTCGTGTGGGTGTACAGTTCCTTCTTTTTCAAAAGAACCTATTTTGCCGGGAGAGACTGGGGAAATTAAGGTAGTTTACGATTCAAAACGACCTGGTGCTATCAATAAAAGTGTTACGGTAACTTCAAATGCTTCAAATGCACCAACGAAAGTTATCCGAATAAAAGGTACCATTAAACCTCAAGCACAATCTGGAGCTCCTGTAAATAAAACATTACCAGCTGTAAATAATTAAGTAGCTTTCAAAAAATGATTAAAAGGTGTCCCTATGGATGCCTTTTTTCGTTTGGAGGTTTCGGAGGTTGAAACAGTCTTGCTAATTCCTTCGATAAATCATCAAATTTAATTTGCTGCTCTTCTGAACACAGCTTTTTTATCTCTACAAAATGATCGAAATGTGCTCGTTCAATTTTAGACTGTATCAGTGTAATTTGAGCCATTAATGAATCGGGAGTGAAGTCGTCTTGATTCAAATGCGAATACAATTCTTGTTTTAAGTTAATCAAACTTCTTTCCAAATCGTGAATGGTCGCCTGATGGTCAAGAATTAGGGCATCAAACTTTTTTATTTGCTCTTCAGAAAAGTTTAATCGTTCAATGATAATATTTTTGGGACCTTCTGGATTTCGAAAAGGTGGGTGAGGTGGCTTTTTACCAATCAATGTCCAAATCAGTAAAATGTTTGAGATCAATAAACCAACAATAATGATGATATAAAATTTAGACTTAGTCATAGTATAATTGGTTTGATGAATTTGGTACTAATTCCACTAATTCTGAAGTTTGTTGCTCAGTATTATCTTTCATAGCGTATATGTCAGCTACAATAATTCCTATGATAACGGCCGCTGCAATTCCAAACCACGATTTTGGAACGAGTTGAATCGTTTTTTCTTGAACGCGATTCATGACCTTATAATAAAGAGAATCGGGAGCATCAACGCTTCGGATCGACTTTAATCTATTTAGTTCTTGTTCCATATTAATGTTAGACGGGTTATCTTTCATTTTCCTTCGCTTGATCTAAAAGTTTTTTCAATTTAGTTTTTGCACGCTGATAAAGGGATTCAACGGCTTTTTCTGTCGTGTTCATTATCTCAGCAACTTCCTTCTGTGTTCGATTCTCAATCTTTAATAGAATTATGACAGTTTTTTGCTTTTCAGCAAGTTGATTTATGGCAGAAAAAATAGTCTGAACCGATTCTTTTTGTTCCAACTGCACTCCAGGGTGATCGAAATGACCTGTTTCAATGTTATTATCTGGATTGTCGTAGCGAATTGCTTTAAAAAAGAAGTTTCTTTTCTGTCGATTTTTAGCATTCAGAAAATCAATGGATTTATTCACCGTAATTCGATAAATCCACGTTTCTACACTCGATTTTCCTTCAAACGACGCTAAGTTTTTATGAATTGAAAGAAATACTTCTTGAGCTATTTCTTCAGCATCTTCTTTGTTCTGAGTATAGTGAAGTGCAAGGTTGTAAACCAGATTTTTATGTTGATGATATAGCGTTTTGAAGTTCAATAAACTCCTTAGTTTTTTGGTGTTTTAATGTCAAAATCGCTTTTCAAATGCTGGTAAACATCGTGCAAAGGAAGTCCCATTACATTATAGTAACATCCTTCAATTTTTTGAACACCAATGTATCCAATCCACTCTTGTATAGCATAAGATCCAGCTTTATCCATTGGTTGAAATTTATCTACGTAATAGGCGATTTCTTCTTCTGATAACGTTGAAAAATGAACTTTGGTGTGCGATGAAAATTTGACTTTTTTCGATTTTGAAGCCAAATAGACACCAGTAATAACCGTATGTGATTTCCCTGAAAGTTTAGCTAATAACTGCTTCGCCTCTTCAATCGATTTTGGCTTACCAATGACCTCATTTTCCAATAGAACAATCGTATCAGAAGTCAACAAAATCTCATTTTCTTTCAGTTTTGAAAGGTGAGCCTGTGCTTTTAATTCAGCGAGATAAACTGGTACTTTTTCAGGATCTAAATCTTTCGGATAAATCTCTTCCACTTCGATAACTCGAACTTCTGTTGGGATTCCTAATTCTTTTACAAGTGCTTGTCTTCGAGGTGATTTTGAACCTAAAACGATGGTAGTTTTATCCATAAGTAACGATGATCTTCCAAATAATTGGGGTTGTCAATCCAGCAATCATTGAAAGTTTAATTAATGCATTGATGCGTTTGTAATGTGATTTGCTCTCAGTACTCGGTAGAAGGGCTAACGCTAACACAACAAATAAGGCTGATAAGTAAATAGGAATGTAGTTGATCCATGTTAGTCGTTCGAAAATTGTGGCTGCGAACAAAGCGTTGATGCAAGTTGCAATTAAGATTAAAGCTACGATCCATTTCGATTTTTTGTAACCAAGAACAATCGGTAATGTTTTTGATTTCAATACTTTATCTCCTTCTACATCTTCCATGTCTTTAACGACTTCTCTCGCAAAGTTTAATAGAAACGCAAATCCTGCCAAACCAGCTGCAATCCACAAAATATCTTTTGGAGTATGTAAAATATAATCAGGATGAAGGGAAGTAATCGTTCCTGGTTGACTATCGGCTAATTGGTAAAAGTAAATACCAACTAAGAAAGGAACAAGCCCAGTTAACGCAGCGATTAAAATGTTTCCAATAAGAAATTTACGTTTGAATTGCAGTGAGTAATACCATAAAATATTAATCGATAAAAGGTGGATGAAAACGTACCAAAACGAGTTCAAGGTCCAACTTAAATAAACAGCAATACTGAAAGCAACCACATTGATCCCCCAGTGTGTTACGATAGCCACACGTTTTTTGACAAATCGACCAATAATCAAGCGATCTGGTTTATTAATTCGATCCGCACGAACATCAAAATAATCGTTGATGATATTTCCCGCTGCCGCAATAAGAACAGTTGAAAGAGTCAACAAGAAAAAAGGCAATGATTTCATACCATACGCTGGATTAACCGCCTCAAAAAACCATCCAAGACCATACATAGTAATGGCGATGATGAATAGATTTATTGGTCGTACTAATCGAAAAAAATGAATCATTGTTTCGTTATAGTGTATTCGGTTCTACGATTGCTTTGGTGAGCTGCTTCACGTTCTTTTTCAGTAGCTAATTTAGCAATTTCTTCGTCCGAAATTCTTGGTTGACTTTCTCCAAATCCTTTGTAAGCTAGTCGACCGGCATCAATTCCTTTAGAAATTAGGTATTCATAGACTGATTTCGCGCGATCTTCCGAAAGTTTTTGGTTCTTAGCTTCGTCACCTCGCGTATCCGTATGTCCTTCTAATTGAATGTGAATCTTTTTGTTCTCATTCAAGAAGTCGACTAGCTTGTTCAACTCAACATAAGATTCAGGTCGCAAAGTTGCAGCACTTAAATCGAAGAATACATTTTCTAATAAAACTGGGTGCTTGCTCGCAATTGGAATCATTGGAACGTCCATGTGAATCGCCTCCAAAGTCTCATCCGTGGTCGTCATGTTAAAGTTTTTCGAGTAGAAAGTGTACCCTGGATAACTCACATTTAGTGCGTACTCACGATTTAACGGAAGAGAAACCAAAAATTCGCCCGTTAACTTATCTGCTTCAGAATAAATGACTTCTTTTCCAGTTTTTAAGTCGATCAATTGGAATTTACCTGGAATCGGTCTGCGTGTTTCCATATCGTACACCAATCCTTCGAAATACAATGTTTTTGTTGGACGTAAATGTTCTGGCATTACGAAGTAATAAATATCTAAATCACCATATCCGCCAGTTCTGTCGGAAGCGAAGAATGCAATCTCCCCATCTGGAGAAACCATCAATGAGTTTTCATCGAATTTAGTGTTGATAGGATAACCTAAATTTTCAGGTTTACTCCAGTTCCCTTCTTCGTCCATACGCGTTACGTATAGATCAAGTCCTCCCATTCCAACATGACCGCGAGAAGCAAAATAAAGTGTTTTTCCATCTGGGTGAATTAGCACAGATTCTTCTTCCTTTGGTGTGTTGATATGATCTGGAAGTCGCTCTGGTGTTCCCCAAGTTCCATCATCTTGGAGTCGAGCGACATAAATATCCGTGTTCTTGGTTTGATTTCTTCCTCTGATTCCACGCACGAAATAAAGTGTTTTTCCATCTGAAGAAAGCGAAGGCTGCGATTCCCAATGGAAAGAATTTACATTTCCTGGAAGATTTTGAGGATTCGTCCACGAGTTTCCTAATTTCTTTGTAATGAACAAGTCACAACTTCCGCGACCTTGTCTGTTTTCTCCGTAATAAGTTCCTGTAACATCAGGACAACCAACAAAAACGAGCGATCGACCATCAGCTCCAATTGTTGGAGCACCCTCGTTGTTAACAGTGTTCACATTATCAGGCATCGGAACAGCTTTTCCCCAGATGTTTTTATCACTCAATTGTGAAACATAGAAATCTTCTTGTTCCTTGAATTTCTCAGCTACACGACCATCTTCAATTCGACGAGTAAATAGAATCGTTTTCCCGTCAACTGTAATCGTAGGGAAGTATTCAGGATCTTCCGTGTTTATACCCGGACCAACGTTAATTGGATTAAAATCGAGTGGATTTTTCAAGGCATTTTGGGCAAATTCGCAATTCGCATAAATATCCTGCGCTTGTCCGATTAAATACGGATCTGCATTTCTATTCTTCAAGAAGATATCCAAGTTCTTCATGGCACCTTCGTAATCACCCACGGCTTGTTGTAAGTTTCCTAAATAGAAAAATGTACTTCCCGTAGCAGTGTGATTTGGATTAATAGCAATCGCTTTTTTGTAATGATCGATGGCAGTTGGATAGTCGCCAATAGTTTCAGCAAATTCACCGGCAACCATATGCGCTTCCCAAAAATTTGGGTCCTTATCCAATGCTTTATTCATTAATTCGATTCCAGTTCTAAAGTCGGGACCGCCAGTTCTTGGATCCATTAGTCGATTTGGAGCTGTTTTTCCTTCTTCAAAAAGTTTTATTGCCTTTTTACTTTTAGTTGAATAACGAGGTTGTGCTACTGAGCAAGCAGCAAATAGAAATAAAGAGAATAATAATAGTGTATAACGCATATTATGGGATATTCATGAATTTATGTGTCTGCAATGAAATTTTCCATTTTGGATTTTCCTTGACATAATCAATTATCATTGGCAAAAACCGTTCCTGTTTTGACCATTCTGGTTGAAGATACAAAACACAATCGTCGTTTACTTTGTCGGCATGACCTTCGGCCCATTGAAAATCGGATGGGTGACTAATAACAACTTTTAATTCGCTGGCTTTATTGTATGCATCGTCCACTGGTGCTTTAAATTTTTTCGGTGAGAAGCAGTACCAGTCGATTTCTCCTTGCAAAGGATAACACCCTGAAGTTTCAATTGCTAATTCAATTCCTTTTTCTTTCAAGGCTGATGTGAGTGCTGATAAATCATACATCGCAGGTTCACCACCAGTAATCACACAAAAATCGGTTCCAGATTGAACAACGTGATTCGTTATTTCTTCTATTGACATCGTTGGATGATCTTCATCGTTCCAACTTTCCTTTACATCACACCAAACGCAACCAACATCACAACCTGCAATTCGAACAAAATAAGCTGCACGACCAGCGTAATTTCCTTCACCTTGAATCGTGTAAAAGTGTTCCATTACAGGAAGCGAAACTGATGTATCGTAATCCGTTGCTTTCATAAGGTAAAGATAGCTGAATAATCTACTTTTTAGTCAAGTTGAAGTTGAATCAAATCACGAAAGCGGTTCTAAATCGTCCACTTTATTGATGTATAACTCGATATTTCCTTTAGAGTTCGGTTCAAACGTCTTTGCAAAACGCACATTTTCCTTCCATTGATCTTCTGCAAACGAGTGTTTTTCGATAATGTTTTGTGCGAAGGTCTCATCGAATGCTTCCACTAAAACAATCAACTCCGCATTGCGTGCTTTCATTTGATCCAATGTTAGTCCATAAACAGGTGATTCTTTGTTAATTGCATGAACTACAGTCCAGGTAAGTGGAAAGAAATCAATTTTGTTCAATTCTAATTTCAACGTGTGATATTCTTTATTGAACATGTGTTGACTTTCTCCTGAGTTGATAGCTAAAATACAATTCACATTGGCCTTCAAAAGGACGTTTTTTCGTTCGTTTACCATTTTGAACATGATCGCCTTTCCGTCATTGTAGTCTGTGATAATGGCATTTTTGGCAAATCTGATTTTACTTGAAGGCTTTGAAAATCGACCATAGAGAACACCGGTGATCAAGGCAAAAAACATGAGTCCAACAAAAGCTTGAATAGTGGAAACAATTCCTGCAGCAGCACCTGTTGGTGTTAGAACTCCATATCCTACGGTAGTAAACGTTTGAACACTAACAAAAAATGCATTCAGTGCGGGTGATTCTGTTGAGTCGATACCACTAATTTGATCCAATCCTACCCAATAATAAATAAAAGCAAACCCAATATTTATGAGAATGTAAGCTGCTAAAGAAATCCCAAAGAAACTTATCCACGAAACATCCAAAAGTGCTTTATAGGAATCCCTAAAAACGTGAATTCCACCCTTACGTGTTATGTTGTAGGTTCCATCCTCATTAATCATTCGAGTAACGGAAGATGAATATTTGGAACCTAATCCTGGATCTTGTGATTTATTCATTCACCGAAAATAAGAACAATTGCTAATTCGATAAAGCGTAGTTCCAATTTTCGCTGAGCTTTCTGTATTCTCTCCAGAATTGTTTCAAAGGGTCCATTTTTCTAAGAATTTCACTCGAATTCCGCTTCATTTTAGCATAAGAGTCAAATATAATCTTCAAAATATCGGATTCAATTAAAATCTTAGATGTGGAAGGATCAATATTGTATGCATCATAAACTGCAGCAATTTTGTTCATTTGATTAACTTCATCCTCGCTCGGTGAATCTTTCTGCTTAAGTTCCTCATAATAGGGAAGAAGTCGTGAACTTAGATCGATAAAATGGCGCAGAACAATTAAGGCTTCGTTGACCTCATTTATTTCTTTGATATTTATTGAACTGTGTCTCATACTATATTTACGAATAGAATTAGTGCTTGGTTTGTGAAAAATTGATGAATTGAACAATGAACTTGTTTGAATGAAGATTTTTGTTGATTTTTCGAACATTGGAATTCATATATTTATCGGATCAAATTTTAACCCATGAAGAAAACAATACTTTTTGCCTTTACCTTGGCTACTACTTTGTTGAGTGCACAAACTCAAATTGGAAATTCAGATCTTGAATCTTGGGAAAATGTTGCAAGTGATCAAGAGCCAACTAATTGGAACAGCTTTTTAACGGCGAGTGGTACTTGGAATGGTTTTGCTGCAAACCAGATTGAGTCTTCAACTGATGTAAGACCAGGTAGCTCAGGTACTTTGTCTGCTCGAATTTGGTCTAGAAGTCCATTTAGTAATTTGGTTGCGAACGGTAACATGACGTTAGGTCAGATTAATATGGGAAGTACGACGCCAAATGATCCCGCTAACTATAATATTAGTGTAATTTCAAACCCAGAGTTTTCTGAAGCGTGCACAGATTATCCAGATTCATTGGTTTTCTGGGCTAAATTCAATCCTGTTACTAGCTCGTCTATGGCGCGTGTTAAAGCGACTATTCACGATAATAATTCGTACAGGGATCCAGAAGATGCTTCTTCTCAAAATTATGTTGTTGGAACAGCAGAATTAAATTATGGCACTACGAATGATGCTTGGCAAAGAATTTCTGTTCCTTTTGATTATTCTGGCCCTGCAACAACGGCGTCATTTATTTTGGTGACTTTCACGACGAATATGACTCCAGGTGGAGGAGATGCAAACGATGAAGTTTACATTGATGATATTGAATTGATCTATAACACTTCTGGAATCGAAGAAGAAATTTCATCAGTAAATGCATGGTTGAATAATGAAACAAATACACTTAATTTTGAAGGAAATGTTCTAGATGGAACTTATTCTGTTCACAATGCCAATGGTGCATTGGTTCAAGAAGGAAGTGTTAAAGCACAAGTGGATTTCAATCAAAATTCTGGAGTTTACTTCGTAACTGTGAAAAATGAAGATCAAGTCTCTCAATTTCAAGTATTCAAAAACTAATAGAAAAAACTAATTTTGAAGGCTGGGCGAATTTCTTGTCCAGCTTTTTTATTTGAGCTATGCTACGTACACTACTTTTAACAATCATTGGTTTCAATTGTACATTACTTTTCTCTCAGGAAGGAACATTGATGGGGAAAGTTAGAGATGAGAAAGGAGAACCGATCATTGGTGCTTCTGTCATTTATCGAAAAGATATCACTGTTGGTGCGATTACAGATCTCGATGGTAATTATTCGCTAACAATTCCAGTAGGAGAATCTAAAATAATTTGCCGTGCTACAAGCATGAAAATTGATACTTTTCTAGTAACGATTTATGATGGACAAGTAACTGTGCGCGATATCACAATGACGCCTTTTGTGCAAGAATTCGATGATGTGACAGTCAAAGTTGGAAAATTCGATAAGGCACTGGAGGATCAGACCATTTCGATGGAAATTATTCGTCCAGAATTAATTGAGAATAAGAATACACGAAGCATAGAAACCGCTTTAGATCAAACACCTGGATTGAATATTTTAGATGGTGAACCTCAAATTCGAGGTGGTAGTGGATTTACATTTGGAGTCGGCTCCAAAGTAGCTGTCATTGTTGATGATATGCCTATGCTGTCTGGTGATGCTGGTCGACCGGAGTGGGGTTTTATTCCTGTTGAAAATATCCACCAAATTGAGGTGACGAAAGGAGCATCATCTGTTTTAGCTGGTAGTTCTGCGTTGTCTGGATCGATTCATATTCGAACGGCTTATCCGGGATTAAAACCAAAAACGAAAGTCAACGTTTATTCTGGATTTTACTCTAAACCTTCTATTGAAGATGCAACTTGGTGGGAGAGTGCACCCTTGATTTATGGGGCGAACTTTTTGCATTCAAGAAGGATTAAAAATCTAGATGTAGTTGTTGGAGGAAATATCAATTATGATCATGGTTATATCGGTCCGCCAGTCCTAGATAGCCTTGTTTTTCCTGATACCGTTTCGAACTTTAATGAGCAACAAATGTCCATGAAACGAGCTCGTTTGAATTTTAATCTTCGTTATCGATCTAAGAAATATAAAGGATTGAATTATGGTATTAACGGAAATGTGATGGTTTCTCAGTCGAACCTTGCATTTGCGTGGTTGAATGATTCTTCGGGACTTTATCGTGCGTACCCAGGAGCTGTTTTCTTGCAAGATCAATTCATTTTTAATGTGGATCCTTTTATCAACTTCCACACGGATACGGATGGTCAGCATCATTTGAGAATGAGAATTTTGCATGCGGACAATGAAATGACAGCGAATCAATCGAATAGAGCAACTACTTATTACGGTGATTACATGTTCAAGAAGTCGTATCCAAATTTGACAGATTTCGATTTTGTTGGTGGAATTACGGGGACGTACACTAATTCATTTGCTAATCTCTATGCTGGATCGGGAAGTCCGAATAACAATCTGATGAATATTTCGGCGTACACCCAGATTGAGAAGAAATTTAAGAAGACACTGAATCTATCTGTTGGTGGTCGATTGGAATATTTTGAGTTGAACGATTCAATTACTGCTTTGAAACCTATTTTTAGAGCTGGATCGAGCATTAAATTATATCAAGAAACGTATTTAAGAACATCGTATGGACAAGGGTATCGTTTCCCAACCATTACCGAGCGATTTATTCGAACTGGAGTAGGGAATTTTGGTGTTTTTCCAAATCCAGATTTAAAACCAGAAAGCAGCTGGAATGCCGAAGTTGGAATCAAACAAGGCGTAAAAATTGGAAAAGTGTACGGCTATCTCGATATCGCTGGATTCTGGCAAGAATATGAAAATACAATCGAATATTTGTTCGGTTTCTGGGGAGACCCAATGATCGATCCAACACAGATTTTTGGTTTCAAATTCTTGAATACCGGCAACTCAAGAGTTTTAGGAATTGATGTTTCCTTTTCGGGTAAAGCAAAACTGGGAAAGAAATCTGAAATGGTCTTCATGACAGGGTATAATTACATCGTGCCTAAGACTTTGAATCCAGATTACATTTACGCAACTGATGGAATTGGTCGTGATTACAGCTATAATTTAACTTCGTTAGATTCGAATAGTCAGATCTTGAAGTATAGATTCTTGCACAATGTTAAGGCAGATGTGGAAGTGACGATTCGAAAGAAAGTGTCTATTGGCTTTAGTGCGAAATATTTCAGTAAAATCATCAATATGGATGGGGTGATAGAGGAGTTTGAAAACGCAACTGTCGGTCCTTTCGTTCAGAATATCCGTTACATGGATTATTTCAAGGAACATCAATTTGGGAATTGGATTTTCGATGCGCGAATTGGATTCAACTTCACAGAACAGCATAAGTTGGCAATCATCGGATCGAATATTTTAAACCGATCATACTCATTACGACCACTTAAGATTGAACCACCACGATCAATTATGCTTCAGTACACGTTCAAATTGGATAAAAACTAAATCCATTCGAAGATTATTGTACATTTGCATCGACTTTGGTTCCGAAACAGAGCAATCTGCGTAGGATGAAAAAGGAATCTGGTGAAAATCCAGAACTGTATCTGCAGCTGTAAGCACTGTAGGTTCTTTTTAAAATGTCACTGACTTTTAATTAGTTGGGAAGGCGAAAAGAATGTGGTGCGAGTCAGAATACTTGCCTCAGTCGATTAATGAAGACTTCAGATTAAAGTCCGACTTAGAGCGATCCAATTGGATCAGTCTTTTCGTTCAATCTTGATTTCTTCGCGAACAAATTATTAATTTTTTAAATGTTTACGCGATGAAAAAAATCTACGCGATGGCAGGGTTCATCTTGCTAAATGCCGCGGTTCAGGCACAAAATGTAATCGATTTCGAATCTTACAATCTAGCTCCAGAAAGCTATGACAATGGTCAGAATGCTAATGGTTATTTCGATTTCAATGGAACAACTTTAACGAACACGTACACAGTGGATACTGTTTGGGGTGATTACTGGAGTGGTTTCGCTATTTCAAACGTAACGGACGATACAACTGCTGGAGAACAGTATGGAAATTACACAGCGAGCGGGGCCAATGGATCATCAAATTTTGCTGTTTTCTCTTACGACGGAGTAATTAATACAAACGCAGCAACTGTTCAGATCGATAGCTTTAAAATCACAAATAACACTTACGCCGCAATCTCAATGAGAGATGGAGATTTCTTCGGTAAACAATTTGGTTCTCCAAATGATGCTAATGGAAATCCAGATGGAACAAACGGTGAAGATTTTTTCCGTGTTTGGGTAATTGGAGAAAGTTTTGATGGTTCCCAGAGAGATTCTGTTGAGTTTTACTTGGCAGATTATCGTTTCGCAAACAATTCTCAAGATTATATTTTGGATACATGGGAAACAATCGATTTGACTGGATTCGGTTTTGCTGTTGCTCAAGTTGAATTCTTGTTAGAGTCTTCAGATGTGGGAATGTGGGGAATGAATACGCCTGCTTACTTCGCGATTGATGATATCGCTCAATCAGGAAATGTTTCTATCAAAGAAAATAGCCTAACAGATGTTTCTGTATATCCAAACCCATTTAATGATGTGTTGAAAGTTAAAGGTGAGTCTGGTACTTTGTCTATTTCTGATGCTTCAGGTAGATTGGTTTATTCGGCTGATCATTATGGAACTTCAATAATTGATGCATCTCAATTCAAAAGTGGTATGTATTTGATTTCATTGGTTAATTCGAATGGAACGTTTACAACCAGAATTGTAAAATAATGCGAATTGTCCTCTGTTTAATAGTGTTGCTTTCTTTTAAAGCATTTTCTCAAGTTGATACTGCTTCTCGAATTGTGAAAGTTCAGTCGATCGATGCTGTTCGAGTGTCTATTCCAATGTTGAGAATTCGAATAGAACTTCCAGAGGAAGCTATGTTAGACAGAGGACAAATTCAACTTTTAGAGCCTACTGATGTTGGTGATCTTGTTCAGAAAGTCAGCGGTGCTAACTTGAAGTCGTATGGTGGTTTAGGTGGACTTAAAACTGTTTCCATGCGGGGACTAGGAAGTCAGCACACAGCTGTTTCTGTCGATGGATTTACGCAGCAGAGTTATCAAACTGGACAGGTAAATCTTGGTCAAATTCAAACGGATAATATCGAAGGGATTGGTGTTGTTTCATTCCGAGCTCCAACTAAAAGAGGATTTTTACCAGTCTCAGCATTGATTAAAGGAAGTGCGCTGTCAATTTCAACTTTTGAAAATAGTTTCTCAGAGGATTCATTGTCTATTCGAGCGAAATTAGGGTATGGATCGTTCAATCAAATGGATAGTTACGGAGCGATAAAGCTTGGTAGGGAGAAATTCTTCGTCAGTGCTTTCGGAAAATACCGCCAAATGGATGGTGATTACGATTATCAGTTTTTGAATGGAAATCAATTGGAAGATGGTGTCCGATCGAATAACAATTATCAAGATTATTACTGGGGTACATCTGGTGGAGTAAGAGTAGGGCAACGATCGGAAATTAGAGTTGGTATCAAACAGCAGAATGTCGATCAGCAATTGCCTGGGGCGGTGATTTTATACAATAATACTGCGGATGAATCACTAACAACGAATGACACTCGAATCTTCATTGACTGGAAATCGGCGGATCGATTAAATAAATATGGTCATCGAATTTATGGATCGGTAAACAGAAATAAAATGCGTTATCTCGATCCAACTTACTTCAACAGTGAAGGAAAAATTGATCGTACTTACCAAAATGATGTGGCGAACTTGGGTGTTTCAGGTCGTTTCAACTATATGATTCCAGCAAATATCACTTATGGCTTCGAACAAAGTGTTGCTCAATTAACCACTTCTGATTCACTATTCGGAGCACCAACGAGGCTTCACTCCATGGGAATTTTAGGTGTATCAAAAAGATATAGTCGTTGGGGAGAATTTTATGTAAATGTTTCTGGTCAGTATATTCTAGATCAAACTGAGGATAATACACGCGAATTTGTTGGTGTAAATCCAATGGTTTCGTATCAATCTAGAGAGTTTGGAAAGAAGTTTTTCCGTCATACTTTATGGTACAATAATTCATTCCGAATGCCATCTTTCAATGAGATGTACTATAATCAAATTGGTAATGCTGACCTAAATCCAGAGCGGGCAAATCAATTTAATTACCAGTTGTCATTCATTCCATCAGAAAAGAAAAAGTTCATCACCGTGCGAATGAACGCTTATTTCAATCGGGTTCAAGATAAAATTGTGGCGATTCCAACACAAAATTTATTTGTTTGGTCAATTCAAAATGTAGGGAAAGTGGATATCTATGGAGCAGATGCAAATATCTCGTTCTACAAGAATTGGGGAAATAAATGGTCGGTTCTCTTCCTCACAAACTATACTTTTCAACACGCGATTGATGTGACCGACCCTGAGAGTATCACTTACGGAGATCAAATAGCCTATATTCCAAAGCATTCAGGAAACTTCGATGTTAATGTTACTTACAAGAAGTCCGGAATGAAGATTTCAAATTTTGCAAGTTCAAAACGATATGCGCTCAATCAGAATATCGAAATGAATGAGGTGCCAGGATTTGTGGTAAGTGATATCGCTATTTATCATCGATTTGGAAAACAAGATTACGACTGGAAGCAGCGCTTGAAAGTCCAGTTTACGGTTAAAAATATATTGAATTCATCCTATGCATACGTTCGTTCATTTGTTATGCCGGGAAGAAATTATTTAATGACATTGAGTTATGAGTTTAAATAAGTTAGTTGGAGTGTTATCACTTACAATTTTGCTGTTTTCATGTAAAAAAGATCCTATTCCTGATCCAGTAGATTCGCTAAAAAATGGAATGCTGGTTCTTTGCGAAGGATTGTTTCAACAGAACAATGCTTCAGTTTCTTGGGTTGATTTTTCATCAAATTCATCAAATCTTCAGTTTTTCGACCAGACGAATAATCGCCAACTCGGAGATACAGGTAATGACATGGTTCGATACGGAGGTAAAATTTACATCGTGGTGAATGTTTCAAGCACGATTGAAGTAATTTCAGCATCATCTGGTAAGTCGATCAAGCAAATTTCAATGATTGATAATGGTGTGGCAAAACAACCTCGATCGATTGCGTTTAGTGGATCGAAAGCTTACGTTTCTTGTTACGATGGATTTGTGGATGTCATTGATACGACAAGTTTGAGCGTTGTAACGAGAATTGCTGTTGGTGATAATCCAGAGGGATTGGCTGTTGCTAATAATCGTTTGTTTGTTGCTAATTCGGGTGGACTTAATTTCCCGAATGTAGATTCTACCGTTTCAGTGATTGATTTGGCGACAAACTCAGAAATTCAAAAGATTACAGTTGGACCAAACCCAGGTGATTTAGAAGTCGATGCTTTTGGAGATGTTTATGTCATTTCACGAGGAGATTATGGTGCGGTGCCATCGAGAATGCATAGAATCAACTCAACAACTTTGGTGAAGGAGGAAACATTTTCATTCGATGCTTCTGAGATGAGTGTCATGAACGATCAATTACTGATTTCCTATTCAGATGCGAGTTCGAATCAACAAGTCGCTTTATTTGATGCAGTTTCAGAATCGATGGTGAATCCAACGTTTTTAAATTTATCATCTGTTCAGAATGCTTACGAAGTTCAATTTAATGCGCTGGACAATCACATTTACGTTTCAGATGCCAAAGACTATGTTACAACTGGAGAAGTCTTCAAATTTTCTCAAAGTGGAACTGTTGTGAGTAGCTTTAATGTTGGTTTAAATCCATCAAAAATGGTATTTTTCCAACCATGAGTGAACTAGATAAAGAATATTGGAATCAACGATACGAAGCATGCACAACAGGGTGGGATTTAGGTCAGGCTTCACCACCAATTCAAGCTTATTTCGATCAACTTTCGCATAAAGAACATTCAATTCTTATTCCAGGGGCAGGAAACGGTCATGATGTAATAGAACTCTATCAAAAAGGATTCGAAAACGTACATCTATTGGATTTCGCACCAATACCAGTCGCTCAATTTCAAGAGAAATATGCAGAATTCCCAAAGGATCAATTGATTATCGAAAATTTCTTTGATCACTCAGAAAAGTACGATCTAATTGCAGAGCAAACTTTATTCTGTGCTATCGATCCTTCGCTGAGACAGAAATACGCTGAAAAAGTTCACGACTTGCTGAATTCAAATGGGAAATTAATCGGAGTTTTATTTAATCGCGATTTTGAAGGTGGACCTCCATTCGGTGGAAATGTTCATGAGTACCGATCATATTTCGAACCATTATTTTCTTCCGTTGAAATTTCAGAATGCTATAATTCAATCGAGCCTAGAAAAGGGGCAGAGGTGTTTATTAAAATCACGAAGTAATTACTGACCTCCTTTTGGGGCTTTGTATCGTGTTTTTTCTCTAGTCCACTTATACTTCTTATTACCGAAGTCGCCGTTACTCTTGTTACCTTCTCCGAATCGAAGAACTAATCCTGCATTATGCTGTAGGTAGTTTTCTGGTGTGTTCCAAACATTAGGATAGACGGCGA
Source organism: Henriciella pelagia (assembly GCA_964219255.1). GTDB lineage: Bacteria > Bacteroidota > Bacteroidia > Flavobacteriales_D > Crocinitomicaceae > UBA4466. The sequence continues at coordinate 196,929 of CAXPPC010000004.1, forward strand.
ATTTTGCGTTGGAGCTTAAGCGTATACCAAAACTTTTGGTGATCCAAAAATTAACTCCACCACCTAAATTAACAGTCGGAGTGTGCTCAAAAGCTCCAGCAGATCGATAAGTATACCCAAGTCCAAATGTCAAATATGGATCTATCCACCTTGCTTTTGGAGCGTATAACTGATAGAAACTATATTTTCCGTTGAAATCTGCGCTTAAGAAAGTAGCTGAAACATTTGTGGAATCGTTAATGACTTTTCCTTGATCATAATTCATATAGGAAGCTGCGAATTCCATGCTCCAGCCATAAATGAAATATCTATCGACAGTTAACCGTGTAGGGTAGTACTTGTAATTCCATGAATTGTTAATATCGAAAAGATTACCAAATTTGTTTCCATCATCGTCAATTGCTGTCCATTCAACACCAATCATCCACTTATATGGCTTGAAAACGCCAATGGTTTTGTACGGTTGAGCATTAGAATATGCAACAGAAATAAGTACAATAAAAATGGTGAGCAATCTTTTCATAGGAACTAAATCTAACAAAAATATAAGTCAAATATTATTAAAAGTAACAGTTAACGTCCAATTGGATTCTTCTCTCCGGCAATAATTTTTACTGAAATTGTGTTCTCTTCAGGTGGAACCGGACAAGAATATCGATAAGAATAGGCACAATATGGATTGTAGGCAAGATTGAAATCGATCAAAATGGAATCTGATTCTGGTATTGTAATATCCAAGTATCTGCCTCCTCCATACGTTTCATTTCTCGAAGTTCCGTCTCTAAATGGGATGAAGAGGTAGTTTCTATATTTTTTTGATTTCTTCAGTTCGATATTTTGATATACGGTTAATCTAACTGAATCTTTTCCAACCTTAAAATCAATGTAGCCATAACGACGATAAACGGGCATTCTCTCTGTCGTTGTTGGCATTTTAAACTTTTTCCCTTTTGATTTAGTGAATTTGGCTGTGATTTGAAAAGTTGAATCAAAATCGAAATAATCCACTCCCTGAAAATGTTCAATTTCATCTTGATTCAAAATACCACTAGTCGAGTCCATTAATTCCGCAGCATGAATTGCTCTTTTTCTCAAGATTGATTCTTCAGAATTCTGCGAAAATCCATAGAAACCGAGTAAAATAAATGTGAATAGAATAATTTTCATCTGTGACCAAAAATTGAGCTTCCCACACGAATCATTGTACTTCCTTCAGCCACAGCGATTTCGTAATCGGATGACATTCCCATTGAAATTTCTTTAAACGCTGGGTTGAATTTGAAAAATCTTCCTTGTAGGACGTTAAAGTAATTTTCTAATGTTCTGAATTCGTCCCGAACTTTTTCTTCGTCGTCGGTATTGGTTGCCATCCCCATGACACCAACGATAGAAACATTTTCAAACTGAATGAACTCGTCTGATTCGAACATTTCTTGTACTTCTTGAAGATCAAATCCAAATTTAGTCTGCTCATCAGCAATATGAAACTGCAAGAGTACATTTATAATACGATCGTTTTTCTTTGCTTGTTTGTTGATTTCTTTCAGAAGTTTAAGGCTGTCTACAGAATGAATAAGTGAAACAAACGGAGCAATGTACTTGACCTTGTTACTTTGTAAGTGACCGATCATGTGCCATTCAATATCTTTTGGTAACTCCTCATGTTTGGCCGTCATTTCTTGGACCTTATTCTCCCCAAAAACGCGGTGACCAGTGTTGTACGCTTCTAAAATATCTTCAACTGGTTTAGTTTTAGAAACAGCAACTAGAGTTACATTTTCAGGAAGTTGATTTTTGATATTTGTTAGAGCTTCTTTAATCATTCGTTGATATTGTAAATTGTTAGTCCGCTTCTTAATTTCGGTTCAACCCAAGTAGATTTTGGAGGCATAATCATGTGATTGTCTGCCACCTTTTTAACTTGTTCCATTCGAATAGGGTAGAGCACGAAGGCCGCTTGATAATCTTTAGAGTCGACTTTGTCAATTAATTTTTCAATTGGCTCGGCACCACTCAAAAATGAAATATCTGGATGTGTTTTAAGGTCTTTGATGTGTAAAATTGGGTCCAAAATGTAGTCCGTTAAGATTTGAGCATCTAGAGAACGAACGGGATCATTATCATCAATAATATCTTTGTTACATACTAAAGTATACCATTTATGATCGAGGTAAAGTCCAATTTGATGTTCACTTTTTGGGATAACAACGTCTGAACTTTCGAAAACAGTAAAATTGTTTTTTATTGCCTCTAAAAATTGATCAGGATTTAAGCCATTCAGTGTTCTAACTAGACGATTGAACTCAAGGATTTTTAGTTTGCGTTCATCCATCATACATGCTAGAAATGAATACTCATTTTGGAAATTGGATGAATTAGATTCACGTAGCTTCTTTAATCCCACTGAAGAAGCACTTCTATGGTGACCATCAGCGATGTATAAATCAGGAATTTCGTCAAATGCCTTAACGAATGCCGCAGTTTCCTCGGGATTTAACTTCCAAAGCTCATGCGTTATTTTGTCCGTGGTTGTGAATTCATATTCTGGTCGCTGTGACATAGTAATTTCAAACAAAGCATCAATGTGTTGATTTCCTTCGTATGAAAGTAAAACAGGTTCCGCATTGTAGCCAACAATGTTAAGGTAGTTTGTAAAAACAGCCTCTCTTGAAGTCAGTGTAGCTTCGTGCTTTTTAATCTTGTCGTTTTCGTACTCCTCAACACTCGCACCACCAATCAATCCAACAAATTGGTGACCTTCCTTAGTTTGGCGATAAACGTATAAAGAGGCATCCTCATCTTGGATAAGGATGCCTTCAGTAATAAACTCGTTATATCTTTCTGAAACGTGCTCAAATCTTTCGTTTGAATTAGGTTCCGTTTTGGCATCGGGATTTAATCCAAATTCGGGATTGATAATATGTAAAAAAGTATACGGATTGCTTTCAAGTTTTGCATCCAATACATTCTTTTTGTACGAATAATAAGGTCGAGTTGCGACAAGATGTGCTTTATCGCGAGACGGTCTTATTGCACGAAACGGAGTGATTTTCGCCATAAATTAATTTAGTGTGTTCCGAAATGAGAAATGATAATATCTGCCAATTCTTGACCAATACGGTCTTGCGCTTCCAATGTTGCAGCTCCAATATGCGGAGTACATGCAATTTTAGTATTAGAAAGTAAATCCTTTCGTGGATTTGGTTCATTCTCGAATACATCTAAAGCAGCAGCAGCCACCTTACCATCTTCTAACGCTTTGATTAAATCATCCTCATTTACCACACCACCGCGAGCAGCATTTACGATACGAACTCCGTCTTTCATTGATGCGAATTCTTTAGCAGTAAATACAGCAGATCCATCAGCTTGTTTTGGAACGTGAATCGAAATGAAGTCAGCATTTGGTAATACAGATCCCATATCTGAAACTGGAGTGATTTTAGCTTCAGCACTAATTCCATTTCCTAGGTTTAACGGAATAGTTTTTTCCGATGTGTCCAAATCAACAGCAACAACATCCATTCCGCAACCAAGAGCATAGCTAGCAAGACTTTGACCGATACGACCAAATCCAATTATTGCTAAAGTTTTTCCTCTTAATTCAACACCTTTTCCGTATTTTTTCTTTAGCGTTTTGAAGTCACCCGACTCCATATTTTTATATGAATCGTGCAAAGATCTTGAGATGGCCAACATGTGTCCCATTACCAATTCAGCCACAGATTGAGAAGAAGCACCAGGTGTATTTGAAACAATTCTACCGATACTACGTGCATACTCAACATCGATATTGTCCATTCCAACACCACCTCGACCAATAAATTTCAAGTTTGGACAAGCATCAATTAATTCTTTTCTAGCTGTCGTGGCACTTCTAACAAGAAGAACTTCAAAGTTTTCATTATTAATAGCATCAACCAATTGATCCTGTTCTACTTTATTGGTACTTACTGTGTAACCAGCAGCCGTTAGTGCATCGATTCCAGCTTGTGAAATACCGTCGTTTGCTAATACTTTCATCTAATTATCCGTTTTTTCTTGTGAATTCTTTCATTACATCTACTAATACTTGAACGCTCTCTAATGGAAGTGCGTTGTACATTGAAGCTCGGTATCCACCAACAGAACGGTGACCTTTGAGACCAACTATTCCAGCCTCGTTCCACATTTCATCGAACTGCGCTTTATTCGTTTCATCATTTAATAAGAATGTAACATTCATTTTCGAGCGATCCTCAACCTCTACAGTTCCTTTAAATAATGGATTACTATCGATTTCAGAATAAAGTAGTTGTGCTTTCGCGGTATTTCTTTCTTCAGCAGCATTTACACCTCCATTTCCAATAAGGTTTCTAAGGTTCAACATAGAAGTGTATACTGAAAATACTGGTGGAGTATTCATCATTGAGTCCTTAGCTGCGTGATTTTTAAGATTTAGATACTTGGGCATAAATGGAGAAGTGGACTTACCTAAAATTTCATCTTTTACAATGAACAAAGTAGCTCCAGCAGGACCTAAGTTCTTTTGTGCTCCAGCATAGATAATATCGAATTTCGAAACATCAATTGGTTTAGAGAAAATGTCTGAGGACATATCGCAAACAAGTGGTAATTCAGTTACAATATCATTATGGAATTGTGTTCCATAAATTGTATTATTTGAAGTGTAATGGATGAAATCCACGTCAGAGGGAACAACATTTTCTTTAGGGATATAATTAAAATTTTTATCCTCTGATGAAGCGAAGACATTCACATCAATCCCAACGGCTTTAGCTTCGTTGATTGCTCCTGTTGCCCAAGTTCCTGTATTGATGTAACCTGCCTTCTTGGTATCCCTCATCATATTTAATGCGGAGATTGTAAAACCAAGCGTAGCTCCACCTTGCAGGAACAAAACTGTATAGCCATCAGGAACGTTTAAAGCCTTTTTAACTAAATCACGTGCTTCTTCCATTACTTTTACAAAGTCTGAGCTGCGGTGTGAAACTTCTAAAAGTGATAGTCCATTAAAATCCAAAACGGCATCAGCAGCCTGTTTAAAAACATCTTGCGGAAGAATACAAGGTCCCGCTCCAAAATTGTGTTTCATTATCATTTATTTAATCAAAAAAAAGCTGCCAATTGGCAGCCTATATTTTAGTCCTCCTTTTTAGAGGAAGCTTTTTTCGTTGTTTTCTTTACTGTTACTTTTTTTGTCGAGGACTTTTTAGATGTCTTCTTTTTGGGTTCTGTTATGAAAGCTGGGGATTTTTTCTTCTTACGAGTATTTCCAAAAGATCCCATAAATCTTTTCCCTTTCTCTGTTTTCTTATCGCCTTTTCCCATAGTATTACTTCTTGAGTTTTACATTGAACTTATTACAAATATATTATTCTTTTTCAATAATACGCCTACGAATTTCTTCAACAACCAGCGGTCCCCTGTTGATGATTTTTGAACACCAATCGATTTTAATTTTTATTTGTTCTTCCGGACTTAGTTTCCAATTAATATCTGACTTAGTCAATTTATTTCTCAACTCATTTAAAAGTATCGAAACAGAAACACTAACGTTAAAACTTTCAGTAAATCCATACATTGGAATTTTAATGAGTTGATCAGCTTCTTGCATTAATTCATCAGATATTCCTGTCCTTTCTGTTCCAAAAAGAAGTGCAATAGGTTGATTAATATTGATGTCATCGATTGTTTTTGTAGCATGGGGAGATGTGGCTATTAATTGATAGCCTGCTTTCTTAAGCTGTGTTGTACAATTATTGATTCTATTTTCGTTAGAATAATTTTTAGTTGTAATCCATGTTGCAGCACCTTTTGAAATCTCTCTTTGTGTTGCGTAATTTCTACTGTTTTCTATGAGGTGGAGAGTTTGTATTCCGAAGCAATCACACGTTCGCATGACAGCAGAAGCATTGTGTTCTTTGGTAATATTCTCCATAACCACAGTAACCCAATTCGTTCTTTCGCTAGAAATCACTTCAAATTTTTCAGCCTTTTCTACCTGAATCAATTTATATAAATTGGCTAGAATTTCTTCTTCCATTCTTTGGCAAAAAAAAAGGGAGTCGAATTGACTCCCTAAATTTCAAAAAAAAGTAATTAGTTTACTTTCTTAGATAAATCAGCTCCTGCTTTGAAACGTACAACGTTTTTAGCAGCGATTTTAATTTCTTTACCAGTTTGTGGGTTACGTCCAGTTCTAGCAGCACGCTTAGAAACTGAAAAAGATCCAAATCCAACTAAAGAGATACGATCACCTTTTTTCAAAGCTCCAGTAGTAGTTTCAACGAAAGCATCTAATGCTCTTTTTGCGTCTGCTTTAGAAAGTCCAGCGTTTGATGCCATTGCATCGATCAATTCTGCCTTGTTCATAGTCTTGGTTTTTAGTTTGTTTATATTAAGTTATCGGAGCAAATATATCTGAATATCCTTGCCACACAAGAGTTTTGAGAAAAAAAACTTAAAAAATGTGGATAAATACGAGGATTTGTTAATAAAACACCTAAAATCCTTATTATTACTGGGTTTTAAACCGTTTTAGTTAATTTGAAGCTGCTAATATCATTTCCAAGAAAGAATGTTTTTGTATCCATTTTGCGTTTACCTTGGATTTGAATTTCTGAAAATGAATTGTAAAAGTCCTTAGTCGGTATTAGTAGTTTGTTATTTTCTTTTACTAGTTCACTATCGGAAACTACTTTTTCTGTTTTCTCAGAACCAAATAACTTAACAAGTAATTCTTTTCCTGTTTTTAGTTCGGTGAATTTAGTCCATGCTCCCGGGTATGGATCAAGACCTCGACAGAAATTGTGAACTTTCTCACAAGGCTGACTAAAATCAATTTCACAGTCTTCTTTGAATATTTTAGGAGCTGGGTTCATCTTATCAACTTCAATTATAGATTGAGGAATTCCTTCAGCTGTGTCTTCTTCAATTTTATCTAATGTCGAATTGACTGTTTCGGATCCTAGTTTCATTAATCGACCATATAATTCTCCAACAGTTTCATTTTCTCCAATTGAAATTTTATTACGCTCAATTACTTTTCCAGTATCAATTTCTTTTTCTATAAAGAAGGTTGTTACACCTGTTTCTTTTTCTCCATTTATAATTGCCCAGTTAATTGGTGCTGCTCCTCTGTAATTTGGAAGAAGTGAAGCATGAAGGTTAATGGTTCCTTTTGGGGGCATCGACCAAACCACTTCTGGTAACATTCTGAATGCAACTACAACAAATAAATCGGCATTAAGTTCGCTAAGCTCATGAATAAAGTCGGGTGACTTTAAATTTGTAGGTTGTAAAATATTTAGATTATGCTCTATTGCGTATTTCTTAACATCACTTTGGTTGATTTTTTGCCCACGACCCGCTGGCTTATCTGGAGCGGTAATTACACCAACAATATTTCTGTTGACCTTTAACATTTCATCTAGTATCGTTACCGCAAATTCTGGCGTTCCCATAAAGACAATTCGCATTCCCTCACTCATATTATTTTGTTTTTCCAATTTGATCTATACAAATATACAATTGAAGCCAATCCCAATACACCGAAATAAATGTACTCGACCGTCCAAATCCAAAAGACATCTGAATTCCATATTTTAATAAATAGATATGCAAAGACTAAGTAACATATCACTGATAAAAGCTCAATTATTAACGACCATTTAGTGTTACCGCTCCCAGCAATTGCTTGAAAGTACACAGAGCTAAATCCATACAGTAAAACAGATCCGAATACGTATTGCAACACTTCAGCACTTTTGGCAAGATGAACCTCAGACGGGTTGATTAATTTGATTAATTCTTCTGGATACAGAATGGCTCCATGAAAGAACAGTAACAAGCATAGAAGAGTAAGGAATCGAATTCGTCGAATAATAATCGGAATAGAGTCGTAATCTTTTCGTCCAAGAAACTGACTTATATACGTTTTTGTTGTACCTGCAAATCCCCAAATAGGAACGAAGGCTAAGAAATAGATTGTCCGAATGTTTTGAGAAACTGTTAGTTCGAATGTGCCTTTTTGCTCTAACCAGAAGAAGAATATAGTCCAAGTGGATAAAGCTATCAATCCCTGAAGCATTATGGGAAAACTTACTTTCGAGATTCGTTTAATGTTTCTCAGGTGGACTTCACCAAAAGTGAATAAGGTAAATTCACCAATCTTCTTCTTCGATCGTACAACAATCGCTAATAAAAAGAACATACTGGTCATATCAGCTAGAGTAGAAGCTAATGCTGCTCCTTCAATTCCCATTTCAGGTAAATTCCAATGACCGAAGATTAATAGATAATCAAGAAGTATGTTAGCAACGGCTGTAAGTATGGATCCAACCATAACTATTCTAGTTCTTCCTGCGGCAATCAATAATGCATTTATCGTCAACGATGGAATTGAAAAGAATAGTCCGAACGATCGCATAGAGATATATTCCGTTTCTAATACTCCTATTGTTTCGTTAGATACTGAGTTCACTATTAACTCCGGGATGAAAGTGTGAAGAGCAACAAATAATAAAGCGGCCAGAATAAGGTTCATGAATATTCCGGAACTGAATGACTTTGTAATTTGATTTAATTTGCCTTCACCAATTCTTCTAGCTATTATTATTTGAAGTCCGTCATTCAAACCGTGCATCAGCATGAAAAGAGAGATGTAGATCAATCCTGCATTCCCTGATGCATCGAAAGCTTCAACATCATATCGACTTAAAAATGACGAATCAGTAAGTAGAACTATTGATTGTATAAACGAAGATCCCATCAGTGGAATCGCTACCGCTAAAATTGTTCTATATCGTAAGTCTAACATTAATCCACTTGGATAACCAAGCCTTTCAAATATTCTCCTTCGGGATGAAAAGCATTAATTGGGTGATCTGAAGGTTGATGTAATTGTTCAAGTATGCGAACTTTTCTACCTGCTTCGATTGCAGCAGCGATAACTGTATTGGTGAAAAGAAACTTGTCAACGACTTGAGAGCATGAAAATGTAAAAATGATTCCACCAGGCTTTATTTGACGAATGGTATGTGCATTCAGTCGCTTATACCCTTGAATAGCTTTATGACGCTTATTTCTGTGTTTTGCAAATGCAGGAGGATCTAGAACGATAATATCATATTCCATATCCAATTCCTTCATGTATTGCATTGCATCGGCGACAATAGACTTATGTGGAACATCAAAATTATTTAACTCAACATTTTCATCCGTTAAAACGATTGCTTTTTTCGAACTATCTAGTGAGTGGACTTCTTTTGCTCCATTTTTCATAGCAAGTAGACTGAATCCACCAGAATAGCAAAACGTATTTAAAACCGTTTTTCCTTTTGCGTATTTCCCAAGAAGTAAGCGATTTTCTCGTTGGTCGATAAAGAATCCGGTTTTTTGACCATTAACCCAATCAATATTGAACTTAACTCCATTTTCTAATGCAATATGCGGAGTTTCACATGTTCCAAATAAATATCCGTCGTTTGTTTCAATTCGATCTGGAAGTGTATCAGACGATTTAGAATAAATTGCAGTTAGTTCATCTGGCAAAGCATTTTTAAGTGCCTCTGCAATCATATCAACTGAATTGTACATTCCGATACTGTGACATTGAATCACAGCTACGCCGTTGTAATAGTCGACAATTAATCCTGGTAAATTATCTCCCTCTCCATGAACTAATCGACAAATTGAATTGTCTTCTCTGAAGAGTTGTTGCCTTTTTCTTGTTTCTACTGCGTTTAAAATAACTTCATTGAAGAAATCCTGATCAATAGAAAGATCTTCGAAAGTCAAAATACGAACGGAAATCGTTGCGTGCTGAAAATGACCTCTTGCAATAAATCGACCTTTGTGATCTGCAACCGTCACAATTTCTCCGTCTTCAATATCTTCTACGTCAGAAGTTATAGCGCCAGAAAATACCCATGGATGTCTTCTCTCCATGGACTGAAGTTTGTTCTTTCTAAGTTGAATGATCTTTTCCAAATGTCTTTGCTTTGCGACAAAAATAGTCGTGTTGAGCAATATTTCACGACTTGATCTCCTGAAAGTTGATATTTTTGCATAAATTCTATTACATGGACTGTACAATTCATTTTTATTTATTGAACGATCATTTTTCGCAAGAACACGCGGATGCACATTACGGAGGAGAGGAATCGGAGTTTAATCTTCGTTATGAGTGGGAAGATGAATTGAAAATCACAACCAATGTAACAGACGTGATAAGTGTCGAAAGAGGTGCGTTTCCGCTTCAAGGGGAAATGGATGGTAAATCTTTCTCTCATGAAATTGAAAATATGCGCTTATTCCAAATTGAAGGGGAAGTTCCAGCTATAGTTGGGTGCTCAGAAAGTATTTTGGACTCGTATCACATTCTTAAAAACGAACAGGAAATCATCTTAGAGGTGTTTTTGAAAGATTATGAACCAATGGCAAACCCAATTCCCGGTATTTATATCGCATCTCAAGAGTTTCCAAAGGAATTAATTTTTTAGATGTTATCACTTAAAAATATTGGACTTAAAAGGGGGGAGAAGTGGATCTTCCGAAATGTTAATCTCTCAGTTGATCAAGGGGAATTACTTGGGATTATCGGAGTAAGCGGAGCCGGGAAGTCAAGTTTGCTCAATATAATTGCAGGTCTACTTGATGCGACTGAAGGAGAGGTGTATCACGAAGAAAATAAGTTAATCGGACCTTCAATTAAACTGATTCCAGGTTACGAAGAGATTCAATTAGTAAATCAGGATTTCGGTTTAGATGTCTATCACTCAGTTGAAGAAAATGTAAAGGAAAAAGTGCTTCACTTACCTTATGATCAACAGAATGAGTTAATTGATGAGGTGCTTGATCTGGTTGATTTGAAAGACTTGGCAAAGCAAAAAGCACATCTTTTATCTGGTGGAGAACAACAACGATTATCGATTGCGCGTGCCTTGGCTTGTGAACCGAAGGTTTTATTATTGGATGAGCCATTTGTTCACCTTGATCAACAGTTGCGAATGGATTTGATTGGGTATATTCTTAAATTGAATGAAATTCGAAATACGACGGTTATTCTAGTTTCTCACGATGGAGGAGAGATGATGGGGGTAGTCAATAAGATGATTTATTTAAAAGATGGTCTTGTTCAACGAGAAGGTGATCCAAACGACTTCTATTTTAATCCAATCGATTTCGAGCAGGGAGCATTATTAGGACTTCAAAATCAATTGATCATAAATGGTGAAGAAATCCTTTTCCGACCGAATGAGTTTGAATTGGTTGAAAATGGAATCGATGTAAAATTTATTCGATGCGTAGATACTGGATTGAATGTCTTTAATTACTTTCAAACCGCAGATGGCCAGCAAGTGATTTTGTCTAGTGATGTTAGATTGGATGAGGTTCAGAGCTTCGAAATACATAAAAAATGAATTTTGTACTGAAACAATGGAACTTTTTGAAGACGGTGATCATCGAGTTTTTCGGTGAAAAATCTTTCTTTCATGGTGCGGCATTGGCTTACTATGCGATTTTGGCACTTGTTCCGATGTTGTATTTGAGCATCACTTTCTTTGGTCGAATTGTTGGTCACGATACAATGGTTGATATCATTAGTTCTATTTTGGTCAATCAAGTGGGAATTGTTGACGTGGATGGGGTTCTTTCAATCTTAAATCAAGTTGATTTAGGTGGAGGGAATCCTTGGTTGGAAACCGTTGGAGCAGTTGCATTGTTATTCTCGTGCACGGCAATCTTAAACTCGTTAAGAAGAAGTATCAATGAGTTTTATAACGTTGAACATAGACCTGAAGGGACGAAGAAAATCATCATTAGCACAATTGTTTATCGCTTGATTTCAATGTTGTTTATACTTGGGATTACAGTGTTGATTATTGTATTGTATTTTGCTCAAACGGTATTCCTTTCTCTGAGTAATCAATTCCTTGAAAGTTATGGAATGATCAATTGGTTTTTTGTAACCTTGATTCATTATGGAATTCCCATTTTGATGAATGCAATCATCTTCGCTTTTGTCTTTAAATACTTGCACAACGGTCATGTGAAATGGAAGATGGCAATTCAAGGAGCATTATTGACGAGCATTTTATTGTATTTAGGACAATTGCTGATTAAGTTTTATCTCTCCAATTATTTTTTCGCTTCAAACGGTGGAGTAGCGGGGACTTTGTTAATTATCCTAGTTTGGGTTTACTACTCCTCTCAAATCATATTTCTTGGAGCAAAATACATAGCTGTTCGATCAAGAATTAAAGGGATTCCAGTTGCTGATTGATTAAAATATTGTCATTACTTGTTTATTTAATCGGAAGTGATTATATTTCCGACATAAATGTGATTAATATTTAAACATGGGAATTGGTACGAACTTAAAATTGATGAGAAAAAGGCTCAAGAAGTCACAGGAGGAAGTTGCTAGCGAATTGGGATTAACGCGTAGTTCTTATTCTGGATACGAGAATAATGTAGCACAACCAAATCTTGAAAACTTAATTGCTTTTAGTGAGTATTTTAAAGTTTCTATTGATTCTCTTGTGAAGTCAGACTTTGAAAAGTACACAGAGAGTGACTGGAACAGAGTAGACAGTGGCCTTCAAGTGGATGTGAAAGGAAGTAAACTTCGGGTTCTAACATCTATGGTCAATGAGGAAAATGAAGATGTAATCGAATTGATTCCTCAGAAAGCAAGCGCAGGATATACTGCTGGATATGCGGATCCTGATTATCTAAAAGTTCTACCTACTTTCCATTTGCCATTCCTCTCTAAGGATAGAAAATACCGTTCTTTCCCAATTACAGGGGACTCTATGCCTCCTGTAGTTGAAGGATCATATGTTGTTGCTGAGTTTGTCCAAAATTGGATGTCGATTAGAAATGGAACGCCTTGTATCGTAGTCACAAAAGATGATGGAATTGTTTTCAAAGTAGTCCACAATTTATTGAGTTCAGAACAGGCGTTTCAATTGTGCTCGACCAATACTTTCTACGAACCGTACATTGTAAAGGCAAATGATATCTTAGAAATTTGGAAGTTCGTGAATTACATTTCTCCAGAACTGCCGGATGTACGTATCGATGATAAAGGAATTGCAAAAACAATCAAAGATCTTCAGAAAGAAGTTCACGAACTGAAATCAATGGTTAAGTCCTAATTAGCTTAAACTGATCTGATTCGAAGAAAATGATTTCTTCATGCGTTAAATGACGTAGTGCATTGTCAATTAATTCCGATTTTACAGAAAGACGGTGAATTAACTGTGATCTTGTTTGTGGTAATAACGTTGGGATGATTTCTACTAACTCTTCAAGTGTATAAGTGCTAGTTGAATTCATCAGGCAATTGTCACAAATACCACAAGGTTTAATTTTTGAATCAAAATAACCTGCAATAAATTGAGCTCTACATTCGCTTGTGTTCAGGTATTTTTCGATCGAAGCGAGTTTGTCAAATTCACTTTGTTTTCGGTGCTGATAAATTTCAGGTTTCAATCGCAGTTGATCTTCAGGAATTCTATCTTCTAGAAAAGTAATTAGCGGAAGCTCCGTTTGATAGTTGATGTCAATTACTCCGTACTCTTCTAAATACTCTAATTTCTTGCGAAGTTCTACAGATGAGATCTTAAGTCGCTTCGAAAATTCCTGTTCATCCAAAGAAATAAATCGTTCGAAAATCCCTGGATAGCTTCTTGACAACAAGGTTATTAAAGATAAAGTAGACTCGTGGGCTACTTGGAATTTATACAAAGCCGACTGTCCAATAGAAAATTTTAATCGTGTTGGCAGGAAGTTTCTTTCAGTGAAAGTTAAATTTTCGTTCGCTTCTAAGAGTTTCAAACTATGATAAGTTTCGCTCGCACTAATATTAAAAGAAGAAGTGAATTTTCTTAGGTCAAAAGGATAAGTTTCGTCTTTTCCACTTCCAAATGCAATACTCAAGAAATTTGAAATAGCTGAATAAATTGTTTTTACACGACTTACGTCTGGATATTTCATTTCCAAAAGACTCTTAGCGGTTTCCAAGTCTTTATTTTCCCAATAGACGATTGCTTGAGCTGATTTCTCATCTCGGCCCGCACGTCCTGCTTCTTGATAATAAGCTTCTAGGTTGTTTGGTACTTCATAGTGCAGAACGTAGCGAACATCAGGCTTATCGATTCCCATTCCGAACGCATTTGTTGCAACCATAATACGAACACGGTTGTTCATCCATTCGTCTAACATGAATGAGCGATCTTCTCGTTTCATTCCTCCATGATAAATTCCAGCAGATAAATTGTGTGCGCGTAATTGCTTCGCAACTTCCTTTACGCTAGCCCTGGTCTGACAATAAACAATACCACAATCAGTTCTTTCCATACAGAAAGTGGTAATATCTTTTAGTTTATTGATACTCGAGAAAACTTTATAGATTAGATTAGTTCGTTGCAGTGAACCTTCAAAAACTTTAGCTTCCCTTAACTGTAATTGAGTTAAAATGTCTTGTTTAACGTTGTCCGTTGCCGAAGCCGTGAATGCCGCCAGAGGAACTTCTGGATGATATTGACGAATGTTAGCAATTTCTCTATATGCGGGACGAAAATCATGTCCCCACTCAGAAATACAATGTGCTTCATCAACAACAATCAAACTCACATTCATTTGCTTAAATCGTTCAATGAAGAGATCTGTTTTTAATCTTTCTGGACTGACGTAAAGAAATTTAATGTTCCCAAATTTTGCATTGTCTAAAGCGATATCGATATCGCGATAAGTCATACCGCTTGTAATACTGATCGCTTTAATATTCAACTTTTGAAGTTGTTTAATTTGATCTTGCATCAAAGCAATCAAAGGAGAAACTACTATTGTTAATCCATCTAAAGCCATTCCGGGTACTTGATAACAAATAGACTTACCACCGCCAGTTGGTAGTATAGCGAGCGTATCATGACCATAAATAACTGCGTCCACTATATCTTCCTGTAGTGGTCGAAAAGAACTAAATCCCCAGTGTTTATGCAGTATGTCGCGACTTTTTTGCATTTTCAAGAATTAACCAAAATTAAGTATTTATTTGCTTGACTATCATTTCAGCTATTGTAAAAATGAGAGTTTCTGCTTATCTTCGCGCCACAGAAAATGACTTATGTTACAAGATACTCTATCAATTAAAATCAATAAAATTCAGGACTCTAGAATTAACGAAGTAGACTGGAATAACCTGCCGTTTGGGAAAGTTTTTTCAGATCACATGTTGGTTATGGATTACAAGGATGGTGAGTGGCAACAGCCAGAGATCATGCCGTTTGCTCCCTTAGAATTGCACCCTGCTACTTCAGCCATTCATTATGGTCAATCCATTTTTGAAGGGATGAAAGCTTCGAAAAGTGATAACGGTGAAATCATGATTTTCCGTCCAGAATTGAATGCAAAACGATTTGCAGAGTCTTGTGAAAGAATGTGCATGCCTATTATCGACGAACAAAAATTTGTAGAATTAATCAAACGTGTCGTTGAAGTAGATAGAAACTGGGTACCTTCTAAAGATGGATATTCTCTATACATTCGTCCATTCTTGTTTGCAACCGACGACTTTATCGGAATTAAACCTTCTGAAACATATAAGTTCATCATTTTTACATGCCCTGTTGGAGCATACTACTCGGAGCCAGTGAATGTAAAAGTGGAAGAGTATTACACAAGAGCAGCTCGCGGAGGGGTTGGACGTGCTAAAACAGCTGGTAACTATGCGGCTTCATTGTATCCAGCAAAATTAGCTCAAGAGCAAGGCTTCCACCAGTTGATTTGGACAGATGCTGTTGAGCATAAGTACATCGAAGAGTCTGGAACGATGAATATACTTTTTGAAATTGATGGGAAATTGGTGACTCCTTCTGAGGATGAAGATACTATTTTAAGAGGTGTTACTAAACGTTCAGTGGTCGACGTGGCTAAGAGCTGGGGAGTTGAAGTGGAAGAGAGAAAAGTAACTGTTGAAGAGGTGGTCAACGCTGCACGTGAAGGTAGATTGACGGATGCCTTTGGAGCCGGTACAGCTGCAACGATCGCTCAAGTAGCTAAAATCGGATTTAGAGATGAGTTATTTGAATTACCACCTGTTTCTGAACGTAAACTTTCGAATAAGCTAAAAGACTACTTAAACGATCTTAAAGGCGGAAGAGTAGAAGATACTTTTGGTTGGTTGTTCAAATTCTAACTTGTTTTTCGAAAATTTAAGGCAATAATTTATTTGGGATTGTTGAAAACAGCTATATTTGCTTATCTAAAACAATTCTAAATAATGAAGTTAATACTTGCTGATAGTAACGAACTAGTACGATTGGGTATTCGTTCTGTCCTCAACAAAGAACTGGATGTTGAGATTATCGGCGAGGCTACAACTAGTCAAGAATTGTTGGAAATCACGAAATCGTTCGACTATAACGTGATCGTTATCGATTACACTTCTCCAGGATTTTCAATTGATGTTGTCCCGCAAATTGTTGCTCAAAATCCGGATGTTAATGTTCTTGCGATAACTCCAGAACAATCAGCTCAAACTTTAGTTGATGCCCTTAGATCTGGAATTACGAGCTATGTCAAAAAAGATTGTTCTCTTGTTGAAATTGTTGATGCCGTAAAAGAAACTGGAAAAGGAAGAAAATTCTTCTGTGGTCAGATTTTGGAAACAATCTCTTCGGCAAATCTAGATGTCGATGACATCGATTTCGATTCTTTTTCTTGTGAACCTGTAATTCTATCTGAAAGAGAAACCGAGATTATTGTTCTAATTGCTGAAGGATATACTAATGGAAAGATTGCTGAAAAACTTTTCCTAAGTAACCATACGATCAACACGCACAGGAAGAACATTATGGGGAAACTTGGTGTTAAAAATACAGCTGGAATTGTCATGTATGCGGTCAAAATGAATCTTGTCTCTCCAAATAAATTCTTGTTCGCAGGAGAAAACGCCAACTAATTCTTGTTTGGGTCGATTTTTGTTGACTCAAAAAAAAATGATAGATTGATGAACCTTTTTAGAACGAAGGTGTACAGTCTATCAAATATCTGATAATGCGCTATATTTTTAGTCTTATTTTATTACTTTTTGCTCAATTGGGATTTGCCCAAGTTGAACAACCTGTTACTAATTCCGTTGAACCAGCGGTTGAAGAAGTCGAGATAAAAGAGGTAGAGTTGAAAAGCAATTCTGACACCACTCACATAGACCGCTACAAAGTAGCTCCGAGTTCTGCGGTAAAGAAAACCAGAGCTCCAAGAGGCAAAAAAGTAAAAGCTGCTGAAAGATCTATGGATTATGGTTCTGCAGCAGATGAAGCACCGGCTCAAGAAGCTGAAATGTCGACTCAGTATGAACTTGAATCGAGCAAATTTAAATCTTATAAGTCAGAAAGCTCAGTACAACGTACACAGAGATCTCCAAGTGTTCAGCTGCAGACTCAAATGAATGATGCCGTTGAGTTCTTCGCTACGAATGCACCAAATTCTTTTGAATATCATTATTATACATACGCAGCAGGAAATTATAACATCGATCTAGTAGCTCATTTGGATTCAGCCGAGTCAATTCGACCGAATAATACAGATGTTCAGGTTCAAAAAGCAGCCTACAATATCATCACTGATAATGCACCAAAGGCGCTTGAATACATCGATAAGCTTGAAGAAAGTGGTCGACTTACTGAAAATGTTGTAGCATACGGAAAAGATGTGCTTATTTCGTCTCCTGAGAATGGAACCTTAATAACCCATGGATTCGATGATAGTTATGGAACCTATACGGCACAGAAAAAAGATGAAGTTCGCGAAGATGTTACGCTAGTTTCGTTGGATTTCTTGCAAAGTGAAGCTTACCGAGACAACCTTAAAAGTAGAGGATACGAAATTCCAAACAGAGAAATAATAGATGTTGATTATTTCGTTGAATTCTGTCGTCTGAATCAGGATAAATCTATTAGCATCAGTATGACAACGCCGAAGGAATATTTGATTCCACTACAGGAGAAATTATATGTTGTTGGGTTGACTTTTGAATATCACTCCGATACCTATAATAACTTCAGCAGAAATGATGAGCTGTGGAATAATCAATTAGAGAAAACAATAATTGATGATGTTTCGAGTGAAAAAAGTCGACAATTGTCATCTAACTATTTACCAATGTTACTGCAATTACGAAAAGTTTATGTTCAAAAAGGTGAAGTAGAGAAAGCAGAAGAGGTTGATAAAGCCAGTGATAAAGTCGCAGTACAATGTAAAAAATACGAACAGGTTCAAAAGCTGAAAAGTAGCTACGGAAACTAATTCATGCGATTAATAAAGCCGACATATCGATCCATGACGGATGAAGAGTTAATGATCTCCATTTCTAAAGGAGATCAACGTGCTTTTAATGAAATTTATGAGCGGTATTCTTCACCATTACTTGGCTATTTTATGCGAATGTTATGGAAAGATCGAGAAAAAGCAGAGGATTTCGTTCATGATATTTTTGCCAAGTTAATTCGCAAACCTGAATTGTTTGATCCTTCGAGAAAGTTCAAAACTTGGGTGTATTCAGTCGCGAATAATATGTGTAAAAATGAATACAAAAAACAGGAGGTCCGAAAGAATACTACTAGCGGTTTGGACGGACTTTTTACAATAAAAGATGGCTCTACAAACGTCATGAATGAAGTGCATGATAGCTTTTTTAAAGAGGAGTTTGAAGCAAGTATAGACGATCTAGATGAGAAACATAGCGAAGTCTTCAAATTGCGTCACTTAGATGGACTTTCAATAAAAGAAATCGCTGAAATACTTCAGATAAGTGATGGTACAGTGAAGTCACGATTGTTTTATGCCACTAAGTACTTGGCGCAAAGCCTTAAGGAATTTAATCCAATAACAAATAGATAATGGAAAAGGACATTTTTGATATTATTTTAGAGAAGGATTTTCATCAGTTAAATGCGACTGAACGAGAGGAATTGTCTGAACTTTGTTCGAATGAAACTGAATTTGAACAAATGAAACTGATGTTGGGTGGAGTAGAAGTATTAAAAACAGAAAATTACTCACCTCGCGAAGAAACGAAACAAAGATTGGATGAATTATTCGTACAATCGCACCCTAAAGCAGGACCAATTTGGTACAATAGTGTCCTGGCGGTTGTGATTCCCAAAGATAAACCAATTTACCGCCAACCTTTAGCACAGATTGCGGCAATCTTACTACTTGTTTTCTTGGCTGTTCCATTCTTCAATAATCGTTTTGATGATCCTGCTGTAAAAATAGCTCAGGTGGATGACAAAAAAGTAGAAGTTGAGTCTGAATTAAAAAATGAAATACCTGTTATTGAAACAGAATTACCGAATGAAATTGAAGAGGAAAGTGATGTTATTGAAATGGAAACAGTCCAAATTTCGGAGGAGTTGGCATCAACACGGACAACTGAACCAGAACTAAATAGACCTGGGATTTCAGAGACGACTGCAGGTACCACTTTCGCTTTTTCTACTTCGGATACTGATGATATGATGGTTTCAGAACATCCTGATGGCGTGTTCATTGGTGAAATAGTAGAATATTCAATTCCTGCATCTGAGGAACCTGAATTATTCGACCTTTTGACAGCGACTTTTTAATTAAAGCTTCAATGTGAAATGCTCCTTGACTTGTTGTTTTCGAGGTAAAACTAGTCCGATTCTGAAAAAGTCGATGGTGACATGATATTTTTCACTTTCGACAATTTGTTTCCAAGCACTTAACATAGAATCGCTCCAACGAATATCATCGAGTAAAATGAAAGTGTCGTCGTGAATTACTGCTTCTAATCGGTTTAAATAATCTAGAAGTGCTTTTCCATCGTGGTGCCCATCAATGAAAATCAAATCAAATTTCTGTGTAGAATCAAGTGTTTTCAAGAAATCATCAAAAGTAGATCGAATTGCTTGTACATTTTGAGGCAAATCTTCTTTAGCTATTTCAAAAGTGGCAGAACACCCCTCAACGGTAACCACTTCTGATTTTTTATTTCCGAGTGCCAAGTACATAGTTCCAATGCCAAGTGAAGTCCCAAATTCTAATATTCTTTTTGGCTTGTAATAATTGGATAATCGGTATAAAAGTCTGCCGTATTTTCCTTTTGAAGAGCTTGCTTTTGCAATCGACTTAATAACTCTGGTGTTTCTAAGAAATTTCGAACCCGCTCCGTGATCTTCAATCGTAATTTTGCGCTCATCATGAAGTAAGGTTGTGTATTTGTCGTTGATGCGAATTAAATCTTCTCGATCTAAGTCTCTTTTCAGACATTTATCAACCAATTCATAAACAAAAGGAGAATGTATTCCATGTCGACCTTTTGCCTTCCAACGATAATTTATATATTCGAACACCTGATTCACGCGGGCCAATTTAAGGAAATCTTTGAGATTCATGAGTAACACTGATCATACAACTATAGAAACCGAAAAACAACAAGTCTTCGAAGGCGAAAATTTTGTCAAATTAATCGAGCCATGTTGTGTGAATAAGGGCATTTTGCGTTTAACACCAGAAGAAAAATCTCACTTCCAAAAAAAATCAAATCAACTGGATGGAAAGAAAGCGTTCTTCATTCCTGCGTCTGGGTCTGGATCTAGAATGTTCGCATTTTTATTTGATTTTCTGAAATCTGGTGAATCAACTGTAGAAACACGCACTTTTTTCGAACATTTTTGGGATTTGGCTATTTCGAAAGATATTGATCGTGATTTTTTACAAGATCGATCTTTAGAAAATAGGAAGAAATTAGTTCATCATTTATTGGACGAAACTAGTCTAAACTTATCTAAACTTCCTAAGGGGTTAATTCCCTTCCATAATTATCAGGACAAAGTGAGAACGGCATTTGAGGAGCAAGTTGCACAAATTGTTTTATTTGATTTGGGAGTGGAAGAGATTCATTTTACGGTTCAAGAAGAGTATGTAGATTCAATTGAACAGAAAATTAGACCATTACTGAATGGGTTGTCGCTTTCTTTTTCTAATCAACTTAAGGAATCAAATGCTTTTTGCTTTACTGAAAATGGTGAGCTAGCAACAGAAAATGATGATCCAATTCGTCGCCCTGCTGGACATGGAGCCTTGTTGACCAATTTAAATGAGGTCGATGCAGATGTGTTGTTGATTAAAAATATCGATAATGTTCAGCACGAAAGTAAATCGGAGAAGACAAAGGTGATGTGGGAAGAATTGTTGGGAGTATTAGCGGATTTTGAAGAGAAACTGTCGAAGCTAAATGGGCAATCGAATCAAGAGGAAATCAATCTACTGTGCGATAAATTTGGGTTACGCTACGGAAATGAAGAATTTTCGCTTGATCAACTTCAAAATCGACCAACGAGAATCTGTGGCATGGTAAAAAACGAGGGCGAACCTGGAGGAGGACCATTCTGGATTGAAAAAAATGATGGTTCTGTCTCTAAAGAAATTGTTGAGAAAGCTCAAATTTCACCCGAACAGAAAAAAATAATGGAAGAAAGCAGCCATTTTAATCCTGTTCTGATTGTAGCTTCGAAGAAAAATCCATCTGGAGGTAGGTTTAATTTGCTCGACTATTCAGACGACTCAAATTGTATTGTCGTAAGCAAAGATCATAACGGTCAGAAAATTAAATACCGCGAACTACCTGGACTTTGGAATGGAGCTATGAGTAACTGGAACACCATTTTTGTTGAAGTTTCGTCAAAAACATTTAGTCCAGTTAAGCACATGCTTAATCTATTCGACGAGGCTCACCAAGGATAAGATCTACTTAATTTTGATAGTAAAACTTACTGGAAGATGATCTGAATATCCCCCAAGGTAATTACCCCCGCCATAAGTTCTGTTTGGAACGATATTTCCTTTGTAAGTAGTTAATAAATAATCGGGACTGTAAATTGTGCCTGATTTTTTGCAAGCTTTTACTTTTCCTTTTTTGAATGATTTCGAAATCATCATGTGATCTAAAATATTCCATTCTCCGCGATAGTTGTGCGTACCACCAAAATCACCCGACTTAGGAGTAATCATTGGGGTAAGGACTTCAGCTATCATTTCTGGACCGATATTCGTTGGGTAATCATTCAAATCTCCCATGAAAACAATCTTAATTTTTGGATTAGCCATTTGGACAGAATCGATGAATGTTTTTGCCGCCACCGCTGCAATTAAACGCTTTGGTTCGCTTTCCGCTTGTCCACCTCGTCGACTAGGCCAGTGATTTACCATAGCTAGGATGGTGTCGTTTGAGTTTTTTAATGAAAATTTTGCCCAAACGATATCTCTTGAAGGCGAGCTTGGTTCTGGCATTTCGAAACGAATAAAACCAGAATTTACAACTGATAGAGTAGTGGTATCATAAATCATAGCGTTATCAATTCCACGCTGATCCAACGATTCATAATGCACCATTTTGTATGAAGAATTCTCATTGTAATCAATAATATCTTGCACAACAGCAGCATTTTCGATTTCACACATCCCCATTAAAACGGGTTTTTTTAATTCGGTAATCACTTGGTTGATATGAGCAATTTTCTCCCAATATTTTGGTGAATCCCAATTGTTTCGTCCTTCAGGAAGGAACTCGTTGTCGTTTTTTACAGGGTGATCTAAAGTGTCAAATAAATTCTCAACGTTGTAAAATGCAATTGTTCTCTCTTGAGCTGAAATGGTTGCTGAAAGAATCAAACTAAGAACTACTAATATCTTTTTCATATCAAATTATTGCTTTGGAATAATCAAATTTCTTGCCATCGGTCCCAAACACATGATGGGATCTAAAATCGACAGACTTTCATTGTATGCTTCATCGCCTGGGAAAACCTGAATGTAAGGAGCAGGAATTGTCTCGGTTGCGTGATTCTTGTTTAATAAAAATGCTCTAAAATCGTTTTCTTGTGGTTCAACAAAAGAAGTAGAGTAGGTCACTTCAATTGGTAAATCAAGCCAATGGATTACTCTTTCGAGGATCGTCTTGTTTAAACTTAAAAGTGATGTTTCGTCTGAGAATAAAATTTCTTCCACCTCCATTCCATAGTAATCGAAAAAAGGAGCCGATTGATAAGCACTCATGATTGTTCGCCAATGACGAGCACGCCAATTTTCTTCATTAGAAAGTTCGACTTCATCCATGGCTGTTTTTCCACCATTTTTACGCTTAACGGGAATTGAAAGTGATAAAATCCCATTCGCCCCAAGCACGTCACAACGATTTCGACCAGTTTGTTTGATAAAATGTTCCTTCGTTTCGATAATTACCTTATCAAATTGACATAGACTTTTGAAGTAAGCTATGCTTCCCCAGTATGCTGATGGAAAGACGGGAATCATTCAATAATCGTGAACAGACGATCCCAACGGATTCCGTTTTCTGGATTCGGATCTTTCGAGAACCATACCATTGATGCTTTACCAACAATATGATCTTCTGGTACAAATCCCCACATTCTAGAATCGGCTGAGTTGAAACGGTTATCTCCCATCATCCAATAGTAATTCATCGCAAATGTATACGTCGTTGCTTTCTTACCATCGATGTAAATACCATCTTTTTTCTCTTCCAATTTATGTCCTTCATAAGCTGAAATGATTCTTCTATACCAAGCAATATTTTCTTTCGAAATCTCCACTGTTTGTCCCTTTGCAGGAATTTGGAATTTCGTGAAATCACTTACTGTATTGTTGATATAAGGATCTTTAGGGAACGTTGAAAGATTTTCCTGCAACTGCATTGGAGTTGGTTGAACAGATGAATCACTGTACTGCGGCATGCGTTGTAATTCGAATGTTGTATTTGGATAATCTCTTCGGATTTTCTTCACTGCTTCAAGGTCCATATGGATTCCGTATAGTTTTCCATTTCCATCTAAAGCGTAGTCCGAATAGAAGTCAATTCCATATTTCTCCCACATTACTTGGTTGCTAGGACGAATAAAATCAGGGCAGATGTAGAGTAAATTCTGATTTGGAGCGATGAATGCTTTTTCGTCATTTACATAAAGGATCGAATTTTTAATTTCGATAAAGTCTCCTGGAAGTCCAACACAACGCTTGATATAGTTCTCACGCTTGTCCACTGGACGATAAATGATTCCGTAGTGTTCAATCAATCTACCTTCAGCACTTGAATAAGTGACCTTATCTTCGGCGATCATTTTTCGAGCTTTATTTTTCCAAGTATCAAGTTCGTTGATGAACTTCTGGTAGTATTTGTTACTTGCTAGAATATTTATCGTATCTGTCGAAATTGGATTTCCAGATCGATTTGCATTCACACGATTGATGCTATCTGTATAGAAATCAGCTGCTTTATTAAAATAGTTTTTATTTTCTTGAGCATTTTGGAATAAACGGAAAGCTTCACTGTTCACCAATCCATGATAATCATGTCCCATTAAACCATAAGGCATGCGTGGATCGTAAACCGCAGTATCTCCAGAAGGATAATTAAATACCACTACATCATTTCGGTCAACACTACCAAATCCAGGTAATCGCGTATATTTTCCTTTTTCAAGAGAAGTATACGATTTAACGTTGATCCATGGAATCGTGTTATGCACTAATGGATAGGATAGAGGTGTAACCGGAACTTTCGGTCCGTAAGCCAATTTGTTCACGAAAAGGAAGTCACCAACCAATAATGTTCTCTCCATCGATCCTGTTGGAATTTGGAAAGGTTCGAAAACATAGGTACGAATGATACTCGCCGCAACCAAAGCAAAAAGAAGTGAATCTCCCCATTCTTTGACTTTTGTTTTCTTACCAGGTTGAGCACGCGTTACTGCAGCAATTCCCAAGGCAACGATGTGACCTAAAACTGGAACTGTAAGGAAGAGTACCAAATGATCTCCCCATTCTCTTTCACCAACTTCTTTGCTATTCGCCCAATTCGTTTCAGGTAATGCTTTATCACCATTCTGAGCAATCTTAAACATCAAGATGTACGGGAAGAAAATTCCTTGAATCGTGTCAATTAGAGAGTAATATCCAAATCTTCTTACATACGAAGTATTTGCCACGGACCACATCACAAGGTGGACTCCAGGGAAGATCATCAATAAGCTCCACCACGGTTTTTTACATCCAATTTTAAAGGCAACAAAGTAATTGTATACGGGAATTAGCGCTTCCCAAGATTTACGTTCAGCCAATTCAAAACTTTTCCACCACATTGCGATGTACGGGTGAACAAGTAAAAATATGTAGAAATAAAGTATGCTCATAATCAGAATTTTATCACATCTTGCATAGTGAAGATGCCTTTTTTGTTAGCCAACCATTCGGCAGCAATTACAGCACCTAATCCAAATCCTCTTCGGTTGTGTGCAGTGTGGGTTAGTTCAATAGTATCGATTTCAGACGAGTAGGAGACAACGTGAGTGCCAGGGACTCCATCTTCGCGAAAAGATGTCACACCTAATTGTCCTTTACTTGTTTCTGGTTCTTTATTTTCTTCGTGAATCCAAGACGTTAAATTCTCATTTTCGAAAAGAATATCATTTGCAATTGAAACAGCTGTTCCACTTGGAGCATCTAATTTCTGCAAGTGATGAGTTTCTTCAACTGAAGCTTTATACTCTGGGTGAGTCGACATCAACTTTGCTAATCGTTTATTGATATCAAAAAAAATGTTTACGCCGATAGAAAAATTTGAAGCATGTAAAAGTGCTCCATCATTTTTATTCACATAGTCCTTTACGTAAGGAAGTTGATCTCCCCATGCAGTCGTTCCAACAACTACTGGAGTGTTGTTATCCATGCAATGTTTAATGTGATCTACTGCCAATTCTGGTATTGTGAATTCAATGGCGACATCAACCTCAGAAAAATCAATCTCTTCAATTGGATGTGAACTGTTACTTTTTGCTACAATAGAGTGACCTCGAGAAATGGCAATTTCTTCGATAATCTTCCCCATTTTACCATATCCAATTAATGCGATGTTCATAGTTGATAGAATTGAAACAAAAATAAATCTTTAATGAGTACTGGCAAGTTAATTAATGAAAATTAAGACGTAAGCTGAGTCCCGCTGTTTGTGGATTCAACATTGTTGGTTGAAAAGACATGGAAAGATCTTCGGAAACATCGAAGGAAACAAAGTGAGCTTCAACTCCGGCATCTACCACTTGAATAATATAGACGGCTCCCAGCGCAAGAATAGACATGTCACGCCATGAAAGGTATTGATCGTGCAAAGTGATTAATGCTTGATCGTCGTAAACGGATAAACTTAAATCGTTGATCGTCCCAAATT
The DNA here is from genome assembly GCA_964219255.1 of Henriciella pelagia. Classification (GTDB taxonomy): domain Bacteria; phylum Bacteroidota; class Bacteroidia; order Flavobacteriales_D; family Crocinitomicaceae; genus UBA4466. The sequence goes on from CAXPPC010000004.1 coordinate 223,213, forward strand.
CTTGTCGATATTCATACTCTGAACGATATAGGTTTTTTTGTTGTTGATTGTTGATGAGAAAATAACTTGTAACTCCCAGCCCAGCGTAGATTAATGGTACTTTCCAAAAAGCTTTTTTCTGGCCCTTTGGCATGGCAAGATGATTGTAAATTTGACCTGCTCCAGGAACTACAGCAGATAAAATCACCGCTTTTTTTACAGAATGGGAGGGTAGAGAGTCAGTCTGGACATTTGTAGTGTCGCCAGCATAACTTTCAAAAGAAAAGAATAATAAGAAGAGAAGCAGTGTTCTCATTATTTATTTAAAAGGTCCATAATTCGATTGAAATCAACATCAGAATTAAAGTTGACGATAATTTTTCCGCTACCATTTGGTGCTTTTTTTATGTCCACTTTAGTAGAAAGTCGATCTCCCAAGTGCTCTTTGAACGTATATTCAGTCTCTGATATTTGAGGTTTCACTTTTTTTGTGACTTTTTCTTTTTCATCTGTTTTCTCAACATATTCTCCGCGAAGAATTGCTTCGATATCACGAACTGAGAGCTTCTCGTCTAAAATTCGATTGTATAATTCAACTTGTAGATCTTCATCACCTGCAGAAACTAAAGCTCTCGCATGACCCATTGTTATTGAATGTGCTTTTAATCCCGCTTGAATTTCAGCTGGAAGCTTTAATAATCGAAGGTGGTTTGTTATGCTTGATCGACTTTTAGAAATTTTCTGACTTAATTGATCTTGTGTCAAACTACATTCTTCAATCAGTCGTTGATAAGAAAGCGCGACTTCAATTGGATTAAGATCTTCACGTTGGATATTCTCAACCAACGCCATCTCTAGCATTGTTTGATCATTTGCAACACGAACGTATGCAGGTACTTCTTTTAATCCAGCTAATTGTGAAGCTCTAAATCTTCTTTCACCAGAAATCAACTGGAATTTACCACGACCAAGTTTGCGAACTGTTAATGGTTGGATGATTCCGTGAATGGCAATCGATGAACTCAATTCTTTTAAGGCATCTTTCTCAAAATTCGTTCTTGGATTGAAAGGGTTGGCTTCAATAGCATCGATAGGTAACATAGAAATTGAACCAACAATCCCAGCACTACCAGTTCCTGTAATGTCAGTGTCTGTATTTTCCAACAAGGCACTTAAACCTTTTCCTAAAGCTGATCGTTTCTTTGGGTTAGAGCTCATTTTCTAAGTTTATTTTTTTATCGTCGTTTGAAATTGAAGTCATATCATTTTTTTGCAAGATTTCGCGTGCAAAATTTAAGTAGTTGATAGCCCCTTTACTTGATGCATCGTGCATTACGATTGTTTCACCGTAACTCGGCGCTTCTCCTAATTTGGTATTTCTGTGAATCACTGTATCGAAAACTATTTCCTGGAAATGCATTTTCACTTCTTCAACAACTTGATTTGCTAATCGAAGACGCGTATCATACATTGTCAACAAGATTCCTTCGATTTCCAAATCTTGATTTAATCGACCTTGAACAATTTTGATTGTATTAAGCAGTTTTCCAAGTCCTTCCAAGGCAAAATACTCACATTGAACTGGAATCATAACAGAATCTGCAGCTGTCAAGGCGTTTACTGTAATCAATCCCAAAGATGGCGAACAATCGATAATGATGAAATCGTATTGATCGCGCACTTTATCGAGAGCAAACTTCAGCATGTGCTCGCGATTTGGGAGATTAATCATCTCTAATTCAGCTCCAACCAAGTCAATGTGAGAAGGAAGGATGTCCAAATTTGGATTATCTGTTGAAATAATCAATTCTGATGGATCGACATCGTTAATTAAGCAATCATAAATATTTCGTGCATTTTTTGGATCAAGTCCAACACCAGAGGTGGCATTCGCCTGTGGATCTGCATCAACAATCAAAGTTTTGTATTCTAAAACACCAAGACAACCGCTAAGGTTAATCGCAGTAGTTGTTTTACCAACACCTCCTTTTTGATTTGCTATTGCTATAATTTTCGCCATCGATTGATTAAATTGATTTCATGCATTGGTGCACGAGAGGTTAAAGATAAGGTTAATGATGTTACGATTCGATTGAATCGAGTACGAATTATTCACGAAAAAAATGTTGAAAGCTGTGAATAAGTTGTTAATCAATTACTCACAAATTATATTTCTTCTAGAGGTCGTCAAAAGAAACTTCTGAAAACTGATCTACCGACTCGTCGTTGGAGTTGTTTGATCCATTCGAAGTACGCATTTCTTCAATTTTATTCAACGCATCCTGAAGTCCTTCTTGGAACTTCTCAAAGTCTTCTTTGTAAAGGAAAAGTTTGTGTTTTTGGTACGATTCTCTACCGTCAATTGTTGTTTTCTTACTTTCAGTAAGTGTCAAGTATAAATCATTTCCCTTCGTTGATTTTACATCAAAAAAGTAAGTGCGTTTTCCTGCTCTTACTACTTTTGAATAAACCTCATCATTCTTATCGTACTCCATATCCTCATACTTTATTACGTTAACAAATATATGAGAATTTTAGAATAATTAACAATTACCTCTGAATCACGCTGTTTTACTCGTTTTCCTCTTCCGTGAGTTGCTTGTTGTATAATTCAGCATAGGCTCCATTCAAAGCAAGCAATTCTTGATGAGTTCCGGCTTCTGTCAACACTCCATCATTAATGTTTATGATTTTTGTGGCATTTCGAATGGAAGATATTCTGTGACTGACAATAATTGATGTCGTTGCAACACCAGACTTTAGATTATTAAGTATAATTTCCTCTGTTTCAGTATCTACAGCTGATAAACAATCGTCGAGTAAAAGTAGTTTTGGATTTCTGATCAATGCTCTGGAAATACTCAATCGTTGTTTTTGTCCACCACTTAAATTAACACCGCGTTCTCCCAGAAGTGTCTCAAATCCATTTTTGAAGTCCATGATGTTGTGATATACATGTGAAATTTCGGTGACTTCTTTTAACCTATCATCACTTACCTCATCTTGGTGACTTCCAAAAAGGAGGTTGTTTTTAATGGAATCAGAAAACAGGAAAACATCCTGAGGAACAACACCTGTTTGATCTCTGAAATCTTCCAGGTTAATAGAGTTTAATGGTTTGTCATCAATCAAAATTTCACCCGACTGAGGCTCGATTTGGCGCATTAATAGTTTCAGTATAGTCGACTTCCCACTACCTGTTCTACCAACTACACCAAGAGTTTCTCCTTTTTCTAAGATGAAACTCAAGTTTTTAATTGCAGTAATGTTTGAGTTTGGATAAGTGTAAGTTACATTTCTAAATTCGATCTTACCAGCTAGGTCAAATGGTTGGTCGTTGGTGTTTTCAATTTCTGGTTCAACCTTTAAAAATTCATTAATTCGCTCTTGACTTGCAGCAGCTCGTTGAATCAATGAAGTCACCCAACCTACGGATGCAAAAGGCCATGTCATTAAGTTGACGTAGAATATGAAGGCCATTATTCCACCTAGTGAAATCTCTTGATCGTAATGAAGAAGTCCTCCCAGATAGATACAAAGCAGTGTACTTAATCCAATTAACATGAAAATCGTAGGCATGAACAAGGCATTAACCAGTACCAAACGCATGTTTTTAGTCTTATAATTGTCTGTTGATTCGTCGAATTTATTTTGAACTGATTCTTGTCTTGAATAAGCCTTAACCACTCTCATTCCAGAGAAATATTCTTGAGCTAATGTTGACATATACGATTGTTCTTTTTGAACTACAGTACTAAGTCTGCTCATTCTTGAAGAGACTTTGTAGATCAGAAAGGACATCAGAGGAAGAGGCAGTAAAACATAAATTGTCAAGTATCCATTGATCTGAACCATGTTATAGATGGAGAGAATGGATAGAACTGCAAGGTTAATAGTGTACATCAGTCCCGGTCCGAGGTACATTCTAACACGAGAAACGTCCTCAGCTATGCGGTTCATAAGGTCACCTGTGCTGTTCTTCTTGTAAAAGGTGTAGTTCAGTCGCTGATATTGTCTGTATATTTCATTCTTTAGATCGAATTCAATAAAACGTGACATAATGATGATTGTCTGACGAGTCAAGAATAAAAATATTCCTGAACCTAACGCGAGAAGCATATAAATTCCCCCAACTTTCAATGCTAGAGATAACAATCCACCAACAGGAATTTGGTCGATATTACCTATTAAATCATCTATTACTTCTTGGAAGTAAGATGGCATTCTAACTTTGAATAAATTGTTCCCTATAATAAATAGAATCCCTAGAAGGAATCTCCATTTGTACTTTATGAAATATTTGTTGAGATAGCTCAGCGACTTCATGCGATAAATTTCCTATTTTTGCCACGCTGTTTACATGACGTTGTAAAAGTAACCAATAGACTTGAAATAACATTTACGCTTTGCTATGTTTGAAGTAAAAAACATTGAGGAGACGGACCTCGTTCAAAATCCGGTTATCGCTCAAATGAGCAAGTATGATCACGAGCAGTTATTGTTTTGTAACGATAATGCTACTGGTCTCAAAGCAATTATCGCCGTTCACAACACTGTGCTTGGACCAGCACTTGGAGGAACGAGAATGTGGACGTATAACAATGAGATGGAAGCATTGAACGATGTTCTTCGCCTTTCTCGCGGTATGACCTACAAAAATTCGATTTCTGGACTTAATTTAGGTGGAGGAAAAGCGGTAATTATCGGTGATTCACGTTCGATGAAATCTGAAGCATTATTCAGACGATTCGGAAAGTTCGTGAATAGTTTAGCTGGAAAGTATATTACAGCTGAGGACGTGGGAATCTCGCCAATCGATATGACCTGGGTAAGCATGGAAACAAACCATGTAGTGGGATTGCCTGGTAAAAGTGGAGATCCATCTCCTGTGACTGCCCGTGGAACTTACATGGGAATGAAGGCTTGTGCAAAAGAACAATTTGGCTCTGATTCACTAGCTGGGAAAAAGGTTGCCGTACAGGGAGTTGGACACGTAGGAGAATATCTTGTTGAACTTCTAGCGAAAGAGAATGCAGAGATTTATATCACAGATATTCATGAACCAACTTTGAAGCGAGTTGCTGAAACTTACGGTGCTAAAGTTGTTGGGTTAGATGAAATTTACGATATCGATATGGATATTTACGCACCTTGTGCTCTTGGTGCTACAGTAAACGATGATACATTATCTCGTTTGAAATGCTCAATTATTGCTGGTGCTGCTAACAACCAATTGAAGGTTGAGGACATTCACGGTAAAGTGTTAATGGATAAAGGAATAATTTATGCACCAGATTATGCATTGAATGCAGGTGGTGTTATTAACTGTTACGCAGAAGTGGAAGGACTTTCTTCAGAATGGGCTTTAGGTAAAGCTGATGAGATTTATACAACTATCTCTAACATTGTGAAGCGTTCAAAAGCTGAAAACGTACCAACTTATCAAATTGCAAATAAAATGGCCGAGGAGCGAGTAGAAGCGATCGGAAAAGTAAAATTGCCACTTTAATATGCTAAATCGTAGACATTTACGAATAAAAGTACTTCAGGTATTATACGCTTATTTTCAATCGAAAGAGGATAGCTACAAGAATGCGGATACCCAATTGACAACTTCAGTTGAACGTATTTATGACTTGTACATCTACCTTTTGCTCTCTTTTGCTGAATTGAAAGCAATTGCTGAGTTCAGAATTGAAGAAAACAAGAAGAAAATGCGTCCAACAGAAGAGGATTTAAATCCAAATCTGAAATTTGTTGAAAATGCGGTAATCAAAGCACTTGAAGAAAGTCCTGAATTGCGACGCATTTCTGAAGAGCGCAAAGTAAACTGGATGGGAGATGAGCATCGCGAGATGTTTAGAAAAATCTTCATGCAAATGCGTGATGATGAGACTTACTTCGAGTTTATGAACAATGGAGAGTCTGGATTTGAAGAAGATAAAGCTTTTGCTATCGCGATCTTTAAGTCAGAAATTGCCAATTCTCCGCTTGTTTACAATTTCTTTGAAGAAAAAAGCATTCACTGGCTGGATGACATCGATTTAGCTTGTACAGCAGTCATCAAGACGATAAAAAATATGGAAGAAGGTGAATTTCTTCCTGTTTTTCCTCTTTACAAGGACCAAGATGATGAAAAGGAGTTCATTCAAACATTGCTTCGAAAGACAGTTGCAATGGATAAAGAAAATGAAGCTTTAATCGACGAGTTGACTAAAAATTGGGAGTTAGATCGTATCGCCAAAATGGATGTTCTACTCATGAAGATGGCAATTACAGAGCTTCAGACTTTTAGCAGTATTCCAACGAAGGTGACCTTGAACGAATACATCGAAATCTCAAAATTCTACAGTACGCCAAAAAGTAATGCGTTTATAAATGGAGTACTTGATAAAGCGATTGCTCGACTAGAAAAAGAAGGGAAGATTAAGAAAATAGGAAGAGGATTAATGAAATAATTATGAAAATACTAAGTGTAATATTCGGTTTATTCTTATTGGCATCATGTGGTGGAAACACAGATGTTTCAGTGGGAAACAAAACTACAATGTCTATCGAAGAAGAATTTTTAGCTGGTGAAGTAATCAAAGGTGAAATGATCACAGCTAAGTTTCATATAGAGAACACGGGGGAATTTCCATTAGTAATCGGAGAGGTAAGCGGCTCATGCACATGTACGGTTGCTGACTATCCTGAAGATCCGATTATGCCAGGTGAAAAAGGAGAAATTTTAGCTCATGTTAACACGGATAAAACGGGAACAGGGGTGATTAATAAATCTGTTCGTGTTGTAGCAAATACCGAACCTTCAGTCACTACTGTGTGGATTCGCGCTAAAGTCAACAAAAATTAATAAATAAATACAGAAAGATGCAAGGACCAGGACAATTGATAATGTTGGGATTGATCGTAGTAGTATTCTACTTTTTTATGATCCGTCCACAAACAAAAAAGCAAAAAGAATTAAAGAAATTCCGTGAAAACTTAACTGTTGGAGACAAAATTGTTACAATCGGAGGTATCCACGGAAAAATTCTTGAAGTTGCTGAATCAACAATTTTGATCGCTACGGAAAGTGGTAAAATGAGATTGGACAAATCAGCAGTTTCTAACGCTCCAGAAGATCAATTAGGAGCTAGAAGCTAATATGAATTTTATTTCAAAGGAAAAGGTGATTCAATTAGAATCACCTTTTCTTTTTTGACGTCTTTTTTCCCGTTTCAACTTGCGTCGATTTTTTGCATTCGCCCGCTTGTTTTGACGATATTCTTTCATACCCTCCTTGTAATCTACTTTTGAAAGTTTGACCATTTCTTTGTCAAAAGGTATATGACCGTCTTGAATGTCTTTGATAATTAATTCTGTAATCCAATCTTCTCCCTCTGGATCATATTTTACGTCCAGATCATGCCCCCACAACATTGCCATTCCTTCATAAAGACTATTTTGAGTTTTCCCTCTATACTTTTCAATGATTTCAGATACCGTCATTCCGGTTTCACGATGAATTAGACGCAATAATAAATCTCCTTCAGAAACATAGAGATCCTTAATATTGAAAGTAAATTCTTCTTTTAATGAAGCGTGTGCTGCCTTGCCGTATTTCTTTTTCTTTCTTTTCTTTTCGATTTCGGCAAGATCTTCTTCATACTCCATGATCATTTCTTTCGCTTTTAAAGCCATCGGGTATGTTCTCCGCATTTGACGCAACCTGTGTTTGTACTTCCAGTCGAAGTTTTTATCCACGCGCATTTCCATTAATTCTTGCGTTTTAGCAATGCTGTCTTTTTCTTGCGCGAAAACATTCATTTGTATTACCGAAATGATTAGTAATAATAATGTTTTGCTCATTTTTCTAGATAAATAAGAATTCTTCAACATGATCTTTCTAAAAATCTTACTATTATTGGATTACAATTAGCTTGCCAAATAATTGCAATAAACACTCTATTATATGTTTCGATTTCTCTCCCTTATAACGTTACTTTTTCTCGTGAGTTGTGGAAATGATGTAGAAAATGTGATAGATAATGTTGATGAAGGTGTTGATTCATTGGATGTTGAGATAGTCGATGCGGTTGCTGATGTTGAGATAATATCCGACTATGATATGTCTACAGTTGACACGAAAGATGTTAAAGAGTTCAAGGAGAATCTTGCAAAGATTGAAAAAAAGTACGGTGAACAGTGGGATTTCTGTATGTGTGCGGTGAAGCAAGATTCGGTTAATAAAGCATTTCAAAATCCCGACCTGAGTGATGCCGAATTTGATAAAGTACTAAAGCGCTCGGATCTAATTGATGAGAAATGCAAAGCTTTTATGGTTCAAAATCCAAATGTAACTCCCGAGGAAAGAGCAGATCACGAGCGTAAAATCAAAAAATGTCTTAAAGAAGCGGGAGTGAAGTAAATCTATTTGTACCTTTGTATCGTGAAGCAATGGTTAACATATAGCATTCTTTTTTGTCTTTTGTTTCTAAATGCCCCTAGGTATTTGGTGCATGACTGTGAGCACGATCATCACATTGAAACAAATCATGATCACGATTTAAATGCAGATTCTGACCTTCATTTTGAAGCGGAAGATTGCTTTGCTTGTGAGTTCGACCTAGATGTATACCAAGTTCCAGAAATAAAGGTTTTTGGTAAAATTCCATTCGCAAACTACGAAATCGTTGAGCGTCAAATCGCTTATGTTGATTTTGAAGGTGTCCTACCAAGGGATTATCGAGGTCCCCCAATGTCTTAAATTTTTCTTGGGCAAAAACTGTCCATTCGATACTGTTTGTAAAGCTAATTTGGAGTAAACTTCCATCATTGGTCTTCACTTACAAGTATCACAAAGTCTTTTAGAGCCGATTGTCTGGGCTCAATTTATTGACAATTAGTTTTTTATCAAATGAAATTTTTATTGTTACTGATAACATTCATGTTATCAATTGTGAGTTATTCACAGGAATTTTCAGGTGTCATAATAGATGCCGAAAACAAAGAACCAATTCCTTTTGCAAGTGTATATATCTTAAGTACAGAAACAGGAACTTACACTGATTCTCTAGGGAAATTCAAGTTCTCAATTGAATTGCCCAATGAGTTCGACTTGTTGATTCGATCTCAATTATATGAATCAAAACATATTCGAGTTCAACCAACTAACGACATGTTAATTGAGCTTAATCCAACGCATCAGGATTTAGAAGATGTGATTATTTCAGCTCCCGGTGGCGGTTTGGGAAGAGAAAACGCATTCCATGTAGATCGGTTAGATATGAATGAACTCAACTCCATCCAATCAAGTACACTTGGCGAAGCGATTTCTAACATTAACGGAGTTCAGTCGGTTACAACTGGAACTGGTATTTCGCAACCAGTTATTCGTGGACTGAGTGGAGTACGTGTATTAACAATGATTAATGGTGTTCGAACGGAAAATCAACAATGGAGCCCGCATCACGGAATGGCAGTCAACGAGCTTGGAGTAGGGGCCGTAGAGGTAATTAAAGGGCCATCTTCATTATTATATGGTAGCGATGCTTTTGGAGGTGTTTTGTTTCTGATCGATGAACCGTATGCACGACAAAATAGTCACGAACTCAAACTTCAAACGCGATTTGAGTCGGTATCGATGGGTACGGTGAACACGGCAATCTATAAAATGTCAAAGAAAAATGTGCGCTTTTCAGCAGCCGGACTTTATTCTAATAATGCTGATTATAGAATGCCAGATGGAAATTACCTGAAGGACTCAAGGTATAATCAAATCGGAGGAAAGTTCAGTTTAGGAATTACGAAAAAGAATTATGTGGGACACCTTCGTTACACTGTTTCAACTGGTAGAGCAGGAATCCCAGGTCATTCACATGATAGCATTCCATCTGCGGAATCGTTTATTTCTTCATCACAACTGAGGTCAGCCAATATTCCAGCTCAGTTGATTACTAATCATATTGCTTCGTTCGAAAACAAGTTTTTCTTTAAGCGAAGTGAGTTGTATGTCATTATTGCCAATACCAACAATAATCTGGAGGAATTTGAAGAGAAGTTTACAGTTCCTGGGATTCAAATGAACTTAAACAATGTCTACCTAAATGCGAAGTTCATTCATAAGATTGGTGAAAATTGGCGAATTATTCCTGGTGTTCAGTCCTCTTATCAAACTCTTACAAATGGTCCAAAAGCAGATGAATTGTTAATTGATGATTATACCCAAGTTGATAATGGAGCTTATGCCTTGTTTGCATGGGATAAAAATCGATGGACCGTCCAATTTGGAGCCAGAGCAGATGTTCGTTCACTCGAAGTGTCAACAGCTGACTTTAGGGAGACTTATGCTGCTCCAAGTGCTTCAGCGGGATTCGCGTATCATGTTAAAAAACATACAGTTCATGTGAATGTTAGTTCTGCTTTCAGAGCACCTCACAGCTCGGAATTATTGTCGGATGGTGTCCATCATGGAGCCTTAAGGTATGAGATTGGAAATCGAAATTTAAAACCGGAGAATGCGATTCAAACAGATGTGAATTACGAGTATCGAGGGGAACATTTCGAGTGGTCGGTCAATCCATATGTTAATTACATTCAGAACTTTATCACCTTATTTGCTGCTGATTCTCTTATTGATGAGTATCCAGTTTTCAATTATGGTCAGATTGATCAATCGGTTTTGTATGGAGTTGATTTAGGACTTCATTATCACCCGCATTTTGCACATTGGATGCATGTGGAATCCTCATTTTCTTATTTGAAAGCGCAGGATTTATCATCCAATCCGTTGCCATTAATACCACAACCAAGGTTGAATACATTTATTCGAATTAATCCAGAATTCAATCGTGCTTTTAGAGTCAAGGATTTCGTACTCCAGCATCAGTATTTTTTACCTCAGAACAATGTTTCTACGAATGAAACGGCATCAGTTGATTATCATCTTTTGAATGCTTCAGTAAACTTTATCTGGGATAAGAAAAATGAATTTCTCATGAGTTTTGGTGTGAAGAACATGCTCAATCAACGATACATCAATCACTTATCGCAACTAAAAAATATCGGGATGCCAAGTCCTGGTGCGAATATTTATATCAGTCTCAAATACAATTTTTTAACATTAATCAAATCAAAGTAAAAATGAAAAAAGTAAGTTTTTTAGCAATCGCATTAATTTCTGTAGCAACACTTTCATCGTGTAATAATAAGTGCCACGAATGTCACTATGAAGATGCAAATGGAGCTGAAGTAGAATTAGGTGAACAATGTGGAGATGATCTTGAAAACTACGAGGAAAACGGAATCGTAGTTGATGGAACCACTTATGAAGTTCACTGTCACGAACATTAATCGGAAGGAATACAAGAGAGGAGGTTAAATTGGCCTCCTTTTTTTTATTATTCTGATTATTTTTGAACAAACACTTTACAATGAAACTTTTACAAACTACACTACTACTTGGCTTGGCTTGTAATGCTATAGCTCAAAATCAAATGGCGATTCCCACAGCCATCACTTCCACAACAATTAATCTGGCACTCCAAGAAGGTACTACTGACTTTTATCCTGGTGTTACAACCAACACTATGGGGGCAAATGGATCACTTTTGGGACCTACTTTGATTATGAATCAAGGAGATATGGTCAATATTACTGTGGATAATCAATTAACGGATACAACAACAATTCACTGGCATGGATTACACGTAGCTCCTGAAGACGACGGTGGACCTCACTCAATAATCTTGCCTGGTCAGACATGGAATCCACAGTTCGAAGTCTTGGATAAAGCAGGTACGTATTGGTATCATCCACATTTGCACATGCAAACAGACAAACATGTTTCTAAAGGAATTGCGGGAATGATTTTGGTGCGTGATTCGGAAGAAGCAGCTTTAAATTTACCGATGACTTATGGTGTAGATGAATTTCCAATTGTCATGCAAACAAAAGGATTTGATGCAAGTGGTCAAATTTTAGTCCACACGGATCTCGATACTTCGGTAATGGTAAACGGAACAGTGAATGCTCAAGCGGATATGCCAGCTCAAGTTGTTCGTTTAAGATTGTTGAACGGAGCTTCGCAACGCGTAATGGAAGTTGGATTCTCTGATGGTCGAAGTTTTAGTTTGATCGGAACAGATGGTGGACTTTTAACAGCACCTGTGAGTTTGACCAGATATAGAATGGCGCCTGGACAAAGAGCTGATATTTTGGTTGATCTTTCGTCGGATTTGGGACAGAATATTCAGTTGATGAGTTACGGTGCAGAATTGCCGAATGCGATTTATGGTGCTTCTCAACCTGGAATGGGCCCTGGAGCAACGTCTTCATTACCAGATTATCCAAATAATCCATTGAATGGAAGCAATTATCAATTATTGGATATTCAAGTAGTGAACCAAACTGCAACACCAGTTCTATCAGTACCAACTACCTTGGCTAATTTTACTCCAATTCCGGAATCGTCTTCTAACATTACAAGAAGTTTAACTTTTACTTCTTCGGGTGGAATGATGAATTTGAACGGACCGTTTGTAATTAACGGCTCTACATTCAATATGGGAGTGATTAATTACACTATTCCTTTAGATAATATCGAAGTTTGGTCTCTAACAAATCAAACGCCAATTGCGCACCCTTTTCATATTCATGATGTTCAATTCTTCATTCTTGATATAAACGGAACGCCACCGCCACCGGCTTTACAAGGATTAAATGATGTTGTTTTAGTTCCTGGTGGAATGGGGAATGTTCGTTTCATTGCGATCTTTAATGATCATGCGAATGACACAATTCCGTACATGTACCACTGTCACATGTTACCCCATGAAGATATGGGAATGATGGGTCAATTCATCGTGACAGATGCATTTGCTGGAGTAGAGGAAGTTCAAGAAGTCGACTGGTCGGTATATCCAAACCCAAGTAATTCTGAAGTAACGTTCGAAACTTCTGGAAGCTCTGAAACACTTTTAGTTTTCACTTCGACTGGTAAATTGGTGACAAATTTCAATCTTTCACCGAATGAATCAGTTGAGCTAAACCTCGATCCTGGAATTTATTTTGTCCAAGGGGAGAATGGTGCTAGTCAGAAACTAGTTATTCAATAGAAAGTGCGGAGACGTAAGTCTCCCTTATTTTTTAAGTACAAGTTCCGAATTAGAATCTTCGTTAATTCGAATGAAATAGGTTCCATCTTCAAGTGAACTAATGTCAATTATATTACAATAATTCTTTGTGAGTACAATTCGTCCATTTAAATCAATCACATCAACTTTTTGTATTAATTCATTTTTGATGCTTTCAATATAGAATACTCCCTTAGAAGGATTTGGATAGATAATAAATCCAATTGATTCCTGGTCGTTTAGGCTTAACAACTCTGGAATTTTAAATTGAATCAGCTGTACTGCATTAGGTTGTAATTGCGTTGAATAAGATCCGTTGTTCAATTGAACAGTTGATGATAGTAACGATTGATCTTGAGTGATTTGAGTGATTGCCGAAGCTTGTGTATGTCCACTTGCGAGAAGTGAATCGTATTGAAAATGTGAATTGTTTACGGTCGAATCTATGAGGTAACTGATCCCTGAGTGATTTCCAGAGATTCCCGGTATTGTAAAATCAATTGTTCTAGGTTGATTTTCTATATTATTGAAATGGTTGAAGGTTGGTATAGCATTGTTGATCGCTAACTCGATCGAATTGGTTCCTGAAATTGTAATCAATCCTTGATAAATGGAATCTAACGGATTTAAACTTCCTCCAACAATATCGATGTAGCCTGCGTTGTCTAAATCAGTAAGTGTTGTCTCTCCGATGTAAAGTGTGTGATACAGAGCTTCAACAAATGCTGGTGGAGCATAATTAGTTATCAAAATATTCAAGGTGTCATTTGAAACTGTGGTGATTACGTCAATTGGGTTGTTACTCTCGTATTTCACGTGATCCCCTTTCAATTTATCTCCCAAAAGAATAGCCTTGTACGCTGGCTTGTGAATACTTCCGTAGGAAAGTAGTCCGTAATCGTTGTGAAATTCTATTGGTGATGATTCAAAATCTTGCCATGCAGCCACCATGTTTGACTCGACATTCGTTTTGGCTAATTCAATCAGGTTTTTAATCATAAAGGATTTATGCACAGGAGTTTCGCGTACTTGTGACTGTGCATTCCATTCGCTGACCATTAATTCAGGCGTTGTAAGACCAAGTCCTACATACTTTTGGTTGATATACGACTCTGCGTTCGCATGAACATGATGCGTCAAATTGAAATTATGCCATGAAATAAAATCGAGTGGAAGTCCCCAAGTAGTTGTTGAATCGATCAACTTTCCAATTAATGATTGGTCTGCCACTGTGTTTGTGATATATCCGTATTCAGGTTGACTAAAAATGTCGTTAGCCCAAAAATTCACGGCTGCTCCTCCCACAGGCAATGAAGAGTTAACTGATTTTATCGCTTGGTAAGTCTCTCTAAATAATTCAAAAAACTCAGCATCAGTTCCCGACCAAGATCCTAAGTCTGGTTCATTCCAAATTTCAAAGTAGGCATTCGTTACACCAAGGTCGTTCACCAATTTATTAGTAACAGCAGCGACCATTGCATTCCAATTGCTGTAACTTGCTGGTGGCTTAGTATTTAAAACGTACCATCCTGGCGTTTGTGCTGGGGATCCATCTGAAGAGCTACTCAACCAAGCTGGCATTTTTTCAAAAATAAAGACCAATTTGTCCGTTTTATGACTAATCGCTTGAATAGTTGCCCCGACATTATCAATAAAAGCCAATGTTTGAGCTAAATCCGCTGTGTTATTTAGTGCACTTTCAATGATGTGTGTACGAACCGAATTTTGATGAATTCCATTGCCTAGAAAATCTGTTTGAGCTTCGTTTGTTTTCGGTACATAGAAGCATCCAGGCTGGAATTTATTGTGAACGGGTTGTAAAATCGAGTCGGTGTATATTGTAACTGAAGTTTGAGCTAGCGAAATTCCAGTGTACAAAGTAATGAGTATGGTAGAGAAAAATTTCATTTAGTGTGTTGATTATGAATGCTGTGTGCGAATATATCAAATCAATTCATTCACTCCAAACTGCTAGTTCGTTTCCACTTGGATCAGTAAAATGAAACCTTTTTCCACCGGGGAAGGAAAAAATGTCTTTCGTAATTGTTCCTCCTTGAAATTCAATGACTTTAATTAATCCCTCCAAATCTTTATTGTACAGCACAACTAGTACCGAATTACTTTTTTTTAAATCTCCTTTTGCGAAGCCGCCTTCAATACCACTGTTTTCAAAAGCTATATAAGTTGGACCGTAAGAAGTGAATTTCCAGTCGAAACAGTTCGTGTAAAATTTCTCAGTCGCCTCTAGGTCATTTGACTGAAATTCAATGTAATTTATTGGTGTTGCCATACTGTAAATATAAGGCAAATAAAAAAGGGACCTTGCGACCCCTTTTGTTTCTAGTTTGACGATTTAAATCGATAAAAAGCAATTGTTGGTAATGCGATGAGCGCAAGTCCGGCAACTCCAACTACTAGAGAGATTCCAGCTCCTGGCCAATGCATGATTTTGAAAAGTGACCCTAAAAGTGTCAGACTTAAAAAAGTAGTTCCTGTGAAATAAGCTAAACGTTTCATACGATTCAATTTAATCCCTAGCGGGCGGTTTGTATCAATGAAATGCTGATTTTAAAAAAAAGTAACAGAATTATTTTTTATTCTCGATTTGGTCTGCAATTGCATCCCAAAGTCCAATTCGGAATTCAAGTGCTTTTTTGGCAATATCTGTTGTTTCCTGCCATTTGATTTCATCATCTCCACAAAGTTCACTCACTAATTGAAGAGAGAGTGGACCGTGCTCATCACCATCTAGCTCAATATGTCGATCCAAATAGTAAGTCAACTTGTTGTACTTTGAATTATTGCTGTCAGAGTTTTTCAGAATCTCAATAAACATATCCGGAATCACGTCTTCGCGACCAAATGTAAAGGCAGATGCAATTGCATGAATCTTCCCACTTTCTATCGTTTTAAACGAAAAATTGACAAAATCCATAACTCTTTGATCTATTGAGATCTTATTTAATGCCTCTGGAATAGATACTCCAGCTCGAATGTCTTTAATGAATAGTTCGATGATCGATGTGTCGGCACCGATTTGATCCATAGCTTCAACGTACATTTCGTAGTGACTCTTTGGTTCGTTTAATTCATTCACATCACTTTCTTCACCATGGACAATTTCGTTGATAAATCGCGCTAAAACTGGACTTGATTTTGGAATCCATGGCACCTGTACACACGTCAGTTCTCTTTGAAGTGCTTTGAGCAAGGACATGAAATCCCAAACTGCAAAAACATGGTTTTCCATGAATAACTTAATGTCATTCAGTTCTTTGAGTTGACCGTACATTCTGTGATTTTGCAATTCTGATCGTAAATTTTGAATTGCATTTTCTACCGTTTCCGTTGTAAAAGATGTAGTTGTTTCCATTAATACAGTTTAACAATTATACGTTTTGGAAGGTAGTTTGGATTTCTCCAGTAGTGTGATACAAATTTACTGGTTTTCGGATAAAATTTTACGATTCAGGATGAATTGTTGCCCACTCCGTCCATGATCCGTCGTAAACGAAGTAATCTTTTTCTTTTATGATTGTGGCACCTAAAAGTAGAATACAAGCAGTAACCCCTGAACCACAGCTAAATACAACTGGGCGTTCATCCAAATTAAGGTTGTTAAAAATTCGACTTAATTCTTCTTTCGATTTCATTTTAGTCCCATCGAGTAAGTCGGTGTAGGGTAGATTTTGTGAATTTGGAATACTCCCATTTCTGAGTCCTTTTCGAGGCTCTTCTTGAGTTCCATTGAATCGTCCTGCTGAACGTGCATCAACTACTTGATAGTTTTTTGATTCAATATTTTCTTCTATGAACTGAATGTTTTTTACTCGATTTAGATCTGGATATGCTTCGAAGTTTCCAAGATTATTTGGTATGGAGAATGAACCTTCAGTTCGATACTTTTTCTCCATCCATGCAGGAAGTCCACCATCTAAAACGGCAACATTTTCATGACCCATAACTTTGAACATCCACCAAACACGAGCAGATGTGTAGTATCCTTTTTCGTCATAGACGATGATGAATGAATTGCTATTGATCCCAAGTTTTCTTGCTTCTGAAATAAATTGTTCCGTTGAAGGAAAAGTATTCGGGAATTCACTGGTTTGATCACTGAAATTACCTTTTAGGTCGAACCATCGCGCACCTGGAATAATTTCGATCGATTCCGATGGATCAGAAATAAACCGAGCATCTAAAATAACCAGATTCTCGTCGTTTAAATGCTCATGCAACCAATCAACTGAAACAAAAGTATTATTCATATTCGATTTTTAATGAATAAAAATAACACTATTGAGGTTAATTTTCAGCTAGTGGACTGCCAAATATCCCTACTGCTAATTCAGCCCAAATGATAAGAAAAATTAAAGCAGATGCAGTAATTGCAATAATTTTCGACCTTTTGGTTTTTAATTTACGGAAAATAAATTCCACTGAAACGATTACGGTTGCTAGAAGAATAGCCATTACCATAAAATCAAACGGTGACCATTGAACTTCATTTGTAAATTGCATGCTAACAAATGGAACGAGTAATAGGAGAGCACTAATTCCAAGCATTACAATCAACCGTTTAGTGTTTGATTGAAGCATAACTTTTCTTTTAAAAACGAAATTGTAATGAGATTATTTCAGCAGCTAAAGATGACTTCGATTTCAAACTTATTCAGCGTGACGAGCGTGATCGTATATGTTCAAGTATTCGCTGACTTCAGAAAATAATTCTTCTGCATCACTTTCACGAATTGAGTATTCTTTTTCAGTCAATTCATTCATTTCATAAATAAGTTCATTATCGTGGAAGTAGTACATCTTATCAATTTTATCATTTGATTTCCCTCTATCTCCTGATCCATCGTCCTCTATTACCGCGAGAATTAGTGCGCGATCTTTCAGGTAGAACTCTTCGGTTCTTTTTGAAATGCCTGGGTATGGATATGTTTTAATACGAACAACTTTGTCATCCTTGGTGTAGAATTCAATTTTGCTCCATTTCTGCTTGATTTTCTCTTTAAATTCGGCCGTTGTTATTTCCATAGGCTCGCCCAATTCATTTTCGATAGAAGTACGTTCTTCGTCAATTGATTTTACTAATGAATCAATATCAAGGGAAGGTTTTTCTTCTTCCATTTCTATTATTGTTTCCTCAACAACCATCTCATTTGGTTCTTTTGCAGAGTCATTTGAGCAGCTAAATAGCAAACTAAAGGCAGAGAATGAAATTAGGGTAGGGATCGTGAACTTGTTCATAATTAGAATGTTTTGGTTTCATGTAAGTTACAATCTTCTATGAACAATTAAAAATTGAAATAAAAAAAGTGGGTGCTCAATAAAACACCCACTTTCAACTAACAATTTATCTTGAAGCTTAAAGGCTCTTCTTTGCGAGATACCAGTCGATTTTCTCAACAGATTCATCTGCGATTCGAGCTTCATATTCTTCCAAGCTTTTTGGTGGTGGAACGATCACTTTATCTCCTTTTTTCCAGTCCAAAGGAAGTGCCACCTTGTGTTCGTCAGAAACTTGAAGTCCTTCCAGAGCTCTTAAAATTTCATCCATATTTCTTCCGACATTAAGCGGATAGTACATGATCAGTCTGATTTTTTTGTCTGGATCGATAAAGAAAACTGCTCTAACGGCTGCTGTTTCACTTTCATTTGGTTGCAACATTCCATAAAGCTTTGATACTTTCATATCGATATCTGCTATGATTGGAAAGTCGAAGTAAACTCCCGTATTTCTTTTTACGTTATCTACCCATCCTAAATGTGCGTGAATACTATCAATACTTAATCCCATTAACTCTGTATTCAAAGCATCAAATTCCGATTTACGCTGAGCAAACCCACTCATTTCTGTAGTACACACTGGAGTAAAATCCGCTGGATGTGAGAACAATACTGTCCACTTATCCTTAGCGTATTCTGAAAATTTGATTTTCCCTTTTGTAGTTACTGCTTCGAAATCTGGAGCTGTGTCTCCAATTCGAGGCATGCTATACACCTCTTGATTTTGTGCCTGATTATTTTCCATTATATCTTGTTTTTATTGATTAATAACTTGAGAACAAGATACGGACTCAATGGTGTTAATCTGGTAACTGGAGTTACTCAGAATTGTAACTTAAGTGGCAGATTAATTGGTGTTTGTCATTCTTCTAACCACACGATCATTAATCGGTTGTTCGTTTCTAAAATTGTTTACCGGCATTAGGCTTTGAAGCTGCTTTACCTGATCTACTGAAACGGTGATTGGTGTATTAAAAACATACCAAGTTACCCCTTCAGAACAAGGTGGTGTTGTAAGCGAGCCACTGTAAGTAAAATAATCTCTATTGTCTGGAAGATTTTGGTTCAAGTCAAATGTGGTATCTATTATCTTTGTTTCGCCAACTTGAACAGGTAAGTATTTTTCCAAAAATGTGAACGGCTCACTACTTTTTCCTTCTTTAGCCAGAATTGCTAGTACAACTGCTTTTTTATCCTTGCTGACGTGAACCATGTGCATTTCTAATGGGTATCGAATTCCATCAATAGTGTGTTCCGAAGCCTCGTGAAAGTGAATTTGTAACAGATGATATTGTTTCCCATTGACGACAATGAAATCACCTTTTTCGAAGTCGTATTGAATCGAGTGACCGTTGTTCGTTACATCGTGAATTTTAACATCTGTGGAATAATGAAATTCAATGGGTTTCAATTCAGGGTCTTCAATAACGTCAACCTCTAAAATGTTGATAGGTGATTGATTTTTGCCATCACACAACTCATTTTTAGACAAATGAGCCCAGTGTTCAGGTCCAGTTTCCCCTTCGTATGACCAGTCTTCTTCAACAACTTCATCTATGGACTTATTATCCTCTTTAAATTCGGATATTAAATTATTCTCTAAAGTATTTGTGGTTTGATTCTCAGAACAAGATAAGAGCCCAAATCCAACCGCAATAATGATATAAATAAATTTCATTTCTCTGATTAAAGCATTTCAAATGAGATGATTGGTTCCCATTTTTTACGAAGATACTGAATCAGACTATTGGAAAAATTTACTGTAACTCAGGTTACAAAAGGCTTATCCGTTTTCGATGATGGATTTAAGGGCTCGATTCATCTTGTTAAATCCTTCCAGTGTATCTGAATTAAGTTTTTTCTTGAGGAGAGGAACTAGGATGCCATAGAATTCTTCAGTTTGAAAAAAACGGGTTGTGTTCTCATCAATTTTCTGAAGCTTGAATGAATGTTTCCCATCGAAAATGCCTGTGAACAACAATTTTCCCTTCCAGGTGAATTCTTTTTCTTGATCAAATACTAACACAATTGGTTTAAACTTCATGGTGTCGATTTGTGCTTCAATTTGATTTCCAACGGCTACTTCTCCTTTGATTTCTTTGATGAATGGGTTCCAATTAGGATACGACTCAAACTGAGTTAATTTTTCCCAGACTTGAGTGATAGGGGCATTGATTTCGATCGTTGTTGCTAATGTATGTCTCATAATTGTTTTGTTTGAGACAAAGGTCCGACGATTTCAGAGTGTGACTCTTGACAAATGTCAAGAAATGATTTTTCGACGAACGCGGCTTAAAGTTTCAGGTGTCATTCCAATCATTGATGCGATAAATTGCTGAGGAACTTGTTGCAATAACTCGGGTTTGTATTCAATTAGGAATTGATAGCGTTCTTCTGCTGTCATCGAGATGAAACTAAAGATACGATCTTCAATCGTCATGAAACATTTGGCTAAAAAAAGTTTTTCAATTTGAGGCCAATCTTCTATTTCATGTTGAATACGCTGGTAGTCTGAATAGCTGATAGTATACATTTCAACATCCGTAAGTGCTTGAATATTAAAGCGAGCTGTTCGAGAAAACATTAAGGAATTCAAATCAGTAACAAATTCATCTGGAGAAGAGATCCACTGCGTCACTTCTTTTGAATCAGAATGTTTAAAAATTCGCAGGTAGCCACTTTTGATGAAACTCATCTTTCCGTGTCGACTTCCAAATTCAGTATGAAATTCATTTCTTTTGAGCTTCTCAGGTTTGAAATAAGTCGCAATTTTCTGTGATTTCTCTGAATTTACACCGAAGTAATTTCCGATATAGTTGGATAGCTCGTTCATGAAGTAAAAATAGGCTTAGTTATCCAATTTTCAATGAAGTCATAGAAAGTGAACCACCTAATGGCTCATCGTTGAAAAGTGTAATTTCTTCGTTATCTCCTTGAAGGGCAATTGAGTAGAGAAGAGGTAAGTAATGCTCCGGAGTGGGGATAGCGAGATTAAATGCTGTTCCTTGTTTCGAAAAATCGATTAATTCTTGGTGATTTCTGTTTTTGATAAACTCTTTCATTTTATCGTTGGCCTCAATTGCCCAGTCGTAGCCGTAATTCTCATTTAATTTCGACCAGTCGACCATACGTAAGTTGTGTACGATATTCCCACTACCAACGATTAATATCCCTTTCTCACGCAGTTTAGCTAGTTCTTTTGCCAATTCATAATGCTCTTGCGGTGTTTTTGTGTAGTCCAAACTCAATTGAATTACCGGAATGTTGGCATCAGGGTACAGGTGCTTAATAACTGTCCATGAACCGTGATCAAGTCCCCATTTATCATCCAAGTGAATATCAGTCGAAGTAACCAAACTTTGGACTTCTTTCGCGAGTTCAGGATTACCAGGTGCTGGATATTGAACATCAAATAAAGCTTGTGGAAATCCACCAAAATCGTGTATAGTACGCGGATTAGCCATTGCTGTAACTTGAGATCCTTTTGTTTCCCAGTGTGCAGAAACGACAACAATCGCTTTAGGTGTTTCAATTTCTGTTGATATGTCTCTGAATCCTTTTACAAATTCATTTTCTTCGATGGCGTTCATTGGACTACCATGTCCTAAAAAGAGAACGGGCATTTTAGAAGTTGCCTCTAAATTATCGACAAAACTACTTAGTGCATTTAATTTCATAGCTCCTATTGTTATTGGCACTCCCGCTGCCATATATTTTAAAAATGTCTTTCTTTTCATTACTTCTTATTGATCGGTTGAATGAAGGTTGCTCTTTCACTTACCGTGGTAACAAATTTAAATTAGAAATTTTGTTTGATTATTGATCTATGATAAGAAAGCATAAATCATCCTTAATGAAAAGAGAGGGATTGCGAAAAAAATTAGAGCATAAAAAAGGGTAGAATTTATCTACCCTCAACATTTTAAGTATTATTTGATTACAAGCTTTGTACGTAACTATCGTAGTCAACCATACTTTGCTTAACAATCTCACGCGCTGTTTCAGCATTTTGGAATTCCTCGATAATCACAGTCTTGTTTTCCAATTTTTTGTAGTCTTCAAAGAAGTTACGAAGCTCCTTCAAGAAGTGACCTGGAAGCTCAGAAATATCATTGATGTGACTAACGCTCATGTCATTTTCTGCAACCGCGATAATCTTGTCATCAGACTCTCCATTATCCAACATGCGCATAACACCGATAACTTTCGCTGAAACCAAGCACATTGGTACAATGTTGATTTGTGAAAGAACCAAAATATCTAATGGATCTTTATCGTCGCAATAAGTTTTTGGAATGAATCCGTAGTTCGCTGGATAATACATAGAAGAGTAGATCACGCGGTCCATTAGCAACAAACCAGATTCCTTATCTAATTCATATTTTGCTCTTGTATTTTTAGGAATTTCAATAATTCCATTTACGATATTTGGAGCGTTTTCTCCGATATTAACTTTGTGCCAAGGGTTGTTTTGATCTACACTCATCTCTTTGTTGATGTATTTTAGAAATAATTAGCGACCTTAAATAAGGTTTCGGCCGCAAAAATAGGAACATCCGAAGGAAAAAGCATGACGAATTCTGCAATAAATTTGAAGAAAACTGCTAAAAAGGTATAGATGATGTGATTAACTTTATTTGAAACTTACTTTTTGAGAAATTTAATGATCTCAGTTGAGTTGTAGGTGTCAATTTTTACATAATAAATTCCTGGTGACAAGAATTTGATATCAATAACTGAATTGTTTGTTTGAGGGATTACCTGCTTTCCGAAAACATCATAAATAGCTATGCTTGAATTACTATTAATTCCATTCACATTTATCAAATCCGATGCTGGGTTGGGAAACAAATTGAATGAATTTTCTGTGCTATGTTCTTCAACGTTAATAACGACGCACTCGAGCGAGAATTGTTTGAGGAAATTCCAAACTACTTCCGTAGCATAAAAATCTTGTGTAGCAGAATCGCCACTCAGCACTCCAGTTCCTTGCGTTCCCATCCACTTATGTCCTCCATCATCTGCGAGCCATACCTCGTTATATGTGTTACTTACACAATTGTTCCAAGTGTAAATTGTGGTACCATTTGTGAGAAAAGTGGTATCAACAATTCCGGTGCATCCATTGTTCATAGACCATACTTGCATAACCGAATCGACTGGTGGGTAATAGAAGTTGACCAAAGGATTGCTTGAGTAGCCACCATGATAAATCGCACTTGAATCTGGCTCTGCATGAAGATGTAAAACTGGAGTTGAACTACACCAAGGTGAGCAAATATCAATAATCATACTTGATGAAACCGGTGCAATTGCGGCAAAAACATCAGGCATTTTACACCCAAGGGCGTAAGTAAACATCGCTCCGCTGGAAAATCCAGTTGAATAAATTTTATCCGAATCGATGCTGTAATTATTTGAAATTGTATCAATCATTTTTTCAACGAAAAGGAAATCGTTGATGTTGTTATTGTACGCGTAGCCGCAACAAACTCCAGTATTCCAACTTCTCGTCGAACCAAAGGCCTGCGGATAAACGACAATGAATCCAAGTGAATCCGCATAGTGAGAGAAATTTGTTTCGTTTTCAAATTGCCAGTCAAATCCAAATCCACCGTGAAAAGCAAATAGAAGAGGATAATCTATCTGATCATCGTACCCAGATGGAAGGTGAAGCCGGTATTCTCGCAATGAATCGACTTGAATTGTAAAGTTTTGAGCTAAACTGGTAAGGCTTAAAAATAGAGTGATAAGTAAAGTGATAGTTTTCATTTCGTTCGAATCTGTGGTTTGGACAAGTTAATTCAATTTTGGTTTAATCGTTCGATTCCATTAATTCATCAATGGAATAATACAATCGATTTTGAGCTCCAGATTGCGACCCAAATATGGAATTGAAAATACGTCTTTCCTCATTAATTAGCACCCAATGTGGAGTTCCCTCACATTCAAATTGATCATATAATTTGTGTTCTTCATCAATATAAATGGGAAAAGGAAGCTCGTCAATGGTAAAAATACTTCTGATGTCTTCTTCGGTTGCTTTCTTGTCCCCAAAATTACTATGAATACCAATGACTTTTAGTTCTGGATATTCTTTTTGAATCTCATATGCTAGTGGAATCGCCCGACCTGTACATCCGAGACAACTGTTGTTGTAGAATAATAACAATATAGGTTGATTAGAATATTCTTCAATTAAATTGATCTGTTGATCAGAGAAGTTGGTAACATTTAAATCCGTTACTGTCGAATTGAGAACCGTCATTACATTGCAAAAAATATATCACTAAATTAACCCGAAAAATCCATGAAGTAACAGAAATCGGGAGGATTTAGTTAAGCTCAATGCGAAAAATCAATATAATTTATTGACTTATTTTGGAACTTTCTTTCCTTTATTCCAAGGCAGTTGAGCTATTGCCATGCGCATGTAACATTGATCAATTAACGCAGTGACGATTAGACCTGTACTTAAAATGATTGGAATGATTATACCATTGTATATCTCCAAGAAATAAAGTGTCAAGAAAATCGCAAGGAGGACACCAAGAGTCATTCTGAATTGTCTGTCAACTGACCATCCTTTACTTTCTGTTGTGCGCTGTACGTCTTGCATTTGGGTCTTAAGAACAGTCACTTTTGAGAAACCGTCGCTTACCAATTTCGCTTGAATTTGACGAGCTCTATTGCCACTTTGACAAACAAGACAAATTTTCAAATCCTGAAATGCAAGAAACAGATTGTGGTCGTATTTCGTAGAAGGGATATTCAGCGCACCAGGAATGTGATGTTCTTTGAATTCTCCTGGCTCTCTAACATCAATAATAATAGAGTCGCCGTTAATTACTTCGATTTGGGCTTGGTGATTACTAATGGGATTCATGAGTGATTCTGTAATAGTCTACTGCAAAGATAGAGTATTAAATTTAAAGAATGCAATTTCTAAGTGAATTGTGAGTTCTCGGTTAAAATCGAGAGAGTTTTAGCTATTTTGATTTATCATCTAAAAATGGAGAATACATCATGATTGCATGGTTTTCTACAAGCAATTTTTCTTGTTTATTTTGTTCATTTTCTTCGATTTGGACAATTCTATTGTGTCTTGAATAGCCGCCCCAGATCTGTTGTTTCATGAGGTGATCGCGTTCTTCCACTTTGAATTTTGAGTATACTTTATCTTCTGAAAAGAGTTCCCCATGAAGGTGAGTCTTATCAAGCCACAGTTTAACTTGAAAGGTATTTGAAGAGTTGTTTTTAACCTGTAAATCGATGTAATTGTAAGAGAGGGTTGCGCCTGCACCAAATGGGACTTTTCGGTTGACGTCGGGAAAGACATCGAACCCGTGTCGATAACGCTCAGTAATTGTAAGTGGACTATGAGCGAAGATCCAAAATAGTAAATTCCCGAGCTGACACAAACCGCCACCAGTATCCGTCGAAATTGTTCCTTGCTTGAGGACCAATCCCGTTAAATATCCCTTATTTCTTGTTGGCCTCCCAACCATTTTCCAAATCGAAAACGTTTCACCTGGATGAATGACAACACCATTAATCTTCTCAATAGCGATTTCAAGATTAGTCCGTTTATTTTCCTGCAGATACATGTCAACATCTTTCAACGGACGCAGAATCATTGATTGGTGCTTGAAAACGGAATGTTGTAAGTCTTTTTGCTTGTTGATTTTGGCAAACTTTTGCTTACCTAATATCCATTTAAATTTTCGTTTTAATATGTAGTATTCCTTGCCAAGTTTGCGTCTTAGATCGCTTCTGTTAAGTGGTTTCGGTATTTGATTGAGTTCGGGCATATCCGAAGATACGATTTATTTATTACTCGATTGAAAGTTGGGTTAAAAGTAAAAATCGGTTTAAAAAGTTTATTATGACTTTCTCATCCCTTTTCTAATTTTTTTGAATTCATGAATAGTGGTGTATCTCAATTTTTCCTTGTATAAAATAAGTCCTCCTAAAGCTCCGATGATAGCTCCAAGAACTGTTTCCCAAAGTCTTAGTTCTATGAGTTCAGCAGGTGAGTTGAAAGATTGAGAAGCTGTCTCAGCTAGAAGAATTGCCATTGGTGTAATGAATATCACAGCCAGGGCATAATGTCGTGTAATTAAGAACTCCACAATTAATTGCAGAATGATAATTGTAATACAAAGCCACAGTGGTGACTTGATAAAGCTTAAGATGCTCCAACAAAGTGCCAACCCTAAAAATGTACCGAGAATTCGTTGGAATGATCGTTGCCAAATTTTATTCATCGTAGCTCCTTGCATTACAGCTATTGTGGATACCGAAACCCAATAAGTATTTTCAAATTCGAAAAGTCGACCCACTAGAAGGGATATAGCCATAAAAACACCAGTGATAATTGATTCCCAAATATCTACAGATCTAGATTCGGCTTTCACTATTTGTGGCTGCTCATCATTAGTTTTGGTAAGGAATAAAATGAATAATATCGCGAGTGTGGATGATAACATTGTACCAAGTCCGATCAGTCCAACCTTAAAGGGAATGGTTTCAAAATTATGGGGTTGACTAATTGATAATGCCGCTATGAAAATAAAGAAGAAGCTGCGAGGAGGTGAAGTTTTGTACGAAAGGATTATCCAGTGCACAGCAAATGAAAAGACGCCTAAGGCTATGATTGAAATTGCTTGGTTAAAACTGAATAACTGACCGATGGTGAATGATACCATAAATCCAAATGAGCTTACCAGCATTGTAATAATTTTACTAGTCAGCGTTCCAGAAGTAGGGAAGTACAGGATTACAAGTCCACCCAAACAAGCTAACAAACCATTCTGTATGTTATCCAGAAAATATCCAGCCATCAAAGGTGTTCCTACACAAATTGCAGTAAGAATAGGAATTCGCCAGTCGCGATTTGATTTTTGCAAAGTGAAAAGTTCTACAATTGCTTTCTCTATGTTTTGAGATACTTTCATTTGTTTGCAAATCTCATAAAAAAGAAAGACTGAGCACCTTAAAATGAAAACATTGTAGGAGAAGCCAAATCAAGGTACACAGTCCCATGAATGATAGAGTATCTATAAAAGCTTTAGCTCCCATAAATTATGAGGTTACTATCAATCAATTCTATCTCATTTTTTCAGCGGAAAACTGAAAAAATAACTTATGTCAAAAGCCAAAAATATTCACGATTTACTTATTAAGTATGACCGATTCTATTATTGACTATGAACAATACTCTCAAAAAAAGCCAAGCATCTGTAATTGTAAGTGATTCAGATGCTTGGCTAAATAATATGGGTGAATTAATTTCTATTATTCATTTTTTGTTCTGAAACTTCCAGAGATTGCATGCGGAACGCCAAAGCCCGAATTTGTTGTTATCGTTCCGCTTATAGTTCCTTCGATGTATCCACCAGGATTAAAATCTAAAGAAGTTATGTTTAGAGTAGCTGATGATTCCGAATAGTAGCCATTAGTTGTTGATGTTGCACCCAAGATGAAATGAACAGTATTTGATCCCAAAGATACGGGGGGAGGTAGTTTAATATAAATATTTCCCCAATTGGAACTTATTGCGCTATTATTCCCGACAATTGTTAAGGAATCAGAAACAGAAAAAAATGATTTAACCTCATTGGCTCCACTTTCAATACAATCAACTGGTGTACCGTTTATTGTAAAGAATATAAATTCATCGATGGCATTACATGCTGTGATTGTTCCGGTATTAACAGTTGAACCAGTAGAATAAGACTGCGAAGCACTTACGGTTTGATTTGTTAAATCTACTGCTGAAACACTAATGTTTCCTCCTGTGCATGTTAGAAGTGATCCACTAAATTGCCCATTCTGATCTAAATACAATACCTGATTCGTTGTTCCTTGGTTTACAGTTACATATCCATTAGTTACAGGGTTGTTAGAGCAGTCAATAACGCTTCCTGAAATATTAGTGTAATTGTTAGTGTTAGTGCAGGCTTGAATAACCCCTAGATCAATATTATTAGTTCCCGTAGAGAAAGTTTGAGAATAACTAACTTGACCACATTCATCAAGTACTTCTAGCGTAAAAGTTTCATTCGTTGGAACGAGACCAGAAACAAACCCATTACTATTGGTATAACCATAACGCACTCCCATTTGTGTGCTTGTTAGCTTAACTAAAGAATACTGAAGCGGAGCACCCTGACATTCTAATGTTAGCTCTAGGTTCACAAAAGGGAAAAAGATGTCATAGTTCCAGAAAGAAAAGTGAGAAACTTCTCCAAGGTAATTACCTCCTGTAGCAATAGCTTCACCTTCCTCTACCCAGTTTCCTTCAATTTCGTCGAAATGCCATAATGGAATAGCGGGTGGAGCACTTGAGGATTGTTGAGAAGCAATTGGCATTGAAATTTGAACTGACTCTCCTGAAGTAACATTTAATGCCTCTCCTGAACTTCCTGTAAGTTCAACAGCAATCATTCCGTACGTGGCCAAACTAACCGCAGCTCCACCTTCACTGATGGCTTGTAAATCTCCTGGCATGCGCTCATACGTTTCTTCTAAAGTCGGATCTAAATAGAAGGCATGAACATTCACCGTTCCAGAATATGCTCCACCATTTTCTAAACTCACGTCTCCTGGTTCGAAAGTTAGCGTTGCACCGCCAGTTATGCTAACTGTTCCTCCAACAGAATTGTCAATTGAACCTTCGACTGTTTTAGGCAAAAGTTGGATGCGAACTTGAGATATCGCATTTTCTTGTGGTATAAATGCACGACTTCCGAGGAAATATCCCGACTTAATAACTTTAACATAAGCTCTGGATTGATCTACATTAACGCCTGGTAGATAAAATATACCATCCGCATTGGTGTGTGTAGTACTGCTTCCAACTTTGACTTCAGCATCAAATATTGGATTTCCATTCTGATCGGTTATCACACCTCCAATACTTGTTGTGATAGTTACTCCTGAATAAAGCGGATTGCCACTTGGACTTGTTGGTGAAGGTGTATCCACCGTAGGATTGACATCTTCTTTCTTACAACCGACAATAGCTATTGAAAGAAACAAGAGGTAAAACGTACTAAAAATGATCTTTTTCATAATTTGTGATTAAGGTTTTCAATATAGAGACGAACCACAACTGGTTATGGTTGATATTTTTTGAAATAAATGAATTTCTTGACGATCGTCAAGTGCCTGAAGAACAAAGCTAGCCTACCTTTGAGCAAAAAAAAGATGGAAAAAACTAAAAATATTTATGCTCGATTATCAGGGGTTTCAATTATTCTAATGGCAATCGCGGCGGGAATAGCCATGGAGGGGGTGCTCGGTAAATACCTTCAAATGGACGAGTTTGAGTTACAAAATAAATTAGCGAATTATGCTATAGATTTACCTGTTGCAATTATTAGCTGGATTGCGATTTTATTGTGTGATTTAACTGTTAGTTGGGGATTATGGAAGTTTTACAGCTCAAAAGATGCTGGAAAAGCAAAACTGATGGGGGCGACTCGATTTGTTTATTCTGTAATTCTTTTAATTGCGATTGTACAACTTATTCGCAGCTCAAATTCGGAAAACGCATATGACTTACTTCACAGTTTCGAATCAATTTGGCAATTTGGACTGATTATTTTTGGAATTCATTTGATCTTGTTAAGTCGGCTTGTGTGTGAAAAGCGAATAGTAAACCGAATCTTTGCGATACTATTACTTGTTGCCGGAGTTGGTTATTTTGGGAGTAATTTAGCCAATTTGTTTATCGAAAATTATGATTTGTACCGAGCTAAAATCGAATTGGCGTTTATTCCAGCGATGATATTTGGTGAAATTGGATTGGCGTTTTGGCTGCTGATCAAAGGAAAAAAGGTGATTCCTACTTCTCAACAATTCGCTTCCTAATTCTACTGAGCGATTCTGGTGTAATTCCCAAGTAGCTGGCAATTTGATGCAGTGGAACCCGATTGTCTAGATCTTTTCGGGTTTTTAAGAAGTGCAAGTATCTTTCTTTAGGTGATGAAAGGATGTATGCTGAGTGATTCATTTTAGCTTGATTTAAATCAGTCTCCAACATTTTCTTTGTGATCGCCATCAGTTCCGGGAATTGAGCATAATGTGCTTCGTCAATTTCTAGATTTCCTGCAATTAATAAACAGTCTTCGTCACAAATTAGATTGAAAGTGGAAGGTGTTTGATCTGAATAATGCGCAGAGGATACAGTTCCATTTGATTCAGTATAAAAATCAGTCGTTCGTTCTGTACCGTCGATCATCTGATATTGTCGAACTAGTCCTTTTAAAACGAAATAACATTCTTTTTGCAACTTTCCCTCTTCCAACAAAATAGTACCTTTTTGGGGTGCAATAACTGGTATCATCTCCACTAGTTGATCGACGGCTTCATCTGATAAACCAGGAAACGATTTCAGAAAATCAAATAAATGTTGTTTTGCAGTTGAGTCAGTCATTTTTGTTAGGGATTTGAATCAATACCATTCTCTGTTGAGTCAATTCTGAGCTTTTAATCACTTCGTATCGTGAAATATCGGAAAAGTTATTCAAAAAGAAGTCGATGGAAACTTCATAATCCACTATATACTCAATGTTGTTTTGTTCAAAGTAATCTTCTAAATTTTTTCCTTTGAAGTAGGGTAGAATGTCATTGTTAACTACTCCATCAATGTTAATCAATCGATGATTTTGAATGACACAACCAGCAATTCCACTGTTGAATGCAGCAATGTTTTTTCCTTGAGGAACTAACTCTTCAAATTCATTGAAAACGGAAGTCAGTTTATAACCATCATTATTTCGTTGACTGAAATGAGCTTCTGTCCATAATCCGATAACTATTAAAGAAAGAATCAGAGTTGGTCGATTGAATTTTTTCAGGATAAAAAGTATTCCATGTGTGATCAAATAGATGATGAATATGAAGTGCGGAACCAGATACCAATCTCGAAAAGCACCCATGGAAATGATAGGGAGAATTCCGATGACTGCACTTACGATAAACAAGAAAATAGCGATTTGAATTTCCGTTTTTTTTCGATTAAAAGTGATTTGAGCTAATCCAAGAATGGTGAACAGCAGTACGATAAAACTCCAGCTCGACTCACTCATCATAGCTGTTGAAAAAGTGCTCAACCAACTATTGAAGTAGTTTACTTCATAGGCTTGGAAATGAATGCTTTTAGCTGATCCAGATGATGGTAATATTGAATCGAAATAATAGAAGTTGATAGCAAGCCAACTGATGAAAAATAGGGTCGGTAAAATGAGGACTTTGAACCACTGCCAAAAATTATGGCGTTGAATCATTCCAAAAATAAACAGTAGAAATAGTATGATACTGAAGTCGAGTCGTGTTAAAACTAAACCAGCAAAAATTAAAGATGAAATCACCAACCGCGTTCCATTTTTTATCCAGAGAAAAGCTCGAAAGGATAGAACAATCATCAGAAAAGAAAGTGCCGCTTCCGTACCATTAAATGTTACACTTAAAATCTTCGGATGAAATAAGAATAGGGCAGACGCAAGAAGTCCAAATCGTTCATCGAGTTTCAATTCATCGGACAGTTTTTTGACTTGAATAGCTGCCAAAATAGACAGTGCACTCACGATCAAAAGTACAGTAACCAATGAAGCAGTGACATTGTTTTTCATCAAAGAACCAAAAGGAACTAGGAGAAATTCGAAGAGTGGTTGAAATCCATTGGTTGGAATGACACCATCAAAAGAGAAGAATCCATTTTCTGCAAAATTCCCAGCAATTTGAGAGTAGTAAAAGAGATCATCGGATCCCCATCTAGAAAACAGAATGTCTAATGGTAGAAAGATAATACAGATTCTCAGAATAAATCCAAGCACTAAAATTGACCAAAAGATCTTCTGATTGAGTGTAAGTTTCAAGAATTGTTCGTTTGTTGACGAATTTAAAGAAAACTTAATCTATTTCTTCATTAATCGCCCAGAAACGTGATCTGACTCGCCAGTAATATTGTATAAATATATTCCACTTGGCAAGTTTTCAAGTTGGACTTCTGTTGATTCTCCTGTGAACTTTTTTTGTTTCAGTGTTCTTCCGTGTAAGTCGATTATTGTAAGGTGATACGTCCCAAATTTAGAAAGCTCAAAGTTGACTTTATTCTCGACGATATTTGGATAAACGTTGACGGATAGGGAAGTGTTTTCTTGGATATTTCCGTACAATGGGATACAAAGCAGTGTATCACTCATATTAAAATAGTAGTAAGTACCATTATACTGAGTGGAAAGTATACCAGTTGAATCAGTAATATTTATTGAATTGATAATTACAGAGTCTTGAGTGATACTGACGTTTCCTAGACCATCAGAGCAATTCCCCGACTGGAGCATTGCGTCTGTTTTAGAGATTCCAAAATGATCACCATACAAGCTTTTAAGTCCATGATATGGACCATTACCGATTACATAACTTCCTCCTGATTCTCTCGCTACTACATCGGATAGATACATATAAAATTCTCTAGCAGAAATTAGGTTGCCGCTTAAATCAATTTTAACCACTGGAGATAAAAATGACCGGTCTGTTTGGATGGTTAAAGTGGAATCAAAATGAAATGTCATCGTTGGTCTTGTAGCGAAATAATTATCATTGTTAGAAGGTTGGAAATAAAAGTGTCTACTCCAGTCAATAACACCATTCATATCAACTTTCATGACTCCCAATTTTGGTTGACTATATGTTAAATAAATGAATTGATCAATAATTTCAGAATCCCAAAAGCTGGCTCCAGCATATTTTTTAGACCAAAGAAGGGTTCCACTCGAATCAATTTTTGATAAAACACCATCACCATTTTCATTATTTCCGAATGCGTAATAAGTAGAATTGTTCAATGCAGATATTCCGGCATGAAAGTATCCGACTGAATCTAAGAGAATTTTATCCCAAAGCTTTTCTCCAAACTGATTCAATTTTACGATTACTTGTTGGCTAGCATCGGACATATTCCAACTTAGCAAATAGCAGGAATCAGAAGTTTCCCGAATTTGAGGAAGTGTGTAATAGTTGAATGAATTTGGAGACTCAAAGGATTTAGTCCAGATGGTATCACCTAGCATGCTAAATTTAGCACAATGCACTTGTCTACTGCTTGAGTTGCCGTCTTGATGGCTAATGGTTAAAAAACAACTATCAGAAGTAGCGATTACGTCTGAATAGTAAGTGCCATTTGTAAGACTCCTATGCCAAATCAAATGTCCAAGTGAGTCTATGTTGTATAAAGTAGGAGTGTGATCCCCTTGACCTGCAACAACGAGCCCTCCCTCAAAATTATGTGTTGCCCGAGAAGCATGAGGGAAATAACCGTATTCAGAATGATACACTTTTTGCCATAAACTGTCCTGAGCTCTCAGTTGAGAACCAAGCAGAAGCACAATTAGTACGATAAGATTTTTCATTACATGAATGGATTAGGTCGCATTTCATGCAATTTATGAAAAAGCCGGCAATAAATTAGACAGAGTTAGCGAATCTCCTCTTTCACGAAGTCAGCGAAGACTTTTTTATGTAACTCCAAGTCCATGTTTCCAGATAAAGCGACGCGGACGATATAGTCTTTGTCACCTTCTTTTGTCGTTCCTTGCGTTGATGTCGCTGGAATTGTCCAATAACATCCTTTTAGTTGACCGTAACTCACGCAGTATTTACTTTCCGAAGGAATCTGCGTAATCATGCGGTTGATCAATTTTAAATTCAATTCACGTTTGTAAGTTTCTCTTTCTTCATCAGTTGAACCTTTTGTTGGTAGATCCAATGAGAAAACTGAAGGTGTGAATGTTTTCGCAGCTAATTCCTCAGAAACAAAGTTGATTTTTGCTTCAGGTAGCGTCTCCTCAATAAAGTTAACGAATTCACGTGTGTTGGTGTAAGCATCCGCAATACGTTGATTCATTGATGGAAGCTGTTTAGCCAAAATATCCATCTGAAGATCAGTTGCTTCGTTATCACAAAGTGCCAAATGTTGGTGGATTTTTGACATAAGATGTGCTGCTTTTCCATTTGAAACACAGTATCCTGCTGTGCAAAGTCCACCGCTTGGGAATTTCGATCCACTCACGTAAGAAATCGTTTGAACTGTAGCTAAAATATCGTTTTCACCCAGGAAATGTACGTTTGGACAGAATGTTTGATCCAAAATGAAGACAGGTTCAATCGCTTTATAACCATTTGGTGTTGTTCTTGGCTGACTTAACGCATCTTTTAATTTCGCTAAATCTGGAACTTCAACTCTTGGATTGGTCGGAATTTCAGCAATGATGTAGGGAACCGCATCTAATTCAGCGATTTTCGTTAAAACTTGATCCACGCTCTGAACCATGTCGTTTCCTCCATCTACGGGTAAATCCATTACTTCCACATTCGGAATGCAAGCTGCTACTCTGCGAGCCTGATCGTTGGTTCCTCCGTAACAGTTTGGTGGAACTACAATCTTAATATCTTTTCCAGGGTGATTTTCTAGTGCATGGTCGATCAATCCCATCACAATTCCATATTGTATTGAAAGTCCACTTGAAGCAACGGCTGGTAGAGTAGATGTCGATGTGATTTCATTTACTGTAGCAGCGACCTTCGATTTATTCTCGTCTTTATTGAAATCAACTTTTGACGAATTAGCAGATTCAACCAATTGTTCCAAAGCGATTAAACAGTTGGCTGGCGTCATGGCGATCGTTTCTCTTCGACGAACATGTTGAATTTCTGAAGTGTAATCGTCATTATCTCCATTTACCACCAATATGCTTCCAAGAGATGGATGTGCACTCAAGAAAAAGTCCACTTTCGAGTTCAAATCTAAATTGAACAAATCTTCTTGAAGCTTCACAAAAATGGTACTTCCTTCAAAATCCGAAATGGAATCGAAGTTATCAGCCGTTGCTACCTCAAAGTTGTATCCATAAACGCGCTTAATTGTCTCAGCATCAAAGAAACTAGGCACTTCATTTTCGAAAACAACTTGCGTTTTTTTATTCGTCAATAAGTTTCTTCTTAAAATCGAAAGAATCGGAGTGACCTTCGAAGAGAATGAAATGACATTAGCCGACTTCAGTCCGAACTCCTTTGCAATTGCCCATTCTAGAATACTCGAAAGCGGGTGACCTAGACGAATGTAATCGTAAGCTGTTGGTAATTCACTTAATGCATTTGGATCTGAATTCTTCTCAGAATATAGTTTTTCGAACTGTTCGAT
Organism: Henriciella pelagia; assembly: GCA_964219255.1. Classification (GTDB taxonomy): domain Bacteria; phylum Bacteroidota; class Bacteroidia; order Flavobacteriales_D; family Crocinitomicaceae; genus UBA4466. The sequence continues at coordinate 258,814 of CAXPPC010000004.1, forward strand.
AAACTCAGTTTTCGCTTGTTGTTCGTTGTAAATATCTAATCGATGAGTAGTTAGCTTTACCCAGTCGCTTGGAAGATTTGCTAATACTTCTTGGAGATAATTCAGAATATTTGTGTCTTTCATTTCTACTTTTTTGATCGGGTGCCAAGTTAGCGGTAATCCGTGGATTTTAAAAGTAGAAGAAGGGATAAATCAACGACTATTTTTTAAATTTCATCTGCATTTCAAAGCTCCATTTCAACTCGATCTAAAGTTTCTGAATAGAACTTTGGTTTAATTGTTTTGATTTGAAAACCATATTTTTCAAAGAATGGAGCGATGTCTTGAGTCGTAGCAATGCAAATTGTGTGATTTGGATATTTTTCTTTGATTGAGTCTAATCTATATTGAAGAAGCTGTACTCCAAATCCCATTTTTTGGTAATCTCTTTGAACCATTCCCCAAGTCAAATAAATTTCATTTGAATCAGACAAAACAGTGTATCCACCACATCCTAATACTTCGGTTTGATGTTCCAGTACGAAATAAAATTCCGACTCAGCATTTTTACTGTTCAAAACCCCTTTTTCGAGATTGATTAAACAGTTTTCGAATTCAGGGACTTCTTCTTGAGCAAAATATAGAGGGGTGTTACTTCTAATAATGTTGAGACACGCATTTTTATTCTGAGCCTGATATGGACGGATGATGGCTTTATTTTCCATAGTCATATTCAAGATCATATCGGTAAACGGCGAATATTCCAGAGAATGTGTAAAGTGAGGTGATTTCGTAAGATTTCGTTAATTCATTGGATTGAAAACGACTCTCTTCGCCAAATTGAATGGGAGTAAACTTATCGAATCGATCGTAATAGTTGTATGCAATAAATGGATCATCAAAACGACCAAGATATTTGTTTACCACATTGCCTTCTTCATCGAGTTTGAACTCTTTTTCTTTTGTAGTTATTCGACCATTGGTCCACGTTTTTTCTGAAAGCGTATAGCGAAAATGACTTGGTTCATTGTCAGTTGTGAACCATTGAAATGATTCGTGTTTATATGCGAAGCGTGGACTTGTCATATCCCAACTTTCTGTTCTAAGATTCGTTTCCGGATCGTAGGTGATCAAACTGTAATTTGAAGTGTCATCGTACGCGAAGGATTTTGATTCGATCAGGATACTGTCCTTATTAAATTTCGTGCGCGATTTTAGTTTACCGTACTGAAATAATTCCGTTTGAAAGCCATTTGAAGTCTTACTTAATTTGGTCTCGTGCGTGATCAGACCTTTATTATTGATTACCTGTGTTCCAATGATTGAGCAGCCGTCGTATGTATAAACGTATTTCTCGTAGAACCCATTTGTGTTAGGGTAGAAAACAATGGAATCTGCTCTTCCGCATTCATTGAAGTAAAATATTTTCTCAAGTCGACGAGTGCTGTCTACTTCGAAGGACTTTCGTTCTTTTTCATCTCCACCTTCATATCCGATTAGTCTATTGTACACCTTAATCGATCGAACTCCTTTATCTTTGATTAGCTGAGTTGAAGGGAAATTAAATTGTGCTCGTATAATGTTGCTTATCAGAAGTATAAGAAAAGATAATGTTATTTGAGACGAGAATTTCATTGTGCTCTTAAATTACTAATTCAAAGCGACAATTAAGCAAGCTATAAATGTGATAAAGGAAACAGGTGCCCAAATACGCTCAATTTTACTTGGTGTGATTGAATTCATCACCGTTGAAATGAGAAAAAATGCTGTAACGACCCATATTCCAATCCCAGAAATCGATTTCAGACTATCAAAATCAAATCCAGACTCTGCAAGGATAATTGCAATGAAGAACAAGAGAATTAAGGCATTGATAATTGCAATGAATCGCATTTTAGTTGGATATTTCCCTGGATATTTCCCTCCCATAGATGCCTTGCTCCAGGGAACTCCTGCAGCTAAAAGAAGTTGAAAAAGAATGACAATAACGATTAATGAGACTGCGATATAAGCGCTAATTTGTATCATAATTTTAATTGTTAATCAATATAAAACACTTCTCCTTGCTCAACTAAAGGATGATAGGGTTCCTTTAACCCTTCCTTAGCGCTTGGGATTTGTACATCCGCAATGTGATAATCGATAATCTTTTCTGCGTCTATCTTTATGGATTTATCTTTTGCATCCATGATCAACCAATAGGGAACGAATGCTGCGTTGAGATTAACGTGTTGTCCTATTGCTTCGGCGTGCTCAGTATCGCCCGAAATGTAAATTCTTTTTCCATTCCATTCAATTAAATACGATCGGTGTTTGAGTGAAAAACAATGTTTTGTCTTGATTTCAGTTATGGAGAAATTTGGAATCGTGTCACATACTTTTTGAAGTCGGTTTATATTTCTAGGAGTGCACTTTTTTCCATTTTTTATTTTGAGAACACGTCGCATATTTTTACCCGAAAAGTGATCTGCATGCTTATGTGTAAACAAAAAGATGGCGTTTGGTTGCACTGAATCTAACTCGGATTCATCAAATTCCATGTAGTTGTAGGCGCCAGGTTTGTAGGGGAAATCTGAATAGATGTTTGTTTTCCCATCACTTAAATGAATTCCACAGTTACCAATAAAACGAACTCTAATTGAATCGGATTGAGCGTGTACAGAAGAAAAAAGTAATGTAAAAAGGAGGACTATAAGGTGGTTGGTGGTTATTAATTTCATGTGATTGTAACTTTGAATGAAGTCAGTTTAGTAATATTCAATTTTTCGAATTATGAATAGCTGTTTTTCGTTGTTGTAGTTTTTAATCGATTTTATTGGATTTCCAGCTGAATCAATCGCAATGTCTTTATTGATCGTTACATTATTGACATTATTTTCAGAAGAAGTAACAATTGAATCCAATTGGAGCTGATCGTTGAAATAAACTTGGTCCTTAATTTCATGATATACCGTTTGGTTTTCTGGATCAATTAGTTCGTAGTGGACTTCACGAACACTGAAATCTTTATTCAACCTAGTTGTATTGCGGTTTTTTAGTTTACCTCCATCATATATATCCATTCGATAATTGAATTTATCTGTCCAATAAGTTTTCGAAAATAAAGTAGTGTCTTTTTCGTAAATCAAATTAGTAATAGCAACGTCAGGTAGGTAATCAGTTATATACTTGAGTGGGGGCATTTCTCGGTAATTGTATATAACCATTGAATCGGTCATTCCTTCATGATTATAATAAGTTTGCACGAATCGATCCCAATTCTCAAGATTAAATGTGTCAACCTCTATTGAGTCATTTTCGACTGCGTGGTAATTGAAAGCATACATTTTAATGGACTTCACCCTGCCATTGATTCCCCATTCGAGAAGATCCGAGTGCTTCTCAGGATGATCTCCTAAAATGACTAGACTAAAGATTGAAAGTAAAACGATCGCTTTCATCGGATTTTAATGCTTCTCAGCTAAATTTTTGATGATATCTAAGGCGACAGGGAATTGTTTCTGCATCATTTCTACATGCTCATCCATCAAGTCAATGTCTATTTTTAAGGTTACAAAATCATCATTTTCTTGGAGTACATAAATTTCATTAGTGCCGGTCCATTTTTTAGTCTCTTCATCCAATTCCTGTTCTTTTCCTTCAAAAACCAGTCCGTGATGCACAAAATGAATGATTTTCTGAGGCTGATGTTGTTTTATAGTACTGAAGATTCCTGATTTATCTGGTCCCAAAAAGTGAATGGTATTACCTTCGTTTAAGTTCGAAGCGACAAAATACGAGCCTTCAAAAAAAACATTTGCCCATGTCCGATAATTTTTGTCGTCCCAAAGTGCATTCCAAATGGCTTCTTTGTTCGCTTTAATGTCAATCGAGAAATGATATTGTTGAATCATGCTTCTAAATTACAATTACTCCTGTGAATTATTGTTTTTTTATTTCCAATTCGGAGCACCTTAAAAATATTACTTGATTTTCAGTGATTTATCGTGTTTGAGCTGATTTCCTCCCCGAAATCCTCGTATTTTTCAATCAAAATAGCCAAGTAAACTCTTATTTTAGGGAAAAAATCAAATTTATGAGCGACAATTCATTTCCACACATGTTAGCACCATTGGACTTAGGCTTCACGACATTAAAAAATCGTGTTATTATGGGGTCGATGCACACGGGACTCGAAGAAGGAGATCCTAACGTATTGGCGGCATACTTTGCTGAACGTGCGAAAGGACAGGTGGGATTGATCGTTACTGGTGGAATTTCACCCAATAAGGAAGGAGTGGTGATGGAGCACGCAGCGATTTTGGATGATGAGTCGCAAGTGGGATTTCACAAAGTGGTGACGGATGCCGTGCACGCTGAAGATGGAAAGATTTGTATGCAGATTTTACATGCTGGTCGTTATGCGGCGGTTCCATATTGCGTTTCTGCTTCGGCTACGCATGCACCTATTTCTCCTTTTCCAGCAAAAGAAATGACGGAGGAAATGATCGAAAAAACGATTTCAGATTATGCGAATTGTGCAGCTTTGGCTCAAAAAGCAGGGTACGATGGTGTTGAAATCATGGGGTCGGAAGGTTATTTGATTAATCAATTTATTGCTGAAAGAACCAACAAACGAACAGATAAATGGGGCGGAAGCTATGAGAATCGCATGCGTTTTCCTTTGGAAATTGTTCGAAAAACGAGAGCTGCAGTTGGTGAGGAGTTCATCATAATTTTCCGCTTGTCGATGTTAGATTTAGTGGAGGGCGGATCAACTTGGGAAGAGATTGTGGAGTTGGCGAAAGAGCTCGAAAATGCTGGAGTGACGATCATCAATACGGGAATTGGCTGGCATGAAGCTCGTGTACCGACGATTTCAACACGCGTTCCGAGAGCAGCATTTGCTTGGGTGACAGAAAAGTTGAAGTCAGAAGTGAGTATTCCCCTCGTAGCGACGAATCGAATTAATATGCCAAGTGTCGCTGAAAAAGTGCTTTCTGAAGGAGGTGCTGATTTAGTTTCAATGGCGCGTCCGTTTTTGGCTGATCCAGAAATTGTGTTGAAAGCAAAAGAGGGTAGGACAGATGAAATTAATACCTGTATTGCTTGTAATCAGGCGTGTTTAGATCATGTTTTTGAACACAAAAGAGTTTCGTGTTTGGTGAATCCTAGAGCTGGTCATGAAACAGAATTGAATTACTTACCGACGGATACTCCATTGCGAATTGCTGTGGTTGGGGCTGGTCCAGCGGGCTTGGCTGCGGCGACCGTGGCTGCGAAGCGTGGACACAAGGTTACTTTGTTTGAAGCGAGTAATGAGATTGGTGGTCAATTCAACATGGCGAAGCAAGTCCCGGGTAAAGAAGAGTTTTACGAGACGATTCGTTATTTCAAACGACAAATTGAATTGACAGGTGTGGACTTGCGCTTAAATGAGAAAGCAACTCCCGAAAATCTAATTGGTAATTTCGACGAAGTGATTTTAGCAACTGGAATTTTACCGCGTGTGATTCATCTTGAAGGGGAGAATCATGATAAAGCGTTGACTTATATTGAAGTGTTGCGTGATAAAAAACCTGTTGGAAAGAAAGTCGCAATTATTGGTGCAGGTGGAATTGGATTTGATGTCGCTGAATATCTCACGCATGAAGGAGAATCTTCGAGTTTGAACGTTTCTGAATACATGGAAGAATGGGGAGTGGATATGTCACTAGATAAAAGAGCTGGATTGTTGGATAAACCTATTGTTGAGCCTGCCAAGCGTGAAGTGTTCTTGTTGCAACGTAAGAAAACGAAAGTCGGAGGTGGATTGGGAAAAACGACCGGATTCGGTCACCGAGCAAGCTTGATCAAAAAGAATGTCAAAATGATGAATGACTTGACTTATGAAAAGATTGATGATGCAGGATTACACATTAAAGTGAAAGGTGAGGATCGCATTTTAGATGTAGATAATGTCATTATATGTGCGGGACAAGTTCCATTTAGAGCGTTGCAAGAACCACTTGAAAAAGCAGGTATGAATGTCCATTTAATCGGAGGAGCTGATGTTGCAGCAGAATTAGATGCCAAACGAGCTATCAATCAAGGTTCTCGACTGGCGGCAAAATTGTAGAAGCTCGATAACATCTAATTTTACTGAATTCATGAACTTGTAACTCATTTATTTAATGAGACCTATCTTTTAAAACTTGTTCAATGTCATCGAACTGAAAGTTCTTGGCTTTTAGCAGGATTAAAAAATGATAGAGTAGATCAGCGGCTTCATTCTTAAAAAGGTCATCATTTTGATCTTTTGCTTCAATAACCAACTCTACAGCTTCTTCTCCTACCTTTTGTGCAACTTTATTGATTCCTCTAAGATAGAGCTCATTTGTATAGGAGTTAACATTATTTTGATCTATACGTTGACTGATGGTTTGCTCTAATTCATAGATGAATCCTTTTGAAGTTTCTTCTTTGAAACAGGATGTTGCTCCTGTGTGACATGTCGGTCCGGTTGGATTTGCAAAAACTAAGATTGAGTCGTTATCACAATCAATTTTGATGTCGACGAGTTTTAATGTGTTGCCAGAGCTTTCTCCTTTGGTCCACAAACGCTGCTTAGATCGACTGTAAAATGTCACTAAGCCAGTAGATTTAGTTTTCTGATATGCTTCTTCATTCATGTAGCCAAGCATCAAAACTTGCAATGTATTTGCATTTTGGACGATGACTGGTACGAGTCCACCTCCTTTATTAAAGTCGATATTCATCTTACAGGGATTTTTTGTGTTTTTAAATAATTTTTAAGTGATGGAATTGGGATTTCATCATAGTGGAATATGCTAGCGGCAAGTCCACCTGTTGCTTCTGTTTGTTCGAATAAGTCTGAAAAGTGACTTAAGTAACCTGCGCCACCTGAGGCTATTACTGGAACTTTCACATTATTGCAGATTTCTTGGGTGATATCTAGGGCAAACCCATCTTTGGTTCCATCGTTGTTCATCGAAGTCAATAGGATTTCTCCAGCTCCTAATTCTACACCTTTTTTTGCCCAATCAATTGCTTTCAATGACGTTTCTTCGCGACCTCCTTTGACATAAACTTTCCAGTCTATACCATTAAATTTTGTATCGATAGCAAGCACCACGCATTGTGATCCAAATTCATTTGCAAGTTCTTGAATAAGCTGTGGATTTCGCACAGTAGATGAGTTGATGGAGATTTTGTCGGCTCCAGCAGCAAGCAGTTTTCGAACTTGTTCTACCGAATTTATTCCGCCTCCAACTGTAAATGGAATGTCAATTTCTTCAGAAATGTGCGCTACTAAATCGATGAGTGTATCTCTATTTTCCACAGTCGCTGTGATGTCCAAGAAAACCAATTCGTCGGCACCATCTTTAGCATATTTTTTAGCCAATTCAATTGGATCGCCAGCATCGCGAATTCCAACAAAGTTGATTCCTTTCACTGTTCTGCCATTTTGGATGTCCAAGCAAGGGATGATTCGTTTCTTTAACATAGTTCGCTGAGTTCTTTAAGTGTGATTCTTCCTTCGTAAATGGCTTTTCCAATGATGACGCCTGAACAACCGATTTCTTTTAGTTCGAGAACATCTTTCATTGTTGATACTCCACCGCTGGCAATGAGGTTGATGGAGGTTTGAGATAAAATTTCTTTGTATAACTCAATCGATGGTCCTTCCAACATTCCGTCTTTTGAAATATCTGTTGAAATAACATCTTTTATTCCGTTGATTACGTAGGAGTTAATGAATTCAATCACGTCTGTTTCTGATCCTTTCAACCAACCATCTGTTGCAATTTTTCGATTCAAACAATCGGCTCCAAGAATGATTTTTCCCGGACCGTAAACGTCAATCCATTCGATAAATAACGCACGCTTTTTAGCTGCAATACTTCCTCCTGTAACTTGATTTGCACCGCTTTCGAAGGCAATTTTGATGTCGTTATTGGATTTAATTCCTCCTCCAAAATCAACAGAAAGTGAAGTTTGATTGCTGATCTTTTCTAATACTTTGTAGTTGACGATTTGACTCGATTTGGCACCATCTAGGTCGACTAAATGAAGGAATTTTATACCGTTATCTTCGAATGATTTTGCAACTTCGACAGGATCTTCATTGTAGATTTTCTTTGTTGAGTAGTCGCCTTTGGTTAAGCGAACACATTTACCGTCGATGATATCAATTGCGGGAATGATTTTCATAATTCTAAAAAGTTTTTCAAGATTTGATTTCCAACTAATGCAGACTTTTCCGGGTGAAATTGTGTTGCGTAGAAATTATTGCGTTGAATAGCTGCACTAAACGGCTGTATGTAGTCGCAAACCGCTGATGTAAATTCATTGACCTCCGCATAATAACTGTGCACGAAATAAACGTCACTCTCGGGCGTAATACCATCGAAAAGAGTGCTTTTAGTCGATTCTAGTGCATTCCAACCCATGTGTGGTATTATAGCATCACCTTGAAATTTCCTTACATTATTAGGGAAAATCCCCAGACATTTCGTGTTTCCTTCTTCGCTGAAACTGCACATTAACTGAAGTCCGAGACAAATGCCCAAAACTGGTTGTTCCAATGACTTTATGACTTCATCCAATCCGTTTTTAACCAAATAATTCATAGCTGATTTTGCTTCTCCAACGCCTGGAAAAATGACTTTATCAGCTGCTTTTAATTGATCTGGATCGTCAGTAATAATTGATTCGTAGCCGAGTCGAGTTATGGCATTTTGAACGGATCGCACGTTTCCAGCGTTGTATTTTACTATCGCTATCATAAAACTCCTTTTGTACTTGGAATGGAAAAATCATTGGTCTTATTCACGGCCATTTTTATTGCTTTAGCAAAGGCCTTATAAATCGATTCGATCTTGTGGTGTTCATTTTCTCCCTCAGCTTTGATGTTCAAATTGCATTTCGCTCCATCCGAGAAGGATTTAAAGAAGTGGAAAAACATTTCTGTTGGCATTTCACCAATCATTTCTCGTTTAAAATCGGTTTCCCACACAATCCATGGTCGACCGCCAAAATCAATGGCGACTTGAGCTAAACAGTCATCCATCGGGAGAAGGAAACCGTAGCGTTCGATACCTTTTTTACTTCCGAGAGCATCAAAAAATGTTTCCCCAAGAGTAATCGCAACATCTTCAATCGTGTGGTGTTCGTCAATTTCTAAATCTCCTTTAACATCGATAAACAAATCAATTCCACCGTGCTTGGAAAGTTGTTCTAACATGTGATCGAAGAAGCCAAGTCCTGTAGAAATGCGACTTTTTCCAGATCCGTCTAGATTTATTTCGACTGAAATTGCTGTTTCATTTGTTATGCGTTCTTTTTTTGCCTGACGTGGTTTCGATTTTAAAAAACGATAGATTTCTTCCCAATTTGTTGTTGTCAATGCCGTTTCTATTGAACATTTTTCCCCGATGTAGATTCCTTTTGCACCAAGATTTTCGGCCAATTGAATATCTGTTTCGCGGTCACCAAGGACAAATGAGTTTTTCAGATCATAATCACCATAAATGTATTTGTTGAGCATTCCAGTTCGCGGTTTTCGAGTTGGAGCGTTGTCCTCAGGAAAGCTTCTATCGATTAAAATGTCATCAAATTCGATTCCTTCGTTTTTGAAAGCCGTTATGATTTTGTTCTGTGCTGGCCAAAAAGTTTCCTCTGGAAAGGAAGTCGTTCCAAGTCCATCTTGATTCGTTACCATTACCAATTCATAATCTAATTCCTTGGCAATTTTCGAAAGCGAACTGAAAACTCCTGGGTAAAATTCCAATTTATCTAGACTATCGAGTTGATAATCCACCGGTGGCTCAATCACAAGCGTTCCATCGCGATCAATAAATAGTACTTTTTTCATTTTGTTTAATTGCTTCGATTAATAATTCGTTTTCTTGAGCTGTTCCCACTGTAATTCGGATGCAGTTTTCAATCAGTTTATGGCGATTTCGAACAATGATTTTTTGTTCTACCAATTCGAAATAGGTTTTATCGGCATTCTTGAATTGAACTAACAAGAAGTTTGTATCCGAAGGATAAATTTTAACAACCGATGTCAATTCATTTAGAGCGACTTTTAGTTTTTCTCTTTCTGATAAAATCAGTTGAATGTTTTCTTTAATCAATTCCTCATTTTTCAAGGCATAAACTGCAGCACTTTGATTCAACTCACTGACATTGTATGGCGGCTTAACACGATTTAAAAGCTCGATGATTTCCTCGTTAGCAAAAGCAAATCCAACTCGAGCTGCAGCCAATCCCATTGCTTTACTCATGGTCTGAGTTACGATTAGATTCGAATATTTGTCAATTAATTCAAATGCAGAATTTGTTTCACTGAAGTCGATGTAGGCTTCATCAACGACTACAATCCCGGAAGTTTTTTGAATGACTTCTTCAATTTCTTCGATAGGAAAAGCATTCCCCGTTGGATTGTTGGGCGAACAAATAAAAGTCAGCTTGAAATTTCCTTTGTCAAGTTCAGAATTGATTTCTTCCAGATCTAATCCAAAGTTCTCATTCAACGGAATTTGTTTTATTTTGATATCATTGATTGCTGCAGAAACTTCGTACATTCCATAAGTAGGAGAGAAGGTGAGTGCTTTGTCTTTTCCTGGCTCGCAGAAGATTCTGAATAGTAGATCAATAACTTCATCGCTGCCATTCCCCACAAAAACCTGTTCTGATTTCAGCTCCTTTTGTTTCGCAACGATTGATTTCAATTCGGTTTGATAAGGATCAGGGTAGCGGTTTAAATCACCAAACGGACTTTCGTTCGCATCGAGAAAAATTCCTTCTTTACCAGAAAATTCGTCACGTGCACTCGAATAGGGTTTTAGCACACGGATATTCGCTCGAATTAGTTTATTTATTTCCATCTTCTTTCAGTTTATTAAGTCGTAAAGTGACCGCATTCTTGTGCGCGAAAAGTTGTTCCGCTTCGGCCATTAATTCAATTGCGGCACCGATATTTTGAATCCCTTGAGCGGAAAGTCGCTGAAAAGTCACCTTTTTAACAAAGCTGTCTAAAGAAACACCGCTGTAATTTTTAGCAAATCCATTGGTTGGCAAGGTGTGATTGGTGCCACTGGCATAATCTCCTGCACTTTCGCAACTATAATTTCCAATGAAAACAGAGCCAGCATTCTGAATTTTGTCCAAATACATGTCAATTTTTGTGGACGCCAAAATGAGGTGTTCGGGAGCGTAATAATTACTTAATTCGATACAAGCTTCGAGTGAATCACAACGAACAATTCTACTTTTTTCGAGGGATTTTTGCGCAAATTCTTTTCTTGGCAGAATGTTTAGTTGTAAATCGATTTCATTTAAGACATTGTTGATGACTTCATTAGAAGGACTAAGCAAAATAACTTGGGAATCGATGCCGTGTTCAGCTTGAGAAAGCAAGTCTGCAGCTACGAATGATGGTACGCAGGAATCGTCGGCAATAACGAGCACTTCACTCGGTCCTGCCGGCATATCGATTGCAATTCCATCTTGTTGAACGAGTTCCTTGGCCTTGGTCACAAATTGGTTTCCTGGACCGAAAATCTTGTAAACCTGAGGAATCGTTTCAGTTCCATAAGCCATGGCAGCAATGGATTGCGCACCACCAACTTTATATATTTTGTTGACTCCGACTAATTGTGCGGCATACAAAATTGCAGGATTAATTTTTCCTTCAAAAGATGGGGGAGTGCACAAAACAATTTCTTCGCAACCAGCAATTTTTGCAGGAATTCCCAGCATTAAGACTGTCGAAAAAAGTGGAGCCGTTCCTCCTGGAATATACAATCCAACTTTCTGTATCGGACGATTTTCTCGCCAACAATCCACTCCCGGTTGCGTTTCAGTAATTCTAACTTCTTCCTTTTGGTTTAAGTGAAAGCGTTCGATGTTTGATTTAGCCAACTGAATGGCAGCTTTAAGTTCTTCTGAAATTGCATCTTGAGCTTCGTTCAATTCTTTTTCACTTACTTCAAAATCGAGTAACTCAAAGCCATCGAACTCCAGCGTATACTCAAATAAGGCATTATCTCCATTCGATTTTACATTAGAAAGGATTTTGGATACTGTTTCATTGAGGTCACTGTAATCAATTGTTGGGCGCTGACAGATTTCGCCCCACTGATTTTTGTTTGGATTATCGTATTTCTTCATCACATTACCATTTTATCGATTGGCACAATCAAAATTCCCTCTGCACCTGCACTTTTTAGTTCATCAATTACTTCCCAGAATTGATCTTCGTCGATGACAGAGTGAAGAGAACTCCATCCATCCTCGGCTAAAGGAAGAATAGTCGGAGATTTAAGAACAGGAAGAATTTTGCTTACTTCCGAAATCTTCTCGTTTGGAACATTCATCAGGATGTATTTAGAGTTTTTGGCACGTAGGACTGATTCAATTCTAAACAGGAGTTTCTCAAGAATGAACTGTTTTTCTTGCGATAATTTTGGGTTAGACGCAAGGACCGCTTCAGATTTTAGAATGATTTCCGTTTCCTTTAATCCATTTTTGAATAGTGTAGACCCACTACTAACGATATCACAAATTCCATCAGCTAGTCCGATATTCGGTGCTATTTCTACGGAGCCAGAAATCTTGTGAATTTCAGCTCTGATCTGATTTTTCTGAAAGTAATTTCGTACGGTGTTGGGGTAGGAAGTCGCAATTTTTTTTCCTTCGAAGTAATTGACATCTGCTGCTTCGATTTCTTTTGGAACTGCTAGTGATACGCGACATTTTGAGAATCCCAACTTTTGCACAATCTTGACATTCTTTTCCTGTTCAATCAACAAGTTCTCTCCAACAATGGCAATGTCAGCAACACCGTCTTCTAGATATTGTGGAATATCTGAATTGCGGAGATACAGAATTTCGAGCGGGAAGTTTGGAACGGATACTTTTAGTTGATCCCGTCCATTGTCGACCTTGATACCACAGGATCGGAGGAGTTCAAGAGAGTCTTCGTTAAGTCGACCATTTTTTTGGATGGCAATTTTAAGTTTACTCATTTTGTTTAAATAAGTCTGAGCAAACCAATAGGAAAAAGAAAACCCGTCTGATTTACTCAGACGGGTTTAGATAATATTTTGTTCAATTTTTACGCACCATTATCAGCTCGCCTGAGAGCAAGTATGAAAATGATGATGATGTAATTGATTGAAATTCATGTTTTCTTTTCTTTCGGCAAATATAGGTGATTTTCGGAATAAAAATCAAAATAATAATTCGTCCATTATTAGAATTGAGCGTTTTGGCTATTCACTTTTATATTTTTTAAGATGTTCAATAGCTTCATTTTTAGACCAGTAGATCGCTTTTATAACCTCCACGCCATCACGGTTAAGAAATCCGTAAGCACCAGATACATTCTTAACCAAAGCAAGTTCATTGTCGTAAAACTCAAATTTTTCAATTTTGGTATACACAGGCGGAACAACTGAATTCCCATCTCGATCTATGAAACCATAAGTCCCAGAGTTCGTTTTCACCAAGGCCCAGTCGGCACGGTAATCGTCGTATTTAAATACTTTTTTATAGCCGTTTTGAGAAAAGCTGATAGAACAGAACGCGCTGAACATCACTGCAAGTACCAACTTGTTTGCGTAGAGTAGAATTCTTGTTTTCATTGTAGGACAATTTTAAGTGGTTAATCTATTTGTCATTTGAAGATAGTGATTTTTTGTAAATGTGAACTATCTCTATTCAGAATTACTATATGAATTTTGTGAAATGGCAGTTGAATAAACAGTCTTTTTATGCAATCATTCCTTCTACAATTTGTAATTATTTACAACATTCTGAATAAGGTCAAAAAAGGATAATCAAGAACTAGAATTTAGATTTGTTCACCAAAACAAGGTTCAATCCAACTCGGAATTCGCTAAAATTTGGAATTGCTTCATCCGAAACATTCAAGCTATAACCTGCAAATACATTAGCGATTCCATTTAGTGAAAAGTTAATCTCTGGGGTGATTCGAAAATCGCTGACTCCATATCGATAGTAGTTTGAAAAGTTTAAGTTTAAACCAAAAATCCCCAAGTAATTGCAACTTAGTTTCAATCTTGGTCCTGCAATTAATCCATTACCGAAGATCACATCACCATAAATCCCTACGGAATAATTAGGTTTCCCCTTGTACCCAATGTTCTTTGCTAAGATTCCTCCTAAGGCTAAACCGAAATCGGATTGATAGAAAGTTTCTATGCTTAATCCGTTTTGATAGTTGAGTAATTCTGGTCTATTCGTATTTTCTTGACTAAATGAATTCAGTGAAAAGAGTAGAGCTACAATAGCAGTAATTAAATGTTTTTTCATGATTGAGTTATTAGTGGTTATCGATCGAGCGAAATTAAAGAAAAAAAGGCAAATTTTATTAAGATTACAATACAATTAGAGTTTGGAATACACCATCGATCACCTTAGCCATTCTTTGTAGATCAAGCGTCTCCATTTTATCGCTAGTTTGATGGTAATTCTGATTTCTATAAAAAGCGGTATCTGTAATCATGAGTGCTTTAAACCCGAAATTCCAGTAATTCATGTGATCAGAAAAATCGATGCCAGGTAGGGAGGGGGGACCTGTGAACTTTTTTGTTTTAATTGTTTTTGTGGATTTGAACGATTTACAGAATTTCCGAGTGAATTTGCCAGCTCCTGTTTTTTTAACGAGCGTAATGTAATTGCCTTTGTTTCCATAGAACAGCGACAAAAAACCAAGAGGATAAGATTGAGTTTTCTTTTCGTTTTTGAAGTATCCGATCATTTCTAGTGCAATCATTCCAGCAACTTCTACATTGTTTTCGGCTAGTGATTTAGCGTGAATGTAGCTTCCCATGTATTCAGTTCTAAAAAATGGTGGCTCTTCAAGCGTGTATGCTACTAAGTCAATTCGTTGATTCAGTTTTTGTCCCTGAAGCATTCGTGCTAATTCTAACAAACCAACAACACCGCTGGCATTGTCATCCGCACCTTCTTGATTTCCACATACATCATAATGAGCTCCAACGATAATGCGTTTTTCATGCTCCGTTCCAAATGAACAAATTACATTCTTGTACACATTCTTCCCGATGTTATATTCTTGAATGTAAACGCTATCAGAATATTGATTAAAAACTTCTTTGATATAATCCGCTGTCGCATTTAACTGGTCCAAATCATTGTACGTTCGAAATTGATCCGTTTTTGTGATCGATGTCAAATGATTTTTAATTAGAATTGTGTCTGATGCTGTTTGACAATAACTACTTAAGGTTATGGAAATCAACAGAATGAATTGATAGAAAATGTTTTTGAACATAGTTAAGTCCTTTTTTTAAGTGGTTATTTTTAGTTGTTTTAATTCAGTCGTTCTAATACTCCTTTTCGTTTTACAATGTTTTTATAATCCCATTGAATTTCCTTCGACTTCTTCAACCATCGACTAAGATCCTCCTGATTCAATTCATTTAAATTAGTGTAAAAAATGGAAGCATCTTTAAATTTTTCACCGAGGATATGTAATGCATCTTCTTCGAAATCTGCTCCGCTCCAAAACATGAGACGAATTCCTTTCTTTTGTTCACTGAAACCAACAATTGGATTTCCTTCAATAAACCAAACGGGGTGACCGTGCCAAATTTTATTTTCTGCTTCGGGCAATTTTTCGTCGATTAATTTTGTTAGAGCGTTACAAATATTCTTGTGTAACTCACTTAACTGAGACAGATAAACGGATATTTCTTTATTCATCTTTGTGTAATCTTATCATTCATCACTACTGAATTCTTACTAATTAAAGATTTCATTTTAGATATTAGTAATGTCTTCCGAAATACTTGTGATATCCAGATGGCATATATCTGTAACGCTCAAATTTACCTGTTTTTTGGGGCGGTTTATTCGAAAACAATAAGGCCAATAATGACCATATCACAGGTATTAGCCAAATCAAAGTAATATTAATCGTTTTTACGCTCTTACTTAATCTGATCGATTTCAAAATTCTCCGAGTGGCTATAATATTTAACACGAGAATTATTAAAATGAAAATAACTGTGAAATAGGTCATACAAATGGCGCGGATGTTATCAAATCAAACTTAATGAAATTAAACCGTTTTAATTCGAATTATTCCATCTTCTTAAATTTAAAAAGATGAGTAATAATGAAAGAACAGTTAAACCTAAACACGTGGCTAAAAATCCAGGATCGATTCCACTTCCAAGAGTGTTAATTGCGATTAAACAAGACAAGATCAAGGCGATTCCCGAAACTGTAAGTACGACATTTGGTTTGTTACCTCGTTTTGAGAATCGCGCAATCCCACTAAAAATCATTGCCACAAAACTGAGACCACCAATTAGTATACAAATGAGTACGGTTCCCAATCCATCCAATCCTTCAAGTTGACCTGCTGAAGCAACAAATGCCAGTGCACAGAAAAAAACGGTTAGATAAATACTATTCATCAAGTTTTGACTGCAAATATTTCAAATAGGTGATTGGCTTTCCTTGTTCATTAAAGAAGTAACCTTTCTTTAAAAGTTTTTTGGCTTCCTTAAAGTCGATCCAAAATAATTCTCGTTCTCCTACAATTTTATCATCATCATATTGATGAACAATCGGAGCAAATGATTCAATCACACGTTTTTTAACTGAACCATCTTTTTTGATGAATTCCTGAACTCTTATCTTGTATTTGACGATATCTCTATCCGTGTACCATCTATAATCTCTTGGTGGGTAAACAAATTCTTGAGAACCATCGGCTCGTGTTAAAGTGATAGGATCTCCGAATTCATCTGTAAGTGGAACATCACTTTGTGGTCCCATATAACCTAAGTAATAAATCATTTTTTCGCGAAGAGTTTCTGAAGTTAAAAACTGATCCTCTTCCTTTTCTCCTTTAACTGGATAGCGCAATTCACCATCATCAAAGCCACTCAAACCGTACATTTGAGGGTCGTATGGACTATACAACGTTAATTCACCACTAATTAATTTAGGGTGGATCAAAGTATACAAATTCTCAGTTCGATCTTTAAATGCAAATTGATAGTTTTCAGCGTTCATTAATCGGGAGCCATGGATTTGAATATTGGCATCCACGATTGGCCAAGAATCTCTCCAAGCCTTAGAATGAGGTTTGAAAATTGAAGAGTCTTTTTCAATGTCAATTACTACAAAGCTTGTTCTGGTGAACCCTTTTTCTGATTCTGTAGGAAGTGTGGTTAATGAACTAACTACAAAAACGAATGCTAGGCTCAAGGCCGAATAGATGATTTTTTTCATGGTTATTTCTGGTTTGATTATGAAATTAATAAAAAGTGGAGATTAAACAGTTCGTTGTCAGCCTAAATAACGATTTAATGGTCATTTGTTACAGAATCATTTTTTATTAGTTGTGTACACTCGAACTAAATCTCCATCTTCGATGATTTCTTTATCAAATAGAAAATTTAATTTCTCCAGAACACGAATGGAAGCAGCATTGTCTGGTAAGACCATAGCGATGATTTTTTTGAGATTTAGCTGATTTAAGCCATAATCCAAACAGGCCTTACACGACTCGGTAGCGATTCCCTTTCCCCAATATTGGCGCATAAACCGATATCCTAGGTCAACCTCATTCATGTCGTCCAAGTATTTCAATCCTGAGAATCCAATGAATTGTCCATTTTCTTTTAGCTCAACAGCAAAGCGCCCGAAACCATATTTCTCGTAATCGCCAAAAACATTTTCAGTGATTCTACGTTCAATTTCTTTTCTTGACACGACTCCGCCATCTCCAGTATATTTGCTTACTTCAGAATCTAAATTCATTTCAAAAGAAGGTTCTATATCTTCTAATTTGAATGGACGGATAATTAATCGCTCCGTTTCTATTTGAAAGGTTGGGTCGAATTTTGTCATTAGGATCTGCTAATTAACTCTTCGTGAAAAATAATAAAACTATGTTCAGTATTCTAATATTGAGATAGTTAATTAAATATTCCTCAAAAACTGCTAATTTCAAGTATGATTAATAATCGAGAAATTAAGAATTGGTCATTTTCCATTTTTCTTTTGATACTTATATTCTCTTGTAGCGAAAAGGGAATCCTATCAATTGGTAATAATAAGTCTACCGAAAGTAATGATCAAGTGATCGAGTATTTTCAATATTCACCAGATAGCTTACCTAATCCAAAACTTGAGGGAATTAATCTAGAATATTGTTACTCATTAGATTCACTAAAGATTGCGACTGGATATTACTTGGCTTGGGGAGGTGAGGAGTTTGCTGAAAACGATTCTGAAAATGATTGGGGATTTCGACTTTTTGTTCTTGATGATGAAAACAAACTATTATTTCAATCACAAGGCTTTGGTGATTCATATCTTTTTGAGCCTCATTTTTATAGAAACAAACTGAATGATAAGGTGATCATAATTTGTCAACTTGCATTTGAGTACTTTTTTGGAGGAGAAGTCTTTCTTTATGAAAATGGTCGTATCAAGTTCATTGGAACCATGGATATTGAGAGTTTCAACAGGACAAATGAAGATGAATGTCTAACAGATATTGTTTCGATATCGGAAGATGAAACTAAAATCACTTTCACTTTTCAATCTGATTCATTGATGATTAATCCTGGAGGTGAAGAGTTCCGAATTGTATCAAGCGATTCCATTTATTACAGCTACAAAGAAGGTGTATTTGAATCAAGTTTCAGTAAATAATTTCTTCAACTCTATATAATTCAGTGTTTTCAATAATCATTTTAGCGGAGTAAACATACTTAATCGGTCCGTTTACGTTATACTGTTCAATGGTATCGTAGCTTGCGATTGGCGGCTGATGAATTAACAATTTCATCTGATCTTCGAGGTAAATAAATCCATCATTGTATTTTGCCTTCTTGTTGATCTCCTGCATTGGTAAATCATCAGATTTATAGTCCGAAACGTAGTGAGAATTTCCGTTCGCGAGAATATCGAAGTATAAATAAAATTCATCACTTTGGTTGGCAGATTTCCATTCTCCCTCAAAAGAGCTATTGTATTCAACAAGGTCAATAAAGCTCGAATCGTACCCAATTAAATTCGTTTTGTCCTTAGTACAACTAATTGCGCTTATTGTGAAGAGTACTGATATGAGAACTATTTTCAATTTCATGATGTTTCGATCTGCTCCGTTAACTTTTTAAAGAAACAAAATTTCACTCAAGATTAGTCACCTAGTGGAAAACTGTAGCAAAGAAAAAGTGAATGCCGCTTATTTACACCAAAGCTGTAATCTAAAGAAAGTGCATTTCCTGATGTGAAATTACGTCTAACACCAACTTTCCCCATAAATAGGGATAGCAGACCAACTGAAGAAAAACTAAACTTCTTGATCGAGTAATCTGTATCGTAATCGCCAGTAATCTGACCATAATTATAAAAAGTATAATCCCGAATCCATGAACGTTCTATAAATGGCAATTGGAGTAGACCTCCATAATAGAAAGCGAATTGATTAAAATTGTGTTCATGTGTAAAAAATAATCTTGAGCTTATTCTATTGATCTCAACATACTTCGTTTTCGTTCCAATTGCATTGCTTTCAAAAGGTGGCATATCGTAGATGGTATCATTCGAAACAGCTCTGCCTTGATGATAAACTAATTCTAGCCCTAATCTCAGTGCTCTATTCTTTTTCTTATTCCAGTTGTATTGATATTTTATCGATGGAGATCCAGAGAAATTATATTTATCATAAAAGAATCGCTCATAAACAGGCGCATGATTGAAGCCTATCCCAATATCCAGATATGATTGAGCGTTCAGTGAACTCAAATTCATCAATAAAGTAATTGAGATAATTAGGCCTTTCATTAAATTAATGGTTTATGGTAGAGTTCTTTCTGTTTTACATTTCAAAGATACAATTCATATTATTCTATCTGTATCTCACATTATTTTTATATTGAAAGAAAAGCAGTACTTTTCGGGAGCGAAATAAATTAATAACATAACCACTAAACTAGAAATCATGACCAATCGAATCAATATTCTAATCCTTTTTATTTGTTCTGCATTTACAATTAATTCCCAGGTAAACTTAAACTATGGATTAGTAGGTTACTTTCCGTTAGATGGAAATGCTGATGATATGAGCAGCGTTGGAATCAATGGAGTAGGAAATAATGTATCACCTGATGCTGGAATAAATGGTTCCCCAAGTACGGCATATTATTTTAATGGTGTTGATGCCAATATCAATTGCACTGCGGATAATAGAAATATTTCAGATACATTATCGATCAGTGTTTGGGTAAAAACAACAACAACACAATATCAGTGGATTGTTGGGAAGTATGATTGGACAATTGATCGCGGTTACTTTATACATTTATCTAATGCTCAAACCGTAAAGCTTTCTGGACGTAATGGAAGTGGGGTATTTATTTCAGCGGAATCAACGTCATCGATAAATGACGGTAACTGGCATTTAATTACAGGGATTATTACCGGAAATAATTGGGAGTTATGGGTCGACTGTATCATGGAGGATAGTGTTGTTTCAGGTGCTACTTCCCCTGACATGACAACTGGAGTGCCGCTAACAATTGGAAACTTCTATCTTGGAGATAATGGGGATCACAGAGAATTCGAAGGAACGATTGATGAAGTTCGAATATACAACAGAGAACTTAATTTGAATGAGATTGATGTTCTTTGTAAAAACACAGTGAGACTGGAATCTGTTGCAAAGAATGATTTCGAGGTTTCGTTACACCCAAATCCAGCTCATGAGATAGTTAAGATTGAATCGGAGAATCATGTGATCGATAGAGTTGAAGTTTACAATTCTTTTGGTTCTATGGCCTTGGGATACGAAAATTTGAATGAAATTAATGTTACAGGTCTCGAATCTGGTGTTTACTTTGTGAAAGTTTATTCTGGAGACAGCGTTTTGACTCGAAAACTTGTTATAGACTAAAGCTATTCGAAATTATTCTCTACTTAACGTTTTTAATTTTGTCATTGTATATATGCCGAAATTCTAATGGTGTAGTATTTGCAACTATTGATACGAATAGGAATACCTGATCATCAAGTCATTTCAAAAGCGTATTTTTAATCGACATATTTTCAAACGCTTGATATGAAGAATATTATATCAATTCTATTCTGCTTTTTAACCGCAATTCTTTTTGGTCAAACTGATTTTAATATTCTCCCAGTTCAACCAGCAAGCTTTAGTGATACCATTGGAAAGTATTCTAAAATTGAATTTAGATTAACTGATCTACCAACTACTCTCCAAAGTGAAATTGATAACTTCCTTAGTTGGAATCAAGGTAATTTAAGTACAGGTAAAGTTGGATTAAACCCATTTATTGAATGGGACATTGATGTGGAGGCAACTTTCACGCATACAATTTCAGGTACAGTTCGAAAGGTAGATGGATTTTATACTTCGGACTACAATCGTTCCTCAGTAGTACCCACTGATTATAAGGAACCTCATTCAGGAGGAATATCCATTCTAGGATATAGCTGGACTGAAATTTCTTCGGGTAGAGGCTTTATGGTTCGAGCTGCGTTACCTGATACTGGTGTTTGGAATTGTACAGTTGAAATCAAAGTGAATAATGGTTCCGTAACTTATTCGAGCCCAGGTTTTTCAATTATTGTTGGAGATTCCGATAATAAAGGCTACATGTATATTGGCAGTTCGAATAGTAGATTTCGACTTGGTGACGAGCCCTTTAACCCTGTTGGTCAGAATTTAGTTTTTGCAGGAAACCATCGATTAGATTCAAATTCATGGATTGGACCGCATGACTATTCTAGTTCATTGTGTTATGAAGAGTGGTTTGATGAAATCTTAGATCGATACACAACGTACGGAGGAAACTATTATCGAATGTTTCTAGCACCCACAGAGGGCGATATTGAATACGAAAAGCTGGGGAATTATTTTGATCGCTTGCACTATGCTCAGGAAATTGATCAAACAATCGAACATGCAGAACAAAATGATATAAAAATTCATTTTAATATGATGATTCACTTTCCGCTAGAGTATGATAGTCCGTTTGTTAGAAAGGATTGGAGTTTTACAGATATTGAGTGGTGTTACAAGGATAATGCACAATTAGGTTTGTCGCTTCCAACAGAAATGATGACCGACTCTTTGGCAAATGAATATTGGATGCAGCGACTTCGGTACATAATTTCGAGATGGGGTTATTCAACAGCTATTGGTGCATTTCAATTAATGAGTGAAATAAATAATATTGGGGTAGACGCGCCGCTAAACTACAATCCATATAATAGTCTTGCTAATGTTCCCTCAGAAGTAGCAGCATGGAATGGAAAAATGGCAAACTACATTAAGAACGAATTAGGACATTGGGATCATTTAGTCTGCACGAATTATACGGGTTTTCCTGATGTTTCAGATACCACTCATGCTTTTGATTTAATTGATTTTGTTGATGTGAATAGATATGTAACGCTTCATGACCGGTTTCAAATTTTGACAGATGATCAAGATTTGGTTTTGAATCAGTATAATAAACCCTATGTGAATTCAGAGTTCGGTGCAGCCTTCTTTGGAGGTGATACATGTGCGGAAATTGATTGGATTAGAGATGTTTGGATGGGGGCAATGGTTAGTTCTGCTGCATCATTACCTTGGGAACTTCCATGGGCTAACGATTTGATCAAGTTAAATACACTTTTTTCACATATCGGGCGAGCGAAAACTGCAATTGAAGATGTAGATGTTGACAACGAAGCCTACGTTTCATTTTACCTTACCGATGGTAACGACATCATGCAATGCGCTTATTGGAATTTAGAACTTGGCAGTGCTGGAAGGGAGACAGTTGGTGTTATTGATAATCGCACGGTAAACTTCTACACAAACGGATGTACAACAGGTCCCGATATCACAACGGCAAATGTACCATTAAATACTCGTGTTATTCAACCGTTCTCTGGTAGTACAACTCCTTTCGTTAAAGTATATACTGATGCTTATGTGAATAATCTAATGGTTGATTATTACGATGTAATGACTGGAGCCTACATCAGTTCAGAAACATTGCCTTATGGTCAGGGATTCGTTGCCTTAAATTATCCTGTAACTCATGGGAATAGACCAATGATTTTGTTTAAAATATATCCTGCACAAACTAATCAGCTTGATTTTATTGAAGATTTTGAGAATAACATTGAAATATATCCAAATCCTTCTGAGGGATTAGTCACAATTAGTTTAAGCAACTACAAGGACGACGCGTTTGTTAGTGTTTACGATTTAGCAGGAAATGAAATATTGAGTGAGCGACCTTTCAATGAATCTACAATACTAGATTTGTCAAACTCTTCAACGGGAGTTTATATTCTAAAAGTTCGAACTCAAAAAGGAACATTTAATAAGCGGATAATAAGACAATAGGAGGGGGACTATTCCTTATTCCATTTGATACACTTTCTCTGAAGTACCATCGCTATAGTGGTAAATTTGAATTGTGTTAGTTTTCCTTTCCGTTTTTCTTCCCATCAGATCATATATCCCAATTAGTTCTTTTTTGGGGAACAAGTTTAGCTCTGAAATAGAGGTGAAGTCATCAATTTTTTCCACCTAGTTACGCTACTTTTTTACAGTTATTTTTATTTTTGCTCTTCCTAGATACATCCTAAGCTAAGCCACATGCGTCAAATATTTGTTATTCTTTTGATATTCAGTTCTTTTCTTGCTTTTAGTCAGGACGTAGATCTTTCTCAATTTTATTCCACAGTTGGCTCACATGAGAATCTGAACAACTCGTCTACAGCGAAATTGGATTCTATATACAAGAATTACCTGTCAAGACACGGATTAACAGACGACGAACAAGGTGTTTACAAAGATTTTGTTTACAAGCATAATTTCTTTCTTGAGAAGCTCAATAAAAGCGGTCGCGTTTACTCCGGGGACGAGATCACTATTTACCTAAACAGGATCAAGGATATTATCATGAAGGATCATGTAAGAAAAGATCAGATCAATATCTTGCTAACTGATTTCGATCAACTCAACGCATTTACCAATGATTTCGGAAATGTTTATGTAAATATCGGAACGATTGCGAAACTTGACAATGAGAATGAACTGTACCTGCTGCTTGCTCATGAGATATCGCACGTATTAAGTCGGCATTCTTTCAAACTAGAAAATCTGGACGACCATTTGAGCAACGGTTCATTTGAAGGTGTCAATGATCTTTCTGAACTGGATTACCATAAGTTCTCGAGAGCACATGAACTTGAAGCTGATTCACTGGCCATACAGCTCCTTAAAAATGCAGGCAGAGATGTAACAGGACTGGCATCTATATTTGATAAATTAAAGCATGCTAATGAGCCAGTGTACGATGTTCCTGTCAAGTTTTACGACGTTTGGTCCATCGATGTAGATAGTAGCCATTATATACACCGTTTAACAGCTCTAAACGACACTATTCAATTCGACCCCGTCACAAAACACGAGGATTCCCTCACAACACACCCGTCTGCACGGCAACGTTTGGAATTATACCAACGATTAGTAGGCAAGGTAGGGGGCGTGAAGAGTAATTCGCCGACCGGAGAATTCGAACATTTCAAAGAACTGGCGACTTTTGTTTTGGTAAAGACTTTATTGACCGAACATAGTTATGCTGAAAGCCTTTATCTTACAAGTCAACTATTGAAGAAATATCCAAACAACGCTTATTTACAGAAAACACGCTTGAAATTGCTGTTGCTGATTACTCAGTCGAAATATCTTGATAGAGAGATCAACATTATTAATGAACACGGAGGAAGTTGTACGGATAGTCACTATCTCGCTTTCAGAAAGTGTTTTGCCATGGTTCCTGCGCTGGAAATGAATATGTTGATGATACAGGAACTTAATAAGGCGATCGCGGAAAATAATGATGCTTATTACAATCGATTGAAAAACATCAGTTATCAGTTTCTTTATCGCTATAACCCTAAACTGATCGTTAATAAAAATGGTATTGTCACTCTTAATGATCAACTCGACTACAGTGATTATTCATATGACTTTAAATCTGAACGAATTACTTCTAGCTCAAGAAAGAAACAAATTAGAGATTTGAAGAAAGAAGGTTTTATTATCGAAGATAATTTCTATGCCGATTCTGCCTTAACAATGAATTTCATTACTTCTTTCACAGAAACAGAAGAACTTAAACAAGCAATTCTTGAGTATCGACAGAGGAGAGATAAATACGAGAGCATGTTGACACTGGATCAGTTTGTGATAGAATTCGACCCGAAGAAGTCATTTGAAAAGGATAAGAATCTGAGGAAAGGTGAATTTATTTCTTATCGAGATATTTCGGATTCTGCAAGCATTGCATTGATCCAGTCGGACACCTATTGTTTCCGAAATGTTGGTTATAATGATGAACTGGATTATGAGCAATCATTAATGTATGAGGAAATGATTAATACGATCATTGAGGAGGAAGGATTATTCGATGTTCAATTGGCAAACAAATACAAGAATAGTGATAATACAACCATTGCTGAGAACCACCTGCACCACCTATTAAGCTCGTGGATAGGAGAGAGTCTGAATTTTACAGATCTCGTCTATTCTGTAGCTGATGAAGAATTGCAGTCCTATGGTAAATCTAATGAGATCGACTATGTTGTTTACAACCTGAACCTGATCCATCAGAATAAGAGAGGAAGAAAATTTAAAACTTTGTTCTACTACATTTATTTTGACATCCATACAATGGGGGTGGCTTATGTGAGTAAGATAGCAGGAAGCATGAAACCAAAAAAGAATTATATGAGACATTACCTATACCAATCATATACTGGAAAACAAAAGCCATGAAAAAGTACCTTTATATCGTCCTGTTTGCTCTGGCTTGGCAGCCTTTGTTGAGTCAGGAAAAGAAAATATCAACGGATTTCATGCCAAAATCGATCGTTGGTCAGACTGTTTATGTTACTAAGTTTGATGCACTGACGCCAAACGACCTGAATGAACTGATAGAAAAGAAACCTTCACGTAAAAGTACGATTATTGAAAATTACAATGGCTACAATCTTATATTCTACCGTAAACTGAATATTGCGATCACTGAGATGGTTGAGGAGTACAATGATGAAAAGCTCGTTGTTATGCATGAACGTGACATCAGAGAAAATCTCACTAACGAATATCGTTTTGTTGTCAGGTCGGATATGACACGAGAAGACATTGTTACAGACAATTGGTATAATTCTCAGTTCTATATATATGACCAAGAAAATGACCAGCAGTACTTGAGCTTTCCCAACATCGAATCATTGATAAAAGCTTTAAGAGAGATCAACAAAAGATACGAATCAAGTTCAATTGAAACGATCCGACAGGGCGACCTGAATAGAATAGCTGCAGATTCTTTACCTAAAGTTAAAAAAGGTATGTCTAGTGGGGTTGCTTGGGCGCTGGGAGGAGCCTTTTATGGAGGTTTTGTTTATCTAATTAATTATCTAGCCAATTTATGATCAAAAAACTTATTATCGTTGGTTTTATTCTGTTGGCATTTCATTCAGAAGCCCAATTTGGATATATTGGTAATAAAAGTGTTGTCAGTTTTGGCATTACTTCTAACTATGGACTAATAAAACAAAGTAAGGGGCAATATAATTACATTAGTGATTCCAGTTTATGTCTTCCCAAATTTAGTATTGGATTACAGCGTGAGAATAAAAAAGGAAGGGTGATCTATCTTGAAGGAGCATACCAGCAATTGCCGAACTCACTCATGCAGACTAGAACAATGGTTCCTGATCCTAGTGTGTCATATGGTCTTCATAATACCTATTATTATGATTCGCTGTTTACACGATCTGATAATATTAAATTCACCTATGGGATAAGAAGTTTTAGAGAACTTTCACCACTTGGATTGTATTTCGATTTTCGAATGAGCTTGAATTCCGTTGTTAACAAGTCGTTGCTTAAGTCAACACGTGTAATCTATTACGATGATTACAATTATACTTATAACAGCGAGACACGTATTACGAGATCAGGATTGGTATTCTTACCAGAAATCGGTTTTGGAATTGGAAAGATCGTTCCGATCAACAAACGAACAGCGTTCGATTATGGGGCCCGTTTCAATCTGGTTTTCGGCAAATACAGGAATAAAAACGCGGGGTCAGATCCGCGTATTGAGGTTCTGTCTATCTCTCACCAGATAGTCAGTTCAAAGAAGTTAACAACAGCTAATCTAATTGAAGTCTATGCAAGTTTCAACATTTTCCATTAAGCTGGCAGTGTCATTGCTCATCACTTTATCATTGATCGGGTGTAGAAAGAAAATCGATTATTCTACATCTAGTGATATCTGGACCGAGGTGATAGACCCCAACCAACCGGTTTATGGTCCATGGGACTCAGTTGATGTAGGTAATATCTATGATATCAGTCATGTTGAATCTGATGGTCATTCTATTTATTTCACTGGGACATCGAATCAGTTACGTCAAGTTTTTAAGATGGACTCACTTGGCACAATTACATCTCTTATCACTATCAATTCATCTATATTACAGTTAGGGAGTGTGACTCTGCTACAGTATGAGCCGCAATCACAGCTCTTTTACTACTGTTTGGAAGGAGTTAGTTCTGGAGCAATCAGGACATTTGATTCTACAGGGCCTTTACATTCGTACGATTTCGATCTTGGAGGTATAGTTAATTTTAAGATCAATGCTCTAATTGATCTAGATACATCTTTGGTGGTAGGAGGAAGATATTCTGTATCGGGAACAGGGAATCCTTCTTCGAAGAATATTACGATCCTCAATAAAACAACTGGAGTGAGTTATCCGTTGGATGGAATTTCCCGTGAAGTGATGGATTTAGAATTCTATAATAACGAGATATACTGCAGCGGGCATGCACTTACGGGAGTTTTTGCTTGGGGTGGATGGGCTGTAATGAAATATAACGGTCTAAACTGGATATCTGTTGGATACACTAACAACACGGGATATAATAATACTGAACCGCCAAAAGTAACGGGGATAAAGGCTTATGACAATAAACTCTATGCTGCGGGAAATCTGAATTCAGCAATGGCGGAGATAATCAATAATAATTATTCTAACAATCAGAATATCTGGAACATGGCAGACCCTAAAACATATATTTATGCAAAATTTGAAGAGTATAATGGTGTATTATATGCTTATGGTGATATCGCTCCTTCTTACAATACGTTTAAATGTGTCCTCCGTAAAACAACTGGTTCTTGGCAGAAAGTCGGTGCTATTGACGAAAAAGCAGAAGATATTGCGGTTTTAGGAAACACTGTCTACGCTGTCGTAAATGGAGGTCTTTTGAAACATGGACTCTAGACAATCAGTAGGACAAAAAAAAGCATTTATCCATCATGTAGATGAATTACTCGTGGTGATTTGTTTATTCACAATTCCCAAGCATAATTATTAGAGAATAAATTTTATCTGTTTTTAATGTAGGGTAATGCCTGTGTAAAGTTTATACAGTTACCTCAATAGTTCTTGGGTGCACTGTCGATATATGCCATCCACACATATTAGTACTAGTTTGTTTTTTCGAATAAAATATCCTTCACCGTACCTTCGGCAGCAACTCTAAAGGAAGTAACAGTTCCTTCATCATCTCTTACAAATGAATATCTCGTTCTTCTATTTGCCCCGAAAGTATCTTTTACTCCTTCATTAATTACAATGTTTTCGTTGCTAGGGTAGCTAAGTACTAAGTTATCATTTTCTACCCTAATTGAATAAGAAACATTGAGTTCCTTGGAATAATATTCACCAACGAATTCATTTAAATTTTGATTGGGGCTTGTTGCGAGTTCAACTCTTTCAAAATAGAAGATAGCACCTCCAAAATCAACGAATAAGTGCGCTTCTTCATCTTCTTTACTATCAAAAGAATATTTAATCGAAGGATTATCTATTCTACAAAGTGTATTCTTGCTTAGTGATGCCAATGAAGTTGCGTCCCTTCCAAAGCTACTGATTGCCTTTAAAGTGTCGTTTTCAATAAAAACTTCCATCCTTAGATCACTATTCAATTCTTGAAATACTCCAACAAAATTCTTTAGTTCCTTTGAAGAGTGTTCATAATGATTAGGTGTTTGTTCGCTTGTGCTGGTGTCCTCAAGAAATAAATCCAAAATTTGATACGATAAATTAACAGCATTTATATCTTCTGAATTTGTAAATACAATGATTGCCAGGTTTTTACTTGGGACACAAATGAATTGAGATCGCATACCTAAATCCCGACCACTGTGATTGAATGTGATATGATTTTTATATGGATCGACAAACATTCCTCTTGCATGCTTCATTGGGGCACCATTATTTAAGGTGTCTAGTTCTGTTATGAAATCGCTCAAGTAGGAAAACCCATGATCTGGATCTAAGAAAACACTGGACCATTTCGCCAAATCTGGAATAGTACTTACCACACCACCAGCACCCACGCAAAGTGTTAATGATTTTGGTTGTTTGTAGCTTTCATTGTAAAAGTAGTAAGGATATGCTCGATTTTTAATGACTTCATCAAGATTATTTCTATAAAAAGTATTAGTCATATTCAAAGGCACGAATAATTCTTGCTTTGCAAATTCATGGAGTTTCATATTGGACACTCGTTCTACAATTAACGCAAGAAGCACATAATTGGTGTTAGAATATAACATCTTTTCACCTGGTACATTGTTAACTCCATTTTGCTTAAACATGAGTTCTTGAATCATCTCATTGGTATACCCTTGGTGTTCGTAGTCGAAACCTTTCAAATCAAGTAAAACGTTGTGATTTCTAATTCCAGTAGTATGATTGAGAAGGTGTTTAATTCGAATTGTGTCAGCATAAATGGATAGTTCAGGAATGTACTTTCTAACATCATCATTCACTGATAATTTGCCTTGATTTTCCAGTATTCCAATGCAGGCCGAAGTGAACTGTTTCGTAACAGACGCCAAGCCAAAAACAGTGGAATCATTGAACGGAATATTATACTCTAGATTCATGCATCCGACGCTATTCTGGTATATCAGCGTGTCATTTTTTACAATTCCTACTGTAATTCCGGGTTGAGCTGTTGAGCCAATGTATGAATGAAGGACTTGGTCAATTGATTCAAATTGGTCACTTTGAGCACGAACGATTGTGGAAAACACAATAATAAAAAGAAGGCTTGGTTTCATTTTTTATTAGATGTAATTCAAGTTTATTCAAAAGTAACGGGGTGTTAATCCTATCGATTTAAGCTAGGAAGTTGCACGAAGATTTAAGCACCAAATTTTATTTCAGGCTCAGAATAGATATTCAAATATGGTTAAATTATGAAGCTTATTCCAGAATTCATTACAAGTGCAGTTAAATGGATTTTTGTGCATTAATAATAATGTGATCTTCTAAAGTTCCATCATTTCTATTGTATTTTATCTTGGTTATATTAATAATGCTAAATCCATTTTGTTCCAGATTTACATTCAATGTTTGAAAATCGTAGTAATAAAAAAAAGTTCTGTCTCCTGAGCTTCCTGAGATAAAACCAGATTTATTGTAATCCCCTTCAACATAGCTTAAATAGAAAACTCCTTGTTTATTCAATAATGAACTACAATCGGAAATTAATTTCAGCAAATCCTGTTTAGCAAGATATGGGACGGTGAAACCACATATGATACCATCAAATTTTTGATTGAGATTGCCAATCTTTCGACAGTCCAGAACTTTAGTATGAATCGACGAATTGTTCTTTTTAGCGAGCTCAACCATGTTTTCAGAAATATCAGTGGCTAAAATAGAGAGCTGAGGATGAATATTCAGAATTTGCCTAGTGATATTACCCGGCCCACAACCAATTTCAAGAATAGATCCTTGTGGTTTTTTCAGTAAGTCACAAAATTCTTGGTAAGTGTCGTTATAGAGACTAAGTTCCATGAACATGTCCTCATACAATTGAGCAATCTTGTTCCAGGTGGTATGTGTTTCTGAATATCGATTTTGCATACAAGTAATGCAATTTAACGGTTAGGCGATGCGAAATTTTCTGTAGCGGATCGTATAAGTTGTGTTACGTGTTTGTTAATACTATTTGATAATCAATACCTTAGTTTGTTCGTGACTATCACTAAACACAATCTTAACTATATGCAAACCTGCAGGTATATTATTTGTATTGATGTGTATTTTATCATTATCAGCGTTAAAGAAGCTAACTTCTTTAATAACTTTTCCTAATTGATTTATGACTTTCACGGATTTTGGTCTGATTTTATTGTTAACTAACTCAATATTTACATAATCACTAGTTGGATTTGGATATAATTGAAATTGATTGCCCGTTTCAATTTGAGTAATATAAAGTGTGTTGCAATTAGGTTGTATGCCCGACAATTCATTCAAGACACCGTTGTTAACATACCAGTCCTCCCAAACTCCACCTGAACCAGTTCTCCAATCATTTAAGTCAAAAGTATTAGAGCCATTTGAAGTTCCTTTTATTGAATAAACTTTAATTGCTTTATTTCCTAAATTCCAGTCAAGTGAATTATTTGTGGAGCAGTTTTCTGGAGTTACGCTCGTTAATTCGCAGTTAGGTTGAATGAAATATGCATTATCATCGTAAGTAGGATAATCGCCAAAAACTCTTGCGATTCCGTTTGTATCAATGCATATAGCTGTGTATTCATCGCAGGCAATCCCTTTTGCCTCTATTCCATAATCAACTAAAATGCGAGCTAAAAAAACAAGGTGTCTTCCTTTTCTGTCTGGATTGTCATAATGAGTGTCGGTAATGACATCACTTAAAAATTGATTTGAAATAAATGGTATTGAATCAACTGTTATATTATTGTCATAAGGATTAGAAAGAGCTGTTGAAGAAGTTACCGTTCCATTTTGTGCTGAGAAATAAAAACCACCTTGGATAGCCATACCTGCACTAGTTCCACCAATAACAATATTTCTATTGGAAATAGCATCATTGATTAAACTGTCAATAGCACTACCTCGCCAATACGAAATATAATCCCATTGATCTCCACCAGCAAACCAAATTGCCTCGGCTTGCTGAATTTTTTGATGTATATAAGACTCGCTAGACGCAGATGAATTATTGAAGACAATTGTCTCTACTGAATTAACATTTACTCCTAGTCCCGAATACATATAATTATTGTATCCATCGCTTCCAGTAGCTCTTAAAATTAGAACATCTCCTCCATTTGCTTGTTGAAGAAACCAGGTCATCGCATTATCGTTTTCGTTTGCGCCTCCCATTAAACAGATACCACCTGATGGAACAACACTTAGGTCAGAAGTGTTTCCCGTGAAGTAGGAGGTGTAATTTTGGCCATATGTTGTTGAAATAAGACCAATAAAAGAGGCAACAAACGGAATAAATCGATTCATTTTACTTATTGTTATTGACACACAATTTTCAGCAGCTACACTTTTGTGCCGATTCTCGAATATAATCTTTTTAGATTTGAAAAATAGGGGATAATAACTACACTTGGTCATATCATCGTTATTCGATTGGACGATTTCTAGACTTCTTAAAATACAATATAAAACAAAGAAAAAATTATTACCTATCAAAAGAGTAACCAATACCTAGCCTCATAGAAATATTTGGGAAAAAATATTGGGAGCTCTTGTCACTATATTGTATTTGTCCCGGAGACATGGGGTTCTCACCTGAACTAATCTTTCTTTCTTTTTCATAGCCGAATCCAACTCCAAGAGTTTGATTAAAATGAAAATTTTGAAATATTTTTAAATTAATTCCACATCCAATGACGTTCTCAATAATTGCCCTTCTATAATTTACTTTAGGCTTATATGAAGCACCAAGAAAGTCAAATCCATGAAGATTATCACTGATAAAAGAGAAGTGATATTGTAAAAAGAAATCGCACCATTCCTTTTTTGGTTTTGTGTAATGTTGATATGTTACATGAAATCCATTTATTCTTAGGGTTGATTTTATATGATATATGGAATTATCATAATATTCTAATTTTGAACCAATAGATGGTCCTAATGCAAGAAAGCTATTTTTTTTTCTAAATGTTAAATATGTATAATAGTTCCATAAATGTTTCATTCGGAGCTCTGTTTTATCATATCCTGCAGCTGACAGTGTACCGACTGAGATTATAGAACCTAGGTTTATTCCAATAGTTAATGAATTGAATTTTGAAGAAGTTGAGTCTTGTTGAGCAAATCCAACATTAGTAAAAAGTAACAAGAATAAGATGTATGTATATATTTTCATTTTGAATGACGGAATTTTATCATCTTGAAAATTTTTCGTTCGTGTTTTATTCACTTTGAGAGGTATTGTTAGCGTTACTTTTTATTCAGTTTGTCCAGCTTTTATGGTTTTTCCTGATTTGTTTCTAAAAGCGTAGGATTTAATAATGATTTTGTAATCAATTTTCTCTATGTAAAGCCAAGCATAATATTTTTTAAATTGCTTTTCAAATTTGAGTCCAACATACATTTCTCCTTCAAGATTTGCTGAAAACCATAGTCCTTGATCCAATTTCATGAAATATGCAAAATTTGACCAGTTTTCCGATTTTTCAATTTCCTGATCTAAATCAAAAGCTTTAACCACAAAATAGTCACCCTCGATAGCCACAAAGTTATTCTCATTTAGTCCCGATATCATTATGGATTTCTGATAATTACTACAAGGACTACTTGCGCTAACAAAATTGTACCAGGACAAACAAGTAATATCAAAGTCATTAACTCCATCTTTATCAATGTCAAGTAAAATAGTTGAGCTGGAGTCAGCTGGTAAAGCTAACGATATACAACTAGGTAGATTAACGATAGTATCAACTGAAGTTAATTCTATTTCAGGATAAAATTTGGTAACAAATATTTTTCCATTGGTTGATTTTTTGCAACCTAAGAAAAAAAATAGAAGCGATATTAAAATCAGGATTCTCATTATTACATTAACGTTAACGGTTAGGCCTATTTTTTGTGCCGATTCTCGAATATAACACTTTTCGGCATGAAAAATAGGCGATGTTATGGGTATTAATTATTTCACGATTGCCGCACGCCATCCTTCATATTTGCATTCAAATTCGTTTGCGGTATCAAAAAGAAAAAAGGTTAATGGGTCGATTTCATGATTATCCAAGGAAGTTTCGAATTCCATCTCTAATAAATCGCCTTCCATTAACAGAAATTTTCCTTCCTCGCTCAACAGCTTAGATTTAAGCATTTCGAGTTTTGCTGGTTCACCTCCAAAACTGAATTCAAGTTTATGCAATTTTTCAGGGTTACTTCCGTGAGAAACCAATTGTTCAATCAAATTTTGATTTCCTATTTGTTGCCAGTTATATTCGTCAGGTTCCCATTTTCGATAATAAGTCCAAGGTTCTTGTTTTTCTATTTTAATTTCAAAATTTCTGACTGTTCCTGTCCAGGTTTTCACTGTTTCAAGAAATTTAACGGTGTCTGCTACTTCAAAAACAAATGTACGAGCTCCGTTATGGGTAAGGCGGATAACTTGCATGCAATCCACTTTAGCTTTTTCAAGATTTGAAATCAATTCATCCTCAGATTCAATTAGATTATAATGTCCTTCTGGTGTAGGGAAATTTCCTTCCTCCTTCCAATTATTAGGAATCAATAAATCTAAAACGAATTCGTCCTTACAGTTATAGTTGATGTTTGGTTCTAAATAGGTCACATCATAAGTAATTAGACCGTATTCATTTTGATCATTGAAGAAATCCCATGCTCTCCAATTCTCATTATGAACCTTTTTTCTTTTTCGAAATAAATTCACACTCTGGTTTTAATTATTGCTAACGGTAAAAACTAAATAACGCGGGCTGACTGTTGTGGTTGATTCGCCCGTGGAATTTAGTTGATGTTATGTGTTCGGTTTAATTTTTGAATATATATCTAAACTAATGTACTTTCCGTTTTTTAATTCGCAGTCAGTCATTGTTCCCTCATAATTGAAATCAAGTTTTGCCATTGCTTTTTTGCAGTTTATATTTTCCGATTCAACGAAGCCTTCAATTCGATGTATATTAAGTGATTCAAAACCGTATTCGCAGATTGGCGGTATCGCTTCACTCATAATTCCCTGTCCCCAAAATTCAGGCAGTAGCCAAAATCCAATTTCGCCTTTGTTGTGCTCCTTGTTTAAGTCATTTATTCCACCTGCACCATAAAAGACTTCATTGTCTAACGAACAAATTGCGAACCACATTCCTGTTCCAAGATTTTCCATCTTAGAAAACCAGTCCATTTGTTCTTTTGTAGAATCTAAACTGTCAAAACTTATTCCATAATGTCGGATAACGTCGGGGTGGGAAAGTCCATTAAACACATGTTGAATGTCGCTTTCTATAATTTGTCTTAACAAAAGTCTTTTGGTTTGTATTTGTTTAATTTTAGTTTCACTCATTTCGATGAACTCAGGTCTTTACTGACACATAACGGTCTGCGACTAAAAATCACGCCGCGTGATTAAATTAAGTTAGACTGACAAGATAGAAATTAGTTTTCACGATTCATTGTCAAGCGAAGCAAAAATTGAGCGGTTGATTTTAGCCGCTGTTATGCGCACTTCCGTAGCCGTTTCCAATTTCCGGTTGTGATAACCACAAAATGTTCCGATTTGACGATTCAAAATCACACTTTGCACGAAAAATAGAGTAGTTGACTTCCAACTTCAAACTGTGAGAATTAAGTCTCATTGTCAAGAGTCAACTTCACACAGTCAACGTGCAAAATTCTACTTCAAATTTCAATTCTACGCAATGGGAAATTACGTCACAGGATCAAATTCCATTTCTACAAGTCATGTCAGACGTGGATTTCAGAATAAATGAGTCCAAAGTCCCACTTTTCAAGCGTAATTTTCCACACAAGTGAGTCACGCCAAATAGTTCCGATAAATTCTCTTGATTTTCCTAAAACGGCTACGCAAATGGTTCTTTCAAACTATGGGCATTTACGCCATTTGTTCATTGCGCATAACGGTTAGGGCTATTTTTTTGTGCCGATTCTCGAATATAACACTTTTCGGCATGAAAAATAGGCGATGTTAGGTGCACTTGTTCAGCGTGAATATTAAAATTGCAAAACAGGATAATGCAATTCCAATAATTTTTACCTTGTTCAGTTTCATATCGTTTGGTTGATTTAGAGTTATATTTTAAATATAAACTTAATGAGTCATTTATTTTTCCAATTATGGATTTCAATTTTTGCCAGACTCGCAAGTTCAGACAATTTGATAAACTTTTTAAGGCCTAACTTTTCTTGTCTTTTGATGTTCCAAAACTTTGTTTCAACTCCGAGAGAATTTTCTGGATATTTCAATAAATCGTAAAAATGGTCAACTGAAGAATTATTCTCAATGAAAAAGTGTTCAAACCCATTTTCATAAATAACTATTTGAAGATGGGTAATTAGTTTATTATCTGGATTTTCAGGAGATTTCTTTAAGTCTTCTAGTAATTTTGTCAACTTGTGTGTCCTATTGAGTTTTCCACCACAGTGAACGATTAGTCCTTTCAAGATTAGCTCATATCCATGAAAAAAATTGAAAAGAATCGGAATTGCAATATTTTGATCATTCCATTTTGTCCGTTCGTGATGAATAGCCCAAGCTTCATCGTCAGGCAAGTCCCCAGAGACAATGGTAGATGATCTGTTTTCCTGCTTTTCCATTTCTTCAACAGAGTTGACAACTAATTGTAGAAAATTATATCCAATTGATATGTAATTACTTCCTTCCATTTATTGCACCTAACGGTTAAAACTAAATAACGCGGGCTGACTGTTGTGGTTGTTTCGCCCGTGGTGTTTAGTTGATGTTATGTGTATTTCTTTTTTTAGGTTCTAATAGAAACAACCCTGATTTCTTTGTAATTTCTCTTATTGTATTAATGTCCGAATTCGGGAAAAGGTAAATTAAATTTGTCCAATCATAGTGCTCCTCATAAATAACATTCAATTTTTTAGAAATTAAGAGAAAATTACAACCAGTAAGTCCTGTTTTACTATCTATTTGGGCTGCTTTGTGCAGATAATTCCAATTTGTTATTTTATATATATGAATTCGGTTTTTTCTTTTAAACCTATATGAATAAACTTGATTATCAGAAGCTTCAAAAAATAACTTGAGCATTTCCTTATGATTTGTTCTTCGTTCAACGTCTTTAGATGGATCTGCAATAGTTACAGCCTCTGAATTATTCAAATAATGATCAAATGAACAAGGTTGTAGAATTTGTAATGGGTCTGATTTATGATTTAAAATATTAATTAGGTCAGGAAATAGTTTTTTTAGTTCACCTAATTCTACACTGGAAATGTTTTTTCTCTGCATTGTTCTATTACACATAACGGTTAAAACTAAATAACGCGGGCTAACTGTAGTGGTTGATTCGCCCGTGGAATTTAGTTGGTGTTATAAGTTGTTTAATTTCATTTAGTTTTTAATTCAATGATGTATTCACAAACTTTTCGATATCGTGAATGTTTTTTCGGAGACCAGCGATCAACTACATGGTAATTCCCATAACTATTTCCCTCTAAGATCCAATGAAAACCATCTTTTCCTCTACGTTCACTAGTTGTGGGTAATGACCAAAAGTTCGCATGTCGGATTTTCCTTTCAAGCTTTTTCCATTCCTTTTTGGTTAGTTTAATTTCAACAATGTCATTTTGGTCGAAATAATGTAAGGTACAATCGTTATTTGAATTAACAATTCTGATTGACTTAGCTCCGTTATTAATTAACAGTAACCGGTAAATTACATTATCAGTTTTTAAGTCCATTAGAACTGGTTCTTTTAATTCATATAGAGAATTCGAGTACCAAATTAATCTACCATGTAAACTTGAGTCAGAATAGTTAAAATCTGAATTCTTAAAATACGCACTGTCTTTAAGAGTGAACATGTCACTTTGCGATAATGCACAAAAGCTCAACAAAAAACTGAATGATATGATTACGTACTTCTTCAAATAACTTATAACGGTTAAAACTAAATAACGCGGGCTGACTGTTGTGGTTGTTTCGCCCGTGGTGTTTAGTTGATGTTATAGTTACTTTATTTTTCGCATTTGAAATGTTCCGCTTCCTAAATCGTACCACCATGGGAACAAACCAATCCACATAAATTTTGGTTTCTTGAATTTCCAATTACCACTTATTTTTCTACCATCTTCTTCCAGTTTTCCGGAATAAACGATAGTGGGGTGTTGTCTATTTTTAAAAACTCGTTGTTCACCATTTGAGAAACGCATCGTCTCAAATGGCATGTTTTTTTCAAATTCAATTAAATCATTATTCTGTTTTCCCAAAATTTGACCAACACCTGGAGTTCCGCCCAATTCGGTATTATCCTTTACTTCACCTTTAAAGGAACCATTCTCAAATGCGACGATTTCCACATCAAACTCAACAGGATTCAAATTAGCATTTTCAAATCCTCTACGATTGTCATAATCATATGTGCCTTTCCATTTTCCAATCATGTTTGTTGTGGTTGTCATTAACTATAACGGTTAGGGCTACACGTTCGCGCCGTTACCCAAATATAATCGTTTCGGCGTGATCGTGTAGGCATTGTTATGTACATTTTTGCAGCTTTTCACTTCAGTTTCAGTTTTTAAGTCCAATT
This sequence comes from Henriciella pelagia, assembly GCA_964219255.1. Lineage (GTDB taxonomy): Bacteria > Bacteroidota > Bacteroidia > Flavobacteriales_D > Crocinitomicaceae > UBA4466. The sequence continues at coordinate 297,522 of CAXPPC010000004.1, forward strand.
GTTTAGCGTTTGGTCGTTCAAGTTTGTTTGTCCTGGCGTGTTTTCAGTCAATCGTGTAAATTCATGTTTAACCTACGAATAGAATCACGTTTCGAACTTCAAGCTGTGGTTTCAAATGTCGTATTCCAAGCAAAACCTACAGTGGGAATCGAGTAGTGGTCTTCCATATTGTTACACGCCACATATTCACACGTAAATTTCACCTAAAGCCTTAGATTGTCAATCTAATCAATCCACCAAACGCACCAATATTTAAGTATTATTCAACGGTAAAAGCTGCTTAGAAGGCAAATCTTCGAGCTCTGGGCATTTTTCAAGCCTTCTTTTTCATTGTACATAACGGTTAGGGCTATTTTTTCGTGCCGATTCTCGAATATAACACTTTTCGGCATGAAAAATAGGCGTTGTTACCTGTAGTTTTTCATCAAAAGTTTTGTTTTAATAATTCAATTAGGTCATTTGATTCAGTTATTGATTCATTATACAACCTCAAGGGTTCTCTGATATTGGGGAATTCGTCAATAAATTGGATGTCTTTTATTTCTTTAAGGTCAAACCTATTCATTGATTCATTAAATGACTCCTGATCTACTCCCCAAAATTTTATGTATTTATATTCACTTAAGAAAAGTTCAATCAATTCAGAGTCCGATTGAGAAATCATTCCAATTTCAATAAATGTATCAGATGTTAATTCAGTCTCGTAATTTGCTAGAAAATCAAGAGTTTGTTTTTTGTTCAAATTTTCACCGTATTCAGGCTCACAGTCTGAGTGATTATATATGAGTGAAATCTCATCTGGCAAATGATTACTCAATTCAATTATTAGTTTCCAAAGTCTAGAATTATTGATGTTAATTTCAGCGTAAAAATTAAACGGTAACTTTTCGATTTCTGGATCACTGCCGTTCGTTAAAATTTTGAATCCTTCAACAACTGGTGCACTTTCCCATGATTTGAGTCTTTCTAAAATCGAGGAGTCCATTGGGATTTCACTTTTTTCAGGTAGACGTATTGTTCTAGGAAGCTCTAGCTGTGGTTTCATAATTACAGGTAACGGTTTGCAAATAGGCAAAGGCGCCTTAACAAATATTAGTGTTTTGGCGCTTTTGTTTATTTGCTGTTATGGGTATAATATAATTGATAAATGATATCCATATGATTCAATAATGAATTGATAAATGTATTAGATTCAATTATTTCTGTCTCTTTTTTAATAATACCTAATTTAGATTTTTCGAATTGACTATACAAGGCTTCGGATAACCGAAAAAAATCAGTGATCGATATTTTATATCCATGAGATTGAAGAGGGTCATTAAAAGTATTTTTTTTATAATAATTGATACTATCAGAAAAATTAACGCACGCTAAAATTTGATAGGGAATAAATAATGAGTCATTTTGTACTTTAAAACGGTTGTATGGACTTCGTAATACTAAACTGCTAAATTTCCAACGTGCATTTCCGAGAATGAAAATGTAATCCGAGTTTTCCATTATTATTGAATCTTTGTAATTAGGCTCGATTCTATATTGAGAAAAATGAATGGTTGAAAATCTTGATATGCGAGGTATTTTTTTTCTTCTCTTTATGTTTTTGATCACTTTAACTTTGAATCTGTCTTCTTTGACTCTTTTGACTGTTCCGTACATTACGTTTCCATAATTCAACAAATACTGATCGAGCGAATAACAGTTGGACCGGATGGCTTCAACAGTATCTCCGGTTTCAAGAATGATCACAGAGTCTTTTTGACTTTGCGCTATTAAACTGTAGCAGCACATTATTAAAATCACTATAACTATTCTTGCTAGTTTCATAAGTTTTTCCAATTACCCATAACGTTTGGCAGCTACGCAGCGTGCGGATGACTACCAAGGTTTGGTTTTAAAGTTAGGAATAGTTTTTCAACTAAGATTATTGTTACGAAGCGTAAAACCCGCATGGTGTGTGAGGTGCTGTTAGTGGTATTCACCTCACGCAATTGGCTTGTACTTTCTTGTTTTTCCATTGTATCCAATATTCTTGTAGCCCTTCTGGAGTAGTTTTCAAGCTACTTATGTCTAGTGATTCACCTTTTAGTAAAACACTATTGAGTTGTTTTTTTCTGGCAGATAAAGCAGGAGGATGATCCCAACCTCCGACATGATCAAATGAAGTATAAGCGTCGCACTTTTGTTCAACTCTTATAAATGGTATTTTAAGTTTGTAAACAACCGTTCCTGAACCCATTCCTTCCGTGGACATCTGAATTTTTGAAAAATCTACTTTGGAATAAAGACCTTCTTTGTAAAGTTGTTTCAATTTATCTCCAACCTTTTCGGACATTTCATTTGAGAATTGGTGAGCGACATCAGAACCGTTTACAAACTCAGCTCCGTTGTAAGATCCAGAACAACCTTTTTCGTTACAAATAATTGGAGAACGATTATCCTCCTGCACAGAATTGTTGTTACTCGAATTGGTACAACCAAAACAATACAAGCCAATAATCAGTACTGTGAGTTTTTCTATCATGGGCATCATTACCACTAACGGTTTGCAAATAGGCAAAGGCGCCTTCTCGAATATAATCGTTTTAGCGCTTTTGTTTATTTGCTGTTATACGCATTATTTACACCAACTTCCTAAATGATTAACGTATTGATTCAAAACTTCATCCATACTATCTAGGTATATTAGGTTAAACTCATGTCCTCTTTCTCGTTCAAAAAAAATATATTTTTCTCCAGATTTTCTCAACCAAAACCCATCATACGTTGTTGAAAATGAATTTAGCTGATTTTCAATATAATTTGTTTCAATTAAATGTTCTCTCAATTGTTTTTTTGAAACTGTTATGTATTCATTTAACAATCCAAAAATGAATGTTTTTTTATCAGGAGACAAGTCCATAATTGGCTGATAATTTTCACTGGTCAATATTTCCAATTGAATCTCATCATCAATTTTAGGAAATCCTAATTTTTGGTGAATCTTATATGCTTCTGTTTCCTTGTAACTCATAATATCGTGGTCATTGCGTATAACGGTAAAAACTAAATAACGCGGGCTGACTGTTCTGGTTGATTCGCCCGTGGAATTTAGTTGGTGTTGTGCGTTCGTTTATTCATTTTTTTATTAATGTCATCTAGCATTGTTGTCATTTTTTCAAACCCAATGTCTGAAAGAGAGCCGTCCAAAGAGTTGATATTACCAGGTTCAAATCCCCAGTCTGCATATCCACAACCTAATTGAATTGTTCCTTTGATTGTATCATTTTCAATAAAAACAAATCCAGCATTTAGTGCAAATGTTCCACATTCTCCATACGTGAAATTTACACTGTCCGATATAATGCTAGACAGTCTTTCTTTGTCAATTTTATCCAAAGTATACACGCTGTCCTTAAACATTAAATCTTCTATACTTTTCCCCATTATTTCTTCGTCCAAGAATGGATTGAAATTTAATTGAATATATTTTATATCGAGATTCAAATTCTTTTCAAATTCTACCCAATTAAGGTCATAACTTTTTGGTAATTCAATTTTGTTGGCATTAGTACATGCAACAATCAAAGTCATAACTCCACAATAAATAAGGCTCTTCAATCTCATAATGACGCACAACGGTTAGGGCTATTTTTTCGTGCCGATTCTCGAATATAACACTTTTCGGCATGAAAAATAGGCGATGTTATACGCATAATCAATTGTCTTGATGCTCAATAGCAAAGTGTTCTAAAAAGTCTAATATGAAAATTGCTCGGAGTGAATTAGGTAAATCCCCATAATTGGTTGAGTGTCCATGAATTACCAAGTGTCGATTGTTGGATTTTTCTCTAATTGATTTTTCTTGAAATAATTTATCTTTCGAAAACATAATTATTTCATTGTCCGAAATGCCAAGCTGTGAAACAAAATGTGACGAAAATCCTAGCTCCATGTTATTTAACTCCAAATACAGTTTGTTTTGAAATGATTTTGAAGGGTCTTTATCAAAGAAACCATAATTCCATATATCATTACAAATTCCATCTGCTTGTGTGTATGATAAAGCGATAACAGCTGAATATAACTTTAATTCATAGCAATTAAGTATCTCTAATAATATACTCTTTCGGTTTGGAAAAGTTCTTATTAAACTTTCTATAATCGATTGAATTTTAATATTCGGTGAATATGTCTCACAAATAATTTTTTCAGCTTCCTTTGAAAATGGGTTTTTATTAATCTCAATTAATTGCTCTAAACTCAGATCTCTAATCAATGAGGGACTAATAAGCCATCCTGCTTTCGAGATTTTCTTGAGTTGGGAAATGAAAGATCCAAAAGCTATTTTATGTTCAGTTGCAACTGATTTGAAGTTCTCAAATATTTGAGTTATTTCATTTGCAGCCTTCATAAATGAATTCGATGCTTCATTGATTTTATTTTCAATGTTGAGCAAACGTTCAACTTCAGATAAAGAATAATTATGTTCGTCAGGATTATCGTGAATTTCTTTTAAGGCTTTCAATACATAATCCATGGTGAATTTATATTCCCTTGCAGTTTTAAGCTTGAATATTTTATATTCTGCTGCCATGCTTCTCTTTTTTGATTATTTATTGAATCACTGTTCTATTGCGTATAACGGTTAGAACTAAATAACGCGGGCTGACTGTTGTGGTTGTTTCGCCCGTGGAATTTAGTTGATGTTATAGGTATCTATCCAAAATAATCAATTACTTCTTGATTACTCAACTCTCTTTTGTCCTCTTCAATTTTAGCAAATCGACCTCCAATTTGTACAGCGAGATCGTTGAATGAGGCTTTTTCCACTCGAGATAATCCACCTTCTGTTTTTTCCATTGGTTGAAACAGAACAGCTAACGGCTTTGAAATTAGCTTTTTCTCATAAATTTCAGGTAATATTTCTCTAATTAGATTTTCTGCAACAATAAAATCAGCAAGTAATAGTCTCGAGCTTGAAAATGGAAGAAGCGCCTTTTTTTCCACCGAATCGTTAGTCTTAGGATTTTTGATCACAACTCTATTTTCATAAAGTCTAATATAGGCGTAATCTCTTCCTGTGATTTTGGTTAAGTCAATCATTTTATCTCGTAATTACCTATAACGGTTAGGGCTAAATAACGCGGGCTGACTGTTGTGGTTGTTTCGCCCGTGGAATTTAGTTGATGTTATACACATCATCTTTATCTATATTTTCCAATTATAGATTTAAAATCTTCTTCTCGATTATTCAATTCTTTTAAAGGTATCATTAGCCCACTTTTATCGTTAAAACCAATTGCGTAGTTCGATCCGTTTTTTCGGAAATAAGTGATATCATCGATTTTTTTAACAACGTCGACTTTAATTCCGGCAACAGTTATTTCCTGAGGATTAATATTCACTTTCAGTTCTTCATTTAATCTCGGGCTAGAATTATAGGCAACAGAAGCAAGTAAAGTGATAAGGATCAGTATTCCTGGGAAACAAATTAATCCGAATAACGCAATAAGTGCAAAAGGGAATTCTTCACCGAAAAAACTAGTAGATAACTGAAAAATCCAAAGAAGATTTAAAAGAATGCCGATAGTCAAAATTACTTTTGTAAAAACTTGCTGAATTGTCCCAGTAAGATTTGAAATTAAATATTCCTTTTTACTCAGCTTGTATTTCAGTTCAATCGTTTCCATTGTGTATAACGGTTTAGTATATGCGGGCGTTTTAATGCCGCTTATACAATGTTAGCAACATTATTTTTGCATATCTAATAATTCAAAGCATAGTTCGTCAATAATAAAGGATTGTTTATGCAAAGCAGAAATATTTGACAAAACAATCACTCCTGTCTGATTTGTGACTCTGAAAGAAACGGAAGATGTAAATCCTCCAGTTCCTCCGTTATGCCAGTATTTTAAATCTGATTTCTTAGGGGGAATAATATGCCATCCTAGCCCAATTGACATATTATCAGAAATTGAATGGGTAACCTTTCTTGTTAATGCAAGAGTACAATTTGAGGTATCAAACTGAGCTACTACAAATTTCGATAAGTCTGATGTAGAGGAAATTAACCCTCCAGCTCCTTTAAGAGCATCAAACTGCCAATTTTCAGCATTTTCTCCAACTGCATTAATGCCGTGAAATGAAGTATTAGTATCAAATTCAGTATTTGACATATTATACTGATTGAAAACGTGCTCATTTAACAAAAACTCGAATGTTTTTCCTCTTCGTTTTGAAAGACCGTATGCCAATAACCCTGCGCCCAAATTAGAGTATGAGTATTTGCCTATTTCGGATTGTGATAATTGCAATTCTTTCTGAAGGTAGTGATCGAATAACTCGTATGAGTATTCCTTATAAGGGTTGTCTTGGTTTTTCAAGAGCAATGGCAGTATATTGGAAGGTAGCCGATACAAGCCAGATGTGTGATTTGCTAGATTTTTATAATTCAGCTTTATTTTATCATTGAATTTGAAAGGAAAAGCTTTATTGATGGGCTGCGTTAACTTTAAATGGTTGTTCACTACTTCATGAGCTAAAAGAGTGGATGTAAAAACTTTCGTTAAAGAACCTATTTCAAATAAGGAATCTTTAAGGTCTTTGACTATGATTTGGTCATTTTCTTTTATTAATCCAATGTAGTTACATTCATCGTTATTAATAACTGCGATGGAAATGGCAAAGCCATTAGGCAAGGAGTCAATTCTACTGGAAATAAATGAGACGAGTGAATCATTTTTCACCTGTCCAATTGAATTTAAACTTGCTACACTTAGAAAGATTAAGATGAATATTCTCATTAATTCTTAATTGTTGTTAACGGTCTGCGACTAAAAATCCGCCGCGTGATTAAATTAAGTTAGAATGACAAGATAGAAATTAGTTTTCACGATTCATTGTCAAACGAAGCAAAATTTGAGCGGTTGATTTTAGCCGCTGTTATGCGCACTTCCGTAGCCGTTTCCAATTTCCGATTGTGCTAACCACAAAATGTTCCGATTTGGCGCTTCAAAATCAAACTTTGCACGAAAAATAGAGTAGTGGACTTCCAATTTCAAATTTTGGGAATCAAGTCTCATTGTCAAGTGTCAAATTCACACAGTCAGCGTGCAAAATTCTACTTCCAACTTCAATTCTACGAAATGGGAAATTACGCCACGGGATCAAATTTCGGTTCTGCAAGTCAATTCAGACGTGGTTTTCAGAATAAATGAGTCCAAAGTCCAACTTTTCGAGCGTAATTTTCCACACAAATAAGTCACGCCAAATACTTCCGATAAATTCCTTTGATTTTCCTCAAACGGCTACGCAAATGGTTCTTTCAAACTCTGGGCATTCACGCCATTTGTCCATTGCGCATAACGGTTTATGGTATGGTGTCGTGCGGGATTACAAGGCAATTTCCTATCAGTGTACACCGACTTTTTTTACGAGCCATGAACCTTCGGAAACCTCTGAAACCCGCATGCACTATACCATGTGTTGTAGCCAGTGGTTCTTCATTTCCTTTTATTCTGTTCGCCCTTTCTTCTAAGTCAGCAAGGTCATTTTCTTCTATAATGTTCTCTTTTTTCACATCTTTTAGATGGCTGATAACTTTTCATATTTTCTCTATGATTGGTCATTAGCTTTGTTTTCTTGCTCAACATTCAGCTTCAAATTTCCATATGGTTCGTAATTTTTTAATTCAACGATTGATGCAGGTAAACTAAAACCTTTTGCAATCAATGCTTCAACCACATTATTCATCACTTGTGAACGAATGCTATTGTGAACAGACCGTTTCGTAGATTTAAAGGTATCTATCCAAAATTTTACGTTAATAACGATAGAGCTAGTGTCCAGGTTATTAAGGGTAATTGCAGGACCTTTATCGCCTTTTAAAACGCCCTCCACATTTTGTATTGTGTCAAGTACTATTTTGATAGCTTCTGTAGGATTGTTTTCATAAGCAATACCAATATTAAACTCGTATCGTAGAAAACCATCAAGCGTGTAATTATATAAGGGGTTTTTAAGGATTATCGAGTTTGGTAGAAAAACATCTTTACCATCCGGTGTTTTTATAAGCGTTTCTCGTATGCTAATTTCTTTTACATGACCTGTAATGCCATTTACTTCTATTAAATCATCTAATCTAAAGGGGCTTTTAAAAGCCAGAATAATTCCTGCCAGAAAGTTCTCTCCTATATCTTTTAAAGCAAAACCAATTACAAAGGTTAATAATCCAGCACCTGCAAGTAACTTATTCGTAAATGAACTAAGTCCAATTAAATACAGAGCAATGAAAACAAATATTGACTTTAGAATAAAGCCTACAATCTTTGCAGTAAAATTAGCCGTGATGTTATTAGGCGATTTCTTGGCTAAACGCAATTTTATTCTTCCTTGTATGAATCCGGACAATAGGAATCCTATTATCAAAAATAAAAGAATAAAAACAAGGTTGATGTAATTCGTTTTGAAGTATTGAATTACATCATTGTAGAATTGAAATGCATTTTCCATCTGTTATTTTATTATATATTTTTCATTGATGATAACTAAAATTTATCAATAGATTGTTTCGCTTTTGCCTGAATTCTGTTTTGTCTATTTTTATTTGAATGGTAATAGTTGTTCGTACTAGTAAAGCTATTTGGACTCCGTCCCCTTTGATATGTCAGGTCATTTGATTTGGATTACGGTTGTCTTTCCATTGGCTACAACGGCTAAGCTAAATAACCGTGGGGTAACAAGACTTGGGCATTTCCCCATGGTATTTAGCGAGTGTTGTTTGCAGTTTTTTCAAGTCAAGTTATTGATCGAATATACGTAAAAAACGTAGTCAAAG